>JASJAO010000009.1 GCA_030066975.1 Henriciella sp. | reverse complement strand
CCGCCGCCAGCCTCGGCCAGACACATCGTAATCGCCGCCGTCAGCGTCGTCTTACCATGATCAACGTGACCAATCGTGCCGATATTCACATGCGGCTTGTTACGCTCAAACTTCTCCTTGGCCATCAGGGCCTCCTTTAACTCGAAATGTCCGACCCACCGGACAGGGTTCTTCCTTTCTCACGCGGGCCAGAAAAGTCCCGTTGAAGCGGGCCACATACACATGCATGACCGGTGTTTCAAGCACCTATAGCAATGCAGCTCCGCGTTCGAACGCAATGGGTTGACAAAACCGTCAATTCAAAGCCCCTGCGGACTTATGAAAACCGGCATCAAGTTTGAAACATTTTCAAGTAAGGCAGAGCTTCAGGCGGCGGCTGCCGCGTGGATTATTCGCTGCCTTAATGACGCGCTCAACCGGCGAGGACAAGCTCAGTTCTATGCCTCAGGCGGCAGTACGCCTGGCCCGATTTATCAGCAAATGCAGGGCGCAGAACTGAACTGGTCCGACATTCAGATCGGCCTTAGCGATGAGCGTTGGGTCGATGAAACCCATCCGGGATCCAATGCGGCCATGGTGAGACGAACCCTGTTGCAAGGGCCAGCCTCTGCCGCCCGGTTTGTGCCGATGAAAGTGCCCGGAGCGGATCCATTTGAGGCCGTGGCCGCGGTTGAGGCACTCTACCGGCCGATTGGAATGGCGGATGTATTGCTCGCCGGAATGGGACCTGATTCGCATACATTGTCCTGGTTTCCGGGTGGGCGTGGCTATGAGGAATCGACGGATCCGGCCAGCCTGCATACGGTCGCCGCGCTTGAAGCGATCGAAAGTGATGTCACCGGGCCGAACACATTACGCATGACGCTCACCTATCCTGTCGTGGCGGAGGCGCGGGCCGTGCTGCTCCTCATCACCGGCAAAGAAAAGCGCCACGTCTTTGAAACGGCAGTCGCGTCGACGCCGATCGCAAAATTGGTCAAAGCCGCAGGCGATGCCCTGACAGTGTTCTATTCAGATTGAGAGACCGCCTATGACGACTGAAAAGCTCAACGCGCTGGCTGTTGCGGCCCGGTCAAATCCTTTGCGCAGCGTTGCGGCGGAACGTGCCGGAAAGGCTGCGCTGCAGGCTGCGGGTTGGACGGTGGATCTGTCGCGTCATTATCTCGATGAAGCCGCGGACGCAGCTTTGCTGGAGCTTGCGTCTGAGCGGGCTCTTTCGGAGGCTATAAGTCGCTTGTTCTCGGCCGAAATCGTCAATCCGTCGGAGAATCGCGCGGCTCTACACTGGGCTCTGCGCAGCCAGACGCCTCAAATTGGCCTTGCTGAAACGGTCAGAGTCACAACAGAGGTTGCGCTTAAGGTCGCTGGCCGTCTGGCGAATGGCGAGATCACCGCATCAAGCGGTGCGTCCTTCGAAGCGATCGTTCATATTGGGATTGGGGGATCAGACTTCGGACCGCGGCTGGTCGCTGACGCATTCGCGGACACTCAGTCCAGAAACATGACGGTTCGCTTCTGTGCCAATCTTGATCCGTTTGATCTTGAAATGGCGCTTGACGGTCTTGATCCAAGAACCACGCTGGTGATTGGGATTTCCAAATCCTTTGGGACTGAGGAAACGCTGTACAATCTCACCAGAGCCCGAGACTGGTTGAAAGCCAGCGTTGGAGAGGCCTGGTCCAAACATATGGCGCTGGTCACCGCGAATAGAACACGAGCACTGGACTGGCTGGGCGCTTCGGATGGCTTGATACTCGATCTTCCAGAGAGCGTCGGCGGACGGTTCTCAATCTGGTCTGCGGGCTCGCTCGCCTGCATGACGGCGCTTGCTCCGCATGTATGCAAGGACTTTCTGGAGGGCGCTGCTGAGATGGACGCGCATGTCCAGTCGACGCCGCTCTCCGACAATCTGGCGGTGCGATTGGCACTGTTGGACTACTGGAATGCCAGCTGTCTCGGATTTGGCGCGAGGGTGGTGCTTGGCTATTCGCGACGCCTTCGGATGTTGTCGACCTATCTGCAGCAGCTTGAGATGGAGTCAAACGGCAAATCTATCGGTCCAGACGGTCAGCCATCCGCACCAGTCACGGCGCCGCTTGTCTGGGGAGGTGAAGGCACAATAGGACAGCATTCCTATCATCAATGGCTTCATCAAGGCACACATATCATGCCGACAGAGTTCATTGTCGCACCTGGAAGTTTGACTGATCCCCACGGTGTCCTTGCCTTGAAGGCTCACGCCCTGGCTCAGGCCGAGGTTTTGGCGAATGGACGTTCATTCGAAGAAGTGAAGTCTGAGGAGCCAGATCTTGAGGACCATATCGCTGCCCAGAAGGTGCATGCGGGCGGACGCCCTTCGACAGTTCTGAGCGCCCCTACCCTGACGCCGCATGCCTTAGGAGCATTGATTGCGCTCTATGAACACAGGACCTACCTCGCCGGTGTCCTATGGGGCGTAAATAGCTTCGACCAATGGGGTGTCGAACGCGGGAAGACGATGGCTGCCCGGCTGAAGCCGGTCCTGCGAGGCGAGTCCGTGGCCGATGACCCCGTCACCGGCCAACTTGCTAAACAGGTGTCACGCTAGGCGATCTTGTCGACTTGGGTGTAATCGAGATCCACCGGCGTAGCGCGGCCAAAGATTGAGACGTTCACTTTCAGGCGACCGGTTTCTGCATCAAACTCGTCCACCGAGCCTTCAAAGCCTTGGAACGCGCCTTCATTCACGCGAACTTCTTCCCCTACTTCGAATACGATCGTCGGACGCGGACGTTCTGCCACCGGCTCATCAGACGTTCCAAGAATGCGGTCAACTTCACGCTGCGGGACAGGAAGCGGCTTCTTGCCGCCGTCGGCACCGAGAAAGCCGGTTACTTTTGGCGTGTCTTTAACGAGGTGATAGACCGCATCTGACAATCGCGCTTTCATCAGAACATAGCCTGGAAAGAACCGTTTCTCGATTGTCTTCTTCTTACCGCGAACGACTTCCACGACTTCTTCGGTTGGAACCTCGAGTTCCTCAATATGATCCTCAAGGCCCTTGAGAATCGCCTGATCGCGAATTGTTTGCGCCACTTTCTTCTCAAAATTCGAGTAAGCGTGGACGATGTACCATTTAGCCTCAGCCATAGCGGGCAGGCTCCTTAATGCAATGGGTTCAACCAAGACCCGTGATGAGACGAACGACGTAGCCGATAACGAGGTCGGCTGCGAACAGAAACAGCGCCACCAATGTGGACATGATCAGGACCATGATCGTTGCCTGAATGGTTTCAGGTGTTGAGGTCCAGGTCACTTTGCGACCTTCTGCCTCGACCTGACGGGCAAACGTGATCGGTCCAATAGATTTTTTCTTGTCCTGATCGGCCATTCTCGCGTTCCTGACTGTTTGGGGATAAACGGCAAATCAACCGTCTTCCGTCGTCTTAGTGTGCAAATTCACTCTTGTGAAGTCACTTGGGTGCGAACGGTGCGGAGCGCAAGGTTTTGACGCGACGTGGTCAGCCTAGAAGCCGGGGTGTCCCCACTCGGGAATCGCGACGCCGGGAACCTTTACATCGAGAGCGAACAGACATCCGGCAAGAGGCTGGCGATCAAGCGCGGCATTGGAAAGCCCGGCGCGCGCACTGGTGATAAACAATGTTTTCAGCTCCGGGCCTCCAAAGGCACAACTGCTGGGGCGTGACACTGGCATATCCACGATCCGATCAATTGAGCCATCCGGCGCGTAACGTACGACCCGTGACCCTGCCCACTGCGCGTTCCAGAGATACCCCTCGACATCCACCGCCGACCCATCGGGATAGCATCCGGCATGGGCGGTTGTCGCGAACACCCGCCGATCCGTCAGAACGCCTGTCTCCGGGTCATGATCGAAAGCAAGAATCTCCTGCTCGGCGCTATCGCTTGTATAGAAGATCTTGCCGTCCGGGGAAAAACAGAACGTGTTTGTGACTCCAACCTTGTCGAGCTTCAATGGCTCAACTTTCGCCGGTTTCTCGAGCCGGTAATATGCACCGGTGATGTCCTGCTCGGCATCGTCCATGGTTCCGAACCAGAGACTGCCGTCCGGGGCTATCCCGGCATCATTGGTCCGATTGCCTTGCGGCTCATCGTCAAGCCTTGCGATATGTTGGAAGTCTTCTGTCATCGGATCAAACAGGCCGATATCGTGATCGCCAATCATCAGCAAACACCCTTCCGAGAGGGCCAGCGCGCTGGCACGTATCGGCAAATCATAGCGGCGCGTATTTCCGGTGCGGGGATTATAGCGATGTAGTTTCGCCCGCTTGATATCGACCCACCACAGAAACCCTTCGCTCGGGCTCCAGAGCGGGCCTTCGCCAAGCAGGCAAGCGGTTGGTGCTACACAAACGACTTCAGACATGAAGAGCCCCTGATATGCCTCGTGACATGGGTTTCAAGCCCGTTCCCCTGCCTTGTCAATCACCTGTGTCTGTAAGCGATCAGACACTGTCTGGACCTCCAATGAGAGTCCTGATTAGGGTTGTATGGTTTGCAAGGCGGTGGAGGGAGACATGGGAGAAGCCAACGGGAACGGGTTTGATCAGCTGGTTGCGATCATGGCGCAGCTCCGTAATCCGGATGGCGGGTGTGCATGGGATCTGGAGCAGAGTTTTGAGACGATTGCCCCGTATACGCTGGAAGAAGCCTATGAGGTCGTCGACGCAATTCAGCGCAAGGATATGGATGATCTCTGCGATGAACTCGGCGACTTATTGCTACAAGTCGTCTTTCACGCGCAAATGGCCTCCGAAGCAGGCGCGTTCTCCATTGCAGACGTGATTGTTGCCATCTGCGACAAGATGATCCGGCGTCATCCGCATGTCTTCGGGACGGATGTTACCCGATCCGCAGACGAACAAACGGTGGCCTGGGAGGCGATGAAAGCGGAAGAACGGAAGGCAAATTCCAGCAGTAAAGACGATGCAAGTGCGCTAGCTGGGGTGGCGATTGCCCTGCCCGCTCTGGTGCGGTCTGAAAAGCTGCAGAAGAGAGCCGCGCGCACCGGGTTTGACTGGACAGAGCCTGAGCAGATCTTCGACAAGCTGGATGAAGAAATTCAGGAGGTCAAAACCGCGATTGAAGAGGAAGATCCCGACTCCATTGAGGATGAGATTGGTGATGTTCTCTTTGTTTGCGCGAACCTCGCCCGCCGTTTTCAAGTCGACCCGGAAGTTGCGCTTACCCGGTCTAATCGAAAATTTGAGCGCCGTTTTCGTGATATGGAAGTGCGCGCAGCTGCGCTTGGGCTGAACTTCTCCGATCTGGATCTGGACGCCCAGGAGCGTCTATGGGGCGACGTCAAATCGGTCGAAAAAGCGAAGAGCTAGCTTGGCCTTCTACGATTTGACATGCGGAAAGGCGCGCAGCAGTCGACCCTGGTCTTTCTCGGTCATCCGTACTTTCAGTTCGATTTGCCCGTCTTCCAAAGGGCGTTCTGTCTCGATTGCTGCGTTCTGATAGAGCCAGGATCGAAGCGCTCCATCCGAAGGTTGCAAGAGGATGGCGAAATGCATCTCGTCGGCCATCAATGCGTCTTCGATGGCAGCAATCAGATCCTCAATCCCCTCGCCCGTTTGCGCCGACACGGCAATCGCGATCTCCTCCCGGTCCCGTTGTGCAGACGCCATGAGACGTGCGCGCGTCTCGTCATCGAGCAGATCGATTTTGTTCCAGGCTTCAATGATCGGCGGTATAGGGCTCTTCGACGCCTCTGACAGGCGTTGCATGACCTCCAGCACGTCCCGTTTTTGCTCTTCGTCGACAGGCGATGCGCGGTCGCGGACATGGATCAGAATGTCCGCCGCCAGGGTTTCCTCCAGCGTCGCCTTGAAGCTGTCGATGAGGTGGGTCGGCAAGTCAGTGATAAAGCCAACGGTATCGACCAGCGCCCCCTCCCCCAGTCTTGGGAGGTCAATCCGCCGAACGGTCGGATCAAGCGTCGCGAATGGCATGTCCTTCGCTAGAACATCTGCGCCGCTGAGGCGATTAAACAGGGTCGATTTTCCGGCATTGGTGTATCCGATGAGCGCAATGATCGGCTTTTCCGATTTTTGCCGACCGGCGCGTTGGACATCCCGGGTGCGCTGTACGTCTTTCAGATCCTGACGGAGCCGACCGACTTTCCGATCGATCATCCGTTTGTCAGATTCCAGCTGTGTTTCGCCGGGGCCACCCAGAAACCCGCCGCCGCCACGCTGACGCTCAAGGTGGGTCCAGGTCCGGACCAGACGTGATCTTTCGTACAACAAACGCGCGAGTTCGACCTGCAAGCGACCCTCATTGGTCAATGCCCGCAGCCCAAAGATCTCCAGTATCAGCCCGGTTCGGTCGATCACCTTGACCCCGAGCCGTTGTTCAAGATTGCGCTGTTGAATGGGCGATAGCGCGCTGTCGATAACCACCATCGAAGCGCTCGACTGAACGACATCTTCGTGCAGACGATCGAGCAAGCCTCCAGACAACAGTGTCCCGGCATTTGGGTTGCGCAGGTTTTCCGCCCGGATCAGGATTAGCTTGCAGCCAAGCGCCTCAACCAGGCCACTGGTTTCTTCCAGACGCGAGTCGCTCGGCCGGTCGCGTGGAAGCGTCCACGGTACAATGACAACCGCAGATTCAGTCTCGTTTCCGTTGTCCGTAACAGGCCGGTTCAAAACAGAGCGCTAGTTTTACTCATCGAACAATTGGACCGGAGCGCCCGGGGCAATTGTTGAAATGGCGTGCTTGTAAACAAGCTGTGGGGGTCTTCCATCGCCGCGCAACAAGACACAGAAATTATCGAACCAGGTCACGACGCCCTGTAATTTTACGCCATTGACCAAGAAAATCGTAAGCGGAGTTTTCGACTTTCGTACAGCGTTGAGGAAAGTGTCCTGGAGGTTTTGCTTTTTTTCTGAAGACATTGTTTTTGTCTGCCTTTTCTTGTCTCTTTTGCCGCTACAAGGATACGTCACCATTGGCAAGGCCGGTTAGGATTAAGGCCGCCAAAAGCTGGGTTTCAGCACGGGAATTAGGGCGATTACTTCCAGACGTCCCAAAATCATTCCAAGAATGACCCCAATTTGTGCATAAGCTGACAACGGATCTAACATAGACCCGATCAAATGTCCCGAGTTTGACAAAGCCCCAATCGCGGCCAGAATTGAATCGTCGAACGACAGACCGCTAAGGCTCAAAATCAAGATTCCAGCGACTGAAGCCATAATATAGCCGACGAGATAGACCCACACCCCCATCACTGTTTTCTCGGACTGGCGTTTGCCTCGAAATGTGAAGCTTTGAACGCTGCCACGATAGCCCAGCTGAGAAAATTCCAGCGCAACGCGCTTCGACAGGACAACCAGACGGGCGAGCTTGATGCCGCCGGCTGCAGACAGCGCCGATCCGCCGATCAGAACAGGAAACAGCACCAGAACCAGCGGTAATCGGTCGAACCGCGCAGGGTCACTTAAAGCCATTCCGCTGGTCGAAACCGAGGATAGAGACCAGCCAGCTGCCTGCAGGAGGGGTATTCCGGCCATGAAGGCCAAAAGCGTTATCGCCACGAGCGTTCCCGCAAGCGCGAGAAATTCGGGATCGATGATAGCCCGGGAAACTTTCCCTTCACCAACATTGTCGAGCACGACGAGGCCCAGCGTGCCCACAAGCAGTCCAATCGACAGCAAGGTCACCTGAAGGCTGCCCTGACTGGGTTGTTGATCAAATGAAAGGGGATCGACCAATCCAGTCGTAACGGCGCTGACCGCCCCGCTCAATGCTTCCCGCGGCACCGACCCTGTCGCGAGCAGGCATCCACCAATAATCATGGAGGCGGCCACAATAATCGATGTCGACACGCGAATGACGCGCGGGATTGAATCGAAGAAGCTGCCTTGAGGTATCGTGAAGAAGCGGCTGCGGTGAATCCCCGGACCACCGAGGTTCAGTGCAGATAGTACGGTCGCCGCGATGGTTATGGAGGCGATCGCACCGAGAATGTGCAGCAAGGCTCGCCAAACGAGGATGCTCGTCGGCAGTGGCGTCGCCACGACGTCAATCAGACTGTGCCCCGTCGTCGTCAGGCAGGACGTGCTCTCATAATAGGCGCCAAGATAGCCGCTCTCTCCAACTAGGGGCAGGAATGGGATCGCGCAGAACAGAGGTGTCACAGCCCAAAACAGCACAGCGACAGCCAGGCCATCGACGGCACGGGTGCGCTTTGTTGGTCGATCGGTGAGAAGCAGGATGGTTGCGCCAATCGGTCCACACAGCGTGGCGCTTACAAAGAAAACAATTGCTTCGGAGGTCTCACCAATGGCGCCGGCCAGAAAGGCACAGAACACAAAAAGTCCCGACAGCCAGATGCCGAGAATGGACAGAATGCGGACGATGGCGAGATGATTCAACTATCTTGCTTCTCTGCGACTTAGAAGAAATCGGCGCTCACTCTGAAATACTGTTCAACTTTACGGGTCATTGACGATTCGTAGAAGACCAGCAGGCGGTCATCCGCCTCTATCCGAGTGCGAGAATCCGGGAACTTGATGTCACCGTCGCGGACGATCGCTGCAGCGACCACACCTTCAGGAAGATCGTCATAATTGACGGTTTTACCAATCAGAGGTGAGGATGTCAGTGTGATGCCTTCAGCGATTTCAGCGGCGCCATCCTCCAGGGCCTGTACGGAAAGAATACGGCCACGACGCAGTTTTGTGAGAATGCGAGAGACACTCAGCGCCCTTGGATCAAGCACCGCGTCGATGTCCAGATCGTTCGAAATCGCGACCAGTTCATACGAGTTGACCAGCGCATGCGTGCGTTTCGCGCCCATCTGCTTGGCCAGTTTGCAGATCAGCATATTGGTCTTGTCATCATTGGTCACTGCGATGACGATCCCGGCTGATTGGGCCCCTGCCTCTTCGAGAATATCGCGAGACAGGCCATCCCCATTGATGACAATGGTCTGCTTCAACCGGGTGACCGCGATATCGGCTTGCGCTTCACTCGCCTCAATCAGGCGCACGCGGACATTGTTGTCGCGCTCCAGCTGAGCGGCGACATAGATGCCGATATTCCCCCCGCCAACAATCACGACGCGCCGCATCGCGTTGGCGGGGCGATTAAACAGCTTGTTGAGGCGCGGAATATCCGACCGCGCAACGGTCACATAGGCGGTGTCTTCAATATGCAGCTGGTCATTCCCGCGCGGCGCAAAGACATTATTGCCGCGCTTGATGCCGACCACACGCGCGGCGAGATCGGGAAAGAGCTCTGAAATCTGATCCAGCGCGGTATCCAGAAGCGGACTGTCTTCCTTAAGACGCATGCCGAGCAATTGCAGCTCGCCATTCTCGAAACTGATGCTTGCCACAGCGCTGGGGCTGCGAAAGCGGCGCAGGATGGACTCGCCGACTTCGATTTCGGGCGAGATCACCATATCGATCGGAAACCCAGACGGTGAGAACAGCTTGGTCTGATCTTTGTCGAGATAAGCCCGCGCCCGGATGCGGGCGATCTTGGTCGGCACGGAGAACATCGTGTCGGCGACCTGACAGATGACCATATTGATCTCGTCAAAGTGCGTGACGGCGATCAACATATCTGTCGACTCTGCGCCTGCGGCGGCAAGTGTATCAGGATGCGCCGCATGCCCGACAACCCCGCGCACATCATAATCGGTCTGAACGCGCTCAATCAGATCGCCATTCTCGTCGATCATGGTGATGTCATGATTTTCCTGAGACAGGTGGCGCGCAATGCCTTGCCCGACACGCCCTGCCCCGCAAATGATGACGCGCATCTATCTCGTATCCGGTCGACTATCGGACGTGCTTACACCAAGAGCTTTTAATTTTCGGTGTAGGGCCGAGCGCTCCATGCCGATGAACTCGGCGGTTCGTGAGATATTGCCGTCAAATCGCGTGATTTGGAGCTTGAGATATTCTCGCTCGAACTGTTCACGGGCATCGCGCAGTGTGAGGCCAACGAGATCGGCAGACACGCTCAGATCGTCGCCATCGCCATTTCCAGGCCGATCCAGAGGTAATTCGTCCACTTGTACGGGTTGGTCACTGGCATTGCGCGAGAGGATCAAGACACGCTCGACCAGATTGCGCAGCTGGCGTACGTTTCCGGGCCAGGTCATGGACTGTAGAACCGCCAGCGCTTCGGCAGAGAAACTCCGCGGGTTCAGGCCTGAACTGTCGGCGATACGTTCGATGAAATAGGACACCAGTTGGGGAATGTCGTCACGGCGTTCGGACAAGGCTGGGACATAGAGCGGGACGACGTTCAAACGATAGTAGAGATCCTTACGAAAACGTCCGGCATTTACTTCATCCATCAGATCGCGGGTGGAAGATGACATGACCCGCACATCCACAGAGACGTCCGAGCGCCCATTGAAACGTTTGAACCGCTGCTCAGTGAGGACTCGCAGGATCTTGCTCTGCGTGCCGACCGGCATATCGCCGACTTCGTCCAGCAGAAGCGTTCCGCCGTGCGCCTGTTCGAACACGCCAAGCTTGATCGGCAAACCATTGGCATCTTCTTCGCCAAAAAGTTCCCGCTCCATCTGATCGGCGGCAATATTCGCGGCGCTGACCGCCACAAACGGTGACGTAGAACGCAGGGAATGATCGTGGATCAGTTTGGCGCAAAGCTCCTTACCAACCCCCGCATCACCACTGATCAGAACGCGGGAATTGGTCGGCGCTACTTTGTCGATTGACTGACGCAGGGTTTGCGCCGCGCCGCTATCGCCAATCCAGCTCGAAACATGCAGACTTTTGTTCCGCAGCGCGGCATTCTCGCGCTTCAGATCTGCGGCTTCGATCGCACGTTCAATCAAATGCAAGAGGCGCGTGGTCTTGAACGGCTTTTCGATGAAATCGTAAGCACCACGGCGAATGGCGGCCACGGCTGTTTCGATATTGCCGTGCCCTGAGATCACGATCACAGGCAAGAGCGGGTCAATCGTCTTCAGGTATTTGAGAACCGACAGACCATCCATGTCGCTGCCCTGCAGCCAGACATCCAGCACAACAAGGCTTGGCGCCCGTTGCCTGACTTCTGACAGTGCGCGATCCGCCGTCGCCGCGGTCCGCACAGCATACCCCTCATCCTCCAGAACGCCCGCGATCAGCTCGCGGATATCGGGCTCATCATCAACAATGAGAATATCATTTGTCATTCAGCGAACTCCACTTCTTCAGGTGCGGGTGTGCTCGACACATCCAGATGGATCGGCAACGTCACCCGAACTTCAGCGCCCTTTTCCCCGTCGGACCGTGTGGAGAGCACAATGTCCCCGCCATGGTCCATGATGATCCGATTGACGATGGCGAGACCAAGACCAGCTCCGCCCTCCCGTGTTGTGACATATGGTTCGAGAAGTTTTTCCCGCACATCATCGGGGAACCCCGGACCGTTATCGGTAATTCGGATTCGAACTTCGCTATTCTCATGTCTTTCGATGTGAACGCGGATTTGACCGGTCGCCTCGTCAGTTAGCGGGCGGGACGCAAGTGCCTGAGCGGCATTTTTAACAATGTTGCCAAAGGCTTGCGCGAGCAGACGCTCGTCTCCTAGAATTTCCTGGTCGCCAAGATCAGAGGTCACCGTGATGTCGAAATCTGGATTCACAACCTTCTGAGCAAAACAGATGTCTTCGAGCAGCGCGGTAATTCCGAACTGGCTTGGACGGGGTTTCGGCATCCGTGCGAAGTCGGAGAATTCCGTGACCATGCGTCCAAGATCGGAGACCTGTCGCGATATCGTATCGAGACAGCGTTGGAACACACCGTCTGAGTCATCGATTTTGTCGCTGTAGCGGCGTCTCAATCGCTCCGTGGAAAGCTGGATCGGCGTCAGCGGGTTACGAATCTCATGCGCGATCCGGCGTGCAACATCTCTCCAGGCCAATTGGCGTTGTGCGCTGACAAGGCGGCTCGCATCATCAAACGTCAACACGAACCCGCCATCGGCGTCCTCTGTGACTTTCAAACGAATGTGGCGCGTACCGCGCGCACCGTCCAGATTGACCGAGGCGTCAATCGGCTCACCGGTTTCAATGGTCTGACGTGCGGTATTGGCCAGCGCAGGAGCAATCTCTGAAAGTAAATGACCCGTGATATCCTCCCGGTTCAGCAGGCCACGGGCTGAACGATTAGCAAGCGTGATAATCCCGTCGCGGTCGATCCGAACCACACCGGCGCTGAGTTCAGCAAGCAGTGTTTCCAGAAACTGCCGTCGTTGCTCAGACAGTTCGCGCGCGGCAATCAAATCACTGCGACGCTCGTCGAGCTGACTGGTCATATAGTTGAACGAGGTCGAAAGCGCTTTCACCTCATCATCAGCCTGAGGCAATGGCACCTGCACACCACGAACCCCTTCACTGACTTCACTGGCCGCAACGGCCAATCGACCGATCGGCTCTGTGATCCGGGCGGCCACTTCCTGCGCGAAGCGGACTGAGAGCAGCAGCACCAGTGTTGCGATCTGGAGATAGGCGATCACGAAGAGGAGTTTAAGTTCTTCGCTTCGGCGCTCTGCCAAACGGTACTCGACAAGTGCGCCTTCAGCTTTTCGCAGGCGGTTAATCGCGACAACATCCAGAGGCTTGGCGAGATAGAGATAGGCGCTGTCAATCGCAGCGAGTTTGGTGACGGCTGAGGCGAAGCCTGCATCTTCCTGGATCGAGACAATGACAGAGCCCTCTTGCAGGTCTGCGAATGTCTCTGCTGTGGGTCTGCGAAAAAAGCCGGTCTCGGACATATTTTCTGCGACGGCGGTGATGGTGCCCTCGCCATCGATGATGTAGGCGGCCGGAATGTTGCGAAGATAGGCCTGGATTCCGAGGTAGGATTCAAAGCGCAGACGGTCATTCAGATAGCCCTCGGCTGCATTGTTAACATCGACGGCCATGAGTTTGGCGTCTTCCTCGAACACGCCGCTGAACTCTTCGACATTCTCGCGCGCGACCGATGCGGTTTCTTCAACAAGCGTGACCACTCGCTGCCCAAACCAGGTGTCGATGCCTTTGGAAATCGTTGACCAGAGGAACAAAGACACGATGACGGTCGGAATCATGACCGACAGACCAAAGAGCAGCATGAAGCGTTGTGCCAGCCGCCCTCCCCCGGCTTTGTCCTTGTCGCGACGAAGATCGATGTAACGTGAGACCACCATCCAGCCGAGCACGAGCAGAATGATGGTGTTCGCCATCAACAGAATCTGAACTTCGCGTGGAACGGAAGCCGTCGGACTGGAACGCGCGAGCGCGATATAGCTCGCTGACGCGCTCAGGATCGCAGCGATCACAAAGAGTGCCTGGAACCAGCGACCGCCGGATCGCTTGACCGATTGAACCAATGTATTTGCCACGCAAAACCTCAATGCGATGCTGTATCAAAACCGCAACACTGATGATTTAGAGCAACAGACGCGCCAACCGTCAATTATTCTTCTGTTAACCCTAGGGCGTTGATCCGCGCCCGCAGCGTGTTGCGATTAACGCCGAGCAGCGCTGCGGTTCTCAGCTTGTTACCCGATGTAACCGACAGGGCCAAGCGAATGAGCGGGCGTTCAACGCGTTCCAGAATGTCCTGATGGATCTTCTCCCCGTCTTCGGCGCCTTTCAGCAGATCGGCCATGACATAACGGTGTAGAAGGGTCTCGATCTCTGACTCAAAGGACGTGTTACCATTCAGGTCCTTGAGTGATTCGGCGCGCAGCTCGCGTTCAATATCCCGCTGCGTGATCGTCGCGTCAGGACTGAGCGCGGCCAATCTAAAGATCAGATTTTCCAGTTCGCGGACGTTTCCTGGCCAGTCATAGGCCATCATCAGGTCCATGGCCGACTGTTCAATTTCCTTGTTGGGCAGGCCACGACGTTCTGCACGGATCAGGAATGTCCGCACCAGCTCCGGAATATCGGACTTGCGTTGCCGCAGCTCCGGCATGTCGATCCGAACAACATTGATACGATAGTACAGATCTTCCCTAAACGCGCCGGAATCCACCAGCGAGGAAAGCGGTTGGCGTGTGGAGGCGATAATCCGGGCACTGCCCTCTTCCCGCATCAGTTTGACCAATTGGGTCTGCGCCTCTGCCGACAGGTCTCCGATTTCGTCGAGGTAAATTGTTGCGTCTGACTGATAGGCGATACCGGGCTTGTCGTCGGTGCCGAACAATTCGCGACTGACCTGTTCGGTCGGCATCGCGGCGAGATCAAGTGAGTAAAACTCGCCGCCACGCTGCGCACCAAGATCATGTATCGCGCGCGCCGCAAGTTCTTTACCCGTGCCAGATTCGCCTTCGATCAGGACGGTCAGATCGGTATTCATCACGCGGGAGATGATCCGATAGACTTCCTGCATCGGCTCGGAGCGCCCGACCAGAGGCAGTGTGCCGTCTTCGCTGTCGTTTAACGGCAAGGCGGGCTTCGAACGGGACTGGTCTTTCAGCGCCCGGTCGACGAGGTCGGTCAGCTGATCAATATCGAACGGCTTTGGCAGATAATCGAACACGCCATGTTGGGCTGCGGATGCTGCCGTGAGGATCGTGTTCTGGCCACTCATGACAATGATCGGCAGATCGGGGCGTGCTAGGCGGAAGGATGGAAGCAGCTCAAATATCGCTGTTTCGGTCAGATAAACATCTGTGACGACGACATCTCCCTCGCCGTTTCGAACCCAACGCTCCAGCGCATCTGGCGAACTGGTGGCCCGAACCGCATAACCGGCACTGACCAGCGTTTGGTTCACAATCAATCGTATGCTTGCATCATCTTCTGCGAGGAGGACCGTCTTCTGGGTCATGATTGCGTCTTTCTTTTAATAGGCAGGTAGATCGAGAATCTCGTGTCGCCGGGCTGACTGTCAATTTTGACACGCCCACGATGTGCCGAGACAATTTCGCTTACGACGTTAAGACCGAGGCCACGGCCACCGGATTTCGATGACGTGAAGAGGTCGAACATTTTTTCTCGTTTCTCAGGTGGAATCCCGCCGCCATTGTCCCGGATCGTGATCCGGATCGCCCGGCCGAGTTTGCCACTTGGAGTTAGCCCTGCAATCGCAAAACCAGTTTCAAATGCGGTCTCAATTGAAACTGCCGCGCCATTTGGACCTTCAAACGCCGCCTCAGCCGCGTTGCGCAAGACGTTCTGGACCGCCTCGTGAAGATGATCCTGGTCGCCCTCAATGAGCGGCAGCGAGGGGTCATAAAGGCGGTTGATCTTTAGACGATTGCCATGGGCCAGTTCTTCGGCCGCAATCACCTGGTCGAGCAACTCATGAATATTGAACGCCGTGATCCTCGGCGAGGAGAACAGTTCAAACGCTGACAAGCGAGAGATCAGGCGCTCGATCCGCTTGGTTTCATTCTGAATGATATCGAGCATGCCGGTTTGATCAGGGCTCGCCTTTCGCGCCAGTAATTGCGCCGCACCGGAAATTCCTGCGAGCGGGTTCTTCACTTCATGACCGAGAATCCGGCCAAACGCGGCGACACTGGCAGGACTATCGACAACACCCTCGTCTGCGGACGGCATGAACGCCATCACGACGCCCCCACCGCCGGTCGGGCGCAATTTGATGTTCAGGACGCGCCGCCTCGAAAATCCAGGCCCCATCAGGCTGACGGAATGCGCGGAGACATCGCCGTCGAGTTGAATGGCGCGATCAATCAGGCCAAAGATTGGTGAGTCATGGAACACAATTTCGCTCAGCGGCGAGCGCAACATCGCCCGCTCCGAATGTCCCAACAGCGATTGAGCTTCGGGATTTGCGCCGACAATTCTGCGGCGTTCATCGAGTTGCAACAGCGCGAAGGGCGCGAGGCCCGCAAGATCTACAAGAGTTCTCATGCCGCAATATCCACTTGTCTATGACAATACAGCCGCTGCAGGCTATCCATCAGCGCCGTGGCATCATTTAGTTGGCAGAGCTGAGATCTCAAACTGCGACGTGCCTCAGGCGTGAGTTCAAGAGCGACGTGATCGATCGCGGCGGCGACGTGCTTGCGCACGGTGCGTAAGCCGAGAAACGCGCCATACAGGCTCAAACTGTCCTCAATCTGCTCGCACAAACTCTCACACTGGTTCTCAAGGTTGGGCTCCCGATAGGCGATCCCGTTCAAGTCATTCGCGATCTGTCCAACCAGCCAGGGCCGACCCATCGCCGCCCGTCCGATCATCACGCCATAAGCCCCGGACTGATCAAGCGCGCGCTGGGCATCGCTCTCTCCGGCAATATCGCCATTGGCAATGACCGGGATCGACACAGTTTCGACCGTGTCTCGGATCGCTCGCCAGTCCGCCGATCCCTTGTAGAACTGGCAACGCGTTCGCCCATGGACCGTAATCAGTTGAATACCGCGCGCTTCGGCCTGCTGCGCAATATACGGCGCGTTCAGTGACTGATGATTCCAGCCAAGCCGCATTTTCAGCGTCACCGGTCGATCCCCTGCCCCTTCGAGCGCCGCGTCAATGATCTTCAGCGCGAGGTCCGGTTCCCGCATAAGCGCAGACCCGGAACTGCCGCCCGTGACCTGACGAGACGGACAGCCCATGTTGATATCGACGACATCGACACCCGCATCGACCAGGAGTTTCGCCCCATCACGCATGTCTTCCGGGCGGCGCGCGGCGAGTTGGACAATCCACTGCCCCTCCCCTTCATGACGACACATGCGTCGAACCATGTCTGGTCTGGCTGTCAGCAGCGTTTCTCCGGCAACCATTTCGGACACAACTGCGCGGGCTCCGAACTTCACGACCTGACGTCGGAAAGCGGCATCCGTAGACCCGGACATCGGAGCGAGCCAAACACGCTCTGCCTGAAAATGATGCGAAAAACTCATAGCCGCATGTGAACCATATATTTACTCTGCACAACAGTGAGGCACATGAGTCCGCCATGCAGTCGTGCAGACGTTGTGGCCTTTTTACATCAAGGAGTCTATTCGGGACATTATGAATGCTGGCGCGATTATAGTTGCAGGAGGCCAAGGGCTTCGTGCCGGTGGAGACCACCCAAAGCAGCTGCAACGGCTATGCGGGAATGCAGTCTTCTATTGGTCAGCAAAGGTCTTCTTGCAGCATCCGTCCATCAAACAGCTCGTGTTGGTTGTGCCGAAAGGTGACGAAGAACACTATAAGATTGACGGCAGCTTAGAAATGAAACTGGTTCATGGCGGTGCCTCCCGCAGTGACTCTGTGCGCAACGGACTGGCCGCGCTTGATCTGCCGGATGAGGCGCCGGTGTTCATTCATGATGCGGCGAGACCCGGTCTCACGCCGGATGTGATTGACGCCCTGTTTGAGGCATTAGAGGGAGTCGACGCCGCGGCGCCTGCCCTGCGAGTGATTGATGCGCTGAAACGACAAGATGGAGATGGGCTCACCACCGTCGACCGGTCCGATCTGTATCGCATCCAGACGCCGCAAGTGTTTCGCGTCGGGCCGATACGGTCGGCGCTCTCGCAAGCCGGGCCCGATCTGGTTGATGATCTTGCTGCAATTGAGGCCACAGGCGGCACGATTAAACTCACAGCGGGATCTGAGCGATTGTCGAAAATCACGTATCCTGGAGATCTGAAGCGAATGGAGAAATTGATGAGCGCGCCTCTGCCTCCCCCTCGCGTCGGCAGTGGCTATGATGTGCACGCGTTTGAGGACGGAGAGGCTGTGATCCTGTGTGGGATCTCCATTCCCCACACACAGAAACTCGCGGGCCATTCCGATGCCGATGTTGCCTGGCATGCCTTGACCGACGCCCTTCTGGGCGCCTGCGCGCTGGGAGATATTGGAGATCACTTTCCACCCAGCGACCCGCAATGGAAAGGCGCGCCCTCTGAGCTGTTCCTGAAGCACGCGCTCATGCTTGTTCGAAAACAGGGGTATGAGGTTAGCAATTGCGATATCACGATCATCTGCGAAGCTCCGAAAGTGAAGCCGCATCGGGAGCAGATGCGCGCTAGAACAGCCGAAACGATGGGTGTTTCGATTGATCGTGTGAGCGTGAAAGCCACCACGACTGAACGTCTTGGATTTACAGGGCGCCAGGAGGGGATCGCAGCGCAGGCGAGCGTGGCCTTGTCATCCGTCACCCATCCAGCTTAGGCTGCGTCCATGTTTCCAGACCGTATTCGAAATCTTGGCCTTCTGGTGATGGACGATGCAGCCGAGCGCCGGGTCCGGATTGCCACCGCCGAAAGCTGTACCGGCGGGCTGATTTCCGCGCTGTTCACCGAATTTGCAGGCTCATCCAAAGTCTTTGAGCGCGGCTTCGTCACCTATTCCAATCAGGCTAAAGCCGAAGTCCTGAATGTGGCAGGTGATGTCCTCGCCGACTATGGGGCTGTGTCTGAGCCCGTGGCCCGTCTAATGGCGGAGGGCGCTATGGAAGCAAGCCGCGCGAATCTTGCCATCGCGGTCACAGGGATCGCGGGTCCGGGTGGCGGCACGCCTATGAAGCCCGTTGGTACAGTGCATCTTGCGTGTGCGCGAGAAAATAAAGCGATGACCCACGAAATGCTCATGCTGGGCGACATTGGACGCCATGAAATTCGCATGGCCACGGTGGAAGCCGCGCTGAACATGATCAGGGCGCAGATCTAGCTAGACCCGTTCGAACCGGCGATCCGCTTCGGCTTTGAACGCTCCCATGATCCGTTCGATGGCCAGACGCGTGTTGGTGCGCGCAAGCAGCCCTAGAACCGGATTCTTGAATTCATAGTCGATAAAGCAATGGACCCGCGTGGTGCCGTCATTGCGTGGGTCGAATTGCCAGCGATTGCGGAGATGCCGGAAAGGTCCTCGCGCCAGAGCGACTTCGATTTTTCGCGCTTCCGGATCGCCTTTGACATGAGTCGAAAAGGTCTCGTCAAAGCCTTTGAAATGAACAGCCGCCGTGCCGATACAGGAATAAATTCTTGCCGCGTCTTCCTGTTCCTGGGCAACGCGAACCTCGCGGATCCATCTGATAAAATCGGGATAGCGGCGAATATCTCGGACCAACTCATACAAATTGTCCGAGCTGTGCCGGATCACGATTTGCTCAGCAACTTTAGGCATCTGCGGTCAGCTGGGCCTCTCGTGCCGCTCGAAGTTTCGCGAAGTCTTCGTCCGCATGATAGGAAGACCGCGTCAGGGGAGAAGCGGAGACCATGAGAAACCCTTTGGCACGGGCAATCTCTTCATAAGCCGCAAATTCATCCGGGCTGACATAGCGGTCGACTGCGGCATGCTTCCGCGTCGGTTGCAGATACTGGCCGATGGTCAGGAAATCGATGCCCGCGGACCGCATATCGTCCATCACCTGCATGACTTCTTCTTTCGACTCGCCAAGCCCAACCATCAAACCGGATTTGGTGAATTGGGTCGGGTCGCGTTCTTTGACTTTCTCAAGCAAGCGCAAGGAATGGAAGTATCGCGCGCCCGGGCGGATCGACAGATATAGGCGCGGGACCGTTTCAAGATTGTGATTGAACACGTCCGGCCCGGCATCGATGACTTTGGCTTCCCAGCCGTCTTTCCGGAGGAAATCTGGCGTCAGGATTTCGATGGTTGTACCGGGAGACGCCTCGCGGATCGCCTTGATCGTGTGGACAAAATGCATCGCACCGCCATCTTCCAGATCGTCCCGATCAACCGACGTGATCACGACATGCTCCAGCCCCATCTCCGCGACCGCCAGGCCAACCCGGCGTGGCTCGTCCGTGTCGAGCGGGGCGGGCTTGCCGGTGATGACATTGCAGAACGAACAGGCCCGGGTGCAGGTGTCGCCCATGATCATCATGGTCGCGTGTTTCTTGTCCCAGCACTCACCGATATTCGGGCAGCCTGCTTCTTCACACACAGTGACGAGCTGCTTCTCTTTCACGATCGCGCGGGTTTCAGCATAGCCTTTACTGGTCGGCGCCTTCACACGAATCCAGTCGGGCTTGCGCAGGAGCGGCGTCTCCGGACGGTTCCGCTTCTCCGGGTGTCTGTATTTCGGTTTATTGTCGATAATCGTCGCCATGGCTGATAAATGGCCTGTATCGCTATAGACTTCAAGCAACACGACAGCATGGCTGCCTTTCGCTCTGCTAGGCTAGTGTCACCAAGTGTGACTAATTGTTGCAAAAATGTTGGAGTTCGCTTCTATTCCGGGCATGACGAGTTCGGCCATACCCGCCCCGCTGCCGTGGAAAGACTCTGCGGCCAAGACAGACATTTTTTCTGCGATCTTGAAAGCGTCTCGGACCTTTGGATCTAAGAAAGTCGCGATCATTGATGGTGACGGCACCGAAGTGCCTTACAAGAATGTTGTACGCGGCGCTTTCGCGGTTGGGTCTGCCCTCAAACGGCGATTGGATAGAAACGAGACCGTGGGCATCATGCTGCCGACAGGAGCTGGCGCGGTCGTGGCCTTCTGCTCCGTCCTGACCGCAGGTCGCATCCCGGCCATGATCAACTTCACCGCAGGGATCGCTAATATCCGTTCGGCCCTGGTCACCGGCAAGATCAGCAAAATCATTACCGCCCACAAGTTCATCCAGATCGCCGGACTAGAGGAGTTGGAAGCTCAACTGAAAGAGTCAGCGGAGCTGATCTATCTGGATGATTTGCGGGAAGAATTGTCGATCGGTGACAAGGTCGCTGGTCTGCTCGGCCCCGCCCTGCCCTCGCTATTTCACAAGCGCCAGCACCATTCCAAGCCCGGCGTCGTGCTGTTCACATCAGGCACCGAAGGTGAGCCCAAAGGAGTCGTTCTGTCTCACCACAATATTGTCGCCAATGTTGAGCAGGTGCGGTCCCTGATCGGACTGTCACCGGAACATGACAGTGTCTTCAACCCACTGCCGACATTTCACTGTTTCGGACTGACTGTGGGCGCTGTACTGCCACTTGTCGCAGGGGTCAAAGCGATCCTCCATCCAAGCCCGCTGCAGCCGCGCGAAATCGCCAAGCGGATCGCTGAATACGATTCCTCCATTCTGCTTGCGACGGACACGTTTATCTCTCAGTATGCCCGCGCCGCGGGTGAGGACGATCTCAATTCTGTCCGCCTCGCGGTCTGCGGAGCCGAGCGAGTGAAAGATGAAACTCGCCAGTTCGTGCGGCGCAAGTTCGATATCGAAATCCTGGAAGGCTATGGCGCGACAGAAGCCGCCCCGGTCGTCTCCGCTAACAGTCTGGAGCTGAACAAGCCTGGCACAGTCGGACGGCTGATGTCGGATATGGAATACGATCTTGTCCCGGTAGAGGGCATTGAGGAAGGGGGACGTCTGCGAATACGCGGACCGAATATCATGCTCGGCTACATGCGCTCCTCTGCTCCCGGCGTGATTGAAGCGCCGGCGGACGGTTGGCATGATACTGGCGATATTGTCGTTGTCGACGAGGATGACTGCATTCGCATCGTCGGTCGGGTAAAGCGCTTTGCCAAAGTCGGCGGCGAGATGGTGTCCCTGGCGGTCGTAGAGAATTGCGCCAGCGCGATCTGGCCGGATGACATGCATGCGGCGGCGGCGATCCCGGATCCGCGCAAGGGTGAGCAGATTGTACTGATCTCAACTGCGGCCGATGCCAATCGTGCAGATATGGTCGCCTGGGCACAGTCGCATGGCGTGTCAGAATTGGCCGTGCCGCGAAAAGTCTTCCACGTCGATGAGGTGCCGGTCCTCGGAACAGGAAAAGTCGACTATGGGGCTGTAGGCAAGAAAGTAGACGAACTCACCGCTTAGGCCTTTCGTCCGGCGACAATCCTTGGTCGAGAGGCGTGAGTGGTCTTGGCGACGTCCTGATCCGATTGAGCCATTTGGTCAGACCGTTCGAGCGTCGGTTCGAACTGCTGGATCAGGTCTTCCATCGGTTTCGGGCGACTTACGATGTAGCCCTGAATTTCATCACACCCGTTACGGCGCAGGAAGGCCTCCTGTTCAAGCGTCTCGACGCCTTCTCCCGTACAGGTCATGCCCAATGCTTTCGCCATATTCAGCATTGCCAGCGCAATGGCCTGACTTTCGCGACTGTATTGGAGGTCGGCAATGAAGCTCTTGTCGACTTTCATCTTGTCAAAGGGAAAGTCGCGCAAATAGCTCATCGAAGAAAAGCCCGTTCCGAAATCATCAAGGGCAATCCGAACACCCAGCGCTCTTAGCTGCGAAAGGCGTTCGATCACAAAGCTTCGCTCCGAAATCAGAACGGATTCTGTGATCTCCAGCTCCAGTCGACCTGCCGCAATGCCGTTCGACGCGAGTGAATTGATCACGGTCGGGATGAGATTGGCGCTGTGGATCTGCAGCGGTGAAATGTTGATCGCAATACGAATGTTCTCCGGCAACTGACGTGCCTCAGACAGAGCCTGCCGGATCACCCAGTCGCCAAGGCGCGTGATGACACCGGTGTCTTCTGCAAATCCAATAAAGGAATCCGGCATTAACAGGCCCCGCGAAGGGTGTTGCCAGCGCAGCAAAGTCTCACACGCGACAACGTCTTTCGAGTTCGCGTCGACAATTGGCTGATAGTACAGGCGCAGTTCATTGCGCTCCAGCGCGCGGTTAAGGTCAACTTCAAGCTCGCGAACGGCGCGGGCTTTTTCCTGAATGCTGTGATCAAACAAAGACCACGTGCCCTTCTCGCGTTCCTTGGAATGATACAGCGCCAAATCGGCTTGTTTGAGAACGGTGCTGATATCAAAATTGCCGTGGGTTAGCTGTTTCACGCCCATTGAGGCTCGACACAGGACGGTTGAGCCCCAAATGTGATGCGGTTCCGCCAGATGCGCCGCCACATCATCCAACTCGGCCGTGAGGTGTTCCTTTTCTCGGTATCTAAGGATCAGAGCGAATTCATCGCCGCTGATCCGTGCCACATCGTCTGGTCGATCTGCATGGGTTCTCAGACGTTTAGCGATTTCCTGGAGCACCCGGTCACCTGCCTGATGGCCCAGCGTGTCATTGACCCATTTGAAGTTGTCGAGATCCAGCCACACGAGCGCATAGTGATCCTCGTCCGTATCAAAGTCTTGGGAGATTTCGAGCAAACGCTGTGACAATTGACTGCGATTGGGCAGTTCTGTCAGCAGGTCGTTGTGAGCCATGAACCGAATACGGTCTTCATCGAGTTTTGATTGCGTAACGTCTGTGGCGACGCCGCGAAACCCGGTGAATTGCCCTTTCTCGAACAGAGGCTTACCGGTGATCGACCACCACACTTCAGTGTCACTCACGCACAATCTGACGACCCGATCCTTGAACGGCCGCCGATTGCCGATGTCGGACACCATCTTGTCGAGGTCTGGCCCGTCTTCGAATGCTTTCAAAAAGCGCTCGCCGATCACCAGCTTCCCGTTCTGATCACCGGACTTCTGAATCTCCGTCGGGAGGGCGCTTAGGCGCGCTTCGGCATCGATTTCCCACAGCCAATCTGAGGTTGTTTCTTCAAAATCGCGCAGCAGAAGGCTGATCACTTCAGCCTGATCCTCAAGCGCGCTTTTGTTGAGGTGCTGGACCGCAAACTGAGCGTAGGAAATGCGCGTCATAACGAACAGCACACCCGCAAAAGCGAGTGTGAGGACGGATAGAAGACCGTTACGCGGATCGTGTTGAAGCTGCAACGCTATCAGCATCCCGGCAATCACGGGGAACACGAATTTCATCGCTGCGCGCGGCATCCGACCAATCAGCGCCACACCGGCAAACATCGTGCCGGTTGAGAGCATACACACCGCAGCGAAACCAAATGTATTCGACAATGGGATGGTGATAATCGGGACCACCGCCCACATCACTCCTATCAGCAATGAGGCCCGCTCGAAACGCTGGTGCCGAACTTTCGTGCTTAAATGCGGCTTGTTACCTTTTCGGAAAGATCGGTTGCTGAAACTCACAGCCATCAGGACGAGGATCATCGCTATACCCCAGCCCGTGGTCAGGTGTGCGATCGAGGTGTTCCAGAACGACAGGATCAAAACCATGACATTCAGGAGACTTCCGAGTGTGAGAATACTGCTCAACTCCGCGACGCTATCGATCTGCGCACGGCGAAAGTTGCGTTGGGTTTCTGGTGTGAGTTCCGGAGAGCTGACAAACCCAGGCAGTTTCAGCAGCTTGCTGAACTGTTTGGTGAAGGGGTTCGACATGCGCGCGGCTCTTGGATTTGCTTTATAACCAAGGCTTTACAGTAAGATAGAGGGATGAAAATTACCGCGAGAAGATCGATCAAATTTGATCAATCTAAGGGCTACAGATCCAGTGAAATCGCCCAGCCGTCGAACCCTGGCACCACACCGGTTGGCAGCTGTCGAACCAGCGTCTCATAGTCCATATCTACATGTAGATTTGTCAGGACAGTTTTCCGGGGCTGAAGTCTTTCTACCCATTCCAGCACCCGCTCCAGGTGGGCATGCGTCGGATGCGGCGTATATCGCAGCGCATCAATGACAAGCACCTCAAGCCCGTCCAACTGGCGCAGAGTTGCCTCAGGTAAGTCGCTAACATCATTGCAATAGGCCAATCGGCCAATTTTGAAGCCCAGCGATTGGATGGCGCCATGCTGTTGCACCAGCGGAACGAGCTCGACTGATCCTCCGCTGCCCCCGACCTCTAAGGGCCTGTAAGGTTGCAGCATTGGTTGTAAGTCGAGGATCGGGGGATATCCGCCCTGCCCTTCAAAGCAGTATCGGAATTTCGGAATCAGTGTTTTGCTTGTTGGAGCGTCCATATAAGCCGGAATTTGCCGTCGCTGGCGAATGGCGAGCGCTCGGATATCGTCAATCCCGTGCGTTTGGTCGGCGTGGTCATGCGTGAACAATACCGCGTCCAGGTGCCCGACGTTCGCACTCAGCAATTGCTCTCTCAGGTCTGGCGATGTGTCGATGAGAATGCGTGATTTTTGATCAGGATTAGCCGTCTGGTAGACATCCAAGAGCGCTGAACATCGGCGGCGGCGGTTCTTCGGTTCGCCGGGATCACACGCGCCCCAATCATTGCCGACGCGTGGCACACCGCCCGACGAGCCGGTGCCGAGCAGCGTGAAAGTCATTGTCCGTTGAGCGCTCATGACACTTTCTGAAAGAGCCGCAACGCGTTCTCTTCACAAGTTTTGCCGATTTGGCCGCGATCAAGGCCATGAAGCGCAGCAAGCGCATCTGCAACATAGGGAAGATAAGCGGGCTCATTCCGCCGTCCGCGATACGGCATGGGTGTGAGATAAGGGCAGTCGGTTTCGAGGATGACACGCTCAACCGGGACATTCTTGATCACCGCACGTACCTCTTTCGCGCTCTTGAAGGACAGTATCCCAGAGACGGAGACATAAGCGCCAAGTGCCAAGCCGCGTTGCGCCAGGTCCGCACCTCCCGTGTAACAGTGCAGCAAGATCGGAAACGCGCCGTTCTCGGTTTCCTCTTCCAGAATGTCGGCTGTCAGGTCATCCGCCTCCCGCGTGTGCACGATCAGCGGAAGCTGAGTCTCACGCGCGGCGGCGATATGCGTGCGAAAGCTCGCAACCTGCTGCTCCAACGGACTGTAGGTGTAGTGAAGGTCCAGACCGGTCTCTCCGATCGCCACAACCTGGGGGTCTTCTGAGCGTGACACCAGATCGGCCACCGTCGTGGCTGTGAAGTCTTTCGCATGGTGAGGATGGGTGCCGACACTGCACCAGATATCGTCGTTGGCCTCGGCAATCGCCTTCACACGTTCAAAACTGTCCAATCGCTCGCAGATGGCGAGCATTCGTGTCACGCCTGCATTGCGCGCGCGGGCTAGCACGTCGGAGAGGTCTTCCGCAAAAGCCTCTGCGTGGAGATTTACATGCGTATCAAACATTATGGCGTGCTGGCTAACGCCTTCAGATCATTCTGCAAGACCGTCAGTGCCTTCGTTGCTGTTTGCAGCGGCGTGAGGTTGAGCTCATCGCTCATTGATCTCACCTGATGCAGCTCCAGCCAGGTCTCGCCGAGATCCGTCTGCTCCAGAGCCTGTTCAGCCGTCCAAGTCATCATAGTCGACATGAAAACGTCCAGAGACGCCTTGTCTTTGCTCGCGGCCTGCAAGGCAGCTGAGACCAGTGAGCCGGTCGGCTTCCGAATACTACGAAGCAGTGTTTTCGTGGCTTGGGCCGCCGCGGATGTCCCGGACTTGGCGAGTTCCACGCCCAATCCAGGCCGTCCCTTTACCAGATCAAGATCAATCGCCTCATCTGGCTGCATAAGCGCCAGCACGGATGTCGTCTCCTCGTCTGAAAGCCGTGAGAGCCGCAGTGTCTGACACCGCGACCGTATGGTCGGCAACACCGTTTTTGTGCCATGCGAGATCAGAAACAGGATCGCATTGCTCGGCGGCTCTTCCAGCGTCTTCAGCAAGGCGTTCAGGCCAGCTACATTCGCCTCATCCAGCGCATCAATCACGCCGACCCGCCAACCGGAAAGTGCCGGTCGAAGGGCGAAGAAGCCATTCAGGTCGCGGATCTGATCAACAGTGATGTCTTGGCGCAGCTGGCCCTTTTCGTTTAACCCTCGCTCAACCCATTTCAGATCAGGATGACTGCCAGAGAGAACTTTCTGCATGGTCGGATCGCTCATATCGGCATCCGGGCTCGCCGCCCCGAGCATCAATGCCGCTAACCGTTTGACGAATAGAGACTTTCCAATCCCCGATGGCCCCTGGACCAGCCAACCATGGTGAAGTCGCGCAGATTCTCGGGCTTTGATGAACTGCGCTTCGGGGCCTTTGTGGCCGATCATCGGGAGCGCCGCCGTCACGAGATAAATCCTTTGTCCCTCAAGTGCGCCATGGCGCGATCTGCAACCTCATCCGGTGATTGAAGGGCGTCCAATACGATACATCTTTCAGGCTTGGATTGCGCGATCTTTAGAAACGCAGCCCGGACACTTTCATGAAACGCCATCGGTTGCGCTTCGAACGCATCCGAGCCCCCGCGTTGCGACCGCCTTGCCACCAAGGCGGCAGGATCAGCGTCCAATATGAAGGTAACGTCCGGCATCGTGTCACCCACAACGGCGCGCTCAATATCGCGCAATACAGGCTCCGCGACCCCGTCAATACTCTGATACGCTCGGGTCGAGTCCGCAAATCGGTCGCAAATCACCCAATCGCCGGATGCGAGGGCAGGAATGATCTTCTTTTCCAGATGGTCGGTTCTCGCGGCATTCATGAGCAAGGCTTGCGCCAGAGGGGTCCAGGTGTCCCCGTCAGGCGGAAACAGAGCCAGGGACCGAACCGCCTCTGCGAGCGGTGTTCCACCCGGCTCACGGGTCAAGACCGGACGTATACCGAGTCCGTGTAATCGGTGCTGGAGGTTGGCAATCAGCGTACTTTTACCGGTCCCCTCGCCGCCTTCCAGTGTTATGAAGATGCCTTCGCTCAATCGCTATCCAAGCCTAAGAATCCGGGTTCAGTCTATAGCTTAGTCCTTCAATCGCCTTGCCGAGGAAATCAAGCCGTCCCACGCTTTCAGTGGCAACCAAGGGCAGCTCAATCGGGTCCTTTCCTTCTAGCGTAATGATCATCTGGGCAATCTCCTCACCTTTCTCGATCGGTGCGGTAATCGGGCTTTGATAGACGATTTCGGTCGTGCCTCGATCGAACGCCCGAATGTGAGCTGTGACTTCGATCGGCTCCTCAATAGAAACGCCGACTTGGCGTGCTTCACCGAGCCAGACATCGAGTTCTGCAACGCGCCCGCCCGTGAGATCCAGCGTCTGGGTTTCGAAAGAACTGAAAGCCAGGCGCATTAGTCGCTCTGCTTCCTGCGCGCGCGCTGCTGATGTCGGCATCCCGTTGAGGACAATGATACGGCGTTTTCCGCCACGCTGAGCGGACGCAGTTAAGCCGTAGCCGGAGACGCTGAGATGTCCGGTTTTCAGACCATCAACCCCCTGACTAGCGCCCAATAGCGGATTGCGATTGGCCTGTGTGATGCCGTTCCAGGTCATCTCACGCTCGGCATAATAGCTATAATACTCAGGAAACTTGGCAATATCGATCTGGGCCAGCCGCGCCAAATCGATTGCGGAGATACGATGCCCCTCTTCATCAAGGCCGCTGGTATTTTTAAACGTTGCGCTGGTGAGACCCATGTCCTGGGCCAAATCTGTCATTTCGCGTGCGAACGCCTCTTCGGAACCTGCCAGGCCCTCTGCCAGCACGATACACGCATCATTGCCTGACAGGACGATCACACCCCGCAGCAGTTCCTCGACCGTCGGCGTCTCTCCAATTTGCAGCCCCATGGTTGATCCACCCGTGGCCCATCCGCCTTTTCGCCACGCGTTCTCACTAACGGTAAACCGATCTTCCAGTGTGATCTCGCCCGCTTCCAGACGCGTGAATACAAGGTGTGCAGTCATGATCTTGGTCATGGAGGCCGGTATCATCGGCACGTCCCCGTTTTTGGCGTAGAGAACCTCGCCCGTGTTGTGGTCCATGATTACCGCATATTCGGCTTCGGTTTCGATGATCTGCGCGGTCGACAGGCCTGAGATGAAGACCGACATGAACATCAGACATGTGCCGAACAAACTGCGCATCAAAACCTCCGTAATAAAAAAGCCCTTTTTCCATGGATCGGAAAAAGGGCTGGTTTGAGGCAAAGGTCAATATTCGACCGAGGGGATGTTATTTCTCGACGATAAAACCGTCGGCGATCCCGTTCTCAAGCAGATGAATGCGATACGTTTCCGCCTGTGTCCGGCTCGTAAATGGGCCGATCATCACGCGAAAATAGTCGGCATTGCGGACACGGGCTTCCATAATCTCTACTGGGAGCTTCCGTCCTAGTGCGGATGTCAGACGCTGGGCGTTCCCAATGTCAGAGAAAGAACCTGCCTGAATATAATATCCCGCCATTGCCACGGACGGTTGAGCCGCTGGTGGGCTGTACGTGGCACGCTGCGCAATAACAGGTGCAGGTTCAGGCGCTTGATATGTAGGCTGCGCCAGCGGCGGCATCGACTGTTCGGTCACCTCGGCGCTCGCATACTCCGCCTTGGCCCGCAACACAGGCGCAGGCCCGAGATAGCGGATTGTGACATCCGCGGTCTCACCTTTGCCAAATCCAAGCATTTGAGCTGCACGGGGCGACAGGTCCATGGCGCGGTTTCCAGAGAACGGCCCGCGATCGTTTACGCGCACCACGATCTCACGCTTATTGCTGCGATTGATGACCTGAACCAGGCTGGGCAGCGGCAAATTGGGATGGGCTGCCATCATAGCTGTCTCATCGTAGATCTCACCATTTGCGGTGGGTTGGCCGTCGAAACCATCGGCGTACACCCCTGCCCGGCCCCGTTCTTCAGTGAGCGTTGCGTCGGGATTGGTTTTGACCTTGGATAGGGTCAGTGGGCGTCCGACAGGGACACCGGTTCTTGAGCCACTTGCTGTGACCCGAACTTCATTGGCGTCGGTCTTGGCAGCAGCTTTGGCCGCGGCGGCACGGGCATCGAACCCCCCAGGCGTGATCGCTGGATCTCGTTGTGTATCTGCGGCGGAAGACACGGTTGGTGAGGTCGCGGCGTATTGCACGGCGTCTTCCGCTGAAATTGCACTCTTGGGGGACGAAAACACCATGGGTGAGGTCTCTTCATCCGCCGGGCGAGCACCATTAGCGCCATAATATGTGTTTGGCTGATCAGGGTAACGGAATTCCAGACGATCTGTTCGAGGGTCACCAGACTGCGTGACCTGCGGAGAGACCGTCTGAGAAAAGCCACTGGATTGTGTCACTGGCTGACTGTCAGTGCGGCTCACACCATCAGCATAGGTGATTGGGGCCCGTTTCTTCGGCCCTGCTTCTGCGACACCGGCGACCAGAGCCAGACTGGCAACTGAAACTGCAATTGATTTGGAAACACGATAGGCCATCACACCGTCCTCGTTCTAAGGGCTATCTCCACGCATTCAGCACGAAGGAGAGCACTTTGCGCACTCTTCACGGTGCTATCTCTACCATAGCAAGCTGCATGTATGGTGAACGCCACAGATCAGATTCTCCGGTTCCATCAGGAGCTGATTAACCATAACGAGCGCAAAAGCAGGCAATTTCAGGGCAGGCCTTGCATTCTGATGCAGACTGTAAGAAACGGTGTTTCTGCTGCGGAGGAGTGGCAGAGTGGTTGAATGCGGCGGTCTTGAAAACCGTTGAGCTTGCAAGAGTTCCGGGGGTTCGAATCCCTCCTCCTCCGCCAGATAATCCCCAATATGCGGATCTCGCGGATCAGCAGAGTCCCAGTCACCCTGTCACAATAGATGCGAGGTAGAGGGCGGTCACGGCTTAGGCCTGGCCTGGCGCTTACCGAAAATCGAAACAGCAAATTCTCGTTTGCGGTATTGAGTTGATCCTCATCAATTCATTCTGGCACTTTATTTGATCACCTAACACGTGATGTCGACATCCAACGAAGCCCAGACGAGCAAAGGCAGCGGAAGCCAGACTCTACCGCCGAAAGGCCGGATTAGCGCAATCCAAGGCACGGTGGTTGATGTGATGTTTGAGGGGCACGATCCCAAAATCGGTGACTGTTTGCACACCCATTCGGATCCAATCGTTGAGTTGGAAGTGGCTGACCTTCTCGGACAGGGGTCATGCAGGTGCCTGGTCTTAGGGGACAGTCGTCCATTGGAGCTGGGAATGAGCGTCACCAATACGGGTTTACCGCTCCAAATCCATGTCGGGAATGAGCTGCTCGGACGTATGTTAAATGCCAGAGGCGAGCCGATTGATGGCGGTGAGCCAATTGACCATCTGGCATCCTCACCAATCCGGCCCCCGCGCATCCCCCTGTCCCAGAGAAGAACCGGGCAAGGCATTTTCCAGACGGGGATCAAGATCATCGATTTGCTTTGTCCCCTAGAACAAGGCGGAAAGGCGGGATTGTTCGGCGGAGCAGGCGTCGGCAAAACCGTCCTGATCGGTGAAATCATCAACAATATGGCCGCAGGCTATGATGGAATAAGCCTGTTCTGCGGGATCGGCGAGCGGTGTCGAGAAGCCGAGGAGTTGTATCGGGAACTTGAAGATGTCGGCGTGCGAGACAAAACGATCATGGTCTTTGGCCAGATGAATGAAGTCCCGCCCCTACGCTGGCGCGCTGGTCATACGGCTATGACGATTGGAGAGTACTTCCGAGACACTTTAGGTCAGGACGTCTTGGTGCTGATCGACAATATATTCAGGTTTGTGCAAGCTGGATCTGAGGTATCTGCCCTGTTAGGGCGTGCGCCCTCAAGAGTGGGCTATCAACCGACGCTTGGATCTGAGCTGGCAGATCTGGAAGAACGCATCTGTTCGACAGATCGCGGCTCCATGACGTCGATCCAGGCGGTCTATGTTCCCGCGGACGATTTCACAGACCCCGCTGCAACGCATGTTTTTGCGCACCTGTCTGCGTCCATCCTTTTGTCGAGGGCGAGGGCCTCAGAGGGACTTTATCCCGCGATCGACCCCCTGCGCTCCAATTCGACCCAACTTACCCCGCAACTCGTGGGTGCAGAGCATTACCAGATTGCGACATCCGTGCGTCAGGTTCTCTCTGAGTATGAAGACCTGAAAGACATCATCGCGATGCTCGGTCTGCAAGAGCTTTCCCGCAATGATCGTCAACTTGTCGGCAGAGCAAGGCGGTTAGAGCGCTACTTAACTCAACCCTTTTTCACGACGGAGAGCTTTACCGCGACGCCGGGCGCGTTTGTTCATTGCAGCGATACGCTGAAGTCATGTGCCTCGATCCTGAACGGCGAGTGGGATGACGTTCCAGAAGAGGCCTTCTTCATGGTTGGCGCGTCACCAACCGTTCCTGAGTCGGCGGAGGCGACGGCAGACTGATGCGTCTAAAGATCCTCACCCCGGTTCGAACAGTCATTGATGCGGACGTCTGGAAAGTTGAGTTGAAAACCACATCGGGTGCGTGGACGATTCTCGAGCGTCACGCTGATGGTGTTTTCGAGATTGTACCCGGACTGCTGATCTATACTGACCGGGACCAGAAGTTGGGATCCGTCGCGATTGGAGCCGGTTTCGCCACCAAAGCGAACGAGACATTGCGCATTGTGGTAGAGCAAGCCTATTCCGGTGATGCGCTTGAAACGCTATCGGAACTTGTCTCGCAGTATCGACAGGATGCCATCGAGCAAGAACTCAAATATAACGCCACGTTCTCGCAACTGGAATTCGGCCTCATCAGGTCCATGACCAAGTTGGAGCGCGGGCATGTCTGATCAGAAGTCCCGCCGTGAGAAGTCTCTCAAACGCCAGGTCGAACAGGATGTTGAGCGGCGTCTGCGCTCCCGCAAGTCGTCGCATCGTTCACCATGGCATGGACTAACTGTATTTGGCCTCATCGGCTGGACGATTGTTGTGCCTGTCCTCGCTGGAATTTCGCTTGGGCTGTTTCTCGACGCGACGACCGACAACGGACCCGCTTGGACGGTAAGTTTGCTGTTTGCAGGCTTAACAGTTGGCTGCGTGCAAGCTTGGCGATGGATGATGCGGGAGGGCGGTCGTGGCGATGAACGTTAGCGCAGCACTGCTCGCTGGTCTGATCGGCGCTCTATCGGCAGCTGCTTATTTCCGATTGCTTTGGTTTGGCGCGAAGACAACGATCACGGACGCTTCCGTTCACTTCAAGGTGATCGCATTCGGAATACTTAGACTGGTGGTTGTGGGCGCCACCCTGTTCGGTTTGCTGATGCTGGTCCCGCGCGTAGAAGCCGGTCTGGCTTGGCTTGTCGGTTTTTGGGTAGTTAGGATGGTTGCGGTCCGGATCGTCCGTCATCGCGTGAAACCGTCGACAGGTGACCCGTCGTGACCCTGTCGCCGGACGATATTGTCTTTTGGCAAGTCGGTGCGTTTCGATTGAACGCCACCATCATTTACACTTGGGTCATTATGCTGACTTTGACAGCGAGCGCTTGGCTCGTTGGGCGGCGATTGACGAGCACGCTTACGCCTCGAAGAGTTCAAGCCTTCGCAGAAGCGGTCATGATCGCGGTAGAACGCCAGTTGGAGGATATCGCCCCAACCCACGCAGCGAAGATCCTGCCATTCGTAGCTACATTGTTCATTCTCATCATGGGCAGCGCGATTTTCTCCATTCTGCCGGGCGGTGTTGCTCCGACCGCTTCCCTGTCGACCACCGTGGCACTTGCCATAAGCGTACTTCTGGCCGTGCCGCTGTTTGGCATCCGGTTGATTGGCGTGAAGCAGTACTTCTCGCGTTACATTCGCCCTACCCCACTAATGCTGCCATTCAATATCATTTCTGAGCTCTCGCGAACGGTGGCACTGGCCATTCGTCTGTATGGCAACATGATGAGTGGAGCGGTCCTTGGCGCTATTCTGCTCAGCATCGCACCCTTCTTCTTTCCCGTCATGCTGCAGAGTCTCGGTCTGCTGACAGGGATCATTCAGGCTTACATCTTTTCGATTCTGGCGGCCGTTTATATCAGCTCAGCCGTCCGGATCACAGCGACCACATCCCGGAATGGAGATCCTCAGAATGGATAGTTCAACCCTTATCGCAGCGATCTCTATCATTGTCGGTGGCTTGACGATTACGATCGGCTCAATTGCTCCAGCGCTTGGGGAAGCGCGTGCAGCCACTCAAGCGCTGCAAGCCATCGCCCAACAACCAGACGAAGCAGATACGCTGACGCGCACACTGTTCGTGAGTTTGGCGATGATCGAGTCGACGGCGATTTACTGCTTCGTGGTGACGATGATCCTGTTCTTCGCCAATCCGTTTGTTGGGAACTGATCGAGACGGCTATGAGTATCGACTGGGTCACTGTTTCCGCTCAGATCCTCAACTTTCTGGTTCTGATCTGGTTATTGAATAAATTGCTCTACAAACCGGTTCTGAAAGTCATCTCCGAGCGCGAAGCGTTTGTCCGGACGAATTTGCAGAACGCGGAAGCGTTAAAGCAAGAAGCTGATCAGCTGCGCGTTGAGGTAGCACGCGACCGCGACAAACTGGAGGCAACGAGAGACGATCTACTTCAAAAAGCACGTGATGAAGTAACCCGCCTCGAACGCGAAGGACGGCATAAGGCACGTGAAGCGGGGCTGGACGAGCAAAAACAGTGGCAGGATACGCTTGCCATCCGCAAACATGAAATGAGCAAGGCGATCGCGGCGAGAACGACGCCACTCGTGATCGCTAGCGCCCAAAAGTGCCTGAGCGACCTGGCCACGGAAGATGTTCAGGACGCTACCATTCGGCGCTTTTTGAAAGCACTTCAATCGCTGTCCGGTGAGGATCGGACGCGTCTTGCAACCTTTCTCTCTTCAGATGAGATAAATATCGTCCTTCCGCGGACACCGAAAGCAAGCGTTCTAAAGACTATCCGAAGCGCATTGCGGGACATCGCGCAAACCGCTGTAAATACGAAGATCGTGATTGACGGCAAACTCACGCTTGGGATCGTGCTGAAATCGAACAATCAGACTTATGATTGGACCGTAGACCGGTATCTCGAGGGGCTGGAGCAGAATGTTTTAAACGAGCTCAATCAGACACTCTCCTCCCAGGCCGGAGTGAAGCAGCTATGACCCCTACTCCGGAAAAGGTGCTCGGTGATGCTTTTGACGCCGTTAACGCCCGATTTGAGTTCCAGCTATCCGCTCGCGAGATAGGGCGTGTCGAAAGGACGGAAGGTGGGATTATCGGACTGACCGGTTTCAGCCGGGTTGGATTTGATGAGGTCATTGAAATGAGCTCAGGGTCCAAGGCCCTGGCGATGAATATCAACGAAGACAGTGTGGCAGCAGTCGCTTTGTCGCCAGGCAGCGTGTTTCAGGTTGGAGACACCGCCGAACGAACGCATCGAGAAGTGAGCATCCCTGTCGGCGAAGGTCTGCTGGGGCTTGTGATCGATCCGTTAGGAACAGATTTGAGCACAGGGGCCGCGACCGTCGGCTCGGAACATTTCTCAATTGATCGCCGTGCTCCGGAAATACTGCAAAGGGCCCCGGTGCAGAGACCTTTGCACACCGGAATCAAGGCCATTGACGCCACCATCCCAATAGGGCGCGGGCAAAGAGAGCTGATACTCGGGGATCGCCAAACCGGAAAAACAAGCCTGGCCGTCGAGACCATACTCAATCAGGGCGAAGACATGGTTTGCGTCTATTGCGCGATCGGTCAGCGCCAGTCCGCGGTCAAAAGGGTGATCGACTTGCTGCATGGCTCGAAAATGCGAGATCGGTCAATCATTCTGGTCGCCAGCGGCGACGATCCCCCCGGCTTGCAGTATTTGGCGCCGTATTCTGCAACCTCGATTGCCGAATGGTTTATGTTGCAAGGTCACGACGTTCTGATTGTCTACGATGATCTCACTTGCCATGCCCGCGCCTATCGCGAGCTGTCGCTGCTGCTCGACCGGCCACCCGGGCGTGAGGCCTATCCGGGTGATATTTTCTACTTACATGCGCGGCTTCTGGAACGAGCGACACAGCTGAGATCAGATCTTGGAGGCGGTTCAATCACGGCCCTACCGATTGTTGAGACCAAAGCCCAGGATATATCAGCCTATATCCCGACAAACCTGATCTCGATTACGGATGGTCAGTTGGTGCTTCGTCGAGAGCTTTTCGAACGCGGGCATTTCCCGGCGCTGGATATTGGCCGATCGGTCTCACGCGTGGGGGGCAAGGCGCAGTGGCCGGCGTTCCGGTCGGTCTCGGGAGACTTGAAGCTGTTCTACTCGCAGTTTGAAGAGCTTGAGGCCTTTGCCAGGTTTGGGACGCGGATTGATGATCAGACACGAGCGCGTCTGGTGCGGGGCCGCCGCGTCAGAGAAGCGCTCAAACAGCGGGCGTTTGAGCCGCAATTGCCAATTGAGCAAATCGCGATTTTGCTTGCTGCGACGCAAGGTGGAATGGATGATTTTGAGATTGAGGATTTTGCCGATGCTGAGCACAGGCTCCTCACCCATGTTCGCGGATCCGATCTTTGGCTGAAGACGGATCTGAGGCAACCCTTGTCCGAACAGCAAATCGAAACACTGCTCAGCGATATTGATGGCGTGTTCAGGGCCCATGGAAAAGATTGAGCGCCTTCATCGCGCGGTTGCCACGGTAACCGACATTCGATCGATTATCCGGACAATGACTTCACTGTCGATTGTGAGCCTTAAGCACCTGTCTGAGGCCATGGTATCGTTGAGAGAAGTGCAGTTGTTGAACAGTGAGGCATTAGGGGCAACGTTGCGCCAATCCAGCAGAGCCGATTTTGATATGTCTTCAACCGCGGACGGCGAGGGTTGTATCGTGATTGGCACGGAGCGGGGATTATGCGGCCAGCTGAATCAAGTCCTGCTGGATGCGCTTGCGCAGCGTCCCGACGACCCGTCTCACCCGGTCTTGATTGTTGGAACCCGATTGTATGACGAACTCGACGACGTACGTCGGCAAAACACTGAAACGATCGAACTCGCGGCGACGGCTGATCGGCTGAGTGTTGTCGTCGACCATTGCCAAGACACGATTGAAGCATGGCTGAGGACCGGCATTTCGCAGGTAAAGACTTTGTTTCTGGCGACATCAACGCGCGGGCAAGTGGCCGTAACCTCCCAAAGCCTATGGCCAGTCTCTCCTGCCGAGATCGAGCGTCTGACGGCCGTTCCGTGGCCTACCCGGAAACCTCCAGCGGTGTTCGTGGATCATCAAGGTGCTTTGGGCGCCTTGTTCAGAATGAAACTGAGGCATGATCTCTTCGCCGCCTGTCTCGCAACAATGCTAAGTGAACACGGCTCAAGGGTCTCGAATCTCAAACTGGCTGAACGCAACATTGATGACCGACTGAGAGACCTGAACCTGCAGATTAATCGAGAACGTCAAAGCGCGATAACCGCAGAACTGCGAGATATTATGTCCGGACGAAAGTCTGATCGTCGAGCCAATTAGCGCTCAGTGCTAGAGTAAATAATAAGTAACCTGTTTACTTGGTTTACTGGGATTTCCACGATGCCATTTCTGGTTCAGAACATTGCTCTAAACCGCATGGTCGCGAAACGGAGAAGGCGAATGACACGCCAGACATCTCGTCCCTTTTCTGCCCCCTCAAACCGGTCCTCCGACTCCGAACACATAGAGGAATTATGCAGCGCGTTTCCTGTCTGCAACACCCTCAACCTGCATCCGAATGAGCATCTCTTCCTTCAAGGGGACCGGCCCAAAGGTGTCTACAAAATATTGTCCGGGACACTGATACGATACCGAGTGATGGCAGACGGTCGGCGTCAGGTTCAGTCATTTGCAACGGAGGGTGACTACGTTGCTGTAACGGCAGCCGAGGTTCATAATTACAGCGCTGAGGCGCTGACAAATGTTGTGGTTGCTTATGTCCGGCGCCGCACTTTCGATCGACTTCTCCATGAAGACGCCAAGTTCCAAAAGCAAGTGTTCAATCTGATCGGCAACACGCTGCAGCAGGCGCGTGAGCAAGCTTTGTTGCTGGGTCGCAAAAGCGCAATGGAACGGACGGCGACATTCCTGCTGTTCATTGAAGTCCGCTTCCGCAATCCTGCTACTGGATATACCGACATTCGCATGAGCCGGGCTGACATTGCTGATTATCTTGGGCTGACCCTGGAGACCGTCAGCCGAATGATGAACCGGCTCCGAAAAAAGGGGGTTATAAGCCTGCCCGAGCCCAACCGCTTCGTCATTCTCCAGAAGCAAACACTGCTCCAACTCGCCGGGGAAACCGACACCGCTCGCCAAGGCGGCATGGCGGCTTAGTCGACGAGTGCACGTCAAATCCAGGGTCAGCAGTCAATACGAGCAGCTGTTCGCGGGCGTTGGCAAATAGCAAACCCTCAAGGCTTCTCAGCGAGACACTTTCAGTTTGTGGGGTGGCCTCATCTTTTTCCGAAGGTCCTCAATCTCTTCAGCCCCCAGAGTTTCGACATCAAGCAGAACCAGCGCTGCTTCGGTCAACACTGACTTGTTGCGCTTCAAAATCGAAACAGCTTGATCATAGGCTTCAGAAATCAGCGAACTCACCGCTTCATCGATTTTGGAGGCGACGGCTTCGCTAACGGGTTTGCGAGTGCGACCGGCCTCACCCAGGAAGAGAGGTGTTGGCCCTTCAAAAGTGACATGGCCAAGTTCGTCATCCATGCCAAACCGCTCAACAATGCTGCGTGCGATTTCGGTGGCCTTCATAAGATCATCCGCCGCACCCGTTGATATTTCACCGAGCGCCACTTCCTCGCCGGCGCGACCACCAAGCAAGATACAGATCTTGTTCTTGAGTTCGTCCTTCGTTGCAAGATACCGATCTTCCGTCGGACGCTGCATCGTATATCCAAGGGCGCTGATGCCTCTCGGAATAATCGAAATCTTCTGAATCGGATCACTATCCGGCAAGGCCAAGGCGGTTAAGGCATGCCCTAGTTCGTGATGGGCGATCGTGCGTCTTTCTTTATCGGAGAGCACCCGCTTGCGACGCTCCAGACCGGCCACCACGCGTTCAATTGCCGCTTCGAAGTCCTGAAACTCAACCATGTCGGCCTGACGACGCGTCGCGAGAATGGCTGCTTCATTGACCAGATTGGCAAGGTCAGCGCCGCTGAAACCCGTCGTGAGCGAGGCGATGCGTTCCAGATCTGTCTGAGGGCTGATCTGGATCTTACGAATGTGAACGTTGAGTATCGCAATTCTGCCCGCCTTATCAGGTCGGTCCACCAGCACCTGGCGATCAAACCGCCCGGCCCGAAGCAAAGCAGGATCGAGGATTTCCGGGCGATTGGTTGCTGCGAGCAAGACAATGCCAGAGGTGGGATCGAAACCGTCCAGCTCAGCAAGCAATTGGTGCAAAGTCTGCTCGCGTTCCTCATTGTTGGACAACTGGCTTGTGCCCCTTGAACGCCCGAGAGCGTCCAACTCATCGATAAAGATTATGGCCGGCGCGGCGGCGCGCGCTTGATCGAACAAGTCGCGGACGCGCGCTGCCCCTACCCCCACAAACATTTCTACAAATTCCGATCCGGTAATCGAGAAGAATGGGACCCCTGCCTGTCCGGCCACCGCGCGCGCGAGGAGGGTCTTGCCCGTACCGGGAGGCCCGACCAATAGAACCCCTTTCGGAATATGTGCCCCAAGTCGTCGGTACTCTTCAGGGTTCTGTAGGAAGTCGACGACTTCCATTAACTCAACTTTGGCTTCGTCCACTCCCGCGACATCGTTGAAATCGACCCCTGTCTCGGTTTCAACATAGGTGGTGGCGCCGCTGCGACGCATGGTTGAGTAATTACCTAACCCGTCCCCTGGCATCATCCTGCGAGATATCCACAACCAAAGCCCCATGACGATGATGAGTGGGAAGAGCCAGCCAAATAGAGATGCCAGGAGTGTCGATTCTCTCGCGCCACGAATGTCGACATCGCTGCGGGACAAGCGCTCTGCCAGTGCGGCGTCAATCAAAACGGTTCGGAAGCGGTCTGCATCGTTAAGATCTGGTTGAGTGGTCCGGAACGCACCGGTGATTTCAGAACGACCAATTGTGACGTAGTCGATCTCTCCACTCTCCACATAGTGCTCGAAATCGGTCCAGGAAATGTCGGCAACCCGCGTGTTGTCCTGTGTGACCAAAAATAAGACAACAAGGACCGTGAGGAGCGTCATCCAGAGTGGAAAGGGACCTTGATCGTCTTGTCCTGAGTTTGGATTGTCCGGCATTTGACCGTTTCCCTCGTCGTCATCGGCCATAGTGAAGCGCAAGGCACCTTCGTCTTTGATCAAGATCATCTGATCAAACTCAAACCAGCCGAAAGTTCTGTCTCTGTTTTGCGACCGCGTGAGCGCAATCATATGACTTAGATCAATATCTGAGATCTGCAGGCAGCTTTAATCTGCTGACGGAGGAAGCGTGCCATGCAAGTCACCCCTGAAATCAGCTACAAAAACATGACACCAACCAAGCGTGTTCAGTCGCGTGTGGAAAAAGAGCTGCGACATATCGAAAAAGTCTATCCGCGACTGATTTCATGCAAAGTCTTCGTGGATGGTAGTGAGGGGTCAAAGCGGCGTAAAGGCAATCTCGCGCGCGTTCGCTTACATCTTGGGCTGCCAGGCGGTCGCGACGTTGCTGTGTCCCATCACAGCGATGACAATCACGCCCACGAGGACGTCATGGTCGCTCTCAGAGACGCATTTCGGGCTGCAGAACGGCAGCGTAAAAAGGCCAAACCGGATCCCCGGATTGATGGCGCGATGGAAGACACTCGACTGTCTGGAATAATCGCGCGGTTCAATGCCGAAGAGCCGTCAGGCTTCATCAAGGCCAGCGACCAAACAGAATATTATTTCCACGAGAATGAAGTCACTGCGGATGCTTTTGAAGATCTTCAGATCGGCGTCGCGGTGACATTCCGGCCGGATGACGGTGAGAAAGGCCCAATGGCCCGCGCGGTCCATCGTCGACAATCTTCGTACGAATAGAGGTCAACATGATACCACGCCCTTTCGATCTCGTTATAAACCCGGAAACTGCTTTTCAGATCGCGGAACTCGTTCGCGAGTTTGACGCGTCGGATATGCAGCCGACAAGTGCCGACGCAGATGCACCTCCAGCGTCTATGGACGATATGAGCCTGATTGAAGCGGGCACGCAGGCTTCAGCGGACCCCATCGAGAGTGGGCTGACGGCGACGATCAATGATTTGAGTATTGATGCTCAGCGCGACTTGCTGGCTTTGCTATGGGTCGGTCGCGGCGACTACCCTGCCGCGGATTGGTCACAAGCGCGCCGTCAAGCCAGGCACACCCGCCATCTCCATGTCGCGCAATATCTCGAGCAAACACCACTTGCCAGCGATTATCTCGTCCAGGCGCTGAACGAACTGGGTTATGATCAGGAAGACTATGAGAACGACTGAACTTGGTCCTGATTGCAAGTCGGTCGGATCATGAGCAGTGTCAGGACTGAGCGATGGTTCAATCTACGAGCAGCTTCCGTACGTGTCTCGGTAGCGCCTGCGCAACATGATTCATTTCGCCTTCTGACACATGTTTCCTGAGGACATCGAAAACGGCTTTGGCAACCTTTTCCGGGTCGACCCCAGACTTGCGATCAAACGCCATTTGAATGGGATCAAGGAACGAGACCAGATCCCGCTCAGGAATCTCAGAAACCGAAGGCTTCCAGCCTTCAAAAAGCGCACCTCGAATAAGCAGCGGCAACTGAGCCGAAAGGTGGGCGACAATCTCGACGGGCAGATGATCGCGCAGCGTGTGCAAGGTGACCCTTAGCGCGCGATAGGCATCCCGCCGATCGGTCCAGTCGCAGGCCTGCATAATCTCTTTCAGCCACACATTCGTTGTGTGGATCGTATCGTCAAACTGACTTAAACCTGTGGTGCTCATGATCGGACTCTCGCTTTGGATTCATTTATGCGGATCGAGACCGGGTTGGCCTTGATCAGGATCATGGCACACCCGCACTGCGTCGACATCTTCACCGGACGTATGACGAAGCGACATACACAATGATTTACGAGGAACCGCCCTGCCCGTTGCTTCGAAAATATTGGAGATAGATCGGTTTCAGCGAGGCTGCTGCACTGCGTCCATGACACAAAAATCAGCTCGCCGGTGATTGGATTCTACACCAAGGTCTCCCTCTGTGCGCTCACCCGATCACACGGCGAACCTTATCTCAGTTGATCAACACCTGATCGGTCCGTAACGCCTTCCCTTCGCGCCTTGCAACGCTTCAGGAGTTTGCTTCTCCGACCTCAGCTCCCGACTGAGACAAGGGGTATATAGCACTAGAATTCTGGATTAGTTTGATTCAGATCAATCGACATACTAAGGCCGAAGATGTTGGAGCTGTTGCGTCACGTCCTCAGCGGAGAATGTTGTTGTCGATACGGCGTCGGGCGCTTCATCTGTCATCCGGAAAAACGCGATCGCGTCATACTCGCGTTTCGGCCCGGTCTGAAAAAGGCCCCTCCGCTCCGTTTCAAACTCATAATACGGATAAGGATTGGTGTAGGCGCGATGCACCGTACACGTGCTGTCCGGTGAGGTGCGAATTGTAATGAAGCAATCCGTACCCTGCTCTTCTACGGTGAAGTAGGCCTTTCTATTCTCAAGGGTCAAGTCCGCCATTCTAAGCATGAGATAGTCATTGGCGAGCGTCTGGGATGTATCGGCATTGCCGTGGAAGGACACCCTGTAGCGGTCATCATCCAGCTTCTCTTCGCTATACCCATAACCGTCCTCAAGGGCCCGATACGGCGTTGGAGTAGCGCAGGCCGCCAATCCGATAATGACGCTTATCGCTAAAATCGCTTTGATGGATCTAAACTGGCTCATCTGCCACTCCTGTCTCAATCTGATTTTCGGTGGACCGCTTTAGTTCACGGATGACGTCTGAATCGCTGAGTTGCTCGAACTGGTCATACCAGTATCCGACTGCGTGAAACGGCACGGGAGTTTCCAGGATGAATACCTGATCGGCTTCCAGACGCACGCGTTGAAGTGCATCCATCGATGCAACAGGCGCAGCGACAGTGACGCTGCGGGCACCGCTCTTCTTCAAGGCCTTGATGCTCGCAATCATTGTCGCGCCGGTTGCGAGGCCATCGTCAACAACCATCACATCACATCCTTGAGGATCGGCCCGATCTCGATAACCTGAATAGATCGCTTCTCGACGATGGATTTCTCGCGTTTCGGCTTCGACTTGTTGATCAATCTCGTCTTGTCCAAGACCCACGGTGCGGACAATTTCCGGATTAAGCACGATCTCTGGAGGTTCGCCGGTCACCAAGGCGCCAAAGGCCAGCTCTGGATGGTTTGGAACGCCAAGTTTCCGAACAAGAATGACGTCCAGAACTGCGCCTAACGCCTTTGCAACCTCGCGTGCGACCGGCAAGCCACCGCGCAACAGGGCATAAACGATGGAAACTTTCACGTCGTGTTCTAAGAGATAAGTCGCGAGTCGCTGACCCGCTTCCTGCCGATCTTTAAACAGTCCCTCTCTGCCAAACATGAAAGCCTCCGCACGGCGTCTCCCCACACTCGAGCCCTTTAAACAAGTCTAGCCACAAGAAACGCTCGCCGCTTTGCGCAAGATCAAGGCCTCAGGACAGACACAGCATCATCTCCTGCCGGAAAACTGACAGGTGCGACGGGCTTCGCTGACAATTTCGTTCGCTGATTCAGCTTCGTATCGTATTCAACTCAACAAATCCGAGGCAATTGTTCGCCTGTGAGTAGATCCAGTTGCCTTGATGATCCAAGCGCCGTTTCCATAGTCAACGGACCTGGCCCCTCAAGGACGGTTCCGATTTGCCCACTCTCTGATGCGATGTTGAAAGAGCGTAAAACATCCAGAGCCTTCGCCACATTCTCCTTTGGCAGCACAATACAGAAACGGCCTTCATTCGCGATATAGAGTGGATCCAGACCAAATAGATCGGCCGCGCCCGATACAGCATCACTGACTGGAACAGCGGCTTCATTGATCATCATGCCGAGACCAGATGTCTGGCAAAGTTCGATCAGGGCAGTCGCGAGGCCGCCGCGTGTCAGGTCCCGCATACAGTGGATGTCCAAATCAGCGGCGATGAGTGCATGCACGATGTCATGCAGTGGCGCACAATCACTTCGCACCGGCGTTTCAAACGCGATCCCTTCTCTGGCCGAGAGCACCGCAATGCCGTGGCGTCCGATGTCGCCGGAAACCAAAATCACGTCATTCGGCTGAATCCGGGTTGGCCGGATCGGCTGTTGCGCGATAATCTCGCCGACCCCGGTCATCGTAATGAAAAGCCCATCACCCTTGCCGCGTTCCACCACTTTCGTATCGCCTGTGACGACCGCGACATTAGCGGCCCGGCAGGTTTGGCCCACGGATCTGATAATCCGCCATAGCGTTTCAGTCGGTAATCCTTCCTCAATGATCAGGCTGAGGCTGAGGTGGCGCGCACGCGCGCCGCACATGGCAAGATCGTTGATCGTCCCGCAGACGGCGAGATGCCCGATATCACCGCCCGGAAACTCGAGCGGCTGAATGACATAGCTGTCCGTGGTGAAGGCGAGCTCGCGTGCATTGGCTGGAAAGACCGCACCATCGTGTCGTTCGTCTAGTAACGTGTTCGAAAGTTCCGGGAGGATCAGGTTCTGGAAGAGCTGTTCAGTCAGCGCGCCACCAGCCCCATGTGCGAGTGTAATCTCCGGGTAGTCGGAGAGCGGTAAAGGACAGCTCGCGCCCGGTAGTGTCGTCTGGCCTTTGCCGCTCATACCGTCCTCATGGCATAGCGGTAGTAAGCGGCACAGGCGCCCTCTGCCGAAACCATGGGCGCCCCGAGCGGCGAAAGCGGTGTGCACTCTCGGGCGAAGGCGGAACAGTCAGACGGCTTCTGGCGACCGCACAAGACGTCCCCGCTGATGCAAGGCGATGATGTCTTAGCGCGCACGGGAGAAGCGTTCGCCAGCTCAAAGCGCTGTGCTGCATCATAGTGTGCATATTCAGGACGAAGACGAAACCCGCTCTTCTGGATCTGGCCGATGCCTCTCCATTCCTGATCTGCCTCCTCGTAGACATCGCGGACGAGCTTGACAGCTTGGGCGCTTCCTTCCGGGCGGACCGCTCGGTCATATTGGTTCTCGACGCGTGCGATTCCCGTTTCAAGTTGGCGGAAGCACATCAGCACCCCTTCCAGGATGTCGACCGGCTCAAACCCTGTTGCGACAATGGGTACATGATAGTTTTGTGCTATCGGCTGATACTCCTGCAATCCCATCACCGTGCAGACATGCCCGGCAGCAAGGAACGCATCAATCGTGTGATCGGGCGCACTCAACAGCGCCTCTAGTGCAGGCGGCACGCGCACGTGTGACACCAGCAGTGTAAAGTTGTTCAAGCCCTTTTGCTTGGCCTGAAAGACTGCCATCGCGGTCGTGGGGGCGGTGGTTTCAAATCCAATCGCAAAGAAAACAATCGTTTTCTCCGGCATTTGCTCAGCGAGATGAAGGGCATCCATAGGTGAGTAAACAACCCGAACATCTCCGCCACGGGCCTTGGCTGCCGCCAAATTCGTTGTCCCACCAGGCACACGAATCATGTCGCCAAATGTACAGAGCACAACATCCGGTTGACTGGCGAGGAAGATCGCCTGATCCACAATATCGCTCGGGGTGACGCAGACGGGGCATCCCGGTCCATGCAACAAAGTAAGATCGGGCGGCAGCAACTGTTCCAGGCCATGTTTCAGGATGGCATGGGTCTGCCCGCCGCACACTTCCATGATCGACCAGGGCCGGGTAATCCGCTCAGAGATTTCGCTCGCCAGCGCTTTCACCCGTGTCGGATCACGATACTCAGAAACGAATTTCATGATCCACTCCGCTCTGTAAGCCCTTCCAGCTGAGAAAGAATATCCTCAGCACGCGACGCTTTCAGGACGGAAAGTGAGAAGCCAGCATGGACGAGAACGAAATCCCCGGGCCGCGCCTCAGGCGTGTAGGCTAGACATATATCCTTGATGTTGCCTGCGAACGATACCCGTGCCTGAAGCAAGGGACCCGAACCGTCGATACTCAGGATTTCACCCGGCACGGCGAGGCACATCAGTCTGCTCCTCCATCTGAAGCGCCGCAAAGTAAACCTGACCGAGCGCGATTGCCCCGTCATTCGGTGGGTAATCCTGCGGCCAAACAGGCTTGAATCCAGCGTGTCTCAACGCCTCGGTGACCAGTTCCAAGAGCATGCGATTCTGAAAACAGCCTCCGCCAAGAACCACGCTTTCACGTCGCCCGTGGGTCGCAATGGCGCAAGCCAGAGCCGCGAGCCAATTGTGGAACTTCCGCGCGACTTCATTCACCGCCGCTCCGCTGCGAACATCAAAGATCAGCGCAACAAGCATGGGCGTCCAATCGATCTCCCAGAATGCCTTGCGATCTTCGGAAAGCGGCAACGGATAACTTTGGACAGAAGAAGATTGCTCGGCGGCAAACTCAAGCGCCATCGCGGCTTCACCTTCAAACGTGTTGTGATGACAAAGACCAAGCAACGCGGCAACCACATCAAACAATCGCCCGACGCTTGATGTCCTTGGTGAGAGCGTTTGTCTCTCCGAGACGGTCATGAGCTGCCGAGCATGGGTCTCCGTTACACCAAGTCTGTCGCAGAGATCCCGGTCCACCTCGATATCCGCGGCCTGCAAAGCACCGATTGCCGCGCGATCGGGGTTCTTCATTGCGGCTTCGCCCCCGGGTAAAGAAAATGGCTTCAAGCTAGCAATGCGAGACCAACTCGCGCCATGAACCACCAGGCCTTCGCCTCCCCATACGGACCCATCGGATCCGAAACCCGCACCGTCCCATGCCAATCCTGTAACCGGTTCGTAAAGCGCATGCTCAGCCAATACGGCATAGATGTGCGCCGCATGGTGCTGAAGCTTGACCGGCTGCTCGCTCAACTCATGAGCCATCAGAGTTGAGGCATAGTTTGGATGCAAGTCACATACGATCTGGGGTGTCTCTTTTCCCTCCCAAGCTTTGTTGACCCGCTCCCGGTAGCGAGCACGAACCGCGCTGCTCTGCAGGTCACCCAGATAAGGGCTGACGCGGCACTCCCCGGCACCTGCAGATGCAATTGTGTTCTTTAACTGCCCTCCAAGTGCGAGAATGGAATGTTCATTCGCTGGAATACGGCATCCCGCAGGTGCGTACCCCCGCCCTCTGCGAAGCGTGAGCCGCGCTCCCCCGGCCGCTCTCACCACAGAGTCTTCGATGGCCCTCTCAATCGGTCGATCATGGGTGAGTAGCAGGTCCGCCAGCCCCGTTAGCTTCTTGCGCGCCTCATCATCGTTGATAATGATGGGATCGCTTCCACGATTGCCGCTTGTGGCAATCACGGGACCATTGACCTCTTTCAACAGCAATTTGTGCAATGGGGTGTAGGCCAACATCACTCCAAGATATGGATTTCCCGGTGCGATGGCGTCGGCGAGATGAAGCGAGGACCGCTTTCTCAACAGGACGACCGGCGCGGCTGAACTGGTCAGAAGCGCTTCTTCTTCCTTAGAGACGTGGCATATCGAACGTGCCTCAGCGATATCAGAAACCATAATCGCAAACGGTTTCACGGGTCGATGTTTTCGAGACCGCAATTCCTGCACGACCGCCTCAGATCGGGCGTCGCATAGGAGATGAAAGCCGCCCAGCCCTTTAACGGCGACGATCTTGCCGTCCCGGATTGCGGATGCAGCGGTCTGCAGGGCCTCATCTCGCGCCACTACTCCGTATCCATCCATGTCCGTCAATTGCAGCTGGGGGCCACACTTCGGGCAGGCATTCGGTTGAGCATGGAACCGGCGGTTCGTTGGATCATGGTACTCTTGTGAGCATTCCGAACACATTGTGAATGTCGCCATCGTCGTGTTCACGCGATCATACGGCGTGTCGGTCGTGATCGAGTAACGCGGCCCGCAATCGGTGCAGTTCGTAAAGGGATAGTTGTAACGCCGGTTGGTGGGATCCAGGATATCACGCGTGCATGCCTTGCAAATCGCAGCGTCCGCCGGGATCTCTGGCTCAAGGTCGCGGCCTTTTTGAGACGATGCAATCAGAAACTCTGTTCGGCCGATTGGAGCCGCTGACTGTTCGGTGAGCGATACAACTTTTGCTAAAGGCGGCGTGTCGTACCGCAAACCACGAATGAACCGCGACAAGCTTTCTGAATCTGCTTCGGCATCGATCAATACCCCGTAGTCCGTATTGCAGACCGTACCGGCAACCTGTTCTTCTTGAGCCAATCGATAGACGAAAGGGCGAAACCCAACGCCTTGCACCGTACCACTGATCTGAATCAGTTTCCGCTCATTCTGTTTGCCGACTAAAGTCGAAATCAAGAGGCGACCTCCACGCTTTTCAGAACAATGTGATGGGCGTCAGCATGAGCAGTGTCGTCGCTGCACGTGATATCTAGTTCCGCGCCTGCGGCAATCGTACCTGCCGAGGCCTGGTCGTAATGGTCCTTGAAATGGCTCGGCGACATATGACTAAAGGCGCCGAGCCAAACGGACACGCGCTGAACATCGGTGCTGTTCTCGGCAGCGGCAATATCCAGGATTTTCCGGATCAGCGCGTTGATCATTCCGGCTTCATGCATGGGGCGTTACCTCTTTCGGCGGTGTCGATTGATTGAATCCTTCGATTTCGCTGCAGATCTCCTCCAGAAGCTTCGGAAGTGCGGCAGCGACCGCTGGTGAAAGCCCCTCTCCGTGCCCGAAGTCGACGCCTTCAACTGCCAGGACGAGCACGTTGTCGGAAGTGTGTCCGAGCGCTTCCAACAGTGACAATGCTTCTGCTAGTCCAAAACCGTGCGTTGATGTGTTCTGGACCGAGCCCGCAGTTATCTGCTCCGGATCGAGGCGCAGGATCTGTCCGGGCGAGTGGCCTGGTCCGAGCGCGTCCACAACGACAACCTGTCCCGAAAACCTCAGCGCATCGATGAGTGTCGCCGGTCCGCTGCGGCATGTGCGCAAATCCACATCAGACAGATCCTTTTGCTTCAGTCGATCGATTACCGCGGGACCGATGCCATCATCGCGGCGAAATGCATTGCCAATACCAATGACGCGAATGCTCATGATGCCGCCTCTGATCCTCGATCGATCTTCAGTGTCAAAAAATGCGCCGCACAGGATATGCAGGGATCGTAGTTTCGAATGGTCTGCTCGCACAGCGCGGTCAGGTCTTCGTCAGGCAGTTCAAGCGAGGCTTGCGCGACCGTCTTCAGATCTTCTTCCATTATACTCTGATTTTGAGAGGTTGGCGGCACAATTTTCGCGGTCTCGATCGTGCCGTCGGAAGCCAAACTGTAGTGATGATAAAGCAACCCACGCGGGGCTTCGGTCACCGCACAACCCTCTCCGCTTGTGAGAGGGACCTGAATGTAAGGCGCGTCGGGCTCTTGATAGTCTGCGATCAGTCGAAGCGCTTCATCAAACGCATACAGCACCTCAATCGCGCGAATGAGAATACTCTTGAACGGATTATTGCATCCTTCGGATAAGCCTACCTCAGATGCGCATTCATTCACCAATGGGCCAAGGGTTTTCCGGTTGAGATTGAAGCGGGCCATAGGCCCAACAAAGTAGGTGCCTTGTCCCTTCAGATGGGCATAGAGCGCGGTTGAGTTTGCGCGATGCTCTTCTTCGAAATGGGCCTCATAATCGGCCACATCGATGTCGAGGCCCTTGTTTGAAACCACCCTGCCCTCATTCATCGGGTATTCTTCGGGGTGGTAGAGAGCTACAAACTGGTAGTCGCGCTCAACATCCGGAAAGTCGAAGTCAGCAAGATGTCGCACAATTGAGTAGGCTTCATCGCGGGCAGCTTTCAGCCGTTCACCAAGATTCAGAAGCTCATGCCGGGTTGGCACCCGGTAAAAGCCGCCCAGACGCACATTGATCGGATGAACCGAGCGCCCCCCCAGGGTTTCCACGATGTCATTGCCCGCTTTCTTGATGTTCAGACCCGTCTGCACCAGCTCGCCATGCTCGCGCGCCATGGCGACCGCATCATCAAACCCGAGAAAGTCAGGCGCGTGCAGCATGAAAATATGCAGCGCGTGACTTTCAATCCACTCCCCGCAATACAGAATGCGGCGAAGCGATCGTAGCGGGCCGGTGACGCGAACGCCCGCTGCACGTTCGATGGCGTGAACGGCGCTCATCTGGTAAGCGACAGGACAAATACCGCATATTCGCGCTGTGATGTCCGGCGCTTCGGACGCATCACGCCCGCGCAGCAAAGCCTCGAAGAAGCGCGGGGGCTCAAATATCGAAAGCTGCGCATCGGTGACAGTTTGTCCGTCAATCTGCAGGGACAGCGCCCCTTCTCCTTCCACGCGGGCGAGATAGTCAACCTTGATCGTTTTACTCGCCATAATCGTCAGCCACCGATTTGAATTCAGGTGCATCAGCATTGAAGGATCGAAAGGCGTCGTGAATGGTTTTGGCGCTCGCGCCAAGCGCCTCCCACTCTGATGCCAGTGCTTTCACATTCGGCTGCTCCATTGGACCGAAGCAGCCATAGCAGGCGCGCGCATAGGCCGGACAAATGGCGCCGCAGCCCGCTTGGGTCACAGGTCCGAGACACGGCTCTCCCTTGGCGGTCATGATGCACACGTTACCTGGGGCTTTGCATTCAACACAGACGCTGTGGGTGGCGATCCCCGGACGTCGCCCCGCCAACAAGGCTGAGATGAGCTCCAGCAACTGTTGCTTGTTGATTGGACACCCACGCAGCTCATAGTCCACCGAGACATGATCAGCGATGGCTGTGCTTGTCTCGAGCGTATCGATATAGTCTGGGCGTGCATAGACGATGGAAGCAAACTCTTTGACGTCCCGGCCGTTCCTGAGCGCCTGAATCCCCCCTGCTGTCGCGCAAGCGCCCAGGGTGACGAGTAATGTTGATTGGGCCCGTACCGCCTGGATCCGCTCGGCATCATCTGGCGTTGTAATTGAACCTTCGACCAGAGACAGATCATAGGGACCGGGGCGCATATCGCGGGATAGCTCCGCGAAATAGGCAATATCAACTTCGTCTGCCAGGCTCAGTAGTTCGTCTTCGCAATTCAGGACACTCAGCTGACACCCGTCACACGAGGCAAACTTCCAGACAGCGAGCTTCAGTTTCTGACGATCTGACATATCAAATCTCTCGGGTCACAAGTTGAGACTGGATTTGGTCAAAGCGCAAGACCGGTCCGTCCCGGCAAATGAAGTCTTTGCCGAACTGGCAATGTCCACAATGCCCGATCGCGCACTTCATATTGCGTTCCATTGACAGCCAAATTCTGTCGCTCGAGACACCGCGGTCAACCAGGGCATAGGCGGAAAAACGCATCATCACTTCCGGTCCGCACAGAAACGCGATTGTATTCTTGGGCTCAAAATCGGCTTGCGTTACGAGGCTCGTGACAAGCCCGACCTGACCGGACCATTTCGCATCGGATCTGTCGACAATCGTTTGAATATCGATGCCGAGTTGCGCCCAGTCCGGTAACTTATTCGCGTAAAGAATGTCGCCGGGATCCCGAGCGCCATACATCAGTTGCGTTCGCACCGGCTGGACCTGCTGCTCCAGAACCGCGTGAAGCACCGGTCGTATCGGCGCCAATCCGACACCACCCGCCATGAGAACAAGGTCACAACCATCCACGCCGTCCATGGGCCAGCCCTGACCAAACGGGCCCCGTATGCCAACCATATCGCCTGGCTTTAGCTGTGTGAGCGCGTTTGATATTGCACCTGCCGACCTTACCGTGAAGTTCAAGTGATCGGTGTCAGCCTCATCGTAGCAACAGCTGATCGCAGCTTCACCAACACCAAACACATAAAGCATGGCGAACTGACCGGGTCGAAAGCGGTCCAGCTCGGATCTCGACTTTGCTTGGACGCGCAGCGTAACACTCGTCTCGGTTTCAGGGCGTACATCGTTTATTGAGGCCCAAACTGGCCGATACGGATTTTCCGGAGCGCGTGGCCCACCCCTCACGCTGGCACCTGATACAGATCAAGCGCTTTTAGCCGCGCGCAGGTCAAGCGTTCCACCAATGCGGGCACAAACAGTTTCATCAGTGCATAGCCGAGCGAATGGTCGCTCTCGCAATGTGTTCTCAGGCATCTTGCATCAAAGACGATGGCCTCAACCGGTGTTGTAGCGACCGCATCAAAGATTAGTCGATACGGCGGGCAGAGCCAGGACACGCCGACAAAATCAAAGTCGCTAAGCGTTTGAAATGTCTCCACGTTTTGAGTTGGCGCGCTGGTCTCTAGTGAAACGCTCCCAGATTGGATGAGAAAAAGGTGGGAGGCCTCACTGCCTTCGCGGACCAGATAATCTCCTGCTTCAAAGCTGGTGGCGCTCGCACACTCACAGATCTGCTCAAGATGATCCAAGCGAAAGCCTTCAAAAAAGGGATGTTGTTTCAGATTGTCCAGGATATCCGTCATGGAGCGGCCTCCACCTCTACCCCAACACGTGCGGCCTCCTTGGTAATATCAATGCCGACAGGACACCACGAGATGCATCGACCGCAACCGACACAGCCTGACATCCCGAACTGATCAATCCAGGTGCTCAGCTTGTGGGTCATCCACTGGCGATACCGGGAACTGGTGGTTTCACGCACTTGACCCCCGCTCAACTCAGCAAAACGTCCGGTAAAACAAGAGTCCCAGACCTGAACCCGTTCGGTCTTTGACCCGTCCAGACTGGTATGATCCTCGACAGAGGTGCAAAAGCAAGTCGGGCAGACTTGCGTGCAGTTGGTACAGGAAAGACAGCGATCCGCAATCTCTGCCCAGGCTCGATCATTTGGGTTAGCAGCGAGGCGCTGTTGCAATCCGTCCGTTGCCAGCTTGCGATCAATCTTCGCTTCGGCCTCCTCGAACCGTTTTTGCTCCTCTACACACTGTTCATCACTAGCGGGTTTCAGCTCAAGCGCCTCAATGATCGACGCGCCGATGGGGCTTCCAGATCGCGCGGTGAAATAGTGGCCTTCGTTGTTCAGTATTTCGGTCAGTGCAACATCATAGCTGGACTCCACGGTTGGCCCGGTTTGCATGGACGTACAAAAGCAGGTCTCTGCCGGATCGTTGCAGTTCACTGCAATGATCAAAGCAGTTTGGCGGGTTTTCGCATAATTCGGGTCGGGGTAACGCCCCCCCAGCAAGACCTTGTCCAGCGTTCTGATCGCAGCGACTTCGCAGGGCTTTACCCCAAGAAAAGCCAGCTTCTTCGATGGAGCGGGGGGCTCGAACTCGATTTCACCTTCATTTTTCCGAGCCGCCCACAAGACCTGCTTCGGTGGACGCAGGTATTTCTTCCAGCTGTCCGGCCCAACCGCAAAACCAAACACGGCATCATCTTGACGCTTGCGAAGGCGATAGCGCCCTTCACTCTGCTCGTCTTGCCATCCGATTGGCAGCTGATCTGCACTTTCAATTTCATCATAGATGATTGCACCGCTGCGCAATCGGGGCCCGATCACTTCATACTCTCGTTCGATTAAAATCTGGATCAGGCGGTCCAGCGCGTCGCGAGCCAGAATCTGGGGTATAGTCGGAGCCTGATCTGCTTCAGCCATGTCCATCATACCCCGTCCAGTTCGAGCGACAGCTGTGCGCTGATCGCGATCTGCCGACCGTAATTCAAATTCGGAAAACGAGCTACACCGTGGACTGAGCGAAGCACCATCAAGCCGCTTGCAAGACTGATCGATTGAGTCAAAAGCTGGCCCTCTGTCCGAGTAGAGCGCTCAAGCTGCCTCACTTTGGGCACTGGAAAGTTGATTTGGGTCAAAATGAAGCGGCACTCGGGAAGTTATTGGAACCTTTGATCCGATGCGCCCCCCGGTTTCTCTCGAATGTCGACCGTGATGGGCTTGAAGCCCCTGCAGATCGCTCCCGTGATACGCGTCAAGCAGCGAGTTTGCCATCTGAGGCGCATCGGACATCCCAACGTTCATAGAAACCGAGAGATCCGTCTGACACAGTATCGCGCACCAACCGACCCGACCAAGTCATCCGGCAGGCCGCATGTGTGGTGTAGTGAGGCCTTGGAGAATGAAATTGATCGCGGTGACTTGTTCAACAACCTTCGTCGGGCCGCCTCAATCTATGGAGCGGATCGGGTAATCTTGGAGGACCCGATCATGGGACCTCTGACTTACAAGGCTTTGATCAGGGCGGCGCAAGCTTCTGGGTTTGTATTGTCACGCACGTTGGACGACAGTGACCATGTTGGCGTATTCATGCCGACCAGCTGCGCAGCCGTCGTCCTAGTGTTTGGTGTTCAGCTCGGTCGTCGCGTGCCAGCGATGCTGCCCATACAAGCCGATATCAAAACACTTGAGGCTGCTTGTGAATTGAGCCGCCTGACGACAATCATTACCTCTAGAGCCTTCATCAAAAAGGCAAAGCTTGATCAGACAATTAAGGCACTTCAAAAGTCTCGCCGCGTTCTGTTCGTTGAGGACTTGCGCCAGGATATCCGAACAACCGACAAAGCCGCAGTCTTTCTGCGCGGCTTGGTGCCCCCACAACTCGTGGCCAAGACAGATGGCGAGCGCCCTGCCCTCATCCTGTTTACGTCCGGTACAACCGGAACGCCGAAAGGCGTCGTGCTGAGCCACGAGAACGTGCTGGCAAATATCCAGCAAGTCCAGGAACATTTACCCCTCGACGAGAGTTGGAATTTTTTCAATGTCTTGCCGGTATTTCACGCCTTCGGCTTGGTCGGCGGGACCTTGCTTCCCATTCTGAGCGGTCTCAAGTCGGTCTTGTATCCGTCACCACTCGACCGCATAGGCGTGGTGCAAGCGATTCAGAGGTCTGAGGCCAAAGTACTTGTCGCAACCGATTCGTTTGCCCAACTCTATGCAAAGACGGCCTCTGCGGGCGCGTTGAGAAGTCTCAAATACGTTGTTCTGGGAGGAGAGCGCGTCACCGAACCGACCATTCGGAAAATCTCAGGATCGACTGATGCTGAGATCATTCAGGGATATGGCTCAACCGAATGCAGTCCGGTTATCGCCATGAACCGTCCGGGCGCCAATCGCCTCGGAACCGTCGGGCGCCTATTGCCTGGGTTGGTTGCCCGTCTCACCCCTATTCCAGAACTCACGGGCGGTGCTGAGCTCAGTGTGAAAGGCCCGAATGTGATGTTGGGTTATCTGGCACCCGACGGCTCCGGGCACATCATTCCACCAAAAGAGGGATGGTTTGATACAGGCGACGTTGTCGCTGTAGACACAGATGGCTTTCTCACCATTATCGATCGCAGGAAGCGGTTTGCGAAAGTAGGCGGCGAACTTGTTTCCCTTGATGTTGTAGAGGCCAACGCGGAGGCGGCCTGGCCTGGAAAGAGGCACGCTGCGATAATCTTGCTCGACCAGGGCGGCAAGGATCTGATCGTGCTGGTGACAGAGCAAGAGAACGCAGACCGCACGGAATTGGCCCACCATGTGAACGCGCACAATTTGCCCCCAAAAGCGCTGCCAAAAAAGCTGGTCGTGATACCCAAGATTCCGCTACTTCCCACTGGAAAGCCCGATTATTTGGCACTGCGGACATTGTGCGAAGCGGTGCCCGGGTCTTCGTCCGAGAAAGAGATTTCAGGCGATACAGGCAATTGCTCCTCGACATAAGCCTTCAATCGCCGTGTCGTCGCCTCGGCAGGGTGAATCAAGGCCGCACTCTCAATAATCGGACCGATTGTCAGTTGATAGGTTTGTCCCCGTTTGTTGAGCAATTCATGAAACAGCGTGACATCCCTCAGCTCGTTCGAAAACCTGTCGAACAGGTGAAACAAGCGCGGCCTAGGTCCGTCGATATGAATCGGAACAACTGGAATTTTATACTTTTTCGCCAAAGCGACCGCTGAGTGCTCCCATTCGGGATCCTGTATCTTTCCCGCAATTTTTCGTGACAATGCACCTGCTGGAAACACCACAACAGGACGCCCGTTGGCAATCGCCTGTTTAGCGAGCTTGAGTGTCTGCTTGGTTGAACGGATCGTCCGTTTGCGTTGCGGCCAGGCAACCGGAATCAAGACATCAATCAGACCGGGACTGACCCGGTGGGCATCAGCATTGGCAAAAAAGCTAAGGTCGGGTCGAGAAGATATCAGCGCCTCATAAACCGCCACGCCATCGGCAATCCCTGTCGGATGATTGCAGACGATCATCGCGGCCCCTTCCCGCGGCATGTTCTGCAAGCCCGCCACACGCACATCCAGTTCCAGAAGGTCACTCACAAACTGCAGAGCAGCGCTGCCGGGCAGATCTTTTATCGCATCCGCCATGTCTCGCGCCCGGCGATAGTTCAACAAAAGCTTGAGGACCGCCCGAACCAGTGGCCAAACAAAACTGCGCGACAATCTCGGCGCGCGTTCCTCGATCAGGACGTCGACAATGTGACGATTTTCTGCCTCAGATGCTCGCATAAGGCCCTGACTCATATCTGTATTTTGCCTTTGTAGCAAAGTCGGAACTTTGAGCCGGATCAAGCCGTGACGATGTCATTTGATGCCGATCAAGCGGACGCCTGACGCCCCTGACATAATATGTTTGGTGCTGCGACAGGATACGGGCAATGACATCCAAGATCATTCGCAAATCGGAGAAGAGTTTCGCGACTTCGAATATGCAGGATTATGAGGAGGTCTATGGATCTTTTGCGTGGGAAGAGGCACGGGCGCGGCTGGACGGCTTCGATAATGGTTGTCTCAACATCGCTCATGAATGCGTAGATCGCCACGTTGCGCAGGGCCGTGGCGAGCGCGTCGCCATTCGTTGGGTCGGTAAAGATGATACGACCAAGGACCTGACCTATCGCGACCTTCGCGATCTGACCAACCGGTTTGCCAATATCATAGCGAAGCATGGCGCCCAGCGCGGTGACAGTCTGTTTTGCATGATGGGTCGGCTACCCGAGGTTTACGTATCCGCGCTTGGATCGATGAAGGCCGGCCTTACTTTCTCGCCCTTGTTTGCTGCGTTCGGGCCAGATCCTATTCGCTCCCGGATGGAAATTGGCAAAGCCACCGTTTTGGTCACCACCGAAGCGCTCTACAATCGAAAGATAAAGTCCTGGCGGAGTGAAGTTCCAAGCCTGAAACTGGTATTGCTGGTCAACTGCAAAGGCACGCCTCCAGACGGATGCTTGTCTCTGGACCAGGAAATGGAGGCAGCTTCAGATACATTTGAGACCGTTCATACCAAGCTGGAAGACAAGGCCCTCATCCATTTCACATCTGGAACAACCGGCAAGCCGAAGGGTGCTGTGCACGTTCATGGCGCCATCATTGCACATGCTGAGACCGGTCGGATCGCTCTCGATATGCAGGATGGAGATGTGTTCTGGTGCACCGCTGATCCTGGCTGGGTCACCGGAACGTCCTACGGGATCATTTCTCCTCTGGCCAACGGCCTCACCCTGATCGTTGATGAGGCGGAGTTTAATGCCAAACGCTGGTATCGCTTGCTGGAGACCCAAAAAGTCAACATCTGGTACACGGCACCGACCGCGATCCGGATGCTGATGGCCGCTGGTCGCGATCTCGCCGCAGACCACGACTTTTCAGACCTTCGGTTCATGTCGAGCGTCGGAGAGCCGCTGAATGCCGAAGCGGTGATCTGGGGCGAAGACGTTTTCGGGCATCCTTTTCACGACAACTGGTGGCAGACTGAAACCGGGGGCATTATGCTCGCCAACTATGCCAGCATGGACGTCAAACCTGGCTCTATGGGAAAACCCCTTCCCGGCATTGTAGCGAGCATTGTCGAGAAAGACCCCTCAGGGAAAATCGTCGAGCTTACCGAACCCATGAAGATTGGCGAACTGGCGCTTCGGTCCGGCTGGCCATCAATGATGCGCGCCTATCTCGATGAGGAAGCTCGATACAATAAGTGTTTCGTCGAGGGCTGGTACCTCACAGACGATCTCGCAAAGCGCGATGCAGATGGCTACTACTGGTTTGTTGGACGCGCCGATGATCTGATCAAAAGTTCCGGCCATTTGATCGGTCCGTTTGAAGTTGAAAGCGCAATCATCGAACATCCAGCGGTTTCAGAAGTTGCCGTGATCGGCCTTCCAGACCCCCAAGCCGGTGAAATTGTTAAAGCCTATGTCGCGCTTAATCCTGGGCAGACCCCGGATGAAGCGCTGGAACTCGATATTCGCGCCCATGCGAGGAAACGCCTCGGGCCCGCCGTAGCGCCGAGGCAAATCGTGTTCCGCAAATCGCTACCAAAAACCCGCTCCGGGAAGATTATGCGTCGGCTTCTGAAAGCGCGCGAACTTGGCCTGCCGGAGGGTGATATTTCAACTCTGGAATCCGACGAAGCATGACCACGGACACGAAACCGCATCTCAGCCGAACTCATGTGCTTGATTTGCTGCGGCATATGATCCGGATTCGACGCTTCGAAGACAAATGTGCGGAGCTGTATACGCAAGAGAAAATTCGCGGATTTCTTCATCTCTATGATGGCGAGGAAGCCATTGCTGCCGGAATCATTCCTGTTCTCGAAACAGGAGACAGACTGGTGGCGACCTATCGCGAGCACGGTCACGCGCTCGTGCGGGGGATTTCAATGCGGGCGGTGATGGCGGAAATGTTGGGCAAGGCCGCGGGATGCTCAGGCGGACGTGGCGGGTCGATGCATCTATTCGATCGAGATACCAACTTTTACGGCGGAAACGCCATCGTCGGCGGCGGGCTGCCTATGGCCATCGGCCTCGCGCTGGCAGACAAGATGCAAGCCGAACCGAACGTCACTGTGTGCTTTTTCGGGGAAGGTGCGGCCGCCGAAGGCGCGTTCCACGAGAGCTTAAATCTTGCTGCCTTATGGGAGCTGCCCGTCCTGTTCGTGTGCGAGAACAATGGCTATGCCATGGGCACGGCGCTTTCTCGCTCAGAGTCAGAACAAGACATTCACGATAAAGCGGCATGCTACAATATTCGATCCGAAGCTTTGGACGGCATGAACGTCGTCGATGTCGAAGCCGCCGCACGACGGGCGATTTCGGAAATTCGTGAGCATGGCGGGCCACATTTTCTAGAGTGCCGGACCTATCGCTTCCGCGCCCATTCCATGTTCGATGCCCAACTCTACCGTGACAAGAAAGAAGTCGAAACCTGGCGTCAAAAAGGTCCGATTGTCCGGTTCCAAACCTGGTCGCTTGAGAACAAGCTTATTCACCAGGACGAAATCGACGCAATCGAAGCCGAAATCGACGCAGAGATTGAAGACGCCGTAGCATTTGCGGAAGCAGCGGATCTCGAACCCATATCAAGCTTGATGACCGACACGGTGGCCGCTGACCCACCCGAGCCCCCGTCTATTGAAGTTCTGTCCAGCGAAACCGTTGAAACAACGTATCGAGAAGCAGCACGTGAGGCCCTGCGCGACGCGCTCTCTCGGGACCCGCGTGTGTTCTTGATGGGTGAAGATGTGGGCGCCTATGGCGGATGCTATGCGGTTTCGAAAGGGCTGATGGAGGAGTTTGGTGAGAACCGCGTGCGAGATACGCCGCTCTCCGAAGCCGGATTCACCGGAGCAGGCATCGGTGCCGCCATGGCGGGAATGCGTCCCATCGTAGAAGTCATGACCGTGAATTTCAGCCTGCTTGCGCTCGACCAAATCCTGAACACCGCTGCCACCATCCGTCATATGTCAGGTGGTCAGTTCAATGTCCCCGTGGTTATTCGAATGGCGACCGGCGCGGGCAAACAGCTCGCAGCGCAACACTCTCACAGCTTGGAAGGCTGGTTCGCACATATTCCGGGGCTGCGCGTTCTGACCCCGGCGACACTAGAGGATGCGCGAGGCATGTTGGCAACGGCGCTCGAGGACCCGGATCCGGTTCTGATTTTTGAAAATGCATTACTCTACAATCGAACTAGCGAGATCGCGGTCAATGCAGGCCCGGTTGATATCTCCAAAGCCGCGATCCGGCGAAAGGGTGAAAACGTTACATTGATCACTTATGGCGGCTCGCTCTGGAAAACCCTGGAGGCTGCCGAGCGACTGTCTGAACAAAATATCGATGCGCAGGTGATCGACTTGCGTGTTTTGCGCCCTTTGGACGAAGCAACGATCCTGGACGCTGCCAAGCGCACACGCCGCGTCGTCATTATCGACGAAGGCTGGCGCAGCGGATCGCTTGCGGCTGAGGTTTCAGCTCGAATTATGGAGCAAGCGTTCTGGTATCTGGATGCGCCAATTGAGCGAGTCTGCTCTGCCGAAGTTCCGATTCCCTATCCAAAGCACCTTGAGGACTTCGCCATCCCCAGTGTGGAGCAAATTGTCGAGGCGGCTCAGCGCACATTGGCGGAGACGTGAGGCATGGCAGAATTTCTCATGCCGTCTCTTGGCTCGGACATGGAAGCCGGCTCTCTCGTTGAGTGGCTCGTTCAAGAAGGCGATGAGGTGAAACGGGGTGACATTGTCGCGGTTGTGGAAACTCAAAAAGGCGCCATCGAAATCGAAATCTTCCAGACCGGTACGGTAACTCAACTGATCGCCCAAGTCGGCGATGAATTGCCAGTCGGTGCTGCAATGGCGAACATCGGGAATGACACCGCTGCCGATAAAACGACTGCCCCCACCGAGCCGGACCAAGCGGCTAAACCCAAAAAGCCGGTCCAACCTGTCCCGACCATCCGGTCTGCAGATCCGACGCAATTTCAGCCGCCACACACGCTATCCCCGGCAGCTCGTCGATTGGCTCGAGATCACAACTTGAATGTTGATCAGCTGCAATCGCAGATCAAGAAAGACAAGATCCTGTCCGACGATGTCCAGAATATCATCGCTCAATCGGACCCAGCATCGGCTTACCCACCCCCAAAGGCGACCGATCGGTTTTCAGCAACCGCCATGCGCGACGCCATCGCGGCTGCGATGACAAGATCCAATCGGGAAATTCCGCACTATTTTCTGTCTCATGAGATCAGTCTTCGACAGGCGGAGACTTGGCTGTCCAAACAAAATGAAGACCGTCCGCCAGATCAACGATTGTTGATGGGGCTGCTCTTCGTTCGAGCGGTGGCCAAGGCGGCTTTGAAGAATCCGCCTCTGAACGGCGTGTATGAGCATGATCGCTTCCAACCGAGTGAAGATGTGCACGTCGGTCTGGCCATTTCTCTAAGAGGCGGAGGCCTCGTCGCACCAGCGGTTCACGATACGGCCACCCTCCCCTTGGAGGATTTAATGCAGAACATGCGCGACCTGATCGCGCGGGCGCGCACAGGCCGGTTACGTAGTTCTGAAATCAATATGCCGACAATCACCGTTTCAAGCCTTGGTGATCGAGGTGTTGACACCTTGCAAGGGATCATATTCCCGCCTCAAGTGGCATTGGTCGGGTTTGGCACACCGTGTCAGCGACCGGTTTGCCATAATGGCAAGGTCCGCAGCGAGCTCATGGTGGCAGCAACTTTGTCTGGAGATCATCGCGTGAGCGACGGCCGCACGGGTGCCCGGTTTCTTTCGAACATCAACAATCTCCTACAATCCCCCGAGGCATTATGACCCGCGACGAGCTCAAATCCATCCTCGCTTCCGAAGTCCGGCAGATCGCACCGGAGATCGAATTCGAAGATGTCGACCCAACGGACGATCTCAGAGATGCGCTAGAGATCGACTCCATGGATTTTCAGAATCTCGTATCAGCTCTGCATCAGCGTCTTGGAATTCCCATCCCGGAAACCGACTATGAAAAGCTGAGCAGTATCGACGCCACGCTTGACTATCTGTTTGAGGAAACCAGCCGGTCGGGGTGAACGCCGCATCTCTTGTCATTTAGACAACGTCACGGAAGAGCTTTGATCGACATCTAACGGCTTGATCGTCACTTTGACGTTCAACACTGAACCATCCTCAGGTATCTTAATGCCCGGTTCGGTCACGACCTTATCCCCAATCCGGATTTCCAGTGCACCGCGTCCGAGATGATCCGGATCATGGATATCGAATGCCACCGCACCCTCTGGACCTTTGATCTCGACCTTCGCTGACCCCCAGGCCTTCGGCAGGCAGGGATCAATGATGACCTCCCCATCGCGCCACGACACCCCGAGTATGCCTTCGAGGCCCAGGCGCCACGTCCATGCCGCGGCGCCGGTATACCAGCTCCAACCGCCGCGACCAACATAAGGTGGCACGCCGCCAATATCTGCCGACAAGACATAAGGCTCATTGCGATAGCGTTCGATATCCTCGGATGAAATCGTCCGCCTGATCGGATTAATGTAGTCAAAGATCCGCCACGCACCGTCTCCGTCGCCGAGTTTGGCAAGTGCCAAACCGAGCCAGGTTGCAGCATGCGTATATTGGCCTCCGTTTTCGCGAATGCCTGGCGGGTATGATTTGATGTATCCCGGATCTCGCGGTGTGTCGTGAATAGGAGGCCAGAACAGCCGCACCAGGCGATCCTCATCACTGACCAATTGCTCCAACACAGAGCGAATAGCGGTTTGAGCGCGCGCCGATGGTGTGCCGCTTGACAGGACAGCCCAGGACTGAGCGATTGAATCAATCTGACACTCTTCAGATTTTGACGATCCCCATGGAACACCGTCATCGTCGAAGGCGCGAATGTACCAGGCTCCATCCCATGCGACCTTGTCGATGGTGGTCTGCAGCGTAGACGCCTGCGCCGTCCATTTCTGGCGGAGATCGCTGCGGCCCAACTGTTCGGCGATGTCTGCGAAGCCTGTAATCGTTGCGATTACAAACCAGGCGAGCCAAACACTTTCCCCTTTGCCTCCTTCCCCGACACGATCCATGCCATCATTCCAGTCTCCTGCACCGATCAGCGGTAATCCATTGGGACCTTGCGTTGAGCCGCGCTCGATCGCGCGCACACAATGCTCAAACAAAGTGGCAGATTCCTCGCTGCGCTCGAATTCGGCGTAGCGATCACCTTCTTCTGGTGAAAGAGGTGGCGCCATGAGGAACGGCACCGGCTCTTCAAGAATTGAAAGATCACCGGTCGCTTTAACATATTTACCAGTGACATAAGGCAACCAAAGCAAGTCATCCGAGCACCGGGTTCGCACGCCACGCCCAGACGGAGGATGCCACCAGTGGAGCACATCGCCTTCCTCGAACTGTCTTGCCGCGCAATCCAGGATGTGCGCGCGAACGCGGGCCGGTTCGGTGTGCAAGATCGCCAGCATATCCTGTAATTGATCGCGAAACCCGAACGCGCCGCCGGCTTGATAGAAGCCTGCCCGGGCCAGGATCCGTGAGGCGTCGGCCTGATACAGCAACCAGTGGTTCATCATGATGTTGAACGCAGCGTCCGGGGTTTTCACCTGAACCCGACCCAGTTTATCGCGCCACGTGGCGCATGTTCTTTCATAGGCTTCATCGACCGTCTGAGGATCTTTCCACTTTCTGATCAGTGCGGCGCTGTCATCCGCATCGCGCCCCTGCCCGATTACAAAGTGGAGTTCCTGAACTTCACCGGCCGCCATATCAATATGCACCTGATACGCGCCACATGCATTGCCGACATTCTCTGTGCGACCAGCAAGATCCCAGCGGGCGAGCCCCTCAGGCTGACTCAGATCCCGTCCTTGACCAATAAAGTCGCGGCGATCGGTTGTGAGGCTGTGAGGTGTGCAGTCGGACAGTAAAAAGGCGATGCGATCGGCGAACTCGAAATTCCAATGGTTACGCGCCAAGAGCGCTTCAAGTCCGGCGTCATACTCGGCGACGACATGTTGCTGATGTGCGCTAGCGATAGAGCCAAGCAGCCACTCGATATAGTACGTGGCTGTAATCCGGCGGGCGCAGTTGGATTTGTCCCGCAATCGTACTTTGACAATCTTCACAGGATCGTCCGGAGACACAAAGACCGTGACCGTCTGATCCAAACCGTGAATGGATGTCCGCCACGACGTGTATCCAGCGCCATGACGAACCCGACATGTCGCGCCACTTCCAATCGGCGATGGCAGCGGTGTCCAGACTGTCGCGGTTTCCTCGTCTCGCAGGTAAAGCGCCTCGCTGGGGGGATCGGATACGGGGTCATTCGTCCAAGGTGAAAGACGATTCTCACCGCTATTTTCCGCCCAAGTGAACCCGCCGCCGCTTTCAGTGACCAGACAACCGAATTGATCATTCGCAAGAATGTTCGACCACGGACATGGTGTGCTTGTTTCGGTTTTCAGGTCAATCAAATATTCGCCGGATGGCTCGTCAAACCCGCCAAGTTCGGATTGAAACGTCAGACCCGTCGGCTCGGCTTCATCCTGAGGGTCGGTGTCAGATGCTTCGGGGTGTCCGGAGGGTTCCAGAAAGGGAGGCTTTGACTGCGCCTCCTCCAATCGCGCGAATTGGCGTTCAAGATCACCACCACTGTCGCGGAGAACGACGGCGGCTGCACTCATCAACAGGTTTGTGTCGGCGTCACTCTTCTGATCCGCAAAGACCAAATGGATCCCACCATTGCGCCCAAGTCGATCGCTTAGTCCCAGCTCCTGGATCAAAGCCAGTAGCTGCTCCCGGTCAGTGTCGATATAGCCAGAATCACCGGTTCGCAGAATGACCAGATCGGCTTTCAACAAGCCGCGGAGCAATAGACGTTGCGCCTTCAAGAGCGTCCGAAGGAGTTCCTCTTCTTCCAAGTCACCCAGAAGAAGCAAGATAATTGGTAGATCGCCGGATATGCCCATTGGCCAAAGACCGGATTGGCCAAGACGGTTCTGCTTCTGAAGCGATACCGGCGCGCGCAAATTTCGCTGTGGATCAAGCACCAATGAACCGAGTGTTTGGATCGTTGGCAGCTGCGGGGGTGCGATGTCGAGGCGGTGTACGTGTTGCGCGGTTTCGCGTCGTGCATCGTCCAGAGCCCATTCGAGTGACGCGAGCGTCGTATACCGCTCTGCGATCTCCTGAACGGTATCTTCCGATCCGGCAGCAATTGTGACGACGGCGAATTGCCGCCGTTCCCGAGGTGCCAGATTGACTTGCGTTTGCAGCGCCATGACGGGATCGAGGGTCCAACCCGTCGAATTGGAGAGCCCTTCGATCACCCCCAGAGGGCGACGGATTTGCCCGCCGCGGCCCAGAAAGGCGCGGCGATCCGTCTCGATATCACAAGACTGTTGGCTGGCATCATCGAAAACCAGGCGGTGTAACATCACAGCAGACTGTGCGCTTTGCTGGCGCGCCCGGCGCGTGAACATAACCCCATTCATCCGTTCGATATGCCGACTCTCCACAAACACCTTGCTGAAAGCGGGGTGGCGCTCATCATCCATAAGGGGCGCAAGCGCGACTTCGCCATAGCTTGTTACCTGCAACGTTCTCGGTCGATCTGTTTCGTTTGTCATTGTGATGAGCCGGATTTCCAGATCGTCACCCGCCGCTACACCGACATCCATTCGCATGGCGATACCGTGGTCACGTCTATGAAACTCAACCATGTGCTGATGAAACTGAACATGCGCATCAGACGAGATGGAGCCGGTAGGCTGTTCTCCCATCGACCATAGCGCATCACTTTGCAGATCACGGACGTAGAGCCAAAGACCGTGATTGTCCTGGATACAATCGGGTCGCCATCTGGTCAGGGAGTCTTGATGCCACCAAAGTGCACCACTGCCACTCTCTCTGATCCAGGAAGAAAATCGTCCGTTTCCGAGTATCTGAAACTGGCGAACCGCAGATCCCGGATCAGCCGCCCACGGATGCAGCGTCGGCGCCGACGACAGTTTTGCATCAGCATGTTGGGCAGGTTCTTTCGTTTTCGGCTCCGAAGGCACCTCCCAGGGCGTGCGCTCTTCCAGTAGCAGTGCTGCGCTTTGCATTTGCTTGTTAGACGCAAACCGGCGAACCATGATGTCGTCGGTGAGAACGTTTCCAATGGACGTGAATGCCATGCCCTGATGGTGCGCCATGTAGGAATGCACCAACGCAAACGAACGCTCCTGCGAGCGTTCGCGTGTATAGTCAGCGGCTTCAACAAACCCAAAGCGTTTAAACAGCCCGGCGCTTTCTAGTTCTTTGAGGTTCGAAATTGCGGAAGCAGGATAAACCGCGAGCGCCAGCATGGTCGCGTACGGTGAAATAACCAAGTCTTGAGAGAGGCCCCGCCGCAAGCCCAACCCCGGCACACCAAAGGCTTGATACTGGTAGTGATCCATCGCGTCCCGCATGGAAAATCCCGACTCAGAAATCCCCCATGGCGTCCGCACCTGTTCAGCATAGGCGCGTTGAATATCAACGGCAGTTTTCTCCGACTGATGCAGCAGAGTCTCTTCGCTGCTGCGCAGCCACAAGGACGGCATCAAGTACTCAAACATTGATCCGTTCCATGACAGAAGCGACAACTGTCCGCGATGGCGGGTTACCGGTCGCCCCAGCACCCGCCAATGTTCCGGCGACACGTCGCCTTTGGCGATGGCAAAGTAGCTGGCAAGACGGGCTTCACTGGCAAGCAGATCGTAGTGGTGCGGGTCCATCCGATCTGAGCTCATATTGTAGCCGATATGAAACAGACGTTGGTCTTCGTCATAGACCAGACTGAAATCCATTGCTTTGGCGAGTTTCAGAGCGTGGTTGGCGTGGTCCAGGAGACTGGCATGAAGCTCTACTTGTCGCTCTGCTCCCGTTTCAATTGCCTTGCAAAGGCTTTCCACCCACTGCCCGGTGTTTGTATCTGTGGCCAGACTTTCTTTGTGATCAGCGATCCATGAAAGGACCTCCGAACAGGCCTCAGATGCGGAACACAACGGCATCGACGGCGAGAGCTTTTTAGCGACATATGTCTCAACCTGCTGCAATTCAACCGGCGCATTGTCAATGAAGTCCAACCACGGCAGATAGTGCTCCAGACTCCATTTCAGGCGCGACAGGTCATGGTTGACCCGATCAATCCCGACATTGATGTCTCGAAGCACGTCTTTCGGGAGGTCTTTGGCTTCGTTAAGGGCCTCGCCAATGGTCGTTTTGACACCCGGCCAAGCTTGCTCGCTTAGCTCAACGAGCCTCACCCACCATGTGTCCGGGTGGCTCTCACTACATAGATCGATGATTTCAGCCAGCACCGACATCTGTGAGGCGACCCTATGGCTAAGCTCACCTCTGTTTGTGGGTTCAAGCGCGCGGCTTAGCATGTCTACCGTATCAAGCAGGCCCCGCCATTGCTGGCGACGCAGCACGGGTGCATTGGCCACATCTCGACAGCCTTCACAGTGTGTAATGAGACTCACAGCCAAGTTCCCACTGTCGACCGTCGACACATATCTCGGCTCCAGGGGATCAAGCGTTCGGGTATCATACCAGTTCAGAAAATGTCCGCGGTAACGATCAAGCTGGTTCAGGGAGTCCAACGCGTTGCCGGTTCGAAGGGCGAGGTCCGTCGAGGTTACATACCCCAGATCCCAAGCCATTAATGACGAGGTCAGCATCAATCCGATATTCGTCGGCGACGTGCGATGCGCGATAAGCGGATGCGGGTCTTCCTGAAAATTGTCTGGCGGCAGCCAATGATCCTCCGGTCCCACAAAGGTCTCGAAGAACAACCATGTGCGACGCGCAACCCGCCGAAGGTAAAGCGTCTCCTCCTCGCCTAGCGTCTCCACGGGTCGGCGCCTTACGTCGCTAACCCAAGTCGCGATTTCAGGCGCCAGTAACCAGACGACTAGAAGTGGGCTCGCAGCGATGAGCGAGGATGTGGCGAACATACCAATCAGAACAGCCAAGGTAACGGAGCCAACCGACGTCGCCCACATCTGCGACCAGGCATATCGACGCGGTGCGTCCGCTCGCATTCCCGTATTCGCATGGGCAGCCGATGTCCATTCAAGACGGTGGCGCCGAGAGACAAATAGACGCCAAAGCGTCCGCGTGATCGCATCAAGAGCGACGACCGCTTCAAACAGCATGAACGCCACGGCAAGGGCCCAACGCCCAACACGATGCAGAAGCTGGTGCATTCTGTGCTGAATGACTTCGCGTCGGCGCCCTCGGGAAATACCGCTCGCCAGTTCCGTGAACAGATAGGCACCGGGGGCAATGACGGTCAGAAGCGTCCAGACCCAGGCACTTCCCGGCAGAATGAACCATCCCGCGATAGCGAGGACCACAAGTCCTATCGGGATCGCGCTGCGGCGAAGATTATCAAAAATTTTCCAGCGATCGAGGCGCGACAATCGATTGTTCAGTTTTTGCCCCGATTGTCCGGGCACGCACGAGGCCAACCATGGCAGCAATTGCCAGTCGCCCCGCACCCATCGGTGCCAGCGCTTCGCATACTCTGGATAGGTCGCAGGATATCCATCAAACACGATGATGTCTGACGCGAGCGCGGCCCGTCCATGCGCCCCTTCAAACAAGTCATGACTCAGCAAGGCATTGTCCGGTACGCGACCGGCGAGCGAGCGATCGAAGGCAGCAACGTCGTAGATGCCTTTTCCGACATAGACCGCCGACCCGAAGAGATCCTGGTATACGTTGGAGACGGCATTGCTGTAGATATCGATCGCATTGTCACCGGTAAAAAAACGATGAAAGGCCGAGCGTGCCCCCGCTTCCGGGCAGGCCTCGACCCGGGGTTGAACGACGGTGAAGCCATGGCGGAGTGCGCCGGAAAACTCATCGAATTCAGCCTGGTTGAGCGGGTGTGCAATCGTTCCGATCAATCTCGTTGCAGCGCCCATCGGCAGGACTGTGTCCGCGTCAAGCGTGATGACAAATCGGATGTCCTTCAGGGCCGCCAAGTCCCCGACATGCAACGAAAAACCACTCTCGTCACCTGTCAGCACAAGCCGGTTGAACTGTTCGATCTTGCCGCGTTTGCGCTCCCAGGCCATCCAGCAAGTCTCGCCATCATTGTATCTGCGAGGGCGATGGAGCAGCACAAATCGCGGTCTTTGACTGTTCGCATGTGCGGTGTTCAAGGCCTCGATACCTGAGATAAGCGCGGCTTCGATTGGCTTGTCTGTCGGCAGGGTTTCTGTTGGCGCGTCTATGTGATCGGACAGAACCACAAACTGCAGCTCTGGAGCCGGGTTAGTGAGCATATGCCCTTCGAGCCGATCCACCAATACTTTGGCTTCGTCCACACTGCCCACAATCACCGGCATAATGACCGCGGTTCGACAATGGCCCGGAATGCCGTCATCGAAATCGAGTTTTGGCAGCACTCGAGGCGCCAAAATCAACGTGAAGATCCAGTTGACGACCGTTACGCTCAGGATGGATGCGGGCAAGATCGACAGAAGGATGCCGAGACTAGCCGTCAACAGTGTGGCACCATTTGAGGCCAGGTAGAGCCACGGTAAAACTAGTGCAGCGATGCCAAAGAAGACAAGCGAACTAGCATATAATGACCCGGGATGTCGCTTTATAAACCGCGGCGCGACAGACCGCAGAGGGGCCCGAAATCCGACGAGACTTTCAAGCTCTGGTCGACCGTCATCAATCAACCAAAATCCGACGTGACGCGCGCGCGTGCTCGGCTTCTGATCATGCGCTTTGCTGACAACACGCTCTGCGATGGTGACCTCATTGAGATCGGTTCCATCAGAGAGTTCCTCGACGGCCTTTCGGTACTGGTCGCGCGTTTCGAAGTCCATGTCGAGGTAGACCCCGGCCGGGTCTCTGGACAGTGTCAGCTCTACATGGCTGGTGCGATCGAAGAAGTCTTTCCAGGAGATCGATGAGATGGTCTGCAAACCAACCAAGGCCCGCGCAATTCGCTCGGTCGGATCCATCGGAGCCGGTGCCTCAAGCTCCAATGTTTCTTCGAAAGGGGATTTCAGATCCGGAAAGACATCAAGCGCCGCGATCACCAGCGCTTCCAGCAGGGCCAACCGGAGCATTGTTGGTAATGCCCAGAGCTCAGCAATGTTCAGCGTTTCATGTTCTTGATAGGCTTGAACGTAGGTGATCGCCGATTGCAAAGACAGCTGCATATGCGAAGCGTCCAACAAACCATGCGCGAGGGCATAAGGACGTGGAACAGCCTGCTGGCGTCGGTCGATAATGGCTGGCAATCGCCTGTAGAATGACGCCGGCAAGTCTTCGCGTATCTGTCGTACCGCGCGAACAATTTGGTAATTATTATCGAGAAGCCATTCCGCCGCCTTGGATGCCTCCTCTTCTGCTTTCAGGCAGTGCGACTGCAGCCCCTCGAACCAAAGTCCGAGCGCCTGCAGTTTCTTCCAGGATGTAATGGGCCGCGGCGCGTTTGTGACCAGATGGTGACTTTCTTCTTGCCTCTTCGCCGCAACAACGAGCGCATCCTCTGCCCACAGAGCGGTTTGCATGCCTACATCAATTCGCGATGCGGAAGTCGAACCGTAGGATCGACGTTAGGCATAGAGTACTTTGAGCGCGCTTCGTCCTTCGCGCTACGCACCACAAAGAGCGGTATGGGGGAATGCTCGATAAGATGGTTGGTCACGCTTCCCACAGCAACATCCGCATGACCGCTATGACCTTGAGATGTCACAACAATCATGTCCGCGTTTTCATCATGAATGCACTGAATCAGGGAGTGCCGCGGATCCCCGCCGACAATTACCCGTGTTTCAACTGACACGTCCTTGTCTCGCAACTGTTGATCCAGACGCTTGAAGTACGTCTCCGCTTTTTGCCGATTTCGCTTTAAGACAGAGGCCCTGAGTGCATCGTCTTCTTTCTCCGGGGGGCCAATCTTGGTCAACTCAGGCACTGGCACGGCATGCACGAGGACGAGGTTCGACCCGGTTGAGCGCGCAAGCTTTACTGCGACGGAGAGCGCACACTCAGCTCGCGATGAGCCATCCAAAAAAACTAGTATTGTTTCCAAAGCTGAGGATTGTGTCTCCTCTTCATCGATCGGCAACAGAAGCACAGACCCCGATGTCTGCTCGAATATCTCTCGTGCGGCCTCATCAATCTTCCACTTTTGCCGTTCCGTTGTCGGACGGCTGTTCATGATCGTTAGCTCAATATCATGGTCACGCGCCCACTTGCAGAGCTGTTCTGCGGGGCAGCCTTCAAGTGTCACGGTTTCGATGTCGTGAGGGCCGGTCTTCTTTTGCGCCAGTTCTCCGATCTCTGTTGATGCTTCGCGTCGCAAGAGGTCGGATGCAATCGGATCGGGCAACTCGCCGTGTTTAGCACTGGTATCGATGATATTCACCAGCGTGAGATTCGCGTCGAGCGCCTTGGCGGCGAACTCTCCGTAGGACAGAATCTCGTTTGGACGCGGCGTATCGCCGACATAGGCCAAGACACTACGCCGATGGACATTGGGTTCCTTAAGCTTCTTGGTGTTGTTTCTTTCAGGCTGCTGACCTGGTTCAGACGCTGCATACATATCATTCTCCAATCGCGATCCGCGTAATGTTGACATCTACAAGACTGCTTTTGCCTGGACTTCTTCCGATCCGGCACGGCACTGGGTGGTTCTCGTTTAGCAAGAGAGTGTGACCCGGCGCGTCCCTGACCCGATAGAGATCGGGTCAAATCAAATTGACGTTAGCCATAGGCCCCATTCAGGCGTTGATCTGCGTCAATGCCCAAGAGGCCGGATGCCAGGAGCGCGGTTCTAAAGACGGTACCGTTAACCAACCAACTGATTGTCGGACAAAATTTTCCGACCCTAAATTTTTGGTAACTTTAGCAATCAACCTATTACCCACCGACCTCCAATCGCCGGGGCGACATAGTACGGATCCCGTTGTCACCGTCCGTCATCTACCGGTTTGGATAAGGGGCAGTCTCACAATGAATTTTGTGGCCGCGAGGGTTCAACCATTCGATCCCATTTCAACGTAAACTCGATTTCATCCGGATCGATATCTATTTCGAAGTGTACTTGATCTGGAACTTCAGCACTTATGCTTTGCTGTTCGATGATCCCGGCATCCATCTGATCCGCCAGTCTGCGTAGGCGATTTGCTGCATCGGAGCGGCCAAGTAGTTCGTGCATTTCGTTCAAAGACATCGTTCGACTCTCCTCATTCAGGCCCCGCGGCCGCTGAAGAGCAAGTCTAGCCCGGAGGAGTTTCGAGGCCTTGTTTCATATCAAGGCTGCGGATTATTTTCTCGACTTTCGCTGGATCGAACTCGTGTATCTAGAGCAAGGTGCTGGACGGCACCTTCGGTCTTTAGCGTTGAAGAAGGAAAGGTCTTGCGCAGCCCCCGCCTCCGCCATGTTCCTAATCTGGTATGAATTCGAAACGTCGGTTCTGACTTGCCGCGAGGTCTTCGATTGCCTGCTGACATGCAGCCTCGTATGACCGATTGAAGACAATAGGAGGCGCACAGATGGCGATGCAGCATTGGATCAACAAAGGCGACATCCGCTCGACACAATGGGTCGAGTCAGAAAGTGATCTCGGACCAGGTCAGGCCCGGCTCGAAGTCGAGGCGTTTGCTCTGACCGCGAACAATGTGACCTATGCCACATTTGGTGGCCCGCCGCTGTTTTACTGGAACTTCTATCCGACAAGCGATGAAAGCCAGGGCCGCGTCCCGGTATGGGGGTTCGCAAAAGTGATCGCGTCAAACGCCGAAGGGCTGGAGGTTGGCCGCCGCGTATACGGCTATCTACCGATTTCGGACACGTTTGACGTCGAAGTCGGCAAACTGAATGATAGCGGCTTTCGCGATGTGGTGGCCCATCGCCGGGACCTGTCACCGATCTACAGCCACTTTGTCTTCACCGACACCGATCCGTCCTACTCAGCCGAATACGAGGCGCAGCAGATGCTGTTCCGGCCACTTTACACCACAGGCTGGATGATCTGTGACAGCCTGATGCAGGGTGACCCGACACCAGAGCGGGTGATTATCTCTAGTGCGTCCTCGAAAACGGCCCTTGCTACTGCGCATGGCCTGCACAAGCGGGGGATCGAGACGATTGGCCTGACCTCGTCGGGAAATGTTCAATTCGTCGAGGAAAGCGGTTTGTACACCACCGTCCTGAAATACGAGGATGTGGGATCGATCGTCGGTGACAAGCCGTCCGCCTATGTCGACTTTCTGGGGCGTCCGGCTTTAACGCTTGCGGTCCACAAGGCAGCGGGGGCCTCTTTAAAGCGCAGTCTGATCATTGGTGTGACAGATTGGGAAGCCGACCGCGCGCCACCGGCAGATCTCCCGGGCCCGCAACCTGAGATGTTTTTTGTGCCAACCTACGCTGCTGAACGCGCCAAGGCCTTTGAACCGGGCGAACTGGATCGCATGGTCGGTGCTGATCTGGTAACCTTCTATCCGGTATCCGTAAAATTCGTCACACCAGAGATGATTACTGGACGAGAGGCGATTGCGGAGGCCTGGCGTGATACCGTTGACGCGAAAGTCGCTCCCAGCCGCGGGTTGATCTGCAAATTCTAACCGCGCGCTAAGGCTCTCGGATCTTAAACTCAGTCCTGCTGTTCAGCAGGTGCGCCTGCGTAGTCGAGGACGGATCAATCGGGCGGGTCTCTCCGTAGCCGATTGCGGTAATCATCCGGTCATCAACCCCGCCGCTGATCAGGTATCGGCGAACCGCGGACGCACGGGCTTGCGACAGAGCCAGGTTATAACTGTCAGATCCACGCGCGTCCGTATGGCCGGACACTTCGATTACGTAGTCCTTGCAGAGCAATGAGGCCGCGGTGATCGTGTCGAGCAAACGGGCGCTCGAGGACGAAATGGCTGCATCATTGGTCTGAAACTCGACCACACGGCCCGTCATGATCGAGTCGAAGGCCTGCTGACAGGCTTCGAGCGTTGGCCGGTCATCGAGATTTCGAATGGCGACACCGACCCCGCTATCGCCGCCGGATACAGAAATGCCATCGACGATGACTTTGATCTGTTGAGTTTCCGCGCCGGCCTCGCTGATCGTCTTCTCGCCCGCCAGAAATCCGCGTTCTCGCTCAGCTTCATCCGGGGCGAGCCCGACCAGCGTTGCAATGTGATCATTGGTGACTACGCCGAGCCAAGGATAGCCGCGCGACGCGAACTCTCTCGATAACCGCTCATCCAGCGTGAGATCCGAAGCAGGCTTATAGTCCACCTCCGACACGGGGGAGAATTTCCCATTAGAAAACAGGTAGTAGCCGTTGTCAGGCAAATCGACACATTGCGTCGATGCCTGTTCTGCACGTGTTGACGCGGCTGGATTACAGCCTGCCAACACCAACGCCGCCAGTATCCCCACACCGGCACACGATGCCGTACGCCTTTTCATCCCAATTCCCCGGTTCGGTTGTTTCGCCAGTTCTATTGGCCCGGTCGAAACACTTCCCCATTTTTGATTACAACACTGATCGTACCAAATGCCTCGATTTGCTCAAGTGGGTCACGTCGCAGAGCGACCATGTCAGCGAACTTTCCAGCTTCAATCGTGCCAATACTGTCGGACATTTCAATGTGTTCCGCCGCTGCGATGGTTGCTGCATAAATCGCCTCCTCAGGGGTAAAACCGGCTTGAACCATCAGGTTCAGCTCTTCAGCATTCTGACCATGCTTTGAAACACCGCTATCGGTTCCAAACGCTATATTGACGCCGCCCTCACGCGCCCGGGACAGCATGTCGAGCATCAAAGGGCCGACAATGGCCGCTTTGTCCCGCGATGGAGCGGGCAGCCACGGCTCTTCGGTCCAACCCGTCACCGTCACGCCGGCCAAGACGGTCGGCACAAGCGTTCCACCGGTTTGCTTGAACAAAGCGATCGTCTCGTCGTCGAGATAAGTGCCATGCTCTATCGAATGAACGCCATTGCGAAGAGCTGCTTCGATGCCACCCTTGCCGTGCGCATGCGCGGTCACTTTCCGGCCCATCATGGCCGCTGTGTCGACAATTGCCTTGATCTCATCGTCGTAGAATTGCTGTTCGAGCCCGGCTCGGGTGTTGGACAATACACCGCCGGTCGCCGTAATCTTGATCACATCCGCACCCGAGCGGATGGTTTCGCGAACCGCTCTTCGGCAGTCATCAGCCCCGTTGCAGGCATTGGGTCCTGAGAAAATCTTCGTCAATGCCGGTGAAAACCCGTTTGCATCACCATGACCGCCGGTTGGCGTGATCGCTAGTCCGGACGCCCGGATGCGAGGTCCAGGAACTTTTCCGGCATTGATCGCGTCGCGCAATGAGAAGATCGCTTCATTTGCGCCGCCGACATCCTGCACAGTAGTGAAGCCCGCCAGCAGCGTCTTCTTTGCGTGCAGAGCCCCATCGAGCGCCGCATCTACATCAGAATCACTCAAAGCTTTCATGCGCGAGGTCGGAGAGAACTCGTTCGTCAGGTGAACATGGCTGTCGATCAATCCCGGCAGCACGTAAGCCTCTCTGTAATTGAGGACCTTTGTTCCGCTTGGATGCGTGTTGAAGCCCCGACTGACCTCAACAATACGTCCATCTTCGATCGTAACGGTACGGTTTCTAAGATAGCCTTCGCCCGGCTTCGCCAGAAGGTACCCGGCCTCAACCACCGTCACGCCGTCTTGGGCGGCTGCCGGTAATGGTTGAATGGCACCGACGGCACAGGCGGCCAGCGTGGCGGCTAGAAATCTAATCATATGTCTCTCCCGATTTTTGCCGGAGTTTGAAGTTCCGATGGCGCGGTTGCAAGTCTCATCTCTGCTGTAATTGACTTTCAAAAACGAACTCGCGCATCGTAATAGGGTTCAAGGAGTGTGCAGAATGAGATTTATCAGCGCCTTTTTCATTGCGTTCTTGGTCCATGCCATGGCTGCGTCGGCCTCACCGGACGTCGACTTCGTTGACGGATCACCTGAGATCGATGCTGTGGTTGAGGCATGTCTGGAGTCCGAAGGCGTATCTTTGCTGACTGAGTTTGATACGATCTGCTACAATTCTGCGATCTTTCCCGAGCAGTTTCTTCAACTGAACGATTTCGACCCGGCAAAACAGATTGTAATTACCAGCCCTGGCGGAAATGTTGCGACGGCGCGGTTGATGAGCCGCATTCTTGATACGCGCGGAGAGCCTGCCATCATTGCCGGTCAATGCATGTCGGCATGCGCGATGGTCATCCTGCCAGGCCTCGACAGCGTGTACATCCATCGCTCAGCCCACATCGCCGTGCATGGCATAACCATTATGGATTACCGCCGCTGGTGGGGCTGGCTGAAAGGCGGTGCCGAACCGGCGCCCATGAACCTGATGATGGCTCAACTTGGCTATGACTTTGGATTTATTCTACACAATAGTGGCCTTGAGCATATGGAAGAACATCTGGAAGGCCAGGATGTGGACTTCGAATACATCGCCTCGATCAGCGATGAAATGCTGATCGCAGCAGAAGCCTATGAGTGCCGCGTCGACCCGAAGGACTATTGGGGCATGCTTGATGCCGATCATCTCAGAACGTTTCTATCCGACCGTATTCGCGGCATGGAAGCGTTCGCGCAAAACTGGGAAGATCCGAACAACACAGTCTACAAGGACGTGACCGTTCCGATCAGTTCGAAGACCTACATCTTTGAAAAAGATCACGAAGACGCTGGCTGTGAAGGCGCCTAGCTTTCCATGCCTGCCTTCCGGGCGCAGTCGGCGGCGAATTGTGCCAGCGGAGCAACCCGTTCTTCCATCGTCGCCGCTGTAGCATTGCTTGCCGTTCCGTCACGCACGCGTCCGACAATACCCTGGCAAATCGCCGCCAGACGGAAAGCGTTATAGGCAAAGTAGAAATTCAGCTCCGGCAATCCGTCACGGCCGGTATGACCGCAATAAAGTTCGACATACTCGTCCATTGTCGGGATGCCGTAGGCTTTGAGGTCCGGGATATCAACAATGGCTCCTCGACCGGGATCACTGCTCGGCATCACCCAGTTCATGAGATGATACGTGAAATCAGCGAGCGGATCGCCCAGCGTACAGAGCTCCCAATCCAAAACCGCGATGACTTTCGGTTCCGTCGGATGCAGGATCATATTGTCGAGACGATAGTCGCCATGCACGATTGTGGTCTTGTCGCCAGGTGGAATGTTCGCTGGAATCCACTCGATCAGCTGGTCCATCTCCGGGATCTTCTTCGTCTCTGAGGCAACATACTGCTTCGTCCAACGGTGGGTCTGCCGCGCGATATAGTCTTTTTCCTTGCCAAACCCCTCCAGTCCGGCAGCGCGCCAGTCGACATTGTGTAGGTCGGCGAACGTCTTCACCTTGGCCTCGTAGATTGCGCGTCGTTCAGACGGCTCCATGCCCGGCAGCGTACCATCCCAGAGGATGCGCCCTTCGACGCAATCCATGACATAGAAGATCGTGCCGACTACGCTCTCATCCATGCAAAGCCCATAGGGCCGAGCCACCGGAAAACCCAGTGGATACAACGCATTAATGACACGGAATTCACGATCCACCGCATGCGCAGATGGCAGCAGCTTGCCCGGAGGTTTGCGCCGCATGACATAAGTCTTGCCGCCCGCAAACAGTTTGTAAGTTGGATTGGATTGACCGCCTTTGAACTGTTTGACCGTCAAAGGGCCAACATAGCCCTCGACATTCTCCTCCATCCAGGCAGCCAAGTTCTCTTCATTGAAGCGATGGCTTTCGGCGACGTCCTTGGTGCCGGTAAACAATTCCTGTGCGCTTCCACCGTGAACCATTGGCTGACCTCCTGAAGTCTGTTCTTTATCTTATGTTTACCGCGCTAAGCATCGCCGTAAATGGTCGACGCCGGGTCAGGCCTTCATGAACGCCACAACCTCTTTGAACACCCGCTCCGGCGCCTCTGTTTGAGGATAATGACCAATATCTTCGAACAAAACGGCTTCGACATTTGGAAGCGCTTTAACAACAGTGTCGAAGAGATGTTTTCCAGAGACCGGATCTTGGCCTCCATTGACCACTTTGACCGGCACCTGGGCATGCTCCAACGCCCCGACCCAGCGGTCGCGATGCGTTTGACGGTCCGCGATATAGTGCAACAGCGTGTGCATCCGGTGCTTACCGCCATTCGAGTTCATCAGCGCCCAGAACGTATCCAGTTCTTGCTCGCTCGGCTTGGTCTCTGGCCCAAACACCTCGCTAAAGCCCGCCCCAAACCGCTTGCGATTGACAAGATAGCCGAGCAGCCAACCAAATGGACTAATGCCTAGCTTTTGCAGGGCCCGTGGCCGGTGCTGTTCCGGAAACAGACCGCCATTCAGGAAACATATCCGCCCCAGTCCTGTGAACCCAGTACCCTCATTGCGCCGCGCCAGAATTTCCTGACCAACGCTGACGCCATAATCATGGACGACGGTATCAAAATCGCTGACACCAAGATGGCTCAACAGTGCAGCTTGCAGATCGGCCTGACGGTGGATCGAATAGCCTGCTTTTGGCTTGTCGGAAAACCCAAAGCCTAGCATATCGCAGGCAATGACCCGCCGCGTGCTGGCCATCTCATCCCACATATACGACCAGTCCCAGGCCGCGGTCGGATAGCCGTGTACGAGCAGCAAAGGCCGCCCCTCACCGACTGTCCAATAGGCGATTTTGTGCCCCTGAAAATCAAGGCTCTGACGCGCGGTTTTCCAGTCTTCCAAAGGAATGGGTTCAAACGACATCAAGGGCTCTCCTGAGCAAGTTTTTCCAACGCTTGCACGGCCCTATCAGCCTTCCCTATGGGAACGAAAACATGGTCGTGGTGGAAAGCCGCGACCGCATTGCACGGCACATCTGCTTCAGCCAGCGCCGTAGCGACCCGCGCCAGAAATCCCACCGCCTGCAAGTCGGAATAGACTGAAAGTTCCAGCCAGGCCCAACGATTGTCTTCCGGCGTATCTTCGGCGGCCTTTGTGATCACCGTCAGGCCTTCCTGCTCCCGAAACAGCAAAGCAATCTCGCCAACATCGCGAAGATTGACAAGATCAACCCAGGAAGATTGCTCCGGAGGTATGCTTTCATAGCGCCAAACGCCAGCGCGGCGTTGAACCCGCAGCGTCGTGAGCAGCTTCGGCAGGTCCTTCTCAGCCACTTTCGTTCAAAGCTCGCCAGCCGATATCGGTCCTATGAAACCCGTTCGGCCAATCAATTACATCGACGCCAGCATAGGCTTGCGTGATCGCCTGTTCCAAGTCGCTGCCAGTCGCCGTGACGCCCAGCACGCGGCCGCCAGACGCAATCAAAGCGCCGTCGCTGTCTCCATCCGTCCCTGCTTGGAACACAATCACGTCTTCAAGCGCATTCGCCTGTTCGATGCCACGAATGATAGATCCTTTCGGATAAGAGTCTGGGTACCCGTTGGTTGCCATAACAACTGTCGCCGAGGGTCTGAAGTCCCTCAAACCCATCATATCGCTGATTTCGCGGTGCCCATGCACCAGACCGCCGGTGGCACACGTCAACAAGGCCGGGACAATGTCACCGGGCAAGCCTGCCATCAGCACCTGGCATTCAGGGTCCCCAAACCGCGCGTTGAACTCCACGACTTTCGGGCCGTCCTCCGTGATCATGATCCCGACGTACAGAACGCCTTGATACGGCATGTCGTCCTCAGCCATGCCCGACAACATCGGTTCGACAATCAGGGCTTGAATGAGCTCCATCAGCCGGGGCGTCACAACCGGGGCTGGTGCGTAGGCCCCCATACCGCCGGTGTTTGGTCCTTTGTCCCCGTCAAACGCGCGTTTGTGATCCTGCGCAGCGGGCAGATAGATTGCCCCTTCCCCATCTGTCAGAACGAAAATGGAGGCCTCTTCGCCCTCCATGAACTCCTCTATGACGATCTCCGCTGACGCCTCGCCAAATTTGCCCGTCATCATGGCCTCGACTTCGTTCTCAGCCTCTTCCAGGGTCTCGCAGATCACAACGCCCTTCCCAGCGGCGAGCCCATCCGCCTTGATCACATAAGGCGCATCCATGGTCTCAAGAAAATCGAGCGCCTTGGTAAGGTCGTCGAAACGCCCATAGGCAGCTGTCGGCACGTCGTATTTGGTCATCAAATCCTTGGAAAACGCCTTCGACGATTCAAGTTGAGCAGCCTTTTCGCTTGGCCCGAACACATCGAATCCTCTCGCCCGCAACGCATCTGCCAGACCCACCGCGAGCGGTGCTTCCGGTCCAATGACGACAAGATCGGGCGACAGTTGCAGGACGAGTTCCTGCATTTTGGTCAAGTCACAGGGATCAACGTCAAAGCATGGCCCGATGAGATCCATACCGGGATTGCCAGGCGCGCAATAAACTTCGTCAACCAGGGCTGATTGGCTGATCTTCCAAGCCAGGGCGTGTTCACGGCCGCCCGATCCGACAACAAGTATCTTCATGGCGCTGTCCTGTGAACCTTGTGGCGGTCTGGATCAACCCTGTTCTTGGTTCAAAGACGCAACTTGGACTGACTGTTAGAGCTTTTCGATCTCATAGCCCTTGCTTCGCAACATCGCGATCACGCTGTCGTCTCCAACCAGATGACCCGCGCCAACGGCGATGAAAACGGTATCAGTCCCGGCCAACATCTCTTCGATTTTCGGAACCCATTTCTTGTTCCGATCGACCAGTACGGACTGATACATGGCTTCGCCTCCACCAACTCCGGACGGGGTCGCGACGAGCGTGGCCAATCCCTGCACATCCCCGTCTGCCCACTCATCAACAAGTTGGTCCAGTATGGTCGAGGTTTCATCAATCAGCAGGGCGGTTTCGTAGAGGAAGTTGATCTGATCCTCTTCCGGCAGCAGGTCGAACGCATCAGCCTGATCGGCCACCGATTCAAGATAAGCAAACGTCTTCCCCGCACTGCGAGCCTCTTCGTCCAGAATGTGTTCAACCCCAGAGGTTGGGTCATACCCATCCGCCTGTAGTTTCATTGACCCAAGATTGGTCGCCGTCATCCAGGGCTCCATCGCGTTTACCGCATCCATCGGCAGACCCACTGAGTCCAAAGCCGCTTCCACGACCTGCTCAACCTCGGCGTCTAACGCCCCGCGCAGGGTTTTCCCATCCTCGTAGAAGCCCCTGGAGACGAAATCGCGCATAAATGCGCTTTGCGCTTCCGCACTGCGCAGATCGATCTCAAACACGATCTGATCTGCTGCATCGAAGGCGGTATCGAACGCTTCAGACCGCCATTCCAATTCGGGCCGAAGCAGGTGGACTGTACCGAAGAAATAGACTGTGCTGTCTTCGTCCGTCATTCGCCACATCGCCGGAGACCCATCCCCTTGTGTGGCCTGCGCCATCGAAATGGTCGCCTCAAACTCGGCCATAAGCTCCGCTTTCGTGCGGCGCTCAGGAGAACCGGCGGCTTCAGAATTCGGTGCAGAAACCACATTCGCAGCCTCATCCGAAGGCATCGTATCGCCGGTGTCGCTACACGCGGAAATGGACAGACCAAAGACCAGGCCGGCACTTGCCAGCACGTGTTTAAACGGAATCATGACACTTCTCCTCGACCCCGGCTTAAGCGCCCCCGGCCAACCTGCCAACAGGTTCTTCACGCGGCATCACGTACATGTTCGTAATTGCATCACTCTTCGGCTTGCCCTAAGAGGACTGGCAACGCACCCATAGCTCAGCTGGATAGAGTGCTGCCCTCCGAAGGCAGAGGTCATAGGTTCGAATCCTATTGGGTGCGCCATCTTGTTTTCACCCATAGAATTGTCTCCTTCCTGAGTGCTAAGTGATTGAATTATTTGAAAAGGTAGGGCCACATTGGCGGTTCTAAATCCGCCCTTGCGAGCATACGCTAAACGATCCGAAAACGCTAATTTCAGCACCGTTTTCTTGTCTTCAGGACACTCAGAAACCCATAGTTTCCAAGGGTTTGAAAGGAAAACGAGAGCGGTTCTAAGTGTATCCTCAAAGGTCCTCACCGGCTGGCCCGTTCTGGCGATGGTATCGTTGATGACGAACTTCCGCTCTTCGAGCCGCTGAATGCGACTCTCATAAGCGCTGACCACACTGCCGCTGTTTGCGTCGACGATCCTGTCGAGCAGCTGTTCAATTTGTTGATCCAGCTTACCCAATTGAGACTGCAGGTCGCGGCGTCGTTGGTCGGCGTGCACCAGACGGTGATCCCAAAGCTCTTCAAACATGGCGGTCGCCACATCAAACAAGGCTTCTGATGGTTTCAGTTGCCGAAGAAGCTGCTCGAATTCGCCTTCGAGTTTCTCACGGCGGATAGATTTACCGTAGCTCGCGCAGCCGCGTTTCGGGCAGAGATAGTAAGGATAGCTCGCGCTGCGCCCCTTCGACCAACAGGCTGTCAAAGGCGTACCGCAATCGGCGCAGACAACGCTTCCACGCAGAATGAAGTCCTCGCTGAAGTCTTTGCGTGCAGGCGTCTTGGGTTTCCCGTTGAGACGATCCTGGATGCGCTGGAAGGTCTCATAGCTGATCAGACCCTCATGCTTTCCGGGTCGGCGGCTCACATTCCAATTCGGCGCTTCCACATATCCAGCATAGATAGGCTGCTTCAGAATTTCCGTGATGCGCTGATTACGGATGACGCCGTTTCGGTCACGGGGGAATTCCGGGAAGCGTTCAAAGAAGCGCAGCACCTCGACCTGTAGATCGAAGCGCCCAGTCGCGAAGCCTTCCAGCCCCTCCTGGAGGATGGAGGCGAGCGGTTCATCACGCTTGAGCATCTTTCCCTGGCCCGTGACACTCTCGTACCGATATCCCCAGGGCGCTTTAAACGGCCAGTAGCCATTCATGACGCGCGCGCGCATGCGGTTTTTGGCCTGCTCGGCATTCTTCTGGCGTTGGTGTTGCGAGACGCTGGCAAGCAGGTTCTCGACGAGGATGCTATCAGGGTCTTCGCCGAATTCGATCGATGGGGATTCCAACGACCCGCCCGCCTGATCGATGGCCGAGCGCAGTTTCAGATGCGCATCAAGGCCACGCGCAAGGCGGCTGACATCATCGATCAAGACAACAATGTCCTTGGCTTTGTTCTTTTTGAGGAAGGCAAGCATCGCCTTCATGCCGGGGCGGTCGATCAGACTACCCGAGACATCATCGGTGAAGACCTCAATGACGGAATAGCCCTTCATGCGCGCAAATTCCCGGCAGCGCGTTTCTTGCGAGTTGAGGCCGTCACCGACCTTTGTCTGTTTTGTCGTTGAAACGCGGCCATATATGACTGCTGGTCGTTTGAAATTCTTACTCATTCTTATCACCCGAAACTGAAATCATTTGTTTTGAATCGGATAATTGTACCTCATCGGAGGCGGCAGCGGAAAATTCTCCGAAGATGATTGGCATGATCATCTGCATGGAATCCCCGCCAAAGCCGAGCTCAACAAAGCTGCGCATGATCTCCCAAAGGGTATTGAGCAGTTCAGCCTTCTGCTCTTCAGTGTAGTCGAGGGCGTCGAGCTTGGTCAGGTATTTCGCCAGATCGAGATCAGGCGCATGGGTGCGCACCGCATCTGCGGTATCGCTCGGTGTCATGGCGCCTTTCTCGTCCGGCATGGCTTTCTCCTTTCCTTGGCTTCTAGCGAGGCTGACGACGGGTCCGTGTGCGATCCCGATCGGCTTGACGTTCGAAGCTTCGGCTCGTCTGACGGCGACCATCTTCCGGCTCGCGATCAGCCGACAAGCTCAGTTCGCGTCGCAGCTCGTTGGACCGGCTGTAGGCCTGTCGAGAGAGTTCAGCCACGCGTAAGAGTTCGGTTCCAGTGAAGCTCGCGGTGTCGTGGTAATTGCCGCGCTGGTCCGTATAGGTCCGGGTGATGGTGGTCGTTAAGAACGGACCATTCTCACCTTCGTTTTTCCAGATGCTGGCTTTGAGGTTTCCATCTCGGATCGTGTCAATGGGGCGTGTATCGGACATGATGAATGTCTCCTTTCGGTTTAGGTTTTGAAGGGGGTTACAGAGCGAAGAGCCGTACCGGGCTCTCCAAAAATCAGGGGGATCGCCCTGATTGTCTCCACCGCCGTCCGCGGCCTGGTTCGGGGTGAAGACCGTGAACGGCGGCTCCGAAAATCAGGGCTGAAGCCCGCCCGTACTGCGTTCAAATCTGAACACAGGCCCTTGCCTGTATGCTGGACGGCATCTTTGGGATGCCGCCCCCGGCAAGTTTGATCAGTATACGGAACAATACGTGAACATGTCAAGGAAATAATTCCTATTTTTTGCAGTTATTCGTTGTCCAAATCATCGGGCTCGAAACCGCCTCGCCCGCTATGCGCTTGAGCGCGCGCCTGCGTGATCGCTTCAAAGATGGCTTTGACGGTTTGAGCGCGGGCGACGAACAAACGCGGCGGAAATCCGCGCGCATCGAGCTGCAGGATTGAGAAATTGAATCCGACATAAAGCGCCGCCGCAATGGAGCCCGCCATCAGGAGCCATTCATGGAAACGCCAAAGATCGAGATAAAGCAAAAGCGCGGAAGCCATTACGGCGGAATATCCGAGCGCGCCAAAAAGGATGTCCCGGCGCCGACGGCCCACTGTGTCGCCGATGGGATAGTACATGGACGGCGTGCGGATATCCGCTGTCGTGACCTGGAAACGATTGTCCCGGTACAGACACGTAACGTCTGGCGAACGGCCCTTTCCTTTGCTCATGACAAATTCCTCCAAGGCTGCGCGCCGCAGGAATTTGATCCGGCAATGCGGGAAACGTCACTCCTGAGGTCAGTCAACTCGGCTGGTGAAATCAGACGAAATGATGCCAGAGAGACGGCGTACGACATGCGCTTACCCGCGGCTGCCTCAAACGCCGCGCACGAGCAAGTTTTTAAGAGATCCCCATGATCGGCCCGAAACTGGGAGAAGTCTGGAAGCTGGCTTATCGCTGCACGAAGCTGATCGACCCGAGCGCGAAGCGCTTCGATCTCCTCGCTATTCATCGGCGGCTCCACACCCAAGCCGCGGAAAAGCTGGTTTGTGCCTGAGTTTTCGAATGTCCGACTTAATTGTTCCAACGCACGCAACTGCCGTTCATCTTCGCGCAGGTCGCGCAATTGATCATCACGCTTCCGTTTCGCGCGGTCCTCGGCCTGCGTAATGGCTCGATCCTGTTCCTGCTCTAGCATTTCAAGGCAAGGCGGATGCACTTCCGTTTCGAAGTGTTTCGCCATCGCCCTGGGCGCAAGAAAAACATAACAAGCAGAAAGCCATAGGGCCCCTGCGCCAATGGCTCCGAGCGCTCCGTCGGGGAGGTCTTTAAGTCCAATCATCACCAGTCTCCTTTCATTTTATCTCGCGCGACTGCGCGTCCGCAGGACTTTGCGGACCATTCGGCGTTCGACTTGTTCGAGGCTTCGAAGACGCTTTTCGCAGCGCTGATCGACATTGGCGCGGGCGCGCGTCGCAAGCGTCTTCAAATAGGCCGCTTTGAGGCTTTCAGCGCCTAAGGGCGCCCTTGGCCCGCTCGCGCGGCCAAGTTCAGCCTTGAAGGGGTTTTCACGCTGGAGTTTTTGAAACTCCCGCATCGCCCACATCGGCTTGAACTTATCCATGTGCACACGCATCTTACCGCGCGCCTCAGCGCTTTTGCGCTCGATCTTCTGAACTTCCATCGCATTGCGCCGAACTCTTGGATCATCATAGCGGCCCTTGCCACGTCCTTGATCAAAGGCGCGTTTTGCCCGGTCTTTTTTATCGGGACGAAAAGTATCGTCGTCGCTCATGACGCGCCTCCCGAACCTGAAATTTGCATTTCGGGGACGCAATCAGAGACACTGATGTCATGAGTAGTAACGACAACCAGACATTCAGTGATTTCTGGCCGAGCGCCGACAGGCAGTTCGCAGACCGATCGATTTATATGACCGTGGAAGGCCTCAAGGCTGCGGACGTGCCGTACGAGACGATCGCGCAATCTCTCTTCGATTTTGCCGTCGCCGAAGCGACCGGCAGCGATGAATACGCCAGCTTGGAATCGATGACTTTTGTCCGGCATCTTGAGATGTTTCGGGACCGACTTAACGCGCTCATCGGCGAGATGGACGCGGCGCTCGAATGCGACGCTCATGACGAGGTCTCCTGATTGGATTTGAGGAATTTGATCTTTGGGCAGCGCCCGCGAACGCGGGTCTCCTGGAAGCCGTCTAGCCCGAAATAAACGCAGGCGCTTTCACCCCTTGAGTTCGGTTCGACTTGGTATCGAAAGATGACGTGCGGCGTCCCAAAGACGGCGATGCCAAGCGCAATGGCGGCGACGAATGGAACCCAGCGAAAGGATTTTCTGGTCAGGAAGGGTACGCGCGCGTGATGGCGCACATCACCTGTCAGCATGGCACAGCGGATGCGCTGCTTTATGTCCGGTACATCTGGCGCGCGTAAGTCATCCGCGCCGCTTCCATAGGTCAGTTTGATCCGCGTGACCGGCGAAGGCGGATGCTGCTCGTGCGGATTGTTCCCGCTTGCCAGATGCTTGTAAGGTTCAACCTCATACCAAGGTAGCTGGTCGAGCAGCGCAGGACGCATGTTCGGTACGAGGACCAACATCTTGCCTTTGGGCATGGCGAGGATGTCTTCGGGCGGGAACAGGCGCTTGGCGCTTTGACCGATACTGCGCGACGGCTTGCCATTCTGGTCAAAAGAATAGGATGAGGTCGCGACCGTGTGATCTCCAATGCGTTTGGAAATTTCCTCCGAAGTTGCGAGGTCCGAGACCCCAAAATTCACTTCGACACAGTTGGCGCGAATGCTCGCTGCACCTTCTTCACCATAGACACGCTTGAGGCTGGAAGCCGACTGATAAAACAGACACAGCCGAACCTTAAAGCTCCTCAGCAACTCTAAATCTGAAACCACAGTTGGAATTGGGGCATTGGTCGCTTCATCCGCGAGGACAATGATCTCCCGGCCTTTAGGGTGGCGACGCAGCGTTTGCATGCGTGATGTCAAAACGAGAGAATGGGCTTTGCCGAACACAGATAGCTGATCAGCCCGCGCGATATCGAAAACGATGGCTGGAGGGAGGCTCTCATCGCGTAGGGTCTCAATCCCGAAATCATCATCGACGCCTACGCAGCCGAAAGACGAGGACTTCTTGAAAGCGGACAGAGCATTTGAAGCTCCGGTTCTCCCGGACTCGTAGTGCTCGGGATTGTCCAGCTGACGCTGCAACATGGCAGTAGCCATGGTCGACAGGTCGCCTTTAAGCGCATCCGACTCGCGTGCTTCGAGCAGCAACTCCTCGCAGGCCCGAGGGTCGGAAATTGTACGCCAGATTTCAGCCGGGTAGCAGCGGTGCGGATACAGAACAGCGAGGCAGACGCTGATCGTCACCTTGGTGTTCACATCCAAAAAACGGAAGAAGACGTTCTTTGCGTCCTTTGTGTCGGGAATCACGGCTTCAGCCAGCGCAGTCGCGATGTTCAGAACATCGCCAGAGCTTTTAGGGTCATTCGCAGCTTCGATCAGTGGACGATACGGATTGCTGTCATGGTGTGTTACGTGACCCAGCCCCGTAATCCGGGCCGTTTATTTGGAGAGTCTGTTCGCCTTTCTTTCTGGTTCGGGCATGGGCACTGAGGCCCGGTGAGTGGAGCTCCCACCAAGCTCAGGCGAGCCGGGCCGGTGG
>JASJAO010000011.1 GCA_030066975.1 Henriciella sp. | reverse complement strand
CGCCTACACCGTATCGACGAAGGTTGCGCCGCTCATCACGTACTCGAAATCAGCTTGCACCGCTTCGAGCGCTGTCCGTCCGGATGCCGCAGGCTCTTCCATCACAACGCGATAGACGTGAGGAATATCGACGCCGTCGACGGCGCCACTGAGTAGATAGAACAAGCCGTTGATTGGAGACGCGCCGCCCATTCCGGCGAGAAACTCTCCATATCCCTCCACGCTATCAGGCGGCATATCGTCGTACTTCACGCCGTTAACGAAGATTTCGTCACGCGAAACCGCGACCTGCTGCAGCGTGTCCGCGCCTGAATTGAACAAGGCCGGAGACAGAAACTCACGCTCCTGAACATAAGGTTGATTGTTGTCGACGCCGAAGCGCAGCAAAGCTGGCACTTTTGTCGATGGCGCCCAAAGCAAAAGATCAAGATCAAGATCGCCTGCCGGGTCAAACCGGGCCCAAAAAATGGACAGGATATCAGGCTGATCGGCCGGAATGCCGCCTGCGTAGAGATAGTCCCTGACCTCTTGTGACGCATTGAAAGTGGAGCGATCATTGCCCGCCTGTGCGGACGTCTTGTAGACTCCGCGCCCTGGCGAGAAAGGCAGCTGCGCATCATGGCTGTATGTGAATGTCGCTCCGGCTCCAGCGGTCGCGACCAGCGTGTCAGCCGCCAAGTTGATCGCTCCTGCCGGTGAGGTCGCGCCGTCCAGCACACAGGCCGGATTCGACCAATCATAGAGCATCAGCGTGCCCGCCGCTTTCGCGCCATCCTCGGGATAAAAGACCTCGCCTTCGCCAGGCGCAAAGGTCACATCCGGATATTCAAGCATTAAGCCCATTTTACGATCTCCGTTTTAGTCCAGCCAGCCGCGGGCGGAGAGTTCCGTCACCACGTCATAGGCCATCATGTTGATAATGTTTGAGACATCCCCGTTCGACTTCACCGTCAGCACGTCGGGATCGGTGTAAAAAGGCGTGTCCGCAGAAGGCCAGTGCACGCCGTCACCAGTCCCGAGATTGAACCAATCGCCATTATAGAAATAATGCACGCGGTTGGCGGTCAGATCGCCGTCACCCGTGGCCACATAGTAATGCCAGTCCGTCGCGCTGACCCGCTGGCTCTCATTGTCGATATAACCCTGAAAGTTCGCTTCATTCAGCTGCGTGCGGATCTGCGGATAGTTCACATCATCAATGCCGACAATCGTCCAAAGCCCCCAAATGCCGTAAGTGTTCGCCACATCACCGACCGACATTTGCAGAACCGGATCCCAATCATTCGGATCAAAGCGCGGATTGCGGCTCGAGATGCCGTACTTGCGCATATTGGCGTAGTTGCCGCCTTCGAAGAATTCGCCGCCCATTATCTCTTCCAGTCGGGCTTCGTCTTCCTGCTTCTGGGTGTCGGCATTGAAGTTTGACCCAACGACCATTTGAGCACCATCCCAGGCGATCTGGCGTCCGATCGCGTTGCCGGTCACCAGAAAGCGCGGCGTCCGCCCGCGCACAGCCGCCAGAGCCTGCAGAATCTCCGCGCGCTCTTCGGCCCGGCCATTATTCCAGTCGAGTACGTAGGAAACGATCCCGCTGAGATGGTCAGGATGTCCGACCCCCTCACCAAGAGCCGTCAGAATGCTGGAGATGTAATTGTCGTCCAGCGAACCGCCATTCAGATCGGCCCCGTCGCGGGCCACACGGCGCCCATTGATCTGATCGTCATATTCGATCTGACGAATGAAGCTCGGCCCCCAACGCGTGCCATAGCTGTCGCCGACCGTGACCACCTTATTCGATCGCGCAGGCAGGACCTCCATGGCTCGGCCGAACCGGCCAGGCATGCGCTCAACCGACATTATGTAAGGCAGTTCCTCGCCCGACCTGTCCGATTTGAACATAAGCGTCGAGCCATCGAATTGCGGCGCATACGAGTTGCCGACATTCTGATCGGTCAATTTATCGACGCCGCCATTTGCATTGTGAAGCCAGATCTGCCGTCGCCCGTCGACGTCATGCACGCGCGCCGTCACAATTTCCGGCACGATCGCCCGCAAGTCGAGAAAGCTGACATATTCGGAGAGCGTCGCCTTGCGCACCTCCCATTCACGCAGCGAACCGGTCGGGCACGTCAACTCGACGCTGCCCCCACTCGTCACAACTGTCAAAGCGTGCTGCGCCTCTCTTCGCCAGCCGGTCGCTGTCTTCACAAGATAGTCGCCATAGGCATAGGTCTCGCCATCATGTAGCCCGGGCGCGCTCACCGCGTAAGTGTCACCCGCGACAAGATTGGCATCGCTCGGATAGGCGGCGCTAGCCGGGCTCCATTCGCCCCGGTAGAAGCGTCCTCCGGGCACTTCGCGCCACAACGTGCCAAACACGTCTTTAACCGTGTTGCCATTCTCATCTGTGGTGGTGCCGTCCTTGCGCGCAATCCGGTAAACACCATTATCGAAAGCGGTCGAGGACGCGTGCGCGCCGATAAAGACAAGGCGATCGCCTTCGGTGAATCCGTTCGCGGTCGCGCTGATATGGTAATACCATCCCCGCTTCATCCGATAGACGTCGCTGCTGACATGCGGCACCGGCGTCGCCGGGTCCCAGGTCCCGCGATAGTTCAAGCCGTCCAGATCGATGGCGGCGCGCCGAAACTCAACCTCTTCAGCCAACACATTCTGGAAGCTGAAGCATTCTGCGGGCAAATCCGGCAGCCGCTCAAAAGCCCCTGAAACAGCATCGGCAATGAACTCGTCATCATTGGTTGTGCGATGCGTTTCCGCTGTGGCGACGGTCAACAATTTCGAGCGCCGGACCTTGCCTGAAACAAGGTCCGGCGCGCTGCGTGCCAGCAATTCTGACCGGCTAACCAGCGCGCCGCTTGATGGCCCGTAAAAATCTTCACCCCTGACGCCCCAGATCCGCTTATTGTCTTGTCCGATGGCAATGAAATCCCAAAGTGAGCCATCTAAAAGCGTCGCTGCCGGAACAGCCGCCAGTTTTCCGCCTTCTTCCAGCTCTTCGGTCTTGATGCTTCCGGCCTTGTGATTGTGCACATGACGCCCGTCCGGGCGAACATGCGTAATCCGTTTGCCGTCAGCGGTAACCTGCGCGAAGGCGACGTCGTGACGCGGCGGCTGCAAGTGGAGCACTCGGTCCTCAAGCTCTTCGACCCGGAGCGAAAGCTGCGGCTCAAATTCCAACCAGCCACTCTCGTCAACCGAATACTCATAAAAGCCCGCGTCCGGTCCGCTGGGAATCTCTGCGCGCGCTGGCAGCTCTGTCGGCGTGACAGCATCCATAGCCGCCCGGTCTGCATATGTTGTGGCGCCGATCAAAGCGACCAACTCGCCATCGATTTCAGCCAGCGCGATATCAGCGCGTTCGCGGATCTTGGCGAGCACCTCGATCGCGCCACCGGTCCGCGTGTTGATCGTGCCGTCGCCATTCACATCTGCGGGCGCATTCACAAACTGGCCAATGGTATCGAGATCCGTGCCAGCGTCTCTTAGCTCTTGTTCGGTCGGCGGTGTGTTCGTGGCCATGTTTAGGAGGCTCCCACGTGTTGAGGCATGTCGGTGTTTGCAAGCTGATCGAATGCGTTGACGATGATTAACGCGTCTTCACCATAGGTCGCGGTGACCGAGAGCGAGTCGTAGCTGTCGACGGCCATGTTCATGATCCGAACCTTCACCGTCGCCTCATAGGCGCCGATCCCGATCTGCTCGATTTGAGGGAACTCTCGAAACTTTGCGACATGGGTCGAGTATCCATGGCGAAGCTGTCCCGGCAGACGCGCTTTGATTTCGAACTCTCCGGCACCGACAGTGTCCGCGAACATGATGATCAGATCGGCCTGCGATGCGCTAACCCGATAGCGCGCTTCATAGTCGCCCGGCAGATGATCATAGAGTCGGCGGCTCGCCATAAAGCCGCTTTCCATGACATTCGTCTCGAGACCGCCATCGATCCTGTGCTTGTCGGATTTGAAAATTGGGCAATCAAGCCCCGTCGGAAACGCCCGCAGCGTCATATCAGCCCCTCCCAGAGATTGGGTACATAGTTCACCGCCTCGACCCGCACGGTACGACCCGAAGGCGCGATGGATTTGATTGTGATGTCCTCGATATCGGCCTCGGTGGGCGCGACGAGGCACACGACTGGCATGCCATTGCTTGGAATCACCGTGGCGAACGGCGGATCGGCATCGAGGGTGATCGTCGTCCCCTCGGAAACGCCTGTCAGCACATCGCTGCTTCTGCCCTCGGTATCGCGCAGCAGCATGAACACATTGCCCTGCGTCAGCGGCTTTGAAAGCGTCAGCACCCGACCGCTTTCGGCGAGCACCTGGGCGCCGTCATTCATATCAAAATGAGGAAAGGCGAAGCCGACACGATCGTACAAATCAAAGGTGAGACCGAGTAATTCTGTCTCAAAGTCAAACGTTACGTTGCGCATGATCTGCTGACGCCAAAGGTACTCGGCGAGGCTGTCTGCCTCGTCATCATCCGTGAGCCCCACGATCAAGGTGCGCTTCGGATCGTCGGCATCCTCTGGAAACCGCGTGAAAGCTTCCGTGAAGTCTGCGGCCGTCCGATATTCGACCTCGATCCCATCATTGTCGCCCGGCTTCGGCCAGTTAAACTGCATCTTCGCCGAGCCTTTGATGATGCTGTCTGGCTGCACGATCGAGGTTCGATTGTTGCGTGGACCATCGATCACAAGCCCCATTTTTGACCCGCGAGGCACGGGCTGCGCCCGCCCGATCAAACCGACCGTTGTCAGCGCTTCCCAAACGGTCGTCGCGCTGTCGAATATGCCATTGAATCCGGATCGCGACGCCTGCTCGGCCCGCCAGGCGAGCAGGGTTTCGGTTTCGATCCCGTCCGCATCTCCGCCGCCATAGGTGCTGTTTCGCACGATGTCCGCGAACACGTCCGCCGGATTGTTGGTCGCCTCCAACACACCATTGTCGAGTCTCGGCAGGATAGAGCGCGATTTGACCTTGATCTGCGTTTGTGCGCTTCGCGAAATCTCTTCCGCGCCCGTAATCTTCACCGCCACAATGGTGGTATCGCCGTACGCCGGTGTATTGGGCGCGAAGTCGAGATATGCCTTTAGGCCGGTAATCTGGGTGCGGTCAGTTTCATTCTCGGGTGTTTGCTGATCGATGCGCTGCACCTGCATCGTATAACGGCCGGGCGGAACCGCGATTTCGTAAGACCTATTTTGTGGCGTCGCAGTCGCCGCCGAATAAGTCACGTTGCGAGTGATCGTCGAACCAATGACGATCCCATCATCATCGATAGGCGTGAGAATGATCTCTATCGTAACCGACCATTCGCGAAGACGACCGCTATTGTCACGACGGTTGAGGCCAGCTGGAAAGCTAAAATCCAGTTCGATTTTCTGCGTGGTCGTGCCGACCGGGTTGCACACGACCGGACCAATGATCCGTGACGGTCCGCCGACGATTGCGAGATCGATTGTGCGGGTCGAGAAATTCGCCGGAAACGTGCCATCGATCGTGATCGTCGAGCCGGTTGCGCTGGCGATCGTGTAAGTGCCATCAGCAGGCGAATCGCCAAGCACAAGCAGATCGTCGGCCTCGGCGAGGCTCGCAATATCTGAATCGACTGTGAGAACGCTGCCAGAGACTGACGCATCCGCCCGATCGAGGAACTTGGTTTTGTCGACCAGTTCCTGGCTGTCGATCTCGACCGATGTCACGACGTTCTCGTGCAGGCCAAAATCAGCGCCGATCACGCCCAGCTCGCCCTGGTGATCATCCGGTCGGTAAACCTGCCATTCGACGAGACCGGGCGTCAGTTCATCCACAGATGTTTCGCCAAGACGGACATCGTCAATCTCGTACGAGCCGCCACCAACGCACAGCAGAAAATAGCGGATCTCGCTATTGTCCATATACATTCGATAGGATTCGGATGCGTATTCGGGCGTCCGGAGCACCTCCCCATAGCAAACCGGAATAGGCGCCCCGAGTCTTGCCTTGTTGGCCTGCGCACCGACGCCGTAAACGCTCGAGGCGCTGTCCTCACCATCAAGGCCGGGCGGTTTCGGCGCGAGCAGTATCGCTGCCACGGAAACGACAACGCTCACCGCGGCAAGCGCGAGTGCGAGCGCACCAAGTTCAAACCCCTCCGGCGCGAATGCGAGCATGACTTCGCGGTCGCCGACCTCAAACTCGAAATCTTCTGTCTCAACCCGCCGTCCATCAACGTATGTGACACATGGACGTCCGCCAAAACCGTCTGGAAACTCTCGCTCGAGAAAATCGATGTACCGACCCGACCAATCGTGATCGGTCAGACACCCGCGGACCGCATCGTGAACGATCGCTATTTGCCCCATCGTGCAAACTCCATCCTGGAATAAGGAAACGCCGAAAGCGGTTGCCAGGTTGCCCCGAATTGGCGGCGTGTTTGTAACAGTCGGCCCTCGATCATCACGCCGGCATGAATGGCCTGGCTGAAGCTCGGAAAGAATACGACAGCGCCGTCGACAGCCTCGCTTGCGACCCATTCGTCCTTGCGCAGATGCTGCGCGAAGAGCGCCTTGACCGCGAGCGGGCTTTCGGATGCCTCGACAGGGTCGAACGGCACCGTATGCCCCGCCATCTTGAGCGCGCCGACGACCAAGCCCCAACAATCATAGTCGCGAGGCCCCCTGCCCTGCCGCATATATCGCGAGCGCAGAAAATGCTCGATGATCTCGTGACCGGTCAGCGGTCGAGACCCGGCAATAGATCGCGCCGAAAGAACATGTTTGGGAACTTCTTGTTCACCACATCGATCCGGGCAGCCGTCAACGTACACCAGTCGCCCTGGATTGCGGCGACGGTGAGCTCTAGCGAAACGGCGTCCTGTTGCGGCGCGGTATCTCCGACCAGATACTGATTATACGTTGCAAGGATCAGGGCTTCCGGATCCGTCGCCACATAGGCGGCGGCGGACTTCAATTCGCTCACGAGCTGCGGTGTCTTGTAGACGTCGAGTTTGAGCTCATATTTACCGTTCTCGTCGATTTTCGGCAGCGAAACCCGAAATGGATGAACATCAAAGGTCTGCAGAACGCCCGCAACCTCTGCCTGAAACGGCTCTCTCCAGTCCGTGAAGTGCCAATCCTGGCTGAACGCCGGATGATAGAATGAAAGCCCCTGTTGCTGGTACTCGCCGTTCGGCGCACTGGCATAGTACCGCCTTTGACGATCCGTCAGTGCCATTTACAAGCCGCGCCCGCGACTGAGACCATAGGTTCGCTCAAAGGCGTCGGAGAGCGGGTTTCCGCCTTCGGAAATGAGCGGCGCGATCACCACGTCGAGACCACCATCGCTGTTCTGCTGAGTGGTGACGCCCGCAACGTCAGAGACCTGATTGTTGATCGTGACCGGCATGGAAACCTGCGTTGAAGATGTCCCGCCTGCGGCCACGGGTGTGACCACGCGGGGCGTGCCGCCGACCAAACCGCCATCTCTGTAGCCGCGCCAGCCGGACAACATCTCTTTGAACGATTTCGGGTTTCGACGTACCCATTCCAAATTCCCTGGCCCGATGTTTCGGGTTGTCCTGCTGTCATAAACAAACTCGTCTCGGTGTACCGTTCCGGCCTCTTCGCCGGGCGAGCCTGATCCGGTGTAACCGCCTTCGCGAAAACCTTGGGCGCTGCTTGCGATTCCTTTGGCGATGACCGCGCCCTGCGCAGCGATGACCGCGGCCGCCGCGATCTTTTGTTCGACAGTCACCTTGGAGGGATCCGCCAGAACCTGCGCGGTCGCCTGCGCGATCTTGATGCCCGCCTCGGCGATAGCAAAACCGCGACTGATGCCGATCAACACCTTGTAGATCGCCGATTGTTGGCCAGCGAAGGACTCGGCGATCGTCGCAAGGTCTTGGAAGCCCTTACTTGCCGCGGTGATGCTGCCGAGCATTGCCTCGTCGCGGATTTCTTGGATGTCCTGCTGCAGCTCATATTCGAGTTGTCGCTTCTTGTCCGCGAACTCCTGTTCGGTGTCCAATTCGGCCTGAAGGCGATCTCGTAGCTGTTCGAGATCATCTTCGAATTGAGCCTCGCGATCGGCTATATCGCGATCGGCATCGGTTTGCAGGACGCCGATGTCCTCCGTCGACTGGTCGAAGCGGCGTAGGTACTCTTGGCGCTCTTCTTCGAGCGCAATCAGGGCCTCGGCGCGACGCTCTTCATCCTTGATGTTGAGTTCGATGAACTCTCTGCGGCGCTCATAGTCGCGCTGCGCAATCGCCGCGATGCGTCCGTACATATAGTCGCGCGCATCTTCGACCTGACTGAGAAGCCCGACTTCGTATTCATGATCACGCTGAATCTGTTGACGCAGGCGTTTTGCGTCTTCTTCCTGCTGCTTCGTGATCTCGGCGAGTTCTGCAGCATAGACAGCCTCTGCCTGCGACCGGGCTGTTGCGCGCTGCTCGTCGGATAACGCGGCTGCTTCAATCGCGGCGAGTCTCTCATCGCGCACCCGCGCAATGGTTTCGAGTTCTGTCTCTGTCGCGGATTGAAATTCCCGCTCTATCTCGGCAAGCAGTTTTTTGGCATCAGCAGCGGCTTTCTTCGCCGCGGAATCATCAGCGGGCAAAGACACGGGATCGCGGGTTGGTTCAAGCAGATTGCGAAAATCTTCGCCCAACCCGTCATTCTCGGGCGCTGATTGATCCAGCGCCGCGACCTGTTCGCGAAGACGAAGGATCTCCTCTTCCTTGATCAGACGCTGCTCGACGAACTGAAGAATCTCTTCTTCTTGCTTCGTCAGAACTTCACCCGCGATGGCGCGGTCTTGGATATCCTTGAGCAGGTTATCCTGGAACGCCTGCCGACGCCGATCGACTTCCTCGTCGCCAATACCATCACGAACGAACATGCCATATTCGTTCAGTTCTTCGCGGGTCGCGATGTCACTGATTTCCGGCGTAAACTGATCTGGCTCTCGCAATTGAGACAGCTCATTCTCGGCGGCGGCGAGCTGAACCCGCGCAGTCGCTGCATAAACCTGCTGCAATTCGCGGTTTTTCTCGATCCGCCGATTGAGCGCGGCTATCTCAACGCGCGCTGTCGCAGCAGCCGCATCTTGCTGGTTCTCGATCGCGTCTCTGAGATCGCCATTCAACTGAATAAGGCGTCTTTGGTCTTCATCAACGCGCTGTGCGGCGGAGTTGTAGCGATCCAGCGTAGCCTCAAGCTGCTCGAAAGCCTGGTTGACGTCGTTACCGCGCAATAAGAGCAAGGCCAATGCGCCGGCGACGAGGCCAATTCCTGCGGCAAGCGGCCCACCGAGAAAGGCCGTGGAAGCCCTGAGAACCGCCATAGCCTTCGCGAACCCGGTTACGCTGGCAGAAGCCCGCGTTAGACCGGTGATGATCGCTGCCATGGCGTTTGCGCCGAGAACACCCACCAAAGCCGCGCCGGCGACAATGATCGAATCGACCAGACCGTCGACATTGTTGGCCAGGAAGTCGATCGCCTGCGCCACGATCGCGGAGATGTCTGCGACGCGGCCCGACTCGTCGAAATACTCGCCCATCTTGAAGGCGAGGCGGTCGAAGGCGAGGCGGGCTTCATCAGAGGCCCTCGGAATGGTGACCGCGAACGCTTGCTCGATATCGTCACCGCCCTGAAGAATAGCGCTGAAGACGATGTCGCTGGTCAACTGGCCCTCGGCGCCAAGCTTTTTCAGTTCGCCAATTGAGACGTCAACAGCATCGGCGATGGCTTTTGCGAGCAACGGCGCATTTTCTCGGATTGAACGCAACTCATCACCCTGCAGGAAGCCCGAACCGAGGGCCTGACCAAGCTGCAGAACGCCAGCGGCTTGCTCTTGCGCTGACGCACCACCCGCCCGGAAGGCTTTTGCGGCAAGCTCGGTCGCGCGCGCGACTTCGAGCTCGCTTTCAGCCACGCCCTTAGAAGAGCGCAAAATTCGGGCGTACAGATCGCCATAATCTCGCAGTTCGGTACGGGCGCCCCGCGCTGCGACCTGGATTTCCTCCAGTGATCGCGCGTTCAGGCCCGCAACCTGTGAGGCTGCGGCTATCTTGTTTCGCAGATCCACATAGGCGTCGGCGAAACCGACGATCTCTCGTGTCGCAAGCCCGATCGCAGCGCCAGCCAGGATCTGGCGCACATCAATGGCCATGGATTGCGTGCTTTGCCGGATCCGGCGGTTCGCGCGATCAAAGCTATTGGCCATCTGCTTCGAAGACGCCTCGGATTGTCGGATAATCCGACGCATCGCAGCATCATGGCTGCGTGTGTTCGCCTCGAAAACTGTGATCAGTTTCTGGAAATCGACGTCAGTCATCCACCCTGTCTTTCTTCAACAGCTCGAACATCTCCGGCGGCGGCGCGGCGCCAGGCACAAAAGCATTCGGGTCTGACTCGATTTGAGCGACCGCATTCGAGCGCCGGATGCCCTCCATGACCGCGTTCAACTCATAGTAGGACAGCTTGCGGACCTGCTCTGGAAACAGGCCAACGGTCGCCGCGTTTCCGTAGATTGAGGAAAAGTTCAGGCGTCCGTCTGAGAGGGTTTTGTAGGGGTTGACCCTTGCCCCGGCGTCTTTCCCGCAAGCTGCTCATCGGCTTGCAAATCAATTTCTTCGTCAACGCCCTCGATCGCGGCGTGCAGCATGTTGGCGACGTTGAATCTCACCTTCTCCAGATTGCCTGGCTGGCAATAGGCTTGGACCATTTCGAGCGCGTCATTCACCGGCATGCCGCCGCCTTCCAGACCTAGCCTGAAGGCCAGGCGGATATGCGATGCGGTCATCTTGTGTTCGAAAACGTCCAGCCGATGTTCGAAAACTGACTTCCTTGTCTCGAACTCGAGCTCTTCGATCCCACCCATTTTCAGGGCGAGCACGACGACACGCTCGCCCCAAATAGATTCAACCCGTGCGGAGCGACTCATTAGATTGGATCAGTCAGAACCGGGTTGTCTACGAAGTCGATTGTCCCATCCATCTGCACACGCGAGTCATAGTTCATGGTTTCGCTGTTCTGCGTGAAGGTCGCATCGCCTTCTCTCATTTTCAGAGGGCCAGACGCGAGATCGATCGTGCCATTGTCGAGAATGCCGTAATACTCGATCTGAACCCGTTTCGTCGAATGAGTGTTGTGCCAGTCATCCCAGCGCTGCCACTCGTCTGCGTCCTCGAAGAACGACGTGCCCTGGAGCGTGTTGGTCGATCCGGTGACGTCAGTGTAGCGGGTGGCGATCTTGTCCGGCTGCGTGCAATCGGGAACCAGCGTTTCCTGAAGCTGCTTTGTCCGGTTCAATGCCTTTGTGAGCGCGAATATGCAGGACTGCACGAAGGTGCCGGGTGTGGTGTCGCTCTCGATTTTGATCAAGACGTGCGAGCCTTTCACCGGCTGAGGTAACTTGGCCATACCAAGAGTCTCCATTTTTGAGTTGTGGGCGGCTTGCCCGGTTTATTTCGGCTGCGTAACGAACCGAAAATTCAGTCGCTCTCTGTGAACGCGCGGATCGGGATCTCTGAGCGACCTGCGATAGCGAAACTCGAGCGAGAAACTGTGTCGTGCCATGCTCTCGGGAGCATTCATCGCCTTGACCACGGCTGAAGTGATCTGTCGGACACGATGCTTGCTGTCGGCTTTGTCCCAGATATCCAAGAAAACCCATGTTTCTCGCCTGTCGGTGCACTGGTCTGACGGGAGTTCACCGTCCGCATCGTACTCTTCTGATTCCGAAATCGCGATGAACGGCCAGCGATCGAGTTCGTGCAGGTCCACGCTCGGACTGATATCCTCAATTCGGGTCGCGCCGCCTGGAAATAGCGCCGCAAGAGGCGCGTTTCCGGATAAGGTGGCGATGACGCAATCCACGACATCTTGCTGAAGGTCCATCTACAATGACCTCAATACGGCTTGTCGATAAGCGAGCGACATATTGCGCCTGAATGTGGAGCGCAGAGATCGATAATTGGGGTAGAAGAAGGCCTGCGCCGGTTGCGGGCCCAGAACTCCACCCGATGTGCCGAACTCGACAAATCGAGCGTAATAAGCACCGCTGTCGCCGACAGATACGCGCCAGGCTGTCCCGAAGGTGCCGGTAATCGGCTCAGCGCGCGCCGACTCCAGCAATCGACCTGTCCGCCCGACAGGAATATCTTGCTGAATCACGAACAGAAACCGTTTCGCGTTCTTCTCAGCTGCCCTAGCAACTTCCTCTCGGAGCGCGCGGCTCATCCGTGCAGCTTTGGCCCGCATCCGGTCATAACCGTATGTCCGAACCCGTGTTTCAGCGCCCATTTCGAACCGACTCCGCGATTAAGTGGAAATTCCGGCCGCGTTCTTCGCGATCCTCGATGCCCAATATTCTCCAAACCGGCCGAGCACCGGGTGATGTCTCGACGAGGTCGATTGCGGCATCAGTAGCGTTGCACTCGACCAGTCGCCAGTTCGTCGCAATGTCCTTCGTGAGCGCCGTCCGCCGAATGAGGAACTCTACACGCTGAACACCTGACGGCCGGTTCGCAATGACCGCTTCATCGGAGCTCATCGGCATTTTTCGGGCGTGAACGCGACCAACTTCCGACAGCGTCGCCAGACTCTGCACAACCGGCCCCAGAGGACCGGGCTTTTGCAGACTGAGCAGCGTACGCCGGCGGGCGCTACTCCCCTTGCGGCGCGGTCTCACTGGCCTTTTCGATCACTTCTGGCGGATCTTCTTGGACGGGGCGGTGAAAAGTCGTGTCGGTGGATGAAAGATTGGCATGTTCGCGCTCGACTGCTTCCGCCTCGTCGGATTGCACGACATTGGTGATCACGTCGACGACGCCGTCAGCCAGCGCTTTCTGCAGCTGGGTGCGCGGCAGCGTGATCTCCTGCCCCTCTTTGAACCGCTTCGTGTAGGTGAGTTCGCGATAGGTCCAATCGCGTTTGAAGCGCACGCGGGCGGGCTTCAGGTCGGTTATCTCGGTCATCGATATCTCCATTAGGCTATGACTGATTCAGCAACTCGGAACGGTGCAAGGAGCATCTGAACGCCGAGCGGCAGGTCGCGGAGCGGCAGGTCTGTCGTGGCTTCGCGGTTCTCGTAGAAGTGGCTGACGAGCAGCTTGGCGGCATGAACGATCCCGTCAGGGACATCCGTTGCCTCGTCACCATATCCGGCGACAAACTCGATAGAGAATGGCCAATGTCCTGCAGCAACTGGCCAGCTGGCGCTTGGGTTGAGCGCGACGAAACTCTTCGATCGACTGGCGTGCATGCCGTAATTCTCGGGCGCGAAAGTCTGTTCGACGCCGTCTGTATCGATGTACTTCACCGCCTCGATCGACTTGATAGGCGGATAAGGGAGCTCGACAACAGCTTCCGCAGGAACGCAAGGAAACCGAACCCGCCAGGTCTGAGTGATCAAGGCTCGCCCGAGAATACCGTGCTCGGCTTCAAGATACCCCGTCGCAGTCGCGATAAGGCCCGCAAGGATATCGTCCTCGCTGTCATCGTCGATCACACACTGTCGACGCGCTTCAGCCTCGGTCATGAGAGCCGCCGGCGGCGGCGTCACGAGCTCCAACAGGGGTTGCACGGTCAGTCGGTCTCTTTCGGATCAGGATCCGTCTTTTTCTCGGATGGCCCGGCATTGGCTTTGTTCTCAGGCGCGGCGGTTTTTGCTTTGCTGTCGGCTTTCTTCGCAGCGGCGCGCGTCTGCGTCGGTTTCCGGTTCTCTGCCGTTCCGTCCTCGAGCGCGGCCTTGATGTGCTCCTTGTCGATGGTGTCGCCAGGATAGTAGCGACGCGTTCCGCCCTTTGGGTGCGGGCGGGAGTGTTTCTTGATGCAAACGACGGTCATATCGACCTCCAGAAAAAGGTTGGGAAAAGAAGGCGCCGCCGCGATAAGCAGGAAGACGGAGCGGCGACGCCAACGCGCCAGCGAGCCTGGCGTTTCGGTTAAGCCTCGATTTTCAGAAGCTTGATGGCCTCGGACTTCTTGGTGATGCCACCAAGGCGGCGACGAAGATACCACTTCACATAGCCAGGCGTGGTCACTTCGTCTCGCGTGATCCGAAGACCGACAAGATTGCAGAGCATGTAACCGGCACGGAAATCGCCAAACGCGATCGGTGTCGCATCCGCAGCGACATCGGGCATCTGCTCAGACTCTGCTACCGCGTAACTGAACAGACGATCCGGCTGGCCAAGCTGAGCTGATGGCTGCCAAAGATAGTTGCCTTCGCCATCCTTGAACTTGCGGACTTGGCCTGCCGTCGCACGGTTCATCAGAAAGCGTGCGTTGGACCGGTAGCCGGATTTCAGCTTGTAAATGAGATCAAGGATCGCATCGGCAGGGCTGTCATCCGCCGTCACAGGCTTGAACCCAGCCGCAGCACCGGAAGCAACAGTCTGAATCGTACCGAACGCACGTGTATCATCGTCGGCGGTGGCCTGCGGCTGCTGCAAAAACCCTGTCGGCTTCTTGCTGCCGTCGCCGTTGATCATCGCGACTTCCTCGCCCATCCGGAACGCGTCCAGTGTTTCGTCAAGGATCCAACGACCAACATCGAAGAAGATATCGTCAAGCGACTCTTCGGTCGCCCGTGGATAGGCGTACAGCGTGCCGAAAGTCGGCGCGACTTCTTCGAGGTTCGACGTCGCAGTCTCCGCCCGCACGTCAGTTTCTCCGACCCAGCCGTAGTCAGCACCATGCGTATTGACCAGCTGTTTGTAGTCTTTGGTTCCGACATTGCGGACATCGACCAGATTGCGAAGCGGGAAAATCTCCTGCAGCTCTTCCTCGAGCTGCCGCGCGATCATCTCTGGTACGGCGTAACCCCCCGAACCGCCAAGAAGCGTTGAGACGGCTCGAGCCTCGCTGGCGCTGACTTGCGCCGCCTGGCGTGCGGCTTCTTCCGCCTGCTTGTATTCGGCTCGAGCTTTGGAGTCCTCGGGGTTTCGCATCAACTGGGAGAACGCTTTGTAGTGCTCGCGATCTTCTTTCGTGAAATCGCTCCCGTTATTGATTGCCCGACCACGGGCCGCGCGTTTTTTGAGCTTATCAAGCTCCTCTCGAATCGACTTCATCTTGTCGATTTCGGCGGAGAGTTTCTCCACCTTCTCGACCGTGACGGTGTCCGCAGAGCCTTTTTGCTCGATCTGTTGAATCCGCTCATCATTTGCGGACTTGAACTCTTCGAACGTCTTCAGCAGGCCCTCGACGGCCTCATTGATCTCCTTGATCGACGGGGCTTCGGGTCCATCCCGCGTTTCGAGCATCAAACCCGTCGGGATTGTCAGTGCTGTCGCTGCGGCGCCCATCAGGACGCTTTTTCGCAGGAACGACAGTGGATTTCTGATCTTCATCATCAGATTTACTCCGTTTTCATTGCGGTTGTGAGGCTGTCCAGCCTCTCTTTTAGCGTCACCATCTGACCAGCCTCGCGCTGACGCATGATGGTTTCTTTGAAGCGACGGACAGCGCCCTTCGCCTCTCCTCTGGACGCTCCGGCCTCGCGCAGGATGCGTTCAAAATCTGTCTCATTGCTGGCAGAGTCGAAATCGATGTTCTTCACACCGTCGACACGCGCTTTGCCATTTGCCGGGAAGGTCACAAGCGACACTTCCCAAAGCTCAACCTCTTTGACGTCTCGGCCTTTGTCGGTCCGCTCCCATTTCTTGGTCACGAAGCCGATCGACAAGCCGTTCAATGCACCCATTTTGAGCAGTGCATGCGCTTCCCTACCGAGACGCGTGTCAAGCGCCAGTCTCCCTTTGACGTAGAGACCTTTTTCGTTCTCGGTCATCTCCTCATAGACGCCGATTGGCTGATCGCCGCGGTGCTGCCAAAGCAGTGCTGGCATCGTCCCATTTTTTTTGTGCTGCGCTAAAGTGGCCTTGAACGCACCCGGCAGGACCGTGTCGCCGTAGCTGTCTTCGTTGTTGAAGATACTACCGTAGCCTTCGAACGTGCCGTCTTCGCTGAGCGCCCGGATCTCGAACCTGGAATCCTGATGCGTCGCACCTTGAAGCCCTGTATCACGCGTTTCAATCTGCTTGACTGGAATCATCGTCAGGGCCCTCTTCTGGTTCGGTTGGTTCTTCTGATGGTGCAACTGGCGTTGGCAGCTCGGCAGCGACACCTCCAAGCGGGTCATAGCCGTACTTCTCGCGGATCTCGTCAGGGGTTAGAAATGCTTGGCCATTACCGTGACCAAGCGCCGTTTTCACAAACGCTGCCTGGTCCTTCATCGGCGCCAAGGTGAGCGGATTACTGTCAAACTGGCAAAAAAGTGGTCCCGCGCCATCGAGAACAAACTCATCGAGCCGCTGCAGCCATAGCGTCTGCCATTTGCGTTTTGTCTTCGCCTCGTCGGCTGCGAAAAACGCTTCAGCGCTGGCATAGGTCGCTGTCTTGTCGCTATGCCCGACAACATTCGGATACACGCCAAACGCGCGGCAAATTTCTTCGATCTGCATCCGACGGTTTTCGATCATTTGAGCGTCGGATGCTGACTGTTTGATGGGGATGAACTTGAAGCCCTGATCCAGTACCGAAATGCTCTGGCTGGACTTGGATTTGGAGAAGGCTTCCTTGATCGATTGCAGCGATTCCGGCGAAACCTTGCCCTCTGTGGTCAGGATACCGGATGGACGAACGCCCTTTTCATAGAGCCGTCGCTCGGTTTCTTCCATTTCTTGCGCCAGGCCGATCGACCGCATGGCGAGCTTGAGCGCGTCCATCGCATCAAAGCGCTCCCACATGCGGTTCGGCAGATAGAAAAGATGCTCGGAATCGAGATCAAATGGACCAAGCTCTCCATCCAAGGTGGTGATGAACAGCTGCCCCTCGAACTCGCCGTCTCTCATGACATGCCAATTCCCCGGAGGTATCGGCCACATTTCGAGCAAGTTCCCTTCCCCGTCGAACGTTTTGTAGGCAAGGCCCGCGCCGCGCAGAGCCGCATGCGCCGACAAGGACCACCGGAAATCGTAGCTGGTCTGAAGCTCATTTGGGCGGCGGTGAAGAATGCGGTGCAGCTTCGAGTCGGTTTTCTCTTTCTTGGTGCCGTCTGTGTCACGTTCAAAAACGCGCAATTCCGGCACCGCACAGAGGTCGGCAATGTGGGTGACGCAAGCAAGCACTGTCGAGACCTGCAGAGCAGCATACTCGGAAAGTCCTCGACCTCCCGCGTCAATCGCCTCATTCACGGCGTCAACAGGATCTTTGCCGTCCTTCGACCAGAACTCACGCCAAGCTTCACGTAGTCCCATTTAGATAACGAGCATCCCTGTGTCCTCGAGGTAGGAGCGATCATCGCTTTCACGATCAGCGACCGCCGTCGACAGAGCCATCAGCAAGGCGATCATGCCGTCGATGCGTCCCGTCGATTTGATTTTGTTAAGTTTCCGGTTCCCTGCAGGATCCGACGTCACCATCGAGTTCGAGTTACACATGGTCAGCACCGGATGATTGCCATGTCGCAGCTGCTGATTCAGTGCCGCACTCTCGACCGCACGCATGGCAGGCGACATCGATTGAAAGCCTTGACCGAACTCGACGAACCTATCGAGCTCGTCTTCGGTGAAATCGGCTCTCTCTAGCCAGGGCAAAAGGTGACGCATTCCCCAGCGGTCGAACGCAACCTTCACGACATTGTAATTGTCAAACCACCACCTGAGCCGATGCGCGACGAAAGAATACTCAATCGATTTTGCAGGCACCGCTTCGAGAAAACCTTGATCGGCCCACAAGTCGTAGGGAACGCGGTCTTTCTTCGACTTCTGCGCCAAATTATGCCCCGGCAACCAGAACGTGGGCTTGATGCCCCAGGCGGGCTCTTCGACATTATCTGACTCGTCGCAAACGGCAGCCAAGGCCGTGAGATCGGCAACTTCCGAGAGGTCGAGCGCCAGATAAACCGGCCGATCTCCCCAGTCTTCCGCCGGCGCATCCCCATTCGAAAGCCAGAGATTGTGACCGATAAAGACATTGTTGACCGAAACGCGCTGGTTCAGGTGCAGATTTCGATATTCCGCCTCGAATGACGGTAGTTGCTCAGCTTCAAGAGCGGCTTCTTTGACCACTTCCGCATTCAAAAAGTCACCGTAGGCGGGATTGGCCTTCCGCATGGTCGCGACTTTGAATGGGTCATCCTCGAGCGGCGCCGTGTAGAGGCTGCATTTGACCTTGGGATCATACCCCTCCAGCGCCTTATCGATTAGAATGGACAGCAAATCCGCGTCTGTCGCCGCCTGCGTCGAGATAATGATCGACATAGGGGCTTCGTGCGCGCCCATACCGGTTTCGACACTCGAGTAGAGTGGTGATCGCGGCCCGACGACTTGTCCCAGCTCGTCATGAATAGCGAAGATGGGTGACTTACCGTGGGCCATCTTCGCGTCGGCAGACAGCGCCCGATAATGAGTCCCGATCTCCGGACAGAGCAGCTCTTTCGCCGTGTCTCTGATCGTCACATAGAGCGCGAGATCCGGGTTCATGCGGATCATCTTCGCACAAAGCTCAAACACGACCGCGGCTTGGTCACGAGACTGCGCAGTCGACACAAGCTGCGAGTTGACGACCGCCTCGGGCCCGCAAATGTGCAACAGAAGCAGAAAGCCTACGAATGCCGTCTTTCCGTTCTTCCGAGCAAACGACAGAATGTACCGACGCGTCGGCGAATCGTAGATCGCGCGCATCTCTTTCTTTTGCCAGGGCCTCAATCGGACGCGCTGACCAACCAGTCGACCCTCTGGCACGACACAATTGGCTTCGATCCACGCGATGTTGCGCGCCGATCGCGACTTGTAGGGCGCGAAATTATTCCTCGCCGGTGCTGTCATGGGTCGCGCCGCCATTGGTTATGGCGCCTTGCTCCCACGGTTTCCGGCCACCTGGCGCCCTGCCCTTCGCTGACGTTCCGGCAGATTTGGTCGTGTACTTGGCCTGTTGCGTCATCCGCATCCGGGTCGCCAAAGATGATGCCGCGCGAGTTTCACGCTCGAAATTCTTTTGGAACTTTTCGTACCGCGCCAGCGCGGCTTCGCCTGTCTCGGGATCGTTGACCCAATTGACGTCGAAGCCCTGGATCAACCTTACCCAGCTATCGGCATTCGCAACGTGGTTGCAGTAACTCTCGAGCAAGGCGAGCGTTTCATCGGTAAACCAGTCCGACGGCATGGCGTTCGTAACGCGCACCCATTCCTCGATCGCGCGATCACGCAAAAGACTCAAAGGCGCCGGGGGGCGCTCGCCCATTCTCAGGACTTGCGCGACCTGCTGCGCGGCCTTCGACTTCTTTCCGGCCGGTTTGCGGGGAGCTTGCCTCGGACTACGCGCCATTTTTCCTGCCCGCGCGTGGCTTTTCCGTGCCTGCCGCCGTTTTTTGTGTCGCGTCCGTACTTTTTTTGTTGCGATTTATGGACGTTGTGGCCCCCCGCCGCTCCCCGAGCGCGCCGGCGGAAGATTCGATAGGGGGGGGTGTACTCTGCGTACTGCCAGCGCGGTCGCGATTGTACGGATGGTTTGCATCGACCGGCAGACCATCAACCCCTATCGCCCGATGAAAACCACTCTTCTCCTGCTGCTGTTTCAGGCTGTCATGGTCGGACTTGCACAGCGACTGCAGCTCGCCCTCGAAGAACTTAATCGGGTCGCCGCGGTGCGGCTCGACATGGTCAGCGATCGTGGCCAGCGTCGTGATCCCGCGCGCCAGGCACATCTCACACAATGGCTGCGCCGCCAGCTGGCGTTTGCGGCGCTGCTTCCATCGGCTTGTTTTGTAGAGAGCGTCGCGCTCCGCCTTGCGTTTGAGGCTCTGACTGCGACTGTGGGAATCGATACGCATCTTTGCGGCACTCGTCAACTGATCTGGTTCACTGAAATCCTGGGTGTCGAGCAGCTCTGCGATCTCTTCCAAACCGGCGAGAATGACGCGCTTGAGACGATTGATCGTGCGCCCATCTGCGGGCCCGACATAGTCGATGCACGCTGCCCTGAGAGACATGCAACCGACGATCACTGCCACCCCCGCCGCAGCGATAGGACTGTCAGGATCACCGCCGCACGCTCTGACCATAGCGTCGACCATAGACACATAAGCCGATGATAGCGGCTGCAGCCGATCCACTGAGGCTGCAAGATCAGGCCCGCGCCCTGTCCGCCGTTCTTTCGGCAGACGCGGCTTCATGGTCGGTGGTGGCTCAACCCGCTTGCCGCGCTTGGTGGTGGTCTCTCTAGGCTTGGACCAACGTTGTAATGGGTCTCCAGACCCGGACAGCGCCAGAAGCCGCGCGCCATTGCTCAGCGGGCTGCCCATGCTGGCGCGAACCTCGGCAAAGTCCCGCATCAATTGCGCCGCGTGCAAATGCCGGGCAGAGAGAAACGGGTTTCTACCGCGCCCCATCCGAGCAAGCCCATCATGCTTGCCGGTTCGCCGCGCCTCCAGCGCCATATCAAGCGCCGTCAACCGGGTCGGTAGGCGCACCGCATTCTTGGTCAGCTTGCCGCTGGAAATCCGCGCACTAAGTTCGCTGACTTGCTGCTCGCGGCGCCTTTCGCGTTTGCCGTCACCCTCGACACCCGCCCGGCCTTTGTCGGCAACCAGCGTCTCTCTGGCACGTTCCATGCGCTCAATCGAAGTCAATGGCGGCGGTGAGGGTTTGCGACGTGTCATTTGTCATCACCTCCGAATAACTCGCCGTTCTCGACTGCGTCGAACACCTCCGCTTCAAACAATTCAGGTTGTTGGTAGGCCTCGGCGATGCGCTCGCACGAAAAATCGAAATACTCTTCGTCGAGCTCTATTCCGACAAAGCTGAGCCCGCGCCGGACACAGGCTACGCCAGTAGTGCCAGACCCCATGAACGGATCCAAAACCGCTTCGGTGTTCGGAGGTAAGTGGCCCAAACACCAATCCATGACCCCGACCGGCTTTTGAGTCGGGTGAACCCTTTCAATGTCCCGCTCGCGGCGCATACAACCGTTCCAAAGGTAGCGGACACGACGCACCGCCTTGTTGAGGTTCGTCCATGCGAGCTCGCAATCCGCAAAGTGGTTGTCTGGCCCGTCCTTGTCCCAAACAAGCCAACATCGACTGGGTGGAAGATCATAATAGTTTCCACCAAACACAATGGCATGATCTGCCATAGCGATTGCTTGCTGAACCGCCCCTTGCTGAGTCTCTGAATCCCAGTTTTTCGGCGCGTAGAGGTTAGATGCTGCGATCTTAGACCGGCTTTTCAGCTGCGCTTGTCGGCGTCCATCCTCCCCGATTCCATAGGGCGGATCCATAACAGCCGCGCAGACGCGACCAAGCGTTGGCATGACCTCTTTGCAGTCGCCCAAATACAGCGTGCAGTCGCCTATGATCTCTTTCCGACGGTAGCTCATTCCGGCACCCCGACTTTAAACCGTCCGTCGAGATGGCTGGCCTCAATCGCCTGGCCGATCATTTTATGGGTCAGGCGCTCCACGGTCGCGCGGCGCTTGGCTTTCTGCCAAAGCTTCCGCGTCTTTGGGTCTGTCATGTGGAAATGCTTGTGACAGAACATCGGATTCGAGTTGTGATCTCTGTCTTCGTCCACAAAACCGCAAAACGGCACAATGCACGGAAGCCCGCTCTTGCACAGTCGGTTATATCCCCAAATGCGCCAGCTCATGAGCGTAGCTCCAGATAGCGAAAGACGAATTGCTCGAAAGCAGCCCGCCACGGCAATGCGATGATGGGGAGCGGCAACGGCTCGAACTTGTCCAACCCTGACCAATCGTCGTCAGGCCGTGTTGTCTGATCGCGTTGCTCAGTCCGTAGCAAACGCAAATCGGCGGTTTTGATCTCAGGGTGTGAGAAAGCGTCGACGGGCAAACCGAACCGCTCTGCAATCGCCGCCTCGACGCGCTTCTCGATGGTCTTATACTCCGGCAACAGCTGTTTCAGCGGTCCGACCATGTCGCCGATATAGGCCTCCGGCGCATCGTGCAGCAGAGCCGCGAAGGCGTGCTCTTCGGGTACGATTTGCGAAACGAGAACCGAGTGTTGCGCCACAGAGTAGAAGTCTCGGGTTTGCCCCCCGAACCGCGCCGTCTTGGCCAGACCATGCGCAATGTCACTTGGCCAGATCGTATCTGGATCCGGATCGAGAAAGTCAAAATAGACGCCCGAATTGGTGACCATCGTCGCACCGACAAGACCGGGTTTGGTTTCGAGTTTCTGTGTCATGCGGCCACCCCGCTAAAGAGATCGCGCTCATCTGCGGCCGGATTGAGCCACAGGCTCTCCATCCGTTCAGACGCCCCGTCCGCCATGGCTTTGCGGTCAATACGCCGCCAATGCCCAATCACGTCGTCATAGAGCGCGTTGGCATAGCCGGACAAAACGACTGCGCCCTTGAGACCCAACAGAACCGAAAGCAACTCGCGATGGTCGTCATCGCTTAACTCATAGCGATAGTTCTTCCGCCCTGGCCGAGACCGGGTGGCATGCAGATAGGGCGGATCGACATAGTGCAGCGTTTCGGCGCTGTCCTGTTGCTGCATGACTTCGAGCCCGCAACGATTCTCGATCACGACGCCGGCAAGCCGCTCTATCAGCGCCTCATAGGCTTGCGGCAAACTGATCCAGTCATGCGCCGGCGAATTGCCTTGTTTCTTAGCTGATGCGCGAAAGCCGGTCGGCGCAGCGTCATTGCAGCCGTCTGACCCGAAACCCTGAAACGATCGGATCACCAAACGCCGCGCCCGTTCGATCTCGCAATCGGTGGTCTCATAAGCCCGGTTAAACTCGTCTCGGGAAAACGGCGTGACCTTCAATCGCCTCAAGAACTCTGAATTGGTTTCTGGCGACTGCAGGACACGGAAAAAGCCGACAATCTCGCCGTCCAAATCATTGTAGACTTCGGCGTAGCATTTCGGCTTTCGCATCAAGACCGACGCCGCGCCACCAAACGGCTCGACATAAACCTTGTGCGCTGGGAAGTGGGATATGATCCAAGGGGCAAGCACCCACTTGCCGCCATGATACCTAAGAGCTGGGCGACGGACAGTCATGCCTTACCCCCATTGATGGACCGCAAGGGCTCAACGCCGGTGAACAGGTCGGGATGACGACGGATCTGGGTTGGATCTTCCGGCAGCTTTTTGAGTTTGGCCTTGATGGCGCGCAGCTGCGGACCAAGCCGCTCGCTGAACGCGTTCGCAGACCAGCCATCTTTGACGTAGAAGACGCCCTCGGCGAAATCGACAATCGCAGATTCGAGCTTGTCCATTTCGAGCGAAAGATGACCACTATCGCCGCATGCGGCGCGAAGCGCTTCCCATGCGATCGCGCCGTCTTGCGGCAGGTTTGGTAAACTCCCTTCTTTAGAAGGGTTTACCAAACCGTTGGTTTGGTTTGCTTGAGCATTTGCTTGACGCGCCCGTTGTTTTTGTTGAGTTTTCTTCCCACCTTTGGAACCGTTTTGACGCAGTTTTGCGACAGTTTTGCTGTATTTCAGCAATTGCTCGTCGACGCGGTGATGACGGATCGTGTTGTCGGCAACGATGAATTTCGGGCCGACACAGGCCCAGAACTTCTCAAATGCGCGTCGGTCAATCCGCGCGGCGCGACAGATGACGTCCGGCTTGAACAGAAGGTCACCGCCATGATCAAACAGGACGGTCAGAAGATCAAAATAGGGTCCACGAAACTTCGACGGCATGGCCTCGGTGCCACCGCGCCAATCATTGATCGAGACCAGCATGGAATGCGGCTTACTCATGGCTTGCCCCCAATCCAATCGCTGCCAAACGCATCTCAGCGCAGGACTCGAACGTTGGGCCTGCAGCCGCCTGTCGGCGCAGAGAGGCCTTTCCGTCGCTGTCAATGTAGAAGCCCTGCCCGACCAGATTGTGGATCGTCACACCGAGCGGTTTCAGGGCCCGGCGCGCATGATAGACGTAGACATTGGCCAGCACGCGCGGATCGCTCGACTCGCGGCTGAGATCACGGCGGCAGGCAAAGCACATCTGCGCATAGGTCACGTATTCGCGGACCATCAGGAGGCTGATCACCGAACGGACAGAGTTGCGCGTCGCCCAGCTCACCGGCACTTCGAAGCCGTCCCCGCGCAGCTGGCCGCGCACTTCCTCGACTTGCATCATCACATATTCGCGCTCATCGGACGGGCACGTATTCTGTCCTAGCATTTGGCTTTGCCTCGCTTCCTGCCCTTGCGGGGTTTGATCTTGAGGGGCTGCCCCTTGCCGTTGACCACACGGACCTCGATATCGAACAAGGCCTCGGTCAGGATGCGCCGGATCCGCATCGCGTCCGGCTCCTTGCCTTTGACGTCCTCGATCACGGTGTCGCCCGTCTCGACGTGGCGGTAGCGGAAATCGGGGCGGTACGAGGCCACGTGCACACCGTTGACGATGCAGTCATATTTCGGCTGCAGTTCCAGAGCCTCGATGACGCCGCCCCGGTCCAGCAGTTTGAGCAAGCCATAGCGTTCGCCTTCGGCCTTGGAGTCGAAGCTAATGCCGTCAATCTTGACCTTGACGTTGCCATACTTGGACTTTTTCGGCTTGCTCCGAACAGCCGCTAGGATGGCAGGATCGATACGCTGATGGGTCATTGCGGCGCCTCCGCGACGAGCGACGCCAGCTGTATCCAGACAGACACCGCAAACGCCACGCTAAACGCAGCGAGCAGACAGAACAGCCCGAACCCGAAACGCGCCGCCCAGGCCATATGTTCGTTCCGCGCCGTCATCGCGACGGCCTATATTTTTCCGGCACAATCAAGCGCGAGCCGGGCAAGGTAATCGCTCTTGAGTCCGGCACATGGCGCTGCATGTAACGAAACCGCTTGCCGGTCACCATGTGCCGCGTCATGCCATGACGTGTCGCAATCTCTTGGTCCGTGAGACCTTCAAGATACCAGAGATCGTAGATCTCTTTTCCGTTGAGAGATGATTTCGTCATGCCGCCACCTCGACGCGGGAGAACATCGGCGCATTGGCCTCAATCAGCGCGACCGCTGGCGGCGGTGACACCGAGTTGCCACACCGCGCGATCGAGGCCGATTTGGTCATCACCTTGCCGTTGATTTCGGGGCGGATGATATAATCGTCTGGGAAGCCCTGCGCGGCATAAAGCTCGTGCGGGACCAGCATCCGCATGCCGATATCGACAATCTCATAGGGCTCGCCGTGCACCATGACCAAGCCGAACCGATCTTTGGTCGTGACCGTGTGCAATGGCTCTGCGAGCTCCGGCTTTTGCTGTGTCCCGAAATACTTGATCAGGAAGGCCCGGACCTCGCCGATATGCTGGCCACCCGCCGTCAAGGTGTGAACCGGCGCATCGGTCGCGCTTCCGGTCCCGGTCCCGCGCATCTTGATCAAATGGCTGGTCACGACCTGTTGCTGTGTCCCGCGACCGGTGATGGTCGACATCGGTTTATCGGCCTTATGTCCGGTCACACCCGTATTGTGCTGAGCCAGAAAGGCGGCGACGAGCGCCTGATGATTGCCGCCTGACGTGATGGTCAGCGCGGGTTGCGCGACCGGATACTCGCGACGACCGCCGCTATAGCCGTGCCCGACCGACACTATTGTCGGCGCGACCAGCGCATGTTTTGAGCCGCCGGAAACGACCGTGCCGAGCGGCTTGAACAGATCCAGCGCCCGCGGTTTCTGGCCCTTGCGCTCACCATAGCCGGTTTGGATCAGCGTCGGCGTCACCAACGCTTTTTCGCCGCGATTCGCCGCGGTCACGGTTTTCAACGGCTCTGATACCGCTTCTACCCGCCCGCCATGCGTCAGGTTCACAATGAAGGGCTGCGGATTGTTGAACACATAGCGTTGCAGCCCGCGCGCGATCCGCGCCATCGTATTCGGCTTCAAAGGGCGTTTGCGCGAGAAGATGGACGGACAAGGCAGCGACCAGTCGATGATCTCTGCCGCCGTGCGCCACGGCTTCAACCCGGTTTTCAGTTTCGGGTCAGCATGGGTCGGCTCGGGCCAGCGGATCGGTTCGCCGTCACAGCGTGCCACCAGAAACAGGCGCTTGCGGATCGTCGGAGCACCATAGTCAGACGCGACCAGCGAGCGCCATTCGACCGTGTAGCCGAGCGCTTCCAGATGCGAGACCCACAAACGAAACGTCTCGCCAGCCTTCGACTTGTCCGGATAGCCTTGTCTGCAGATCGGGCCCCAGGTTTGGAACTCTTCAACATTCTCAAGGAAGATCACCCGTGGCCGCTGCCATTTCGGAAGCGCCGCCCATTGCAGGACCACCCAGGCGAGACCGCGAACCCGTTTTGAAACCGGCGCACGCCCTTTGGCCCGGCTGAAATGCTTACAGTCCGGCGAGAACCACGCGACATCGATCGGCTGGCCTTTGCAGATCGCCGCCTTGTCAACGCTGAACACGTCATCCTGATAGTGCTCGGTCTCCGGATGGTTGGCCGCGTGCATGGCGATCGCGTCCGGATCATGATTGATCGCGATATCGACCTTGCGTCCGAGCGCCTGCTCCAACGCAACCGATGCGCCGCCACCCCCGGCAAAATTGTCTATAATCAGCCCCAACGCCTCTCGACCTGACTTTCGCCTAAGCCGCCTTCTTGGTTTTGCGCCTGCCGTTCACTTCGGAAGTGCGTTTTTTGTCACTGCAAATGGCGGCATGGGCGGCGCAGTAGCTCGATCCCTCCACCGTCGGCTCACCGCAGAAACGGTAAGGCTTGTCATGCACCGGATAGCGGCATGTCGTGTTCTTGAGTTCCATGAGATCAATGCCGGGCAAAGCCACCACAGCCCCTGTCTGCACGCGGCGCTCTATTGCCGCGCGCGAACCCGCCGCGATGCCCGCGGTCGAACGTTGACCCACGGGTTTCACGTAATTGATGTTCAGCCCCATCTTGCGAAGCCGCACACCGACACCGGCGCGCTGGCGCTTCGTGCCAAATTCAGCACTCAGCGCGGCAGCGATCTCATTATTGTTCTTGCCCTCGGCATGGAGCTCGCGCATGCGCGCAAGCTCCGGCTCGGTATAGTTTCGCGGTGCCACGATCAGCCCGTCCCTGAAATGCCGGCGGCTTTCGGGTCGATGCCATCCCAACGCTCTTGCGGGATCGCGCCTGCGAAGACATAGACGCCGGTACGTTCCAGCAGGCGCTCACACGCGGCGCTGAACCCTTTCAGCTTGGCTTGTTTGATCCGATGCCAGTCAATGCGGAGTGAAAGCGACCCGGCATTGATCCGATAACGAAACAAAGCCTTAAACTGCTGCGGCTCTTCCCCGAAATAAATCGGCATATTGAATGAGAGCTCGTTTGGAATGGTGATCGTGCCCTTCGGCACCGACTCCTTACGATACATCAGCTCGCGGTCGCCGTTCTGGAGCCGTGTCGAGGACTTGAATTCGACATCCTCGATCGCCGCAAAGTCCGTGACCATTTCGAGCAGTGAGCTGGGTGTTGGACTGAGAACGTCGGTCGCATTCTGTTCGAGAAACTTCAGAAAGTCGATCTGGTCGTGCCATTCGCCCTCGATCGCATCCCATTCTTCGAATTCCTCCGAATAGGACATGCGAACGCTGGCACGATGGCGGCAGCGGTCGGGCAGCATGACGGTGTTCTCTGATGGCACGAGATCCATGTCATAGTTCACGACTTTCTCGCCCTGCGCATCGCGTGTCACCGGCTTGGCATGCACGCGTCCGCTGTCATGATAGTCGATCACCGCTTCGATGTGGCGGGCATCGACATCGGCAAAAATCGCCGTCGCAGTCGTCTTGAAACGGTTCACATATTCATGCAGCGCGTTGATCGTCTTCAATTTCACGTCGGCGATGATGAATTCCGGCGGGGATTTGGCTTGGGTTTCGCCGCCAATGCGCTTTAGGGTGCCATTCGGCAGTACCGCAAACTCGCCGTCAGCGCCTTCCACAGTCTGGGTGCGCGCGAGCGTCACAAGCTGGTCGGCAACGCTGTCTTGCATACGGAGTTCTTCAATAGAGGTTTCACTCATAGGTCTGGTCTTTCAAAAATCGGGGTTGAACTTTACGTGCGGTTCAGCGGCGTGACCGTGTCATCGCCGGTGAAATCTTCGATGTCGGTTTGGCGCGCGTCTCGGCGTGCGAGATTTCCAGCACCATCAGAGAAGAACATGGCCGGTTTCAGCTGCGGCTGCGGCGTCTTCGACGTGACCGAAGCGTGCACCGCATAAACCCCGTCACCCTTTGGTTTGAGGTCGACTTTCATCGTCAGGCTACCGCCGAGTTCCTGATCCTCGCAGGCTTCAACCAGCTCGCTGTAGGCGCTGTTCAATCGCATTAGCAGCAAGCCGTCGCGGTAGCCTTCGATCAAATCCATAATGTCTGCCATGGTCTTCCTTTCCTGGCGTGTCTGAAACTTGGGGCGGCGGGCCTCACTTAAGGGGGGCGTGAGAACCCGCCTGGTCGCACCCCGGACGATTTGAGCGGGTTAGACTCAAGGGTGCGGCGTTCGGTTATTTCGGCGGGTCGCTCGCGGGCTTGAGCAGCGTGTCCAGCGCCTTGTCGATGCTCAGCACCCGGTCGCGCTGTCGGCGGATCCGGTCGATATAGACCTCGCTGCTGACCATGCGTTCGAGCGAGGTCAACGGTATCTCCGTCGCCGTCGCGACCGCGCGCAGGGTCACGCGCTTGTCCTCTATCGCAGAGCGGAAACGTTGCAGGGCTTTTTCAAGCTTTTCCAAGGGGAGCGGAGGGGCGGTTTTTGTCGTCATGACGCAAACAAAGACGCAATTGCGTACTTTGTCAATTTATTTACGCTTATGCGTCTAATTGCGCTCGTCAGCCGGATTGCATACGCAATTGCGATAAAAAAGGGGAAAGCGAGCATTGAGCCAGGAAGACGACAAGCTGCGCTACTCGATTGACGAGATCGGCGTGGCAAAAATTTCAAAACAATCGGGGGTCCCGAAAACCACCATATACAGTTTCATGCGCGACAAAAATCGCTCATTGGTGGCCAGCAATCGCGACAAGATTGTCGAAGCGATCGAGGAATTGACCGGAGCGCCCATCGGGACAGGCGAAGACGTTGTCTCACTGCCCTTTTACGATATCCGTGCCTCAGCTGGCGCCGGCGCACTTATTCAGCAATCTCCCCCGGAATACTGGGTCCCGTACCGCCTGGAGGAAGTCAGCCGCTTCAATGTGCCTGAGCTGACGGCCATACGCGTCGGCGGCGACAGCATGTGGGACACGCTGCATGACGGCGACCAGATCGTGATTGACCGCGGCGTCACCCGCATTGTGACGCCTGGCATCTATGTATTGCTGTATGAGGGGCACCTGATTGTGAAACGCTGCCAGCGTAATCTCGGCACCGGCACCGTGCTCGTCACCTCAGACAATACCGATTATGAATCCTTCACCGTCGACGAACCGGATACGCTGACCGTGGTCGGACGCGTCGTCATGATCCATCGGATTCTGGGGTAAACACCGCGCCTGTGATCGCATTCACATAGTGTTTGCGGTCGGCCCGACCGTCGCCGCAATAGGTGAAATAGAGGTTCGGGCGATTGGCTCCGGCGGACCAAAACCCGCCTTCCTCGCTGAGTTGGCGCAGCGAACACTTGCGCTCACACACGAGGCGAGAGGCCGCGAGACGCAGCATATCTTCATGTTGGCCAAGGTGATCCGAGCCGGTAATCGCCTCGTCAATCGCCACCCAATCAGCCGCATGTTCAGCCATGCAGGCCGCGATGCGCGCCTGGTCTAGCGCGCGCGTCTGCTCGACGCGCTGTTTAATCTCCAGACGAAGCCGTTCGGACTCTGCCTCTGACACCGCCGAATCACTACAGGCGGCCAGCAATCCGGCGAGGCATACAATCCCCGATTGAAAAAATTTAACACCCATTCTCAAGAAATAGCAGTTCCCGATCCTAGCGTCATGAACGCATTTGCGTTCTTAAGTTGACATGTGTACGCAAATGCGTAACTTGATCTTAATTCGATACCGCTAGAGGCAGAGCATGGAACTCAGAAGACCGCAAAAACTCCTAGCTGACCCGTTGCTCGAGCCGATGATGGCCGACTTACGCAATGGCGTCCCCTTCACCGTTCGGATGGTGAAGAATATGTCCGAGCGCGCTGCCGAGCATCTCTTGAACCAGCTGCCCGATGCCGAAGATCGCGCCGCCGTCCAGCGTGCGAGGTCGACAGCATGACCGCGCCGCAAGCCTATCCGCTTTCATGGCCCGCACATCGACCGCGCACTGAGGCGTCGCGGCGCAAGACGGGCCAGTTCAAATCGACCCGGCAGGCGTTTACAATTGCGCTTGCCGCAGACCGTGTCGAAGAGCAGATCGACCTCTTCGGTGCGAAACAGCTCATCATTTCGACCAACGTACCGCCGACCCTGTCCGGGCGACCGCGTTCAGGCCAGGGCGCACCCGCAGATCCCGGCGTTGCCTTGTACTTCCAGAAGGGCGGAGAGCCGATCACGCTCGCCTGCGACACCTATACTAAAGTCGAGCAGAACCTCGCCGCGCTCGCCGCCCATATTGAAGCGGTCCGCAAGATTGAGCGCTATGGCGTACAGACGGCGAAAGAAATTCTCCGGGCGTTCTCAGCGCTGCCGCCGCCGAGCAAGCAGCGTCCAGCACGCAAGGCGTGGGAGGTGCTTGGCGTCGCACGCACAGCGAGTGCGTCTGAGGTCCGAGCCGCCTACCGGAAACTCTCGGCCCGCGCTCATCCCGACGCAGGCGGCGACCGGGCGGAGTGGGATGAAATCAGCTCAGCTTATGAAGACATGATGTTTCTATTGGGGGAAAAAGTATGAACCAGACTCAACTCGCCGATCCGCTCACGGTCCCATGCCCGAAATGCTTTGCACCGCGCGGTGAACCCTGCCGCGCACCGCGCCTGCCGGTCGTTTGCCGGGCCCAACATCTCGATACCCCGCACGATGAGCGCCAGACGCTCGCCAACACGGTCGCCAACCGGCACAGCCTCGCGCTCTATGAGGCGCGACCAAAAGACCTCGACAAGTTGCGGACCATGATTCTGCAAGATGGGCTCGACCCCAACAAGGCGCGCCATGTGATTGTGATTGTTCAATCAAAGAACAAAACCACCTATCGCCGACGGTGCTATGCGGCGCCGACCGGCGACAAGTGGAAATGCTATTTCGAGAAACGCCACGGCGGCATTCATTCCGGCGTCTGGACAGTCCACCCCGATCATCTGGTCGAAACGTTCGAGTTCGCCTTTCCGGCAGAGGCAGCAGCGTGATGGATGTGCGTATAGAGATCAAGGACTACGAGGATCCTGAGTTATTGGCCGCTAAAGACCAAGCCGCCGACCATGCCCGGAAAATGGTTGAGCAGCTGGTCGCTGCAACCGCTCCGGAAACCGATCCGGACTATGCCCCGATGCCGTCCCTGCTGGTCAACGCGCTGTTTACGACGATGCAAGGCTATTCGGAGGTCGCCGGGCCCATGACTTTGGAGCATCTGAATCTCGCCCTGAACGCGTTCATCCAGAATGTCGCGCGTTTTGCCAACGAAGCCGAGGGGCGCTGCTAATGAACGACCTTCTCGCAGATCAACCCATTGATACCGGCCTGACAGCGCAGATTATGGAGCTGCGCCGAGAGCTCGGGATGCGCCAGCGTGTCTATCCAAACCTGATCGCCAAAGGCTCGCTCACAGAAGCCGATGCTGACTATCAGACGACGGTCATGCAGGCCGCATTGGCGACACTGCAAGCCCGCAAAGACGCCGCCGAAAACGCGGCGAAACTGATCGACACGATGCAGCGCGCGAAGAATATCTGCAAATCAGTCGAGGCCGGACGGCTTTCTGCAGCCGACACGCTGATGCTGACCGAAACGCTGCGGGATCTCCGCGCCGGCATCAAGCTCTTGCAGACCGCGACGGGGGCGCAAGATGGTTAGTCCAACACTGACACCGCAAGGTCAAGCCAGGCTGATCAATGAGTATATTGCGCTGTTCGGCGGCGCGCTTGAAAACGGTATGCATCCATTTGAATTGGCTTTCTCCGTCATCGGCGCCCTGCGCATGGCATCGGAAGACCACATGGTCGAGGGCGACAGCATGCTCATGGAGCGCGCCTTGATTTATGGCTGGCAGAAAGCCGGCTCCGGAGGCGAGGATGGGTGATCCTTTTCAGATGGCCCGCTGTGGTGGCTCACCAAAGACGGCGATAAGTCCTGCCTTGCGCTCTACGAGCGGCACTACAGCGCCTATCGATATAGGGACGGACGGCGAAGAAAACTCTTCGCAGGTCCCGGCGAAAAAATCGTCTTGCGTACCGCAGCTGGTGATGCCCTGTTTGTTTGGCGAAAGTTTATCGATGCCAGCGGGCAGCGCGGCGTCAATTGCGCCGTATTCCGCAACGAAAGCAAACATCTCTCGTCGCTCCTTATCCGACAGGCTGACGCGATCGCTGATTTCTGCTGGCCTGGTGAGAGGCATTACACCTACGTCAATCCGTCAGCTGTGCGGTCAGCCAATCCGGGTGCTTGCTTTCGATTCGCCGGATGGGCGCGCTGCGGGCGAACCAAAGGTGGATTACTCATCTTTGATCGCTCCAACCCAAAGGAAACACCATGACTGATCTGCAAATTCAACAAGCAATCTCGCTCGCTGCCCTTGGTTTGGTGATGGCACCGTTTTTCATCTTTTGGGTCTTCGACCTGCCCCGCGTCGTGCCCGGTGGTAAGCCCGGTCAATCACGTCGTCTTAAATGGGCGGGCATCATCTATCTGATCTTTGCTGTCTTCGCGGCACTCTCAATTTACCACGGAGGGTCATCATGACTGATCTTACTGAAACTGTGGAGCGGATTGATGCGCTGTTTGAGAAGGCGACTCGTACACCTTGGGCCGTTCGCCCCCAAGAACATGACGATTGGGGCATCATTCGTCCGGTTGAGCCAGACGACAAGGGTTTGAGGCTTTCAGTTGCTCAAGCTCGTGCTGTTGGGCTCCTAAGCGACGAGCAACTAAACGAGCATCGGCAAAGAGGAACTGACCCATACGGCCCGAACGCCAATCTAATCGTCGAACTCGTCAACGCATGGCCCCTGATCCGCCAAGCCCTCATGTCGGGGGAGTTGCGGGCCTTCGCTGAAAAGATCGTCGCACTTGAAGACCGTGCTGAGGAATTGGTTAACCGATACCACGAAGCTGGGCTGACCAAATATGTTGAAGAAACAATGTGTGAGGCGCTGGAAGAGAACGGCATCGATTCTGATGAAAGGCTCGTTTTTGACCTGGCAGCCCTTGCCCGAACCGCCCTCTCAGCCGAACTTAAGGAGGCGTAGGCATGGGGGAGCGTATTCGAATTTGCGGTCGTACAGGCGTAAAGCCGCAGGAGGCAACGGAGTGCGCGTCATGTGGGAAGATTATTAGAACCATCGACTGGGCGCTCTGGGACGAACCCGGATACGAATACGGTGACTGCGAGCCTTGGTGCATGACCTGCACACTGAGCTGGCAGCGCGCGATGGTCGAAACCGACTGGAAGGCCGAGGCACGACGGGCCGATTTTCAATACAACGCTGATCTCTTCTGCAAGACGGCAGACTTCGCTCTGTTTTATGCAGGTCTCAACGTTCGACCGCGGCAAAGCCTTCCTGATCACAGTGAACGTCTTCGCCCCACCCCCAAAGGCAACGCCGGATGACCAAGGCCCTTCCCGACCATATGAAGGCGCCGGAACTCAAACGCCTCGGCGATATCGCCGCCGGCCTGCTGAAAAAGCACGGCGGCGAGGTCGGCGGCGTCGAAATCACACCCGATGGGACCGTCCGCGTTCTGGACAAAGACGCGCTCCCGTCTCAACCTAAAGGCGGGTTAGACAAATGGGTGAGTTAGCGACGATGCCTATCGACAAGGTGCACACAGTTTTGTGGACGCTAAAAAGCGGCCGCAAGCGTTACTATTACTATGTTTATCGCGGCGGTCCGCGCTTTTATGTCAGCGATGGGAGGCGTGTCGATTCCGGCAACCGCCGCCTTCCGAGCGACTTCATCCGGAAGTACGAGGAAGCGAAAGCGCTGGACCGCTCTCGCGACCGCACAGGCACGCTCGGAGCCGCGATCACACTGTACCTGAAATCGAAGAAATTCGGCGATCTGTCTGCGCCGAGCCAGGCCACGCGCAAACGCTATCTCGAAAGCTTCCGGCGCATGGAGCTGAATGGCGGGCGCAAGGCCGAACTCGCACCGCTCGAGGTTATGGACCTGCGCAGCATCGCCAAGTTCATCACCAAATGGCGCGATAAGGAGTTCGCGCACTCGAAGTCCGCGGCTGATCAATCGATCGCGGCCGTCAGCGCGTTCCTGACATGGTGCAAAAAGGAAGGTCGGCTCGATTTCAATCGCTGCCTGACCATTGACCCGGTCTACTCCAAGCCTGACGAGCCCGTGCTCTGGACCGGCGACGATGAAAAGGCGTTCTTGGCCAAGGCGTCGCGCGAAGTCGGCTGGATTCTGCGGTTTGGCAAGCTGACAGGCCTCCGCCGCGCCGACCTGATCACGATCGAGATCACGGCGCGCGAAGGCGATCACTTTGTCTGGCGCACGTCCAAAAGCGGGAAAAAGCGCGTCGTCATCATCCCGATCGTGCCGGAGCTGGACGCCCTGCTCTCGGAGATTGATGAGGTTCGGCGTACATTCGCGGTGGCGCCGACGACGGTCCTGTTCAACACGCGCGGGGGAAAATGGACGCCGTCCGGCGCATCGACCAGCTTCGACAAGGTGCGCGCCGACTGCGAGATCACCGCGACAATGCACGATCTGCGCAAAACCGCAGCGACCTATTGGGTGATCCTGCAGCGCCGACACCCGAAGATCATCACCGATCAAGACATTATCGACATGTTTGGCTGGACGCCGAACACGCTGCGCAAAATGAAGCGCATCTATGTCAGCGACGAAGCCATCATCAACACACTCAAGGAAGGGTAAGCCATGACTGATGAGCAAATGAAGGAAATCCGGGGCATTCTCGAACTGATACTCATGGGGGTGTGGTCTGTGGCGGGACTGACCCTCGGTTCTATCATCGTGATGTTGTGGGTCGGCTGAGCAAGCATCGGAGATATCAATGAAATTGGAAGATCTTCGTAAAGCTGCCTGCCTTGCCGACGAAGCCAAGAAACTGCAGCATCTGATTGATGCCGTTCTCAACGATGGCCTGCAGGTCACGATCGCGAGCACCTATCAAGACGACGAAATGCGAAATGCCATCAAGCCAGTGATCACCGCCGAGTTGGACCGCAGAATAACGAAAATTCGGTCGGAACTTTCCGCTCTGGGGGTCAGCGAATTTCCAAATTGGATGGACAACATCCCTATAGAATCGCCTCCGACAAAGACAGAACACGAACAGAACCTGTAAAGTTTCCTGTAAAGTCGCTTTTCACAAGAAAAAGGCTCAATAAAATGCGCAATAATCACAAGGGGTTAATGGTGCCGCGAGGGAGAATTGAACTCCCGACCTCATCATTACCAATGATGCGCTCTACCACTGAGCTACCGCGGCTTTTGTATCGGCGGGGATTAGCTTATGCTGGCGCAGATGAAAAGACCGTTTCTGATCCCGAGCTGTAATCATGGCTGACAAAATCAAATCCGAGGAACACAAGGCGCGGCGCAAGGCCGCCTTGCGGGACAATCTTAAACGGCGCAAAGCTGCGGCACGTAAAACAAAGACCGACCAGAACTCCGATCTCGGGGCCCGCCCCAAGAACGATTAGTCATTCCAACAGACTGTAAGGGTCAATCAGATCTCACCCGACCTGAAAGGCGCAAATCACCGAACCGACCGCAAACCACACGCAGCTGGTGTGGCAAATAATGGATGGTCACGACTCGTCATCGAACCCAGCCACGCCCTGTCCGGGATATCCTCAATCTATTCTCGACCCACTGGATCAGAAAATTCAGCATTGCTGACAGAATAGAAATGGTGCGGACGGCCGGGATTGAACCGGCAAGGCCTTACGGCCGGCAGATTTTAAGTCTGCTGTGTTTACCAATTTCACCACGCCCGCACGATTATTGAGCCCGGTATTGTCTCAAACAAAACCTGTCGAAACCGCTGGCAGCCATATAAACACAGCCGCTTGCGTCAAGCCCGAAATGTCCGCATATGGGCGCTGACATTTGAGAGGCGATACAATGCAATTCTTCATCGACACAGCCGATATTGATGCCATCCGAGAACTTTATGCCACGGGTCTGGCCGATGGCGTGACCACCAATCCGTCGCTAATCAAGAAATCGGGCCGCGATTTCACCGAAGTTGTCACCGAGATCTGTTCTATTGTGTCCGGTCCGGTCAGCGCCGAGGTGATTGCCACCGATGTTAAGGGCATGCTCTCAGAGGGGCGCAAGCTTGCTTCCATTGCGGGCAATGTCGTGGTCAAACTGCCGCTCACGATTGATGGCCTTAAAGCCTGCAAGACCTTCTCGGATGAAGGCATCAAGACCAATGTCACCCTCTGTTTTTCCGCCAATCAGGCACTTTTGGCCGCCAAAGTCGGCGCCACATATATCTCACCCTTTATCGGCCGTCTGGATGATATCCATATTGACGGGCTAGATCTCATCAGGGAGATCCGCGTTATCTATGACAATTACGGGTTTGAAACGGGGATTCTCGGCGCTTCTATTCGCAACCCACTGCATGTCAAAGAATGCGCTCTGGCCGGCGCCGATGTCATGACCGCACCGCCCGCCGTTATCAAAGCGCTGGCGAACCATCCACTCACGGACAAAGGACTGGCGGCCTTCCTTTCCGATGCAAAGGCCGCGGGCATTTCAGTTTAGCAATTGGAATGTTATTGCATATCATGTTACCTGTAAAGCACGGCGATATGGCATAGTTGTTGAATGCCTGACAAAATTGACAGGTTGGGCTTTCTCATCCCACACTGAGCAGGTTTGATTGGTAGTTGCGGTAGAGTAGGTCCGGGAGGACGCAATGAGATGTTCTAATTGTATGTCTGTCCTGGTGGAGCATGGCACGAGTCTGAAATGCCCATCGTGCAACCTGATTCTAGATCTCGACGAGAGTTTCGAATCCGCGGCGCCATTGGATGATCCCTACATCAAGGCATCGTTTGGCGACTCCAGCAGCGGTAGCTCGAAATTCTCCCGGTATGCCTTGTTTGGACTGACCGGCGTTCTCTTGCTCGGCGCTGGTGTCGGGATCGGCTGGTTTGGGCAGACACGCGTTACCGAGCGAGCCCAGCCAGAAGCGCCACTCACGACTGTGGAAACGACGGGAGAGATTTTTCAGTCGGTCAATTCCGATCAATCCGGTGACCAGGCCATCATGCAAACCGATCTACCTTTCCTGGACCTGATCGCGTCTCGAACGGAAGATCAAAGCGGATTGGTCCTGATCGGATCGCGCGCCTTGCGGGACCCGGTGAGATCTCAGGGGAATACGCGCTTTGCCCTGACTTTTGATCGGAGCGGCATTCTACGCGGGGAAAGGGCGCTTGGTCCGGTCGCGCCGGGCGAACTGGTAAGCGTCGTGGGACAGGCCTCTGGCGATATGACATTTGCGGTCAAACAAAGATCGACCGTTTCGATCATCTCGCAGACCGCCGATGGCCAGCGCCTCTGGGGGCGCGACTTCCCCTCGTCCGACGAAAAAGGGTTCGAGACCAGCCTGTTTAATCTGGCCGAGGGCATTATCGCAGTTCTTCCGGGTGAATCCTACAATGAGTTGAGCGTGGTGATGATCGGCGCGGACAGCTACATTGACTGGCAACGTCAGCTGCCGTCCGCTTTAGGGACCTCGGCGCTCGCGGCCCGCACGCCGTTCGATGAAATCGTCATCGTATCCGAAGATGCCAATAGCGCCGGACAACGCGTGCTGCACTTATCTTCGCTTAGCCGCGCCGGTCAGTTGGTCATGTCTGAAATGGTCGATCTGCGTCAGGATCAACACTTGCTGGCAATGACGGTGGACGAAAACGGTGTGACACATCTGCTGATCAGCGGGGCCGTGCCTCGAGTCCTGAGCGTGGATGCGCTTGGCCGAACCACCGGTGATATTGCCCTACCCGTTACCGCTGCGATGGAAAAGTCCGGCAACTGCGCCATCCAGAAGATCCAGACAGACCTGCAGATCAGCTGTCTGGAAGAAACCGGCATCAATTCTGCTATTTATGACCCCGTGGCAGAGTCAGCACGATCAAGCACGCTTTCACTCGGCTCGGCAAGCGGCAACGATCAGCGGTTCCTGTCGATGAGTGCGGAATATATTGCCCTCGCGAGCCCCCGCCCCGGTCAAACCGGAACCACAGCCCGCATCATTCCTCTGGAGGCTTCCCCGAGCCGAGATCTGATTGAAATCCCGGAACCGCCTGAAACGGGGCTGACCGACGGCGAAGCAAACGATGTCGAGCTGGCGACCGCATCCACCGATCCAGCCGACCCGGTGCTTACGGAACCCGACTTGGCGACCGAAACGGCTGATCAGCCCGCAATTGGTTCCGGTGCTGACGAGGTTACTGAGGCTTCGCCCGAAGCTGTGCCCGAGCAGGACCCAACGCCACCAGCGACGATTGAACCAGAGCCTGCACTCGTCGAAACCTCAACGGATATCTCTCCCCCTTCTGATAATACCGGGACAGCGGCTGCGCAGGTTCTGGTCCAGAACACCGACTATGTCTGCCGGCTTGTCTGTGCTGATCCGAACGTGGCCGATATCAGGTTCACGTTAACAAGCCAGCAGACCTTCGTGATGGGAACAGCACTCTCTGATATCGATGTGATTGCAGCCGCTCAATCTGGTGATCTGTGCGCGACCATTCAGGCGGTTCCGGCGGCCGATGAGCCAGTGTCCTGTTCTCCAGCACAATAAACGCCGCTCAGACGAACCAGGCTAAGACAGGCACACCGTGCGAAAATTCTCGCCGAGCGCGGTCAGGGCAAAAGTGCGTTTCTCAATGCGTGGCCGAGCCCGCGTCGGAAGCGCCTCCAAAAGGTCATGGCAGAAATTCTGCTGCATCAGGTCCGCATAAACAGCCTCATCACGAATACTCAGCGTATCAGGACTGCCGATCAGTTTCAGACGGTCCAGATTATCGATATAGGTCGGGATGGCCTGTTTGGCCTTGCAGACTTCGGCCACATGTCTCGGCACGATTGAGCGATAAATGATCCGGGTTCGTCCACCTGGCAGAACAAGATGAAGATTGCCGAGCGGTAGAACTTCTTCTTGTGGCGGCATGAGACTCAGAATCCGCAGCTCATCCGGAGCCAGCTGACGCAGGATGTTCACAAAGGCGGGATGGGCCTGATGTGACAGGCGGCGGTCCATGGCTGAGGCCACGAGCGCCGTCATTTCTGTACGGTACTGACAGTATCGCATCGCCTCAATCGCGGGTACGGCGATATCCAGACTCGGGGCCTGAACGCACTGGCGCGGCACCTGCCGCGCCGCGAGAATGTCTTCAACTTTGGTGGACACAAATTGGTGGATTTGGTCGAGGCCCCAGATTTCCTGGTGCGCGTCGCTCAGAACCGTGTTGATTTCTGTTGAGGTAACGCGAGGTAGACGGGTGACGGAGCCTTTTCGCTTACGCGCAGGCTTTCGCGGGGTGGTCTGGCGTCGCCGTGGGGAAGGGGGACGTTGGCTCATAAATAATCCACTCCCGTCGCTCGATACGCGGATCAGAACTCAGATCCCTTCGCGTTCTGCGGTGGTAACTGAAACAACAGCACGATTACGGGTCAGACGCAATTCGCAAATCTAACCAACAATTCATCGAACCATCGAGGAGAATGGATAATAAAAACTTACGCGAAGCTGGACTTGAGCGCCTCAACCAGGTCCAGCTTTTCCCAGCTGAATCCACCGTCGGCGTCCGGTGTGCGACCGAAATGGCCATAGGCTGCGGTTCTCGCATAGATCGGCTGATTAAGGCCAAGCTTGGTGCGGATACCGCGCGGGCTGAGATCCATGATCTCCAGCAGGACCGCTTCGAGCTTGCGCTCGTCGACATTCCCGGAATCGTGCAGATTCACATTGATCGAGAGCGGTTTGGCGACGCCAATTGCATAGCTGACCTGCAGAGTGCAGCGCTCCGCCAGGCCGGCGGCAACAACGTTTTTGGCGAGATACCGGCTCGCATAAGCAGCTGAGCGATCAACTTTGGTCGGGTCTTTACCAGAGAATGCGCCGCCGCCATGCGGCGCTGCGCCGCCATACGTGTCGACAATGATCTTTCGGCCCGTAAGGCCAGCATCCCCATCCGGCCCACCAATCACGAACTTGCCGGTTGGATTGACATAGAATTTGTCTTCCGGCGGGAACCATCCTTCGGGCAACACGTCCTTTACAATCGGACGCACCAGCTCACGCACATCTTCGGCCGACAGGCCCTCAATATGTTGAGTTGAGACGACCACCGTGTCGACATCGACCGGCTTGCCGTTGGAATAGCGCAGCGTGACCTGACTCTTCGCATCGGGCAGGAATTCCGGACGCGCTCCCGAATGACGCAAATCCGCCATCGCTTTCAAGATCTTGTGTGAATAAATCAGGGTGGCTGGCATGAGTTCTTCGGTTTCAGCGCTCGCATACCCAAACATGATGCCCTGATCGCCCGCGCCCTCGTCCGTGAAGGTCCCGGTACCTGCGTCGACGCCGGCCGCGATATCAACTGACTGTTCATGTAACCAGTTTTCCAGCTTCAGCGTGTTCCAATGGAAGCCATCTTGCTCGTAACCGATATCTTTGACCGCCGCCCGAACAACGGATTCAATCTCATCATTGGAAATCGAGTCCGGTCCGCGCATTTCGCCGAGCAGCGCAACACGGCTGGTTGTCGTTGCTGTTTCGCAAGCCACACGCACCAATGATGGATCAAAGCCATCCCGAATTGCCGCAGCGAAATAGAGGTCAACAATTTCATCAGAAATCCGATCACAGACTTTGTCCGGATGGCCTTCGGAGACGCTTTCGCTGGTAAACAAGAAATCCAAGAGTCCACTCCATTATGCTTAATCGAAGCTGGTGCTAAAGCATGCAAAGACAGATATCAACGATCTTTTATATGTCATGAGCGGCCTTCGCTCTCAGGCATGGTCCGGCAGTTCTCTACGCAAACGCAAGCAGGCACCATATGGGCCGTACATCCCAGTTGACGCTTCAGACCAACTCCGCTTTGCCAGACAAATCGGACTTGAATTTCTGGTAAGAGTCTTGCAATTCGCTTGGGGGTGACTCAGGAGTTGAAATCAATGCATCAGAATAACAGAGTTTTGGTCACGGGTGGGGCTGGTTTTATCGGCTCTCATATTTGCGAAGTGTTGCTGGAAACCGGCGCTGAAGTCCTTTGCGTCGACAATTTCTTCACAGGCGCACGCTCGAATGTGTCACATCTGAGGGATCATCCAAATTTTGAACTGATGCGTCACGATGTGACTTTCCCGCTCTTTGTCGAGGTGGACCAGATCTACAATATGGCCTGCCCGGCAAGCCCGATTCATTATCAGTTTGACCCGGTTCAAACGACCAAGACATCGGTCCACGGCGCCATCAATATGCTCGGGCTCGCCAAACGGACAGGTGCGCGCATTTTGCAGGCTTCGACCTCAGAAGTTTACGGCGACCCGGATGTCCACCCGCAGCAAGAAGACTATTGGGGCAATGTGAACCCGATCGGTCCGCGGTCCTGCTATGATGAAGGCAAACGCTGCGCTGAAACCCTGTTCTTCGACTATTTCCGTCAGCACCAAACCGACATCAAAGTCGCGCGGATCTTTAACACCTATGGGCCTCGCATGAATCCGCAGGACGGCCGCGTGGTGTCGAATTTCATTGTGCAAGCTCTGAAAGGCGAAGACATCACGCTTTACGGCGACGGCGAACAGACCCGCAGTTTCTGCTATGTCGACGATCTGGTGCGCGGCCTCATCGGTCTGATGGACAGCCCCGAAGGCATCACAGGACCGGTTAATCTCGGCAATCCCGGCGAGTTCACGATCCGGGAACTGGCCGAGCAAGTGATCGAACTCACGGGGTCAAAATCTCAACTGACCCACCGCCCTCTGCCGCAGGACGACCCCAAAAAGCGACGTCCCGATATCACAAAAGCGAAAGAGCAACTGGGCTGGGAACCGACCATCCCTCTGAGAGATGGCCTGGTCAAAGCGATCGAATACTTCGACAATCTGCTGAAAGCCCATTAGACTCTGCAGCATCAGCCCGACCAGCGACGCGTTGCATCATATCGCAGCAGTCGCAGATGACGGCCGCCCCTATAGCTGGTCAATTCTTATGCAATTCATCCTTCAAATGGGTGTCAAAAAATGCACTGTCAGTCGAACACAACAATACCGTGAATAAGGCATTTACAGGCTTGACCATGCAGGCCGGTTTCGCCATTGGACAAGCAGCTTGATGGTGCAAAATGTAGTGTACCTTCGAGTGCGGTAGCTATGGAAAATCCGAATTTTCAGCCTTCGCACGCGGTGCCGGACTTAGGGCTCAGAACTCATAGACTCGCGCCAAGTATACAATCTGGATATCCGTCCAAAAAAGCGATCTGGATTGGTCCAGATCTGGACTGATGTTCTGATTGCGGATTAACTCGGCTAGCGCCCGCGCCGCAAAATAGTATAGTGTTCTTCATAGACTTCAAAACGCTTCGTACCGCACTGTCTTTACTCAATAAAAGAGAAAAGCGGAACCTGCTGATTGTGATGCTGGTCGCGATTATCGCGGCCTTGGCCTCGGCCTTCATGGTTGCTTCCGTGATCCCGTTTTTGACAGTTGTTGCCGACCCGAGCCGGGTTCAGGACGTGGCATTGCTGCGTTGGTTCAATGACGTGGGTGGGTTTCAATCGACGCGTGACCTCCTGATCGCACTCGGACTGCTGACAGTAGGCGCAATCCTGATATCCAATGCCATCCAGATGCTGCGTGTCTGGGTCATGACGCGGTTTACAACCATGCGGATCTACAGCCTGAGCTCAAACATGCTCAGCTCTGCACTTGGCCGCCCGTACGAGTACTTTCTCAACGTGCATTCAGGTGAGTTTACGACACAGACACTCGCCGAGACCCAAGTCGCCGTCACGCAATACTTCAAGCCTGTGATCGAAGCGATTGGCGGCCTGCTCTCTGTTTTGGCAATCGTGGTCCTGCTCATTTTCGTCAACCCGATTGTGGCGCTATCTCTGTTTGCTGTCGTGGGGCTGATTTATGGGTCGACTTTAACCCTAAGCCGCAGCGCGCTCACCCGAGCGGGAAAAGAACGCAATCAGGCCAACAATTCGCGCTACAAGGTCGTCGGCGACATGCTGGGCGGGATCAAACATCTGAAACTCATGGGCCATGAACGGCTGTATCTCGATCGTTTCAAAGCGCCATCACTTAAAATGGCGAACGCCATGGTGCGGGCGGCTCTGATCCGAGAGCTGCCTCACTATGTGATGCAAAGCGTTGCGTTCAGTTCCATCATTGTGATCTGCGTGGTGATGCTTTTCTCTGCAGATGGTTCATCATCCTCTGCCTTGGCCGACATTCTGCCATTGCTCGGTGTGCTGGCGATTGCAGGGCAGCGCATCCTGCCGGAAATGGCGAAATTCTACAAAGGCCTGGCGCAGCTTCAGTTTGGGGCCGCTGCGATTGAACGTATCGAAGCCCAGCGTCCGACCCAAACCACCCCGACCAAACTCACACGTCGAGCGCCGCCTCCCTTGGGATTGCGGGCGAACGTCGAACTCGAAAACGTGACCTATCGTTACCCCGGCACCGACCTTGCGGGACTGACGGATATATCGATGACCATCCATGCCGGGGACAGGATCGGCATTGTCGGCAGCACGGGTGCTGGCAAAACAACCCTGGCAGATGTGATTCTCGGTCTTCTAACGCCGCACGAAGGCGCGCTGAACGTCGACGACACAGAAATCGATGACGGCAATATCCGCGCCTGGCAAAGAAGCGTCGGTTACGTCCCTCAGGATATTTTCCTCCTGGATGCATCGATCACCGAGAACATCGCAATGGGTGAAGATCTGGACAAGATTGATCTTGAGAAAGTCCGCGCGAGCGCCAAAGCGGCCCAGCTACATGCCTTCATCGAAAATGAATTGCCCGACGGTTATGACACCTTCACTGGTGAGCGCGGTATAAGGCTATCGGGCGGGCAACGGCAACGCATCGGAATTGCACGGGCGTTATATCATGACGCGGATCTGATTATGTTCGATGAGGCCACCAGCGCGCTGGACACCTCGACCGAAAATGAAGTCATGTCAGCGATCGATGCGCTGCCCGGTGACAAGACTGTTGCAATGATCGCCCATCGCCTGAGCACGATCAAAACCTGTGACCGAATTGCCGTGCTGGACAAAGGACACCTCGTCGGCTTCGGCACTTGGGACGACCTCGAAAAATCAAATCCCGCCTTTCAACGCCTGATCCGGGCAGCGAGCAAAAAATGATAAGCGGGGACGTCCCAAAACCGGTCGACGCTCGGGTAACGAGGTCAACAAAATTTCGAACACGTCTGTTCCTGAGATTGAGGGAAGTTCGCTACTATATTGCAGATTTACTCCGTCGACCTTCTGCAAACTCAAAACACGTATTGATTTACGCACAGGGACGAACCGGAACAACATTGCTGGAGAGTCTACTGTCTTCAACAGGTCATTTTCGTGGGCACGGAGAGGTCTTGGACACATATACCCGCGAGGTCGCCGCCCCAATTTCGTTTGTCCGGGGTCTTGGACGCGGCAATCACAACCAGAATGTCGTCGTTCACGTCAAAGGATCGCACCTTGTCACTGAACGCAAAAAAAGTCGTCCGATAGAGCCATCGAAATTTCTAAGCGCTCTTCACGACGATGGCTGGCTAATTGTGAATATAGAACGGGAAGATAAAGTTGCTCAGGTGGTGTCGGAATGCGCAGCCATTGTCCGCGGAGCTTATCATAAGACCGACAACGAAGTGGAGCGGATAGCAGTAGCGATTGAGCCAAGCGAGTTCCGACGAAGACTCAAGCGTCGTCAGTCTTTTTCTCAGGATGATCGGGCGGCGCTGAACAGTATTCCGCATATCAAACTCAAATATGAATCAGATTTGTCGGACCCGGAATCGCATCAATCGACAGTGGACTCTATTTTATCTGAACTGAGGCTTCCCTTTGTACGAGTTGCAACTGATCTCCAAAAGATTGGCAGTTCTGATCCGTTAAAGATGGTCAAGAACCGCCAGCAAATTGAAGACATCATTGCGACCATGGACATACCCGTAGCTTGCGACTGAACGATCGATGGGGACACAGCTTGCGAACTATGATTTTGAAACGGACGCCGTTTGCCCGCATGAAGCCTTGTCACAATGGCGATCAGACTGAGCAATAGAAGGGATTAATCGAAGCATGAAAAGCAAGTTTTCTGGATTGCTCTCTAGCGCCATAAGCGGAGCGTCAAAAGTCGGCGTGCTGCCCTATGTTCGATATCGATTGAACTCTTATTTCGGCAATAAGACCCCGATGCAGGTGAAGCTCTCTGACACGACGATCAGCGTCAGACCGGGCACGCCAGATCTTCGGGTTGCCTTTCAAAGCCTGGGCTCTGAATTCGATCTTTTGGATGGATTGCAGCCTTCGGATTTCGACGGGCTTGTCCTTGACGCCGGCGGCTATATCGGAACGGCCGCGATTTCTCTTTCGAGGCTCTTCCCCAAAGCTACGATCGTATCTGTCGAACCTTCGACGAGAAATTTTCAACTGTTGCAGCAGAACACACGCGGGTTTCCAAACATCCACTGCTTGAATGCGGCATTGGTGCCGCCGGAAAAATCTTCGAATAAGGTTTTTCTGGTCGATCGCGGCACGGGAGAATGGGGGTTCAGCATCGCAGTTGGGAGCGAGGACAAAGCGCAGACCAATGAGCTCGAAGAGGTGTCCCTGATCTCCGTCGCTGAGGTCAGAGAACGGTTTGACAACAGGCCGATTGGGCTGATCAAGCTCGATATCGAAGGCGGTGAGTACGAGCTATTTAAGAATCCGGACGACCACCTTCGAAACATTCCTGTCGTGTTTGTTGAGCTACACGACAGAATTGTGGAAGGGTGCTCACGTGTATTTTCAGACTTCAGTCGCGACCGATTAAACTACAAGTCGGATGGTGAGAAACACCTCTCACTTCTGCCGGAATTGGTCGGTCACCTTAAAGATACATCGGTCCATTCCAAACTGGTCCGAACCAACTAGTCGAACAGATTTTCAGCCACACGAGCAAGATAATCAGTGACTGCCAATAGCGTCCGCGGCCTGGGCTTGGAACCGAACCTGGTGAGCCTGATTGTCCCCTGCTACAATGTCGAAAAGTATTTCGACGACTTTCTGCAGTCGGTACTCAAACAGACCTATAAAGACATTGAGGTCATCCTGATAAATGACGGCGCCAATGAGGCCACGACGCACCTGCTTCGCGAGGCTGTACCGGTGTTGGAGGCCGAGGGCTATCTCGTCAAACTGGTCGAGCAACAGAATAAGGGGCTGGGCGGCGCGGTCGATACAGGCCTTAAACACTTCACTGGCGAGTTCCTGATGTGGCCGGATCCGGACGACTGGCTCCTACCAAACTCGCTGGAGCGACGTGTCGAACTGATGCGGGAAAATCCTGATATTGGCCTTTTGCGGTCCAATGCGGAGCTTTTCATTGAGGCGAAGCAAACCCTCGACGGGCATTTCATGCCGACCGACGCCCCGGCGTCTCGCGTCCCACACCTGTTCGAAGATCTCGTGTTCCAGCGCTTTTTCTATGGGCCGGTTTGCCATTTTGTGCGGAGCGAAATGTTCCTGAAGGTTCACCCGGATCGAACCATCTACTTTGCACCTGCCTCGTCTCAAAACTTTCAGCTGCTTGTTCCGTTCGTTGAGTCGTTTCCTGTGCTGCAAGTACCCGAACCCCTTGCCGTCTACCGCATTCGAGAAGACTCAAGATCACGCGCACCAACCAAAACGCATGAAAAGCTTATGGGCCGCCACGAGCAGCTCTATGACCTGACGGTGCACACGCTGCCCAAACTGAAAACTTACTCGGAAGACAGAGCCGCCCGGGTGAAAAATCAGCACTGGCGAAACAAGATGCTGCCGACTGCGATCAGAGCAAAAATGGCCGATAAGGGCGCGGCACTGATCCAACAAGCTGATCTGCCCGGCTGGCGAAAGGCCCTCGCTCGTGCATGTCTGGCCCTGCGATGCAATCGGGCGTTTGACACTATTGACCAGGCGACGGGCCGTGTTGCATCTCGCATTGTGTCTCGCAGTTTCGACGCCCTGGTTCGAATGCCTCAACGCGAAGTGGTCTGGGGCGCAGAACCGCTTTGGTCGACCGCGGGTCTGCCGCAATGACACGGCCTGCAGCCGACATACAGGCCTCACGAGTTATATTTACGCACGTGCCAAAAGTTGCAGGCACTGCGGTGATGCGACGGCTCGTCCGCGCAAACTATACCGAAGACGAAATCAAGACATTCAAAGGCGTACGGGATCTGGTAACGTCCCGAAATTTTCGGGTTCTAATCGGCCACTCCGTGTATGGCATGCACCATTTTGCCGCCGGTGAGTTCAGATACTTTACAATGCTTCGTGATCCCGTAGCTCGCGCCATTTCGCACTATTTTTTCATCAAGCAACCGGGTTGGAAACCCAATACGCACAACGCTGCTCAAAAGGTGCTTCACAACGCAGTACCGCTTAAAGACATTTTTGATGCCACGGCAAAAACCAAAAGACGTCTGATGGGAACCTGGCTGGTGGACAATATGCAAACGCGTTACCTTGCGGGCTTCCCTCATTATTGGCGCGGCAAAGCCTCGTCACAGCTGTTGAAAGCCGCCAAACACAACTTGCGGCATCGATATGTCACATTTGGCCTACAAGACGAATTCGACGCTTCGCTGGAGCAGATAGCCGGCGCTCTAAATTGGACAATCGGGCCTGAGGGTGGAGAAGTGCGTCCGAAAGCAACCCGGATCAGCAAAACAGTTGACCAGGACGACATAGAGGCGGTCGAACGCTTCAACCGATTGGACAGCGAACTATACGACTATGCAAAAGAGCTGTTCCGCCAGCGCCGCACAGATCCGATCTGAGTTTGAGACCTCTGCTTGCATTGAAGACGTAAACGATGGCTGGGCAGGATCAATTCGTGGACAACAAGACGTTCATTCTCGGGCTTGGCGCACCGAAGTCCGGAACGACTTGGCTTTACCGTTACATCGAGTCACAGCCGAACTCGAGCATGGGCGTGCGAAAAGAGTACCGGATCTGGCCGTCCAGGTTCGCCGATGGCCCGTCCAGAAAGAAGTTTAACTTCTACCGGCTGCTGCAGTTCAAGCATGGAATTTTGCCGACCCTGGATTACGGCCACTTCGTCAGAATGAATATGATCTTTCGTGACGGTTTCTATGAGCGGTATTTCGCCAAACTGGTCCGAGGTGACGCCACGATGACCGGTGACATCTCGCCGGGCTATATGAAGCTTAATGCCGCGCAATTGTCTCATATCGCCGACCGTCTGAAATCCGTTGGCTTCCGCGTCAAAGTCGTGTTCCTGATGCGCGACCCTGTAGAGCGCAGTTGGAGCGGCGCACGCATGCGCAAACGTCACCAGAACGAGGACTTTTTAAAGCTCTCGGACTCAGACGCAGTGAAAGTACTTGCGAACGAGCCGACGCATGTGAAGCTCACACGCTATGACCAGACATTAGACGCCATCGATGCGGCCTTCGACCCAAGCGATGTTTTCCTCGGCATTTTCGAGGAGTTGTTTTCAAAGCCGGAATTGAAACGGTTGTCAGATTTCCTTGAAATTCCAGCCGACTACGAGGCAGCCAATAAGAAGGTCAATGTCACCCAAAAAGATGGGCATCTGGATGACGCAATTCTTTCAGAGATGAAGGCGCTCTACGCCCCCGTCTACGAAGCCTGCAATGCCCGGTTTCCGCAGACCCTGGAACTCTGGCACTAGAACTCGTTATGACTGAAAGGACTGCATTGGCTCGGGTGATTGAGGGGGGATACTGCGTCGGGTGTGGAGCCTGCGCTGCTTTGGATCCGGGCATCACAATGAGGCGAAATGACAGGCAGAGCTTGGTTGCCGCACTGCCCGAGAACGCTACCCCGAGCCGTGAAGCTGAGCTTTCTTGCCCCTTTACCGATGAAAGCGCCGATGAAGAAAGTCTGTCGCAAGAACGGTTTACCGCAGCCGACATTCAAAGAGACAAGCGAATCGGGGCCTATCTCGGCACGTATGCGGGCTGGGTCGAAGAGGGAGAATTTCGCGCCAAAGGCTCGTCCGGCGGTATGGGGGCGTGGATCCTGTCCGAGTTGCTTGAGCGAGATCTGGTCGACGCAGTGATCCATGTTGCCGAACTTGAGCGCGACGATGATCCGACATCAGACGAAATCCCGATGTTCGGGTTCCGCGTCTCTACCAACGCTGGAGATGTTAAGGCGCACGCCAAATCGCGCTATTATCCGGTCCAGATGAGCGATGTGATCAAGCACATGATCGAAACGCCCGGTCGGTATGCGGTCGTGGGTGTGCCCTGTTTCTGTACAGCTCTGCGCCTGGTGGCAAAACAGTCGGAAATTGTGTCTGAACGCCTGGCTTTTGTCGTTGGCATTGTTTGCGGACATTTGAAGAGCGGCGCGTTCGCTGAAGCGCTGGCCTGGCAGTGCGGAATAGCGCCTGAAGGTCTGCAATCTGTCGATTTTCGCGTCAAGCTGGAAGGGCGACCGGCAAGCCGCTACGGTCTGCGTGCCGATGGCATCGTGAACGGTGAGCCCAAGAGTGTGACCGCCCCGATGGAAGGCCTCATTGGAGCGAATTGGGGACACGGCTTGTTCAAACTGAAAGCGTGCGAATTCTGCGACGATGTTCTGGCGGAGACCGCTGATATTGTCGTCGGCGACGCCTGGTTGCCGCAATATGACGACGATTATCGCGGCACAAATGTCGTCGTCGTTCGCGACGCAACCCTTCACACAATCGTCAAGGACGCCGCCCGGAAAGGGCGTCTACACCTTGAGGATCTCAGCGCAGATGAGGTCGCAGCGTCACAAGCTGGCGGATTGCGACACCGCCGCGACGGCCTCGCCTATCGCCTGTTGCTGGCAGACGAACGCGGCGACTGGCGACCGAGGAAAAGAGTGCTAGCGAACGCCGCCCAGCTGACGAAGAAACTGCAGCGTATTCACAGGAAACGCTATGCGCTTGGCCAAGCCAGTCACGACGCTTTTTTGAAAGCCAAGCAAGCCGGGAATTTCGTGATATTCGAACAGGAAATGGCGCCGTTGCTCAAGTCGTATGATCGCGAGCACAGTCGATCGCTCTTGAGACGCGCCGCAGGCCGTGTAAAGCGGATGCTTTTGGGCTAATGCGAAAGTCACATTCGCAGATTTCAGCAATAATAGTCTTTGATAACTCGCGAGGATTTCGGTAGCGAGTGAGGACAAAAATGACAGCAAATTCCTCACACCTATACCGAGGCCCCCAGGACCGGAGAGTGCAAACATGAACAATGCGGCGCAGGCGGTGCACGCAGGCCAGCCGGCCAGTCAGCCCGGCAAGAGATTTCTTCTGGTGGGCAATGCACCCTATCGCAATCGCGGGTGCGAGGCGATCGTTCGCGGAACCATGGAGATCCTGTCCGCCACATTCGGTCAGAACATTGCGATTCAGGCTGGCGTGATGGCATCACCCGGTGTTGTGAGCGCACAGGCGACCAAAGAATCGGATGACAGAATCGATACATTTCCGATTTCCCACGTCGGCAGTCGCGGTTCGCTGAAATGGTGGATGTCGCAGGCGAACAAACGTCTCGGCACAGAATTCCAGCATCACACACGTGATCTCAATGGCCGCACACGCAATGTCGACATGGCATTGCAGATTGGCGGCGATAACTACTCGCTCGATTACGGTCGCCCCTGGGATTATATGGCCGTCGATAAAGTGCTGCAAAAGCAGGGCATCCCGGTTGTCCTCTGGGGCGCTTCCGTTGGTCCGTTTGACAAAGATCCGGAGTTCAAGCCGATTATGCTCGAACACCTCAAGGGGCTCAGCGGCATCTTCGTACGCGAAACGCTGACCCAAGCCTATCTGCGCGATAACGGGGTCTCGGACAATGTTCACCTCGTCGCCGATCCGGCCTTCTTGATGAAACCCGTCGAACCGGAAGACGCCGACGTTCGCGCGCTTGTCGATGGCGGAGATGTGATTGGCATTAATGTCAGCCCACTTGTCGCAAGATTTTCCGATCTGGGCGGCGATCTGGATGCCTGGCGGGCCCGAACCGTTGAGATGATCGTGTCTGTCGCAGAAGCGTTCAAACGACCGGTGCTGCTCGTCCCACATGTCGGCGCACCCAAACCTGGCGATGATGATTTTGCGTTTCTGGAAAGCGTCCACGCCTTGACAAAAGACAAGACCTCTCAATCGGTCAGCATCGTTCCCCACGGTTTGAGCGGCCCGGAAATGAAATGGCTGATCGGCCACTGCCACGTGTTCGCCGGAGCCAGAACGCATTCGACCATTGCTGGTCTCTCATCCTGTGTCCCGACCTTCAGCATGAGCTATAGTATCAAGGCGATGGGCATCAACCAGGACCTGTTCGGACATCACGATTTCTGCAAGTCCGTGGCCAAGCTGCCGGTCGAGACTTTTGTAGACTGCATTGGTCGCATGATCGATGAGCGCGATGACATCTCCGCCCATCTGGAGCAGAAAATGGTTGAGATGAAAGCTGGCGCACTGCGCGGCGGTCAGCTTTTGGCGGAAATGATCTAGTTCTGTCCCATGACCGACACGGTCTCAATCATCATCCCCTGCTACAATAAGCGGCCTTATGTCACGACGGCGATTGAAAGTGCCCTCAGTCAGACGCACCCTTGTGAAGTCATTGTTATCGACGATGGCTCTACCGATGGCAGTCTCGACGAGGTCAAGCAATTTGACGGTCAGATCCTGTGGGAAACCGGCCCCAATCGCGGCGGCAGTGCGGCCCGAAACAGAGGCCTGGACCGCGCGACGGGCTCCTATGTCCAATTCCTCGACGCAGATGATATTTTGCCGCCAGAGAAAATCGCAGTGCAAATGTCGGCACTTCAGTCGGCACCGAGCAACGCCATCGCTTTTTGCCCCTGGTCCTACTTTCATGACGATGGCCATCAGGACGCCCCCGATGCCAGGCGATACTGGCGCGGCTATGACGAGGGTTTGGCTCTGTTGATGGACATGTGGCGCCATGGCGGGTTCTTCCCACCGCATGCCTGGCTAACGCCCCGCGCGCTGATTGATGAAGTCGGGCCGTGGGATGAAACACTAACCGGCGACGATGATGGGGAGTTCTTCGGACGCGTGCTGGCGGCGGCCGGTGAAGTTCGCTTCTGTGACCAAACCCGGGTTCTCTACAGAGACCCGCCGGAAGGGTCGGTCAGCCGCAATACATCCCTGAAATCAGCCCGCAGCTTCTGGTCTGCCTTCGAATTGATCGCCAACCGGATACTCGAAAAACGGGATGATCAGACCGCTAAGCGCGCCTGTCTCTCTCGTCTTCGCAAAACCGCCTATGCGTGGCGTGCCGTGGATGAGATTGTCGACAAGGCTGCCGCGTTCGAACGCAAACTTGGCGTGTTTGACTTCAGCCCCGGATTGCCGCGCGGAACACGTTACCTGATCGGTTTGTTTGGCATCCGGCGCGGGCTGCACCTGCGCCAACTGATCAAGGCTTAAACCGGCAGTTCTAAACCATGTTTCACAAGTCTCGACAGACTCTCAAACACAGCCTTGCACTTGAGCTGCGGCGATTGCGCTACGGTCGCCCTGAACAAAAAGTCTTCTGTATCGGATTTCAGAAGACCGGCACGACCTCCCTGCAATACGCGCTGTCTTTGATGGGATACCGGGTCGCGGGAATTTTCTCCCTTAAAGGGATCGAGACGCCCGAAGATATGCGCGATCACGCGCTTGAACTCGCTAAAAAGTTCGATGCGTTCGCTGACAATCCCTGGCCTGTCCTGTTCAAAGAACTTGATGCGGCCTTCCCTGGGTCAAAATTCATCCTGACCACCCGCGACCCGGATAAATGGTTCGACTCCGCCATAAAACACTTTGGTCAAAGCGTAACCAAAATGCGCTTCTGGCTGTATGGAGCCTCATCGCCCCGAGGCCATGAGGCAGCTTACAAAGCGCGCCTTGTTGATCACGCCGCAGAAGTTCGCGCCTATTTCGAGGATCGCCCGGACGATTTCATGGAGTTTGACGTCGCCCAAGGCGATGGATGGGAGAAGCTCTGTGCCTTTCTTGGCAAACCCGTCCCAAAACGCCCCTTCCCGCGCTTGAACACAGCGAAGATGCGAAGCTGAATGACGACCTATTATTCACGGGATTTATCGGTTGAAGTATAGACCTGACATAGACGGCTTGCGCACCGTCGCTGTTGTCCCCGTGGTGCTTTATCATGCTGGCGTCCCGGGATTTTCGGGCGGATTTATTGGCGTCGACGTGTTCTTCGTGATTTCCGGTTTTCTGATCACGCGTATTCTCTACGACGAGATGGTAGAAAAACGGTTCTCGATCCTGCATTTCTACGAACGGCGTGCCCGCCGTATCTTGCCGGCACTGTTTGCGGTGATGCTGGCATGTTTGGCCGCGGGTTGGTTCCTTTTGTCGCCCGAAGACTACAGTCATATGGCAAGGTCAGCGGTCTCGGCTCTCGTCTTTCTCTCAAACATCTGGTTCTGGCAAAATTCCGGTGGCTATTTCGACGGAGCAACCGACTATCTTCCCCTTCTTCACACCTGGTCTCTTGCTGTTGAGGAACAGTTTTACATCCTTTTCCCACTGTATCTGTTGATCATCCTGCGATGGGGCAAAGAGGTATCTCGAAGTCTGACATGGGCTCTCGTCCTTGGTTCGCTGCTATTTGCAGCATGGATCACACCTCAGATGCCGAGCGCATCTTTTTACCTGCTGCCGACACGGTTCTGGGAGCTGGGCCTAGGTTCGCTCCTGGCGCTGGGGCTTGCGACTGTCCCATTGTCTCAATGGGTACGTGAATTGATGGCTGGGATTGGCCTGCTCTTAATTTTGTTTGCGGTCGTTTTCTACAATAGCGCGACCTCCTTCCCAGGCATTGCAGCGCTCCCCCCTGTTCTCGGTGCGGCAGCCCTTATCTGGGCAGGTGCAAGCGGTTCGTCGCTCGTCGGAAAAGCGCTTTCCTGGCGCCCGATGGTATTTGTAGGATTGCTGTCCTACTCGCTTTACCTCTGGCACTGGCCGATCATGGCTTTTGCCCGAAACTGGCTGATGTCATCAGAGCTTCCGGAGCCTTGGCAAGTGGCCACGATTGCCGCATCTTTTGTAGCTGCCTGGCTATCTTACAAATATGTGGAAACGCCGTTCAGAGCCGGACGCGGTCGACCGATGACACAGTCGCGTGTGTTCACCTTGTCTGGTATTGGAACCGCCACGCTTGCGATAATGGCAGTCGGTGTCATTTTCACGCAAGGCGTGGAGAAACGTTTCGAACCTGCACAACTTGATTTGCTGGCCTCTACACAGGAGACGAGAGATAATCGGGACTGCTGGGGAACTCGTGAACCTGAGCAGCTATGTACCTTCGGCGACGAAGAAACCAACAGAAATGGCCGCTGGCTGCTTTGGGGTGACTCCCATGCCGGCGCATTATTTCCAGCAATCCAGTCCGTCGCGGCAACAGAAGGCGTGTTGTTGGATTTTGGTGTGGTCCCGGCCTGTGGGCCTCTGCCTGGGTTGAGTCGATCGGATCGGGACTTTGGCGCTCGGCAACGTTGCGGAAAATTCAATGATTCGATGTTGGACCACATCCTGAGCAGAGACCTGTACGATACGGTCATTCTACACGCAAGATGGCCCTTATATGTCGAAGGCAAGCGGTTTGGACCAGAACAAGGTCAGGTGGCGGTTCTTGGTGACCGCGACTCCGCCACGTTTGCCAAAGACCCGTCCGGGAATGCCATTCTGGTTGAAAACACCCTTACCGAACTCGTCGACAAGATCGTTGCGGGTGGCGCGCGGGTTGTCATCATCGGGCCTGTCCCCGAACTGCCATGGGATGTGGAAGCCAGTCTGAAAGCTGAAATCCTATTCAACAGACCGGCCTCATTTGCCCTCAATGTCGAAAGTGCACTACGAAGACAGGCTCGGAGTGAAGAAATCTTCAGGCGCCTCACAGACCGTGACGGCGTGAATTACATTCCAATTACCTCAACGCTCTGCCAGGATATCTGTCCCACCCACACTGAAAGCACCGCATGGTATGAGGACAGCCACCACTTGACCGAAGCCGGAGCTCTGTCGCTGATCGTTCCAATTGTTTCGAGTGCGTTGTCCGGCGCATCTACCACACTGGAAATGGATTGAACTTTGTATCACAAGACCGCGACACCTGAGCATACCATGACGCAACACGCCCGTGCTTGGTCCCCTGATCGTCCGATGCTAGGCCCAACTGAATGAAACTGGAAACCTTTGACAATTCAGACTTCAAACGCGGGCGGTCTTTGGTTGTGGAATTGGTCTGGATTGTCGTGTCCGTTCTGCTGTTTCGCAGCCCTCTGCCAGGGTCCGGTTGGCGGCGGTCCCTGCTACGCCTTTTTGGCGCGAAGATCTCCGACGGGGTGGTTATCAAACCGAATGTTCGGATCAAATTTCCCTGGCGCCTTTCGGTTGGCGCGCACAGCTGGATTGGCGAAGATGTCTGGATCGATAATCTCGCCATGGTGACCATTGGCGAAAGCGCGTGTTTGAGCCAGGCCGCCTATCTCTGCACAGGCAGCCACGACTGGGCGATTGAGAGCTTCGACTTGATCACAGAGCCAATCACGCTCGAGGACAAGAGCTGGGTCGCCGCCAAAGCCGTGGTCGCGCCTGGCGTTACGATTAAGGAAGGCGCTGTGCTGGCCCTCGGGTCGGTCGCCCACAAAGACCTTGAGCCCTGGACCGTCTATGTCGGCAATCCTGCCGAACCGGTTCGACCGCGCGCTGTGCGTCCATAGACCCAACCCATGCGCGTTCTGCTGACCACAACCAGTTTCCGCCCTGAATATGGCGGGCCTGTGCTCTCCGTCTCGCGGCTGGGAGCCGCGCTGGCGGCGGCAGGCGCAGACGTTGGCGTATGGGCACCTGATGGCTCGGCCGAAACAGCGGATGTTATCGATCGTGAGAGCGGCTTGACCGTGCTGGGAGGGGGTATTGAAAATTTGCCCTCCGCGTTTCCGGGCATAGACATTCTCCACGACAATGGCGTCTGGTTGCCGCACAATCACGCCCTCACCAAACTGTGCGTGCAATACGACATCTCGCGCGTCGTCAGTCCTAGAGGCATGCTCGAGCCCTGGGCCATTCGCTACAAATGGCTCAAGAAAAAGGTCGCCTGGGCACTTTATCAGAAACGGGATCTGCAACGCGCCGCCGCATTGCACGCGACCTCGCAACAGGAAGCAGACCAGCTCCGACAGCTCGGCCTCAAACCGGAAATCCACATCGCACCGAACGGCGTCGACATACCGAGTGATGCAGATCTGGCAGCACTGACATGCGCCGCGAAGGAAGCAGATACGCGCCAAACCGCGCTGTTTCTCGGACGCGTACACCCCAAAAAGGGTCTGCCGCTCCTGGTGGACGCCTGGTCGAGATTGCGCCCGGAAGGTTGGAAAACTGTGATTGCGGGTCCGAGCGAGATTGGGCATGCCGAAGAGATCGCCGCTCTGGTCAAGACCAAAGGCCTGTCCGACGATTTTGAGGTCATTGGTCCACAATATGGTGAGGACAAATCTCGGCTTCTCGCGAATGCCGATCTGTTTGTACTACCAACCTATTCGGAAAATTTCGGCATCGCCGTGGCTGAGGCGCTGGCACACAACGTTCCCGTCCTGACCACGACGGGGACGCCGTGGCAGGAGCTTCAAACCAATGCGGCCGGATGGTATGTCGAACCCACAGCCGAAGCGATATACAGCGGATTAAAAGCTGCTCTGCAAACCTCGACATCCGAACGCGCCGCCATGGGCAAGCGTGGCCGCGATCTGGTGCAGCGGTCCTATCGCTGGGACGGGATCGCAAAGCGCGTTCTCACAGCCTATGAGCAGATTTTGGCAGACCGCGCCGCATGAAACGCACGCTCGAAGCCGCACCATTCGATACGATTTTAGCGCCAACCGCGTCCACCGCCTCATCGGCGGTGAGTGTGATTACACCCGTCTATAATCTGTCGCGCGGATTTCAGGACACGGTGGCATCGCTTGAGGCTCAAACGCTACAAGACTTTGAGTGGATCATTGTCGATGACCGCTCTGATCCCGAACACGCGGCGGCGCTCCAGACAGCCTGTGAAACCACCGCACTTCCCATCACTTTGCTGCGTCACCGCGAGAACCATCGGCAGGGACAAGCACGGAATACCGGGTTTTCGGTGGCTCGTGCCGGGTTCATAAAATTCCTGGACGCCGACGACGCCATCGATCCGGAACACCTGGAACATCTGCTCAATGCAGCACACGCCGATCCAGCAGACAAGCGCATCCCGTTCGCGCCCACCAAACACGTGTTTGTTGAGCGCGGCATCAGTACCGAGAATCACAGCTATCGCACTGTTGAGCCGACGCGCGACGCCCAACTCAGCCGATTGCTGACAGCACCATTTCTGCATCATTGCGGGGCCTTGTTTGCCAGAGCCGCCATCGAAGATGCCGCCGGTTACGACCCAACTTTAGCGACGGATGAAGACGGCGATTTGCTTTTGCGTCTGTTACAGGCGGGCTGGATCTATGAGCCGGTGCCGGACGTTTTCTATCTCTATCGCCATCATTCTGATCTGAGGCGCGTGTCATCAGATGATACCGCCGAAAAGATCGCCGCCCGGCGACAGGTCGGAACCAATGTGATGGACGCCTTCCAGCTGAGGCGCAAGGCTCTTCCGGCTGAAGTACGCGCCGCACTGTGCAGACGCTTCGACGCGCTGGCGGTGCGCAACTGGAACAGCCAGCGAGCTGAGGCTCAAAAACTGTTGGCAACCGCCAGGGAGATTGATCCTAACTATGTCTGGAGCGGCTCTCGTCTGGAACGCACGGTCCGGCAGATTGCAGGCATCGGCACAGCTCAGGCCGTGATTTCACGTCTGCGATCAATCCGCGGCGTAAGGTTTCACTGATGCCACCCCTGATACCGCTCAGTTCTGTTCACACGAAGGGCAGACCATGAGACTCCTTGGGCTCAGTGAACACTTTCTGCCGCGTGTTGGCGGAACCGTGAACTATGTGCATGAGACCTGCACAGCACTCGCGGCCCTCGGACACGAGGTCAACCTGTTGGTGCCGAACCAGCAGAAAGACCAGGTCGATCTCTCGGCGTTGCCCTACGAGGTGACATTCATTGACGCCGACTATCCGGATTCTGGTGACCCCAGCCGGGTCAGCCGATATGCGTTCTGTACAGCGGCCAATGCTGTGGTCCAGGCAGCGGCTGAGCGCGGCAACACTGATTTTGTTCATGTCTTCTTCGGCCTGTTCCTTATGGAAACGCTGGAAACCGCAAAGCTGAAAGCGGCCGGTATTCCCTGCGGCGCAACCGTTCATAATCTGCCGCCAATGGAGTGCTCGACCTCCTGGGAGGGTGACGCCATTTTGCGGCGACTGAAAGACAAACTGCGTGTCAGCGCGGTGGCCTGGAAAAACCAGTCGCGGCTCAAACGCCATGCCTACGATCTCTATGTCACGCCGAGCGACCAGGTGAGCGAGGCATTGGCGCGCGTACGCCCCGGTGACAATATTCAAACCCTACCCCACGGGGTTTTCAGCGATCTTCTTGACCGCATGTCACCGCCCTCTTCCAGGCGCCCAGCCCCTGGAACACCGGTTCAATTGCTGACAATGGGCGGCTGGGTCCCGCATAAGCGCCAACACCTGATCCCTGAAGTCGCTCACCTTCTGCAGACTGCAGGGCTCGATTTTCGCTGGCGTGTTGCCGGGCCGGCTGCCCGCATCTCCGGGTACAAGGACGCCATCGACAGCGATCTTGCAGCACGAGGGCTACAGGACATCGTGATCACAAGTGGGTCGGTTCCATTTTCTGAACTGCCAAACCTCTATGACGCTGCAAATCTCTACATTCAGCCCTCAACGGAAGAGGGATTTTGTATGACGGCGCTGGATGCTGCGGCCGCCGGCCTGCCGGTCATCGGATCGCCTGCAGGCGCCCTGCCCGATATCACGACCATCAGCAACGGCCGACTCGTGGACAGTGACCCCTCGGCGCTTGCCGACGCCATCATCGATTTTGTCACCCGTGATCTGTGGGCTCAATCCACACAGGACCAGATCAACACGGTCCGTCAGCACTATTCCTGGTCAGGCACGGCATCGGATCTGATGGCCCATATGCACAGGCTTGTCTGAACATGACTTCCTCGCAGATCAAGCGAACATGAGCTGAAAGACGCTTGACCCGAGCCACCTTATTGCTGCCGCGTTCATTTGATCATACGCACGATACGAGTAGATTAATCTCAAAGGTGGGATGAACCTATGCCAGTCGGACACAGTTGGGTTGATTACGTGGTTGTGGCGCTCTGTGTGGCGTTCACCGTCTACGCGCTCATCCGACGTCAGGAGCTGTTGCTTTACGCCCTGCCCACAATCCTGTCGCTCTACTTCATTGTGCCGGTCGTATCTCAGATCGCCCCGGTTCAAATTGTTCCGCTGATTCTGGGGGCTTGGTTGATCGTTGCAGACAAGACCGGCCGCGTCGGTATCCATGGCGGCCTGATCGGTGTGCTCGGCATCTGTATCCTGGCAACGTTAGCCTGGGGCGTTTATCAAGGCGGCGCCGGATCGCGTCCATTCATGCGCGCTCTTTACTATTCGTCGATGGCGTTCACTTTCTTGTATGCCTTCGCAAAAGTGCGAACACGGGCGGATATGAGGGCTGCGATCTGGGGGCTCGCGATTGCCGGTGCGATCCATTCCGGATACTCACTTTACCAGATATTCGCACTTGAAACCGGGCTTCCGTTTCGGGCTATCGTTCGCGGTTCAAGCGGCGGTTACAGCCTGGCCATGGGATTTGGAACCTTGCGGGTGAATGGCCTTGCTTCTGAGCCAAAACGCCTTGCCTATGTTCTTTTTGTTGCCGCTGTCGCTGCGTTCTATCTGGTGCGCCAGGCGAGATCGCCAGATAGTCGCCTGTTCCTTCTTGGCACCGGATTCGTAAGCTTGCTCATGGCATTGCTAACCTTCTCGGGTTCCTTTTTCTTTGCCGTGGCGCTTACGATTCTCATTGTCGGCTCGATTTCTCCAAAACTGCTTCGCGTCGGAATCATCGGATTGCTGCCGCTATCGCTCTTGTTCATTGCCAATCCGTCCTTGGGTAACGCAGCCTACTCGACCATCGAAAGCACAATCATGGATCGATTCGATGAGGTCGAAGTCGGTCTTGATGGCGAGACCGTCTATCGACAGGAATTCTATGCCAGTGATTATGCCCAGAGGAACCCGGAAGTTGCCGCCTTCGGCGTTGGGCTGGGCCGCTATAATTATGTGTTCAGCAGGGAGTACGGCCTGGGTGCCGGCTATGGAGAAAATGCCAGAATTCTTCCGCTGAACTCGCAACTCTTGGAGGTTATGTTCGATCTCGGCGCCTTCGGCATCCTGTTGATCTTCGTATGCCCAGCCATCTTGCTCCTGCAGCTTGGCCGAAAGAATGCGCTGGAAATGACGCTCTTTCTGATCTTGTCCTTCTTGCTTCTCCAAGCCCTGTTCGTCACGAATATGGTGTTCACAGCCTTTGTCATTGGCATAACCGCGAGCTACGTTCACCAAAGAAGGTTGGCCATGACGGCGATCCGGGACCAAGAACGGGAAAGACGACGACTGAACGCACGGTTTGCGACCGGTCGATTGAACAATTCTAGACACATGCGTTGACTGACTGGCTGAGCGTATTCAGCGCTGCATACAGTACGGCAATTCAAATTCCGCATCGAGCAGGCGCCCAGAATTCACCACGCTTCACGGCGACCGAAAGCTTTGCGAGATTGGGCAAGGCCTGGTCTGCAAATGAATCCTTGCACGTTCGGGGTCAAATCTGGTTTGGAGATTTAGAAATTCACCGTATGGGCCTTTGCAGGAACCAATCGGTTAACGCTCGCAAATCGAGACTTGGACACTAGATCATGATGCAGTTCAAAATCGACAAAATCTTGTCACCCCACACCAACTCACCAGGACGCTGACCCAATGAGGATACTCGTAACCGGATCAGCAGGATTTGTTGGTGCACATACGTGCCAGGCGCTGCAGGCGATTGACGGTTTTCATGTGGTCGGTATCGACAATTATAACAGCTACTATGATCCAGCCTTGAAGCGTGCTCGCATTGAAGCGCTCTGCCAAGGCTCTACACAACTCGAGTTGGATATTACCGACAGTGAGGCCTTGCAGACCCTGATGGCCGAGGAACAACCGGACGCTGTTGTACACCTCGCTGCCCAGGCCGGTGTGCGCCATTCCTTCCTCCAGCCGATGGACTATGCCAGCTCCAATCTTTACGGACAGGTCAGCTTGCTTGAGGCCGTGCGCAACACAAAATCAGTGAAACGACTGATGTATGCGTCATCGAGTTCGGTTTATAGCGGCATGGATACGGTGCCTTTCCATGAAGGCATGCTGCTTAAAACGCCGAAATCGCTTTATGCGGCCTCAAAGATCGCTGACGAGGTGCTGTCAGACACCTATTCATCCATGTACGCAATCGACATGGTGGGTCTGCGGTTCTTCACAGTCTACGGCCCTTGGGGGCGACCTGACATGGCTTATTGGACCTTCGCCGACGCCATTCTGAACAACCGCCCGATCAGGCTGTTCAACCATGGCAATGTCCGGCGGGACTTCACCTATATTGACGATATCGTCACAACCATCGTGCATCTTGTCGAGGACGTTCAGGACGCCGCGCCAGAGATCAAACAACATCGCGTCTATAATATCGGCAATCACAAGCCCGAGCCCGTCGGCGGCATGATCGAGATCCTTGAAACCCTGCTCAACAAAAAAGCCGAAGTTCAACTCGCCGATCTCCCACCCGGCGATATGGTTGAGACATTTGCCGACGTCTCCAGATTGCAGAATGACTATGGCTTCTCGCCTGATACGTCGCTGCAAACCGGTTTGGAACGGTTTGTGACCTGGTTTCAGGATTGGCGGTCGAGAGCGCAGCCTGAGGACCCGTCTCGGACCCCCGAATTAGCCTCAGGTGTCGAAAAGTAAGCCCGGCCAGACGGCCCGTCACACCCAACCATAGCGCTTCGCCCGGCGATAGAGCGCCCAGACGCGGGCGGCCGCGGTAATACTGGCAAATGTGACAATGTAGGATTTGTCATTCTGATCTAATGGCTGTTTCAAGGCCTCAAGGAACGCGGCTTTGTCGATCCAGGGGCACTCATCGGCGTAGCCGCCCGCTTCAGCGCTTTCTGCCAGCGCATTCCAGGCCCCAACTCGCGTATTGTAACGCAGTCGTTCATTCGCGATGTCTTCTTTGGAGGCCTCAGGCGGCACACAATCGGCCAACACTGCTCTGGCAAGCCCCCGCGGTGTGGTGTCCAGGAACAGCTCTTCCGGCGGCAAAGTGAGTAAAAACTCAAGAAGCTGCCGATCCGCTAATGGATAGCGATACTGAAAGCCGTAAGGGGCCGACCATGCCGCCCACGACTCCATTCGTCGATTAACATGTCCCGCCTGCAGGTGGCGCTTAAGGTTTCGGTTCGGGTTGAGTGTAAACTTGATGCTGTTCCGCCGGCGCTGTCGTAGCTTTCCATGCCGCTTTGACAGTTGCATTGAAGCAAACAGGAAATCCTCGCTGAAATACTGATAGCGGCCCAAGCGATGGTAGAGTCCGGTCGGCAGAAGTGGATGAACCACTTCCCACCACATCAGAGACATCAATAGCGGTAGATTCTTCAAAGACTTGTAGCGGAAATGGACAAACTTCTTCGCGGTGGCGAATCGCCCTCGAAGGATCAGATACCCCAAATAGCCGCGGCCATGAGAAGAGAATGCCTCGTCACCGGCCCATCCCGAGAGCATCGTTCCAACCTGGTCGGAACGGGCCGCCTGCAAAATCGGCAACTCGTCCGCAAGGTCAGTTTCGTTCTCAAACTCCATGGGGCGATTGATGAATTCGAGAAAATTCTCCGAGTCCCCTGCCCCAAAGCGTAACGGTATACTCTCGGCCTCAGCAATCGCGTCGATAAAGGGGCGTTCATCCCGCGCATGGTCGTCCGGATAATCCTCAGAGACTGGAGGTGACCAGGCATAGGCGCCAGCCAGTTGTTGTCCTTTCGAGCGCAGGTACCGCGATGCGATCACACCTACGCCGGTCGAATCGAGGCCACCGCTGAAATGACTGCCGACAGGTCTGCTGGTTTGGATACGCTTAATCACCGCATCATCCAGTAAACGCCTGCATTCGGCGACCACATCGTCCTTACCGTCAATACGGCGGATAACTTTATCGGACGGATCCCACCAGCGCTCCGTCGTGACTTGGCCTTGATCGAGCTGAACATACCCACCGGGAAGAACCGAATGGAGGTCCTGAAAAAAAGGTTTGGACACCGGTGTCACAGGGTAGAAGAGGTACTCTGCAATGACCTCTTCATCGATTGACCACTGGAGATCGCTGAAGCCGACAAGCGCCTCCACCGATGTACCGAACAAGAATGTCTCGCCTCGTAAAGCCCAGTATAAAGGCCGCGACCCAATATGATCGCGCGCTAGGAAGACAGCTCTACGATCAGTGTCTATGCATGCAAACGCATAGTCACCTTCCAGATATTGAACGCAGTCTTTTCCCCAGCGCAAAAAACTGCGCCAGATAAGCTCCGTATCAGACAAGGCGGTAAGCGCTTCATCAGACACACTTAGTGACTTTGCAAGTTCCGCGCGATTATCGAGAATCGCATCGGCAACCACAATTACGGACTGTTGCGAAGCGGAGGGCGAATCAGAGATTGGACCTGAGCGTACTCTCAGGTGATGGCATCCAACGCCGATGCCACCATTGATATTCAGCTCAGAATGATCGGACCCATAGGCGCCCAATGTTTCAAAAGCGGACCGAAATTGAGCTCGCCCCACGGCTCTGTCACCCAGTTCGATTCTGCCCAGTATTGCACTCACGGCGTTCGAACCTCGATGTCGCAGCTGTCGGCCTCGCCTATATCAGGCGTCAGGAGCATACTCCATGGAACCAATCCCAAGGCTCTAATAAAAAACGCCAGCACAACGTGCTGGCGTTTCAAAGACCTTGATGGTCAGCCTTAGCTGGTGGTTGGACCACCGACTGGCTGGTTTGAAGCATTGAAGATTTCAAATGCAAAAGGAGTTGAACCTGTCAGGGTCTTTTCGACGCTGAGCTTTTCAAGCTTTGGTGCAACCCAAGTCAATTTTTGTTCCGGAGTATTCATCATAATCCCCAATGTTAAAGTTCGAATGGCACTCCTGCCTGAGAAGGTTAATACGCGCGGAGAGTCGCCTTTGCAAGCGCTTTTTCCGGGAACACCCCAAATAAGAGGGGAATGGGTTGCAAAAATGAGACTCTCCCCCGCATCGCCCCCTCCGACGCTCGACATTCAGGCAGCGACCGACTGAAATCTAAGCATATTCCGACCTGAATGATCTGATTGATCCGCAGATAGGTGTGCGATATTGAAACAAATGAGGGCGCACGCTGGATGCGATAGAAAGCATAAACCTTTCAAACGGAGTGGGAAATTTGTTCAAAGGCTGATTCGATCGATCCTTGGCGGACCGGTCGCTCAACGTTAACGGAACCTTGTCCGAGGTCCGGGCGCGCTTTAGAACAAGAAGTGTGATGTTGAATTATCTGGTGCGATATTGGCGACTGCCTTTCCGACGGAAGCTCGTGCTGACCGAAGCGTTCGCGAATACGTCACTGGCCTGGTTCATGATCAAAGTCGTCCCGTACTCCAGATGGCGACGTTGGCTGGGCACGCCGGTCTCGCTTGCAGAAGTTCCATCCACCAACTCCGAGTTTAAGCCGATCAAAGACGTGCGCCTGCGCAATGTGGCCTGGGCCCATGCGGTACTGTCGAGACGGCTCGGATCGCATTTTACCTGTCTGATGCTGGGCTTTTCGGCGCGCGCCATGCTGCGCCGGCGTCATTATGGCAGCGTCCTGGTTCTTGGGGTCAGCCGGAATGAAGAAGGCTTGAACAATGCCTTGGGGGCCCACGCTTGGGTTATTCATGGTGATTTCGATATAGCGGGTGGTCGCACGCCGCAGGATTATTCAGCCGTCGCCGCGTTTGTTGATCGCGGTACCGCGACACCAATGGCGGTCAAGCCATGATCACAAAGCGCGGCGGATAACAGATTATGATGTCCAATAAATTGAGCGCGCTGTATCGCGTCTACGGGATGCTGGTTGAATCAGCCCTTGATTTGCCGGAACTGACCCGAGTCACATCCGATTCAGATCGGGGTGATCAGACGCCGGACGTGACGATTGAGATCGGCAATGTCCCCGAACACCTGCCCGGGCAGGAAGACTCAAAGATTTGGGTGCAGGTCGACGACCGGACCTGCCTGCTGCGGTTTCCGGCAATCGGTCGGGTTCTGGTCGAAGACGGGCGGCATGTCCTGGTCGAGAAAGATCCGCGGGCTTCGTATGATGACCTCCGTGCCTTTCTGGTCGGTTCGGGCCTCGCCACCGTTGCCCATCAGCGCGGTTTGGTGCCGCTGCATGTCAGTGCGATTCTCGCGCCCGACGGAGTGATCGCCTTTACCGGCGAGTCCGGGGCCGGCAAATCGACGATTGCCGCCCATATCAACCGGACCACAGATTGGCCGCTGGTCAGTGATGATGTGTCCGGACTTTACCGCAGCGCCGACGGCTTCTTCCTGGAATCGGGCGTGAACACAGTAAAGCTCTGGCAGGACGCGTTGCAGTCGCTTGACCTGACCAGTGACGGGTTGAAGCGGGATTTAACCCGCCACGACAAGTTCCATGCCATTGAGCCCAGCAAGTTCAGGATCGGTCGCTTTCCCCTGAAACGACTTATCCTATTGCAGTGGGGAGACACGCTGGAACTACAGAAACTCACCGGACGGCACGCCTTTCAGGTTGCCTTGGGGGCGATCTATCGACCGGAACTGGCAGCGATCTGTGGTAATCGTGACACGGTTGTGGAGGCCGCTATGGCACTTTCCGCGGGCATTGAAGTCGAAATGCTGACACGGCCCAAAGACGCGTCCGTTGAGAAAGAAGTCATGGCCAATATAGATCTGGCCGTTCTGGGCCAACAGAATCTGGCCCTTTAGCACACCCAAAACCGATCCACTGTTTTGGCCGCGCCCTATCTGGATCGGGTATGCTGAAACACTCAGTCGGCGGGTTGGACAATGCCTTCATTCAGCATTTCTGAAATGAAACTACGCAGCTGTGCTTCGCAGGTCTGGCGATCGACCTCGAATTTGGCCAGCAGGTGGTCACAAATTTCACTCAGCGAACGGGGCGTTTCCAGAAAGTCCCAAATCTCGGCGCCGACCGGCCCTGTTCCGTAATAGTTGCCCGCGACGGGGTTGAAAAACACCATTTCGTCATCGACCCGGCTGCCTGGCAATTCTGCCCGCCGAATAATCGATCCCGTCTCTAATTCCACCATACACTTCACTCCTGGTTTTCGTCTTGAAACCAGCCTTTATCTGTAATGCCAAGCCTGTTTTTGGAAAAGCTCAGCATATTTCCCCTTTGCCGAAATCAAGTCATCATGCTGGCCTTCTTCAACAATCCGACCTGACTCCAGATAATATGTATAATCAGCCTGACGTATCGTCGACAAGCGGTGACTGATGATCAACGCGCCGCGCCCTTTCAGATGCGCGCGAAAGTCTTCGAACAGTTCAAACTCAGCCTTGGGATCAACCGCACTTGTCGGCTCATCCAGAATGATGAATTTTGAATTGGGATAGAAAGATCGCGCCAGGGCCAAACGCTGCCACTGGCCAATGCTGAGGTCCTGGCCATTGTCGAACAGTTTCGTCAGCGGCGTCTGATAGGCATTTGGCAGCTTCTCGATAAAGCTCGCGGCGCCTGCTGATCGGGCCGCATCAATGATCTTCTGCTGATCGAAGGGCAGGTCGATATCCCCAAACCGGATATTATCCTCGACCGTCTCCGCATACACAGCATAGTCTTGGAAAATCACACTCATTAGCCGCCGGTACTCATCGGGCTCAAACTCACGAATATCCGTCCCATCAAGACTGATCGAGCCCGTTGAAGGGTCATACAGCCGGGTCAGAAGCTTGATCAGGGTCGTCTTGCCAGATCCGTTTTCACCAACCAGCGCTACGATCTGACCCGGCTCAATTTTCATCGACACGCCGTTCAGCGCGTCGCTCGGTGCCTCGTCATATCGAAACGATATATTGTCGACGACCAGCCCGGTCGACAGCTTGTCCGGCAGGGCGTGAGGCTGGTCCGGGGCGTGGATTCCCGGCTTTACCGACAGGAATTCAAACAGCTTCCGCAGATACAGGTGATCATCCACGATCTTGGAAACATTCCCGACAAATTCCTTACCCGACGATTCCGCCCGCCGTAGCAGCAAGACGAACAGAACGACGTCACCGATCGGTCGGCCATGCTGCAGAGATTGCTGCAAAAGCAGAGCGCTTGCCCCGATAAAGACTGCCGCGCCAAGCATCGACGTAATAAACTCCGTGCCAAGTCGCGCTTGTTCAATGTAAATTTCACCCTGTCGGATTTCCTTGCGGCCGGCGCGGTACTGATCGCGAAGGAACGGCCCGATCCGATTGAGCCGCAGCTCTTTGGCATGCGCCACATTGGTCATCATCCAATCAAGATAACTGGTGCGACGGTCCAGCTGCGCCCGGGACATCCGCCACTCAAACAGCTTGCGGGCGAAATAGAGGCGTACAAACAGTGCGATCAGAATCGGGATGATCAGGGCCGGTAGCAGCCGCATCTCAATTCCGCTCAACAGGATGAAAATCGCCGCCAGCAACAGCGCCGCGCGCAAGGTCGTCACCACATTGGCGACGATCTGAGCAGGACGTTCAGAGCCGCCATGACGCGCTTTTTGAAGCGCATCATAATAGATCGGGCTCTCATAATATCGAAGATCAACGGCAATCGCGCGGTCGTGGATTTCGCGATCGACATGGTCGCTGACGATCAGTCCCTGCCGCATGCGCAGAGCGCTCGCCAGACTCTGCAGCAAGACGGCCAGAAGGATAGACCCGCCGGTCAGGATAAGCACCATCAGGACATCAGAAAAACTGCCTGTGGTCTCGGCGGTCATTTCCCGGGTGATCGTATCAACCAGAATCTTGATCACATAGAGCACAGCAATACCGGCAAGCGCCTCAAGAATCGTCACCACCGTGACGGCGATACTCAATATGGGGGCCGATTGGCGCAACAGCATGAACACGCGGCTCCAAATGAAGCCGAGCTGACTAAACTTGGTCACGATGATTGGCCTTCAGTATCCGCAGCTGTAGCCGACGCTTCTCGGCTGGGGAGTTTTTGGTCCGGTTTGGTCGGGCGTCCGCGGGCGCGCCCAAATCCGTTCCCCATCAGAACCGAAGCATTTTCAAGGTAGTAGATCCATTGCAGAAACCGCGGATACCGTCGTTTCACATATTGCGTGGATGTGGGCCTTAGCCTGCGAAACCATGAATTCTTCCAGAACGTATTGTACTTGCCCGGAGAAATCTGCCAGGCCGACATGAAATCGCCGAGCGCCATTCCGCCGCGCAGACTCTCTTCCAGTTCCAGCCCGCCCTCAAGGTTCAGCAAGCATGCATTGAGAAATTGTGAGCCGCCCTCTAAAGCTGGATCTATCGTGTCCCAAAGCGACGGTCGGGAAATCAGGTCGTGAAACTCGAACGCTGCGTCAATCGTAGGCCGGATCCCGATCGAGTCGGCCAGTTCATTGACCTCATCACGGCGGCAATCACTCGAGCGGATCATCGAATCCAAATCGGCCAGCCAATGCAAATGCGACCAGAAGTGACGGGAATGATGATAGCTGACATAGACGAGATGCAGCGCTTTGGAAATCGTTCGCATCGGCACGCCGGAGACCTCGATCGGTTCGGCAGTTTCAAACACCTGGTCCAGGTTAAAGTTGAGACTGAGTTTCCCCATGCGTCGGTGAACTTCGATTGGCACGAAATCCGCCCCCAACAAAGTGACGACATCGGCGTATCGCGACACGAACTTAATGTCCTGCGCAGACTGCGCGTATTCCAACGGCTCATGCTCCAAAAGGATCCGGTATCCGATATCCGCCGCCTTCTGAATGACCCGGTCAAAGTCCTTCTCCGCGACCAGAACATCAACATCGCGCGAATACCGATCGGCAATGTTGCGGCCATACTGAACTGACAGGGCCACGCCTTTTAAATAAGCGTGCTGAGCACCGGTTGTTTCGATACAGGCCTTGTGGAACGCGATCTGAGCAGCCGTAACCTTCAATGTCGCCATGCCGGTAAGGCGCGAAAGCCCCTTGAGTTTCTCCATAATCTCTGGCGGCGGAATGTCTGGGGCATAGTGTTCCAGATGCCGATGCGCGAACGTCGCTGAAAACTTGTGCGCCGCTGTCTCGGTAAAAAAGTCCCAGTCTTTGACCTGACGGGCCAATGCCTGCACTTCGCTTTGCTGGTCCTCACTAAGATCCGTTTTGGCGGTCAGCAGCAGCAATCTTGCTTCCGGGTCCTGTCTTGGCACCAGGTTTTCGAAAGATTGAGCTGCCATCATCTTTGATACGCTTCCGATCGGATACCCAAAGGCCCAGTGACATCATGATGGTCACAAAAACCCATGTCACACAATCGGTTATACCCCGACCTTTGTGTCATTTGTCCGGGAATTAATGCAAAAATCTGCTTGAATCCAACACATTCTCCAGCGCGAAATGACGCGGACACTGAGCCAACGGTTCCGGCATCTAGCTCAAACGTGTCGCCGTATGGTGTTCGTGAGTGCATACCTACCCCTGACCCGCTGCGCTCTGCGCGGATCACCCTCGGCTCTCTTCAAGTCGCTTGCAGACCGAAGTCAAATTCTTTTTACCGTTAGGGGGCGCGATGGCACTTACGCGCCAAATCGATGGTCGTTCTACAGGTTTGTATCGCTTAAACTCAGCATGCAATCGAACGGCGATTCGAGTTGATCCCTTAATCGGCAACAACATGCTTTTTATCGAAATTTGTCATGTTTGATCTTGCTGCGAATGGTAAATAAGAGGTATCAAAGTCCGGCTGGTTAGAAGGGAAGCCAAAGCGGTGCGGAAAATTTTTCTTGGAATTTTGGTTGGAATGTTGGCTGCACTGGCGGCCTGTTCCTCGATTGATCGTACGCCAATGCCGGATGCAACCGCGCTGTCCTTACCCGACGCGACATCAATCCGACAAAGCGGTGATCTGCGGATTACGCCGCTCGATATCCTCGAAATCAACGTCTACGGCGTCGACGATTTCGACGGCACTTATCAAGTCGACCATGTCGGGCGGATCAAAGTGCCGCTGATCGGCGAGGTGAATGCCAATAGCTATACAGCGCTTGAGCTTGCCAATCTGCTCGAGACGAGGCTCGCTGAAAGCTATCTCCAATCTCCAGATGTCACCGTACGCATTGTTGAATCCCGCGGTGAACAGATCACATTGGAAGGGTCAATCAACAGCCCAGGGGTCTATCCGGTCGAAGGCCAACTGACCTTGTTGCAGGCCATCGCACTTGGGGGCGGCCCGAGTGCATCCGCCAATCCCAGAAAAGTTGTCATCTTTCGACAGATCGAAGGCGAGCGCCATGCCGCAGGCTTCGATTTGATTTCCATTCGAAATGGCGAGGCAGAAGACCCCATTGTCTACGGCAATGACATTATCGTTATGGATGGTTCAGAAGCGCGAGCGGCGTACGGCGACCTTCTCAGAACCATACCTCTGTTGAGCTTCCTGCTCATATTATAGGCTCTGCCGAACGGATTGAACATGAATTATCAAGATCCAGATTATCGCGGCCAGCCTGGCCGTTCCGGAACCGGCATCGTCCCACATGCTGGCCGTGCGATCGAGACTTACGATCCCAACATGTTCGGACCAGACCTGGACCCGGGCAGTCGCGACGAGTTCAATTTCTGGGATACGTTGCAGATTATTCTCAACCGGAAATGGCTCATTCTGACGATCACGCTGCTCGGTGTCTCAATCGCAGCGATTTTGACTCTGCAGATTACACCGCTGTTTCGCGCCACAACCACGATTGAAATTCAAAACCAGGAAGCGACCATCCTGGAGTCCACACTCAGCCCGACTGTTGTTGCGGATGAAGAGCATATGTCGACGCAGTTTGCGTTATTGCAAAGTCGCTCCCTCGCGGAACGGGTGGCGGAGAACCTCAACCTTGCCGACGATCCACTCTATGCCAATCAGGCGCTTAGCCGTGATCTGCGAGTGAAACAGGCCGCTGGCATCATTACGCGAAATATCCGTGTGGATTCAGAATCCCGCAGCCGGGTCATCAGCGTACAATTTATCAGCCCCTATCCGCGGGAAACAGCCAGAATCGCCAACGCGCTTGTAGAAACATTCATCCAGACCAATCTGGAACGTCGCTACAATACGACCGCTTATGCCCGCCAGTTCATTGAGGAACGCCTCGCCACGACCAAACTGGCACTGGAGGCTTCGGAGCGTGAACTGGTCCAATACGCATCCAATCAGGACATTCTGGACCTCGGAGTCGATGGATCAGGCCGATCCCTCGATGAGAATTCCATTGTCTCGCTCAATGACGAGCTCGCTCAAGCCGAAAGTGCCCGCATTCAAACTGAGCAGCGCTACAGAGAAGCTTCAAGCTCTGCGACAAGCTCGGAAATCCTGAATAATCCGAACGTCAGGCAAATGAGGAACGAACTCGCTTCGCTGGAATCGAACTATCGCCGCAATCTGACGGTTTTCAAACCCGACTATCCAGACATGGTCGACCTTCAAATTCAGATCGATTCGGTACGCGGCGACATCGAGTTGGAGAAGCGGAACATTCTGTCGTCGCTGGAAGCTGACTTCCGCGCCGCTTCTGCCCGCGAATCTTCGCTGCGCCAACGCGTGGAAGAACTGAAGGGGGATCTCCTCTCACTGCGGGATCGCAGGATTGAGTACACCATCCTGTCGCGGGAAGTGGATACAAATCGGGCCCAGTACGAAGCCTTGCTGGCCCGTATGAAAGAAGTGTCGATCGCCAGTGGGATTGGCTCCAGTGAGGTCTCCGTGATTGACCCGGCGCTCGTTCCCGGCCTGCCATTTCAGCCCAATCTGCCGCGCTCCATTCTACAGGCCATCGTGCTCAGCCTTGCGACCGGCATCGGTCTCGCCTTCCTGCTCAATTATATCGACGATACGATCAAGTCGCCCGACGACATGAAGTCCAAACTCGGACTTCCGACCATTGGTGTTGTGCCGACCGTGCGCGGGACCAAAGACATCGTGACGAGCGAGCTGCAAAATCCCAAATCGGGCGTCTCGGAAGCGTTTTTCTCTGCCCGCACAGCGCTCGAATTTACCACCGAAACCGGCACACCCCGCAGCATCCTGATCACCAGTACTCGACCAGGAGAAGGGAAAACCAGTTCAACCGTCGCCCTGGCCATGGCCTTTGCGAAAGTCGGCAAAACCGTTCTCATTATTGATGCCGATATGCGCAAACCGTCTTTCGTTGCTGATGTCGGGTCGTCGATCGGTCTGTCCGGCATGCTGACGCGCGATGCGAATCTGGAGGACGAAATCATTCCAGCCGCGACGCCAGGCCTGCATCTGTTGCCAGCCGGCATCGTCCCACCAAACCCGGCAGAGCTTCTATCGTCGCCGCGTTTGAAAGATCTCATTGCGACGGCAGAAGACACGTTTGATGTAATCATTGTCGACAGCCCGCCGGTGCTCAGCTTCACCGACGCGCCTCTGCTTGGATCGATCTGTGAGGCCACCCTGCTTGCGGTACAGGCCGGAACAGTGCGCACCCCGGCTGTCCAGAGAACGGTCGGACGATTGCTGGAAAGCCGGTCAAATATTGTCGGCGGTATCCTGACACGATTTGACGCGAAGAAATCCGGCTATCATCACGGCTACTACTCCTATGCTTACGGCAAAAGCGCGTATGCTTATCAGGAGCGTAAGGTGAAGTCGAAAAGCGACGCCAAGCGCAAAATCAAGCTGTTCACAGACGATGAGCCAGCGCCAAAAACTGACAAGGCTGAAGAGTGGTTCGATCAATAGCGTTCGTCTTCGGACTGGTATTGACGATATATGCGGGTCTGGTTCTGGCTTACCGCGTATCGGCCACGTCAGAGGCCATCCCGAATTTTCAGGTCGTGGAACGTCTGGACCCCTATGAGGATGCCAGACTCTACGGCGATATGGTCGATACCTGGATTGAAGCCAAAGACTTCCAGGTCCCACTGTCGGCCAGATCTATTCAACTGTTTCATGAAGCGCCCCTGGATACGCGACTTTTCGAAGCCAATGTCATTTACGCTTTGAATGCCGGGAGTTTTACCAATGCGGAAACGCTGGCCGACCACTTGCTTGATCTGGATGCGCGTCACTCGATCGCGCTTCTAGCCCGGCTAAACGACGATATGCTGAATGGAGACCACGCTGGCGCAGTGAAAAATCTTGATCGTTTGATGGTGGTGAATGGGGAGCAGAGAAGTATTTACTTCGACATCGCCTCAGCGCTCTACATCGAGGACGACAGCCGCTCAGCCATACAGGACGCCCTAACGCGTGAACCCGATTGGGCGGCAAACTTCATTGCGCGATTGATTGAGCTCAATCCAGCCGACGCCTCAATGCTTGCCATGGTCAAACCGCATACGAAGCTGCACTCGCAATTCGTACGCTCGTTCGTCCGCTCCAGCGATATCGCCTCTGCACGTCAGGTTTTCCTCGACCTGTTGTCGGACACAGAGAGGGACAGCCTGGGTCTGGTCTACAACCCGAATTTCGAACCGCGGACCGGGGCGCGCCCCTTCAACTGGTCCCTCACGGGACAATTTGCTGACATTGAGTCGCGCGGCGGATTGGCGGTGACCTATTTTGGTCAAAACCGTCCCCGCATCGCCAGCCAGATTGTTCAACTTGAGCCGGGGTCCTATCGATTGCGTACAATCATCAGCGGCTCGCAGGTGGAGTTTGGCGGCCATCTGAGTTGGGTTGTAACATGCTTTGACGCCAAGGAGTCCTTGGCGGTCTACGAGATCCTGGAGCTGACAGAACTGCCGGCTGAATTGGCGTTCGAGTTTGAAGTCCCGGCATCCGATTGTGCGTTTCAGACCCTGACCCTGCAAGGCGTGGCCGGAACGTTTCCACGCGCCTTACGCGCCAAGATCGAGTCCGTGACAATCGAGGCACTGGCGCTGTGATGCCGTCTGTTAAAGATCTCGCTTTTTCAGCGGCACCTCTGGTTCTGCTGTGCATCGCACTTGTGTTCGGCGGGGCAAGTCATCCGGGACAGACCTCACACCTGTTGCTTCAGTTCGGGGCCGCTCTGGTGATTTGCGCAGCACTGTGGCAGGCGACCCGAAACGATTGGACCGGCACAATGTTTGCCCTGTTCGCCATTGTTGGCGTGTTCACACTTTGGGCATTGGCCCAATTGGTGCCGCTACCACCCTCTGTCTGGCATGACTTGCCCGGACGCGCCATTGTGTTCAACGGGGCCAGTCTGCTTGGGGCTGAGACCGATCAGCACATGCCGCTCAGCCTTACGCCGGCTCGTGGATTCACTGACCTGCTTGGTCTGCTTGTGCCCTTGGCGATGTTTTTCACGCTCGCCGCGATTGGCTTGAGACGCGGCACAAAAGGCCTGCTGTGGACGATCACCGCGTTTGGCGCCGGCAGCGCAGTCCTCGGCCTGCTGCAGGTCGTGCTCTCCCGGGAAGACCTGTATTTCTACAGTTTCACCAATTTTGGATTTCCCGTCGGTTTCTTCTCGAATGTAAACCACCAGGCGACATTTCTGTTGATGTGCCTGCCCTTCTGCGCCGCCTTGATCGGTTCAATCCGCCGCGACTGGACAGGTGAAGACGCTGATATCGGGAAAATCATTGTTTGCAGCGCATGTTTTCTGTTGCTGATTACAGGCGTCTTCGCCGCGGGCTCTGTGGCAGGATACGCGCTGCTCGCGCCAACACTGGTCTTGTCGCTCCTGCTTGTCGGTCAAAGCCGCAGCGGGTGGGGACAGCAATTGCTGATCTATGGCCTGGTCGTCGTGGCCCTGGTTGGGACCGGCTTCCTGGTGGCGTATAGCCCTGTGCTCGATGGATTGGGCGAGACCTCGATGGACGACACCACGGTCTCCCGCCTCGGCATCTGGACCACCTCGATGAACGCGCTGGATGAGTTTGGCCTGATCGGCAGCGGCTTTGGCAGCTATTCCGACGTCTATCGACTGTATGAAGACCGCAGCGCCGTGACCGGTACCTGGGTCAGACTGGCCCACAATGACTATCTGCAAACCGTGATCGAATTGGGACTGGTTGGCGTTGCCCTGATTGTGTCTGTACTGCTGCTTTGGTTCTGGCTGTTCGTGTCCGCCTTTTCTGCCAAGCCGGGGCCTTTTGTTCGTATCCGGAAAGCCGCTGCTGTGGCCCTGCTTGTGTTGCTGCTCCATTCGGTGGTGGATTATCCCGGACGCACGCCCGCCATATTGTGTTTTGCAGCCCTTTGTTTTTCGGTCCTGGTCTTGCCGGACCGCACCCGGCAACGCGCTCGCAAAGAAGACGAACAGCGGGGCAGCCATTTGACCCTCTAGGGCCAATGACAACCAACCGGGTCCCCCACAAGCTTTATCCCGATTGCAGCAACCTGCCCCAGCGCTGAAATGCGTGCGCTCGAGACGCATGCGTGTCGATATAGGTCCGCGCCGCCTGCCCCTGTCGGTGCAGCTTGTCCTGATTGTCTGACAATTCGATCAAGGCGCTCGTCAATGCTGAGCGGGCGCCGATCTCGACACAAAGTCCGAAACCATGCTCAGCCGCCAGTGTCGCGATCTCCCCCTTTGGATCGCCAATCATCAAAACCGGTTTTCCGACCGCGGCAATGCCGTACAGCTTGCTTGGCACGATCAGCCCTTCCAGATCAGACTTCAGACTGACCCAGTGGAGGTCCGGGACGCTGAGCGATTGCGCCAGACGATCGCGCGGCTGATATGGCCTGAACAGGATATTGGTCAGGGATCGCTCGGCTGCAACGCGTTCAACCACCGATTTCAGATGCCCGCCCCCGACGAACAGAAACTTGATATGTGGTCGATCCTTCAGATCGGAGGCAGCGTCGAGAACCGTATCAACATCATGCGCCCGGCCCAGATTGCCGGAATATCCAACCACGAAATCAGTATCGGCAAAGCCCCAGTCACGGCGAAGCGTTCGCCACCCGTCCGGGTCCGGGACCAGCGCTTCATCATCAGAAAAATTGGGCACGACGGCAATCTTGCGTTCCGGCACGTTCTCAGCCGCCAGGCGCTCTGCCATCAGGCGTCCGATCGCCACATTGGTTTGCGCTTTGCGAAGCGACCGGTTGCGCAACCATCGCAATATCGATCCAACAGGTCCCTTGGCGAGGCCGAGCCCAAGCTCCGCCCCGACCTCGGGAAACAGATCCTGCAGCCAATTGATAACCCGCGCGCGCTTCAACCGGGCCGCCAGGCCAATCGGCACACTCAACAAAGGCGGATCCGTCTTTACAACAACCGTATCCCCGCGCCGGGCCCGTTTGAGCACGCAGAACAAGCAGGAAATGTAGAAAGATACGTAGTCCAGAAACCGCCCGAGCAGGTTCTGGCGCCCAAACCCGGTGGTTGCGACCCGAACGATCTCGACACCGTTCCATGTCTCCTGCGGCTCAAACCGCAAGCTCGGATCGGAGTAGGACAACCGTGAGCAGATCACCTCCACCTGAAAGCCATCGCGCACAAGATAGGCTGTCAAATCGGCAAGAATCTGAGCCGTAGCGCTGTGATCTGGGTAAAAGAACCGATTTACGAAGAGAATTTTACCGCGCGTGTCAGATCCGCCCATGATTGCCACTCGCTTTCGGGGCTGCAGCGAGGTTCAGATTGATCTCGGAAGATTCAGCACAATACCATCTCACCTTGTAGGCACATAGCGGCCCGACGACAGCCAGCAGGCCTGCGATATTGGCCACAAGGTCATAGATGTCGCGCGTGCGTCCGACATAGGGCTGCATCGCCTCAATGATCGCGCTCTGCGTGAACAGGAGTGCAAACAGGACCAGTGTTGGAAGTCTCGGAAACGCCACCAATCCAACACCCGCAAGCACATAATAGGCGATGAAATGTTCCGCCTTGTCCCACGGGATGAAATCGTCCAAGGCTGAGGCTTGGTCAGGCGATGTGAACGACAGCACGCTTGTCAAAGCCAGCGCGACAAGGAAGGCAAAACGAGCGCCCCAAAGCAAGGTCAATTTCATGATCAGATCCTGGAGATTCGAACTGGGTTCCGACCCTGCGCATCACACCCGTCACGCATGTCCGACACAGCCGTCTTTTACTTTGAACCGTTGCCTGAGATCATAACCCCGACCGTCTTGATCGCGATCAGAATATCCATCCAAAGCGAGAAATTCTTCACGTAATAGAAGTCGTATTCGAGCTTTGCCCGCACATCCTTAACGCTGGTCACATGCCCTTGCTTCACCTGCGCCCAGCCGGTAATGCCCGGACGAATCATATGGCGATAGCGGTAGAACGGGATTTCTTTTTCATACCAGCTCGACAGACTCAGCGTCTCGGGCCGAGGGCCGATCCAGCTCATCTCCCCGCGCAGGATATTGAACGCCTGGGGCAGTTCGTCGATCCGGGTACGGCGAATGAACTGGCCGATTTTGGTGATCCGATCATCATCGGTCATCGTCATGTCCGCCGACCGGTCCCGTTCAGACTCATCAATCACGCGCATCGATCTGAACTTGTAAACGGTAAAGGGCTGGCCCCGAAAGCCCATACGCTCCTGCTTGAAAATGGCAGGCCCCTTGCTGTCGAGGCGGATGATCAGCGCGACCAGCAACATCAGCGGCGACAAAACAATCAGGAATAGCGCGGCCAGCAAGGCATCCACATAACGCTTGGCCGGCGCATAGATCGACCCTGGGGCGAGATGCCCAAACGTGCTTTGCGCCAGTCGATCAATCGGCACGCGACCAAGAAGCGACTCCTTGATCTCTTCCACATCGTAAACCCGGCGTCCGGCAATCGACTCCTCGGCAATGTAGCGCTGCGTCTGCTCATTGATCAGCGGCGAATGCAGGTCGACGACCAGCGGCAGGAAGCGACGCTCGCTCGCCAGTTCCGGCGTCGGCGTCATCACCCATTCCACGCGCGGCAATCGCGGAAACTCTGACAGCTTGCGATCCGTCATCAGGGCAAAGCGAGAACGTCGGAAACGTGAGAGCACAAACATCAAGACATAGAACATCGCCACGACCAGAATGAAGCTCACAATGAACTGATACCGGCTGTATTGCAGGCGCAGGGCGAAGAAGACCGCAACCACCAGGCCGTAAGACGTCAGGAATGACGGAATAATGTTCATGAACGCAGTCGCGCCCGCGAGCGACGTCACTTTGCGAAAGATCATATAACCAAAGATGACCGCGCTCAGCGTTCCATACAGCGAGTTATCGTAATTGGTGACCTGATCCGGGAACCGCTCGAAATTGCCGCGCAGGATAATCGGGGCCACCACCCCGACCAGAATCGCAGCCAGCAGCTGAAACCGGATGCGGGCCATCAAAACAACGGTCCGATCGATCAGCGACGTGGATCGCCGATGTCGATTTGGATTTGCGGTAGCGTGGTCCAGAAAGTTCATGATCCCCTCGATCGGTGCCCTAAGCGACCCGAATAACGTTTGACGCCGGAACGGTGACCGGAACCGACCGATGCGCCATTCTCAACAGCAAGACAACACGATTTTGCTCTGGTAATTCAACAACTTGCCCAATCCAGTCATCAAAAGAGCCAGAGACCACTTTGACCCGATCACCCGGCACTAGCGTGTCGGAAAACGCGACCGCACCGTCTTCATTGGTGAGATCAATCAACCGGTTGACCACCCCATCCGGCAAAGCCGCAGGTGACATGCCGATCTTGAGAATGCCTGAGACGCCGAATGTGCTGTCAATCGGCTTCCAGCGCTGCTCTGTCAGGTCTATTCGAACGAAAACGTAGCGTGGGAAAAGGGGTCTCAGCACGCGGCGTCTGCTGCGGCCTTGTTTGACCTGTTTGGCGATCATCGGGCACCAGGCCTCATAGCCTTGGCGTTCAAGATTGGTGATGACGAGAGCCTCTTTGCCACCATGCGTTTGCACAGCGAACCAGGCTGTTCCGCTTTTGGTCATCTCACTCACCACCCAGAACTCACTCCACAATCGAGAAGTGCTTTAACCATATCAACGCCGTTCGACAACGATCATTTCCGTTTTTCTACTCAACACCGAAGGGGACTGTGTTCCCAAAACAACGCGGGAAAGGCGGCCCCTGTTTGACCAATCCCTGCCCTAGGATCGCTCAACAAACTTACCAAAAGCCTATGTTTAGGGCAGCGCGTGGCCAGATTGTTTGCTGCCATTGTCAGGCCGCAACGATGCGAGCGCGAGATCCAGGCTTGAGGCCTTCGGCAAGCTCGCCTATCAGACGACGCGTGATCGGAAAACTGGTTAACAGGCATGTCTCTTATCCCGAAATCCCTGCGCCGTGGGAAAAAACCGCCTCAAGGCACCAATGGCAAACGGGTCTACGCCATTGGCGATGTGCATGGACGCCTGGATGTGCTCGACGAACTGCTCGACCAGATTAACAGCCACGCACAAACCGCCTCGAGGGTCGAGACTCATTTGATCTTCCTCGGCGACCTGATTGATCGTGGACCGCAGTCCCGCGGCGTTGTTGAACGCGTAATGGACCCGATCTCCGGCATAGACAAAGTTCATTTCATTCTGGGAAATCATGAGGAAGCGCTTGTTCGCGGCCTGTCAGGGGAACCCAACCTGTTGAAATCCTGGCTCACCCACGGGGGATATGACACCGCCGAAAGTTATGGTGTCGAACGCGGCCTCCTGATCGAGAAGCCGGACGATGTTCTGGAACATTTGCTCTCATCCGCCATTCCGCCGGCCCATTTGAAGTTCATGGGCGGTTTTCTCGATAGCATCCGATTTGGCGATTACCTCTTTGTGCATGCGGGGGTGAGGCCCGGCATTCCCCTAACCCGGCAGTGGCCGCAGGACTTGCGCTGGATCCGCGACGAGTTTCTCGACAGCGACGCAGATTTTGGCGCTGTGGTGGTCCATGGGCATACGATTGCCGAGGCCATTACCGAAAAATCAAACCGGATCGGCCTCGATACCGGCGCCTATTCAACCGGCAAGCTCAGCGCGGTCTGGATTGAAGGCAAAGACCGCGGCTACCTGCAGGTCAGCGGACCACCGGACCCAAGCTTTGACCTTGGGCAGGGGTGATCGATTCCGTGGTCGAACTGCAACATTTTCTAAAAGTTCTCGTTTTAGGTGTATACAAAAGGTCATGATCTGAGATATCCACGCTCAGAATTAACATTGGGGATTCATATGTTTAAGACTGCGAAACTCGTGATTGCGACCGGCACGATTGCTTGTTTGCCCCTGGCAGCCAGCGCGCAGGCTATTGGCTCTATCGTCAATATGTCAGGTGAAACCGGATCCGTACTCGTCGAACGTGGCGGTAGCGTATTCTCGCTTTCAGCAGGAGATCCAATCTTTGCAGGTGACGTGATTTCAACCCGTCCGGGTGGCACCGCTCAGGTCACCGCCTTCGGTTCAACCGTGACCATTCCATCTTGCTCATCCTCGACGGTGTTCAATTCAATTTCTGATCCCGTCGCGATCGATTCCGGCGGTTGCGGCGCTGCCGCGGTGACCGCTGGCGTTACCAACGCATTGGGCGGCGCTTTAGTCGGGACCGGCGGAGCAGCTGGCGGCAATACCGCGCTTCTAGCTGGTGCAGCGACAACAGGTGTGGTCGGCGCCGTGGCCTCCAGCAGTGGCGGCAGCGACAGCACATCGTCTGGCGGCGAATCAAGCCCGTAGCCGATACCTTCAAACGATTTCACTCCTGCTGCAGGGGTGCGAAAAGCGAGCCCGTACCGGCTCGCTTTTTGTTTCTCAAAGCACATGGATATGCATCAACTCCCCGTCGATTTGGCCAACCATGATCGCACGAAAACGCCCTGCATTCACAAAATGCAGGGCGCCTTCAGAGTGTCATATCTGACCCGGAACAAAGCTTGATTTCGGGCGGACGTTCTCGCGCTTAGTAGCGGTAATGCTCCGGCTTGAACGGGCCCTGAGACGTCACGCCGATATACTCAGCCTGGTCCCCTGACAGCTCTGTCAGCTCAACACCCAGTTTGGCGAGATGCAGGCGCGCCACTTTCTCATCCAGCTCTTTTGACAGCGTATAGACCTTGTTCCCATACTCGCCCTGATTCTCGTGTAAGGCGATCTGCGCGAGCGTCTGATTGGTGAAGCTTGCCGACATCACAAAGCTTGGATGCCCGGTCGCATTCCCCAGATTCACCAGACGTCCTTCAGACAGAAGAATGATCCGCTTACCATCCGGGAAGGTGATCATATCCACCTGGGGCTTGATATTCGTCCATTTGAAATTGCGCAGAGCTTCGACCTGAATCTCATTGTCGAAGTGGCCAATATTACAGACGATCGCCATGTCCTTCATCGCCCGCATATGGTCGACCGTGATGATGTCCTTATTGCCCGTCGCGGTGACGAAGATGTCAGCTTTCGGTGCCATGGTCTCCAGAGTCTGGACGTCATAGCCGTCCATAGACGCCTGCAGGGCACAGATCGGGTCGACTTCAGACACCGTCACGCGTGCGCCGGACCCTGAAAGTGACGCCGCAGAGCCTTTGCCTACATCGCCATAGCCAGCGACGAAGGCCGTCTTGCCGGCCATCATGACGTCCGTGCCGCGCCGGATCGCATCGACCAGACTTTCCTTACAGCCATACTTATTGTCGAATTTCGACTTGGTGACGCTATCATTCACATTGATCGCCGGGAAAGGCAGCTCGTCTTTCTTTTCCAGCTGATACAGGCGATTCACACCGGTTGTGGTCTCTTCCGATACGCCTCGGATGCCCGCCTTGATGCGCGCAAACCAGCCTGGGCTTTCGGCGATCCGCTTCTTGATCTGACGGAACAGCGCCTCTTCTTCCTCAGAACCTGGATTGTCGAGCAGGCTCGGGTCTTTCTCCGCCTTCTCGCCCAGGATCAGATACATGGTCGCGTCGCCGCCATCATCGAGGATCAGGTTGACGGTCTCGCCATTCGGCCACTCAAAAATCTTGTCAGCCAGCTGCCAATACTCGTCCAGCGTCTCGCCTTTATGCGCAAAGACCGGCGTGCCATTGGCGGCCACCGCGGCTGCCGCATGATCCTGGGTTGAATAAATGTTACAGCTCGCCCAACGCACCTCTGCGCCCAGCGCTTCCAGTGTCTGGATCAGCACCGCCGTCTGGATCGTCATGTGCAGAGAGCCTGCGATCCGCGCCCCTTTCAGCGGTTGCGCTGCACCATACTCCGCCCGCGCCGCCATCAGGCCCGGCATTTCCGTCTCGGCAATCTCAATCTCCATCCGGCCAAAATCGGCCAGAGACATATCCGCTACCGCATAGTCCTGAGACATATCAACAATCCTTTATATGATCTTTCCGGGCGTCCTATAGCAGGCTGTGCGAGAATGCCAACTCAGGAAATCTCAGCTCTGACCAAATCGTTATGTGGCATTCATGCAACATATGGGTATAACTAAGCTCGTTTAGAGGATGTTCACCATGAAACGCACTCTGTTGAGCCTCGCCCTGATCGCTGGGTTGCCTGGCCTGATCGGCATCGCCCACGCTGATGACCCTCAGGGCGATGATGAGCTGTTGCGCGTGGCTGAGCCGCTTACCCGTGAAGACCTGGAAAAACTGCGCGGCCTGCGCCCGGACCGGCTCAAACCCGGCGGCGGTCTGTTTGTCAGTTTCGACACCAATATTGATGGCCAGGTCGACAAACTCGAAATCGATGAGGGGATTGCCGCGGCGTTTGCTGATGCCGATACCAGCGGCGACGGCTATCTCTCTGTGCTGGAACAGCAGGATTGGGCCGCTGCGCTCGCTACGGGGGACTCGTCACTCTCCAATCCGGTGCGGTTTGATCCCAATCTCGACCGGCGGATCTCATTCGAAGAGTTTGACTATGTGATCCAGAACCTCGCCAGCGACTACACAAAGTCCGAGGCCGATTACATCCTGATCAAGGATCTTGAACAGCCAAAACCTAATCGCCGCGACGAGGAAGCCGAGCGCCCGCGCCAACGTCCCGATGGAGACCGCCGCGGCCCGCCAGGACAAAACCGCACCCCCTCATCCGTCACGCCTGGCTAAGCACCCTATACAAAAGTCCCGCCACCGCTCTAACTGGCTCTCCAGCACAAACGCTGCAGTGGAGATGACATATGGCAGACGGCCAGACGCAGGCGGAGCGGCCAAAACGTAACGCGTTCAGTCGCTTTCTGGATGGGGTTGAATGGCTCGGCAATCTCCTGCCGCATCCAGTGACCCTATTTGCGATCCTGGCAGCTGGCATTGTTGTCCTGTCCGGAATTTTCGGATGGATGGGCCTGGCGGTTGAGGACCCACGTCCGGCCGGTGCACCCGGCGTTGCAGAGGATGGCATGATCCGCGCGGTCAGCCTGATGAATGGTGATGGCGTGCGGCGCATCTTCACCAATCTGGTCGACAATTTTACCGGCTTTGCCCCACTCGGCGTTGTCCTGGTTGCGATGATCGGGGTCGGCGTCGCTGAAAAATCCGGCCTTTTGTCGGCGGCTGTGCGCAGCATGGTGCTCGGCGCGCCTCGTCACCTCGTCACCGTCGCGATCGTGTTCGCGGGCATCGTCTCCAATACCGCCTCTGAAGTCGGCTATGTCGTCCTGATCCCGCTTGCTGCAGCCATCTTCTATGCGCTCGACCGCCACCCGCTGGCCGGCATGGCCGCCGCTTTTGCAGGCGTGTCCGGCGGGTACAGCGCCAATCTCCTGATCGGGACGATTGATCCCCTGCTTGCCGGGATCACCGAGGAAGCTGCCCAACTGCTCGACCCGACCTATCAGGTCGTCGCCACCGCCAACTGGTACTTCATGGTCGCCTCAACCTTCCTGATCACGCTCGTCGGCTCGCTGGTCACGATCTTCATCGTCGAGCCTCAGCTTGGCAAATATGACAGCGCCCGCGCCGATAAATCCATCCTCGACAAAACCATGATGGAGCAGCTGACCGACAAGGAACGCCGCGGCCTGCTCTGGGCCGGCATCGCCCTGTTTGGCGTGCTTGCTCTGATGGCCTTTACGCTTGTTCCGGAGTGGGGCGTGCTGCGCAATCCGGAAACCGGCGACCGCATGCGCTCGCCCTTCTTTGACGGCTTTGTCGTCTGGATCCTGATCTTCTTCATGGTCACCGGCTACACCTATGGCCGCGTGGTCGGCACGATGAAAGGCGACCGCGATGTCATTGACGCCATGTCCGATGCGCTCGCTTCGCTTGGTCTCTACATCGTGCTCGTCTTCTTTGCCGCCCAGTTTGTGGCCTTTTTCGGCTGGACCAATCTCGGCGCCATCAGCGCGGTTACCGGCGCTGAATTCCTGAAAGAAAGCGGCCTAACCGGCCCCATCGTCTTTTTCTTCTTCATCATGATGTGTGCGCTGATCAACCTGTCTCTCGGCTCGGCTTCGGCGCAATGGGCGGTGACGGCCCCGATCTTTGTCCCGATGCTGATGCTGATCGGCTACTCCCCGGAAGTGATTCAGGCAGCTTACCGAATTGGCGACTCCACCACGAATATTATCACACCGATGATGAGTTATTTCGGCCTCATCCTCGCCTGGGCGAGCCGCTATGACAAAGATCTCGGCGTCGGCACGCTGATCGCGATGATGCTGCCCTATACGATCTTCTTCATTATCACCTGGTCCGCCTTTTTCGTGTTCTGGACCTTCGGCCTCGACCTGCCCGTCGGCCCCGGCGCGCCCACCTATTACGCCCCTCAAGGGGGCTAAGCCGCCTCAACGATACGCGGAGGCGGACAATTCCCCCTCCGCCTCTACCCTAATCCGCACCGCCCGGTTAAACCTGCTTCCAACACGAAGGAATCAGTTTCATGCCCAGTGCGCCGATCACATCCGACAGTCACCTCTATCTGATCGATGCGAGCGCCTACATCTTCCGCGCCTATCACGCCCTACCACCGCTGACCCGGGCCAGTGACGGCCTGCCGGTTGGCGCGGTCAGCGGCTTCTGCAACATGCTCTGGAAGCTGCTGGAGGACCTCAAAGGCCCCGACCGGCCCACCCATTTCGCCTGCGTGTTCGACAAGTCCTCTTACACGTTCCGCAATGAGATGTTCCCCGAATACAAGGCCAATCGCTCCGAACCGCCGGAAGATCTGCGACCGCAGTTTCCTCTGGTGCGCGAGGCTGCCATCGCCTTCCACACCCACGCGCTCGAAATGGAAGGCTATGAGGCCGACGACCTGATCGCCACCTATGCTCGCCTCGCCGAGGCCAAGGGCGCGCGCGTCACCATTGTCTCCTCAGACAAGGATCTGATGCAGCTGATCACCGACAAGATCCACATGCTCGACACGATGAAGAATAAAGACATCGCGCACGATCAGGTCATGGAAAAATTCGGTGTGGCCCCGGACAAAGTGATCGACATTCAGGCGCTCGCCGGCGACAGCGTCGACAATATCCCCGGCGCCCCGGGCATTGGCGTCAAGACCGCCGCCCTGCTGATCAATGAGTATGGCGATCTCGACACGCTTCTGGAACGCGCCGAAGAGATCAAACAGAACAAACGCCGCGAGACCCTGATCAATTTCGCCGATCAGATCCGCATCTCCCGCGATCTCGTCACCCTGAAAGACGACGTGCCAATCGATGTGCCGATGGAAGACCTCGCCGTCGCTGACCCGGACCCGGCCACATTGCTGAACTTCCTCGAAAAGATGGAGTTCCGTACCATCACCCGCCGTGTGCGCGAGACGTTCGAGCTGGAAGGCACGCTCGACGAGGCCACCGCCGACGAACCGGTTCAGATCGACCGCTCCGCCTATGTCACCATTCGCGACTTTGACACGCTCGAAGACTGGATTGCCCGGGCCACCGCGCAGGGTCATGTCGCCGTCGACACCGAAACCGACGCCCTCGACGCGCATGAAAGCGGCCTGGTCGGGGTTTCGCTCGCGCTTGCCCCTGGGGAGGCCTGTTACATCCCGCTCGCTCATATCGACCCGAACGCAGACCCGAACTCAGACGACATGTTCGGCATGGATCCTCCGCGCCAGATCAACATGGAGAAAGCCCTCGCGGCCCTCAAACCCCTGTTTGAGGATGATGCCGTCCTGAAGATCGGCCACAACCTCAAATACGATGTCACCGTGCTCAGCCGCTATGGCATCCGCCTTGCGCCCATTGATGACACGATCCTGATCAGCTTCGCGCTGAATGCCGGCATGCACAATCACGGCATGGATGAGCTGTCAGAGCGCTATTTTCACCACACGCCCCTCAGCTTCAAAGACGTTTGCGGCACCGGCAAGAAACAGATCACCTTTGACCGGGTCCCCCTCGACAAAGCCACCGAATACGCCGCCGAGGATGCAGACGTCACCCTCCGCCTCTGGCTCGAGAACAAGAAACGGCTGCACAAGGCCCGCGTCACCACCGTCTACGAGACGCTGGAACGCCCCCTCGTCCACGTCCTCTCCGACATGGAGGCGCACGGTATCAAAGTCGACCGCGATCACTTGTCTCGCCTCAGCGCCGACTTCTCCCAATCCATGGCCCGCTATGAAGCCGAAGCCCATGAGCTCGCAGGCCGCGCGTTTAATCTCGGCAGCCCAAAACAACTCGGCGAAATCCTGTTCGACGAAATGGGCCTCGAAGGCGGCAAGAAGACCAAGACCGGCGCCTGGCAAACCGGGGCCGACATTCTCGAAGATCTCGCCGCCGAGGGCCACCAGCTCCCGCGCACCATCGTCAATTGGCGCACCGTGTCCAAGCTCCGCTCGACCTATACTGAAACGCTGCAGGGTCAGATCAGCCCGCGAACCGGCCGCGTCCATACCAATTACGGCATGACCGGCGCGCAGACTGGCCGCCTCTCCTCCAATGATCCAAACCTGCAAAACATCCCGATCCGCACAGAGGAAGGCCGCAAGATCCGCGAAGCCTTCATCGCCGAGCCCGGCCATGTCCTCGTCAGCGCCGACTATTCCCAGATTGAGCTGCGCCTGCTCGCCCATATTGCCGGGATCGACGCGCTGAAAGACGCCTTCAAACAGGGCCTCGACATTCACGCGATGACCGCGAGCGAGATGTTCGACACCCCGATCGAAGGTATGGACCCGATGATCCGGCGCCGCGCCAAGGCGATCAATTTCGGCATCATTTACGGCATTTCCGCCTTCGGCCTCGCCCGCCAGCTCTCCATCCCGCGCGAGGAAGCCGGCGCCTATATCAAGGCTTATTTCAAGAAATTCCCCGGCATCAAAGCCTATATGGACGAGACCAAAGACTTCGCCCGCGAGCATGAACGCGTCGAGACCATTTTCGGCCGCGTCCTGCATCTGAAAGGCATCAAAGCCAAAGGCCCCCAGCGCGGCTTCGCCGAACGCCAGGCCATCAACGCCCCAATCCAGGGCTCGGCTGCCGACATCATCAAACGCGCCATGATCCAGATGCCCCCCGCGCTGGAAAAAGCCGGCCTCAGCGCCAAAATGCTCCTCCAGGTCCACGACGAACTGATCTTCGAATGCCCGCAAGACGAAGCAGGCACTCTCATCGACGTGGTCAAAACCACAATGGAAAAAGCCCCCCTCCCGGCGCTGTCTCTATCGGTGCCACTGGTGGTCGAAGCCCAAGCCGGAACAACATGGGCCGAGGCGCATTAGGGGGGCAAATTGTTTCAAGAAGACACTTTGATCATAGTTGGCGCAGGTGCCAGTAAAGAGGCAAACCTACCGCTAGGCAGCGAGTTGGCCGAAAAGCTGGCACATTCTCTTTTCTTTTGGTTTGGCGACTTCAATCGGCTTGAGAAGGGCGAGAATGCAATTTTCGCGGCTCTAAAAAACCTATCTAAGGACCATGAAGAACTACAGGAATTCACGAATGCTGCTCGGCAAATCGCGCAAGGAGTCCGACATGCCAGATCCATAGACAACTTTGTGGAGACCCATGATCAAGATCAGACCATCCAAAAGGTAGCAAAATTAGGAATAGCGTACGAACTCATTCAAGCTGAAAGACGTTCTAGTCTGTTTGGTCGAAAAGAAGACCATTATCCTTGGGAGATTAACGATCCTCACGCAATGAAAACTTGGTACCAAGCCTTCTTCGAAATATCCACAAACGGGATAAAAAAATCAAATCTTGATATGCTGTTTTCAAACGTTGCGGTGATTTGCTTCAATTACGATCGCACTTTGGAGCAGTTTCTGCTACTGCGTCTTCAACAACTCTACGCGATCGACGAAGCTGAAGCAGCCAGACTCGTGACACAACTCCGCGTAATCCGTCCCTATGGTTGGTTAGGCAGCCTGCCGAGTATGTCGCACGAGCATAAACACTCATTTGGTAAGGTGCCCCATCACGAAAAGTTACCGGGTCTCGCAGAACGCATAATAACTTATGGAGAGCAAGTTTCCGACACAAAAGTAACCTCCGAGATGGCCGAGCTTGCTGCTCAATCCTCAAGTGTCGTTTTTTTGGGCTTCGGCTTTCACAACCAGAATATGGAACTAGTGTTTCAAAACCCACAATCCGGACAACACCGAATACGCAAACGAGTGTTCCTTACAAATTATGGGGTCTCGTTGGCAAACACTGAAGCAATTCAGAATCGCATATCCACATCGCTTTATCGAAACGGGCTGAGTACCGGTGCCGGATCACATTTTGTTGGGAAGCCATGGGTCGGTGGAGACAGTACTACCTGCGCTCAATTCCTGAACGATCACCGAGAAATGCTGCAGTTGTGAATTGCTCGATGTTCCAATCCGATAAAAGAACGTATCTCTCGGTAATGCTGCAAGTGGGGTTTGGTCCGCCCCCGGCCATTCTTGACACTCCAACGAAGAAACAGCACTGAACCCAACCCAAACCATGGAGGCGATCGTGTCACGCAAAATCAAAGACTATGAAGAGTGACCCAGCCCCGTAATCCGGGCCGTTTATTTGGAGAGTCTGTTCGCCTTTCTTTCTGGTTCGGGCAT
>JASJAO010000010.1 GCA_030066975.1 Henriciella sp. | reverse complement strand
ACTACCGCACCCACCGGCCCGGCTCGCCTGAGCTTGGTGGGAGCTCCACTCACCGGGCCTCAGTGCCCATGCCCGAACCAGAAAGAAAGGCGAACAGACTCTCCAAATAAACGGCCCGGATTACGGGGCTGGGTCAAAGGGGGAGCAGGTCAGCTTCAGCGAACTCAAGAGCAGGCTTTCTTAGTTCGATTTGCAAAGCATTCTTTGAAGTTCAAAGCAGTTTTACGTCGCCAAAAATGGATCGCTATCCGACAACTCAGAAAGCCACCGCTTCAGCTAAAAATGACCCTTTATCGTGAAAATTTTCTGGTTTCGCAGTGCGAGCGGAGATGAAGCAAAGCACTTCAGCATCGCAATAGTCCCTCGCTTGGAATTAGCTCGAGCGTCTTTGCGAGATGTAATTGCACTTGGGATAGTTTTGAAACTCGAGAGCAAACCCGAAACTCGAATACGCGATTCCGGTTTATGAACGTTTCGAAGGTTTATGTAGGCCTGTGCCAAAACAAAGCTCAACAACATTACGGGCAGAATTGGACCAGGTGCGTTCCGCAAAATCAGACGAAGACTGTTTTTGTAAGTCTGAAACAGTGGAAACCAAGTATCTCCAGAGCTTGAAGCACTGCCATGATGCCGAACCAGAGCTTGCCTCACTTGCAAACATTTCAGGCCTGCAGATTGAAAGCGAAACGCCAAATCAATATCTTCAAGATAGCAAAAAAAGCTCTCATCGAAACCACCGATTTCTTCGAACTTCCGACGCCGATAACAGGCAGCGGCTCCGCAGGCACCAAATACCGGTTGATCAGTCGTTGGTAACTCCGCCAAACGTTGTCCATAGCCACCGCGCCAAGCCATGCCGTAAATTGACATTACATCGCCAAAACCGTCGAGAAGTTCAGTATTTTCAGACTGGATCAACGTTGAACTCAAGACATCGAAATCTGGTGATCGCAAACTTGCTTCCTTAAGCTCGGCGAGCCAGGTCGGGCAGGGAGCAGCATCTGGATTCAAGGTCACCAACCATTCTGTCTCTGCTCCCGACGCACCGAGATTCGAACCACCCGAGAAGCCGCGATTCGTTCTCGAGACATGAATATTGAAGCGAGGATCGGGTAATTGCACCGAATCTGTGGACCGATCTGGACACGCGTTGTCAACAATCACCACCTCGAAACAGGGCATAGTTTGCTGCGCCAGAGCATCAATACAGCTTTGGAGATGTTCGCCGCTACGAAAGGCGACAACGACAATTCTTGCCCAAGGCCCCTGGCTAGCATCGTACGCTCGCTCTGCAAATGGCAATTGCTACTTCGCTCCGAACTGACCCAAGTTGATCTTACCATCACACTGAGCAGCTGATCAAGACGACTGCTCCCCGACAACGCGAGTTTAGACACCACTCTCCCTACCGAAGCTGGAGAGCGCTGACGGATTCCAGACTGAATCGAAGCCAAATGTGATTGAGCGTTATTACTATCTATCAATTCAACTTTCTCTTGCACAGATCTCAACTCTCCGCTTGCCATTCCCGCCCAAGCTGTGACAAGTCCGCCGCGATCTACAATCCTCCTGAATGCCAACGGAGCTTCCCTATGAGTTTGAACGCCGAAACGCTGGTCCGCATCGCACTGGATGCCGGGGCGCTGATTATGGAGGTCTATGCGACGGACTTCGATGTCGACCGCAAGGATGACAGCTCGCCCGTCACAGAAGCTGATCAGAAGGCCGAAACACTCATTCTGGCCGCGCTGAAACAGGCCGACCCAGACCTCGCTATCGTAGCTGAAGAGGCAGCGGCCGCCGGTGACATCCCCGAACATGAAGGCCGGTTCGCTTTGGTTGATCCACTCGACGGCACCAAAGAGTTTATCAACAAACGCGGCGAGTTCACTGTCAATATTGGCATTATCGAGCATGGTGTTCCGGTCATGGGCGTGGTCTATGCGCCCGCGCTGAACCGCCTGTTCGTCGCCGAAGATCGCTTCACCGCCTGGCAAGCGGAAGCCGAGCCGGGCGCTGAAGTACCGGCGTCTGAGGCCCGTAAGCCGATGAAAATCCGCGGTGCGCCAGAGGCTGGCCTGACCGCCATCGCCTCCAAATCGCATCGCTCGGAAGAAACCAATGCCTTTCTGGAAACCCAGAACATCGCCGAGATCATCTCGGCGGGATCATCGCTCAAATTCTGCCTGATCGCCGCCGGTGAGGCGGATCTCTACCCTCGTCACGGGCGCACCATGGAGTGGGACACCGCGGCTGGGCAAGCCGTGGCGGAGGCGGCAGGCGCGCGCGTCACCACGGTGGACAATGATCCCCTGCTCTACGGCAAGACCGAGCGCGGCTATGACAATCCACATTTCATCGTTTGGGGCGATGTCACGCCGAGCTGACCTGATGGCCGCTTCCGCAGCGGCATTGCTGGCACATTGATATCGGCGCGTTAGAACACTCCCGAAGACAGGTTCGGGAGTGCCCCATGAAACGTTTGCTCATCGCCAATCGCGGTGAGATTGCCATCCGACTTGCCCGGTCAGCCGCCGAAGCCGGGCTAGAGACCCTCGGATTGCGATCGGAAGACGATGCGACGTCGCTGCACACCCGCCGAATGGATGACGTCATCGCTCTGACAGGCCGCGGGCCAAGCGCCTATCTGGACATCGCGCAAATCGTCGCCGTTGCCCAATCCGCCGGGGCCGATGCGGTTCACCCGGGTTATGGCTTTCTCAGCGAAAATACCGCCTTTGCCGAAGCGGTCGAGGCGGCAGGTCTGATCTTTGTCGGCCCAAAACCGGAAACGCTCGCTTTGTTCGGGGACAAGACCCGCGCGCTGCAATGTGCTCAGGATCTGGACGTCCCGACGCTGTCATCTGGAGCGCGTGCGGTCTCGCTCAGCGAGGCGGAAGCCGCGTTCACGGCCCTGCCAAAAGGCCAGCATCTGATGCTGAAAGCCGTGGCGGGCGGCGGCGGACGCGGCGTGCGCGTGGTGCAAAGCCCAAAAGACCTGCCCGACGCTTTCGAACGGGCCGCGTCAGAAGCAAAAGCGGCCTTCGGGGATAGCAGTCTCTATGCCGAGCGCTACCTGCCCAAGGCCCGGCACGTCGAGATTCAGGTGATTGGCGACGGCACCGGCGCGATCAGCCATCTTTGGGACCGTGATTGCACGCTGCAACGCCGCCATCAGAAAATCCTCGAAATTGCACCCAGCCCCAATCTCTGCCCCAGCGTGCGAGATACGCTGTGTGAGGCTGCGCTGAAACTGGCGGCCCATGTTCGCTATCGTGGTGTTGGCACGTTTGAATTCCTGATCGACCCCCTCGATCAGAGCTTCTATTTCATCGAAGCCAATGCTCGTCTGCAAGTTGAACACACCGTCACCGAAGCCATACTTGGTATCGATCTGGTCCGGGCCCAGCTCGCCATTGCAGGCGGTCAGACGCTTGAAGAGATCGGCCTCCGCCAAGCCGACATCCCCGAACCGAACGGGTTTGCCATTCAGGCCCGGATCAATCTTGAAACCTTGAACGCAGACGGCACGATCCGGCCCGGTGGCGGCACGCTCGTGCAGTATCAACCGCCCAGTGGCCCCGGCATTCGCGTCGACCATTATGGCTATGCAGGCTATCAGACCAATCCAGCCTTCGATTCCCTGCTTGCCAAGCTCATCGCGCATGTACCGGGAGGAGCATTCCCGGACGCGTTGAAGCGGCTGGATCTCGCACTCGCGGCCTTTGATCTGGAGGGCGCGCCCTCAACTATCCCTATGCACCGGGCACTGATCGCGGTGGACGATGTTCAGGCCTACAAAGTCCATACCCGCTACATTGATGAGCACGCCGAGGCGCTTTCAGTGGCAGCCAATCAGGCAACGCGCGCTGATCCACTGGCCGTGCTCAACACAGACGAAACTCACCCCGGCGCGATTGCGCAGTCCCCCCTGCCTGCGGGCTTGCATGCGGTTAACGCGCCGATGCAGGGGACGATTGTCAGCCTCAGCGTCGCGCCCGGTGAGGCCGTCTCTTCGGGTTCTATCATCGCCATCATGGAAGCGATGAAGATGGAACACGAAATCCGCGCCGATGCGAGTGGGCTCGTCCACGCGATTGATGTCACACCGGGCGAAACGGTCTTCGAAGGCCACCGCTTGCTGAGCCTGTCGCCGCAGGACGTGGAGGCGGGCGACGCCCAGACCACACAAACCATCGATCTCGATCACATCCGGCCCGATCTGCAGGAAGCCCTCGACCGGATCGCGGCCGGACATGACGAAAACCGGCCAGATGCGGTGGCCAAACGCAAAGGCCGCGGTCATCGCACGGCGCGGGAAAACATTGCCGACCTTTGCGACGATGACAGTTTCGTGGAGTATGGCGCGACCGTGCTCGCTGCCCAACGCAAGCGCCGCAGCATGGACGATCTGATCGCCAACACGACCGGCGACGGCATGGTCTGCGGCCTCGGTCATGTCAATGGCGACCAGTTCCCGGAAGAGAAATCCCGCGTCATGGCGATGACCTATGACTATATGGTGCTCGCCGGGACGCAGGGCGCCCTCAATCACTACAAAAAAGACCGGATGTTTGAGATCGCCAGGCATCAGCGTCTGCCCACCATTGTGTTTACAGAGGGTGGCGGCGGGCGACCCGGCGATACAGATGTCACCGGCGTTGGCGGGCTCGATTGCCTTGCCTTCAACTATTTTGCGCAGCTTTCCGGCCTTGTCCCAACCATTGGTATCGTCAACGGGCGCTGCTTTGCTGGCAATGCGGTTCTGCTCGGCTGCTGTGATGTGATCATCGCGACCGAAAGCTCAAATATCGGCATTGGCGGCCCGGCCATGATTGAAGGCGGCGGGCTCGGCGTGTTCAAACCCGAAGAGGTCGGCCCAATCCAGGTTCAGGTTGAGAATGGCGTCGTCGATATTGCGGTCAAAGATGAAGCTGAAGCTGTCGCCGCGGCGAAACGCTACCTCTCCTATTTCCAGGGCCCCATCGACACATGGGAGGCCCCTGACGCACGCGAACTTCGTTTTGTCGTGCCTGAAAACCGGTTGCGCTGGTACGACATGCGCAAAGTGATCGAAGGCATCGCGGATATCGGCTCTGTGCTGGAGCTGCGTGCTGGCTGGAGCCCCGGCATCATTACCAGCTTTATCCGGGTTGAAGGACGGCCCGTCGGGGTCATCGCCAACAATCCAAGCCATCTTGGCGGCGCCATCGACTCGCCCGGGGCGGACAAAGGCGCCCGTTTCCTTCAGCTTTGCGATGCGTTCGACATTCCGGTCCTGACGCTGATTGATTGCCCCGGCATCATGGTCGGGCCCGAAATTGAGAAAACCGCGCTTGTGCGACATGCCTCGCGCATGATGGTGGTCGGGGCCAATATCGACACGCCTCTGATCAGCGTGGTGATCCGCAAAGGCTATGGGCTTGGCGCGCAGGCCATGGCGGGCGGCAGTTTCCGCGCCCCGCTGATGATCGTCACCTGGCCAACCGGAGAGTTTGGCGGCATGGGCCTCGAAGGCGCAGTAAAGCTCGGTTTCCGTAAGGAATTGGAGGCAATCAAAGATCCGGATGAACGCCAAAAGACTTATGAAGAGATGGTCGCGCGCAGCTATGAGCGCGGCAAGGCGGTGAATATGGCCTCTCATTTTGAGCTCGACGACGTCATTGACCCCGCCGATACACGTCAGCGGATCATGGCCGCGCTGAAATCGCTGCCGCCCAAACCCGTGCGTACCGACAAGGGCCGCAAGAATGTCGATACATGGTGATCACTCGCCCTGCTCAGCCAGAACCTTGTGTACATCGCTGACCACGACAGAGCCCTCACCCACCGACGACGCGACGCGTTTGACAGACCCCGACCGGATGTCGCCGACAGCGTAAACGCCCGGCCAACTCGTTTCAAACCGGGTTGGCGCGCGTTTGCGATCCCAGTTCGCCACACTCAGCTCATCGTCAGAAATATCACGCCCGGTCAGCACAAACCCGCGTGGATCGGTGGCAATGTCTGCCGGTAACCAGTTTGAACACGGCGCCGCTCCCAAAAACAGGAACAGGAACGGCGAGTCGCATTGCGAGGTCTCTCCTGTCGCCCGGTTGAGCAGGGTGATCTCACTCAAATGGGGGCTGCCATTGCGGGTTTCAGCCCCCTTAAGCTCCACCACTTCAGAGGCTGGAAACAGATGAATGTTGGGCGCTTCTTCCAGACGACGGACAAGGTATTCAGACATCGTGTCGCGAATATCATCGCGGCGGTAAACGACATTTACGCGCTTAGCGACGCTCGCCAGATAGACCGCCCCCTGACCGGCTGAGTTGCCTGCCCCGACCAGTGTCACCTCCATGCCGCCGCAGAGCTGGGCTTCCAAAGGCGTTGCCCCATAATAGATGCCGCGGCCTTCAAAGTCCTCAATACCCTCAATCGGTAACCGGCGATACCGCGCCCCGGAGGCGAGCACCACAGCCCGTCCTTCCACTTTGCGATTGTCGTCCAGAGTGACGCAAAATCCTTGCGGTGAGCGCTCAAGCTTCGCCGCCGATACAGGCGATGCGATCCGCGTCCCAAATTTTTGCGCCTGGACCACAGCGCGCGCAGCGAGTTCATTGCCTGACACCCCCAATGGAAATCCAAGATAATTCTCAATCTTTGAAGACGTACCTGCCTGACCGCCGGGCGCCTGCGAGTCGAGTGTGAGAACGCTCAATCCTTCTGAGGCTGCATAGACAGACGCCGCCAGTCCGCCCGGGCCCGCGCCGACGACGATGACATCCGCCGCCGCGCCATCTGGCAACAGATCCAGGCCCAGTTCAGCCGCCAGTTTGGAGGGGCTCGGCGCAATCAGAACATCCGCGCCGCCCAAAAGCACGACCGGCCACTCAGCCGTCTCAATTGCCTTGCCGTCCAGCAGTCGCTTGGCAAGGTCGTCATCGTCTGAATCAAGCCAGCGATACGGCATATGATGGGTGGAGAGCTGATCTCGGATCGCATAGGTGGTACGGTCGGCTTTGGGTCCAATGACAATAATCGAGCGATTGTCGGTTTCGATCCCGAATTGACGCCGCGCTGACAAAACCCGCACAAATATATCGGAGAAGTAAGAGTTCTCGACCAGTAAACGCTCAAAACGTTCGCGCGGAATCCGCAAAATGTCGCCGGGGTCGCCCATATAGACGGTGGCGAGCGAGCGCTGCCCGGTCAGGATCGACACATCCCCAGCAAACTGTCCGGCCTCCATCCAACCGACCCTGCGATCTTCTTCACCCACCCGAACGATAATATCGGTGTGACCACTCAACGTGATGATACAATCGGCGCCAACCGTTCCTTCTGCCTGGATCAGGGCGCCCCGGTCATGAGATTCAATCGTCCCATAGGCTTTGAGTTGCTCTAGATCCTCAGCTGAAAACGTATGATTGATATCGGTTCGTTCGGTCACGATGAATGGATCCTTGTCAAGGTGGCGCGACACGAGGTCTGCGTTTCACAGTCAGTAGATACGTGGGCGGTGTTGCTTGGCGAGGGGCGCGCCGGAAAAATCTGTCCCGGCCACAAAAAAGGGGCCCCGCAGGGCCCCGAAATTCAAAAGGAAAGGCTCACCTATTCCTCACGCTGAGCCACAATATCGGCGGTCATATCCTCGATCTTGTTGATCAAGGTGTCCGCCGAGCCGTTCGACTGGTCCAGAATGGCGAGGAACTGAGCACGCTGCTCGATCGCCAGCCAGATCAGATTGCCCTCATCTTCCAGAGCGACGTCGACGACCTGATACCGGTCACCGCGGTTGAGCACGCGCCAGCGCACGTCCATTTCGCGACCATTCTCGCTGGTGATCCGCGTATCAACGATTGAATCCCGTGCAGTTCGATCCTGCGATCCGGTCACCGCCACTTCGCGGCCCTTGAACTCGTTAAAATAGAACTCATACACGGCCAGCGCATAGACCCGGAACGCGGCCTGATACCGCTCCAGGTCTTCCGGCGAAAAGCGTTTGGCATATTTGCCGATGACGAATTTCGACACAGTGTCGATATTTGCGAACTGATCCATATAGGTCTGGAACGCCGCGCGTCGGCCCTCGGCATCCAGCTCCGGACTGTTCAGCGCGTCCAAGACGTCATTGGCGTTCGCACGCACATATTCTTCCGTTTTGGTGTCGGCCAGTGCCGCCGGAACCGCCATCGCGGCCACCACCGCTGAGATTAGTAAACTACGAAACATGATCATACGTCCTGTTTTCACTCTTCTTGCAACTCATCGCCGAAATCATAATCCTCAAAATCAGGCAAATTTGCGAACGGGTCTTCAACTTCTTTACCATCCCGGATCGCCGCCTGTCGGGTTTGCGAATAGTTTCGGCGCAGGAAAGTGTAGGGTTCGGGTTGCTCACGCAGCTGCGTGATCTGGTCATCCAACCGTTCCCGCGCCGCGACCGCGCCTGTTGCGCCGGTACCAATCCGAAACTCCGTATCGCCTTCAAATGTCGCCCAGTTCAGGGGATCGAGCGCCGCGTCAACACCCGTGCCAGCGAGATCTCTCACATTGCTTGGCCCAAGGAGTGGCAGCATCAGATAGGCCCCCTCACCGACACCCCAGGTGCCGAGTGTCTGCCCGAAATCCTCGCGATGTTCAGGTACACCCGCCGCCGTGGCAGGATCAAATATGCCACCAATCCCGAACGTGGTGTTGACCAGAAACCGGCCCAGTGTGTCCAGCGCCATATACGGTTTGCCCTGCAATACTGCGTTCGAGAACACCACCGGCTGGTTGAGATTAGTCAGAAAATTGGACACGCCGTTGCGCACAGGCTCATTGGTAACAGACCGATAACCCATCGCAACCGGGCGCAGCACGGCCTTGTCTACGTTCTCATTGAAGCCATAAACACTGCGATTAAACCCTTCAAACGGGTCGTACACTGTGTCCCCTTCAGCAGCTGTGGTTGAGGCGCAGCCTGTGATCGTCAGAGCAGCCCCCAGAGCTGCGAAAGCCATTCGCATGAGTTTTCGTCCATCCTTTATCGATGCCGGATATGTATTCGGGGCGCTCACATTTCAACTCAACCTATTGTGAACAACAGTTATAATAGGGATGTGTGACCATCTGATCACATGGTAAACGCCAATTATGACCACCTCACCACATATCTGACGGGCAGATTGACCCTGGATTTTCCATGAATGCGCCTTGCAAATCATATAAATGATCGTTTATATGATTTCATGAAGATCGATCCTGAGACGCTTGTGGACGCATTGAAAGCAGCCGGTGAACCGACCCGGCTGCGGTTGCTTGCGCTCTTGCGGCAAGGCGATCTCGCCGTCGGCGAATTGGTCCAGATCCTGAAGCAGAGCCAGCCGCGTCTGTCCCACCACCTCAAGACCCTGACCACGGCCGGGCTGGTGGAGCGCCTGCCCGAAGGCTCCTGGGTCTATTATCGCGCGACCAGTAAAGGCTGGCCGCGCCGCTTGCTGGACACGCTGTTTGCCGAAATTGATCTGGGCAAGGCTGCTTTTGCGGCAGATCGCACCGCCCTCAACGATATTCGACAACAGCGTCTATCCACCGCCAACGCCTATTTCGAAGCCGTTGCTGACGATTGGGATCGGATCCGCGCGCTGCACTTCCCGAACGAAGCGATTGAGAAGGCCTTGCTTGAAGTCGCCCAACCCGGTCCGCTGCACCGCGTCGTCGATCTTGGGACAGGAACGGGTCGTATGCTGGCCCTGTTTGCGCCGCGCGCCGCTGAAGCCGAAGGGCTCGACCTGTCGCATCAGATGCTAACAGTGGCCCGCGCCAATCTCGCCAAGGCCGGGGTCACCAATGCGCGCGTACGCCAGGGCGATGTGGCGGCCACTCCGTTTGAAACGGATAGCGCCGAACTGGTGATCATTCATCAGGTTCTCCACTATATCGAAGATCCGGCGGCTGTGATCGCAGAGGCCGCCCGTATCCTGCGCCCGGGTGGACAATTACTGATTGTTGATTTCGCACCGCATGATCTCGCTTTCCTGCAAGAACAGCATGGTCATCGCCGGCTTGGACTTCGCCTGGAAGACATGCAGGAGTGGGCCGACGCAGCAAACCTGTCGCTCGCCCCGCCGCGCCGATTTGATCCGCCAGACTCTCTGGACCAGGGCCTCAGCGTCCTGATCTGGAGCGCTGCGCGTCCGAAACAGAAACAGGAGGTCGCCGCATGAGCGCCCTATCCGTCGCCAGCCGTCAGCGCCAATCCGCGCCAAACGTCTCGTTCGAGTTCTTCCCGCCGAAATCCGACAAGATGGAAGCCAAACTCTGGGAAAGCGTCGCCCGGCTGACCCCAATGGCACCAAACTTCGTGTCCGTCACTTACGGAGCGGGCGGCTCGACCCGAGACCGGACACAGGCCACCGTCGCCAAGATCGCACAGGACACCCCCCTCTCGGCGGCGGCCCACCTGACCTGCGTCTCAGCGACGAAAGAAGAAGTCCTGCAAGTCGCGACCGAATTCTGGAACGCGGGTGTACGCCATCTTGTGGCCCTGCGCGGGGATCCGCCTGCAGGTATGGGGGAAAAATTCGAACAGCATCCAGGCGGCTTTCGCGACAGTGTAGACCTCGTACAGGGCATCCGTGATTATGATATCGCCCCGGGCGCCAGGTTTGAGATCAGCGTCTCGTGCTACCCGGAAAAACATCCCGACAGCCGCGGCTGGGATCAGGACATCGCCTTCCTGAAAGCCAAACAGGATGCGGGCGCAGATCGCGCGATTACGCAATTCTTCTTTGAGCCAGACGTCTATCTCTCTTTTCTCGAGCGCGCCCGCTCGGGTGGCGTCACAATGCCCATCGTCCCCGGCATCATGCTACAGCCAAACTTCAAAGGCCTCTGCCGGATGGCAAAAGTCGTTGAGGCAAGCATTCCCGGCTGGCTGCATGAGCTTTATGACGGCACAGAAGACGACCCTGAAACCCGCGATCTTATCACCGCCAATGTCGCAGTCGAGCTCTGTCACAAGCTGGCGGACCAGGGCGTCGAGGATTTCCACTTCTACACCCTCAACAAAGCCGGCCTCGCCCTCTCCACCTGCCGCATGCTCGGCCTCAAACCAAAGGCACAAGTCGCATGACCAACCGCCAAGACCGTATCGCCGCTCTGAAAGCCGCCGCACAAGAGCGCATCCTCATCTTTGACGGGTCCTGGGGCGTGATGTTCCAGCGCATGGGCCTTGAGGAAGCTGACTTTCGCGGCGACCGTTTCGACGAAGCGACCTATCCCGGACAGATGAAGGGCAACAACGACATTCTCTGCCTCACCCGGCCCGAACGCGTCACCGAGCTGCACGACGCCTATTATGGCGCGGGCGCGGACATTTCAGAGACCAACACCTTCTCGGCTACGACCATTGCGCAGGATGACTACAATCTCGATCTGCAAAGTGTCATCGACATCAATTATGAAGGCGCGCGGCTCGGTCGCGAGGCGGCGGACCGCTGGACGGAAAAAGAACCCCACAAGCCGCGTTTTGTGGCGGGCTCCATCGGCCCGCTTAACAAGATGCTTTCGATGAGCTCTGACGTGAACGATCCGGGCGCCCGCGAGGTTGTCTTTGATCAGGTCTATCAGGCCTATCGCGAACAGATCAAAGCCCTGAATGAGGGCGGTGTGCACCTCTATCTGATCGAAACGATCACCGACACGCTGAACTGCAAGGCCGCGATCAAGGCGATCATGGACCTTGAAGCTGAAGGTATGGAACACCTGCCGATCTGGATTTCGGGAACCATTACGGACCGCTCTGGCCGCACCCTGTCGGGTCAGACGGTCGAGGCCTTCTGGCATAGTGTGCGCCACGCCAAACCGTTTGCCATCGGGTTTAACTGCGCGCTTGGCGCGGATCTGATGCGCCCGCACATTGCAGCAATTTCCAGGGTCGCTGACACGCTGGTTGCAGCTTATCCCAATGCCGGACTGCCAAACGAGATGGGCCAGTATGATGAAGAACCGAACGAAACCTCCGGCCATGTCGGCGCCTGGGCAAAGGATGGCCTGGTCAACATTCTCGGCGGCTGCTGCGGCACCACGCCCGAGCATATTTCAGCGATTGCCAAAGCCGTTAAAGGCGTCAAACCGCGCGCGCCCATCACCGAAGACCGCGCCATGCGCCTCTCCGGCCTCGAACCGTTTGAGCTGGCGAGCTAATTTTGCGCGACGGCCCCGTCTCCTCCGGCGATCTGTTCGTTTTTTACGGTCTGCTCAAGCAAGGCGCGAGCGGCATGCCCGCGCATATTGACCGGGACGCCGCAGGCGAATTCCTCGGCCCCTGCCGCTTCAAAGGCACGATGTACGACCTCGGCGGTTTTCCCGGTGTCGTGGACGGCGACACGCTCTGCCACGGGGTTGCATACCGCCTCGATCATGAACGCCTGGCACTGGCCCTCGACCAGTTCGAAGATGTCATCCCCGGCGACCCGGAAAATTCGCTCTATCGACGGGTCAAAGTTCCCCTGCTCGACGACGCCGGAAAAGAAACCGGCGAAAAAGCGTGGATTTACTGGTACAACCAACCCGTTGACGGATTTACAGAGCGCCAAGACGGTAATTGGCCACTAGACGCCGGGAGGGCACGCAAACATGGGTAAGACTTACGACCAACTCGACGACAAGCTGACCGCCTTCATTGAAGCGCAGAAACTGTTCTTTGTCGCCACCGCCCCGCTCAGCGCCGAGGGTCACGTCAATCTCAGCCCGAAAGGCTATGACGCGTTTAAAGTGCTCGACCCGCTGACCGTCGCATATCTCGATACAGGCGGCTCCGGCATCGAAACCCAGGCGCACACAGACGAAAACGGCCGTATCACGATCATGTTCTGCGCATTCGAAGGCGCGCCGGTCATTCTGCGTCTCTACGGGACAGGCAAAGCCACGCAGTGGGACGAGCCGGGCTTTGCCGATCTTCTCGCCAAGTTTCCGGACTTTGACAAAGCCCGCGCCATCTTCACGATCAAGCTGACCCGCATTCAGGACAGCTGCGGCTGGGGCGTGCCTTTCTATGACTTCAAGGGCGAGCGCGACCAGCTCAAACGCTATGCCGACAATCCAAACGTCACCGCAGATCAATGGGCTGAGAAATACCGCACCAAAAACGCCACAAGCATTGACGGGCTATCAGGTATAAGGAGCCACTAAAATGACCTATATAGACGGCTTTGTTCTCCCGGTCCCCATCGCCAGAAAGGGCGAATATATCGCCCTCGCAAAATCCATGTCAGAAGCCTTCAAGAAATATGGTGCGCTAAAGGTCATGGAATTCTGGGGCGCCGAAATTCCTGAAGGAGAAGTCACGTCCTTTCCAAAAGCGGTCGCCCTGAAAGAGGGCGAAACCGTGGTTATGGCGATCAATATCTGGCCCTCGAAAGACGTGCGTGACAAAGGCTATGAGCAGCTGATGGAGGACCCGATTTTCAGCGGCGGAGCCGAAATGCCGTTCGACGGGAAGCGTATGATTTTGGGCGAGTTTGAGACGATTTTAAACGAGTAGCAGGTGCTCAACCTGAGGAGGGCAACACATGACTTATGTTGACGGCTTCGTCATCGCGGTGCCGAAACAGAACTTTGATCGCTACTTGGAACACGCTCGCGAATGTGTGCCCATCTTCAAGAAGTATGGTGCCTTGCGCCTGGTTGAAAACTGGGGCGTCGATACGCCTGTCGGCGAACAGACCTCTTTCCCGCGCGCTGTGCAGCTCAAGGACGACGAGAATGTCATGTTCTCCTGGATCATCTGGCCTTCCAAAGAGGTCCGCGACACAGGCATGGAAGCCCTCGTCAAAGACCCCTTCTTTGAGGGCCAGGAGGAGTTCACGATTTTCGACACCAAACGCATGATCCTCGGCGGCTTCGAGACAATTTTAGACGAATAGAAAACACATAAATGACCACAGCCTCCCAGACTTTCGTCAATATTGGCGAACGCACCAATGTGACCGGCAGCGCCCGGTTCCGCAAACTGATCACCGCGGGCGACTATGCCACCGCCGTAGAGGTCGCGCGCCAACAGGTCGAAAACGGCGCGCAGATCATCGACGTCAACATGGATGAGGGCATGCTGGACGGCGCGGTCGCGATGACCACTTTCCTCAACCTGATCGCCGCCGAGCCCGATATTGCCCGCGTACCGGTGATGATAGACAGCTCCAAATGGGAGGTGATCGAGGCCGGTCTCAAATGCGTGCAGGGCAAGGCGGTCGTCAACTCGATCTCCATGAAGGAAGGCGAGGACCAGTTCCGCGAGCAGGCCAGCAAATGCCTCTCCTATGGCGCCGCCGTCGTGGTCATGGCGTTTGATGAGGTCGGCCAGGCCGACACCGCCCCGCGCAAGATCGAAATCTGCCAACGCGCATTTAAGATCCTGACCGAAGAAGTAGGCTTTCCGCCCGAAGACGTAATCTTCGACCCGAACATTTTCGCCGTCGCGACCGGTATCGAAGAGCATAATAATTACGCCGTCGACTTCATCGAAGCCACAAAAACCATCCGCGAGACCTGTCCTGGCTGCCACATCTCCGGCGGGCTCTCCAATGTCAGCTTCTCTTTCCGCGGCAATGAACCGGTGCGCCGGGCCATGCATTCGGTCTTCCTCTATCATGCCATCCCGGCGGGGATGGACATGGGCATCGTGAATGCCGGCCAGCTCGACATCTATGACGAGATCGAACCGAAACTGCGCGACCTGGTCGAAGACGTCATTCTGAACCGAAACGAAGACGCCACCGAAGCCCTCGTCGACTATGCCGAACAGTTCCGTGGACAGAAGGGCAAGACGGCGGAAAAAGACATGTCCTGGCGCGAAGGCCCGGTCGAGAAGCGGCTCGAACACGCCCTCGTCAACGGCATTACCGAGTTTATCGAAACCGATACCGAGGAAGCTCGCGCCAACGCTGCCCGCCCGCTGCACGTCATCGAAGGCCCGCTGATGGACGGCATGAATGTCGTCGGCGACCTGTTCGGCTCCGGCAAGATGTTCCTGCCGCAAGTGGTGAAATCCGCCCGCGTGATGAAAGCCGCCGTCGCCTATCTCGACCCCTTCATGGAAGCCGAAAAAGTCGAGCTTGGCACGGTCGATGTCACAAATGGCAAAGTGCTGATGGCGACCGTCAAAGGCGACGTGCATGATATCGGCAAGAATATTGTCGGCGTGGTGCTCGCCTGTAACGGCTACGAGATTGTCGATATGGGCGTCATGGTGCCGTGCGAGGACATCCTCGCCAAGGCCAAGGAAGAACAAGTCGACATTATCGGCCTCTCCGGCCTCATCACGCCTTCCCTCGACGAAATGGTCTATGTCGCCCGCGAGATGCAGCGCACCGGCATGACCCAACCGCTGCTGATCGGCGGCGCGACCACCTCACCCGCGCATACCGCCGTCAAGATTGACCCGACCCGCAAAAACGGCCCGACCGTGCACGTCACCGACGCCAGCCGCGCCGTCGGCGTCGTCTCAAGCCTGCTCTCAGACGATGAGCGCCCGCTCTTCGTTGAGACCACCCAGGCCAAGTATCAACGCATGCGCGACAGCCGCGCTGGCGGCCCGCCAAAGAAGCGCCATCCCATCAAGAAAGCGCGCGAGCTGGCCCACAAGCTGGAGGCCCCGACTCCCCCTGCCCCAACGTTCACCGGCACGAAAGTCTTTGAGGAGTTCGACCTCTCCGTCCTCGCCAAATACATCGACTGGACGCCCTATTTCGCCAGCTGGGATCTCGCCGGGCGCTACCCGCAAATCCTCGAGGACGAGATTGTCGGCGAGGCCGCCCGCGACCTCTGGCGCGATACGGAAGTCATGATGCAACAAATCCTCGGCCAGGACTGGTTCAAGCCAAAAGGCGTCATCGGCTTCTGGCCCGCCACCCGCAGGGGCGATGATATTCAATTGGACAGCGGGGAGGTCTTCCACACGCTGCGCCAGCAAATGGTCAAGGACAATACCAAAGCCAATTTCGCGCTCTCCGATTTTGTCTCGGATCAAAACGATCACATTGGCGGCTTCGCTGTCACTGCGGGCCCCGAGGCTGAACAGATCGCGACAGAGTTCGAGGCCAAGGGCGACGATTATCAAGCCATCATGGTCAAGGCGCTCGCCGACCGGTTCGCCGAAGCCATGGCCGAATATATGCACGAACGCGTCCGCAAGGAGCTATGGGGCTATGCCTCAGATGAGGCGCTTTCGAACGAGGACCTCATCAAAGAGACCTATTCCGGCATTCGCCCCGCCCCCGGCTATCCCTGCCAGCCGGACCACACCGAAAAGAACACCCTGTTCAAGCTGCTCGACGCGGGCCGCATCGGCATGGAACTGACCACCAGCTGCGCCATGACCCCCGCCGCCTCCGTCTCCGGCCTCTACCTCGCCCACCCAGAGTCAGCCTACTTCGCCGTCGGTCGCATCGAACGCGACCAGGTCGAAGACTATGCCCGCCGCAAAGGTATGGAGCTACGCGTCGCGGAGCGATGGTTAGGGCCGATTTTGAATTATGAGCCGGGCGAGTTGGAACCAGCTTGATATCCCGATGTCATCCCGGCTGCAGCGCAGCGAAGCGCCAGCACCCAGGGCGGCGAGAACTGGGTCCCGGGTCGCATCGCGTCCGGGACGACAGGTCAGACATTCTGTTTGATCAATCGCAGGCGCGGGATAATCCAACAGGACCAGATTGGGAGGTGGATTAGACATGGAAATTCGCCAACTCACACCAAATGAATTTGAAGCCCTAAGTGATGCCCTCGATCTCGCGCGTCGGCTCGTCGACCGAGCTATAGATACTGATGCTGTGCAGGAATTATATGACAGCTTGGTCGGGATGAATGAGCGACCTGATCATGTCACAATCGCTACGGGTTTAGCATTTGGACAGCTGATCATCGAAGCATCAGAATTTGAGTGGGCCAGAATCAAAGACGAATACGGCGAAGAGACCTGCATTGCCGTGAAAGATACAGAGTTGATCTGCGCACCGATCAGCATGATCCAAAAACGTCTCAATCAGAATGAAAAACTCAGCATTAGCGATCTGGTAGATGGAACCGTCCAAACAATGAACAACAAAGCCGCCTCCGCTGACTATCGCCCGAGATGACCCAGTGCCTCCTCAACATCACTCTCCTCGTCCCCGACTATGACGCCGGCATCGATTTCTACGTCGGCAAGCTCGGCTTTGAACTGCTGGAGGACACCGCGCTCAGCGAGACCAAACGCTGGGTCCGCGTCGCGCCGCCGGGCGCTCAAACCGCCCTCCTCCTCGCCAAGGCTCATACGCCCAGGCAAAAGGCCGCCATCGGCAACCAGACCGGCGGGCGCGTCGGGTTCTTCCTGCAAACCGACGACTTCCAGCGCGACTACACCGCCATGAAAGCCGCTGGCGTCACCTTCAAGGAAGACCCTCGCCACGAGCCCTACGGTACGGTGGTCGTCTTCTCCGACCCCTGGGGGAATCTCTGGGACCTGATCGAGCCAAAATAGCCCGGAGACACGAACAGAATTCGATTGCTCCAACCGGGGAAATGACGTACTGCCCGCATCCCCTTCACCCCTAGATCAGGCCGATTCGTCATGACCGATCATCCCCGCCCCATCGCTGTCTGCGCCCTGCTTGTGGCCGGCACGGTGCTCGGCCTGTCGGGCATTGATCTTGTCCTGCCCGCTATCCCGGACCTGCCGGACCTGCTCGGCGGCGACGAGGCCCGCGCGCAGCTGGTGCTCGCCGCCTATACCGGCGGCACCGCCCTTGGCCTGCTCCTTTATGGCGCGCTCGGTGCAAAGTTTGGTCGCCGCAATTGCCTGATCACCGGGCTCGGCATATTTGCCGTCCTCTCCTTCCTCGCGGGCCTCGCCCCCACCATTGAGAGCCTTATCGGCCTGCGCTTCATTCAAGGCGTGTCCTCCGCCGCGCCTGCCGTGTTTGCCCCCGGCATCATCAAGGCGCTGTTTGATGAGCGCGGTGCCACCAAGGCCATTGGCGCGCTCGCGAGCATCGAGTCGCTTACCCCAGCGCTCGCGCCGGTCGCGGGCATCGGCCTGCTCGCAATTGGCGGCTGGACGCTGTCCTTCAACCTCACAGCGGTGCTCGCCGCTGCTCTTACCGCCGCCCTCATCGCGTTTCGACATCTGCTGCCCCCGACAGCTAAGACGGCGCAGGCGGGCAGCTATCTGCGCCTGCTCATCTCCCCGGTCTATCTGCGCTATGCGATCAGTCAGGCCTGCGTTGTCGGCGGCCTGCTGGTCTTCGTATTCGGCGCGCCCGCCGTGATCGTCAATTCCATGGGCGGCACGATGACTGACTTCATCATGATGCAGGTGATCGGCATTTCGACCTTCATTATCGCCTCCAACACAGCCGGACGCATGGTTGACCGGTTCGGCGCCGAACCGACCATCTGGTTCGGCACCAGCATGGCCGGCCTCGGCTCGGTCGTTCTGTTGATCACAGCGCTTAGCGTGCCAGATCTCGACCCGCTCTGGCTCACCCCCCTCTTTGTTCCGGTCAATATGGGCCTTGGTTTTCGCGGCCCGCCCGGTTTCCTGCGCGCCATGATGTCCTCCGGCGGCGATGATGACCGCGCCGCTTCGCTCACCATCCTCGGCATGTTGATCATCGCCGCTGGCGGCACGGCCCTGCTTGCGCCCGTGATCGACGAGGGCCTGCCCGTCCTCGCCGCCGCAACGAGCTTTATTCTTGTCGCCGCGATGGTTAGCCTGGCGGTATTTCCGCGGCTGGAGACCCCGTCCAGCCCTGCTGCGCAAGGATCAACCTCATGACCGACCAAACCGAAAAGATCGAAGCCGCCGCCTTCCGCCGCCTGCTCTCACACCTCGACAAGAACCGCGACGTTCAGAATATCGACCTGATGATTCTCGCAGACTTCTGCCGCAACTGTCTGGCGGACTGGTACCGCGAGGCCGCCGAAGCCGAGGGCCTCACGCTCTCCAAGGACGACGCACGCACCCGCATTTACGGCATGCCCTATAGCGACTGGAAAGCCATGCAACCGGAAGCCACCCCCGAACAAATGGCCGCCTTCAACGCGCGTAAGGCAGGAAAATTATAGTTTCTTGAGCCTATGCCCGATCCGTCGTCGCTCTTGAAACTCGAACAAATTGTCGATCGGGCGTCTCAGATTGGACGCCGGTGGAGCCGCAATAGCGCCGACTTGACCCTGGATGAAAAATCCGCTGGCCAGTTCGCCTCCAATGCCGATCTGGAGATTGAGCAGGCCCTGCGCCAGGCGCTGCAACAGGCCTTTCCAGATCAGGCGATCATTGGGGAAGAACTGGGCGGTCATCTCTCACCTGATCAATCCGGCTGGGCGATCGACCCGATTGATGGCACCTCCAACTTCGTCGTCGGACTGCCGATCTGGGGGATTTCCATCGGCTATATCCATGACGGCAAGTCTGTGCTTGGCGCGATCAGCTTGCCGGATTTGAACCTGACGCTCTCCGCTGCGACCGGCCAAGGCCTCCACCTCAACGGCGTGCAGACCCGGGGCGCGCGCCAGCACCCCGCCGTCAAAGTCATGGCCATTGGCGAAAACGACTTTGAAACCGGGCCGCAAACCGACGCGCGGGCTCAGCACTTTCGTGACCGCGGCTTCTCGGTGGTACGTTATCGCTGCGCGGTCTTCTCGCTCGCCATGTCCGCGCTTGGCCGGTTGAGCGGCTATGTCGAGCATGGCTGCGGCCTGTGGGACATTGCTGCCGCCGAGGTGATCTGCCGTGAAGCCGGCCTCTCGGTAAACACCGCCCGTATTGCCGATGGCCGCTACGCGATCGAGGCTGTGTGGCCGGACTGACTGCGGCACGGGGCTGCGCGGCGATGCCGATGCTTGTTGCAAGGCCTGCCATCGACGCGGCAGTCCCATCGTCCGTCTATGTGACGCCCTCTTCGCGATAAATCCACGCGCCGACGAGCGCGGCGACGGGCGCTTCAACCAGGCCCCAGGCTATGGAGATCGCCGCCACGGACAGGCTCACAAATCCATTTGCCCAGACGGACAATAGGAACATGACATAGGCGATGAGCCAGAAGGTCAGGCCCGCGACGATCGCGGCCTTGGGGCCGGGACCGAAGCGGGGCCGGATCGCGGCATAAATCCATATCAAAACAATGCCATATAGCAGCGTCAGGATGGCGCCGCCGGCATATTGCGCTGCAGATGGCTCTTGAACGTTATGGAGTTCGCGGAGCGCGGCCCATTGCTCCGCCAGCACGACGCCATTCAAAACGAACTCGCCGAGAATGATGATCAAACCAGCAGCGGCACCGCCCAACAGGACTCTGGCGAAACTGATGCCGCGCATGAGATATCCTCCGAAAATAACAGCAGAGCCTGCTCCAAGTCATTCCGGTGATCATCTTCGCATTGTCCCGATCTGATGCGTTGACGTGTATCAATCCGGACATGCCATGACGCCAATGGTGCATCCGCGACCCCGTGGATAGAGCGCCGTCTATCCTACACCTGAAAATCTGGCGTAGACTCCCCGCCCATGGACGTTCGCTTCACCCTTCAGGCCGTCGCTCATGTGCCGATCTATTATTGGCCCTGGGTCTGGTGGCAATTGCTTCGGCTCCGGCAGCAATGTCGCGCGGCAGGCTGCGAGGTGCTGTGGGAAGTCGACGAGACCGGCATGGTCTTGGTGCCCTTCGTGTCTGACGCTGAGAATGACCTGCTTGTCTGGCTGGTCAAACAGAACAAAACTACCCGCGCGCATTGGGCCCCAATGGATAACGCGTCCGGCGAGAGGCACTTGAGTGCCATCCACTATTGGATGGGCCGGATCATGGAATGCGGCGAGCGGTGTTTACCACGTCTGGTGGTTGAGGCGGAGTGTGCTCTGCCCGCCATCGAGGACAGCTCCTAGAGACCCGCCAATGCCCGCGCAGGCGGGCATCCATGGACCCGCCTCAGCCTCAAGCGCCTGAGGAACCTGCAGTCCATGGACACCCGCCTGCGCGGGTGTCAGCGGAAGCCTACCACAATTCGACCACCAAAAGCCGCATTCGCGGCCGCACGTGCTGGATCAAACATCCACCTCGGCTTCGAGCGCATTGTCCTGGATGAACTGGCGGCGGGGTTCGACCACGTCACCCATCAGGCGCGAGAACATGTCGCCAGCCTCATCGGCATGCTCGACATGCACCTGCAACAGCGTGCGGGCGTTGGCGTCGAGGGTGGTTTCCCAGAGCTGGTCGGCGTTCATTTCGCCCAGGCCCTTATAGCGCTGAATTTTCAGACCTTTTCGGCCTGACGCCAGCACCGCCTCCAACAGGGAAACCGGCCCGGTCACGGGGATCTCGCCCGACTTTTCATTGCGCAGGATGGATGCGTCGGCATACATGCCCGCAATCGCCTCGGCGTGCGCGTTGAGGCGTGCCGCATCTGAGCTCGCCAGAAGCTGGCGATCAAGCACTGCCTTCTCCTCAACGCCGCGCACTTCACGGACGAGCACCAGATTGCCATCCTCGAACTGGCCAGCCCAAGTGTCTTCGCTCTCTTCGGCAATCGCGTTCAGCCGCGCGGCTGCGGCCTCGGCGTCGGCCTCAGACGCGCCGGGGGCCAGCGCCCCGGCAATGGCGGCCTGTTCGACAATCTCACCCGGCGCGCGCAAGGAGAGCCGCCAGAGCGCCTGCTTGAACGCGGCTGCCGCGCGGACCCGCTCGCGTAAATCCTCGCCGCCAATCTGTGTGCCATCGGCGAGGATCAGCGTCTCACCGCTTGTGCCTTCGTCGATCAGATAAGTGTTGAGCTCCTCGTCATCCTTCAGATAGCGCTCCGACTTACCGCGCATCACTTTGTAGAGCGGCGGCTGAGCGATGTAGAGATAACCTTTCTCGATCACTTCCGGCATCTGACGATAGAAGAAGGTGAGCAAGAGCGTGCGAATATGCGCGCCGTCAACGTCCGCATCCGTCATGATCACGATCTTGTGGTAGCGAAGCTTGTCGATATCAAACTCATCGCGGCCAATCCCGGCCCCCAGCGCCATGATCAGCGTGCCGACCTGATCCGAACTCAGCATCTTGTCAAAGCGCGCGCGTTCAACATTGAGGATCTTCCCGCGCAGCGGCAGGATGGCCTGATTGGAGCGATCCCGCCCCTGCTTGGCCGATCCACCCGCAGAATCCCCCTCCACGATGAAGATCTCGGACTTGGAGGGATCTTTCTCCTGACAATCCGCGAGCTTGCCCGGCAGTGAGGAAATATCGAGCGCTGATTTGCGGCGGGTCAGTTCGCGGGCCTTCCGCGCCGCCTCACGCGCAGCGGCAGCTTCGACGATCTTGGTCATCACCGCGACCGCTTCCTTGGGATGCTCTTCGAACCAGTCAGAGAGCTTCTCCCCGATCAGGCTTTCGACCACGGGACGCACTTCGGATGAGACCAGTTTGTCCTTGGTCTGCGAGCTGAACTTCGGGTCCGGCACTTTCACCGACAGGACGCAAGTCAAACCCTCGCGTGCATCGTCGCCGGAAATGTCGACTTTTTCCTTTTTCGCGATCCCAGTCGAGGCGGCATACTTGTTGATGATCCGCGTCAGCGCGCCTTTGAAGCCTGCCAGGTGCGTGCCGCCATCGCGCTGGGGAATATTGTTGGTAAAGCACAGCACGTTCTCGTGATAGGCATCGGTCCACTCAAGCGCTGCCTCGACGGTGATGCCGTCCTTCTCCCCGGTGACAAAGATCGTCTCCGGGATCAGCGAGGACTTGGCGCTGTTGAGATGCTGCACAAAGGCCGCCACCCCACCGGCATATTCAAGCACGGTCTCAAACGGTTCGGCTTCGCGCAGGTCGCGGAACACAATCCGTACGCCAGAGTTCAGGAAAGCAAGCTCCCGCAAGCGATGCTCCAGCGTCTTACGATTATACTCCGTCATCGTGAACGTCGCGGCAGACACCATGAAGCGAACGGCCGTGCCCGTATAGGGCCCGTCGCCTGCCTTGTTCAGCGGGCTCTCTCCAACAACCTTGAGCGGCGCTTCGGTACGCCCCCCTTCAACGAAGCGGACGTGATGCTCCTTGCCATCACGGTGAATGGTGAGATCGAGCCAGTCTGATAGCGCGTTCACAACCGAAACGCCAACGCCATGCAATCCGCCTGACACCTTATAGGAGTTACTATCGAACTTACCGCCCGCATGGAGCTCCGTCATGATCACTTCTGCCGCAGATCGCCCCTCAGTGGCATGCTGCCCGACAGGAATCCCGCGTCCATTGTCGGTAATCTCCGCGCTGCCATCGGGATGCAGTGTCACGGTCACCTCATCGGCATGACCCGCCAAGGCCTCATCAATCGCATTGTCGACGACCTCGTAAATCATGTGGTGAAGACCCGACCCATCGTCAGTGTCGCCGATATACATGCCCGGGCGTTTGCGGACGGCTTCCAGCCCCTTCAGCACCTTGATACTGTCGGCGCTGTATTCAGGATTTTGCGTTGCTGGATCGGACATTCGTCTCACCGCTTTCTGATTCGTTCTAAGTCCCTTATTTTATAGAAGGTTTCGGGCAAAAAGGGAAATCGAACACCCCTATTTGAAGCAGCTGTAGGTGATTGTTTTAATGAAGATTTTTAATGATTTCACAGAGTCCATGACGGCGACCCGGAAAACCGTGTGTCAAACGTCACAGAATAGCCGGACAAAACACCCGTCGCGGCGGCAATATGTACAAGTCCGTAATTCGTGTCAGAGTCCCCATTCGACCAAACAGCGGAGCCTATGATGAGCCTTCTGAAAGTGGTTTTAGTGATCCTTGCCTTGTTGCTGATCGGCGCAACCGCGTGGTTCTATGCCGAGGGGTCGAAGCTGACCACGTTCGACGAATCCGCGCGAACACTGGCGCCGGGCGAGCATATTGAGCTCACCGATGGCCACATCCACTATCGCTGGGACGGCCCAGAGGAAGGCCCAATCATCGTCATGGCGCATGGCTTTTCGACCCCGCTTTTTGTCTATGAGCAGAATGCACAAGCCCTTGCCCAGGCGGGCTTTCGCGTGCTGCGCTATGATCATTTCGGACGCGGTTGGTCGGACCGGCCCAGAGTGAAATACGATATCGACTTCTACGACCGGGCACTGCTCGAATTGCTGGACAGGCTTGGCATCACCGAGCCGATCGGACTGGTTGGCCTATCCATGGGCGGCGCCACGACCGCGGAGTTCACCGCCCGCCATCCGGACCGCGTACGCAAACTCTTCCTGCTGGTGCCGGCATCGTTCGACACGGCGGGCAATGACGGGCTTGGCCCGGCACTGATCCGGATGCCGGTGATTGGCGACTGGATCTGGCGGATGAGCTGGCGCAGTCTTTTGCTTGGCGATGGACGCTATGAAGCGGCCTCGCAAGGCACCGCCGACAATCGCCTGATGGGCGATGTCACGCAGCAGATGGACTATCGCGGATTTGGCTATGCGCTGCTCTCCACCCTTCGCCACATGCCCATGGTCGATCGCGAGGACACGTTTCAGCGGCTTGCGGCGACGGGTGTGCCGGTGATGGCGCTCTATGGCGACAAGGACGAAACCGTTCTCATCTCAAGCGCTGACAAGCTCCGGACGGCCCATCCGGAGGCCGTCATTCACGTGATGGAAGGCGGCGAGCATGATCTCAGCGTGCGCCGCCACAGCGAGGTCAGCCCGCTCCTGGTCGACTGGTTCAGCGACACAGAGGAGACCGCTCAGTAGGCCGCAGCAATCGCCACAAGCGCCGCGTCCATTTCCGGAATGGCTGAGGCGGTCAAACCGGGTCGATCATTCGCCACGATCGAGAAAATCAGTTCCCGGCCGCTCGCGGCGATCATATAGCCGGAAAGCGCATTTGCGCCATTCAGTGTGCCCGTCTTGGCAAACAGCTTGCCCTCCAGCGCGGTGCCTTTGAAACGGCGCTCCAGCGAGCCACTTTGCCCGGCCACGGGCTGCTGCGCTTTCCAGACTGCAAACCAGGGCTGGTCACTGGCATAGTGGAGCAGTTTGACCATGCCCCGCGGTGTGATCCGATTATAGATCGACATGCCGGAACCGCCATGAACCGCATAGCCGATCTCAGTCACGCCAGCCGCTTCCCAAAGCTCGTGCACTTTCTCCAAGCCATGCGCGCGCGATCCGGTCCCATCGATCAGGCCCAGCCGCCGCAGCGCAAGTTCGGCATGCAAGTTCTGGCTGTCGCGCGATACGCGTTCAAGGCTGTCGACCAAAGGCGTCGGCTCAAGGCGCGCAATCGGGGTCTCACGCGGCACCAGCGGCCTTAATAGACCTGCAGCCGGAAGCTCAGCGTCCTCAACTGGCTCGACCGGGAAGTCCTGCAAAGTCAGCGGGCGATGTATAGCCCGCACCGCTCCGGTGACCGACACACCGCGCGCTTCCAATAAGCGCTGCAATCGGATCGCTGCGAACAGAGCCGGATCGTCCATGCCCAATTCATAAGTCACAGGCGCCGCGCCGATCGGCATCTCGCCATAGACCCGAACAAGCCTGGAGCCGGGGAGGCGTTCGCGAACGATACGGCGAGGTTGATCTGCAGCCACGGTGACGGTCTCGTTCACCAGAGTGTAGAATTCATCCCCTTCCCGCCAATCAATTTGAGCAAGCGCGCCAAGCTCAAGGCCCGGGGTTACCGTCAGCCAGAGCTCATTCTCATTCACACTGAGCGCCGACACCGCTGTACCATAATAGAACTGCAGATCCTCCTGGCTCCAGCCCGGTCCCCATCGCTCATTCGGAAACAAGGTGTCATCACCAATCACGTCCCCAACCGCTGGCAGGCCTGCAGACACAATCTGATCTGCAATCTCAGCCAGACAGTATGTTTCGCAATCGGGCCCATCAGCGATCATGGCATCGCCGCCTCCGACCAGGACAAGATCAGGCGGGCCGCCTTCGGCATCATCCTGAAGATATGCGCTCAGACCCGGCGCCAGTTGCGAGCTTTGCAGGGCCTCCAGATTCGCGAAGGCCGCCATGGTGGTTGCGATTTTCGTGTTCGACGCCGGGGTAAACCGATCCTCGGGTTTCAGCGCGATCAGCTCAGTGCCGTCCATGTCCGCCACAACCAGTCCCCAGCGAATGCCCGTCTGGTCCGGATTGGCATAGAGCTGGGTCTCGATCGAGCGCGACAGTGACGTACAGGCGCTCATGCAAAAGACCAAACATGTTACCGCTATGGGTCTAAGCATCATCCCGTGCCCCGTTCTGCCTAAGGCGCAACTTCCACCAGCTGCGCACGATCTTCAAAGGCATCGAACAGGAAGGCTTCGGTGCCCGTCAACCAGGCCTGCCCGCCCAGGCTGACCAATTCATCAAACAGCGCAGAACGCCGGTCGCGATCGAGATGCGCTGCTGCTTCGTCAAGCAGGATGAGCGGTGTCGGGCCCTCGCCACTGTCGCAAAGGGCGCGGGCGCTGGCGAGGATCAGTCCGATCAAAAGCGCTTTCTGCTGCCCGGTGGAGGCCTCTCGCGCAGGCGCCCCTGTCGGGCGATGGATGACGGAGAGATCGGTTCGGTGCGGTCCAGACAGTGTCCGCCCGGCGGCCTGATCGCGATAACGCCCTTTGGCCAATTGCTCAGACAGGCTGTCTTCGATCTCGATCAGGCCCGCCTCAGAGGCTGCGAGGCGTTCAGCCTCACCCTCCAAAGCGAGATCCCCTTTCGGGAAATGGCCCTCCGGGCGCGCATTCACCGCATCTTGCAAAGCGCTCAAAACACGAGCGCGATTAGCAGCGATGATCGCCCCGGCTTCGGCCATACGCGCCTCAATCGCATCCGCCCAGGCCGGATCGACGCGGCCGCGCTCCAGTAAGGCATTGCGCTCGCGCATCGCTTTTTCATAGCGCGCAGAGACGGAGCCATGGCTCGGAATATGCGCCATCACCTGACGGTCAAAGAACCGGCGCCGATCCGATGCGCCGCCGCGAAACACACTGTCCATACTGGGCGTTAGCCAGACGATGCGGATCAGGTCCGCCAGGTCGCCAGCCGAAGCCGGTGCCCCATCCAGCCGCACGGTCCGCTTTGCGCCTGAGCCACTCGCGTCGAGACCAACGCCGATCTTCTGTCCATCGTCCAAGGTCGCCGAGACCGTCCAGGCAGTCGCCCCATGACGGGTCATATCTGGCAGGTTCGCCGCCCGTAGGCCGCGGCCCGGCCCAAGCTGGCTGATCGCCTCAAGGATATTGGTCTTGCCCGCTCCGTTCGCGCCATAGAGGCAGACCGGCCTCGCATCGAGCTTCAGATCAAGCGTAGCATGATTGCGAAAATCGTTCAGGCGAAGGCGCGTGAGCGCAGTCATTTACACCCGCAGCGGCATCAGCACATACTGCGCGCTTGCATCGCCCGGGTCGAGGACAAGCGCCGGTGAGGACGGGTCATTGAACAGGAAGCGGGCATCTTCGGCTTCAATCTGAGCCGTGACATCGAGCAGATATTTGGCGTTAAAGCCGATATCCATCTCTTTTTCCTGATAATCGCACTCAATCTCTTCATGGCCTTGGCCGGTTTCGGCGCTCGATACAGCCAGTGCAATCTTGCCTTCAGACAAGGAGAGTTTGATCGACCGCGAGCGCTCCGCTGACACAGTCGACACCCGATCGACCGCAGCTTCAAAGGACTTGTTGTCAATGATCAAGGCCTTGTCATTGCTCTTCGGGATCACCCGCGCATAGTCCGGGAAGGAGCCGTCGATCAGCTTTGAGGTGAGCTGGGCCCGACCTGATTTGAAGACGATCTTGGTGTCGGACACGCTGACCTCAACATCGCCGTCGCTTGCGTCGATCAGACGACGAACTTCACCCACCGCCTTACGCGGTACAATCACTCCGGTGAGATCTTCGGCCCCTTTTGGAGCATCGGTTTCACAAAGCGCGAGACGGTGACCGTCTGTGGCCACGGTACGCAGCTTCTTGCCACCATCAGTGTCTGCCGCATGCAGATACACACCGTTCAAATAGTAACGCGTTTCCTCGGTTGAGATGGCAAACCGCGTCTTGTCGATCAGACGGCGTAGATCGACCGCCTCGATCGAAAACTCAGTCGCATCGGCGTCCGGCACCATGGTCTGAAAGTCGGTGGCGGGCAGGGTTGGCAGTGAAAAGGATGAGCGACCGGAACGGATAGCCAGCTGACGGTTCTCCGGCTGCAGTTCCAGTTCCACATCCGCGCCGCTTGGCAGTTTCCGGATCACATCAAACAGCGTGCCAGCCGGCGCGGTGACAGCACCCTCGCTGTCGATCTTGGCATCAGCGGCATCAACCGCTTCGATATCAAGATCAGTCGCGGTGAATTTTACACTGCCACTCGCGGCTTCCATCAGAATATTTGACAGGATCGGGATCGTGTTCCGGCGTTCTACCACATTCTGAACATGAGACAGAGCATTCAAAAGCGCACCGCGTTCGATTGTCAGTTTCATCTCAGTATCCTCATCGTGGCTTGCAGCCATCCATCATTATTAGTCTCAGCCCAGCCGCCAGCAAAACGACTCACCCCGCCTCATTTTTGAGACGGGGTGTTAAAGGTACGATTCCAGCATGAAAAGCAAGTCTATGCTGTGCATCGGTTACAGAAATCGCGGATCGGTTTATTGTGCAGCCAATCGCTCGAACACACAGGTGCGGGTCCGCTCAATGTCGGCAATCATATCCGGATCACTGTTTTTCAGCGCCTTGGTCACTTTCCGATAGGCATGCAGCACCGTGGTGTGGTCCTTTTTCTTATAGGCCGCAGCGATCTGAGGATAAGACTTCTTGGTCATCGTGCGCGACAGGTACATGGCGATCTGGCGCGGATAGCAGATCGTACGCACCTTGCTGGCGCTTTCAATATCGGAGCGAGATATACTGAACGCTTCCATACAGGCCCGCTTGATGTCATCGAGCGACGGCGTGCGCGGCTCACCGGCAATCCGGCGGATCACCGTTTCGAGCATCTCTGGGGTTGGCGCATATTCGCCATAACCGGACTCCAGCTGCAGGCTCCAGAGCACACCGCAAAGCTCCCGGCCCGGACCGCGAATGCCGGAGACGATCCGGTCAACCATCGCCTCGGTGAGCACAAAGTTCGGCGTGGACGCGGCGATCAGTTCGGCGTGACGCTGCACAATCTCTTTACGCATGTCCTGATCGGGGAACGCCACTTCGACCGAGGCGGCACCGCGGATCTCGCTCGTCAGTTCCTTTGACAGACCGACCATGTCGCCAGGCGCGGCATCAGCTGTAATGATCACATGACCACCTTCAGAGGTGACCGCCCGCAGCGCCCCGAAGAACGCCTTGTCTGTCTTCGCCTTGCCGCGGAACCAGTGCACATCGTCAATCATCAGCAATTCATTCTGTTTGACGAAGGCTTGCAGGGCGGCGGTATCGCCTGCGCGCGCCCCCTCGACGAACCGGGTCATGAATTCCTCAGCCGACAGATAGGCGATGCGGCGCTCATCAGACCGCTTGCGCGCTTCGGTCTGGATCGACTTCAGCATATGGGTCTTGCCGGTGCCGGGCTGGCCATAGATGACAATCACACCGGCAGGGATCGGCTCACCTGAGGCCAATCGCTTTGCCAGCCCGAAAGCCCGGCGATTGGACTCGCCGACCACCAGAGTCTCAAATGTCATGGACTGGCCAGAGACGGGCTTCTGCAGCCGGACCACCGGCGTCTGCCATGGGTTTCCAACCATTTCACGGATTTCAGGCTTCAAATCGCGCCAGAGCGCAAATTTCAGTCGCCGACCTTTGGCGTCCTGCTTCTGCCAAGCCGTTCGAATGTCCCGCAAATATTCTGCAGAGACGCGATCGAATGTCAGGCGGTCATTCGCTGCAATGACAATGTCATTGTCGACTTCTGCAACGAAACGGATTGCAGCAAGCCACTTATCATAGTCTTCGGCTGTGACGTCGGCACGGACTTGACCCAATACACTGGTCCAGAGTTCGCGTGCGCCAGGGAGATCAGCGGCGCGTTCTGCCCGATCCTTGTTGTTTTCAGCCCCATTAGTACGCCCCATAAGATGATCCTTTTCTTATCTCAGCTTCTTACATCTTGATGACCAACGAAACGGCACACGTCCTCGTTCAGACCTTTCAAGATCTGACCCAAAATACACAGCACACAGAGGACTTATTCCGTTGGCAGGAATAGTTAATCAGACCTGAAATTTGCATGCAACAGCTTTAACAGCGCATCGCGCTCATTCCCCGACTTGACTCATTTGAGACCCTTGAAGACTCAGTAAATTTTCTGCAATTTTTTTTGCACAAAGGGCCTGAAACTGTAATTAATACAGGGACATCAACATATTCTGGCTTTGTTCTGTCAAGGGCAAAAAGGGCCGGAATCTGTGAACAAACACAGATTTATGACATTGGTTATGACATATTATTGCGGGCACGAAAAAGCCCGCATGGCAGGGCCTGCGGGCTATGCATTTTCGTCTGTACAGAAATGAAAAAAAGGACCGTTTTAGCCCATCGCCTTGATACGTGCAGACAGTCTTGAGACTTTGCGCGCGGACGTATTTTTATGCAACACGCCTTTGCTTGCGGCGCGCATAATTTCCGGCTGTGCCTGTTTCAGGGCTTCGGCTGCTGCGGTTTTGTCACCGGCGGCAATCGCCTCTTCAACTTTGCGTACAAAAGTCCGCATACGGGACCGCCGCGCGGTGTTGACTTCTGTTCTCGCCGCAATCTTGCGGACCATCTTTTTGGCCGACTTCGTGTTCGCCATCTAAAACTCCTTATCGCCCTAGTTGGCGCAAAGCGCGGTAACTACATAAACGGCTCTGAGGCGTCAAGCAGTTCAGACCGCGTTTGATGCAGAATCTTAGCCTGCCTGAGTTTACTGGTTCTTGAAGTGGGGCTGGCGCTTGTCCACAAACGCCTCCATACCCTCTTTCTGGTCTTCTGTCGCAAACAGCGAGTGAAACAGGCGCCGTTCCAGCATCACGCCTTGACTGAGCGGCGTCTCATAGGCGGCGTTGACCATTTCCTTGGTCAACATGGCGGCCGCGCGGGGCATACCTGCAATCTTCTTGGCAACTGATTTGGCCTCATCGACCAGGTCCTCAACCGGGACCACACGGGAGACCAGGCCGCAGCGTTCGGCTTCTTCGGCGTCCATCATCCGCCCGGTCAAGCACATTTCCATCGCCTTGGATTTACCGGCAAAGCGCGTCAGACGCTGCGTCCCGCCTGCGCCGGGTGAGACCCCAATGGTGATCTCGGGCTGTCCAAACTTTGCCTTCTCCCCGGCGAGAATGAAATCACACATCATCGCCAGCTCGCACCCGCCGCCGAGCGCATAGCCGTTCACAGCGGCAATTAGCGGCGTGCGCATCCGGGCCGCCCGCTCCCAGTTCCTCGTGATGAAGTCTTTATAGTAGGCCTCCATATAAGAGAGCTCGCGCATCTCCTTGATGTCGGCACCCGCCGCGAACGCCTTCGTCGAGCCGGTAATCACGACGCATCCAATCTCTGGATCCTCGTCAAAGCGATCGAGGGCGGCGGTCAACTCATCCATCAACTGATTATTGAACGCATTCAGCGCATCCGGGCGATTGAGCGTAATGACGGCGATCGCGCCATCCACCTCGGTCAGAAGGGTTTCGTAGGCCATGAGGTCCTTATCGGTTGTCCAGTCTTGCCTTGGCGATCTGTTGCCACCAGTTTGCGCTGCATAGCTAATTCAAGACGCGGCGTCGATAGGGAGAGTGCCATGGTGAAGATTGGACAAGGGTGGAAGATGCTCCTGGTGCTTGGGTTGGGCACAGCGCTGGCAGCGTGTGAATCCGTCAGCACAGAGCCCGCACCCGCCACCGAAACGAGCGAACAGGAAGCGGAGACCGTGCCGGAAACAGTTCCCGAGACAAGCCCGGAAACAGAGGTTGAGACGGCGCTCGTCACCGGCCCCGGTGATCGCATGCCGTCCGGACGCTCAAACGGGGTCCGGTCCGCGGTTGTGGCCCCGAATGCGGCCGCTGCCACGGCTCACCCGCTGGCCACGCAGGTTGCACTTGATGTCATGAAAGATGGCGGCACCGCCATGGATGCCGCGATTGCCGCGAATGCGATGCTGGGCCTGGTCGAGCCAACCGGCAACGGCATTGGCGGGGATCTCTATGCCATCGTCTGGGACCCCAAAACCAAACAGCTTTATGGCTATAACGGGTCTGGCCGCTCGCCTATGGGCGCGACGCTCGCGGACATGCAGGCCAAAGCCGACGCATTTATGGACGGCGAGGAAATCCCGCCCTACGGCGCCGCGCCCGTGACGGTGCCCGGCACGATCGATGGCTGGTACGCCCTGCATGAGAAGTTTGGCCGTCGTCCGATGAGCGAAAATCTGCGCCCGACAATTGAGTACGCGCGCAGCGGTGCCCCCATTCCGGAAGTCATCGCCTTCTATTGGCAATTCGGACCACAGCGCTTCGCCCCGGCACATGAAGAGGGCATGCTGGAAGAGTATGAAAATGCCCGGACAACCTATTTTGACCCCACACCTGTCGAAGGCAGTCTGTTCCGCAATCCAGATCTCGCCGACACTTTAAGCATTATTGCTGAACAGGGCCGAGACGCTTTTTACAAGGGTACGCTGGCGCAGCGGATGGGCGACTATTTCGAACGCATCGACGGCTATCTGCGCTATGAAGACTTCGCCACCCACGAGGGCGAATGGGTCGAGCCGCTTTGTGTCACTTATCGCGATGAGGTCAAACTCTGCGAACTCGGGCCCAATACACAGGGCGTCGCCGCGCTGCAGATGCTGCAGATGCTGGAGCGGTTTGATCTCCGCGAAATGGGCTTTGGTTCTGCCGACAGCATTATGGCGCAAGTGGAAGCGAAACGTCTCGCTTTTGCCGATCGCGCCGCCGGATATGCTGACGAAGCCTATAGTGGCATCGATCCCAAAGTCTTCATTCGCGAAGGCTACAATGCCGCGCGGGGTGAGCTGATCGATCTCAATCAGGCCATGGCACCCCCCGCACCCGCTTTCGCTGAGGCTGATGCCAAGCTCAACGATGGCGACACCACTTATCTCACCGTGACTGACAAGAACGGCATGATGGTCTCTCTGATCCAGTCGAACTATCGCGGCATGGGCTCAGGCCTCGTCGCGGACGATATGGGCTTCATGTTCCAGGATCGCGGACAGCTGTTCAGCCTCGACCCGGAGCATCCGAATGTCTTCGAACCCGGCAAACGTCCGTTCCATACAATCATCCCGGCCTTCGCCTTCAAGCGGAACTTTGATGTTAATTGTCCGGAGCGAGTCCGCCAACGTTTCGAGGCGGCAGGCGCCGCCGAATTTGAAGTTAGTAGTGCTGGTGGGGACTCTGTAGAGTTTTGTCGCTTTGAACCCTGGCTGAGCTTCGGCCTGATGGGCGGCGGCATGCAGCCTCAAGGTCATGTTCAGATCATCCTCAACCTCGTCGATTTCGATATGGGTCTTCAGGAAGCAGGCGATGCAGCCCGCTGGGAACATGTTGGCGGCTGTGAGCCGACCGACGGACTCACGGGTGATGACTGCGAAAGCGATATGGGCGAGATCCGCCTTGAAAGCGGTATCCCTGAAGAAACCCGCGCCGAGCTGGAACGACGCGGCCATATTGTGGTCTGCTGCCGGGCCAATGGCGGCGGCTATCAGGCCATCATGCGGGACTTTGACAGCGGCGCCTGGATCGCCGCCACCGAAATGCGCAAGGACGGATCGGCGGATGGATACTAGGGCTTAGTAAGCTGCCCCACCCCGACCCTCCCCATCCTGGGGAGGGGGCGCGAGCCGCTAGAAAAGGTTTGCGGTACAGATAAATGTTCTGTATATGTTCGACCATGCAAACGAAACGTCAGATAAGGCGTGCCCGCGAACTCAGACGGGATATGACGCGTTCGGAAAGAGCGATCTGGCGACTGCTACGTGATGCGAGGTTCAAACCTTTTCACATCAGACGGCAGGTACCCATGGGGCGTTACTTTGCTGACTTCTTGTCTCATCGGGCCAAATTGGTCGTGGAGATCGATGGCGACACTCATGATCCCGGCAAGGACGAAACACGGGATCACTGGTTTCAAAGCGAAGGGTATCGGACGCTTCGTTTCTGGAACATTGATGTGGACGAAAACCCTGTTGGTGTCGCTGATCGTATCTTCGAAGAACTAAATCAGCGTTATGCGCCCCCTCCCCAGAATGGGGAGGGTCGGGGTGGGGTTGCCTAGCTCTGGCCTTTCAACTTGTAGATCAAATCCAGCGCCTCGCGCGGTGTGAGCATGTCGGGGTCAATCGTCTCGAGCAGGTCGAGGGCTGGATTGGCCTCGATACGCTCGTCTTCGGACTCGGGCGCCGCAGCAAACAAAGGCAGGGTCTCAACCGCATCCGGACCCGCTTCCAGCTTCTTGAGGATCTGCTCGGCCCGCTTCACCGCGCGTCCCGGCAAGCCTGCCAGTCGCGCCACTTGTACCCCGTAGGAGCGATCCGCAGGTCCCGGCTGCACATCATGCAGAAAGACCAGTTCGTCTTTCCATTCTTTCGCACGCAGCGACAGATTGGTCGCGCTCGGCAAGTCTTCAGCGAGCCCGGTCAGCTCGTGATAGTGCGTGGCAAACAGCGCCCGGCAGCGATTGGTGTTGTGCAGATGCTCCACAGCCGCCCAGGCAATCGCAAGGCCATCATAAGTCGACGTGCCACGCCCAACCTCGTCCAGAATGACAAAACTGCGTTCACTCGCCTGGGTCAGGATCGCGGCGGTTTCGACCATTTCGACCATGAAGGTGGACCGCCCGCGGGAGAGATCATCGCTCGCGCCCACCCGCGAAAAAACCCGATCCGCCAGACCGAGCGTCAGGCTGCGCGCCGGTACATACAACCCGGCTTGCGCCAGAATCACCGCCAGACAGGCCTGACGCAAATAGGTTGACTTACCGGCCATATTCGGCCCGGTGACGAGTGCCAGGCGCGGCGCCGCGTCTCCACTGGCATCAAGCGCGACCTGATTGGCCGTAAATCCCTCGCCCTCCTTGCGCAAGGCCGCTTCAACGACGGGATGACGCAGGCCATCGGCTTCAAACACCGGCAAATCACTCAGCACCGGACGGACCGCATCCGTTTCAGCCGCCCAGTGCGCACTTGCGGCGGCAAAGTCGAGTTCGGCGAGCGCCGCCGCCGCATTGGACAGCGGCTCAGTCTCAGCTTCAACTCGCTGGCAAAGCTGCTGAAAGATCGCCATCTCCCGTGCCTTGGCGACATCTTCGGCGCGCGAGATTTTCCCCGCGAGATCTGAGAGTTCCGGGGTCGAAAACCGGACATTCGAGGCCAGCGTTTGACGATGAATAAAAGTCTCCGCCAGCGGCGGGGTCATCATTGGCTCGGCATGACGGGCAGGTACATCGATGAAATAGCCGAGCACATTGTTGAACTTGATCTTGAGCGCCGAAATGCCCGTCTGGTCAGCGTATTGAGTCTGCAACTGCATGATGACTTGGCGACTGTCGGATTTCAGCCCGCGGGCTTCATCCAGGGCTTCGTCCCAGCCGGCGGCGATAAACCCGCCGTCGCGGGCAAGCATCGGCAAGTCATCCGTCAAGGCACGGCTGAGATCATGCGCAAGCCCCGCGAGACCCGGCTGGTTGGACAAGGTCAGATCAATCAGCGCGGCTTCGATCAAGTCCGGCGGCGTCGCCCGCGCTTTGGCGAACTCACCCACACACTGCTCACCCGCCTTCAGGGCTTTGGCAATCGCAGCGAGATCCCTTGGACCGCCCCGCCCAAGACGAATGCGAGCACGCGCGCGATCGAGATCTGGCGCCGCCCGAAGAATAGACCGCAGTGTCTCGCACAAATGTTCCTGCGCCAGAAAGAAGGCGGCGGCGTCATAGCGCGCAGTGATCGTTGCAGCATTTGTTTCAGGCCGGGCCAGCCGCGAAGCCAGAAGTCTTGCCCCCGGTGCAGTCAGCGTGCGATCGACAGTCGCGAGCAACGTCCCCTGCCGGGTGCCATTGATCGCTGTATCAATCTCCAGGCTGGCCCTTGTTGCCGGATCAATGGCAAGCGTCGGCGAGCCCGCCTCACGAACGGGCGGGTCGAGTTGAATATCCGCCCCGGCCTGGGTCAGGCTGAGATAGTCCAGCAACAGGCCGCAAGCGGCGAGTTCTGCTTTGGAAAAAACACCAAACGCGTCCAGTGCGGCCACTTTGAAGGCTGATTTCAGTAGCCGCTCGCCGGAGGCTGCGCTCGCGGCAGCATTCGGGCGTTCGGTGACCGGCAAACGCAAGGCCTCCATAACCTGTCCGCAAAGTGGGCGTTCGACATCGCTGGTCGTGAACAGGACTTCCTTGACCGGCAGGGCGGACAGTTGCTCCAATAATGTCTCCGCCGGAAACCCGCGCACTTCAAACGCGCCGGTGGAAACATCACAGGAGGCGAGCGCGGCTTCGCTCCCGCCCTTAGCAAACGCGATCGCAACCAGGGCTTGTTCCTGGCGCGGCGGTAGCAACGTATCCTCGGTAATGGTGCCCGGTGTCACCACCCGCACAATCGCGCGGTTCACGACCGCTTTGGAGCCGCGCTTCTTGGCTTCTGCCGGAGTTTCGGTTTGCTCGCACACCGCCACGCGCTCACCCGCTTTGATCAGCCGGGCGAGATACCCTTCCGCGGCGTGGTACGGCACACCGGCCATGGGGATCGGCTCACCCTCATGCTCCCCGCGCGAGGTAAGCGTAATATCTAGGATCTCGGCGGCGCGAACCGCATCGTCAAAAAACAGCTCGTAAAAGTCGCCCATGCGAAAGAACAAGAGGGCGTCCGGCTGCTCAGCCTTGATCGCCAAATATTGCGCCATGAACGGCGTTGGAGCTTTTGATGGTCGTGGCTGTGCAGCACTGTCAGGCATATCCATACCGAATCGTCATCTCAGTTTGATCCAATAAGCTATCGGTCGCGGGTTGTCCCCCCTAACGGACAGGCTTAGGGACAGAGGTTTAGTTTCGCGGATTGCCTCGCAGGAGGGGCCCATTAATGACGACCAAACGCCCAAGCTTCACAGATAAAGAAGCGCTCGACTTTCACGCCGACCCTCAGCCAGGCAAATTGTCGATGATGCCGACCAAGCCGATGGCGACACAGCGCGATCTGTCTCTGGCTTACAGTCCCGGCGTGGCGGTCCCGGTTGAAGCGATCGCGAAAGACGAAGATCTCGCCTACGAATACACGTCCAAAGGCAATATGGTCGCTGTAATCTCGAACGGCACCGCGATCCTCGGCCTTGGGGATCTTGGACCTATGGCATCCAAACCGGTCATGGAAGGCAAGTCAGTTCTGTTCAAACGCTTCGCCGATATCGACAGTTTCGATGTCGAGGTTCAGACCAAGGAAATCGACGAGTTCTGTACCGTGGTGCGCAATATTGGCGCAACCTGGGGCGGGATCAATCTTGAAGATATCGGGTCGCCGGAATGCTTCATCATTGAACAACGCCTGCGTGACGAGCTCGACATTCCGGTGTTTCACGATGACCAGCACGGCACAGCGATCATCGCAGCTGCCGGGGTGATCAATGCCTGCGCCATTACCGGTCGGAAAATGGAAGATCTGACAGTTGCGGTCTCTGGCGCTGGCGCGGCGGGCCTGTCAGTCGCGGCTCTGATCCGCAATCTCGGCGTGAAAGCCGAAAACATTCTGATGTGCGACAGCAGAGGTGTTATCTATGAGGGTCGCACCGAGAAGATGGATCAGTTCAAATCCGCCTTCGCAGTCAAGACCGAAAAACGCACGCTCGCCGAAGCCATGGATGGCGCGGACTGTTTCCTGGGGCTCTCGGTCAAAGGCGCCGTCACGCAGGACATGGTCCGGTCGATGGCTGCCAATCCGATCATCTTTGCAATGGCCAATCCGGACCCGGAGATCCGGCCAGAAGAGATCAAGGCGGTCCGCGGCGACGCGATCATTGCGACCGGGCGGTCTGACTATCCCAATCAGGTCAACAATGTCCTCGGTTTCCCTTATATTTTCCGCGGCGCGCTGGATGTTCGCGCCCGCGGCATCAACGAGGAGATGAAAGTCGCAGCCGCCCAGGCGCTTGCTGAGCTTGCCCGTGAGGACGTCCCGGACGAAGTCGCCGCGGCCTATCACGGCGCCCGTCCGCAATTCGGGCCAGACTACATCATTCCGACGCCGTTCGATCCGCGCCTGATCAGTTTCGTGCCGCCTTTCGTGGCCCAGGCCGCGATGGATACAGGAATTGCGCGCAAACCGATCGAGGATATGGAAGAGTATCGCCATTCGCTGGCGCGCCGCCTCGACCCGACCGCGAGCTTCCTGCAAGGGGTGCAATCCACCGTGCGACGCAACCAGAAGCGGATCGTGTTCGCCGAGGGCGAAGAACCGCAAGTTGTGCGCGCCGCCTGGACCTTCAAGAACCAGGGGCTCGGCCATCCGGTTCTGATCGGTCGCGAGGAGCAAGTCACCCGTACGATGGAACAGATGGGCGTACCTGAAGGCGCGCTGGAAATCGTCAATGCACGCCTGTCTGACCGCAATGGCGACTATACCGACTATCTTTATGAGCGGCTGCAGCGGCGGGGCTATCTAAAACGCGACGCCCAGCGTCTGGTCAATCAGGATCGCAACACGTTTGGCTGCTGTATGCTCGCCCTTGGGGATGCGGACGGTATGGTCACCGGCGTCACCCGTAACTATGCGGTCTGCCTCCGGGACGTCTGGAAGACGCTGACGCCCCTGCCGGGGCAGCAAGTGATCGGCATGTCGATGGTGATCAATCGGGGTCAAACCATCTTCATCGCTGACACCAGCGTGAGTGAGCTGCCGGACGGCAAGGCGCTGGCCGGCATCGCCAGAAAAGCGGCCCAGGCGGTCAAGCGCCTCGGCTTCACACCGCGCGTGGCCCTGGTGTCCTACTCGACGTTCGGGAATCCAATGGGCGAGCGCGCCGAGAAGGTCCGCGAAGCGGTCAGCCTGCTCGATGCCTGTGATGATATCGATTTTGAGTATGAGGGCGATATGGCCGTCGATGCCGCGCTGAACCCGATGCACAGGGTCCTGTATCCGTTTTCCCGCCTGACTGGCCCGGCCAATGTGTTTGTTATGCCCGCCATCCATTCGGCCTCGATCTCAACCAAACTGCTGGAAGGGGTCAGCCGCGCAACTGTGATCGGTCCAATCCTGCTCGGCGTGTCCAAGCCGGTACAGATCGCTTCACTTGGCGCAACCGTGAACGATCTGGTCAATCTCGCCACCGTTGCGGCCTATGACATTGATGGCATGCCGGACCACGGGGAACGCCGCAAAGCGAAACGCTAAGCCTATTCGGCTTGGTTCAGAATCAGATCCTCGGTTCCGGCTCGTGTCTGCCGGAACCATTCCAGCGCTGACAACACAACCGCAACACCGCCCAGCCAGAATGTGATGACGAAAACGGTGTAAAAGCCGTGGCTTTCGATCAATTCGCCAAGCCACGGACGCCCAAGCGTCCCGATCAACATGCTAAGCGACGCGAGCAAGGCGTACTGAACCGCGGCGAAGCGCGGATTCACGACGGAGGTGAGATAGGCCATTACCGCCACAAGTGCGAAGCCACCGGCGATGTTCTCAGCAAAGATTGTCACCATTAGCCGCGCCATTCGCTGGCCCTGGTCGACGGCGGTCACATCGACCTGGATCGTTGCGGCCCATTCTGCGAAGGCGATCAAAGGCACATCCAACCGGCTGATGGCCAGAAACCAATCGAGCGTTTCAGCACCTGCGGCCAGATCCGCATAAAGAAGGTTGGTCGCCGCCGCGACAATACCGCCGATAAACAGGACCGGCATCCGTCCCAAAGCCGCAATCATCACGGCGCCAAGCAGCGATCCCAATATGGTGGCGATCACGCCAAAAAACTTTGAGGCAATCGCCACATCATCGAGTGTGTGTCCGATAGCGCCGAAATTCTCTCCAAGGTAAAACGGATAGGCGAATGACCCCCAAACCGCATCGGTAAAACGATAGGTCAGGGCCAGGCAAAGCACCAGAAGCGCGCCCCAGCGCAGTCTCTGGATCAACTCCATAAGGGGGTCGAAAATCGCACGAAACAGCGTTCCCAGAAGCGCGTTGGACCGGGATGCGGGCGCGTCACGCAGATCGACTTCTGAGGCGGTCGCCTGAAACCGGAACACCAGAACTGCTGATATGACCGCAGGCAAAATCACAGTAAAAAAGACAATCCACGGCCCCTGCTCGCGGACAAATGTTCCACCGGAAGCGCCGGTCTGCAGGATGAGCGCATTAAGAATGAACCATCCGATCATACCAAATGCGATAAGCCAGCCGATGGACACTGCTGCGATCGCCGGAGCCGAGATGCGCTCGGTCAATGACGGCAAAAAGCTCGATCGTTTTGATTGGTCCCGCTCGCTGATCTTTGGTTCAGGCGCGACGAGCGTGCCAATCATGGCAAGCGCAAGAAAAACCGCGACAATCAGGAAGACGGCGGTCCATCCAAACCGCGCGGCGATCAGGAGGGCAAAGAACCCGGTAACGAAACCGGCTGATTTGTACCCAAACTGGTACAGCGCGGACATCAAGTCCTTGTCTTCGCCCGACCGGGCCACCTCGATGCGCCAGGCATCAAGGATCAAGTCGTGGGTCGGTGACAATAACGCAATCGTCAGAGCCAGCAGGGTGACAATCGCGATATTGCTCTCTGGGTCTGCAAACGCGAAGACGGCGATCATCGCCACCATGAGCGCTTGCAGGACCATCAGCCAGGATCGCCGCCCGCCGAGTTTCTCCAATCCTTTGATCGGGCGCGCGGTTTGAAACGCAGGTGCCCAGAGATATTTGAAAGCGTAGCCAATTCCGACAAGCGACAAGGCACCAATTGTCGATGGGGTGACGCCGCCTTCAGTCAGCCAGGCGTTCAACAGGCCGAGCGTCACGCCCAACGGAAGACCGGCAATGAAAGCCAATAACAGCATTGCCGCCATGCGCCGATCGTTCAGCGCTTTCATGGCGCGCATGAAGCGTGGTTCAGCTTGCGGCGTAGCGACGGCCTCGCTCACGCAGCACCTGCCTTTGAAGTGAGGCCGACCCATTTCAGGGCAAGTCGGCGCAGCGCTTCGGCATCGAGGGGCTTGGCTGCGACCCCATCGGCGCCGGCATCGCGCGCGCGGTGTTCAATCTCTGGGTTGATCTCGGCAGAAATCGCAATCACGGGCACAGCGCTTCCCGCTTGGCGCAGGCGGCGCATGGCCTCAAACCCATCCATAATCGGCATTCGCAAGTCCATAAGCACAAGTCCTGGCTGGATTTTGTCGATCGCGTCAAGCGCTTCACGCCCGGTCGAGGCGACGGTGATGGAGAAACCCGCCGATTCCAAGGCACGGCGTGCAATCAGCGCATTAATTGGATTATCGTCGGCAATCACAATGCGGCCCTGCCCGATCTCATCCTGCTCGTCCTCAGGACTGGGCGCTTCACCGGCCATGGCGAGCCCAGCCCGTTCGACCAGAGACCCAGCACGTAAAGGCCGGATCAACCATCCGGCCGCGCCAAGGGTGCGAAACCGGGCCATTTGCCCTCGATCCTCTGGCCGCAACACAATCAGAACCGGCCGCGACTTGCAGAGCTTGCGCAAGGTTGGCTCCGGCAGATCAGCTCCGGCCAGAACCAGATCTGCGGTTTTGGCAAGGCGAGGGTTTGGCGGGTCGATCAACGCAACCTGTCCACCAGCTCCACCAAGCGTGGTGGCCGCACTGAGCGCTGTCGCGGCGGGTAATCCGACCAGAGCGATTTTTCCGGCAATCGGGTCGTTCGCCACGTGGGCCTCGGCGCCTGAATCAGGCTCGAAATCAACCGGCAGGGTGACTTCAAACCGCGTGCCGTGGCCCGGGGCAGATTGGATCGAGACAGCACCACCCATCGCCGCGCACAATCGATGCACAATCGCCAGGCCAAGGCCGACCCCTCCATCTTTACGGGCATCGCCAGCCTCACTTTGCCGGAATGCCTCAAACAGCTGAGCTTGTGCATCTTCGGCAATGCCCGGCCCGGTGTCATAGATGCGATAGATCAGATCGCGCTCGCAGATATCCACCTCAACCAGAATGCCCCCGGTCTCGGTAAATTTCAGCGCATTGCCAATCAGATTGAACAGGATCTGCCGGATTTTGGAGCTGTCGCCCAGCACTTCATTCGGCAGATCCGGCAGCCGTCTGACGGCAAGATCCAGACCCGTATTATGAGCCCGCGGCGATAAAAGTTCGGCCACTTCCTGGGCCAGACGCCCCGGATTCATCACCGCTGATTCCAGTTCAATCGAACCGGAATCCAGTCGCGCGAAATCGAGCACATTGTTCAGCAGGTCCAGCAGGCGAGACCCAGATTGTCTGATCGCTTCCGCATACTCGCGCTGGGCCGGGTCCAACTCCGTTTCAAGCAGAAGGGAGACCGTGCCCAGAATGCCGTTCAGAGGTGTCCGGATTTCGTGACTGGTGGTCGCAAGAAATGTCTGTTCGGGCGTCAGATTGGAAGGGTCAGTCGTCATGCAGGGTGTGATGACACAAAGGGCTGACAATTGGCTTAACGTGAACCCTTCATTTACTGCGCCAGCGCTTCCGCACTCACGCTCTGGGCCTGACTTGGCGCGCGGCGGCGATAAGACAGCGCCTCAGCCACATGTACACGGCGTACAGCCTCCACGCCCTCAAGATCGGCGATGGTGCGTGCGACTTTCAATACGCGATGATAGGCCCGTGCCGACAGCCCGAACTTTGTCGCAACATCCGCAATCAGTGCCTGCCCGGGATCATCCGGCGCAGCGGCGCGATCGAACCGCTCGCCTGCGCCATCGGCATTGATCGGTCTCGCCTGAGTTGGCTCAGCATCCGCAAACCGCTCTGCCTGGATCTCACGCGCGCGCTCGACCCGCGCCGCCGCCTCAGCGCTGCCTTCAGCAGGGGGCGGCAGGGTGAGATCCATCGCTGTTACCGCGGGTGTGTCATAGAAGAGGTCAATCCGGTCCATGAACGGGCCTGACAATCTTGCTTGGTATTGAGCCGCGCATTTCGGTCCGCGCCGACAGGTGGCCGCTCCGGGCCCACCGCCACATCGACAAGGATTCATCGCGGCAATCAGCTGAAATCGCGCCGGATAGCGGACATGCCGGTTCGCCCGCGAGATTGTGACATGACCATCTTCAAGCGGCTGTCTCAGACTGTCGAGCGCCTGCGCCGAAAATTCCGGAAGCTCATCCAGAAACAGTACGCCGTGATGGGCGAGTGAAACCTCACCCGGACGGGCCTTCGCTCCGCCGCCGACCAGCGCGGCCATGGAGGCGCTGTGATGCGGTGCCCTGAACGGACGCGTACGCGACAGCTGGCCCCGTTCCAGCATTCCGGCGACGGACTGGATCTGCGACACTTCCAGCAATTCTTTTGCAGAGAGCGGCGGTAACAGGCCCGGCAGTCGCTTCGCCAGCATGGATTTGCCCGAGCCCGGCGGGCCGCAGAACAGTAGATTGTGCCCGCCAGCCGCTGCGATCTCAAGCACGCGTTTGGCACCTTCCTGACCTTTCACATCCCGCAGATCCGGCACGGCCGCGTCGTCAATCAACTCCCCGGGCGGCGGACAGGACAAAGGCGCGCGGCCAGCAAAATGATTGACCAGAGAAATAAGATTCGGCGCCGCCAGCGAGCCCTCGCCCGCCCAGGCCGCTTCCGGCCCGCAAATCGCCGGACAAATCAGGCGAAGGTCCATCTCCATCGCTTTCATCGCCGCCGGCAGGACACCCACCGACTCGCCCAAACGCCCATCCAGCGACAGCTCCCCCAGCGCTGCATGTCCATCCAGCGCGTCCGGCGGAACAATGCCCATAACGGCCATGATCGCAAGTGCGATCGCGAGGTCATAATGGCTGCCTTCTTTCGGTAAATCTGCCGGGGCCAGGTTCACCGTGATCCGCTTGGGCGGCAAAGCCAAACCAATTGCGCTGAAGGCCGCGCGAACGCGTTCCCGGCTCTCGCCGACCGCCTTGTCCGGCAGACCGACAATCATGAAGGCGGGCTGCCCCCCGCCCGCCATGTGAACCTGAACATCAACCGGTTGGGCTTCAATACCGTCAAACGAAAAGGTTGTGATCCGTGCCACCATGTGCGCCCCCGATTTATTTCCGAGGGGTAGCATACCACAAGGAACAAATAAAGAACAATTCTTATCTTTCCTTATTCATCGCAAATCTAGGACCTGTTCGAGCCGATCATACGCACCTTCTTTATGGTGGTGAGCAAACCAGCCACGATCTCTTGCGGCCTCAGTATTCTCCTGCAGATCATCGATCAGCAGGAACGCGTCAGGCGGCAGATTCAAGGCCTCTTGAATGTGTCGAAAATAGTCAGCTTCCGGTTTGACCGCCCCCATACGACCGGCCGCGAGCACATGATCGACGTGCTCGCCAAACCCCATATCGTGCTCAATGAACGCCGCGCGATACACTTCGTTATTGGTGGCGATAATATTGATCAGTCCGCGCGCCCGGCCATGGCCTCACGAAACCGGCCGCGGAACAGGTAGGCTCCGAAAGAGGCATGCGACAGACCAAGATCCTGCTCGAACGAGCGCGACCAGACAAACTCGCCATTTTCAACATTATTGTTGAGCACGCCGTCAAAATCCCAGGCGACAACCTTGACGGAGGCTGAGATCATGCGTGGCGCGCCGCTACGACATCATTCCTCAAGCCGGATGATGGCGTCCGGGTCGTCTTCGCTAATCGGCGCTACGTCCTCGACCAGCGGCGCTTCAATCTCCGGCAGATCAAGCCCGGACGTGGTCGGCAGCGCTGCGGGCAGGTTAAAGCCGTCGGCTGCAGTACCGTTGCCCATGGCGGGCAAGCCGAGATTAAAGCCATCGTCCGCAACCGTGCCGGTGCCGGTCTCGCCGGGAATGGCGAGATTGAAACCGTCATCGGCAGGGGCAGAAACAGGGGTTGATTCAACCGGGGCCGGTGTTTTGCCGTCGGGCTCAGCGTCTTGAGAACAGGCCGTCCCAACAATGGCCAGCGCAGCGATAGAGGCGAATGAGAAAGCTTTCATATTCATGCCCTTATAATCGCCGAGCAGCTAAGCCTTGGCAAGTCTCGTCTGCACGGCATCCCAGAACATCACGGCTGGATCGCGTCCTGTAAAGTCTCGCACCTGTTGGACACCGGTGGGCGAGGTATTGTTGACCTCAGTCAATCGACCACCAATCACGTCAATGCCAACCAAAAGCTGGCCTTTGGCCTTCAGATGTGGGCCAATTGCGGCGCAGATCGCCAGATCAGCTTCGGACAGGTCACTCGGCTCAGCAGTTCCGCCGACTGCAAGATTTGATCGCGCATGCCCCTTTTGCGGGACGCGATTGAAGCCGCCAACCGGCTCGCCATCGATCAGAATGATTCGTTTATCGCCTTCTGCGACGGCCGGCAGAAAGGCCTGAACGATCAGGGGTTCCCGCGTGCGCCCGAGGAACAGGTCGACCAGCGGGCCGAAATTGCTGTCACCCGGTTTGACGTGAAACACATCTCCCCCGCCAAAGCCGTAAAGGGGTTTAACGATGACATCTTCATGTTCGGCGCGGAACGCAGCAATCTCGGCGACATCGCGCGAAATCAGTGTCGGAGGCGTGAACTCCGGGACCAGCAAGGGATAGAGTTTCTCCGGACCAGAGCGCACATGTTCTGGATCATTCAGCACCAGCGTGTCGGGCTTCAACAATTCTAGGATATGACAGGCGGTGATGTAGGCCATATCAAAAGGCGGGTCCTGGCGCATCAGCACGACATCCACATCGTCGCGCAGATCAAGCGCCAGCCGGTCTGAAAACACCGCAGGATTTCCCTGCTCGCGCTGTACCTTCATTGGCCGGGCAAAGGCTGTGATCCGCCCCGCATTATAGCTGAGATCCTGTGGCTGATACTCAAACAGCGTATGACCGCGCGCTTGTGCCGCCTCGGCCAGCGCAAAAGTCGTGTTTGACGTTACCTCAGCAGTTTCAAGGGGATCGGTCTGAATCGCAACGCGCAGGCTCATAGGGGCTCCTTGTCGATAACAGGCGCCTATATGTATCTGTTTTCATCGGAATAAAAGCGGTCGGTGAGATTCGCCTAGCTGCCGGGTCCGCCCATCAACTCATCGGGATTGTATTCCGCCGGCGTTTCCGGTGTGTAGGCGACCACGCGGCCGCGATTATCCCGCAGTCGAATATAGGACACGACCTGATTGACCCCGCCGACAATGCTCGCTTCTTCGGCGGCCTTGACCAGTTCTTTCTCGTTGCGGGCAATGCCCAGCAGATAGACGACGCCGCCATAGGTTTCGACATTGATGTTTGAGGCCTTGACCGAGCTCGATCCGAGCAAGCGCGAACGAACACGTGCTGAAATCAACTCGTCAGAGGCGTTGGCAAAAAAGCCACCCGGCGCTTCGATGCGGATTTCATTAGCGACATCTTTTGCCCGTGACGAGGACCAGGCGAGGCTTTCAGCCCGTACGCGTTGTTCTGGCGTGCTGACCCGGCCAGACAGCAGAACGAGACCGCCTGCAACCTCAACATCCACCTCGCCCATGCCGCCTTCAGACAGAAGCTTGGTTTTGATCTCGGTCGACGCAGTCGCATCGTCGAGCGCTTCCCCGGCCGTCTTCTCCTGAGTCGCAGTGACTGCTGTTGCCCCCGCCGCACCGACCACTGCGGCGGCGCAGGACGGCAGCATCAGGGCCAGTGGTATAAAGCAAAGTTTCATGGATTTGTGGATCATATCGAACTCCCCGCCGGTCGGCTCCTATCTGTCTCGCCTCCGCTTAGTCCAGGCTTGGGGCAAGATTAGGGCCGCCAGAAATCTGGATAATGTTTGGGCAGACGCCACGGCGTTACGGCAATCAGGTCATAGCGCCAATTAAGTTTCCCGTAATGTGGATGGCGCGCCGCCCAATGGGCAGCTGCACGACTGATCCGCTGCCAATTGCGCTCCGGCACAGCGTCGAGCGCGACATGCAGGGATTGGCGTTGTTTTACCTCGACAAAGGCCAGCAAGTCGCCCTTTTTGACAATCAAGTCGACTTCTCCGACCGGGGTCTTGGCGCGCATGGCGAGAATCGCATGGCCTGACAGGCTCAGATAAAGCGCCGCGAAATGCTCCGCCAGGCGCCCGCGCGTTTCCGCAACCTGCCGTGACTTCGTGCCTCGCTTAGCCATTCTTCAGCTGCAGAGCCCGCTGATAGGCCTCCCGCCTCGGCACGCCGAGCAATTCGGCCACTTCGGCAGCGGCCGCCTTCACCGATCCAGATTGCAGCGCTGCATACAAGGCAGCGTCGAGCTGCTCTGGTGTCACCTGCTGAACTTGCGGCGGCCCGACGAGCAGCACGATTTCGCCTTTCGGCGCGCCTGCCTCGGCATAATGCGCCGCGAGCTCACCCAGCGTACCGCGCCGGGTTTCTTCAAACAGTTTGGTCAGCTCCCGCGCGACTGCCGCGTCACGAGCTTCTCCCATCACCTCAGCCAGATCCGCAAGGCTTGCGGCCAAACGCGGACCGCTTTCATAGAAAACCAGACTCGCCTCGACCTCGGCGAGCGCACGGGCTTCTTTTTGCCGCGCCGCAGATTTTGCCGGTAGAAACCCACAAAACATGAAACGGTCGCTCGCCACCCCACTCGCCACAAGCCCGGCCAGTACCGCAGAAGCGCCAGGCACCGGGATCACTTTAATACCGTGTTCAAGTGCATCATGGACCAGCTTCCACCCCGGATCAGAAACAAGCGGTGTGCCGGCATCGCTGATCAAGGCGATCGCCGCGCCCGCTTCCAGCCGCTGCAGGATCTCGGGTCGGCGCTGCGCCCCATTATGGTCATGATAGGGACTGACTTTCGCACGAATATCGTACGTATCTAACAGTCGCCGCGCCACGCGGGTGTCTTCTGCAAGCACCTCATCGACGCTCTGCAACGTGTCCAGAGCGCGAAGGGTAATGTCGCGAAGATTGCCGATCGGTGTGGAAACAACATACAGGCCCGCATCGAGCGGTTGCGTGCGCGCAGCCCCGGTTTTAGAGTCTGGCTGACCCCGTGAGGCGCCGATGTCCGGCGACGACTTTGAAGAAGGTATTTCAGATGACATTGATGTCAGCATCGCGCTTCAAGCGCCTCGCGCCAAGCCTGTTTTTCGCAGCCGTTCTATCCGTGGCTGGCTGTACCACAACATCACCGGGACCAGTGGGCCCGATTTCGTCCGGAAAACCGCGTGTCGACCCAACCGGTGAAACCGGTCCAATCGATCCTTCAACCGAAGTTGCAGAAGAGGATCTCGAAGACCTGGAAGAGGAGTATAGCGCGCCGGTCGATTACACCCCGCCGCATCTTGAAGGCCGTGAAGATTTGGTCCGTGCAGGTGTGATGCTGCCGTTTTCGGACCGCCGCGCAAATGTGCGCACACAAACCGAGGGTATGCTCGCCGCGATTGAGCTTGCCCTCTTCGATAGCGTGGGCGACAATTTCGTCATCCTGCCCAAAGATACACGGGGATCGCAAGCGACGGCCCTGCAAGTCGCTGACGAACTGGTCGCTAACGGCGCCGACATTGTGCTCGGCCCGCTGTTCGGTGCAAATGTCGACCCGGTTCGCACCATCACCGCGATCGAAGGCGTGCCGATTGTGTCATTCTCCAATGATAGCAGTGTGGCCGGCGGCGGCACCTGGCTCGCATCAATCGCGCCGGAAGCCGAAGTCGCTGAAATCATCCGCTATGCCAGCTTGCAAGGGTATGACGATTTTGCCTTTTTCGGCCCACAAAGCGCGCTCGGCCAGAAAATTGAACGCGCGATGCAGATTGAAGTGGCTCAAAGCGGAGGCCGGATGATCGCCTCTGGCTTTTATCCCGCCGATTCCGTCAATCCGAACTTTGAAGCCGAGTATTTCGCAACGTCGGTCGCAGCCGCCGCAGAGGCCGGTCGCCGGGTCGCTGTACTAGTGCCAGAGCGCGGCAACCGCCTGCGCCGGATTGCGCCCCTGCTCGCTTATCATGGTGTGGATACACGCGTCGTCAGAATGCTCGGTGTGGGCGGCTGGAATGATCCGGCCGTCTGGCGAGAACCCAGTCTGAACGGAGCCTGGTTTCCGGCCCCACCGATGATCGAAATGGATGATTTCAGCAATCGCTATTCCCGCCAGTATGGCCGCAGTCCAACTTCGCTTGCTGCCCTCGCTTATGATGCGGCGGCGCTTGCCATGGCGCTGGGACGTGATGGTGACTTGACCGTAGAAGAACTCACCCATCCGGACGGATTTGCCGGCGTGAACGGGCTGTTCCGCTTCCGCTCCGACGGTTTGGTCGAACGCTCACTGGCCATCATGGAAATCGATCCGCGTGCAGAGGAAGGCGTTCGTGAAGTCCGCCCCGTTGCCGACAGCTTCGTCACCCCGGTTGGTTAGACGCCAGCTCTAATTCCGATCCGCAGGCGGTGTCGACCGGTTCGGTAGCCGCAAGAGACGCTGCGCTGCATAGCGGTGCGTCGGTTTGATGTGCATGCCGACGACACCAATCGCCGTCGTCAAGACGGCGGCATCATCTGAGAATCCGAGGCCCGCCAGAACGTCCGGCACCGCATCGATCGGCAGAACAAAGTATCCGAGCGCCGCAAACAGGACCAGCTTGGCCTTGCGCGGCGTTTCGGAATCTACAGCGCAGTAATAGGCTGCCGCCACATCTTCAGCGAACGGGATCTGCCCGGCCACCCGTAGAAGTTTCGGCAGCACCTTGCGTTTTGTCCGGCGCGTCTGCTTTTCCGTCGGGATTGGCAATTGAGTCGGAACAGATTCCCCATTTTCAATGATGATTGCCGTTGGGTCAGACATTGGCCAGCTGCATCCTTCCTTCTAAGTCCCTCTCAATAGCACGTTTTCGGGAGATTATCATGGAACTCAATTCAAACATTTCCGCTGTTGTGACCGGTGGCGCTTCGGGGCTCGGCGCGGCCACAGCACGCCTGCTCGCCAGTCACGGGGTTAAAGTCGCTCTGTTCGATCTTAACGAAGAAAAAGGCGAAGCGATGGCGAGCGAGATTGGCGGGGTGTTCTGCAACGTCAATGTCACGTCAGACGAGTCCGTCGACGCCGGCTTTGAAAAGGCCCGCGCCTCCATCGGTCAGGAACGGATCCTGATCAACTGTGCCGGTACCGGCAATGCCGCCAAGACCGCCGGACGCGACCGCAAGACCGGCGAAATCAAGCATTTCCCGCTTGATGCATTCAATCTGATCATTCAGATCAATCTGGTCGGCACGTTCCGCTGTATCGCGAAGTCGGCAGCTGGCATGTTGACGCTCGACCCGATCAATGGCGAGCGCGGTGCGATCGTCAATACCGCCTCCGTCGCCGCAGAAGATGGCCAGATGGGACAGGCGGCCTATTCCGCGTCCAAAGGCGGGGTGGTCGGCATGACCCTGCCCATCGCGCGGGATCTTGCGCGTGAGTTGGTGCGCGTGAACACGATCCTGCCTGGCATTTTTGACACGCCGCTGATGCAGGGCGCCCCTGACAATGTAAAACAAGCGCTCGCTGCCTCCGTTCCCAATCCGGCGCGTCTCGGCAATCCGGACGAATTCGCCTCGCTGGCCGTGGAGATGTGCAAGAACGGCTATTTCAACGGCGAGGATGTCCGCCTTGACGGCGCAATCCGTATGGCACCGCGCTAACCAGACTGACACCTCAAAAGCAAAGCCGACCTCAATGCGAGGTCGGCTTTTTTTAATCGTCTCAGTTAGAACTTACGCTTCAGGGCGCTGAATGCGGCCCGCCAGGTTCATCAAAACCTCGTCGGCATTGAAGTAAGCCGCATCATCCGGTTTTTCACCTCGACCAAGTTTGATCTCTGCGATCGCCTCATAGCGGACGATCTCGCGCACATCATATGAGTGGCCCCAGAACGGGTCGTGATAATAATGACCGCGATATCCCAGCCGTGAACGACCGTAAAATCCGCGCGGATAGCCGTACAAGCGCCCCGCCCGGCCATAGAACCTGTAGTCGCAGTAGAAATGTGAATAAAACGGATCGGCGCCAAAGCCGGTTTCAACAAGGCGTCGCTCTGCGTCTGTTTCACGCTGGACCACCCGAAAATAATCATAGCCTTCCTGATCGGTCAGCTCTGCTGCGCGATACAGGAGATAAGTTTCCACCGTCTCACGATCGGTGAGACTGTTGCCATTAAACGTGACCCGCCAGCGATCAGATTCAATCTGCTGGTTTGTATAGCCGCGTTTCCCGCCGTCCGCAGCCTGGTACGGTGTGGACGTCGCACAGGCGGCCAGGGCTGCGAAGGCGACGCTCGCGGCAATCGCTTTGAACAGGGACATTTGCTTGCTCCTCATGACGCCAGAATTCACACTGTGTTAATATATGCAAGCTGAACGCCAGTTAAATAATCGTGATCGGAGGGTCTATCGTCGCACCTAGATGCCGACGGCCAACGTTCTCTGGAAGGCCGGTCTGGCCTGCATCTTGTCGAGCCAGGCCGCTGTCGCAGAGCCCGTCGGCAAGCGTCCTGTGGTCTTCATTGATCCGATCTGGAAGCCCATAAGGCAATCTGCGGCGGTGAACGTATCTCCAGCAAAATAGGCGTGTTTGGACAGGTGCGCTTCGATTGTACCGGCTGCCTTCACCGCTTCCGCCCCCATGCGGCTCGCGAGATCGTGATCAGAAAGACCGGAATTCATAAGGTAGAAGCCCATCAGGCCCGGTAAAAAGATTGCCCCTTCGGCCGCATGCAGCCATTCCAGATAGCGCGGAAACTCAGCCGAGTCCGACCGCGGGTGCAGCTTGTGATCGGGGTCAAACTTGGCGAGCAAATACTCAGCAATCGCTCCGGTTTCGGCGATCACCACCCCATCATGTTCGAGCAGCGGTGACTTACCCATCGGGTGGAAGTTGAGCAGCTCCGGCGGGGCAAGCCCGGTCTCGGAATTGCGTTGGTAGTGAACGACCTCATGCGGCGTCCCAAGCTCTTCCAGCAGCCAGACAATGCGCTGGGAACGCGACGCATTAAGATGGTGGATTTTCAGGGTCATCGCCGTGGTCCTTGTCTGCAGCTATTATGCTTCAGATTGAACACACAGCGATGCCTTGCAAGCCGTACCCCGGCGTTACTTGTCGCCCTGGAACAGGATGACCTTGCGATGCGGGAAGGGGATTTCGATCCCGGCCTCATCCAGTGCTTTCTTCACCGCTTCGGGCACGGAATAGCGCACATCAAACCAGTGCTCACCCTTAACAAACGGTCGCGTAATGAAATCAACAGAGCTGTCATTCAGTTCTGAAACGGCGATATCCGGCGCCGGGTCATTCAGGATCAGCGGATGGTCTTCAAACACTTTCGCAATCACCTCACGGGTCTTGTCGATATCGGAATCGTAAGACACGCCGAACGTCATCTCGACCCCGCGCACCGGGTGGTGGCTGTGATTGACAATTTGCTGGCCCCAGATCTCACTGTTGGGGATGATGATCTGCTGGTGATCAAAGGTGCGCAAGACGGTGGTAAACAGGGAGATTTCCTGAACATTGCCGAAATTGCCCGCTGCATCGATGAAATCGCCTGCCTTATAGGGCCGGAAGATCATCAGCATCACGCCCGCGGCCAGGTTGGACATCGCCCCCTGCAGCGCCAGACCGACCGCCAGACCGGCCGCACCGAGCAGCGCAATGATCGAGGTGGTCTGCACCCCGAACCGGTTCAGAACCGCGATGAAGACAAAGGCCAGGATGACATAGCGCACCACACTGCCCAGAAAATTGAACAGCGTGCTGTCGAGTTTCTCATACTTGGCACCAAGCCCTCGAACGAATTTGCTCGCTCGCCCGGCAATCCAATAGCCGATGATCAGGATCAGCAACGCAATCAGCAGATTGGTCCCCCACGACACCGCCATCGGCCCGTAATTGTCGATAAAGTCTTCCATAAACAACCCCCTTTTCTTGTCTCGGTCAGCTTACCAAAGCTGACCCTGTCTGCATCATGAACGAGATACAACCAGACTGCAAAAACAAACGGTTGTATTTGACACGCGAGCTTCTGAACTTGAGTTAAATTGCATACATTCAGCCTTCTACCTTAGTTGGGCTGGGTTCATTGGAGGTAGAGGCTGTGTCCCAGACTTTAAGAGCCTTTGGATTTGCGTCAGCGCTACTTGGTCTCTCCGCTTGCGGCGGGGGATCGGGGTCCAGTCCTGAAGCAACTGGCAATCGCGCGCCGATCGTATCCTCATCGGCGCAGGTCTCCATCGATGAAAATACGAGCGGGACGCTCTACACACTGACCGTCTCTGATCCAGACGGGGACGCGGTTTCCGCGTCGGTTGTGCCCGGCGGAGACGAAGATGCCTTTGACATAGACTTAACCTCTTTAACGGTCTCAAGCACCGAGGGTTTCGACTTTGAAATGCCGACAGACGGCAATGGTGACAATGTCTACACGATCACGTTTGAAATTCGCGACTCAAGTGGGCTGACCGTGCAATTCAGTGTCGATATCAGCATTCTTGACGTCGCCGAGGATCTGGCATTGCGGCGAGTGGGCAGCGGCTTCAATCAACCCCTCTTTTTGATTGGTCTACCGGGGTCGTCTGACGTACTGGTTCTCGAAAAAGGGGGACGCATTCGCCTGTTGGACCCGGATACAGGACTGATTGACACGGTCGACTTTCTTGACGTGTCGCCCAGCATTTCTGCCGCAGGTGAAGGTGGATTGCTTGGATTTGCGTTCTCACCTGACTTTGCGAGCGATCGGGCCTTCTACGTGAACGTTACAAACCCCTCCGGCGACACGGAAATCCGCCGTTATCTCATGTTTACAGGCTCTTCCTCTCAGGCAGACCCGTCGACCGCGGATATAATCCTGACTTTCGCGCAGCCGGACACCAATCATAACGCCGGATGGATCGGGTTTTCAGAAGACAATCTGCTCTTTGTTCCAACCGGTGACGGCGGCGGCTCGGGCGATCCCAGTGATTTTGCTCAGAACCCGAACTCACTGCTTGGGAAAGTGCTTCGCATTGATGTCTCAACTGACGCGTTTCCCAGCGATCCAACACGGGATTATGCCATCCCCGCAGGCAATGCCTTTGACGGCACAAATGGACGAGAAGAGATTTTCGCACTCGGCCTTCGCAATCCTTATCGCGCAAGCTTCGATTCTGTTACCGGAGACCTCTTCCTAGCCGATGTCGGGCAAGGCGCCGTTGAGGAGATCAACCGACTAAGATCAGGCGATGTCGGCGCGAATTATGGCTGGAACGAACAGGAAGGCACGCAGGATTTCGAGGGCCCTGATCAGGCCGCCTTTACCGATCCGGTCGCAGAATACTTCCATGGGTCAGGCCCTACGCAGGGCAATTCCATTACCGGTGGATACGTGCATCGCGGCGGGATCGATGCGATCCAGGATCACTATGTCTTTGCTGATTTCTCGACCGAAAACATCTGGGCGGTCCCGGTTGACGATCTGATCGTCGGACAGACTGTTTCGGCGGACCAATTTGTGCGGCTCAACGAGCAACTGGTGCCAGACGCCGGAACGCTCGCATCAATTTCGAGTTTCGGCGAAGATGAGGCCGGCAATCTTTACATTGTCGGCCTCAATGGAGATGTGTTTCGGATTGAAGAACAGCCCTAGGCCGCACTTGCGCCGAGGACGGCTTTGACTTCGAGGAATTCCTCAAAGCCGTGCGCTCCCCATTCGCGGCCATTGCCGGAGGCTTTATAGCCGCCAAACGGGGCGTTGAAATCCGGGCCCGGTCCGTTCACGCTGATCTGTCCGGCGCGAATGCGATTGGCGACAGTCAAAGCCTGGTCCTGCGGCCCCTGTACGTAACCTGCAAGACCGTATTCGGTATCATTTGCCATCTCGACGGCGCTATCGACGTCCTCATACGGGATCATCACCAGGACTGGCCCAAAAATCTCCTCGCGCGCAATTGTCATGTCATTGGTGACATTGCCGAACACGGTCGGGCGCGCAAAATAGCCGCGATTAAGCCCTTCGGGTCGCCCCGTACCACCCGCCACCAGAGTCGCGCCTTCATCAATGCCTTTCTGGATCAGGTCCTGAACCTTGGCATATTGGTTGGCGTTGGAGATCGGCCCAATCGCGCCGCGCTCGGCCTCGGCGGGCATCTGGACTTTCACAGCATTCGCCGCTGCGGCCGCAATCTGCATCGCCTCTTCATTCTTCTCCAGCGGCACAAACATGCGCGATGGGGCGTTACAGGATTGACCCGAATTGGTCATCATCTGCATCACACCCCCTGCGACCGCTCTCTGCAGATCAGCTTCCGGAAGGACGATATTCGGGGATTTTCCGCCCAATTCCTGCGCCACGCGCTTCACGGTCGGTGCAGCGGCCTGGGCCACCAGAACACCAGCTCGGGTTGAGCCGGTAAAGCTCATCATATCGACATCCGGATGCGCTGAAAGCGTTGCGCCAACCCCGGGGCCGTCGCCGTTCACCAGGTTGAACACACCTGCCGGGACGCCTGCTTCATGCATCACTTCTGTCAGGATCATCGCATCGAGCGGAGCAATTTCCGAAGGTTTCAGAACCATGGTGCAACCGGCTGCTAGGGCTGGCGCGACTTTACAGGCGATCTGGTTCAGCGGCCAATTCCAGGGCGTGATGAAACCGCAAACTCCGATCGGCTCCTTGCGCAGCAGGGTCGAGCCCTTCATTTCTTCAAACTCGTAATTGCGCAACACGCCTGCGGTTACAGCAAAATGACCGAGACCCGCCGGCACCTGAGCAGCATTGGCGAGCCACATCGGCGCGCCCATTTCCGAGGAAATCGCTTCAGCAAGCTCCGGCATCCGTGCCTGCAATCCGGCGGCAATCTTGTCGAGCAATTCAGCGCGATATTCGACGCTTGTCGTGGAAAAGGACGGGAAAGCGGCCTTGGCTGCAGCGACGGCTTTGTCGACATCCGCGCCAGAGCCCAGTGAAATCTTTGCGAACGCTTCTTCGGTTGCCGGGTTTTCGATATCCAATGTCCGCGGCGTTTCCGGATCGACCCATTCGCCATTGATATAAAACTGTAGATACTCTTTCATCGCTTGGTCTCCCGTAACCTGTCGTGTCGCTTGGCCCGCCGGATAAACCTGACGGCGGCGTCACCAACACTTAGGGGCTCAACCACACAGATGGAAGCCTACACGCCGCGGAAACAGGACCGCGTTCCTCCAGCCGACCGGGATCAACGGCGTGGCTGGAAGACCCGCATCAGAAAGTTACGGACATTCTGCGCGGTCTGCGGCGTCAGTTTATCGAGCACGCCGCGTTTTCCGGTCGGAATATGTGCGACGGTCTCTTCGTCATTCCTGAACACGTAATAGTCGAACACTTCGCGCCAATAGTCTTTCTGGTCCTGCGGCAGGTCGCGCAAAGCCAGCAGCGCGTGATTGAGCGCAGGTTGAGGGTTGCCAAGATATTCGGGTGAGCGGCGCCACCAGTAATTGATCAGGATATTGAACGGGTTCAGGCCCTCAACATTGTGCCACCAGAGCGGCGGAATAAAGATCGCGTCGCCGGGCCCCAGTTCGGCTACGCTGGCTTCCTCCAAAGCCTCTCGGAACCGGGGATATTTGGCAAAATCTGGGTCGCGCGTATCCACCATGCTGATCGACCGTCCCGCCGGGGTGTTGTCGATCGGCCCAAGATAGAGATCTCGAAACACGTGCGGCGGGAACAATGTGAAGCGACGTCGCCCGGTCACAACACAGGCAAGATTGGCGGGGGAATCATTATGGGCCGGAATACAGCTCCGGGTTCCCATCCAAAGACGACCAAAAGCCTTGTGCCCGCCAAGATCGATCGGGTTTTCTGCCTGAAGTCCTGGAAAATACGCATCCTGGGCAATCGCTGCGATATAGATACAGGCCTGTTCAGCATCGGCTTCACTGGCGGCAATGCGTTTGAAGACATCCAACAAATCGGTGCGCCGCTGCACCGTGTTCATGCTCATATCGTCGGCATAGGAGATCAGTCCCTTGATCTCCGGCGCGCCGAAAGACGCCACCAGGGGCTTCTTGTTGTAGAAATCCAGAAGATAGCTGCGCAGCCTATCTGAGGACTCATTGCCCGCTTTCACCATCGGCCAGTCGGAAACCAGTCCTCTCACAACATAGGGCGTATCCTCAGAAAAATCGGCCTCCGACAGTCTTGAACTCGCTGCGGTCTCGTGAACGCGTATACGCGGCAGGTCATCGAGATGGCTTGGCAGGTGATCAAACATGGTCTTGTCGAATGGCGACACGGCGATGGGCGTGCTGCTTCACTTGAAACGACCATCAAAACCGCAACAAGCGACCCGCGAACATTGAGGTGCATTCTCCGCTTATGCACCATTCAACGATCAATCTGCGCCGGTTTTGCCTAAAGACTGACAGAGGCTGTCTTCGAACCTGATGGGATGCTGCCCGGGATGGCTAGCGGCGTTCCAGCTTCACCAGGGCTTGATCAAGCGCCGACAAAAAGCGCGACCGGTCGGCCTTGGAGAAAGGTGCCGGGCCACCGATATTCTGTCCAACCGCTCCCGCGCGCAAGTCTGCCATGATGGCACGGGTCGCAATTGCAGACCCAATCGAATTCTCGGTAAACGGTTTGCCATTCGGCCCAAGCGTGATGGCCCCGGCTTTCAAAGTCCGCTCCGCGAGCAGGATGTCTGCGGTGATGACCACCGAACTTGGCCCGGCGCGCTCGGCAATCCAGTCGTCAGCGGCGTCAAATCCATCGCTGACCGTGATTAGTTTCAACAGTGGATGCGGCGGAATACGCAAGAAACTGTTGCTGACTAAAGTGACCGGCACGGACTTGCGCAGAGCGACTTTGTAAATCTCATCCTTGACCGGACAGGCATCCGCGTCGACCAGAATGTTAGGCGCGGTAGGGTTTTCTGGCGCCATCAGTCATGCTCCCGTATCGGGGGAAAGACCTGCTCCACAACATCCTCAAGCCCAAGACTACGGAGCAGGACACTGCCTTCGATCAGGATCAGAATCTCGGCCGCATCACGCGCGCGGCTCGCCGCATCCGGCGCCGACAGCTGAGCTTCAGTCCAGGCCACAAAACCTCGTCCGATCCGTTCGCCAGCGGTTTTGAAAACCGGATCACCGTCAGCGGAAAAGGCCGCCATCTGCAACCAAAGCCGCAAATAGGGCCAGAACGCGTCTGACGAGACGGCCTGTAACAGGGTCGGTGTCAGCTCCTCCATAGGGAGAGGTTTTTGTGGCGCAGACTGTTCCAGAAGCTGGGTCACCCGCTCAGAGATCCGGTCCAGGATCGCGCCGATCAGATCCGCCTTGTCCTCAAAATAGTAGAGCAGCATGCGATCGCTGGTGCCGACCGCTTTGGCCAGTGGTCTCAGACTGGCATTCATCAGCCCGTCTTTCAGCACATGGTCAGCAAGCTGATCCAGCAACTCTGAACGACGCGCGTCTGCCTTTGCCAAAGGGAACTCCTAGCGGCTACGACCGCCAAAGATACCGCGCAGAACATATTTGGTCACGTCACGCGCAATCGTCCGGGTCGCGGTATTGATCGCCCGTTCGGTGGAGGTCATGCGCGTGGACCGGCGCCGACGCGTCGTCTTGGTCTTTTTGCGCTTCAGCTCTTTCTCAGCGCGCTCTTCCTCTTTGGCCAGCCGTTCAGCTGCTTCCGCGGCCTCTTCTTCCCGCTTCAGAAGGATCTCATACGCTGACTCGCGGTCTATTGCTTCATCATAGAGACCAAGCACCGGACTGTTTTGCATTTCCGCCTCACGTTCGGCCTCGGTCGCCGGGCCAAGGCGGGAACTCGGCGGGCGGATCAGCGTGCGCTGGACGATACCAGGCGCCCCTTTCTCATCGAGCGTCGAGACGAGTGCCTCGCCCACACCGAGATCGGTAATCACCTCTTCGCTATCAAAGTTCGGATTCTCCCGGAAAGACTGCGCCGCGGCGCGAACGCCTTTCCGCTCTGCCGGTGTGTAGGCTCTCAGCGCATGCTGAATCCGATTGCCAAGCTGGGCCAAAACACTTTCCGGCAGATCGCGCGGGTTTTGCGTCACGAAGAACACCCCGACACCCTTGGACCGGATCAGACGAACCACCTGTTCAATCTTCTCCAGCAGAGCCCGCGGCGCATCGTTGAACAGCAGATGCGCCTCATCAAAGAAGAACACCATTTTCGGTTTGTCCGGATCACCCACCTCCGGCAATTCCTCGAACAGTTCAGACAACAGCCAGAGCAGGAACGTTGAATACAGCCGCGGGCTATTGATCAGCGTCGTTGAGTCCAGAACGTTCACGATCCCACGTCCATCCCGTGTTGTGCGCATGAAGTCCTGCAGTTTCAACGCCGGCTCACCAAAAAACGTCTCCGCCCCCTCACGTTCCAGGACCAGAAGCCGGCGCTGAATGGCGCCGAGGCTCGCGGTCGCCACATTGCCATATTCCCGGCTGATCGTGTCGCGCACCTCCTTGTCACCCATATGATTGAGCAGTTTGCGCAAGTCTTTCAGGTCGAGCAGCAACATGCCTTCATCGTCGGCATACTCAAACGCCACCGTCAGGACCCCTTCCTGGGTTTCCGACAGGTCCATCAGGCGAGAGAGGAGTAAGGGGCCCATCTCGCTAATGGTGGTGCGGACCGGATGACCTTTGTCGCCGAACACGTCCCAGAACACAGTCGGGGTCGCGCCATAGCCATAATCTTCAAAGCCGATTTTCTCCGCCCGCGAGATCAGTTTCGGGTGCAGTTTGTGCTCCGGGCTGCCCGACACACAGATCCCCGACAGGTCGCCTTTCACGTCCGCGCAGAAAACCGGCACGCCTGCAGCCGAAAAGCCTTCCGCGAGGATCTGCAAGGTGACCGTTTTCCCCGTCCCCGTCGCACCGGCGACAATGCCATGCCGGTTGGCGCGGTTCAGCAGCAGTGTCTGCGCACCATTGGGTTGGCCTGTGCCTTCTGTGTCAGCCCCGCCAATGAAGATCCTGTCGCCCATACCGCTCTCCCTTCGAATCTGCTCCCGTGCTTAGGGTTCACAGCAGATTCGGGCAAGGGGACGGGCTGCGCTTGTCACCGCTTTCAGCCTGTTTGGACCGATCCCGGCGCGGTTTTGAACACCTCCGTCGCGTAGCCGTTCTGGGTTAGAAAATCCGCCAAAGACGCAAACGTGACCGTCAGGATCGGTTGGCCGCGATGATCTTTCGTCTTCAGGCGACTGTCAGCCAGCGGCCCAAAGGTCCGGGCCAGCAGGCCGACCCTGACCCTGGTCGCGGTAAAGTGCGCTCGGAGATTGGCTTTGATCTGATCATAGTCGGTCGTCTCCCACAGCGCGGCTGCGATGACGTCCAGCATGAACTCATTGCAGTTCTGGAACCGGTCATCAAACGGACTGGCAATCAGGGAATAGTCCGTATCGTGCAAGTCTTCATACGATCCGTCCGCCAGCAGGCTCAGCAATCGCCGCTGCAATTCCGGTTCGAGCAGGATGACGCCGAGATCGTCCACCGCGGACGAGGCCACAAACTCGAACGGAAACGCTTCTGCGAGATAGGATTGCTCGCGGCTCAGGCTCTCACCGTCGCCGTGAAACAGATTATAGGTCACATAGCCTTTGAAGGTGGAGCCATCCGGTCGGGCAATGGTCTGGTGAACCCAGAAAGCGCCATGGGTATAGTCAATCCCGTCCGGCAGCTTGTCGCGGGTTCGCCCCGTCCGGAACACAATCGCAATTCGGGCGCCTTTCGCGGCCAGTTCACGCTCTATCTGTTTGGAATAGGCGCCGGCCTCTTCAGGCGTGAAAAAGTCTGAGGTCGCTGCCGCACCTGACCCGCTGTCAGCGGTCGCTACAGGGACCCCGAGCACAGCCATCGCTGTGCCGAGGCAAATTGCTTTAAGGGCTGAGCCCAATCCAGAGTGGCTCATTCTGCCTGCTCCACCGGGCCCACATCCTGATTGAGGCGCGGCAGAGGCTGCGCCATGGCGATGTCATCATCCACGGTCAAAGGCGCATTCGCGGCATCCCAAAGATCTCCCGCAATTTGATTGGCCGCGCTGCCACCAGCATTTGCCACCGCTCCGGAGGCGGCCAGCGGAACCGCCGTGGCCCCCAATGTGACCTGAACGCCAGACGCGACAAGGCGCGCAGAGGCTTCTGCGGAATCTGCCGCAGCTTGTGATGCGTTCTGGAAACTATCGGCGTGTGCCAGTCCGGAACCGGCCATCACCGACACGATGAGTGTTGCGAAATAATGCGATTTCATATCGTCCTCCTTGATAAGTGATTGATCGCTTACTTCTTGCTTCCGCAATATGCAAGCGATTACTCACAAACTTTTTGTGACAATGAATTCACCCCTCGCCATAAAGGCGGCCATGGAAGCCTTCGCCATCTTGCTGGAACAATTGCTGCTCACCCCCTCTCGCAATCGCAAGCTGGGTTTGATGCAGGACTTCTTTGCGCGCCAACCCGATCCCGAACGCGGCTGGGCGCTCGCGGCCCTCACCTCCGAAGTCGACATTCCCGGCGTAAAGGCCGGTCTCATCCGCAGCCTGGTCGAACAGAAGGTCGACCACGAACTGTTTCGTCTGTCCTACGATTATGTCGGAGACCTCGCCGAAACTGTCAGTTTGATCTGGCCGGCTCAGCGCGGGGCCAATCGCGTGCCGGAGCTCGGAGAGATTGTCGAACAGCTGCGTACGGCCACAAAAGCCGAAAATGCCAAACTGATCGAGCGCTGGCTGGACGCGCTTGATCCCAGAGGCCGCTGGGCTTTGCTTAAACTGGTCACGGGCGGCCTGCGCATTGGCGTGTCCTCGCGCCTCGCCAAGGTCGCTGCTGCTCAGTTTGGAACTGTGGAGCCTGCTGAGATCGAAGAAATCTGGCACGGCCTTGAGCCGCCTTATGAGAGCCTGTTCGCCTGGCTCGAGGGTAAGGCTGATAAACCGGCCCCGGACATCATGGCCCCGTTTCGACCGGTTATGCTCGCGCATCCTTTGGTGGCCAAAAAAGACCGCAACAATCCCGACGCGATTGACCCCGATCTCATCACGCAGGCCGCCTATGCCGCCGAATGGAAGTATGACGGCATCCGGGTTCAGATCGTCTCTGAGGGCGACACGCGCCGCATTTACACGCGCACCGGCGACGACATCTCCCACACCTTTCCCGATGTGTTGGCGGCGATGGATTTCGACGCTGCGCTTGATGGGGAACTGTTGATCCGCGCCCCGGATGGGGGCGTCGCGCCGTTCAATGAGCTGCAACAGCGTCTCAACCGAAAGACCGTCTCCAAAAAGCAGATGGACGCCCGGCCCGCGTTCGTGCGCGTCTACGACCTTCTAATAGAAGGCGATGACGACCTGCGTGCGCAGACATTCAAGGACCGACGCGCCCGGCTCGAAGCCTTTCTCGACAAGACCTCGTCCGAGCGCATCGATCTGTCTCCCCTGGTGCCCTTCGACGATATCCTGGCTCTGGAAACGGCCCGCAACGCCCCGCCCGCCCCCGAAATCGAAGGCATCATGCTCAAACGCTGGGACAGCACCTACCAGGCCGGACGTCCCAAAGGCCCGTGGTTCAAGTGGAAGCGAGATCCATTTCTGGTCGACGCAGTGATGCTCTATGCTCAACGCGGGCACGGAAAACGCTCCAGCTTCTATTCCGACTTTACTTTCGGGGTCTGGCGCGAGGTTGATGGTGAAGACCAGCTCACACCGGTTGGCAAAGCCTATTTCGGTTTCACGGATGAAGAACTGAAACAGCTTGATAAATTCGTGCGGGGCAACACGGTTGAGCGCTATGGCCCGGTCTGTGCGGTGACCGCCACCAAGGATGCGGGCCTGGTTCTCGAAGTGGCGTTTGAAGGCCTGCAACGCTCGCCGCGGCATAAATCAGGCATTGCCATGCGCTTTCCGCGCATCAACCGCGTCCGCTGGGACAAACCGACCGCCGAAGCTGATCGGATCGAAGCTCTGGAAGCGCTTCTGCCCTGAGATCACATTTCTCTTACTGGACGAACCGGGCACGGTTTGCGACCCAGCCTCCCGGAGGAATTGATTCATGATACGCTTGGTACGGCTTGCCCTGCTCCTGATCGCGATCGCACAGTTTGCGGCGCCAGTCTTACCGGTCTTGGGGATAGGCGAGAATATCGGCATGCGCGCGGTCGCCGATGGCCTCCCGCCAGAACTGCCACCGGGTGTATTTTTCGCGATATGGGGTCCGATTTTTCTGGCTTATCTGACCTTTGCACTCCTGGCGAATATACGACCGACCGCCACGTCCGATCACCTTGCCGCGCCTTTAGCCGTCGCCGGACTGGGCAATGTCATCTGGATGATCAGCGCGCAGAGCCTCGCCCAGCCCTGGCTCGACTTTGTCCTGTTGCTACCTATCCTTGCCGCCGCATGGGTGGCCGCTTACAGGCTTGATCTGGCAGGAGGCTTTGACGGCACACTGCACCGCCTGCTCGCCTGTGGTCTTGTCGGTTTGCTGGCCGGTTGGCTCAGCGTCGCAGTCTCAATCAGCGTGCCGGATGTGACCCGTTGGGCCTTGGGTCGCGATGTGACGGACCGGGTCTGGCAATCGCTCTGGCTCACCCTCATCCCCGCCGGACTGCTCGCCTCTGCCTTTGCCAGCAGGATCAGCACCAACCTTTGGTATTTCGTCGCGCTTGGCTGGGGCCTGATCGGTGTCATCGTAAACAATTGGCAGCGCACGGAACTGCACGGGCTCGCCATCGCTGCGACCGTAATCGGCGTCTGGATCGTCCTACGAAGGATGCGCTATGGCGCGACCGGCGCGTTCTACTCCCGCTAATCCGTCTCAGGTCGCGCTTTTGGCCAATTCATTCAGTTTATCGACCACCTGATCGGTGATCTGGCCGTCTGTCGGTAGGCCATAGTCGGCCTGGAAAGCGCGAAGGGCCGTCCGCGTCCCAGCGCCGGCAATGCCATCCGGCGTCCCGGCGCGATAGCCGAGCCCATTCAGCACGGTTTGAACCGCAAACACCTGTTCGCGTTGGCCCTCTTCCCAGATCTGCCGCGCGAACGTCCCGTTCGAAGCCGCGTTCTGGGAGGCCCCGGTCCAACTCTCTGCGCGTTCAGACGCTGTTGCGACCAAATCAGGCGACAGGATCCCCCGCAACTCTGCGATATTCTGCTCGGCGCTGGCATCGCCATTCTTGGCGGCAACTTCGTACCAGTAAAGCGCTTCGGCTGCGCTCGGCGATATCCCGAGACCGTTCTCATACATCACACCCAGATTATACTGACTGTCGACGAGACCAAATTCGGCGGCTTTGCGGAACCACTCGACCGCGGCGGCGTAAGACTGGGTCCCACCTTCACCATCGGCGAAGAACACGGCCAGGTCGTGCATGGCTTTAACATTCCCGCCGACTGCGGCTTTGTCCGTCCAGGCCCGCGCCTGGACCAGATCGCGCGGCACACCGAGGCCCTGCTCATGCAGTTTGGCGAGCCGATATTGCGCGGCAGGCAAGCCTTGTTCAGCTGCGCGGCGAACGAAGGAACTGCCTTCTTTCAGATCACCAGCCGTGAGGGCGGCCTCACCCCACTGGAATTGCGCCACCGGATTCCCGTCCTCAGCTGCCTGTTGCAGGGTCAGACGTTTCGGAATGGTCGGCAGAGCGACCGGCGCTGGTTCGACTACGGGTTCGACTTCAACGGAGGCAGTTTCGCCAGCCGTCGGTGTCATACTGCCTTCTTCGAACAATTCCGCTTCCAGACTTTGCAGCTCAGCTGCCGGATTGAGATCGGCATACTCAACCCCGGCGAGCGACGGTTCGGTACCCGACGCTCCAGCCTGCGCTTGTGTTTCCAGATCCGCCGCGCTCGCTGCGGTCGCCACACTTACCGGATCGATATCGGCAGACTGTTTGCCACGCAGAGACAAGTACGCTCCGGCACTGGCGGTCGCCAAAACCAGAACTGATGCGGCGGCAATCAGAGGCACTTTCCCCGACAATGGACTACTATTTTCCTTGCTGTAGACGAGGTTTTCAACTTCCGGACGCGATGACTTTGCGCGTGACTTGGATTTCGGTTTGCTCTTCTTAACCGCATTCCCCTCAGATGCAGCGAGAATCGCAGCCCGGCGCGCCCGCGACAAGTAATCTGTCGCCTCTTCGTCCACTTGCGGCAGCTCTTCTTCTTCGTCTTCGTCGCTGGCGGCTTCAACCTCGTCAATATCCAGCTCAATCACATCCTCATCGGCGTTGTCTTCGCCGATGTCTTCCTCTTCGGATGCAAATATGTCGTTTTCGCGCGTTTCATCGCGGCCATCGTCCCAGTCGCCCAGAGACATGATCGGGTCGTCTTCCACCGGCGACGCAAGCAGGCCCTCATCCTCTTCGGAAAGTTCAGATGGCGCGTCTTCGTCGGTCAGATAAGCGTTCTCTGGCTCGGACTCCGCCTCAGGCCAGTCCTCATCAAACTCGAACGTGTCTGCTTCGGCGGCGAGCTCTGGCTCGTCTGCGTCGAAGTCGGGCAAACCTTCCAGGAAGTCGAGATCCTCATCATCGGCTTGTTTGATCGCGACGGTCTCGACCGGCTCCGGCTCTGCATCCGCTGACGCTTCAGGTTCAATCGGTGTCGTGTCTTCGCTCGGCAGCGGAATGTCCGGCATTACACGGTCCGGTTTGTTGGCAAAGGGCGGCGTGCTGAAATCCTCGACCGCTTCAAGGCGCGCCGCCAGCGATGCAATCGCCTGCTGCACGGGCGACATCACCTGAACCGTCTGCGATTGCATATGATTCAGTCTGTCAGAAATGCTCGTTAGCGCCTTGGACAGTCTGGCATCCTGCTGCTCATGCGCAAGCTGGGCCTTGGCTTCAAGCGTCTGTGTCGCCTCGTCCTGACGGGCTTGCACGCGGTTAATCGCGGTCGCGACCTGCGCGCCGACCTGTTCAATCGCTGCGGCGCTGCGCTGCTCGCTTTCACCAACATGCTGTTCCAGTTGATCGGCAAGGGCTGTCATGTTCTCAGACACTTGATCAAAGACCGTGCCCTCACGCTCTTCGATGGTCCGCAGGCGCGTATCCAGTCCCGTCGAAATGCGATTGACCTGATCATGCATGGCGTCCAGGGCGCGGCTGGAGCGCTCTTCGCCAGCCATGATTTCGGTGCGCAGGTCGTCGACTGACGCCTCGAGTCGGCCCATCAGTTCCGGATTGGCGCCCGCTGCGGCTTGCTCAATCTCATCGGCCAGCTGCTGGCGCGACAGTTCAATCCCATTCCGCAGATCGGCAGCCAGTCCTTCGAACCGCTCTTCGATCTGCTTGCGCAGCGCGTCCATATGTTCCGGTGCGGCCTGCTGAGCCACCACATCAAGCCGCTTGTCGAGCGTCACAAAAGACTGCTCCAGGCCCATCAGCGCTGCATCGGTTGCGGTTTCGGCGCGGTTGAGCCGCTCCTGAATACGCAACAGGGTGCCTTCCATTGACGTGATCGCATTCGAAACATCGCCCTGAATGCTTTCAACCTGGGTGCCGATACCTTCGACTTTACCAAGTTGCGTCGACATTGCGGCTTCCACAGCGCCGAGGCGGGCATCACTGTCACCGATGGTTTTCAACTGGGCATTGACGTCTGACTGCATGCTGGAAACAGCGCCGGACACTTCACCTTCGAAGGCCGACAGTCGCGCATCAAAATCGTCAACCTTTGACAGTTTGGTGGCCACCCCGGACTCGATCGCGGTAAACCGTTCCGCCAGATGCTTGGAGGTACCTTCGGCGCGCAACTCGGCTTGCTCAACCGCTTTCTCAACCCGGCTTGCCGCGTCAGCTAACGTAGTCTCGATCTTGACTTCAACGTCTTCAACGCGATCGGTGAGATCGGAAAAACCGGCTTCCATACGGCCTTTTACGGCTGCGGTTTCATCTTGGACGAGGCTGTTTTCTTCATAAACGTGCGCCGCCAGTTTCCCCAATGCGGCTTCCAGCGCCTTCATCGCCTCGAGGTTCTGCGCGCCGGTATCATCCGCTTCAATCGCATTAACCTTGGCCTGCAGCCCTTCATGGGTTTCACGCAACTCGTCGATCATGCTCTCGACTTCTGAGGCAATCGCTGACGTCGTGTTTTCAGTGTTCTCAAGCCGTGCCAGAAGGCCCAGCACCGATTGATCAATTCCGGTAATGGCGAGCGTTGAGCGCGCTTCCACCGCTTCTATCCGGCGTGCCAGACTGTCCAGAGGTGCCGACCGCTCCGATGGCGCAGGGGCAGGCGACGACCGTTCCGACGAAGGCTGTTCCGATACCGCTTCGCGTGGGCCAGCTTCGCTATGACCCTGCAGCAGCAAATCGTTGATATAGTCGCCTAGTGTGACACCTTGAAGCCGTGCTTTTTCTTTCGCGACCGCTCTTGCGCGATCGTCAATCCCTTTAACGCTCCAGGACCCGTAACTGCTCATGCACCGTTACTCCACCTTTGGCGAATTGCGAATCGCAACTCGCCCATTAATCGTACTCAAGTTAAGGAATGGCGCGTCGGGACTTAATTCTGAGTTAAAAAGTAAACACCAGCCGCAAAATTCGTAAGACTTATTCACACCCAAGGTTGAAAACCCGATTTGGGTGACGTTGACGTTCGCGTAAAGACAAGGCATAGTCAGCTCATGCCAGATACAGCCTCATCATTTTCTATCGCCGATTCCAGAACTTACTCTATCTCTGAGCTCGCTCGGGAGTTTGGGATCACACCTCGCGCCCTGCGCTTCTACGAAGACAAGGATATGCTGCACCCCGCACGGGACGGTATGACTCGCGTCTACTCTCACCGAGATAGAGCGCGCGTCAAAATCATTGTTCGTCTCAAACGGCTTGGACTGCCGCTTGCAGATATCCGTGAGATCCTTGATCTCTACGGTCTGGAAGACGGACAACGCGCACAGATGCGGATGTCGCTGGTCAAGTTCCAAAACCAGATCAAGGAACTCGAAAGCCAGCGCGAAGATATTGAAATGGCGCTCCAGGAACTGCATCGCGGGATTGAGTGGCTGGAAAACAATCTCGCCAATGTCGGGCCCGGCGACGGTGACGCCGCCAATGTACGTGCCTATGACGAGGTGGCGCGCCGACAACTTGACGACGCTTAAAGGATCGCCAGCCGCCTTGGCTGGCTTTTCTTTGCAAAAAACTCAAAAAATTCAAATCAGTTCAGGATAATTCAGATGCCCCGTTACGACGCACCTGTCAGAGACATGCAATTCATCTTTCATGACTTCTTGTCGCTGCAAAACTATTCAAACCTGCCAGGCTTTGAAGAAGCGACGCCCGATCTGATCGATGCGGTGCTCGAGGAATCCGGAAAGTTCGCAAAAGACGTACTGTTTCCGCTGAACTCTATTGGCGATGAGCAGGGCTGCGTTCGCAACAGCGATGGTAGCGTCAAGACGCCGGATGGCTTCAAGGAAGCCTATAATAGTTTTGTCGAGAATGGCTGGCCTCTGGTCAACAAAGCCCCGGAAATGGGCGGCCAGGGCCTGCCTTACGCCCTCTCCATGGCCATCAGTGAGATTAACTCGTCCGCCAATATGGCATTCGGCATGTATCCGGGCCTGACCTCAGGCGCGTATGAAGCCCTGATGGCGGGCGGCTCGGATGAGCAGCGGGCGATGTACGGTCCTAAAATGGCGTCTGGTGAGTGGGCTGGCACCATGAACCTCACCGAACCACAATGCGGGACTGATCTCGGCCTGATCAAGACCAAGGCTGTGCCGCAAGACGACGGGTCCTACAAAATCACTGGCCAGAAAATCTGGATTTCCGGCGGCGAGCAGGACCTGACCGAGAATATCATTCACCTTGTGCTGGCCCGGATTGAAGGCGCGCCGGAGGGCATCAAGGGGATCTCACTCTTCGTTGTGCCGAAATTCATTGTCGGCGAAGATGGCTCACTCGGCGACCGCAATGAGCTCTCCTGCGGCGGCCTTGAAGAAAAGATGGGCATTCACGGCAACGCGACCTGCGTCATGAATTATGATGGCGCCACCGGCTGGCTGGTTGGCGAAGAAAACAAGGGCATGCGCACCATGTTCGTAATGATGAACGAAGCGCGTCTCGGCGTCGGCGTTCAAGGTCTCAGCCAGGCTGAGATCGCATATCAGAACTCCGTCGACTTCGCCAATGATCGCCTTCAGTCGCGCTCGCTCGCTGGCCCGCAAGCGCCGGAAAAACCAGCCGATCCGATCATTGTGCACCCCGATGTGCGGCGCATGCTGATGGATCAGAAAGCCTTTATCGAAGGCGCGCGGGCCTTTGCCTACTGGACCGCCCTGTTCGGTGACCTGCATCACAAATCGCCGGACGAAGAGGTGCGCCAGAAGTCAGATGAGTATATGGCGCTGATGACCCCGGTGATCAAAGCCTTCCTCACTGATCGCGGCTACAAGATGGCGAATGAAGCCCTGCAGATCCACGGTGGGTCGGGCTTCACTAAGGAATGGGGCCTCGAACAGTTCGTGCGTGATTGCCGCATCACGCTGATCTATGAAGGCACCAACGGCATTCAGGCGCTCGATCTCGTCGGCCGCAAACTGGCCGCCAATGGCGGGCGCGCTGTCTTCAGCTTCTTTGCTGAAATGGATGATTTCATCGGCACGCATGAAGGAAACGCCGAGCTTGAGCCCTTTGTCGAGGGTCTGAAATCGGCCAAGGCGCAGCTGCAGGACGGCACCAATTGGCTGATGCAGAACGGCATGACCGATTTCAACAATGCAGGCGCCGCCTCAAACGACTATCTGCAGCTGTTCGGTCTCACCGCACTCACATACATGTGGGCGCTGATGGCGAAAGTCTCGCTGGAGAAACGCGGCGATGACCCGTTCTATGACGACAAGATCCTGACCGGCAAATACTATGTCTCTCGCGTCCTGCCCGAAGCAGCCGCGCACCTCGCCAAGCTCAAGACTGGCGCAGAACTGATGATGGCCCTGCCAGCCGACCGGTTCTAGACATGCATTTTACCGCAGCGCCAGTGCTCAAGACAGAGCGATTGGCGCTGCGACCCTATCAGCGTGACGACTTCGAAGCATTCGCGGCCTATTTCGGGTCGCCGCGATCTATTTACACCGATGGCCCAGTCTCAAGAACAGCGGCGTGGGACCTGTTTACCGCAGGCGCTGGCCGCTGGGTGATTGCCGGCCATGGCGCTTGGGCGATCGAACGCCAGGCCGACAAACAGCCGGTCGGGGTGGTGTCCCTCAATACGGCGATTGAACTGCCAGAGCCCGAACTCGGTTGGATTCTGTGGGATGGTTTCGAGGGCAAGGGATACGCCTCCGAAGCTGTGAAACGGGTCAGACAGTTTGCCTTTGAAACGCTGAAATGGACGCGCCTGATCAGCGGGATCCATCAAGACAACGAGCGGTCAATAAACCTCGCCAAGCGTTTGGGCGCAGTTCGCGATGACAGCGTCAGGCTCGAGGGTGAACCCGAGACGCTCTTTTATCGTCATCACCCCGACTAGATCACCAGGTCAGACAAGGTGATGCTCTTGCGGTGTGTTGGCTAAGCCCAGCCGTCCCGCTCCGACAGCTCCACAAAAACCGCCATGCGCGCCCACAGGGCCGGCGGGTTGGCATACATCGGGAAATGGCCTGAATGCTCGATCTCGGCGACCTGAACGCCCCGGTCTTGCAAAGCGCCGAGATAGGACAGGTGCCGGTTCTCGTCGCCATAAACAAACATTTTCGCGCAAGGCAGCGTGCAGAATGTCTCAAACAGCGGATCACTGTCGGAAATCTCGACCATGGACTTAAAGATCGGTGCGACCGCCCCTGCGCGGACTTTGTAAGCGAGCGTGGAGGCATAGAGCGGGTGCGACACGCCATGTGAATTATACGCGCGCTCAGCAAAGGCAGTTAGAAAAGCTTCCGGCGTCGACTTCGGATGATCCACAATCTGGCGGCTCAGAAAACAGTCCTCAGGCGCGACATTGCCCTCGATATTGGTAAAGCTGATCACGTGGTGCCCGAGCGCCTCCGCCAGCTTGAGCGCTGTCAGCCCGCCCATTGAATGGCCGACCAGATGAAACTGGTCGAGCTGATAGTGCGCAACCATGGCTTTGGCGGTCTCCACCAAAAAAGGGATGCTGAGGACAGAGAGATCATCACAATGGCTCTGCCCGAAACCGGGGGCATCATAGCCGATCAAGGGCCGCCCGGCGAAGCGCGGGTGGAAGGCAAGATCGCCATAGTCTTCCTTGGTCGATCCAAAGCCATGCAGAAAAAGGATCGGGGCCTTACGCCCCTCGCGGCGCATCACGGCAAGGTCAAGCGCCGTATCGTCGACTGTCAATGCCAGGCGGTCGCGTATCAGTCTTGTCGTCTCCAAAAGTGACCTCCCCAAGCGTGCGCCCCTATATGAAGGGCCCATAACATCAAAAATGCCGTATGCTGCTCGTCTTATGGAAAAGGAAAGCCCAAATGGCCGTGACACTGGCGTCGAAGTCGGCTGAGCCCAAGGAATGGGCGAGAAATCACAACCCGTACATGTGTTTTGATCAGGGTCTTCTCGTTACGTCACCACTGGTCAAAACGCCTCTAAACGCCTAAATTGACGTGAACGTAAACGTCATAATTTTGTCTCAGGAGCCGTAAATGTCAGATGTCCTCAGCGTGCCGCAGTCCAACTGGCGACAGGACGAGGAAATTCAGATCTTCAGTGATGCTGTGGCGAGTTTTTTTGACAAAGAGCTGAAGCCGCATGTCGAGGACTGGCGTGAGGCGGGCGCGGTGCCGCGCGATGTCTGGTATCAGGCGGGTGAAATGGGCCTGCTGCTGCCCTCAGCGCCGGAGCAATATGGCGGTGCAGGTGGCGATTTCCGCCACGATGCGGTGATCATCGAACAGCTGGAACTGCAGGGCATTGCCGGTTTCGGCATCGGTCTGCACAATGCCATCGTCGCGCCTTACATCATTCACTATGGCTCTGAGGAGCAAAAAGAGCGCCTGCTGCCCAAGCTTGCCACCGGAGAGCTCGTCTGTGCCATCGCGATGACAGAGCCCGGCACCGGCTCTGACCTGCAAAACATCAAGACCACAGCGATCAAAGACGGCAACGGATACGTCATCAACGGGTCCAAGACCTTCATCACCAATGGCCAGACTGCCAATCTGGTCCTGGTCTGCGCCAAGACCGATCCGACCAAAGGCGCCAAGGGTATCTCGATCATGATGGTCGAAACCGACGAGGTTGAAGGCTTTGAACGCGGCCGCAACTTGAAGAAAATCGGTCAGCCCGCCGCCGACACCTCAGAGCTCTTCTTCAATGACGTGAAAGTCCCCGCGAGCGCCCTGCTCGGCCCGGAAGAGGGCCAGGGCTTTATCCAGCTGATGCAACAACTCCCGCAGGAGCGCCACATTATCGGCATTCAGGGCATGGGCATGATTGAGCGCGCGCTGAAGGAAACCATCGCCTATGTGAAACAGCGCAAGGCGTTTGGTGGCACGATCATGGACTTCCAGAACACCCAGTTCAAACTGGCTGAATGCAAGACCGAAGCAACGGTCGCCAAAGTGTTCGTTGAGCACTGTACCGAGCTGCTCCTCAAAGGCGAGCTGGATGCGGCGACCGCGTCCATGTCGAAATACTGGGTCTCCGACCTGCAGTGCAAGATCATCGATGAATGCCTGCAGCTGCATGGCGGCTGGGGCTATATGGATGAATATCCGATCGGCCAGATGTACCAGGACGCCCGCGTCCAGCGCATCTATGGCGGCGCGAATGAAGTGATGAAAATGCTGATCGCGAGGACGCTCTAGATCGTGCCTGACTCCCATCTCCTCACCTCCACATTCCCGCAACCTGCGGAAAGCTCAAAATCCTTGGGCTTTGAGCTCATCTCGCTCGACATGAGCAAGCTCGAAACCCGCGTGCGGTTTGATGGTAAGTCAGCCTTTACCAATCCGGCGGGTTACGTTCAGGGCGGCTATCTCTCCGCGATGCTGGATGACACGATCGGCATGCTCGCCACGGTCAAAATGGGAACCGAGCGCTTCCCGTCGACCATTGATCTCCACACCACGTTTCTGCGACCCGTCAGAGTTGGCGCGATCGACGTCACCGCCCGCCTGCGCAATATCGGCCGCCAGGTGATCTTCGCTGAGGCCGACCTATATGATTCTCGCGGCAAGGAAGCTGCCCGCGCCACCGCTTCGCTGGCCATCAATCCGATGAAGGCCCCCGCCACTTAAGTTCGAACACCAAAGGAGCCCCTCCCATGACTGAAGCTTACATTTATGACGCCGTGCGCACACCGCGCGGCAAAGGTAAAAAATCGGGCAGCCTGCACGAGATCACCGCGCTGGAACTCTCCACGCAGACACTCGAAGCGATCCGCGACCGCAACGAACTCGACACCAAATATGTCGATGATGTTGTCCTTGGTTGCGTCTCCCCGGTGGGCGAGCAAGGCGGCGATATTGCCCGCATCGCGGTCCTGAACGCAGACTATGCGCAGACCACCGCTGGCGTACAGGTTGACCGTTTCTGTGCCTCCGGCCTCGAAGCCTGTAATATGGCGGCGGCCAAAGTCATGACCGGCGAAGCCGATATGGCGATTGGCGGCGGCATTGAGAGCATGAGCCGCGTGCCGATGGGTGCCGCCGGCGGGGCCTGGTCATCAGACCCTCAGATTGCGCTCAAATCCTATTTCTCTCCGCAAGGCGTTGGCGCAGACACGATCGCCACAAAGTGGGGCTTCTCGCGCGATGACGTTGATGCCTATGCGGTTGAAAGCCAGCAGCGCGCGGCCAAAGCCTGGGAAGAAGGCCGCTTTTCCAAATCCATCGTTGCGGTCAAAGACCAGATGGGCGGCATTCAGCTTGACCATGACGAGCATATGCGCCCGGACGCCGACATGCAGAGCCTCGCGGCCCTGAACCCGTCTTTCGCAGGTATGGGCGCCATGGGCTTCGACGAGGTGATCAAACAGCGCTATCCGGAACTCGAAGCGATCGACCATGTCCACCATGCGGGCAACTCATCCGGTATCGTGGACGGCGCGTCCGCTGTCCTGTTCGGCTCGAAGGAAATGGGTGAGCGGCTTGGTCTCAAGCCGCGCGCCCGAGTCAAGCAGATGGCCTCAATCGGCTCAGAGCCCGGCATCATGCTGACCGGCCCGACCGACGTGACACTGAAAGCCCTTAAAAAAGCCGGTATGGATGTAGGTGACATCGACCTCTACGAGCTGAACGAAGCGTTTGCCTCTGTGCCAATGCTGATGATGCACCTGCTCGGCATTCCGCACGACAAGATGAACGTCAATGGCGGTGCCATCGCGATGGGCCACCCGCTCGGCGCGACTGGCGGCATGCTGCTTGGAACCATGGTCGACGAGCTGGAGCGCGCCGACAAGGAAACCGCCCTCGTCACGCTCTGCGTCGGCGCTGGCATGGGCACAGCAACCATCATCGAGCGGGTTTAGAAACGGCCGAGATGCAGTGTATGCGCCCTAACACGTCCCTCTTTCCTCCACCACGCAGTGGGGGAGGTGGCCCCGGCAACCTGCCGGGGTCGGAGGGGGCATGAAGGTCGATGGAAAAACGCTAAAGCGCGCCAAAGTCCTACGGCGAAACCTCACCAGCGCTGAACGGATCCTCTGGTCGAAACTCAAAGGCAAGCAAATCAATGGTTGGCAATTCAGAAAACAGCATCCCGTCGGACCCTACATCACCGACTTTGCCTGCCCTCAAGCCAAGCTGGTCATCGAAGTCGACGGCGACACGCATACCGAAAATAATCAGCTCATCCATGATCTCAGGCGGACCCGTTTTCTTGAAAGCAGAGGCTGGGCGGTCCACCGCATCTGGAACACCGACATCTACAATAACCTCAACGCCGTCCTCGACGGTCTTTACGCAATTTTGCCCCCTCCGACCCAGCGCTGAAGCGCTGGCCCACCTCCCCCGCTTTGCGGTGGAGGCAAGAGCGGGCCTCTAAGGAGCTAACACAATGAACCTCGAAACCTTCTCTTTCGAAACAGATGCGGACGGCATCGCGCACGCGATCTTTGACGTACCGGGCCGCAGCATGAACACGCTCACAGGCAAAGCCATCGCCGACATCATCGCGATCACCAATGAAGTCGCGAGCAATGAGGCGATCAAAGGTCTCGTCATCTCATCTGGGAAACCGAGCGGCTTCTGCGCTGGTGCCGACCTTGGCGAAATGGGCCAGGCAGCTGGCGGCAAACCTGAATCCGAAATGTCTGAAGCGGAGCTCAAAAAAGCCCAGTTCGACCGTGGCTTTGCCCTCAACAAGACCCTGCGTGAGCTGGAAACCTGCGGCAAGCCCATCGCCTGTGCGCTGAATGGTCTCGCCCTTGGCGGCGGCCTCGAAGTGGCCCTCGCCTGTCACTACCGCGTCGCTGCAAACGATAATCCGAAGCTTCAGTTCGGCCTGCCGGAAGCCAAGATCGGTCTCCTGCCCGGCGCCGGCGGCACACAGCGCCTGCCGCGCCTGATCGGCGTTCAGGAAGCCCTGCCGATGATCCTGCAGGGCACCAGCATCAAGGCCGACAAGGCGCTCGCCATGGGTGTCGTCAATGAACTCGCGGCCTCGTCCGACACGGTTCAGAAATGTAAGGACTGGGTCAAAGCCAACCCCGAAGCCAAAGCCCCGTGGGACGAAAAAGGCTTCAAGATGCCCGGCGGTGTGGTCCATCGCAGCCCCGGCGCTGGTCAGGTCGCGACCATGTCGAACGCCATGCTGGCCGCCAAAACCTATGGCAACTACCCGGCACAGAAGAACATTCTGTCTTGTGTCTATGAAGGTACGCAGGTGCCGATCGATGCCGGTCTACGGATCGAAACCCGTTACTTCATCAACACCCAGCAGCGTCCGGAAGCAAAAGCCATGATCCGCTCGCTCTTCTTGTCGACACAGGCCCTCAGCAAAGGCGCAAGCCGTCCGGCAGGCTATCCAAAGTACGAACTGAACAAGGTCGCCGTCATCGGCGCAGGCCTGATGGGCGCTGGCATTGCCTATGAGCAGGCCAAGGCCGGCATTGAAACCGTGCTTGTGGATATATCTGTGGAAAATGCTGAGAAGGGCAAGGACTATTCCCGCAAACTGGTCGAGAAACAGGTCTCACGCGGAAAGATGACGCAAGAAAAGGGCGATGCCCTGATCGCACGCATCCATCCAACCGACAATTATGACGATTTCAAAGGCGCTGACCTTGTCGTCGAAGCGGTGTTTGAGAATCCGGAACTAAAAGCCAAGATTACCAAGATGGCGGAAGAGCAGCTTGGCGACACCGCCGTGTTCGGCTCCAACACCTCCACCCTGCCCATCACCGGCCTCGCGGAAGCCTCTGTGCGTCCTGAGAATTTCATCGGCATCCACTTCTTCTCACCGGTTGAGCGGATGGGCCTGGTGGAGATCATCATGGGTGAGAAAACCTCTGAGGAGACCCTGGCCAAGTCGATCGATTATGTCCTTGCGATCCGCAAGACGCCCATCGTGGTCAATGACAGCCGCGGCTTCTACACCTCGCGCTGCTTCGGCACCTATACTCAGGAAGGCATGCAAATGCTTTCTGAAGGCATCAAGCCCGCGATCATCGAAAATGTCGGGCGTCAGTCCGGCATGCCGATGGGCGCGCTTGAAGTGTCTGACTCGGTTGGTCTCGACACCGCCCTGAAAGTCGGACGCCAGATGGCTCAGGCCGCAGGCATCGACTATAATGGCAATGAGCTTGGCCAGATGATGGCCTGGCTGGTTGAGGATGAAGGCCGCGTCGGACGCAAAGCTGGCAAAGGCTTCTACGACTATAACGAGAAGGGCAAACCCGCTCGCCTCTGGCCGGACCTCAACAAGAAGATCGACGTCAAAATCGATGAATGCCCACCTGAAATGAAGAAAGAGCTGACCAATCGCTTCCTGGTGCGCCAGGCGATCGAAGTGGCGCGCTGTTTCGAAGAGGGCGTGATTACCGATGCCCGCGACGCCGATATCGGCTCAATCCTCGCCTGGGGCTTTGCGCCTTATACCGGCGGGTGTGCATCTTACATCGACCTGATCTGGGGCATTGAAGCGTTTGTTGCCGAGGCAGATCGCCTGGCCGATAAATACGGTGATCGCTTCCGCCCGGGCGCCTTGCTGCGCGACATGGCTGCCAAGGGCGAAGGTTTCTACGACCGTTTCCCACCGGCCGGAACGCCAGCGAAAGTCGCAGCATAGACGCACGCGAACAAATCAAATCTCAAGAAGCCGGAGTGTCAAACTCCGGCTTTTTACGTATCAGGGAAACCCCTCATACGGGACTCTACGGATAAACCCCACTCCAGCCCCTTATTATCTTGACTACATAGGCAAAACAGGAGGCTGAGAATGTCCGTCATCGCAATGCTGGGCGACAACCCAACCGGGGTGCCCATGCAAATGAAAACAGCCGTCCGCATCGCCAGACGGATGCAGACCTCGCTGCTTGGTCTGACCGTTATGCCAGACCCGGCAACCGCGTTTGTCTACACACCGGGCGCCGATGTCGTCTTCATGGGGGCCAAAGCCATTGAGGCGGTGACGGAAGGTCAGAAAAACGCACGCAAGGCGATCCGGGCGGAGTTCGACAAAGCGGTCAAAGAGGCTGGGACCTGGCTGCGCGCCGACTATGAAGATGTCACAGGTTCGGTCGCCCATCGTGCGGCTGGGGCGGCCATGCTGTCCCAGGCTTTGGTGTTCCCCAAAGACGCCTGCAAGTCGGTCCACGCCCTCAATCTCGGATTTGAACACGCATTGATGGAGGCACGTCTGCCGATCGTTCTGGCAAGCAGCATCCCTCACGAGGATGAAACCTGTCTCATCGCCTGGGATGGCAGCGCCCAGTCGGCCCGGGCCGTGCGCATGCATATGCCCCTGATCCGCGGCTATAAGCGTGTCTTCATCGCACAAAAGCCGCAAAACCTGCAGCAAGTGAACAAAGCCTCCGGGGCCACCGAACCGGCCAAACTGAAAGCCTATCTCGACCGCTATGAAGTCGGCTCGGAAATCATCGCTTTGAAAGGGCACATTTCGGAGGGTCTGATTGAAGCGGCCGACACCTGTGATGCCGGACTGATTGTGATGGGCGCATATGGCCACAACCGCCTCGGCGAGATGATCTTTGGCGGCACAACGCGCGCCATGCTCAGCGCCCCGAACGCGCCCGCCCTGGCGCTCATGCATTAGAAGGATCGAAGCTTATGACCCTAACTCGAATTATCCTGCGTCTCGCCCGCAATCCTGGATATCCTGACGGCGATTCACGGCAGGGATATGTTGTGGTTGCGCCGCTGACACCTGAGGGCCTGATCGACCTCGAAGCCTGGCGAGAGCATCGCAAGCTGTGCACCGTGGATCGTTTCCATCCAGATCCGGATGAAAAGGCTGATGGTCTGCTCACGCATAACGGGTCGCACTGGCGGTTTCATTATGATGAGGACCATGAAGGCCCGGATGAAGGCGGGTATCATCTTGGCGATCACGTGTTTCGACCCGGCGAATATGTGACGATACGCTCCCATGGCGAAGACCCGTTGACCTATATGGTCTCGGCCACCGATCCGGTTTAAGCACAAAAAAAGGCCAGAGCGCGCGCCAACGATGCTCTGGCCTTTCCTGTATCAGGCCCCGTCAAACAGAAAGCGCCTGATCAAGCTTTGATAAACGCTAGCTTTCGACCACCGGCGTCAACAGGATCTCGACCCGGCGGTTTGCGACGCGTCCGGCCTCGGTCGCATTGTCGGCAATTGGCTCGGTTTCGCCTTTGCCAATCGCATTCATGCGAACTTCCTGGACACCGCTGGCCGATAGGAAGGATTTGACGGACGCCGCGCGGCGGATAGACAAGTCCATATTGTAATCATCGTCGCCATCTGCGCTGGCATGACCCACAATATCCACCGCCGTTGAAGGATACTCGATCAAAGTGTTGGCCACATCGGTCAAAGACGCCTGAAAGCTCGGCTGAATAGCCGCGCTGTTGACCGGGAACGTGATGCTCGACGGCATGGTCAGGGCAATCTGATCGCCCTGGCGTTCCACCTCAATTCCAGTTCCAGCGGTTTGCTGACGCAGCTCTTCTTCCTGTTTATCCATGTATCCGCCAACCGCTGCACCTGCGATGCCGCCCACAACCGCGCCGATGGCGGCGTTGCGCTTATCATCACCGCCAGCCAGCGTCCCGAGGCCCGCGCCGATAATGGCGCCGCCCGCAGTTGTCTGCATTTGACGGTTCGAAACGTTTTGGCAGCCGGCCACCAAAGCCAGTGTCGCTGCAAGAATAAGTGCCTGTTTCATGGTAATCTCCCCATGTTGAACCCATAGGCCTTTTGCCCTGTTTTTTCCCTCGGTGCCTAATGAACTCGCCGAAAGGAATACGAATTTTGCGCTTCAAAGCTGAACATGATGCAACGAAAACAGGCGCAAATGCCTCGATTTCGCCCTGTTTTTGTTGACCCAGCCTGCTTAAGTGAGCGTGGACTGATGAAAGGATCACTGAATGTTTACCCCTGCTTTGACCGCATTGGCGCTGGTCCTCACCGCTGCGCATTATGCCCCTCTGGCATTGCAGGCTGTGCCGGGGGTCCAGGACTCAGGCCTTCAAGCAGAAAACATCGAACAAACCGAACCGGTCGCCGAAACCGAACCTGAGGCATTGCCTGAACTGCCCGAGCCGGTCGAACTGGGTGACTCATCGCCAAAACGATCAGACCCGGTATCGATCGAGGTGGTTCGCGATGAGGTTGAACCTTCGACAAATACCGCGCCGGTCACGACGGCGCCGGTCGCCACGCCCGAGGACACCGTGACCCCTGAAACCGACAATGTGCCGACCCCTGTTCAACCTGCTGGTCTGACGGCCGCTGAGCAGGCTGATATTCTCAATCGCGTCAGCGAAGCTCTGACAGCAGCGCGGACGGCCAAGGGCAAGTTCCTCCAGATCAATGCAGACGGGTCGATCTCTACCGGCACGTTCGCCCTTCGCCGTCCCGGCCGCGTCCGGTTTGACTATGACGACCCGACCCCCATCCTGATCGTCTCAGACGGCGCGACTGTGGCCATGGAAGACCGCGACTTGGAAACGATTGACCGGATTCCGCTCGCCTCAACACCGCTCGGCCTGTTGCTCGATGACAATCTCGACTTCTCCAAAGATGTCGACGTGATTAATGTCACCCGCAACGCAGACCGGGTCTCTGTCACGGTGCAAGACGCGACCGGTGAGGTCGAGGGCGATCTCACCATGGTGTTTGCGGACCAGACCTATGACCTGCTGGGCTGGCTCACACTTGACGCCAATTTCCAGACCACAGTGGTTGAATTGTCAGAGGTCGAGCAGAACACCCGGCTCAATCCCAGATTGTTTCGCCTCGAAGAAGACGAAGAAGATGAGCGCTAGCAGGGTTTAACTTCACCGCGCTTTGCGTTATTCTTGCTACACATTCGGCTGTGGGCACCAGACAGACGTAAGCCGGACAGAATTTCTGCCCGGCTCCGCATCAACCTCCGCGTGCGTCCAACACTGAATGCGGGGGTACTCGAATTTTCTTGTATTTCCAGTACTGGAATTCTTGTGTTTACATACCATCGGTATGTCACGGGTCAAGAGGACATTTGCCGCATGGCTCGCCGCTCTAAATCCAACGCGGAGACGACCCGCAGTCAATTGCTGAGCGCTGCGAAAACCCTGTTTGAAAAGCAGGGATACGCCGAGACGTCGCTGGCTGACATTTGCAAGGCGGCGGGGACCACCAAGGGCGCCCTGTTTCATCATTTCGGCAACAAGGAAGCGCTGTTTCGTGAGGTTTGGGAGAATCTGCAGGAGGAGTTGGATCTCGAAGCGCGCAAACAGGCCAAAGCGGCGCGCAGTCGGACCGATCCCTACGCTGCCTTTCTCGCCGGATGCAAAGTCTATCTGAATTATACGACCCGCCCTGACTATCAGCAGATTGTCCTGATTGACGGACCGTCCGTCCTGGGAGAGGTCGGTTGGTATGAAAGCGACCACTATCTCGGCAATCAGAACGTGGATGCAGCCGTGCGCTGGATCGTCAAGAAGGGACTGATCTCAGGCGACAGGATCGATCCGCTGGTCGTAATGCTACGCAGCGCGCTGAACGGGGCTGGCTTCTCCATCTCGCGCGGCACGCCCGGTGTCACCGCCGAAAGCGTGTTTGAAGCGTTTGAGCGCCTGGTGCGCAGTCTGCGCTAGCGCGGAGAGCCTGAAGCTAGGCTTTGTGAGCATCCATCAGGTCGGCAAAGCGCCGGAAGATATAGAAACTGTCCTGCGGCCCCGGACTGGCTTCGGGATGGTGCTGAACCGAGATGATCGGTTTGCCTTCAATACGCAGGCCTGAATTGGTGCCGTCAAACAAAGACGTATGGCTTTCCTCAACGCCTGCCGGCAATGTGCTCGCATCGACCGTAAAGCCATGATTCATAGACACAATTTCAACCTTACCGGTCGCCAGATCCTTGACCGGATGGTTCGCCCCGTGATGACCTTGCGCCATCTTTCTTGTCTTCGCCCCGAGGCTGAGCGCCAGCAATTGGTGACCGATACAGATCCCAAGCAAAGGCAGACCGCTCTCAACAAGACCGCGCACCAGATCGCCGGAACGTTTGATTGTCGCCGCCGGGTCGCCCGGCCCATTTGACAAGACCACACCATCCGGTTGCAACGCTTTCACCTCGTCAATCGAGGCATCCCCGCTGACCACGGTCGCCCGCGCACCGATCGCTGCCAGATTGCGAAGGATGTTCTTCTTCACGCCAAAATCGACGACCACAACGTGATAAGCGGGCGCACTGACCGGCTCGAAGCCGCTCTGCAAATCCCATAATTGCTCGACATGATCAAACGGCGCGTCAGCCGCCACATCCGCCGCCAGATCGGCGTCATCGAGCCCAGCCCAGGCCTGCGCGGCGGCAATCAGAGCCTCAAGATCGATATCGCCATTCGGATCATGGGCAATCGCACATTTTGGCATGCCCTGCTCCCGGATCAGGCGGGTCAGCGCCCGCGTGTCGACACCAGACAGGCCGATAATATTCTGCTTCACCAGCCAGGCATCGAAATGATCTTCTGCCCGCCAATTGGCCGGCGGTGAAATCGGTTCCCGAAACACCGTGCCCCGCGCGGCTGAAGCCGCTGGCGCAGACGAGTCCTCATGATCTGAGACATTCGCACCGACATTGCCGATATGCGGAAACGTAAACAGCACGACCTGATCGGCATAGGACGGATCCGTGAGGATCTCCTGATACCCGGTCATCGCTGTGTTGAAGCACAGCTCACCGACGGCCATCCCAGTCGCGCCTGCCCCTTCGCCCAAAAAGACGCGCCCATCCGCCAGCGCAATCGCACCCGTTTCGGAACCGGATTGATTTTTTTGTGTCACGTGCTTATCTCCAGAGATCCGCGAAATTGCCGTCTGCCCAACGTTTAACCTTTTCGAAGTCAAACGGAACGCAGATAGGGGTTCGCGTGTCGAACCGTCAAGGACGATTCGGCGAGTTATGGAAAGGCTTTTGAGGCTTTGAAATGAGTAAAGTGGTCGAAACCGATACGGTCTCCCTTCGCGATGAACTCAATACTGCCCTGCAAAAGGCAGAAGATGACAATCCCAACAGCGTCGAAGCGCAGACCTTGAGACTGGTCATGTGCGCCATGACGGATCGCGACGCGATTGCCCGCAGCCGCGGGGAATGCGCCGGTTGCGATGACGCTGAGATTAAGAAACTGCTGGAAACGATTGTTGCCCAACGCGAAGTCTCGGCGCGCGAATATGACGAAGCCGGACGGATCGCAGACGCCGAACGCGAACGCCAGGAACGCGACGTGGTCGCGGCCTTTCTGCCCAAGCCGCTTATGGGCGACATCCTGGAAGCCGCTGTGCGCCGGGTCGTTGATGAGCTCCAGGCCAGCAAACTGAAAGATGTCAGCCGCTGCATGAGCGCCCTTCGCGCACGTTACCCAGGCCAGATTGACTGCAGTTCAGCCGGTAAAGCCGTCCGCGCCGCCCTTGGCTAAAAGCGACACCTCCACCCGTCAGGCCGCCATTGAAAAGCGATTGCGCCCCTGATTCTTGGCTTCGTACAAAGCGCGATCGGCCTGGGTTAGAACCCCACTTACACTATCACCTTCTGCTGCGACGCCAGCGCCGATACTAATCGTAACGCGGATCCCGATCCCTTCGTGAATGCAAGGCTGGCTGGCCACACGCGCGCGCATGCGCTCACCGTACTGATGAAGTTCAGCGCGCGAGTTGACCGACAGCAACACCGCAAACTCTTCCCCGCCCAGACGCGCGACAAAGCTGCCAACAGGCGCCGTCATATCAATCTCGCGGGCGACATGGATAAGCGTTTTGTCGCCGACATCATGACCAAACTGATCGTTCACGCTTTTGAAATGGTCGAGATCAATCAACAGAATGCAGATGCCGTCTTCGCTGAGATCGGCATTGGAAAATCGGGACGCAGCCTCACGCATAAAGGCGCGCCGGTTCGGCAGGCCGGTCATTTCGTCTGTATGCGCCAGCTGATTGATCTCCAGCATCTGACGATGACTGAGTAATCCCTGACGAACAGTGAACACAAAGCAGAGCGGTGCAATCACCATCGGCAACAGCAATGCGGTGAGCAGGGCCTGGACGTAGATTTCTGGTCCCAGATGCCTGGTCGTGAGCCAGGTCACACACAAGGCAATAGCGGTCGCACCAAGTGTGATAATCGCACCCGTGCGCACGCTCGCGTGAAGGTAATCACGCTCGGATTTGATCCTTTCGGCTCGCGAATAGTCTGCCACACTCGTCTCCACAGTCATGACTATACAGGACAAATGGTTTGTGCCCGTTTTCGCGGATCTGTTGAATTTCACCGAGTTTGCTTCGCGTTTGCGCTGCGGCGGGCTATATGAAAGCCATGGTGCCCCCCATTCGCATCCCCGACGGCTTCGTCGATGAGCTGAAGTCTCGCATCAAACCGTCCGATGTGATCGGGCGGAAGGTGAAGTTGAAAAAGCAGGGCAAGGAATGGGTCGGCCTGTCGCCATTCACCAATGAAAAAACCCCAAGTTTCTACGTCAATGACCAGAAGCGGATCTTCAAATGCTTCTCGTCCGGCATGGGCGGGGATGTCATCAGCTTTGTCATGGAGACCGAACGTTTGTCGTTCATGGAGGCGGTTGAAAAACTCGCTGACGAAGCGGGCATGACTTTGCCCAAGGCCACACCGGAAAGTCAGGAAGTCTATGATCGCCGCCAACGGCTCTATACCGTCTGCGAAGCCGCAGCAGCCTATTACGAATCCTGCCTGCGCGACACTGAAGGCGCCGAGGCCCGTCGCTATCTCGAAGGCCGCGGCCTGCGACCTGAGGCCTGGACCCGCCACCGCCTGGGTTTCTCCCCCGATGACTGGCGCAAAACCATTGAGCATCTGAAGTCCAAAGGCTTCTCAATGCGTGAGATCATCGATGCAGGTCTGGCGGTGGAAAAAGAGGGCGGCGGCGAGCCCTATGACCGGTTCCGCGGACGGCTGATGTTTCCGATCGAGGACGTCCGCGGCGCCGTCATTGCCTTTGGCGGACGCGCGCTACAGCCTGATGCCAAGCCGAAATACCTCAATTCCAGCGATACCGACCTCTTCCACAAGTCTAACGTGCTTTACCGCTACAAGAAGGCGCGCGAAGCCTTTGGTGGCACGGATGAGGGCGGTCTGATCGTCTGCGAGGGCTATATGGACGCGATCGCACTGACCGAAGCCGGGTTTGGTCATGCCGTCGCCCCGCTCGGGACCGCGCTTACCGAACAACAGCTCGATCTCCTTTGGCGGGCCGGGCCTGAACCCATCCTGTGTTTTGACGGAGACCGCGCAGGCCTTGGCGCCGCCTACCGCTCGATTGAACGCGCCCTGCCCGGCCTGCAGCCCGGACGCAGCGTGTTTTTCTGCCTCCTCTCCGATGGCAAGGACCCTGACGATGTGATCCGCGAACGCGGTCCACAGGCGATGCGCCAACTGCTCGAGAGCGCTGTGCCACTGGTTGAAGTCCTATGGCGACGCGAACGCGACGCAGAGCCCGTCAACACGCCGGAACGCCAGGCGGGCCTTGAACAGCGTCTGATGCAGGCGGCCAGTGCCATCCAGAACGGCGCGGTGAAAAACGCTTATGAACGCGAGCTCAAGGCGCGGATGCGCGACTATCTCTGGGCTTTGCGGTCGGCTGGGCGCAAGCAAGGCAGTTTCGCCTCTTCGACCAATATTAAGCCTCAATCGGGCGCTTTGAAACGCGGTGCACCGGCCAAGACGCGCGGCCTCGGGCTCATCGTCCGTGCCATCGATAATCCGCACCTGGTCGATGCCGGTTTTGAAGCCCTGGCGCTGGCCGAACTGCCCGATCCTGACGTTTCTGCCATCCGGGATGCAATATTAACGCAGAACGAAGCCGGATTGGTGGTTGACCGCGCGGCTTTGTGCGACCATCTAGTCAATGGTAGAAAATCGCGCGCTGCAGACTTGCTAAGAATTTATCCTGACGTCCCAGAGATTCCCCCAAGCGGGCCTGAGGAGCGGGAATGGCTTATCGCCCTGGAGCAGTATGCACGCCCGGACGGGATGACCCAGTCCGCCACGCCGTCTCAGGATGCGTTTGCAAGCCTGGAAGACGCCCGTGTTCGGCATAGACTGGTCTCTGAACGCCGCGCACGCACAGCCCGCCTCAACGAAGCTGCAGAACAGGCAGATCAGGAGTGATTGTCTGGACTGGTTTGGAAATTGAATGCTGAGCCCACGTGAAGCGAACAGTGGCACGGCAGACAGGAGAGCGTTTCATGGCGAAAGCCAAGACCAAAGAAGCAGAAACGGCGGTTGAAGATCGTCCGGTCCTCGATCTTAACAACACCAAAGTCAAAAAGTTCATGAAAGACGCACAGGCCAAAGGCTATGTGACCGTCGAAGAGCTGAACACGATCCTGCCCGCTGACGAGCTATCGTCTGACCGGATCGAAGACACAATGGCGATGCTGTCGGAAAAAGGCATCACCCTGGTCGAGAACGAGGAAGAGGGCGAGTCAGCGGCCAAGAGCACCGCGCTGACCAAAACCGACGCCAAGGGCGCGGTGACCAAAAAGGGCAATGCCCGCGGCTCAGACCGCACCGACGACCCGGTGCGCATGTATTTGCGCGAGATGGGTTCGGTTGAGCTCCTGTCCCGCGAAGGCGAGATTGCCATCGCCAAACGCATTGAGGCGGGCCGCGACGCGATGATCCGGGGCCTCTGCGAAAGCCCGCTCACCTTCGAAGCCATGATGGTCTGGCGCGACGAGCTGATGAATGAGCGTATTCTCCTGCGCGACCTCATCGATCTCGAAGCCACCTATGGCGCTGAGAACCCGACCGAAGAGCCCGACGAGGAAGAAGAAGAAGCCCTCGCCGCTGAACGCGAGAACGAAACCGTGGAAGAGCGCCACGCCCGCGAAGAACGCGAGGATGAGGAAGAAGGCGCAGCCATGTCCATGTCCGGCATGGAAGCCGAACTGCGCGACGGCGTGCTCGACAAGCTTGATGAAATGGCGACCTCGTTCGGCAAATTCCGCAAGCTGCAGGAAAAGCTCGTCACCGCCCGCATGGAAGGCAAAGGCCTGACCGCCAAGTCGCAGGAACAGTATGAGAGCATCTCGCTCGGCATTGTCGACACGCTCAAGACCATGCACATCAATAATGCGCGGATTGAGGCCCTGGTTGAGCAGCTCTATGCGATCAACAAGAAGCTGATGAGCCTCGAAGGCCAGCTCATGCGCCTCGCCGATGCGCATGGCGTCCCGCGCTCTGAATTCCTGAAATCCTATTTCGGCCGCGAGCTTGATCCCACCTGGATCGAGGATGTCGCCGGCCAGTCCAAGAAATGGGAGCGGTTCGCCACTCGCGAGGCGGAAAAGATCGAGGATATCCGCGCCGAGATCACCACCGTATCACAGGAAATCGGCATCCCGATCGACGACTATCGCAAAATCGTTCAGCGCGTCCAAAAGGGTGAGCGCGAAGCCCGCATCGCCAAGAAGGAAATGGTCGAGGCCAATCTCCGCCTCGTCATCTCGATCGCCAAGAAATACACCAATCGCGGCCTGCAATTCCTTGATCTCATCCAGGAAGGCAATATCGGCCTGATGAAAGCGGTCGATAAATTCGAATATCGCCGCGGCTACAAATTCTCCACCTATGCAACCTGGTGGATCCGGCAGGCGATCACCCGCTCGATTGCCGATCAGGCCCGCACCATCCGTATTCCGGTGCACATGATTGAGACGATCAACAAGATTGTCCGCTCCCAGCGCCAGATGCTGCACGAGATTGGCCGCGAGCCGACCCCGGAAGAACTGGCTGAAAAGCTCGGCCTGCCGCTCGAAAAAATCCGCAAAGTGCTCAAAATCGCCAAGGAGCCAATCAGTCTCGAAACCCCGATTGGCGACGATGAGGACTCAAACCTCGGCGATTTTATCGAGGACAAGATGGCGCTCCTGCCGGTTGAGGCCGCGATCCAGTCTAACTTGCGCGAAACCACCACCCGCGTCCTCGCCTCGCTCACGCCCCGCGAAGAACGCGTGCTTCGGATGAGATTCGGCATCGGCATGAACACCGACCACACTTTGGAAGAAGTTGGCCAGCAATTCTCGGTCACCCGCGAACGCATCCGCCAGATCGAAGCCAAGGCGCTCCGCAAGCTGAAGCATCCAAGCCGAAGCCGGAAACTGCGGAGCTTCTTGGATACTTAGCGGGTATAAACGATCGGTTACGATTGACCGATCGGCCCGCTAAGGCCCTGAGCGTAAGCGAAGGGCTGGGGCAAGACACAATCGACCACGATTTGGTCGATTGCCGGGGCAAGGCCTTGAGCCCAAGCGAGAGGCTGTAGAGACGAGAAAAGGCGACCGCAGGGTCGCCTTTCTTCTATGATTGCAATGAAAGTAAGCCACTACTGAAGAAATATCACTTCTATTAAACGTGAGCTTAAGTACAAAATGCAACTCTGGAACTCTTCATTTAAAAGGGTTACGAGATGATTGAGTCGAATTCAGTGATCGGGACGATTGCTCGTGGCCTGGCACATATCCTAACTCCGCTTGGGCTCCTGGGGCTAACAGCATGTGCTGGAGAGGAGCTAACCAGCAATGGATCACTAGGGTTCGCCGATTCAATATCGGACGCGGACTGGGCGCATGGAAGAATTGAGAATATCGTCTACGAAGCTTCAGAACACCCCGCCTTCGAAGCGGCCCTCGACACTCTACCCGAGACCGCGTCGCCGGATGAACTGACCATCCTTGCGCAGGCTTTGGTGCTCGGCGTCGCAGGCAATCCAGATCCGCTTGGAGCGCGGCAACTTTATCAGTTAGCTTGCGATGCTGGCCAAATGCGGGCGTGTTCGAGCCTCGGGCAAATGGAGATCAACTCGAAAGATCCCCGCTCTTTCGCTCGGGGCATTGAGCGCTCAGCGAGCGCCTGCAACGCCGGGATTTCCTGGGCCTGCCAAAACCTGTCGGATGTTTATGCCTCCGGTCGCGGAACAGACGTAAATGCTGAACGCGCTTCAAGGTACGCGGAGAAGGCTTGTCGAGACGCACACATGGACCCTTGCGTTTACGGTGCAACACACATCGTCGACTTAAAACCAGCGACATCTAAACGCCTCCTGAAGGAAGCCTGTCAGGCCAACAACCTCATGGGATGCTACAACTTGGGCCACCACTATATGAGTGGCAAGCATGGTCCCAACGAGGACGAAAAAGCGGCGCATTATTTCGGGAAGGCGTGTCAATCAGGTGCGCGGGAACCCTGTCAAAACTTGTTGATCATGATCTGGAATGGCCGAGCAAACGTCCAGGCTGATCTGCAACGGCTTGCGGTCTACCAATCAACTCGGCTCTGCGAACTTGGCGACAAAGAGGTCTGCCATTCGCTGGCGATGCATTACGGATCAACTAAGAGAAGCGGCCTGAAATACGATCCCGAGAAAACCTATAAGTTTGCGAAACTGGCCTGTGAGTTTGGACATCGTCATGACTGCGGCTGGGTCGCGACGATGTACCAGAAAGGGAATGGTGTGGAGCGGGATTTGCAAGCTGCCGCGGACATGTTCCTTTGGCTGTGCTCTACTGCGGACACATCCAAATGCCTCAAAGCAGCCGAAGTCGAGGCGATAATCGCGACCGGCGAGGAAGAGCCTCCACGCGCACCGATCATTCAGCGCACCTGTGAACTCGGTGACGGTGGGGCTTGCCGCACGTTGGCTTGGTCTTACGCCACTGGGGAACGCACAGAAAAAGACCTTGATCGTGCCTTGGAGCTTTTTCGGATGGGGTGTGATCACCGTGATCCAAAAAGCTGTATGGACCTCGGCGCCATACATGCCTTCTCGCTGCATGGCACGCCGGAAGACAAAATGCTCGCAAGAGACATGTATAAGCGCGCTTGCGATATGGAATTGGTCCTTGGCTGCGAGGAATATGAGAAATCCCTCGCATCTGAAGGTTAGATCGAAAACGCGTACCTCCCCACGCGCGCCCCTCTCCCGGACGCGGGAGAGGGTATGGAGGCGGTCGGCGCAGCCGAGGAAAAGCGCGAGCTTTTTCAGCCGGAATTGGGTGAGGGCACCGAGGTGACTTAGTCGACCGGCAGCCCGACTTCCTTGCGAACCGTGGCCAGCAAATGATCCGCGCCTAACGCAAGTTCAGCGGGTATGCGCACCACCCGCCAGCCCGCGGCAGTCAACCGCAGATACTCGCGCAGGCGGGTATCCAAGGCCCTTACTTGCCCTGTACACGAGAAGCAAAATCCATCCATAGACACCCGCCTTCGCGGGTGTTGGCGGCGTTTGGCTCTATTGATTGAGCTTCAGATATAGATCATCCCAATCCGGATTGGTCTCTTCAATCATCCGAATCTTCCAGGCGCGTTCCCATTTCTTGATCTGGTATTCGCGTGTCTTGGCGGCCTCTCGCGTCTCATGAGGTTCATACCAGACCAATCTCGCCACGCCGTACTTGCGGGTAAACGCCGCTCCCCGTCCCTCGCGATGATCAAACACGCGCCGCGCCAGGTCATCGGTATGACCGCAATAGAAGGTCCCATTCTTCTGGCTCGCCAAGAGATAGACCCAGAATTTCCGATCCATTCGCCCCACCCCGCAGATACCCGCGAAGGCGGGTATCCATGGACCTTAGTCTCCCTATGACACGGAGGCAAAACGCATCTATGGACACCCGCCTTCGCGGGTGTTGGCGGAGTTCTGGAAAACAAACTTATCCAACACCCGCGAAACCGGCCTATACTCCCCTCATCTCGCTGCCATGCAGAGCATTCTAGACTTCGCAAACGGTTCGCGAAGCGAAGGGTTTGATCCAGTGGATCAAACCCAGTTGGAGAAGGCCCGGAGGGCGTCTCGCAATAACTTATCCAACAGCGCCAATCTCATTGTATAGTCTCGCCATCTCAGTCTCGTGCAGGGCGGTCCGGACCGACCGGGTGGGGCTGAGATGCGGTGACTGGAGTCGGGGGTGCGCATTAACGGGCCGCACCTTCCGGGACCAGCGGTCAACCTGGAGAACCTTGCTTGGGCCGCGAGAGCGGATTCCCGTTGAGGCTGCTAGTGGAGCATCAGAACTCACAGCC
>JASJAO010000002.1 GCA_030066975.1 Henriciella sp. | reverse complement strand
CCAACCATGGTCCGTATTCTGACTTGCGAACTTCAGTGGCAAGCCAGTTCAGAAAACCGAATGGTGATCAAGCGCGCTCTTCAGACTGCTGTCGCGCGATCGGACAGCCGCAAACCTGCAGCAAGTGCCGGGACCCGTCTGATCCGTGAGTGGAACGGGAAACGCCATGTCGTAGATGTATCTGCGGAAGGCTACATATGGCGGGGCGAGACGTGGAAGTCGCTTACGGCCATTGCCAAAGAGATCACCGGCACGAAATGGTCAGGGCCGCGGTTCTTTGGAGTTTCAGGGTGACGAAGATTCGGTGCGCCATCTATACGCGTAAATCCTCAGACGAAGGCCTGGACCAGGCCTTCAACTCGCTGGATGCGCAGCGAGAGGCTTGTGAGGCCTATATCAAATCGCAGCAGCATGAGGGCTGGAAGGCCATCAAGACCGAGTATAGCGATGGCGGCGTGTCGGGTGGAACACTAGAGCGACCAGCGCTTCAACAGCTTCTGGAAGACATAGACGCCGGGCGTGTCGATATGGTCGTGGTCTATAAGATTGATCGGCTGACGCGATCGCTCTCAGATTTTGCCAGGCTCGTCGACAGATTGGACGCCGCAGGCGCATCCTTTGTATCCGTCACGCAGCAATTCAACACCTCCACGAGTATGGGGCGTTTAACGCTGAATGTGCTCTTGTCCTTTGCTCAGTTTGAACGGGAAGTCACAGCTGAGCGGATCAGAGACAAGATTGCGGCCTCCAAGAAGAAAGGCATGTGGATGGGTGGGCCGCTCCCGCTTGGCTATGACAAGGGTGAGAAAGGGCTGGTGATGAACCAATGCGAAGCCAGCACTGTTGTCTCACTGTTTGAGAGCTATCTGCGGCTTGGATGTGTGCGCAAGCTCAAAACCTTTGCCGACAAGCAAGGCTATCGCACCAAGCACCACGTCTTCAAATCGGGCCGGGTTCATGGCGGTGTGTCTTTCTCACGAGGGCGACTCTACCACTTGCTCTCTAACCCGATTTACCTCGGCAAAGTCCGCCACAAAAAAGAAACCTATGACGGACTTCACGATGCAATTGTCGATCAAGACCTTTGGGATCTTGTCCAGACCAGACTCAGTGACAACAAAGTCGCGCGTGCGTCAGGTTCGAATGCAGCTCATCCGTCGGCGCTCGCCGGGAAAGTCTTTGATGATAATGGCGATCAGCTCACGCCCAGCCATGCGAACAAGAAGGGCAAGCGCTACCGCTACTATATCTCCAAACACCACGTGACTGAGAGTGGTGAACAAAAACCCGGTTGGCGTCTACCAGCCGCTGAACTGGAGGCGGCTGTTCTGATGGCGGTGTCGAACGACCGGCAAGTTCAGTTGCACTTCAAAGAGCATCAGCAGCGGAAGCCAGAGTCAAAAACACTGCTCTCAGTGATTGAACGCGTTGAGATCGGTCCTGCAAATCTTCGAATCTCGATCCACCTGGAGATAGGCAAGGAGACCAACTTTCTATCCATCGATGCGCCCTTCACCCAGCGACGTCGCGGTGTGGAGCAAAAGCTTGTGCTCAATACTGGGGCCTCACGAGAGCCGGATGTATTTCTGATCCGCCGAATTTTGAAAGCGGTGGATCGCGTTGAGAAACTCAAAGCGGGCAAGTCCCTCAAACAGATCGCTGATGAGGAAAACACCACCTCAGAATACCTCTCCAAGAATCTCGACCTGGCTTTTCTGTCGCCCAAAATTCTGAAGGCGATTGCATCCGGTAAGCAGGATCCATCCATCGCTGTCTCGCACTTTCATTCGAAACGCTTGCCGGTGAATTGGACTGATCAGGAGCCGATCTTTCTCTGAGAGATACCTCCCTGATGTGAGTGACCCAGGTCCCTGTTACAGTTGCGAACCTTCCCTGTTAGCGAAATTGAATTCCCTGTTCTTCGGAGTAGGGAATTTCTCGCCTAACTCACTGTATTCACTTGAGATAGTCTGATCCAATATCAGGCGAATGAGCCGATTTAGGCGAAATTCCCTGTAAATCGGCCATTAACAGGGAAAATACAGGGATTTTTTCCAAACCCGTCCTACAAAAATCGCGCCGGGAGACTTTCTCCGAAATTGAGGTATTCGACCCGGCCAAACCCGCCAAATGGAGACGCACATCGCGACCTGGGCCGCACAAGTCCCGGAACTGTCGGGACTATTTTGAAAGATAAAAAATTGCCTGAAAAACCCCAGACTAGGTGGCGGTGAGACAGGGATTCGAACCCTGGAGACTGTTGCCAGCCTACACGCGTTCCAGGCGTGCGCCTTCGACCACTCGGCCACCTCACCGCTGAACCGGCGTCTATAGCTCAGTCGGCGCGGACCGCAAGACCGTCATCTGCACTCTGTCGCCGCCGCGAAGCCGTCATCCGTCACCGCCCCGGCGTACGACTGTCTTGCAGCGAGGCGCAGGTGCGCCATATATCTAGGCTTCAAACCGAGAAGGACCCGATATGTTTTTCACGCGAAAATCAACTGAGCTCCCAACTCGTGACACCGCGCTTCCGGGACGCGCCATGGCGATCCCGACGGCGGAGACGCACTATGTCAATGGTCGCGACCTGAACGGGCCGGTCCCAGGGGGTCTGGAAGAACTCATTGTCGCCCTCGGCTGTTTCTGGGGTGCGGAGCGCGTGTTTTGGGAGATGGACGGCGTGTATCTGACGCAAGTTGGCTATGCCGGGGGCTACACGCCCAATCCCACTTATGAAGAGACTTGCAGTGGCCGGACCGGCCATACAGAGGTGGTAAGGGTCGTCTTTGATCCGGCCACAGTGTCGCGCGGCGAGATCCTGAAACAATTCTGGGAAAGCCATGACCCGACCCAGGGTATGCGCCAGGGCAATGATGTCGGGTCGCAGTATCGCTCGGCTATCTATACCACGACACCGGATCAACTCGCCGCAGCTGAGACGAGCCGTAAAACCTATCAGGGCGCGCTCACAGCGGCAGGGCGGGGTGAGATCACGACCGAGATCAAGCCATTGGACGCCTTCTATCCGGCCGAAGACTATCACCAGCAATACCTCGCCAAGAACCCTTCTGGCTATTGCGGCATTGGCGGGGTGGGCGTCGCCTGCCCGATGCCGGGCGCGCACGCGGTTTGATCAGATCCCGCCGCCGGTGACAGAGAACCGTCGCCGTGCCTGGAGCATGGCCTGACCCTTCTGGACCGCAGCTGTGGTTTCAGTCGCTAGGCGAATTGACGGATCACCGCGGAGCAATTCGACCGCGATCTTCAAATGATCCATGGCGGAACGGATCCGTTTCGGATCGAACTTGATCTCCGAAATGGCGAGCAGGGCCCGACCAAGATCGATACGGGCGGAGATCTGTTCAGACGTGGCAAGATGGCCGGGCGCTGACAGCCTCGCGGTCCGCAGGGAAACAACTGACTGCAAATGCGCTTCGGTGCCGATATGCAGCGCCATGGCGCAATAATCGCGCTCAATCAGAAGCGCGGTTTCGGCTGGCAAGGCCTCAGCTTCTTCAAGGAAGGTAGCAAGATGCGCCGCGACAGGGGCCAGCTTCTCGGCCCGAAATGTTGTGGCTTGTGCGAGCCCTGGCAACAGGGCGCGGGCCACCAGATACGCGCCGCAGGTGCGGATCGCTGGCGACGCCTTGGCGTAATCGGCGGGCAGCTGGACCCGGCTATATACCGCTTCTTCGGCGGACAGGGATCCTTCCCGCGACAGGATGTCGAGTTTGAACGGCGCGGCCTTGCCGCTGTCGCGATGCCCCCAAACGACCAGATCTGTCGCAGAGTTCTCAAGCCAGCGACGCGCGACATCCCGCAGGCCGAGCTTGCCGCGAACTTTCGGTGCCGGTGCGCTTACGATCTCATATGGCGCACCGAAACAAAACTCAGCAAGATCCGTTTCGATCGATTTGACTAAAGCGGCTGTGGTCTTGCCGCTTTTCGCCCCTGCCAGCGGGGCGAGACTCAGGCCATAGCCTTGCGCATCCCGTCGCCGTCGCTTGGCCATCAGGCGCGACACCGCTCGGAAAGCCTTAAACACCTGACGCAGAATCATCGCCAGCACGATCAGAATCACAAGCGCGCACACCCCAAAGCCGATGGCTGACCAGAGGGCAGACCCAGCAATAGATTGGGTATACCAGTCAGAGAGACTGGAGAGGGACACGTCTGTGGGCATTCCAGGGCAATCCTGCGTTCGAGTTCTTGCGATAGCCCAGAGAGGGCTTACGCTGCAATGGGCAATCTCTGTGCCGACTGGCATTTCAGCGCTGAGTTTCCACACACGGGAGTGAGTGTTTCTCCGAAATGACCGAATTTGTGACGCGCTTTGCCCCTTCACCTACAGGCAGATTGCATCTCGGACATGCCTATTCGGCCTGGCAGGTCTGGCAGGCGGCAGAGCGGGCGGGTGGCTTGGTTTTGCTCCGGATTGAAGACATCGATACCACACGCTGCCGTCCCGAATTTACACAAAACATTTTGGAGGATCTCGCCTGGCTGGGATTCGAATGGCCGGAACCGGTCCGCATTCAGTCGCAGCATTTTGACACTTATGCCGAGACGGTTGCGGACCTCGCGGAGCGCGGCCTGGCGTATCGCTGTTTTCGCAGCCGGTCTGACTTGCAGGTCGCAGGGGCCCGGCTCGGGCCATTGCCAAAGCACGAAGAAACGCGGAATCTCGACGCAGGCCTTCCCTTTGCCTGGCGCCTGTCAATGGATGCGGCAAGACAAGCGCTCGGTGAGGCGTTCAGTCAGCTATCGTTTACAGTCGATAACGGTGGCCACGAAATCGTAACGCCTGTCCGCGAGGACAAGCTTGATGATTTTATCATCGCACGCAAAGACAGCCCCAGTGCTTACCACCTCGCCGCCACTCAGGATGATCAATTGCAAGGCATCACCCATATCATACGCGGCGAAGACCTGATCGACGCCCCCCATGTTCAAACGGTCTTGCAGGCCCTAATGGGATGGCGACGGCCGGTCTATAGTCATCACAAACTGATCGTCGACCATGAAGGCAAACGCTTCTCAAAGCGTGATCGCAGTATTGCCTTGCACGAGCTGAGAGCGGCAGGGCTGACCCCGGACGATCTTTGGAAGCGGCTGGGCGTCGCGTGAGCACACACAAGTCTGCTTCGGACCGGCTTCCGGCCTGGGCTGGCGCGCTGATTGTTCTGGCAGGTGGAATCTGTATAGGCTTTGCTCCAATCGGGATGCGCTTTGCTTACAGCGATCTCGGGCCGCATGCGATCGCGTTCTGGCGCTTTGCTTTTGCCGCGCCCATTCTGTTCGGCTTGGCCCTGCTCGCGCAGCGCCGATTACCGTCACGACCGAACAAGTTCATCATCATTGCCGGGATTTGTTTCGGGGTTGAAATCGCGCTTTGGCACATGGCGTTGACCCTGACATCGGTTGCCAATTCAACCTTCATTGTCGGACTTGGGAATCTATGTGTTGGCCTAACCGCCTGGGCTGTGATCGGCCAACGGCCCGGTGCGACCTGGGGCATTGCGGCGACGATTGCGATCCTAGGCGCTGCGGCTTTGTCTTTTGGTGGGGCGGAGAGTGCCCTTTCAAACTGGCGCGGCGATCTCCTGGCGCTCGGCGCAGCGATCCTGGTCTCTTTCTATATGGTGTTCTCCAAGTTGGCCCGGGGCCAGGGCCTGACTGGGATTGAAGCCATTTTCTGGTTGACCGCAGTGGAAGTTTTTGTTGCCGCCGCCTTCGTGATCGCGACCGGTGAAAGCTTCCTGCCAGAGACCGCGCAAGGCTTCATCGCTCCGCTCGCGCTCGCTCTGATCGTTCAGGTGGCCGGGCAAGCCCTGATTATCATCGGGTTGGGGCATACGTCCGCCGCCATTGCGGGTGTCTTAATCGTTGTGCAGCCAGTCGTCGCGGCCGCGCTCGCCTGGCGACTATTTGGTGAGCCCCTGTCCGGCTTGCAGGGGGCCGGCGCTGTTTTAATCCTGATCGGGATCGTCCTGGCACAGACTGGAAAGCAGGGAACCGCTTCAAAATCGTCCCCGGACATGGTTAAGGCACCCGAAAGCTAGTTCCCGTTTCGGAGTGTCGAATGCGAGCCCCTCTTTGTCTCTCTGCCAGCTTTTTTGCACTTTCCGCCTGCACAACACTGACGAGTGGGACCGCGGTTGCGCCAGGACCGACCTTTGAAGCCAAGAACCGGGCCCAAACCGTGGAACAGGTCTCTGATCCCTATTTTCGCCGGGCCGATACGGCTGTCCGGTCGAGACTCGCAGATGATTTTATTCCGCAGGCCAAGAATGTGATCCTGTTCGTTGGAAATGGTATGGGCATTTCTACCATAACAGCAGCCCGCATCTATGCTGGACAGAAACGGGGCGCAGACGGCGAAAGCTATCTGCTCCACATGGAAAAGCTGCCGCACTCAGCGCTGTCTCGAACCTATAGCCACGATCATCAGGTGACTGACGGTGCAGCGGCGGCCACGGCGATGCTCTCTGGCGTAAAGACGCGCTCCGGCGTGATCGGCGTTCGCTCCGGCATTGTGCCCGGCGATTGCGCAAGCCAAGCCGCGCAAGGCACAGAGTCGCTGTTCGAAATGGCCGAGCGCCGTGACCTCGCAACCGGGATCATCTCAACCGCGCGGGTCACTGACGCCACACTCGCCTCGGCCTATGCTGAGAGTGCCGACCCGGCCTCCTGTACGGACATGGCCCGTCAACTGATCGATTGGCCTCGGGGCGATGGTTTCGAGATCGTGCTCGGCGGTGGGCGCGAGCATTTCCTGACCGATGAAACGCCCGACCCAGAGCATGATGACCGGGCGGGGCAACGCGGCGATGGAAAGGATCTGATCGCGGCTTGGGCGGCCAAGTCGGATGCTCATCAGGTCGTGTTTGATGGCGATGGTTTTGACGCGCTAGACTTCACGAGCGATGCGCGCGTACTCGGTCTATTTGAGCCAAGCGATATGCAGTACGAGCGAGACCGCGCACAGGCGCCGGGCAATGAACCCTCAATCGCTGAAATGACCGAGGCCGCGATTACGCGACTGTCTCAGGATGGTGATGGCTTTGTCCTGATGATCGAAGGCGGTCGGTTTGATCACGCCCGCCATGCCGCAGACACTGCGTACGTCCTCGAAGATATCGATGCGTTCGACATGGCTGTCGCCAGAGCCGTTGAAATGACCGATCCAAGCGAGACCCTGATCATCGTAACCGCCAACCATAGCGAGACCGCACCAGGCACAGTGGCGCCACGCCGCAACGCGCCTATCCTTGATCACGCGGCTGATGCGGCAGTGTCAGACGTCGCCATCTTTGCGTCCGGCCCAGGGGCCGAGCTGGTTCGCGGCGTGATGGACCAGAACGAGATTTTCCACGTCATGGGCTATGCCAGTGGCCTGCTCGCGATCCCGCGACCGGCGTCTACAGAATAAATTTCGATAGATCGGTATTGCCGACCAGATCTGACAGCTGCGCCGAGACATAGTCTGCGGTGATCTCAACCGTCTCGCCTTGACGTTCAGTCGCTGTGAAACTGATCTCCTCGAGCAGGCGCTCAAGCACGGTCTGAAGGCGGCGCGCGCCGATATTCTCGACCGTGTCGTTCACTTTTACAGCGAGATCGGCCAGCGCGTCGATCGCGGCCTCATCAAAATTCAGCGTAACATCTTCCGCAGCAAGCAGGGCTTGATGCTGCTTGATCAGGCTGGCTTCCGGTTCGACCAGAATACGGCGCATATCGTCCCGGCTAAGCGGGCTGAGTTCGACCCGGATCGGCAAACGGCCCTGCAGCTCTGGCAACAGATCGGCGGGCTTGGCAATATGAAACGCGCCGGACGCGATGAACAGAACGTGGTCGGTTTTCACCGGTCCGCGCTTGGTCGAGACAGTTGTCCCCTCGATCAGCGGCAGCAGATCGCGCTGCACGCCTTCGCGGCTGACATCGGCCCCGCCTCGCCCGGAATTGCCGGCGACCTTGTCAATCTCGTCGAGGAAGACAATCCCGTCTTCCTCCACCGCCGTGATGGCTTCACGCGCTATCACTTCGTCATCGACCAGCTTGTCAGCTTCCTCATTGATCAATGGCTGGTAGGCGTCCTTCACAGTGGTGCGCACGCGCTTTGTGCGCCCGCCCATGGCTTTGCCCAACATGTCCGACAGATTGATCATCCCCATGGAGCCGCCGCTGCCGGGGATATCCATCATCGGCATCCCGCCGCCTGTATCGGCCAGATCCAGATCGACCGCCTTGTCGTCCAGCTCGCCCTCACGCAGTTTGCGTCGGAACACTTCGCGCGTTGACGATTGCGCGTCTTCCCCAACCAGCGCATCCAGCAGGCGTTCCTCTGCCGTGTCGCGGGCCTGCTCTTCAACCGATGTCCGTTTGTTTTCGCGAATCATCGAGATCGCCGCTTCGACCAGATCACGAACGATCTGCTCGACGTCACGCCCGATATAGCCAACTTCGGTGAACTTGGTCGCCTCAACCTTGAGGAAGGGCGCATTGGCCAGTTTGGCAAGGCGACGTGAGACTTCAGTCTTGCCGACGCCCGTCGGCCCGATCATCAGGATATTCTTCGGCGTGATCTCATCCCGCAGCTCTTCCGGGGCCTGTTTACGACGCCAGCGATTTCTAAGCGCTAGCGCCACGGCACGTTTCGCATCATTCTGTCCGACAATATGACGGTCGAGCTCCGAGACGATCTCGGATGGGGTAAGCGTGGTCATCAAAGGGTCCTAAAGCGGTTCTGGGGGAAAGAGGCGGCTCCAGACACCGCCTCTCGGGAAGAAGTTTAGCACAAGACGCCGCGCGGTTTTCCAACCCGCCCCCAACAATACAACGCCAGAGCCGATAATGATTGTGACAATCATGAAGATATTGAAGCCACCGAAGCCGACACGGCTGAGAACGAAGCTCAAGGTCACAATAAAGGTCAGCAGACTTGCTGCGATCAGGGCGCGGCGGTTCAAGGCCAGCGATCCGATACCAATAGCTAGAAGCACGACCAGAAGCGTAATCCCTTGCGCCGCATTGTCCGCGCCACTGGTCGACCCGCCGACAATATTCGATCCAGTCACCAAAGCGCTCACCCCCCAGATCAGTTGCGGTGCAGCGGCCAGATGCAGCCAGAAGGCATGATCTGAGGCTTTGCGGATCCGTTCCGGGTCCCGCATGTCGAACAGGATGGCCACTGCCAGGGTCGCCGCCCCCATCAGAAGCAGCAAAGGTCCGCCAACGACATTCTGTATGCTGCCAAAAAAGCCCGCCGCTACATAGACTGCACCTGCGGCGGACAGGGCACTGAGAGCCAGTGAGAATGGCAGCCGAAAACGGAAGAAAATCGCAAGCGATGCCGCGAGCGCCGACAAAAACACCATTACGCCCAGCGTGCCCGTCGTGCCCCACATGTCCATGAAATCCAGATTCTCGATATCTGACCCCAATATTGAGGCGGCGACAGACATCGCCCCGATCGTACAAAACATGACGAAGATCACTGACAGCGCCATGCTTGGCAAAAGCAGGCGGCGTCTCGCACAGAAATACTCCATCAGTGCCCAGGCAAGCGCGGCAACCGGAATGGCGACCATCAGTCCTGCGAGGAGATTCCCTGAGGCCATGGCGGGTGTAGAAATCGTGCTCACCAGCGTCGTAATCCCGATGAACAGGATGATCAGGCCCATCGTGATGAAGATGTCGTTGAAATTGGACAGAAAGCGCAGGTTTTCCTGACCCATCTCCACGTCCGGGTCGCCGCCGCCCTTGCGTGAAACCAGAAAAGCTTCCAGCCGCGAGGCCTGATCTGCGCTCAGAAGATTAGCCGCAACCGCGGCACGCAGATCGTCGCGGTCAAACATCCAGGACCTCGACGGTGAAATTGTCATTTGTGTACACGCAAATGTCGGCCGCGATCTCCATGGCCTTGCGCGCGAGGGTTTCCGCATCGCTTTCATAATCAAGCAGGGCACGTGCCGCGGACAGGGCGTAATTTCCGCCTGATCCCACTGCCACGACAGCGTGTTCAGGCTGCAAGACATCGCCCATTCCGGTGATTACGAGTGTGACATCCTTGTCCGCCACGATCAGCATCGCTTCCAGTTTCTGCAGGTATTTCTCGGTCCGCCAGTCCTTGGCGAGCTCCACCGCAGCACGCTGCAGCTGACCTGGAAACCGTTCCAGCTTCTGTTCCAGGCGTTCGAACAGGGTGAACGCGTCCGCTGTTGCACCAGCAAATCCGGCCAGAATATCGCCGCCAACGAGGCGGCGCACTTTCCGGGCATTCCCTTTCATAACGGTCTGGCCCATGGAGACCTGACCGTCGCTGAGCATGGCCACCTTTTTGCCGGTACGCACCGCAAGGATTGTGGTGCCGTGCCAGACAGGTGGCGAATGAGATGAAGTATCAGTCACATATCAGATGTGGCCAAACTGAACTCGCTTAGCAAGACCCTTTGCACGGCTTTCTCAGTCGATAGGATTAAGCGCGCAGGCGCTCAATCAGGAAAGGCTGGTCTTCGACAAGCTTGCGATAGGCTTCTGCAGTCACCGGCGGGCTGAACAGATAGCCTTGTCCGACATCACAGCCTTGCGCCTTTAGGAAGGCGGCCTGTTTCTCGGTTTCGATCCCTTCGCCGACAATCTGCATTTCCAGCGTTTTGGCCATGGACAGGATCATATCGACAATGGCGTTGGCCTGACGATCATGCGGGGTTCCGGCCACAAATTGCCGATCAATCTTGAACACATCGAAATCAAGCCGGGTCAGCGTCGCCAGGTTGGAATGACCGGTGCCGAAATCATCGACCGCCAGCTTGATCCCGAGTTTACGCAGAGGTTTCAGCACAGACCGCACCCGTTCCGGATGCTGAATGGCCAGACTTTCGGTGATCTCGATCTCCAGCTGGCGTGGTGACAGACCGGACTTGGCCAGCGCATCAAGGATCATCTGCGACAGACCCTCGCGTTCAAACTGCTTGGGCGATACGTTCACGGCAACGGAGACACGATGGCCGTGCAGATTCAGCTCGGCTGTTTCGGTACAAGCCTTTCGCATGATCTGTTCGCCGATTGCATTGATCAGGCCGGTCTCTTCAGCAAGGTCAATAAACACTGACGGAGAAGCGAGCCGGCCGCTGTCCAGTTCCCAACGCGCCAGCGCCTCGGACCCGAAGATCCGCCCGGTACGCAGGTCCACCTTTGGCTGGAACAGCGGGACAAACCGGTCCTGTTCGACAGCTTGTCGGAGTTCAGCTTCCAGTTTCCGCATCGCGTCACGCTGGCGCTCAAGTTTTGGAGAATAGAAGGAAAAGCCGGTTTTCCCTTGCCGCTTGAGGTCCAGGATCGTCGCCTCCGCGCGCTGGCGGATCTGGGTCACCGAGTCGCCGTCTTCCGGGATCAGGACGATACTGCCGAACACCGTAATGCTGACTTGCCGTTCCTCAATCTTGATCGGATTTCGGAACGCGTTCTGAACTTCCCGCGCGATGGAGGCGATCTCGTCTCTTTGCCCAAAATCATGCAACAGGATCGCAAACTGATCGGTAAACAATGAAGCGATCGACCAGGTGCCCTGGGGCAGTCCGCGCTGCGCCTCGGTTTTCTCAATCGCTTCCTTCAGGACGGCGATAATCTTGTCTCCGGCATGGGCTGGACTTGTGGTGTCCCACTGGGTGCCCGTCGCATAACCACTCAGCTCAAGAACAATCAGAGCAGCAGGCTTTGCATAATCGACTTGCGGCAGCACATCTTCCAGCCGGGCGTTCAGGGCATGCTCATTCAGCAGGCCCGTACGACTGTCATACTGGGCGCTGGTGCGCAGCTCGTGGATTTCTCTCGCAACCCGCCGCGTCGCCCGGATCGCCGCGACATTCAGCGTGCGAAACTCCGCGAAATCGAGATTCTCGTGGCGATAGTCGACGGGGCCTTGAACCGAGAAGTTTTTCACGATGTTGGTAATCTGGGCCAAATAGGTTGCCACCAGTCCGGCATAGACGCGCGCAAAAAAAGCTCCGATCAATCCATATGTGAGGACAATCGCGATGGCGAGCAGGTAAGGGATCGGCGGTGTGAAAGAAGAGACTGGCGCTGCAACCAGCTGACCGACCTGTCGTCCCTCAAACTTAACCGGATAGACTTCTGCCGACTTGCCCGCCTTGACGGTCAACGTGCCGGCGACCTTTTGATTGGCGTCATTCAGAACTGCCGCTCTGCCAGGCGCAATACGATCCAGGGCCTCATCGACACGGGCAAAATTACCGGCAGCGATATCTTCGGCAACCAACGTGGACATGGACTGATAGTGTACGGCATTGGCATTCAGGTGCGCAGAATAGGCTTTGACAAAGAACACCGTTGTGAGCACCGCAGACGTGATCGCCGCGATCACGAAGGCGAGCTGCGGCATCAATACCGCAAAACTGGCGCGCGCCCAGGCACGACGTATCGATTTAAAAGGTCTCAAACTCTAGCCCTTTGACGCACTCTGCCGCCTCTTTAGAGGTTATTGACGTGGATTGTTTAGAGAGTGATGAACAAAACAGCGCTAGCACTGTTGAAATTTCAGCACTATCTGGAACCCCTATGACCGCAAGAACCGCAACCGTCAGTCGCAAGACCAAGGAAACCGACATCACAGTCGAGGTGAATCTCGATGGATCGGGCCAAACCGATATTGAAACCGGGATCGGTTTTTTTGACCACATGCTGGACGCTTTGGGGCGCCATTCCTTTATCGATTTGAGAGTGCGCACCATAGGAGACCTTCACATTGATGGTCACCACACGGTCGAAGATACCGGCATTGTGATCGGGCAGGCAATTAAAGAGGCGCTCGGCGATTTTGCTGGGATTACGCGCTATGGACATGCCTATCTGCCAATGGATGAAACCCTCAGCCGCGCCGCAGTCGATCTCTGCAAGCGGCCTTACTTTATCTGGAAGGTCGATTTCAACCGCGACAAGATCGGCGAAATGGACACTGAACTCTTCAAGGAGTTCTTTCAGGCTTTCGCGGGCAATGGCGGCATGTGCCTGCACATTGAGAACCTCTATGGCGAAAACTGCCACCATATTGCCGAGAGCTGTTTCAAGGCCGTCGCCCGCGCCCTGAAAATGGCCGTCGCGCCGGAGCCCCGCCTCGGCGGCGCGCCAGCCAGTACAAAGGGCAGTTTATAGGTCGTGCGCCTGTCCAAAGCTCTGGCGGAGTCATTTGCGGATGACTGGATTCAGACGTGGAATTCGCGCGATCTCGACGCGATATTGGCGCACTATAGCGACGACATCGTGTTTCACTCACCTGGGATTTCCCGCATACTTGGCGACGATGTACCGTCCGTTCGCGGCAAAGTCGCCTTACGCAACTATTGGTCCGCCGCGCTTTTGCGTCTCCCGGATCTGCACTTTGAGTTGCAGGATGTGCGGGTTGGTTCAGATGCCCTCACCATCCTCTACCGCAATGAACGGAATCAAGAGGTTGCGGAGACGTGTGTGTTTGATCCCGATCAGCGGGTATATCTCAGCATCGCAGCATACGCATAGGCAGGTGTTCGAGGCCTAGGCCGCCGCCGCGTGCCGGGAGCATCAAACCCAGTCTCGACAGACGCTTCTGGAGAACCACAATTGGAAGTCATCTACGCAATCGGTGACATTCACGGCGAAGCGTCACGTCTTGAAGCGTTGCATGCCGCAATATTCGACCGGACCCTGTCAGTCAGGTGTCTCTTGCAGTGCCGAATCCCATGACGAACACCGAAATACAAACTGTTCCGTCCGAAGACGTCCAAAGCGATCAATCTTCAGAATACTGGGCCCACATCACGATGCGACAATTTCCATCTCAACATGATGCTGCGTTGAATGCGCCGATCGCAGTAGGCGATTTTTCAATCGTCAAGGATCGTCAATTTGTGAGGGACTTACAGCGCTACAGGACGTTTTGGACCACCATCACGAGTAGTCACGACAGCACATATCGGCCGCATAAGGATCGCACCGTTTTTGTGGGCTAGAAACGTGGTCTGAGCCCGTTTGCGGAGACCGATGCAGAGTCCTTGGTTGAGATCGTTGGTCTCGATCCAGAGATGCAGGGCGGCATTCGAACGACTGCGGAGTTGGCCACGCTCCATCGCGACTCACTCGAACGCATCCAGGACGAGGCACAGCTTCGCATAGATCGCATCGAGGCAGCGTCGGGATCGTAAGAGACGTTTCTTTTAGATCCGAGCCATAGGGGATAAAATGACACTCGATCAAATAGCACAGATCGCGCAAATTATCGGCGTCATTATGGTTGCCATAACCCTCATATATCTAACGATTCAAGTTAAACAGGGTACAGCCCAGCTCCGTTCTGACACCCGTCAAACACAACTCGAAAATGACCAAACGGATGTCTATGAATTCGTCGAGTTTCCCGAACTAGTACGTGTCTTCTCGCAAAAGGAAACACCTACTTTTCCCGAGAAAACGCAGTTGCTTTTTTGGATGATCGGTCAGATGCGCGCGAGAGAATACGAATGGCTGCAATAAAAGAGCGGGGTAATGGAGCAGAGTTCCTGGGAAACGTACCGCGATTTGATCTACTTTGTACTAGGAACGGAACGAGCGCGTGCATTGTGGGAAATCTGTTCTGTCTATTTCATTCCTGAGTTCGTAAAGATGGTCGGAGGCATGATCGCAAATACCGAGACAACAGATCTATGGGACCGGTTGGCGGAAATCAGACAACGGCGAATAAGGCAGCGTCCTAGAACCGCCCTAGATAAAGTGTTCAGCTTTCGTCCGCATCTGTTTCAGGCTCGGCACCGGTGGGCGAGTCCAATCTGATCCATCGATCCACCAGCAGCGCGCTTGGCCAGCTCAGCAGGCCGAGGGCGCCGGCAAAGGGACCGATGAGGGAGAAGGCGGCAAGTGGGGCGATGATCAGGGCGATCAGGACTTCGCCGCGATAGCGCCAGATGGACCGTCGGGTGAGCTGAAGCTCGCGATAGGTTAGCTCCAGCGTCTCTGCCTGTTGCCGCGCATAGGCATACATGGACTGGTAAATCAGATTGGCGAGCCCATAGCCGACATAGAAGAGCGCGATGATGTTACCGGCTTGTCGGTAGGTGGAAATGCCCAATTGGTCCATGCGTTGATCCGACCCGAACTGTGAGAGGATGTAGGCAAACAGGCTCTCAAATGCGAACCGCAGCGGGTAGGCCAAGAACAGGATGAGCAGGAGCAGAATGCCGTTCAGCCAGATAATCTTCTGATCGGCAATGCCATAGCGCCGGAAGAAAATGAAATGGTCATTCCAGAGCAGGACCATGAACAGGAAGCCGACGGTGACCGGCACAATGCTCATGAGGTGCGGCAGCAGCTCCTGATAGGTGCCGGGCGGTGTGGTGGCGGAGACGAGCATGCCGAAGGCGAGCGCGAAGACGATGTCGGACAGGTTCTCGATCCGCGTGACGTATTGCCCGCGCCACTCGAACTCGGGATCATGGTCCAGGTGTCTGGCGATCGCCGCCCGCATGGTTTACCCCTTTTTGCTTGGCGCAGGATGGACGAGATCGGCGCAAAGAAAAACCCCGATCCTGCGACCGGGGTTCTCGAGAAGGTTTTGACCCGAAGACTAGAGCGCGTCGGTCAGCTCCGGGACGGCGTTGAACAGGTCTGCGACGAGACCATAATCGGCGACCTGGAAGATCGGGGCTTCTTCGTCCTTGTTGATGGCGACGATGATCTTGCTGTCTTTCATACCGGCCAAGTGCTGGATCGCGCCGGAAATACCGACCGCGACATAAAGCTCTGGCGCGACGATCTTACCGGTCTGGCCGACCTGATAGTCGTTCGGCGCGTAGCCTGCATCCACAGCCGCGCGTGAGGCACCGACAGCTGCGCCGAGCTTGTCAGCCAGTGGGATGATCAGACGGTTGAACTCTTCCTCTGAGCCGAGCGCGCGTCCGCCGGAGACGACAGACTTCGCAGCGGTGAGTTCCGGGCGGTCAGATTTGACGACTTCCTCTGAGACGAATTCAGACTTGAACGGGCCGCCGGGCGCATCGACGGTTTCAACCGCAGCTGAGCCGCCGCTGCCCGCCGCATCGAACGCGGTGCCGCGTACGGTGACGACTTTCTTGGCGTCAGAGCTGGTCACGGTCATGATCGCGTTACCGGCATAGATTGGCCGCACGAACGTGTCCTGACCTTCAATACCGACAATGTCAGACAGCTGCATCACATCGAGCTTGGCCGCGATACGTGGGGTAACGTTTTTGCCCATTGTGGTGGCCGGCGCAAACAGGGCGTCATAGCCGTTCATCAGGGGCAGGATCAGCGCTTCCATCGCTTCGGCGAGCTGCTTTTTGTAAGCCGCGCCATCGGCGTGAAGCACTTTGCGAACGCCGTCGATCTGCGCGGCGGCCGCAGCAACATCGCCTGCGCCCTCACCAGCGACGAGGATATCGACATCGCCGCCAAAGGCTTTGGCTGCGGTTACGGTTTTTGCGGTCGCGTCAGACAGCGCCGCATTGTCATGATCAGCAATTACAAGAACAGCCATTAAATCGCTCCCGCAGTTTTGAGTTTTTCAACCAGAGTTGGCACGTCTTCGACCTTTTCACCGGCTTCGCGCACCGGCGGCTCGGTCACTTTCACAACGCTGAGGCGCGGTGCGATATCGACGCCATAATCTTCCGGCGCTTTCATATCGATCGGCTTTTTCTTGGCCTTCATGATATTGGGCAGAGACGCGTAGCGCGGCTCGTTGAGGCGCAGGTCCACCGTGACGATGGAGGGGCCTTCCAGCGCGACGGTCTGCAGACCGCCATCCACTTCGCGGGTGACGTGGATCTTGCCGTCTTCGGCTTTCACTTCAGACGCGAACGTGCCTTGTGGCCATCCGAGCAGCGCGCCGAGCATCTGACCGGTCTGGTTGCTGTCATCATCAATCGCCTGCTTGCCGAGAATGACCATGTCGGGGCTTTCTTCCGCGACCACTTTGGCTAGCAGTTTGGCAACGCCGAGCGGCTCTACATTCTCGTCGGTTTTGATCAGGATGCCGCGATCAGCGCCCATGGCGAGCGCGGTGCGGATAGTTTCCTGAGCCTGTTGTGGTCCAATCGACACCGCGACGATTTCAGTGGCCGTGCCGGCTTCCTTCATGCGCACCGCCTCTTCGACCGAAATTTCGTCGAACGGGTTCATGGACATTTTGACATTGGCGAGATCGACCCCGGTCTGATCCGATTTCACGCGGACCTTTACGTTATAGTCGATGACTCGTTTCACAGGCACGAGGACCTTCATCGGCGACTCCCAGTTTGAGCGATTGTTTGCGTTGCAGCTAGCGCCCTGAACGCGACTCCGCAAGGCTTCCGTTGACGTTAGGGTCAATTTAGCGCGGTTTTCTGAGCAAATCGTGTTTCGCGACCCGAGTCCCGTACCCTAGAAAGTAGAATCACTTGCGTTAAACGCTCGCTTAAAGAGTGGCCCGAGTCTGCGTTTTAGGCAGGCCTCAGACCGTTAACTATGCTGGGTGCGCCCATTTGTGCCAATTTTAAAATTGACAGCGTTTACCTCGGCAAATTCTGTTTTTGCGGCTGGCCAAGCTGAAAATGTCAGGGTCTTATCCACGTCATTGATTGGGACAGCAGAAGAAACTCAGGCTCTCATCCGAGTTTGAAATCTGCATTAATTAGGGGAATATCCGTGTCCAAAACAGCCGTAGAGTTAGCCGACCTGAACATCAAAGCTGGATCGGTTATGAAGAACTGGAACGAAGCGCAATTGTATGAGCGTTCGGTCTCAACCGGGGAATCCCGCGTGGCCAAGGGCGGCGCTCTGGTGGTCGAAACCGGGTTGCACACAGGCCGTTCGGCGAAGGACAAGTTCACGGTGCGCGATGCGACCACGGAGGACACGGTCTGGTGGGACAATAATGCGTCCATGACGCCAGCGCATTTTGATGCCCTGTGGGAAGATTTCCAGGCCCATCTTGAGGGCAAGGACCTGTTCATGCAGCAGTTGTTCGGCGGCGCGGATCTGGACCACCGCCTGCCGGTGCGCGTGGTCAATGAATACGCCTGGCACTCCCTCTTTATTCGCCACTTGCTGCGGATCCCGACCAAAGCAGAATATCACGGCTTTGAGCACGACTTCACGATCATCAACTCGCCGTCCTTCCGAGCCGATCCGGCCAAGCATGGGACGGTGTCAGAGACAGTGATCGCGGTGAATTTCACCAAGAAGCTCGTGCTGATCGGGGGCACGTCTTATGCCGGCGAGACGAAGAAGTCTGTCTTTACGATCCTGAATTACCTGCTGCCGACCAAAGGCGTTATGCCGATGCATTGCTCGGTCAATGATGGCGGCAATAATGATGCGGCGATCTTTTTCGGCCTTTCCGGTACAGGCAAGACCACACTCTCAGCCGATGCGAGCCGCGAGCTAATCGGTGACGATGAGCATGGCTGGTCAGAGAATGGCCTCTTCAACTTTGAAGGCGGTTGCTATGCCAAGATGATCAACCTCTCGAAAGAGGCCGAGCCGGAAATCTACGCGACCACAAGCATGTGGGGCACGGTGCTTGAAAACGTGGTGATGGATCCGGAGACCCGTGAGCTCGATTTCTTTGACAATTCGCTGGCAGAGAATTCGCGCGGCGCCTATCCGATCTCTGCGATCGAGAATGCGTCTCTCAGTGGTCGCTGTGGCCAGCCGAAAAACCTGATCATGCTGACCGCCGATGCATTTGGCGTGCTGCCGCCGATTGCAAAGCTGACCCCGGCGCAGGCGATGTATCACTTCCTGTCAGGCTACACCGCGAAAGTGGCGGGCACTGAAAAAGGCGTGACCGAGCCAACGGCGACCTTCTCAACCTGTTTTGGCGGGCCGTTCATGCCGCGCCATCCAAGCGAATATGGCAAACTGCTCGGGCAGTTGATCGACAAGTATAATGTGAATTGCTGGCTCGTCTCGACGGGGTGGACCGGCGGACCGTATGGCACCGGCAACCGGATGCCGATCAAGGCGACGCGGGCGCTGCTGAATGCGGCTCTGGATGGATCGCTGCTTAACGCCCAGTATCGCACCGACGAGACGTTCGGATTTGAGGTGCCAACCGCGTTGGACGGGGTTGATCCAAGTATTCTCAACCCGCGCTCAACCTGGTCGAACGGCGAGGCTTATGACGTCCAGGCGGCCAAGCTTGCCGACATGTTCGTGCAGAATTTCAAAGTCTATGAGGCGCATGTTGAGGCGGACGTCCGCGCGGCGGCGCCTCGGGCAAGGGCACTGGCTTAAGGCTCAGCGCATCCGCGCGAACCCCATAACATTCTACGGAAATGGGCCTTCGGGCCCATTTTTTGTTGCTTGTTCGAAGCGGGAATAGCTGCGAAGGCTGATCCCATGTCCTGGAAATGGCTTCCCAACGCATTGACGATCCTCCGATGTCTGCTCGCCTTCGTGGTGGGGTGGTCGATTTTGGAGTTGGAGCCTGCAGCAGTTGAGTTCGTGGATGAGTTCACAGCTTGGCAACTGGACGTGTCAACATCTACGTCTGAGGAACGCTTGGAAGCGCACCAAGCAAGACGTGAAGCACTCCGAGTTTATTCACTTCACATCGTTCAACCGTTTGTGTGGTTTGTACTCGCTGCGCTGACGGATTTCTTTGACGGTCTTGCCGCGCGCCGTTTGAATGCGATAAGCCGGTTCGGGTCGGTCCTGGATCCCATTGCAGACAAGCTGCTCGTGGCTATCTGCCTGCTCGCGCTTGCAGACATGACAAACTGGTCGTTCCCGTTTCTCATCCCAGTCCTTTTGATTGTCATTCGGGATGCCGCTGTCACTTTGCTGCGGTGGATGAGTAATCGTGCTTTGCCGGTGACTGTTCTGGCGAAGTGGAAGACCGCAGTGGAGATGGTTGGTATTGGGGGTGTTCTGTTGGGGTTGGCTCTTGGCGGTGTACCTGGTTTGGTGCACGGTATGATACTGTTTGATCCGCGCCCGGTTCTGGCACTCAATAGTGGTCTGGGTTTCCTGATCAGTGGTCTAAGTTTACTGGGCTACGCCTTAATCTGGCTCGCCGCGCTGCTCTCGGCCTATACGGGCTGGCTCTATGCGCGGGCGGCTTTTTCACCGCGTTCAAAACAGTAAAAGGCCGCGCTTAGGGGGCTAAGCGCGGCCGCTCTACTCTGGTCGTCGCGCGCCTAAGGGGAAGAGGCGGCGGTCGGACCGGTGGGACCTGAAACAGAGAGGGGGGCTCTGCCAGGGACGGCCAAAGTACGCGTCGTCTCTTAAGAAGGTTTGAATCGGAACGCCCAAATTCGGTCAATCTTGGGTCCGCATTCGTGCCTTATTGCGCTGCGATAGAAGCGGTATGAAACGCCAGGATACCGTCTCGCGCCCTAACCCGAAGGCGCTTCTTCTATCGGCTCTGATCTTTGTGATCGGTCCGGTCGGCGTGGTTCTGATTGTGCGCTGGCTCACCAGTATCGGCTGACCGGCGCGCCTTCAAACAGCTCCGCAAACCGCCTTCCATTGCCGGGTGTGATGTCGTCCGGCACGTCGCCCGGCTGGACCCAGGCGACCTCCGCGATTTCGCCGCCATGGTCTGGGGTGCAGAGCTGCCACTGATCGGCTTTAACGCGATAGAAGATGACATGGTCATTGCGCATGATGCGGTGATTGGAATAGACCCCGTAGAGGGCAGGGGCGCCGATGAGGTCAACGCCGCCTTCTTCGCGCAGCTCACGGGCGAGCGCATCGAGCACGGGTTCGCCATGTTCGACGCCGCCGCCGGGCAGATACCAGCCGGGCGTGTAGGTATGGCGGACGATGAGGATGGCGCCGTCGCTGTTTTCGACCGCCGCGCGGACCCCAAGGGTCATCGGCCGGGACCAGCGGAACCAAGTATAGAATAGCTGTGTTCGCAGATTTGGCATGCCCATCGCCTCCTATCTGGCAAACGCCTCTCGCCAAATGCGCAAACACAGTCTAACAAGGCGCGCAAGTCTCTTATCGGGGTTAAAGCTATGCATGCATCTGTTTGGGCTATTCTGGTTACGGTCGGTTTGTTCGGTCTTCTCAATCTGATCGAGTTTCGTCGTCTCGACTAGAGTGCCGGGCAAGCCCGCATGAGCGATCTCAGCCTTCATGCCGCTCTGATTGGCGGGCTAGTGCTGCTCGCCATTGCCGGCGATTATCTGGTCACCGGGGCGGTTTCTCTGGCGCGGAAGTTTGGGGTCTCGCCGCTTGTGGCGGGCATTCTGATTGTCGGGTTTGGCACTTCGGCGCCGGAAATGGTGGTCTCGCTGGACGCGGCTCTGAGTGGCAGTCCGGCGCTCGCGCTCGGGAATATTGTTGGGTCCAATATCGCAAATGTCTGGCTGGTTCTGGCGGTTCCGGCGCTGATTGCGCCCATTGCGACGGGCGGGTTTGGTCAGTTCCGGGCCTTATTATTTGTCTTGCTGGCAACGGCAGCCTGGGTCGGTGTCACCTCGGTTATGCCGCTGACCCCCATAATTGGCGTCGCCTTTCTGCTTGGTCTGATCGTCTATGCGGTGATCACGGTGACGCAGACCCTGTCTGCGGCCGAGAAAGGCGTTGATGTCGGGATTGATGACGAAGGGGGTGTCACGGGGGTCAAGCTCTGGGCTTATCTGCTGGTCGGAATTGTCGGGCTGCCGCTCGGGGCGCATCTGATTGTCGAGGGCGGGGTTGGGATTGCGCGCAAGTTTGATATCTCTGAAGAGCTGATTGGCCTGACCCTGCTGGCGGTTGGGACCAGCCTGCCGGAGCTTGGGGCCGGGATTGCCGCTGCGCTGCGCAAACGCGCGGATGTGGTGATCGGCAATGTGCTCGGCTCAAACGTGTTCAACATTCTGGGGGCTGGGGGGCTGGTCTCCCTGTTCGGGCCGGTCGAGATCGCCTCGGGCTTTCCAAACTATGATTATTGGGCGTTGGGGGTCGCTGCGCTGACCCTGGCGCTGTTTATTGTGCCGCGGTCGAGGATCAGCCGATTGGCCGGGCTGACCTTATTGCTGATCTATAGCGTCTATTTGTATGGCCTGGTCAGCGGGTGGAATATTCTCTCCCTGTTTGGAGGCCTCTATGGCTGAACGGGTCGCAGACGGACCGCGCAGAGCGCTGGTGACGGGTGCCGGGGCACGGCTCGGCAAAGCCATGGCGGAGGCCCTGGGGCAGGATGGCTGGTCGGTGGCGGTCCACTATCGCGGCTCCAAGGAAGGGGCTGCGGCCACTGCTGCCAATATCCGCGCCGCCGGCTCGAAAGCCGAGATCGTGCAAGCTGACCTCTCAGATGAGGAATCGACCGCGACTCTGGAACGGGTTGCACAGGAAGTGCTGGGCGGGCCGCTGACCCTTCTGGTCAATTCCGCGTCGGTCTTTCAGGACGATACTGCGCTGGATCACAGCAAGGCGAACTGGGATGCGCATATGGGTCCGAACCTGCGCGCGCCGGTTCTGCTGGGGCAGCACTTTGCGCGCGCCTTGCCGGGCGATGAGGCCGGTCTGATTGTGAACATGGTGGATATGCGGGTGCTGAAGCTGAACCCGCTTTTCTTTACCTATACGCTATCGAAATCGGCGCTGTGGACGGCGACCCGCACGATGGCGCAGGCCTTTGCGCCGAACATTCGCGTTAATGCGATTGGCCCGGGCCCGACGCTTGAGAACATTCATCAAAAGCCGGGCGAGTTTGAAGCTGAGATGGCAGCGACACTGACGCAAAAAGGGTCCAACCCGGATGAGATCGTCAAAGCGCTGCGCTATCTGATCGAAGCCGACAGCATTACCGGGCAGATGATTGCGAGCGATGGCGGGCAGCACCTGATGTGGCAAACCCCGGATGTCATGCTGTAATGGACTTTTCGTCTGATACGTCCGCGCCGACCCATCCTGCCGTGCTTGAGGCTTTGGCCGCCGCCAATGCAGGCAACGCGCCGAGCTATGGCGATGATGCGGTGACAGCGGCCGCGCGGGCTGCGCTGGCTGAGGTGTTTGAAACCGATGATTTCGATCTGTGGATGTGCGCGAGTGGGACCGCATCCAATGCTCTGGCTTTGTCTTGCTTCTGTCCGCCGACGGGGGCCGTGCTGTGCCATGAAGGCGCGCATATTGCCGTCGATGAGCGCGGCGCACCGGAATTCTTTTCCGGCGGGGGCAAGCTGCAGCTGTTGCCGGGGTCACAGGGTAAAATCGACGAAACCGCCTTGCGGGGGGCCTTGGCGCGGATCAATCATGACTTCGTCCATGAGACCCCCGCGCACGTTCTGTCGCTGACCAATCTGACTGAAAGTGGCTGTGCCTATCGCAGCGAGGAGATTGCCCATTTCGCGGCGCTTGCGCATGAGCATGATTTGACGGTGCATCTGGACGGTGCCCGGCTGGCGAATGCTTTGGTCTCCACCGGGGCAAGCCCGGCCGAGATGAGCTGGCGCGCCGGGGTGGATGTGCTGACTTTTGGCCTGACCAAGACCGGCGCGATCGGCTGTGAAATCATCCTCCTGTTTGGGCGGGCCCGCGCAAAACTCGCTGAGCTGAAGGCGCGCGCGAAACGCTCCGGCCACATGCCGCCGAAAATGCGGTTTCTGGCGGCCCAAGCCACAGCTTTGCTTCAGGATGGCTTGTGGCTGGAGCTCGCCCGCGCGGCTAACCGGTCAGCGCGTCAGGTCGCGAATGTCCTGTGCGCGGTGGACGGCGTCAGCCTCGCGCAGCCGGTTGACGGCAACGAAGTGTTTGTGACCCTGCCGGATGCGCTGGCTGATCGACTGCTCGCGGCAGGGGCAAAATTCTATCCCTGGCCGGATGGGTCGTATCGCCTGGTCTGCAGCTGGGTCACCAGCGAAGCTGAAATCGAGGCCTTACGCGCTGCCGTCGCCAGCAATCCCTGACGCGAGCCAGCCTTGCATCTGTCCGAGAAGTTCGTCTGAATCGAGCGGCGAGACTTCAGCGCCGCCCAGCAATTCCTGATGCAGGGTCATGACGAGGATTGGCGCGAGCATCAGAAAAGCCGACGCTTTGACTTCGGCTGGCGTTGAAGGACCGCCCTTTGTGGCTGATAGCTTGCGCGAGACAGCGTCCAGCGCCGGGTCGAGCAACAGCTCCAGATAGGCACGGCCCACCGTTTCGTCGGCCATGCCTTCGACCAGACCGAAAGCATGCGCTTTGGCAAATCCGCCATGGGTCATCCCGGCGCGCGAGACCCGGTAGTATTCCTCCACGGCCGTGCCGGGCGCCTCTGACGGAGTTGCGACGATATCCCAGAGCGGGATGGCGCGTTCGTGGATATGGCCAAGAATTGCGATCACCACACCTTGCCGGTCTCCGAAATAGTGGCGCAAGGTCGGCTCTGAAGCGCCAACCGCGATGGCAAACTGGCGCAGCGACGGACGGCGCAGATCGTCTTTCAGCGCGAATTCTGTCAGCGTGTCGAGGAGCGCGGTGCGCTTGGCTTCGAAATCATGATTTCGCACGCCTGCCGGTCTTGGCATGTTCCGCTCCTCCCTGTTTCAGGCCGTTCGCCTGCTGTTTTCAAGTGTTGTGCCGCATTTGGGCGCACTTCGCCAGTTCCCACACGCAGGTCGTCGCCTGGATTATAGCAGGCCTTCGGTCTCGAGCCGTTTTTTCAAGCCGTCTGCGCCGGTGAAATGGTGTCCGCGAATGCCGAGCGCCTCAGCCGCTTCGACATTGGCCAGCGAATTGTCGATAAACAGAACTGTTGCCGGATCAGGATGCCCCATCCGCGCCAGGGTAATCTCATAGATGCGTGGATCGGGTTTGATCACTTTCTCTTCGCCTGAGACCACCACATCGCGTAGCAATTTGATGATCGGATAAGCGTCGAAGGTTTCCTGCGCGATATCGGCTGGCAGGTTGGACAGGCCGTAAAGCGGTACCCGGCGCTCCTCAAGCGCGGCAATCAGAGGCGGCACGCCGGGCATATAGCCGGGAAACATGTCGAGCCAGCGCGCCTGCCAGGCCTTAATTGGGGCTTCATAGTGAGGATATTGTGCGATCAGGCGGGCGGCGTTTTCCGGCATCGGTACACCGCGATCATGTTCCATATGCCAGTCGAGCGTGCAGATCTCGTCGCAGAAGCGTTGCGCTTCGGCTTCGGTGTCAAAGATCTGGCGGTAAAGTCTGATCGGTTGCCAATCGACAACCACATGACCGAGGTCAAAAAGAACGGTTTGAGCGCCCATCGTCAATTGAGGCTCAAATATTCATGTCCAGCTCAGCCTTGTTTGGCTTTAAACCGAGGATCAGTCTTGTTGATCACATAGGTGCGGCCACGACGGCGAACGACTTTACAGTCACGGTGACGTTCCCGGAGTGCTTTAATCGAGGATTTCACTTTCATGGCAGTGGCCCGAGCATTAGAGTTGTTTTCACGAAAGCGCGGGACATACACACGCCGATCTAGAGAGTCAACGATGAGCAACAGATCATTCGCTACAGAAGTCGGGGTTTTGAGAGAGAAAAGGGACGGTTGGATCCTGAAGCCAATGAATGGCACCCCGCGACCCTGGCTCGCGCTTGTAGCCTTCGCCGGCTTGCTTGGAGCTTGTGCGGCGACCCCCGCAAGCCCGCCTCCGCCGCCTGCACCGGTGCCGGTCGCCGAAGCACCGACAGATGAAACAGGGTCAGAAGCCGGAGGTGGTGAGGCGGCGCCAGCGCCGACCCCGACACCCGAACCCGATCCGGAACCCCCGATGGCTGACCTGCCGAGCTTTTCGCCGTCTGGCAACGTGGCCATGGATGCCTGGCGGCTTGATTTTGCGGGTCGCGCGATTGCGTCAGGGCGGGATGTTGATGTGGTGTACGCGACCCTGAAGGACATTCGGCCGCTGACGCTGTATCTCGGTGATGAGTTGAACGCGGCCAGCACGGGGATTGCTGACCAGGCCGAGTTTGCCAAGCCGATCTGGGAATATGTTGAAGACGCCGTCACCGAAAGCCGGAAGACCCGCGGCGCAGGTAAGCTGGCGGAATTTGAGTCTACCTTCGCCGCGATTGAGGCCGCCTATGGCGTCGACCGCGAAGCGATTACCGCAATCTGGGCGATGGAGACCAATCTTGGCGCTTATATCGGCACGTTCGATGCGGCCAATACGCTGTCCAACATGGCGGTTGAAGGCCGTCGCCGGAGCTTTGCTGAGCGTGAATTGACCGCACTGATGCAGATGCAGGAGCGCGGGGAAGTGCGCCGCGATCAGCTGATTTCGGGCTGGGCCGGGGCGATGGGGCAGACTCAGTTCATGCCGTCGACCTTCCTGGCCTATGCCGTTGATTTTGATGGCGATGGGGTCAAAGACCTATGGCAAAGCGAGGCCGATGCCCTGGCGTCTGCGGCGAACTATCTCTCAGCCTCCGGCTATCAGAATGATCAGCCCTGGGGGATCGAAGTGCTGGCGCCGGAGAATTTCAACTGGGCGTTGGCCGATGGCCAGGACCGGCGCATCAGCACCTGGAAACAGGCAGGCTTGTCGCCGATTGCGGCGCCGGAGTTCAGCGTCGGTGACGGCCAGTTTGCTGAACTCTGGCTGCCGACGGGTGCGACGGGGCCGAAATTCCTGCTGTTCAAGAACTTTGATGCCTACAAGACGTACAATCGATCCGACAGCTACGCGCTGGCTGTCGGCCTGTTGACCGACGGCGTGGCGGGACGCCATGGCCCTATCGCCGCCTGGCCGACACATCTGGGGCAATTGAACCGGCGCGATGTCATGCTGCTGCAGGATACGCTCAACCAGCTTGGCTTCGATGCCGGACCGGTGGATGGAATTGCCGGTCGCGGCACCAAAGCGGCGTTGCGCAGCTTCCAGAGTGCGAACGGGTTGATCGCAGATGGATATCCGACGCGCCAGGCGCTGGACTACGTGCTGGCGGCAGCGAGCTAGGGCATAGGTTCGCCGCGATAGGCTTCGATAATGTCGTAGAAATCGCGGGCGGAGAGGTCGATTTGAACCGCGCCCGCGGCATCTTTGATCCGATCCGGTTTCTGGGTGCCGATGATTGGCACGATATTGGCCTGATGTTTCAGCGTGAAGGCGAGCGCGATCTGTGTACGTGTAGCCGAATGGGTTTCGGCGAGCCGGTCGATGACACCAAGTACAACTGGCAATCTCTTGTGCGCTCCAGTTCCCGTTGCGAGCCCGCCGCCCGCCAGAGGCGACCAGGCCAGGCAGGCCGCGCCCGTTTCTGAACACCAGTCGAGTGTGCCGTCTGTGATCGGGTCTTGCCGAAGAGCTGAGAATTCAGGTTGGGTCGAGACCAGTGGCGCGTCGAGATGCGCCTGGAGCGCGCGAGTCTGTGACGGGGTAAAATTCGAGACGCCAATGTATCTGACCTTCCCCTGCCTGACGATGTCGTTCAGCGCGCGGGCGGTGTCTTCGAATGGCGCGGTCAGATCCGGGCGATGGATCTGATAGAGATCGACATGGTCAACACGCAACCGCTTGAGTGACGCATCCATCGCGCCGATCAGATAGTCATAGCTGGAATCATAGGGGCGAGGCGGGATGATGCCGCCTTTGGTGGCGAGGACCATTTGGTCGCGAAGGCCCGGCCCGTCCTGCAAGACCTGGCCGAGCACGGCTTCAGCGCTGCCAAAGCCAGCCTCGGTGCCATAGCCGTAAATGTCTGCGGTATCGATCAGGTTGAGCCCATGTTCCAGTGCGGCTTCAACGTTTCGGCTCGCGGTCTCGACCGCGTCCCCGTCCAGGCGCCAGCAGCCATAGGCAATGCGCCCGATTTTCAGGCCGCTCTGGCCAAGAGATATCATCTTCATATTGGGTTCCGATTATTCGGTATCGTCGACAATCGGTCCTGATGGCTCAAGCACGTCAAGAAGGGAAGAGGGCACCTGCCCGGGCGGGCACTGAAGTGCGAAATTTGGTCCAGCATTGGCGATCCCGGCATTCAGCGGCTGTGATCTGACGAGATAGCCAAACAGGAACATCAGTGCGATGCCCGCGGCGATACCGCCAACCATCAGGTGCCCAACACCTTTGTCTTCGGCAGATTGATAAGGAGAGGCGGCGGGCTGCACGACGGGGCGCATCGGAGGCGCTTTAGGTTGGACCGGCTTTGTTGTCGCGGTGGCAGCAGCAGGTGCTGCCGCGGCACGGGTCTCGGCAAGCGGTTTGTCTACTGGCTTGGCGGCGGGTTTTGGCTTTGGCTTGCCGACGAGCGCAATCGGATCTTCGGCGTGCGCGGCTTTCCAGGCGTCTTTGGCAGCCTTGTCGCGCGGTTTGATTTTCAGCCATTCTGACAGGCCGCTGCGCTCTGCCCGTCCGCCGAGGTCATCCACCAGCTTGTAATAGGGCGCGACGGTCGTCTTTTCGGTGAGGCCTTTCAGGGCATATCTGTCATCTTCATTGAACGGTTCGTCCGGCACGGTCGTATCGAGGACCGATTGCACCAGGACACTCTGTTTGGAGCGGGCATGGTGAGCGATGGCGTGCACCCAATCGCTGTCGCGCTTGGTAGAATCGCAGGCGGCCTTTGACCAGAGCACCAGAATGGTGCGCGCATTGTCTGCGTCGCGATAGTCGCGGGGCGTGGGGGTCGTATGTTCGCGTTTCTTATCATGGCGCACTTTGAATTTCAGTGCGCGCAGGCGCTTGACCAGCATATCCGCCTTGGCGCTATCTGCCAGCGCGTTGACGAGGAACACATCGTACTTCATCACTCAAACCCCTTTTATTTCAAGGACTAGTGTACCAAATCAGGTCTGACAGGCCAGTGAATTCGTCGCAAAGCCGATAAAAGTGCCTGTTTTTCGCGTCGAAATGAGCTAATCGGCGCCGGGAAACAATCGTGAGGATGGCAAGATGGGTTTCAAGTGCGGGATTGTCGGGCTGCCAAATGTCGGCAAGTCCACGCTGTTCAATGCGCTGACACAGACCGCAGCGGCGCAGGCGGCGAACTATCCGTTCTGTACAATCGAGCCGAATGTCGGGGAGGTGGCTGTGCCGGAACCGCGCCTGCAGACGCTCGCTGAAATTGCCGGATCAAAAGAGATTCTCCCCGCCAAGATGAATTTCGTCGATATTGCCGGTCTCGTTGAAGGCGCCTCCAAAGGCGAGGGTTTGGGCAATCAGTTTCTGGCCAATATCCGGGAAACCGATGCCATTATCTATGTGCTGCGCGGTTTTGAGGACGAAGACATCACGCACGTCTCCGGCAAGATTGACCCGCTGGCGGACCTCGCTGTGGTTGAAACCGAATTGATGCTGGCGGATCTCGAAAGCCTTGAGAAACGCCGCGCAAATTGGGTGAAGAAAGCCAATTCCGGGGAAAAAGAGGCGAAAGCGAAAGTCGCACTGATCGATCTTGCGTTGAACGAGTTGAATGACGGGCGTCCAGCGCGCCGGGCCGAGGTCTCAGACGATGATCGCAAAGCCTGGGACATGTTGCAGCTGCTGACCGCCAAGCCCGTCCTCTATGTTGCAAATGTCGATGAGGCCAGTGCCGCGGAGGGCAACACCTATTCAGAGCAGGTACTCGCCTACGCTGCCGACGAGGGCGCGCAAGCGGTTGTGATCTCAGCGCAAATTGAAGCGGAGATTTCGCAGCTGGAGGATGAAGAGCGGGCAGAGTTTCTCGAAACGCTTGGGCTGGAGGAACCGGGCCTCAACCGGCTGATCCATTCCGGTTACAAATTGCTCGGCCTGCAAACCTATTTCACGGCAGGTCCGAAAGAGTCGCGCGCCTGGACCATTCGTGAAGGCTTTACCGCACCGCAGGCGGCCGGTGTCATCCATGGCGATTTTGAGAAAGGCTTCATCCGCGCCGAAACCATCGCCTATGAGGACTATGTTGCCTGCGGCGGTGAGGCCGGCGCGAAAGACGCTGGCAAGATGCGTGCGGAAGGCAAAGATTATATCGTCCAGGATGGCGACGTCATGCACTTCCGCTTTAATGTCTAGTTGTTGAGCGCCTCGTAAACGAGTTCGGATGAGGCCCCGCGCAAATCGGTCTCCTGTCCGGGGTTGGTCCATGCGAAATACTGTACCATGCCGATAAAGAAGAGGTCATTGGTCGGATCGATCCAGAACCAGGTGCCAGCCGCACCGCCCCAATAGTATGATCCATTCGGAACCGAGGTTTCAGCGACGTCAGCATCGACAATCACGCCAAAGTTCAGGCCGAAGCCGTGGCCTTCCAGAACATCGCTGCCGCTTGTGCCGTCAAACGCGATCTTCATCCCGTCCGCGAGCAGATTGGTAGTCATCAGGTCGACCGTGTCTTCCTTCAACAGGCGGGTACCGTTGAGTTCACCGCCGTTGAGCAACATCGCGGCGAAGCTGGTATAATCATCCATGGTGGACACCAGCCCCCCGCCGCCGGATTCCATGGCAATGGTCGACTTTGTATAGGCCACATCCGGGCTCGGCACGGGCACCCAGGCTTCGTGTTCAGGGCTGAACCCGTAGACCTCGCTGAGGCGGTCATAATCCGCGTCGGGGACGTAAAACCCGGTATCGGCCATGCCGAGCGGTGTGAAGATCCGCTCTTCAAAAAAGGCTCCGAGCGTCTGGCCGGAGATCTGCTCGATAATGTGACCCTGGATATCGACCGCCGCGCTGTAAGCCCAGGCCTCACCGGGCTGATGCACGAGGGGAATATCAGCAACCTTGCCGATAAAGGTCGGCAAGTCAGGTGAGGCGAGCACGTCCTGATCATTGAACGCGGCATTGGCCGGGTCTGCGGTCGTCAGACCATATGCAAAGCCCGCGGTGTGGCTCATCAGCTCCTGCATGGTTGGCGCTCGCTCCATCGGGACGACAATCGCAGATCCATCCTCATTGACCCCGTTCAGCACCTGCAAGCCTTCGAATTCGGGAATGAATTTGGTGATCGGATCGTCAAGCGCGAAGGCGCCTTCTTCCCACAGCATCATCATCGCGACGCCGGTGACCGGCTTGGTCATGGAATAGATGCGGTAGATCGTGTCCTCTGCGATTGGCGTCTGAGCCTCGAGTGCCTTGATGCCAAACCGGTGGTCGCTGACAATCTCCCCGTCGTGGACGAGACGGGTGGCGAGGCCGTAGACCTCACCGTCGAGCACAAATTGAGACATGCGGGCTTCCAGCGCGGCGATACCGTCTTCGCTGAAGGCGGCGACCGGTTCAGCCACGGGTTCAGGCGCAGCGTCGACGACTGCCGCTTCGGGCTGTGCAGGTGCCGGTGTTTCTGTCTCAAGGGTTCCGACGCAGCCTGCGAGGCTGAACGCCGCGATGATACCAGCGATCGCTACGTGTGATTTGAGTGTTTGCTTCACAGCCTGATCCTCCCGATCTGTTTTGGCGATTTTGCCGTAACCTTGGAGGTCAGCAAGTCCGGCCCCAGCGTCAACCTGAGCGCTGTTTCTTGTGCATTGCGACTGGAACCACCGCGCAGGGTTGGCCAAAGCTTCTTGGTTTTGCCATAGTTCTGTATATGTTCCAATGCGAATCGTGTAAGGAGTCGCAGCATGGACCCACTCATTCAAATTGGTGATATTGGCCTTGATCTTATCCACCTGATCGCGGTTGGCATCAGTCTGATCCTGGCCGGGGGCTTGTATCACTTAATGTCGAAGCGCTCGCTGGCCGAAGAGGCACAGCGCGACACCGAAGCCGATCTTGCCCATACACTGCAGCAATTGGAGACCCAGCGGGCGCGGGCGGAAGACGCGCGCCTGGAACTGGCGGAACTGAAAGGCCAAAGCGCCAAGGACAAGGAACAATTTGGCGAGATTGCGCGCGGTGTCATGGCGCAGGCACAGAAACACTTCATGGACCTCGCGAATGAGACGTTTGAGAAGCACAAGGCCGGTGCCAGGGGCGACCTGCAAAAGCTGATGGAACCGATCGGCCAGAATTTCGATGAGTTCAAGAAACGGGTCGAGCGGATTGAGAAAGTGCGGGCAGAAGACAAATCGGCGATCCAACAACAGGTTCGCGCGATTGGGGAAAGTCTGCACCGCAATACAGCGGAGACGGGAAAGCTGGTCAACGCGCTGACGGCCCCGAAAGGCGGCGGGCGATGGGGCGAGATGACTTTGCGCAATGTGATGGAACAGGCCGGATTGTCGGCTCATTGCGACTTTGATGAACAGGTCAACGATCAGACCGAGAACGGTATGCAACGCCCTGATGCGGTGATCCATCTGCCCGGCGGGCGCCAGATTGTGGTCGACAGCAAGGTCTCACTGGAAGCTTATATGGCAGCCGCGGCGGCTGAAGATCAAAATCAGCGGGCGGTGCATCTGAAAGCGCACGCGACCAATGTTCAGCGCCATGTCGAAACGCTGTCGCGGAAGGCCTATCAAGACAATCTGGATGAGCGGGTCGACTTTGTCGCCATGTTTATTCCGGGAGAGAATTTCTTTGCCGCAGCACTCGAACATGCGCCTGACCTCTTGGAGCGGGCCTATTCAAAGAATGTGATTGTCACCACGCCGTCGACCCTGATCGGTTTGGCCAAAACCGTGTCCTATGTCTGGCGGCAGGAAAAGATGACCGAGAATGCGCGTGAAGCGGCGAAGCTGGGCGAGCAACTCTATGAGCGTATCGCCACCATGGCGGGCCATATTGAGAAGCTCGGTAAGTCTCTGAACGGCGCGGTTGACCACTATAACAAGATGAACTCGTCGCTCGACAAGCGCGTCATGCCGACCATGCGCAAGTTTGAGCAGCTGGCGATTGCCCCGCCGGACAAGTCCATGCCGGAGCCAAAGAAGATCGAGGCCTCAGCCGATGTGTCTGATCGTGCGCCGGAACTGGATTTTGCGAAATAGGCTGACACAGCCTTGCATATTGACGATCAGGCCCGCGGTTCATAACTAAAGGCCATGGCCATTCGTGACATTCTGACTGTACCTGATCCTCGCCTGAAAGAGGTCTCCAAGCCGGTTGAAGGCGGCGTGACGGACGAGATCCGTGCGCTGATGGATGATATGCTCGAGACCATGTATGCCGCGCCGGGCATCGGCTTGGCTGCGATCCAGATCGGTGTGCCGCTGCGGGTGATCGTCATGGATCTCGCCAAGGAAGATGAAGAGCCGGCCCCGCGCTATTTCGTGAACCCGGAAATCCTCCCACTGACGGAAGACACCGCGCCCTATGAAGAGGGCTGTCTGTCTGTGCCGGAAGTCTATGACGAGGTCGAGCGCCCGACCGAATGCCGGATCCGGTATCTCGATTATGATGGCAAGGAAGTTGAAGAGGTCGCGACTGACCTGTTTGCCGTCTGTATCCAGCATGAGATGGATCACCTGGAAGGCACGCTGTTCATCGACTATCTCTCGCGCCTGAAACGTCAACGCGCGGTCGACAAGGTCAAGAAAGCGCAACGTGCGAAGGCCCGGGACGCTGCCTGAGCCTGAGCGACCCAAACGCCCTTTCTATCGCACACGCTGGTTCGGGTGGACGATTGCCATCGTGCTTGCAGCTGCGATTGCGCTTTACCTCGGCCCGGCAGGCGCGCGGGGCGGCGGCGGTTTCGTCGGTTGGGGACGATAGCTCTTTCATTTCAAAGTTACCGGAGATAGAGGCGTTTCGATGACCCAACCGTTGCGCATCGCCTTTATGGGCAGTCCTGAGTTCTCCGTGCCGGTCCTGGCGGCTTTGGTGGAGGCAGGCCATGAGATTGCTTGTGTCTATTCACAGCCGCCGCGCCCAGCGGGTCGCGGCAAGAAGCTGCGCCCGACGCCGGTCCATCAATGGGCCGAGGCGCAGGGGCTGGAGGTGCGCACGCCCCGGTCACTGAAAAAGGCGGAGGAGCAAGATGCGTTTGCGGCGCTCGACCTCGATGCCGCCGTGGTTGTGGCCTACGGGCTGATCCTCCCGCAGGCGGTGCTGGATGCACCAAGGCTCGGCTGTATGAACATGCATGCCTCGCTCTTGCCGCGCTGGCGGGGCGCAGCTCCGATCCAACGTGCTGTCATGGCGGGTGATGAGGTCACCGGTGTGCAGGCCATGATGATGGAGGCGGGGCTTGATACCGGTCCTGTTCTGGCGACGGAGAAGACCCGCATTTTCAGCTTTGATACGACTGGGACCGTGCATGACCGGCTGGCGGGTCTGGCGGCGGATCTCGCGGTTCGCGCGCTCGCGGGATTGGCGGATGGCAGCCTTCCGCCAGAGCCTCAATCCGAAGACGGAATTGTATATGCACATAAAGTCTCAGCGGCAGATCAGCGGATTGATTGGAGTCGACCCGCGGCTGAGATTGATCGTCAGATCCGGGGCCTGTCGCCCTTTCCCGGGGCCTGGTTTTACTTCACACCAGAGGGCGAGACGGACCCGCTGCGCATGAAGGTGCTGATGAGCCGCGTTGAATTGGCCCCTGCCGAAAGCAAAGCTCGGCCCGGAGAGCTGGTCGACGGGTCGCTTTTGGTGAGCTGCGGCGACGGCCAGTGTGTTCGCCTGTTGCGTGCCCAGAAACCCGGTTCGAAAGCGATGGATGCCGATATGCTGTTGCGTGGCCTGCCTGTTCCTGCGGGGAGCCGGTTCGAATGAGCGATATCTGGATCCGGCAAGCGCGCGAGGAAGACGCCGACGCGGTCGCGGCCCTCAACACAGCGGCTTTCGGTGGGGCAGAGGAGGCGCAGATTGTCCGACAGTTGGCGGATGATGGCGACAGTCTCTACTCGCTGGTGGCCCACAATGACCAGGAGATTCTGGGCCATATTCAATTTTTCAAGATCGCGATTGACGGCCAGGATATCGCAGCGGGTCTCGGCCCAATGTCGGTGACGCCCGATCGCCAGAAGCAGGGGATTGGCGGCGGTTTGATCCGGTTCGGCCTGCGCCTGATCGAGGGGTCTGGTCGCCCGTTGGTGTTCGTGCTGGGGCATCCGGACTATTATCCCAAATTCGGCTTCGACGCGGCCTCCGCAGCGCCGTTCACCGCGCCATGGTCCGGACCGGCCTTTATGGCACTCAGATTTGGCGAGGACGGGCCATCGGCCGGAGATCTCGCCTATCCAAGAGCGTTCGAAGAGTAGAGTGATGCAACGGATAAAACTGACGTTGGAATATGATGGGCGGCCCTATGTCGGCTGGCAACGTCAGCTGGAGCATAAAAGCGTGCAAGGCGTGCTTGAGGCTGCGGCGGAGAAACTGAACAGGGGCCCCGTTTTAGTCCAGGGCGCGGGGCGGACCGATGCCGGTGTCCACGCGACCGGACAAGTGGCGCATATGGATCTGACCACGCCGCGCCCGATCCGTAAGATTGCCGACGCGCTGAACTATCATTTACGTCCAGAACCGGTCGCGATTTTGAACGCCGAAGAGGTGGATGAGGATTTCCATGCCCGGTTCAGCGCCACCGGGCGGGCCTATCGTTATATCATCGTCAATCGGCGGGCGGATTTGACCCTGGACAAGGGGCGCGCGCTTCGCGTTGCCCCGCACCTCAATGCGCAAGCCATGCATGAGGCCGCGCAGATATTTGTCGGGGAGCACGATTTCTCCACCTTCCGGGATGCGGAATGCCAGGCGAAAAGTCCGATCAAGTCGCTCGATAAGATCAGTGTGATGCGGTTCGGTGATCAGATTGAAGTGACGGTTGAGGCGATCAGTTTTCTGCATCGCCAGGTACGCTCCATGGTTGGTAGCTTGATCGAGGTTGGCCGCGGGGCGCGCGATGCCGACTGGATCAGCGAGATTCTGGACGCGCGGGACCGAAAGGCCTGTGGGCCGGTCGCTGCGGCTGATGGGCTATATTTGGAGCGGGTGACGTATTCGTGAGTTGCTGGCTGGCGGGCTTGGCATAGTCTGGCTCACCGATGACCCTTTCCATCATCATTCCGACCCTGAATGAAGCGGCTGCGCTGCCGGCAACACTTGAAAACGTGGCTGCATTGTCGCCGCAACCTCTGGAGGTGATTGTTGTCGATGCAGGAAGCGAAGATGCCACGGTAGACCTTGCTTTGGAGGCGGGCGTGCAGGTCCTGGCCAATCTACCGAAGGGACGCGCGGGACAAATGAATGCCGGGGCTGCCGCGGCGCGCGGCGATCAGCTTTGCTTCTTGCATGCAGATACAAATGTCCCGCCCGATTTTGTCTCGCTGACAGAGCGTGTGCTCGCAGATCGGGGTACGGCACTGGCAGCCTTTGTATCGATCATGCGGGGCGCGCGCGGCGTAAGGCGGATCACCACGGCGCATAACTTTCTCAAAACCTGGTACGCGCCTTTGCTGTTTCGACCGCTCTCCTTTGTTCGGGGGTGCCGTCTTGTGTTCGGAGATCAAGTGATGATTTGTCGGCGCGAGGACTTTGATGCGATTGGCGGCTTTGATCCGGATCAGACCATCATGGAAGAAGCCGATCTCTGTCTGCGCATGGTGCGCGAAGGCCGCGGACGTGTGCGCCAGGTAAACCGCAAAGTCTGGTCCTCGGATCGCCGGGTCGCCGAGTGGGGCTTTTGGAAAGCCAATGCGACTTATCTTTATGTCGGTATGATGTGGGGGCTTGGCGCCGGGCCCAAGCGGCTGTCTCAGCATTATGAGGATGTGCGGTGAAAAACCGCGAGGATCTGGTGAATTTCATCGAATCTGTTGGCGCGTTTTCAGCCCTTCCCGTGGAGACTGGGGGTTCGGAACACAACCTGCTTGTGAAGGAGACCAAACGCCGTGCTTTGGAAGTCGATGGGGCATATCTTCATTGCACAGGCGGTAATGGTGTTTGCTTATATCATATGGCCCAAGCTTCAGCCCTTACTGCTGAGACTCGCGGACTGGATTCGCCGCAAGTATGGCGACGATGAAAATATTGCCTATGGTGGAGATAAAGAGGAGGCTGGCGCGTTTCAAGGTAAGTGGCGAGCCTATGAGGAGCAGGCATATCGAAAGCGGTCGGAGCAGGCGCGGTTCAGGCAACGAACCTATCGCCAAACCTCTCCCCCGCCGCCACCGGCTGAGCCGCTCACGCCGCGCCACGCTCATATGAGCTTGCTTGGCTTGCAAAAAGGCGCAAGCCGCTCACAGATCAAGAAAGCGTATCGCAAGCTGGCGAAAACCTACCACCCTGACCGCTTTGCCTCCAAGCGTCATAGCGATGCTGAGCGCGCCGAAGCCAGCGCAAAAATGCGTGAGGTCAACGAGGCGTACGATTGGTTACAGGAGAACCCACTTTAGGCCGCGTGGGCTCCAGCCGGAGCAATCTGAGCCTATCGCCGGTCCACAGGATCATGGACGTCGGCGAGGCCGAGCTCGATCAGATCTCCTGATTGTACGCGCCGATCTCCGGGTATTTGGCAAGGCGGGGTTTCACCTCTTCGCGGAAGAGCGCGATCATGTCTTCTTCAGAGCGCATGCTCTCGACCACGACGGCGAATTCCGGCTTGTTGGAAGAGGCGCGGGCGAGCACCCAGGAGCCGTCTTCCAGCGTGACGCGCGCGCCGTTGACGGTGTTCACATCGACGACTTTGCGGCCAAGAATTTCGGTGCCGAGCAGGCCTTCATACTCTTCAACAATCTTCTCAATGACGTCGTATTTGACCTCATCATCGCAGTGCGGGGACATGGTGAGTGAGGTGAACGCGGTGCCAAGTTCACCCTTGAGGTCCGCCATGGATTTGTCCGGATTGCGGTCGAGCATTTCCAGAATGGCCTTGGCGGCGATCAGGCCGTCATCATAGCCAAGTCCGATGGGCGGGCGGAAGAAGAAGTGGCCTGACTTCTCGAACCCGGCCAGCGCATCAAGATCGGTGGTGCGGCGTTTGATATAGGAGTGGCCGGTCTTGTAATAGTCGACGGTGGAGCCGTTCTGTTCCAGAACCGGGTCGGTCTTGTAGAGGCCGGTCGACTTCACATCGACAACGAATTTCGCACCCGGATACTCTTTCGATAAATCGCGGGCGAGCATGAGGCCGATCTTGTCAGCGAAAATCTCTTCGCCTGTATTGTCGACCACGCCGCAGCGATCGCCGTCACCGTCAAAGCCGAGCGCGACATCGGCGCCGAGCTCTTTCACGGCATCGGCCATGGCGTGCAGCATTTTCGCGTCTTCGGGATTGGGATTGTATTTCGGGAAGGTGTTGTCGAGATTACAATCCATCTCGATCACCTCGACCCCCATGGCGCGCAGGGCATCTGGTGCAAACGCCCCGGCGGTGCCGTTGCCGCAGGCGGCGATGACTTTGAGCGGGCGTATGATGCTTACACCTTCTGCGACGCTCGCAATGTATTTGTCACGGATGCCGTCGACTCGGTAATGGCCGCCGCCAGCGCGCGGCTGGAACGCACCGGACAGGACGATATTCTTGAGTTTGCCCATTTCGTCCGGACCGAAGGTCAGTGGCTTGTTGGCGCCCATTTTGACACCGGTCCAGCCATTCTCATTGTGCGAGGCCGTGACCATCGCGCAGCAGGCGGCATCAAGCTCGAACTGTGACCAATAGACCATGGGAGACAAAGCAAGCCCGACGTCAAGGACCTCGCAGCCGCCTTGAACCAAGCCGAGGATCAGCGCGTTCTTGATTGGCTGGCTGATTGAGCGGAAGTCGTGACCGGTGACAACTTTGGGCTCCACGCCGAGCTCATGAAACAGGGTGGCCATGCCCAGACCAAGCGCCTGGACACCGGTCAGGTTCAATTCCGGTGCTTTCTCATGACCGATGCCATTGAACCACCAGCGGGCGTCGTATTCGCGAAAACCGGTCGGTTTTACGAGCGGTAGAATCTCAAAATCCAGCGTGTTGGCAGCGATATCTGCGCGAGGCGATGGCAGCATTTTTCCGTCCTGATGCAATAAGGTCCCCAGAGCTGGCGGTTGAGCAGATCAGGACGCAATTGGCAACCCTACCCGGATTTAATATTGCCTTTCGAATAGAGAATCATAGTTCCGGACAAGACGGGGCAAGCTCGCCATCACGACTTCCAATGGGAGAGATAAAAAATGCTTTTGAAAACTGTTGCCGCTGTTGCGGCGTTCGCGCTGACGGGTCTGTCTGCACAGGCCGAAGGTTGGTATGTCAGTGGCTCAATTGGATATGTTCAGCAAAACGATTCCAGCAATAGCGGTGAGACGGGAGCGTTCACGACCGGCAATCTGGGAGATGGAACCACGTTGGATGTGGCTGCCGGGACAGACTATGGCTGGGACACTGAGTTTGACGGCGGCGCGGTGTTTGCCGGCGAGGTCGGGCGCGACTTCGGCAATGGCTTCCGGGTCGGTGCCGAGATGGCGCTCAGTAACTCGGATGTCGACACGCACACCAATGTAACGCTCGGCGGAGGCAGCATTGATGGGCTGGACGCTGCTGCTCTGGCTGGCGCAGCTGACCCATTAGGGGTTAGCGTCGGCGAACTGGTTTCGGATGGTCAGGGCGACATGTCGCAAGTCGCGATCTTTGCGAACGTCTACTATCATTTCGGAGAAGACCGCACGTTCAAGCCCTATATCGGCGCGGGTCTGGGCATTTCCGACGTGAACGTCGAGTTTATCCCGTCAGGGGTTGGGATTATCGATGATGGCGAAACCAAGCTGGCCTATCAGATCAAGGCCGGTGCGACCTTCGATCTGCAGAACCAGTGGGAACTGTTCGGCGAGTATGCCTATCGGGCGACGGACGATATCGAGGTTGCAAACGATCTCTTCCCAGGCAGCCTTGAGATCGAAAACCAGCAGAACGTGTTCTCAATCGGTGCGCGCTACAAGTTTGGTGGCTGATTGACCTACTGACCGATACCGCATCGGCGCTGCGCCAGCGGCGGGATCAACGGGTCTTGATTGCGCTTCCCAGGAAAGTGCCGATCCAATCGCCGACCAGATCGTTATCGATCGGGTCAGCGAAACTCGCCTCTGCCGCGTCGACCAGATCGCTTGCGATCCGCGTGCCTTTGCGTACCCCATAAAGGTCGCAGGAAAACGCGGCGCTGTATTCCGGGTGGCCCTGGAAACTGATGGCGCTGGCGGCGGGATAGTTCAACGCCGCGAAGGGGCAGAAGCTGTTTCCGGCCACCTTCTCAGCCCCCGGCGGTAGCGTTTCAACCTGATCCTGATGACTGACGCCCAGCGCGAATGTCTGCTGCTCATAGCCGTTCATCCAGGCCGGACGCGTTTCAATGTCATAGACATGACGACCGATACCCCAGCCCTTGTCAGACTTGCGCACCTCAGCCCCGAGCGCCTGAGCAATCGCCTGATGGCCGAAACAGATCCCGACCTGTGGGGTTTGACTGGCGGCAGCCCAGCGAATGAAATCCATGAGAGGGTCCATCCAGGGTTCATCATCGTAGACGCCAACTGCAGCGCCCGTGACAAGGATGGCATCCAGGCTGGCCGGGTCGACCAGCGGCTCGCCCTTCGCGACCGATAGGGTTTCAAAACTCCAACCGGGTAGTTTTGGGCCGAGTAAGGCTTCGAACATCTCAGGATAATCCGGCCAGTCCGCGCGCAGGCTTTCCGGCGGCAGACCGGTTTCGAGCACTGTTAGCTTCATGGGTTCGAAGCCTGAGTCAGCAGTCTGTAGACTTGAATGGCACCGCCAACGCACCAGAAGAAGGTCCAGACCCCGGCAATCGCAATGGTATACCCCCAATCCATAGACGGGGCGCTTAGCCCCATCATGACAAGGGCACCGCACGTCAGGCCGCCGACGATAAACCAGAGAATGAGCCAGTTGCGGGTCAGACGTCCAAACCAGCCGATAGCCAGTACAAGAGGTCCCCCGATCAGGTAGAAGATTGCTCCAAACGGATCCATGGCTCGGCCTCAATTCGCGTCACAGGCGTACTGCCAACCTAGCATTCGCTGTTTCAGCCAATCAAGCGGGGTGTATATGCGCAGTGTGAAGGCAGCTCGTGGAAGAATTTCTCGCCTTCTCCGGTTTTGGACCCATGTCTCCTCTGACGCGTTGACAGGCCAAAAGCGGTGCTTAGAACGCGGGCAGGAACAAAATTGGGTTGGAGTACTCTATGGCTGGATCAGGTCAAACGGACCCTCGTCCTCTTTCACCACATCTGCAGAATTGGAACTGGCATGCCACTATGTATGGCTCGATTTTTCACCGGGTCACGGGGGCTGGACTATATGGGGGCGCGTTTCTGATTGCGGCCTGGCTTGTCGCCCTGGCCACGGGGCCGGAAGCTTACGCCCTGGTTGAGAGCATTGCCTTCTCGCTGCCCGGTCAGCTTCTGCTGTTCCTTTGGGCCATGGCGGTTCTGTATCATCTTGCTAACGGATTGCGGCACTTGATCTGGGACGGGCCGGGGGTCGGGTTTGACCCGAAAGTGGCCAGTCGCTGGTCAATCTTCAATTTCGCGTTTGCGATCCTGGGCGCAGCGGCCATCTGGTCGCTCGCCTCATTGAGTTAGGGAGGCGCAGACATGTCGACTGATCTTCGCAAAGTTCGCGGTCTTGGTGCTGCAGGCAGCGGCACAGGCCATTACATCCATCAGCGCGTGACAGCCATTGCGCTGCTCTTCCTCGTGCCGTGGTTCGTTTATTCGATCATTCACGCGGGTAAAGCAGGCTATGAGGGTGCGCTGACCTGGGTTGCGCAACCGGTGAATGCGATTTTGCTGATTTTGACCCTTGGTGCGGCGCTTTATCACATGCGTCTGGGGCTTCAAGTTGTCATTGAAGACTACATCCATAGGACCGCGTCCAAGCAAGCGTTGCTGATCCTAAACACGTTTGTCGTGATCGCGCTGGCCGCCACGACCATGCTGTCGGTTTTAAAGATTTGGTTCTCAGCAGGCGCTTGATGCGGCGCCGCTGATCGGAGGAATTAAGATGAGCGATTACGAATTTGTCGATCACACCTATGACGTCGTTGTTGTCGGCGCGGGTGGATCAGGATTGCGCGCCGCCCTTGGGGCTGCGCAGGCGGGCCTCAAAACGGCCTGTATCACCAAAGTCTTTCCAACCCGGTCTCACACCGTGGCAGCGCAAGGCGGTATCGCGGCGTCCTTGAGCAATATGGGCCCGGATGACTGGCGCTGGCACATGTATGACACGGTCAAAGGGTCAGACTGGCTCGGCGATCAGGATTCGATCGAATATCTCTGCCGCGAGGCGCCAGCTGCGGTTTATGAGCTGGAACATTGGGGCATGCCCTTCTCGCGTACCGAGGAAGGCAAGATCTATCAGCGCCCGTTCGGTGGCCACACAACAGAGTTTGGCGAAGGCCCGCCAGTCCAACGCACCTGTGCTGCGGCTGACCGCACCGGCCACGCCATGCTGCACACGCTGTATGGGCAGTGTGTGAAGAATGATACCGAGTTCTTTATCGAGTATTTTGCCCTCGACCTGATCATGGATGAGGAAGGTGTCTGTCGCGGTGTGACGGCCTGGAAGCTGGATGACGGGACGCTGCACCGTTTCCGTGCGCAGAAGGTTGTACTGGCGACCGGCGGTTATGGCCGGGCCTATTTCAGCTGTACGTCGGCTCACACTTGTACCGGCGACGGCAATGCGATGGTATTGCGGGCTGGACTGCCGCTGCAGGATATGGAGTTTGTTCAGTTCCACCCAACCGGGATTTATGGCGCGGGCTGCCTGATTACCGAAGGCGCGCGCGGCGAAGGTGGGTATCTCACCAATTCCGAAGGCGAGCGGTTCATGGAACGCTATGCGCCAAGCGTGAAAGACCTCGCCCCCCGCGATATGGTGTCCCGCGCGATGACGATTGAGATTCGCGAAGGGCGCGGCGTTGGCCCAAACAAGGATCACATCTTCCTGCATCTGGAGCATTTGCCACCGGAAACGCTGGCCGCCCGCCTGCCGGGCATTTCAGAGACGGCGCGCGTCTTCTCTGGCGTTGATGTGACGCGGGAGCCGATCCCTGTGCTGCCGACGGTTCACTATAATATGGGCGGCATCCCGACCAATTATCATGGTGAAGTGCTGACCAAGAAGGGCAATGACCCGGATGCGGTCGTGCCCGGCCTGATGGCGGTTGGGGAAGCGGCCTGTGTGTCGGTTCACGGCGCGAACCGGCTCGGCTCTAACTCGCTGATCGATCTGGTTGTGTTTGGCCGGGCAGCCGGTCTGCGCTGTGGTGCGACCCTGGAAGCGGGCGCTGCGCAGCCGGCGATGAAGGACGAGCTGACGTCTCAGCATCTTGCGCGCTTTGACCGCATCCGCAACGCCGATGGGGCGACAAACGTGGCAGACCTGCGCCTTGAGATGCAGACGGCGATGCAGACCAACTGCGCGGTGTTCCGTGAAGGCGATGTCCTCGACGAAGGGGTCGAGAAAATCGCTTCAGTCTACAAGAAGGCTGAAGACATGAAGGTCGAAGACCGCTCGCTGGTCTGGAACACAGATCTGATGGAAGCCCTGGAGTTCGACAATCTGATCGGACAGGCCGCGGTGACGGTGAATTCCGGCGCCAATCGCAAGGAAAGCCGCGGCGCCCACGCGCGCGAGGACTTTGCCGAGCGTGACGACGAGAACTGGATGAAGCACACGCTCGCCTGGGTCGATGATGGCGGCGAGGTGCGGATCGATTATCGTCCGGTCCACGATTACACGATGTCGAACGACATGGCCTATATCAAGCCGAAGAAGCGGGTCTATTAAGGGTTAGCGGGAAACGAATATGGTACAGCTTACACTCCCGAAAGGGTCTGCTCCGAAAAAAGGCAAGGTCTGGCCGAAGCCGGAAGGCAAATCGGTCAAGGCGTTCAAAATCTATCGCTACAGCCCCGAAGAGGGCGGCAATCCGCGCTGGGATACATTCTTTGTAGATACAACAAAGTGTGGGCCAATGGTGCTCGACATCCTGATCTACATCAAGAACAATATCGACTCGACGCTGGCCTTCCGCCGCTCGTGCCGCGAGGGTGTGTGTGGATCCTGTGCGATGAGTATTGGCGGGCAGAACACAATTGCATGCACAAAAGGCTGGGATGAAGTCGCAGGCAATACGATTACGATTGCCCCGCTGCCAAGCCAGCCTGTGATCAAAGACCTGATCCCGGACCTGACCAACTTTTACGCCCAGCATGCTTATGTGCAGCCCTTTCTGAAGACCGATACACCGGAACCTGAAACCGAGTGGACGCAAAGTGAGGAAGACCGCGAGGAGTTGGACGGGCTGTATGAATGTATTCTCTGCGCGTCCTGCTCAACGTCATGCCCATCCTACTGGTGGAATGGTGACAAGTATCTTGGACCTGCTGCGCTGCTCCAGGCCTATCGCTGGCTGATCGACAGCCGGGACGAGGCCACAGGCGAGCGGCTCGATGATCTGGAAGACCCGTTCAAACTGTATCGCTGTCATACAATTATGAACTGCGCGCAGGTCTGTCCGAAAGGTCTGAATCCCGCCAAGGCAATCGCTAAGATCAAGCATATGATGGTCGAGCGGGTCGTTTAGGCCTTCTCAAATCGCGCTTCTTCAAAAGTCTGTCCTCCCCTCGTGATTTGCGGTTAAACTGCCGCGACGTTACCAAGCTGGGGAACCGTTATGGAAAAAGTGTATGAAGTCACAGCCGCAAACGGGTTGCGCCTTCGCGAGTCGGCGCCGAACGGCAATGTGATCACCGTGATGCCGCATGGGACGCAGGTCGAGCTCCTGGAGAAATCAGAGCTGGACGGCTGGTGGAAAGTCCAGACCACTGCCGGCAAGAACATCGAAACCGGGTACGCGTCAGCGCATTTTCTGATGGAACTGAACCCCCGTCCGAAGTTCCGCGTGCCGTTTTTCAGCAGTCTGGAAGCCTCTTTCGATCGCGTGCATCGCTTTGTCGGCACGGTGGCCGAGCAGTACGGTGAGGAGATGTTGCCCAAACTCAATGAGGTTCTGACCGAGTACAAGATCAACCGCTCGCCGCGGCGGTTTACGCATTTCATGGCCCAGCTCGCCCATGAATCCGGTCATTTTCGTTATACAGAAGAGAACCTGAACTATAGCGCCACGGGCCTTTGGAACGTGTTCCGCAAGTATTTTGACAGTCCCGACCATGCCGCAACCTTCGCTGGACGTCCGCAAGAGATTGCCAACCGCGTCTATGCCAACCGTATGGGCAATGGGGATGAGGCGTCGGGTGACGGCTATCGCTATCGTGGGCGTGGCTTTATCCAGCTGACGGGCAAAGATAATTATCGCCAGATTGGGCGGCGGCTGGGACTTGATCTGGTTGAAAACCCGGACCTCGTCGCCTCCGATATCGAAACGACGCTACGTGTGGCGGCGGACTTTTGGGATTCCCGGCAACTTAACCGGTTGGCGGACAAGGACGATCTGCGCGGCATCACCAAGCGGATCAATGGCGGGTATAACGGGCTTGCAGATCGCAAGAAATTGCTGGCCCAGGCGCGTGCGATCTGGGGCTAGGGTCAGGCTGAGAGTTTACCCGCGAGCGCGACCCGCTCATACTTTCGGGCAAGTTTTGATGGCAGGCTGCGCAGGCCACCCTTCGGCTCAATCCCGGCGCCCCAACGCGTGAATCGGGTTCCGACTTTTTGAGCGGGACCGATTGCCAACGCGCCCTGGCGGACCGGCACACGATAACTTGCCATAAGGCGTTTGTACTGGGTGTTACCAAGGCCGAGATGCATCTCTTGCAAACCCTGAGAGGCGGCCCAATCAGCCAAACTGAACAATAAGGCGAGCCCCGCCTTATGGGATTGAAACTTCGCCTCATAGGCCGGGAACCAATAGTGCAATACATGCTCTGAACGCATGCAGAAGCAAACCGCGGCCAGTTCGCCATCTATTTCAAGCTTGGACAGGATGCCCTGGGCGTCAGGATTGGACGAGGCGGCGAGTGTCTCAAGCAGATCGAGCGGCCAATCGAGGGTGAAAAGGTCGAAATAGCCCGCGGTTTCAAAAGCGGTTCGTTTCAGATCGATTAAGCGGGTAAAGCTGGCCGGATCGTTGATCTGGTGACGGGTGACGGTGCGCTTGTCCTGCAGAAGTCGACCGACTTTGCGCCAGGTGCGCCGGAAGTTGCTGCTGAAAGCCGCGCGCGCGTCAATATAGGCGTCGAATCCGTTTGAGAGATCGAGCACCTGATTGCCTTCGCTGGCGCTGCCGTGCAGGCCATGGCGGCGTTGATTGAACGGCACTGCTGAGAAAGTATAGCCGGAAAGATGAGGGGCAATGTCTGGCGCGTGGAGATCGATCACGGCAGACGGCGCGGCAATCACACCGTGCAAATCGTCCATGGGGCCGGCAACCGGGCGGGTGGTCCCGAACCAACCCTTTCGGATCGGCAGGAACCCGATGACGGTGTCGCCCTCAGTAAATCTTAGAATGTCGATTCCCGGGCGGGCTTTTTCGACCGCTTCGAGATAGGCAAGCGAAAAGTACGGACTGGCGAGCAATGGGTCTTGTTGCCGGAAATCGGCCCAGGCAGTCCGGTCTGCGTCCGAAAGCGTCTTGAGTAGGAGAGACGAAACCTTCACGGTGTAAGACCTTTTTCCGGAATTCCTCTAGCCCTTAGCCACCCATGCCAGATCTTCGTTACATTTCTCGGAATCTCTCTGAAACGCTTGAGAATTTAAGCGCGAGGACGTTTGGGCAGGACAAGGTGGATCTGCCCAAGGGCAAGTTTGTCAGTTTCAACTTCGACGATTTTCCGCAATCGGCGGTGCGCGCAGCCGCGCCCATGCTTGAGGCCAAAGGCTGGCGTGCGACCTGGTATGTGTGCGGTGAGCTTATAGAGCAGGTGACCCCGGAATATGGCGCGATGTATACGCGGGAGGACTTACGTAAGCTGATTGATGCCGGACACGATATCGGGTGCCACACGTTTTCACATACAAGTGTCAGACGACTGTCCGAAGCGGACCTGCTTGCGGACTGCCAAAAGAACGCCGATTTCCTCGACACGTTCGGCGTGTCTCAGCTCTCGAGCTTTGCGTTTCCGTTTGGGGCGACCCAGTTGGGGGCAAAAGCTGCTCTGGCCCGATCTTTCCCGGCCCTGCGCAGCGTACGGCCTGGGGTCCATGTCGGTGAGCTGGATCTGAAAATGCTCAAAGCGACAGCGCTGCAGGAAGATCAAGGTGGTATTGCACGGGCTTTAAGCGATCTGCGCGCGATGCCGGATGATCATAGCTGGCTGATCATCTTCACCCATGATGTGCGAGAGGGGCATAGCCCCTGGGGTGTGACCCCTGACGATTTTGAGACTTTGCTTGAAGCCGTCGTGCAAAGCGGCGCGGCGGTGGTCACAGTGGCAGATATGGTGGCCAAGCTGCGGCCAGCGCCGTGATCCTGTGGATCAGGCGGGTTTGATCGCAATGCTGATCGGAGCATGATCGCTCGGCTTCCAGCCTCCGCGCCAGCCAAGATGAATGCGATAGCTGTCCATGTCGGTGAGGGGCGTTGCCGCCTGATTGGTCCAGATATGGTCCAGCCTGCGGCCTTTATTGCTCGCGGCCCAATCGCGGGCGCGGTAGCTCCACCAGGAATAGAGGCGCTGATCGTCATCGTGGATGTGACGGGCAAGGTCTGTAAAGCCGCCGGATTGACGGGCCTTTTCCAGCGCTTCGGTTTCCACGGGCGTATGCGATACGATCTTCAGGAGCTGCTTGTGTGACCAGACATCGCTCGGGTGGGGTGCGATGTTCAAATCCCCGACCAGGACGCGCGGCTGTCCGTCTTTTGCGGATGTCTTGAAATGTTTGCCGAGCCGACCGACGAAATCGAGCTTGTGTGCGAACTTTGGGTTCTCGTCCGGGTCCGGCACGTCGCCGCCTGCCGGTAGATAGATATTGTGCAATTCAAGCCCGGCGACTTTGACCGAGTTGACCCGGGCGTGCCCCTCACGACAGAGCGGGGCAGGGTCCAGCACATCCAGCGGTTCACGCGAGGCGATCGCGACACCGTGATGTCCACCCTTCTGACCAAACACCGCGAGATGCGGCAATCCCATATCCTTGAAGGCTTTTTCCGGAAACTCTGCCGTCTGACATTTGATTTCCTGAAAGCAGAGAATGTCCGGCGCTTCGGCGGCAACAAAAGCCTCGACATTGGGCAGGCGCAGACGGATGGAATTGATGTTCCAGCTGACGAGGCGGAGTGTGTCTTTGGTCATGCTGTCGCTTAGGCACGCCCGCCAGCAAGGTCAACGCACCGTGCGGGACGGGGTGCCGTTCGCCCACAAATATCTGTGGGAATTGCCGGTTCCGGTTCAGTCCGTCTCGATCGGAGTGAAGGTCAGCTTGGCTGCCTGCAAAGTGACTTTGCCGATATCTTCGGTGTCAGCTTCAATCCGAACCGGTACGGAGGCGCCATTCGGCAAGGGGGCGAGCCACATGCGCAGCGGTCCTTCAATTCCGGTCAGCGTATCCTTGTTGACCTCGCCCGGCTTATAACCGGCGACCTTGTCCATGGTGATGTGGCACTCCCAGGCTTCACCGGACCAGGCTTCGGATTTCACGTTTTTCTTGCCCTCATTGGTGAGATGAAGATGGGTGAGCTGACGCCCGTCAAAGATTTTAAGCGGGCCGCCGCAAGGGTCTGCGCCAGCCTCACGCGGCTCAAGGGCGAACGAAATCAGGGCCGTCACGGGGTCTTTTGCGTCAAGGACTTGTTCAGTGGTGGCTGCCGGATCGCCCAAATTGCCGAACTTGGGTGTTGCTGTCATCTGAAACTCGTCTTTCAGCAATTTGACATCGACCCGCCTGTTTTTCTTCCCGTCCTTGTTCTGCGACACATAAGCATAGGTGTTGAGGCCATCCGGTGTGGTGTAGCCGGAGGCGGCAACATCAAGATCATAATTCACCAGAATGTCGGCCAGTCCCGTTGTCTTGACCTTGGATTTGATCGAATAGGTGTCCTGGTTCATGTCGACAGCGAAATTCGCTTTGCCTGTGATCGGCAGGAAGAGGAGCCACGCGCTGGCCTTGATCTGGTATTCCATGCGCATCGGTTGCCCAGCCTCGATATTTGCAAGAATCGCCGGGGACAGGCCCGGCGATGCAGTATCAGCACCTGAAAGGCCTGCAAACCCGGCAGCAACAAGCGCGGCAAGCGACGTCATGGCGATCGATTTTCTCATCGGATGGTCTCCTGATCACTCCAAACCGAGATTGTCTTATATGTGCGTCGCAAAAGGCAAGCTGAACAGCCCCGCCTCTGTCCTGCCCAAATTAAATCTTCCTAATGTCACAATGTCTTAGCCTTAAGTCGATCTGGAGTCTTCCAGGTGTTGGGTGATCGCGCGTGTTCAAGTGAGGACTCTGCTTGACGCCGCCGTCTGTGGATCGTAATAGCCGCGCTTCTGAATTTATCACTCTTAACACAAGCGAGCGACCCATGTCCCGCGTCTGCGAACTTACTGGCACCCGTCCGATTACGGGAAACAATGTCAGCCACTCCCGCGTTCACACCAAGCGCCGGTTTCTGCCGAACCTGGTCAAAGTGTCTTTGCACTCTGAAACGCTGGAGCAGAAATTTTCCATGCGTATTGCGGCCAAGGCCCTGCGCACGGTCGACAAACTGGGCGGCCTTGATGCGTATCTCGCCAAGGCCAAAGACGAGGCCCTGTCAGAAAAAGCCCTGAAAATCAAAAAAAACATCGCCAAGAAACAAGCTGAAGCGTAAGCGACGCGCGTTTAAGGTAAACAATGTCGACGCGCTCGGGAAACCGGGCGCGTTTTCCTTGGCTTGAATTGCCAGCGCGTCGCATTTCTGTATCTCTGAGGCTGATGAGAAAGCGGGAGATGTTGATGCGGCGGAGTTTGGTGGCTTTGTGTGGATTGGCCGTGTCGGCCTGTGTGCAATCGGGTGATGAGGCCCCCACGCCGTCAGGCGCGGACTCACGACCTGTAGCGGCCACCGTCTTCTCAGGTGGAACCATATATACCGGCAATGGCGCACAGACCGTCGATGCTGTTGCGGTGGGTGCAGAGGGGCGGATCCTCTGGACGGGATCGAGTGCTGATCTTGAGGCTGAGATCGATGTCAGCAATGCGGTCTTTGAGGCTTTGGATGACGCGTTCATGTATCCGGGCTTCACCGATGCCCATATTCATCTGTTGGGGATTGGCCAGCGTGAGCTTTCTCTGGATCTCGCCGATGTCGGATCAGTTGCAGATTTGGTCGACCGAATCGAGGCTGAAGTCGCAGATGCCGGGCCAGGTGCAGTAATTTTTGGTCGGGGTTGGATTGAAACCGGCTGGCCGGAGGGTCGGATGCCGCTGGCAAGCGATCTCGACACGGTCGCGCCTGACAATCCGGTGATCCTGATCCGCGCCGATGGGCATGCGCTGGTTGCCAACAGCGCCGCACTGGAAGCAGCCGGTATTGATGACACCACACCAGATGTCGAGGGCGGCAAGATCGAGCGCGACGCCAATGGCCGCGCCACAGGCATCCTGATCGATAATTCCATGGCTGCGGTGACGGCGTTGATCGCGGCCCCGACAGAGAGTGACCTGATCGCGGCCTACGCAGTCGGCGCGGCGGAGTATGTGTCGCGCGGCTGGACGGGCGGGCATAATATGAGCGTCAGTCCGGAACATGCAGCTCTTTTGGAACGCCTGGATGTCGAAGGCCGTCTGCCGCTTCGCCTGCACAACAATTTCGATCAGGCCGGTGCCCACATTGCGGCCGACCGATTGCACGAGACCGATACGATCACCAATCGCAGCGTGAAGCTCTATATGGACGGTGCCTTGGGGTCTCGTGGTGCCTTACTGATCGAGCCTTATGCTGACCGTCCTGGCACGAGCGGCCTGTCTCTGATGGATCCGGACGCGCTTGGGGCATTCATGCAGCTTGCCGATGAGCGTGATATTCAGCTTGCCATTCATGCCATCGGGGATCTGGCTAATCGCCGGATTCTGGATGTGTTTGAAGCCGGTGCCTTTGGCGCAGATCAGCGTTGGCGTATTGAACACACCCAGATCCTGCATCCCGATGATATCGACCGGGTCGCTCATCTGGGTCTGCTCGCCTCCATGCAGCCGAGCCATGCGATTGGCGACTTGAAGTTCGCCCCGGCGAGACTCGGCATGCGGCGCCTGCGCGGCGCTTACGCCTGGAACAGTCTGTTGGAGGCGGGGGCGCTCGTGGTTGGCGGCTCGGATGCGCCGGTTGAGGTCGGTTCACCGCTGATCGAATTCTATGCCGCAGTTGCGCGTAAGGATCTGGAAGGGTTCAGCGCAGAGGGCTGGCATCTCGAAGAGGCGCTTACGCGGGAACAGGCGCTCGCCTTGTTTACCTCTGCACCTGCTTATGCGGCGTTTATGGAAGAGGATCTCGGCACAATCGAAACTGGCAAGATCGCCGACTTCACCGTGTTCGACCGGGACCTGATGACGGTGGATGAGGCTGACATTCTGAACGCGCAAACGGTGATGACCGTTGTCCAGGGAGAGATTGTTCACCGCAAGGATTAGAGCCCCGCAATGTGCTCCTGGAAGGCATTGATGCGCGGCACAATTTCCTGTTCGAACCGGCGACCGTTAAACACGCCGTAATGGCCTACACCGGGCTGGATATAGTCGGTCTGCATATGGTCTGGAATGTTGCGGCAAAGCTCATGCGCGGCCTGCGTCTGGCCAATGCCTGAAATATCGTCGCGTTCGCCCTCAACCGTCATCAAGCCGACGGTTTCAATCGCGCCGGGGTCGACAGGGCGTTCGCCGCGATATCGGAAGATGCCACGCGCAAGTCGATGCTCGCGAAACACCCGGCGGATGGTTTGCAGGTAAAACTCTTCTGTCAGATCCAGCACGGCGAGATACTCATCATAGAAGGCGCGGTGTTTGTCGGCGCTGTCTTCATCGCCTTCGACGAGATGATCGAAAAAGCGCGCCTGAGCATCAACATGGCGATCCCAATTCATATGCATGAAACTGGTGAGCTGCACAAAGCCCGGATAGACCCGCCGCATCATGCCCGGCCACGGTGCCGGTACAGTGTAGATCATTTTCTCCCGAAACCACTCAAATGACCGTTCTTCGGCGAGCAGGTTCGGCACGGTGGGCGATTTCCGCGCATCAATCGGGCTGCCCATGAACGTCATTGTGCAGGGCAGTGCCGGGTCGCCGTCTTCGGCCATCAGGGAAACCGCCGCCAGAACCGCGGGGCCGGGTTGGCAGACGGCCACAACATGCGCGTCCGGCCCGATATGGGTGAAGGCCTTGCGAATATGATCGATATAGTCATCGAGATCGAACCGGCCGAGCCAGACCGGCGCCATTTTGGCGTCGGTCCAGTCGGTGATGAAGACCTCATGCGTTGGCAGAAAGGCTTCGACGGTTCCGCGCAGCAAGGTCGCGAAGTGACCGGACAAGGGCGCGACGATCAACAGTCGAGGTCGCCCGGCCGGTGCGCCGAGAGTCTCGAAATGGATCAGTTTGCACCAGGGCGAGGTCCAGGTGGCTGTCGGCTGGACAGGCAGAACCTTGCCATCGATTGTGGTCGATGGGATCTGCCATTCCGGTTTGCCATAGTATCGGGTGGCGCGCTCAAAGACACTGGTTGCAGCCAGGGTTGAGCGACCAAACGCGGTGTGGCGCATTGGATTGGCCGTCATCTCCAGAATGGCGCGTGTGCTCTTTGCCATAAGTCGCATGGGGGCCATCGCCGCCCGGTTCATCTCGACCAAGGAATAGAGCATTCAATCAACCTCTGTTCGTGTTGCGCTGCAGCATAGTCGCTTTTAGTGCGAGGGGAAAGGCACAAGCAGCACTCTCAAGAAAAAATTCAATGCTCTCCGGGGACTGGTCCAGGTTTCGGTCTCAAAACCCAGTCATTCATGGGCGCAATACATCGTAATCGTCGGATGAAACACAGTTGTTACTGCATCCATACGGTTTTCATTTGATCTTGCCTTCTTAGTTAGGCCCCAACGCTCAAATGAGGATTAGACATGAAACCCGCAACGATAGACAGTGCGTTTCGCGTCGGAAAATATGTGTTTCACGGTGTACGCTCTTACGAACAGGCTCGCCGTGGTCTAGGGCTTTCGCCGCGCGAGTTGGAGATACTTTGCTTGCTTGCGCGCGGCGAAAACAGTGCGTCCATCTCAAAGACGCTTGGGATTTCCGATGCCACCATCGATACGTTCAGACGCCGCGCCTATGCCAAGCTTGGCGTCCACTCCTCTGGCAGTGCGATTGCGATCCTTATGGCTTATCTGTCGGGGTCCAATCTGGCACCTGAGCCATCGAATGACAGTGCGTGATATAACCACCCTAGCTTAGGTGCTCCGTCAGGCATTTGGCCATATCAGCCGGATTTGCATCGCTTTCGGCAAAGAATGTTCTCAGCGTCCAGTTCTCGTCCATCAGATAGAGAATGGACGTATGATCCATCGTGTACTCGCTGAGGCTGTCCGGCGTCTCGATCCGCTCATAGCTTGCGACAAAGGCATCGGCGGCACTGGCAATCTGATCCGGCGTTCCGGTCAGGCCGACGAGATTGTCCGGGAAAGCGGCGGTTGCGACATAGGCTGCCAGGGCTTCCGGCGTGTCGCGCTCAGGGTCGACCGTGATCAACAGGGTCTGAGGCGGTGTGACATCCTCGGGTAGAAGCTCATAGGCATTATTGATCGCCACCAGCGTGCCAGGGCAAATGTCCGGGCAGTAGGTAAAGCCAAAATAGATCAGAGTGGGCGCGCCTTTGAAGTCGGCCTCGGTCACGGTCTGGCCCATGTGATCGGTCAGACTGAACGGGCCGCCAATATTGTCATAGGCCCGGGTCGAGCAACTCGCCATGCTGCCGCCGGCGGTTGGCGCGGACGATTCTGTTGCGCCGCAGGACCCGAGTAAAAGGGCAGCGGTTGCCGCAGCGAAGAATTGTGTCTTGATCATTCAGGTTGTATCGCCTGTGCGGTTGATGCAGGCAAGCGGCGCAGTGCCGCACAGGAGCGCGGATGGACGACCTTTCGCAACATCGAGACGGGACGGACGAAGCCTTGTTCAGCCTGCTGCCGGAAGGTCTGTCCGGTGTGGGATCGGCCCGGGGGCGAACGCGCTTGGCGACGCTGATGACGTTGCGCTGGTTGGCCGTCATGGGCCAGACGGGGGCCGTTCTGTTCGTCTATTTTGGGCTTGGGTTTGAGCTGCCTATCGGGCTCTGCCTCGCTGTGATCGCAGCGTCCGCCTGGCTCAATGTATTTCTGTCCTTTGTATCGGTTGGGCCGCAATTGCTGCGCGGCTGGGAAGCGGCTTGGCAATTGTCTTTTGATGTCGCGCAACTGGCATTGTTGATCAGTTTGACCGGGGGCTTGTCGAACCCGTTTCTTCTGTTTCTGATCGCCCCGGTCACCGTGGCCGCGTCGAGCTTGAAAGCGCCCTATACGGCGACGATTGCGGTGCTGGCGATTGCGATGGCCGCAACCATGCCCTGGTTCGCCGCTGACTTGCCCTGGCGGGAGGGGGAACAGCTGTCGCTACCGGTTCTGTTTGAAGGAGGGCATTTTGCAGCGCTCTGTATTGGCATTATCTTCTTTGCGATCTCGGCGCAGCGCGTGAATGAGGATGAGGCCAAACTGGTTCAAGCTTTGGATGCCGCAAGTGTGGTCATGTCTCGCGAGCAGCGCCTCTCAGCGCTCGGCGCGATGTCGGCGATGACGGCGCATGAGCTCGGCACACCGCTCGCGACCATTCATCTCGTGTCAAAAGAGCTGCTTAACGAATTGCCGGACGGCACGCCGCACAAAGACGATGTGCAATTGCTGACCGAACAGGCCGAGCGTTGTCGTCAGATCCTGCGCAAACTGGGCGCCGCGCGTGAAGCGAGCGACATCGTGCATGCACGGATGCCGTTGAGCGCACTGATCGAGGAAGCTGCCGCCCCGCATAAGGGCCTGGGCGTGGCTTTGCGGGTGACCTATGAACCTGGTGAAGGCGGAGAGGACAAGGTGCCCGTGATCCGTCGCAGCCCGGAAATCCTGCACGCGATCGGCGCGTTTATCGAAAACGCGGTGAGCTTTGCTGAAACCGAGGTCCGCGCCGTGGCGAGCTGGACTGACAAACAGATCATGGTGACCATTCGCGATGATGGCCCGGGATTTGCGTCTGAAGTGATGCCAAAGCTTGGGGAGCCTTACGTGTCTCAGCGCGGCGAAGATCAACTCGGCGGCGGGGATATGGGACTGGGATTCTTCATTGCGAAAACCCTGATTGAGCGGACCGGTGGTCGAATTGCGACGCGCAATCGCATGGCTCCGCGTCACGGTGCAATCGTCCAGGCGGTCTGGCCGCGAGAGGTGTTGCAACCTTTGGACAATATTGACGAACACCCCATATAACGGGGCTGAAGGAGAGACTATGGAACCGCCCGTCACAGTCAAAATGCACGAAAGCCTCAAGGATGTTGAGGACAAGACCTGCCTTGTCCTGGATGATGATGGCCCCTTCCTGCAACGTCTGGCCCGCGCGCTCACCCAGCGCGGGTTTCAGGTATCTGCCACGTCAAAAGTATCAGAAGCTCGCGACATTGCCCGTCTTAATCCACCGGCCTTTGGCGTCTTTGATTTGCGATTGGAAGATGGATCGGGGCTGGATGTCGTGGAAGTGCTGCATCGCTACCGCCCGGACGCGCGCGCGGTCATCCTGACCGGATATGGCGCGATCGCTACTGCGGTTGCGGCGGTCAAAGCCGGTGCGGTCGATTATCTCGCCAAGCCAGCTGATGTCGAGGACATCGTGCGTGCGCTGGTCAATCAGGGCGACGGCCTGCCGGAACCTCCGGAAAATCCGATGTCTGCGGATCGGGTGCGTTGGGAGCATATTCAGCGAGTGTATGAGCTGTGTGGACATAATGTTTCAGAAACCGCGCGTCGGCTCAACATGCACCGCCGAACCCTCCAACGTATTCTGGCCAAGCGGGCACCGCGTTAGTGCGTTATAATTTTGTGAAAATGCGCGGCGTTAAATAAGTCGCCAGGCTTGCAAGTCAGACTATGTCTTGCACGCAGTCATGCGGACGAGGACAGCGCAGCTGATTCGGGGGATTTATGACCGGTACAACAGACGCCGAAAGCGCGCCGAAAAAACTGCAAAAGTCGATGAAGCTGTTCGACGTCTATGCGATGGCGACGGGGGCGATGTTTTCATCGGGCCTGTTCCTGCTGCCAGGGATTGCGGCGTCCTATACCGGGAACTCAGTTTATCTTGCCTATTTCTTTGCCGGTTTTCTGATCCTGCCCGCCATGTTCTGCATGGCTGAGCTGTCGACCGCGATGCCGAAGTCCGGCGGCACCTATTTTTTCCTCGACCGGGCACTCGGGCCGATGATGGGCACAATTGGCGGTCTCGGGTCCTGGGTTGCTGTGGTGTTCAAAAGCGCCTTTGCGCTTGTCGGGATGGGCGCATACCTCGGATTGTATCTTGATCTGCCATTCACTGTAACGGCGATTGTTCTCACACTCGTGTTCGGATTGATCAATCTGGTTGGGGCGAAGGAGACATCCTTGCTCCAACGGGTGCTGGTCACCGTTCTGGTGGTGATTCTGTCGGCTTTCGTCCTGATTGGATTGATCAGTGTCGGGCCGGAGCAGATTGTGCGTCCCGATCCGGATTATGGACCATACTTTTCGAGCGGGCTGATTGGCTTCATCTCGACCATCGGACTTGTATTTGTCTCCTATGCCGGTCTCACCAAAGTGGCGAGCGTTGCCGAAGAGATCGAGAACCCGGAGCGGAACATCCCCCTCGGCATGACCTTGTCGCTCTTAACAGCGACGGCGATCTATACGCTGGGCACATTGATCCTGGTGACAGTTCTGGAGCCGCAGGAATTGTTCAACAGTCTCACACCGGTTGCCGATGCAGGCGGCAAGTTTCTGTCCTGGCTCCCGTATGACCTCGGCGTGGTTCTGATTGTGATTTCAGCGATCGCGGCGTTTGCGTCGACCGGAAATGCCGGGATCATGTCCGCGTCGCGCTATCCTTTCGCAATGGGCAAGGACAAATTACTCCCCGCGAGTTTCAGTCAAGTCGGGCGGTTTGGCACCCCGGCCAATGCGATTATCGTCACGACCCTGGCGATGATTGTCGTGCTGGTCATCTTTGACGTGGCCTCTGTGGCCAAGCTTGCCAGTGCTTTCCAGTTGCTCCTGTTCGGACTGATTTGCATTGCGGTGATCGTGATGCGCGAGGCGAGGATTGACAGCTACAAACCGGGTTTCAGAGTGCCTCTCTATCCGTGGATGCCGGTGGCAGGCGTGCTTATCGCGTTCTGGCTGATCATTGAGATGGGCATACTGGCCATTGGATTTACCGGTATGATGGTGATCGGGTGTGTGCTTTGGTACCAGTTCTATGCCTCGAAAGTGACCCCAAGACGCGGCGCGATTTTTCACGTGCATGAACGCCTTGGGCGCCAGCGTTATGAGGGGATTGAGCATGAGCTGATGACGATCATCCATGATCGCACCCAAGCACAGAACCTCTCCTATGAAACTGTGGTGGCGCGCTCTGCGATGACCGATCTCAAGATCGGAAAGTATACACTGGTCGACCTGATCAAGTTCATGGGCGACCGCGCCGAAAGCCGGTTCAATCTTGATCCCGGTGTTCTGGACGAGCGGTTTGGCCAACGCCCGCCCCGGTTCCAATTGCTTCAGGAAGGGTTTGCGATCGCCTATCGCTCAGATGAGCGGTTGGAGGAACCGGCGCTGTTTGTATTCCGGTTTAGCGATCGCGCGGTTCTGGATATCGAGGGCCTGTCGGACGAGCATACACTGGTCTTTCTACTAACGCCGAAAGAACCGGTGGGACTGGATCTGCGGATCGTCGGACACCTGGCAGAGGTCGCGCAGGGCGAAGGCTTTGCGCAGCGCTGGCTGGCGGCGGAAGACGAAAAAGAACTCAACGAGATCCTGATGCGGGATGATCACTTCATCCATGCGCCGGTCAAAGACCTGCCATTGATTGCACGACAGATCGGACGTCCGATTCATGAGATCGAATTGCCAGCCTCTTGTCTCATCGTGATGATCGAGCGGGAAGGGGATCTGGTAATTGCCAAGCCGACTGAGGATGTCCGCGCCGATGATTTGCTCGCGATTATTGGTGAACCGGACGATCTGGGCCTGCTGATGCAGGCGGAATCGGTTCCGGCCTAGACACCCTGAATATTCGAAACTGAAACTTTTTTACGGGCGATGTCGATTTCGGTAATGCCCATTCGTCAGGTCTGTGCGAGCATTCATGTTGGCTCGCACAACTTTTTGGAGACCTGATATGCAATACCTCTGTTTGATTTACTCTGCCGAATCGTCCGGGCCCCAACACGGGACGCCTGAGTTTGGACCGTATATGCAGTCCTATATGGAGTTCACAGCCAAGGTTCAGGAAGACGGTGTTTTTGTTGCAGGCGAAGGTCTGCAGCCGGTTATGACGGCCAGTACCGTAACGATGGAGAATGGCCAGCCCGAGATCACGGACGGGCCCTTTGCGGAAACCAAGGAACAACTCGGCGGGTTCTATCTGCTCGATTGTCCAGATCTCGACACGGCCTTGAAATATGCCGCGCAGATCCCGACCGCCACGCATGGCCGGATCGAGGTGCGTCCGGTCATGGTCTACGACTAGGCCGCGGCGATGCTGCCCCTCTCTTCACCGGCTCAATCTGTTGAACGGATTATCCGCGAAGAGTGGGGCCGTATCCTGTCGAGCCTGATCCGCAATCTTGGTGAGCTACAACTGGCCGAAGATTGCCTTCAGGACGCTGCGGAGGCGGCGCTGCGAACCTGGCCAGACAAAGGCTTGCCGCGCTCGCCAGCCGCCTGGTTGATTGCCACGGCGCGGCGCAAGGCGATTGATCGTATTCGCCGCGCGAACCGATTTGAGGAGAAGGCCAAGGAACTCGCCTATCTCATCGCGCTTGATCAATCAGAGATCGATTTGGAGGACCCGGCTGCGATTGATGACAAGCAGCTGGAGTTGATCTTCACCTGCTGTCATCCGGCTCTGGAGGAAAAGACCCGTGTTGCGCTGACATTGCGCACGATTGGAGGCTTAACGACCGAAGAGATTGCCCGGGCCTTTCTCGACAAGCCGAGCACGATGGCGCAGCGCCTGTCGCGGGCGAAGAAGAAAATTCGTCTCGCCGGGATTCCGTATCAAGTGCCATCGGAAGAGGACCTGCCGGAGCGCTTACGCGGTGTCTTGGCCACGATCTATCTGATCTTCAATGAAGGCTATGCGGCCTCGTCTGGCCCCGAACTGACCCGCGTGGATCTGATCAATGAGGCCATCCGGCTAGCGCGGATCGTCGCGCGGTTGATGCCTGACGAAACCGAAGTGGAAGGCCTGCTTGCCCTGATGCTGCTGCATGATGCGCGGCGTGCGGCGAGAACAGATCGCGAGGGTGTGATGATCTCGCTGGAAGATCAGGATCGCACGCTTTGGAGTTCGGCCAAAATTGACGAAGGCACGCAGCGTTTGAAAACCGCTTTAAAGAAGGGCCGGGTTGGACCTTACCAGATTCAGGCTGCGATCAGTGCGCTGCATGTCGAAGCGGTGAGCTGGGCCGAAACCGACTGGCCACAGATTGCCGCCTTGTACGATCTGCTGCATCGGATCCAGCCCTCGCCTGTGGTGCGGATCAATCAGGCTGTGGCGATCTCGAATATGGGAGAGACCGAGCGCGCGCTTGCCATGATCGAAGCGGTTCAGGACGCTTTCGATAAGACAGGTTACAAGGCGTTCTATCTGGCCCGGGCCGATATCTTGCAGCGCAGTGGTGAAACTGAAAGCGCTCGAACGTTGATCGAAGAAGCCTTGGCGCTGGCGGAGAATCGGATGGAGCGGGTGTTTCTGGAACGCAAGCTCAACGCGATCGCCGACACCAAGGCCTAGCGCAGGAATTCGTCGATCAGCACGCAGACCACGATCGTGACGACGGCCAGCCGATGCATCGTGAAGATGCTATGAGTGTGGTTCATCAGTTTTGCCATTTGATCAGATTATGCGAGGCGGCGTTATCATTCGGTTAAGACATCGATGAATGCGCCTGATTGATCTCTCAATCATTCAGCGCGTTGTGAAGTGGATCATCGGACGATCACGTATCGCCGCGGCAGCTTGCCGGACTTTAGGTTCCGTGCTGTTTCCCTGTTCAGAAAACGACGTATCAGGAGGCTCGGATGGGTATTTTGGATGGCAAAACGGTGCTGGTCACCGGCGGTGGTAACGGGATTGGTAAGGAATGCGCCTTGATGGCCGCGCAGCATGGCGCGAACGTGGTGGTCAATGATCTCGGTGGCAGCCTGTCTGGGGCAGACGAAGGCGGGGCCGGGCCTGCAGAGGCCGTGGCCGCAGACATCCGCGCTGCAGGTGGCCAAGCGGTCTCAAACTCTGACAGCGTCACCGATTATGACGCGGTCGCGGCGATGGTTGAGCAGGCCAAAGACGCGTTTGGAGGCTTGCACGCGGTCATCAATCCCGCCGGGATCCTGCGCGATGGCATGTTTCACAAAATGTCTGAAGCCGACTGGAAAGCGGTCATTGACGTTCACTTGCACGGATCGTTCAACGTTGCCCGCGCATCAATTGAACATTTCCGCGATCAGGAAGACGGCTCTCTGGTTCTGTTCACTTCTACCAGTGGCTTGATCGGGAATATCGGACAGGCGAACTATGCCGCCGCCAAACTTGGCATTGCCGGGCTCTCCCGGATTATCGCCATGGAGGGTGCGCGCAAGAATGTCCGCTCCAACATTATCGCGCCGTTTGCCTGGACGCGCATGATTGCGTCCATTCCCGTGAAAGATGAGGCGGGCGCTGAGCGCGTTGAGCGGATGCGCACCGGTATGCGCGCCGATCAGGTTGCCCAGCTTGCAGTCACGCTCTGCGCAGACGGGGCGAAACACGTGAACGGACAGATCTTCTCGGTTCGCGGCAATGAAGTCGTTCTGTTCAGCCAGCCGCGTCCGGTGAAATCGGTGTCACGTCTGGAAGGATGGACACCTGAGACCTTGATCGAGCATGGGCTTTCGGCCATGGAAGGCAGCTTTACAGACCTTGGCGCCACAACCAGCGTATTCCCTTATCCGCCTGTTTAGACGGGGGATATCGAACCGTTTCGGCGCATGATTTGCAGGATGGGCTTGCATGGAAGACGAAACCGAAATTCAGGTTGAGGGCTGCGTCACCGTAGAGGGGCAGAGAATTTGCGGCGACAATCTCTCTGTGACCGACGCGGGCGCGGACGGTGCCGTTGCGGCCTCAGATGGCGGGGAAGCAAGCGCAGCTGAGGCGCCTAACCTGTTTGCCTGGGCCGACCCGATCATCGAAGACCCCGTCGGTTGGGCGCAGGCCAATCTTCTGAATTTTGAAATCCTGCTGCCAATTCTCTATCAACTCGCCGCGATCCTCGGGGTGCTGATCCTCGGCATTATGTTCTCCTCGCGCGGGCGTCAGCTTGTGTTTGCGTCCATCCAAAGGCTGCCGGACCAGTTGCGGCGTTTGGTCGAGGAGACGGGGCCGACTCTGGTGCGACCAGCGCTCTGGGCGCTCGGTCTGTATCTGGCACAGGCGATCCTGGCGGGATCAGGCATGGACAGCGCGTTGGTGCGGATCGCTTCTTCATTGGCGCTTGCCTGGTTGCTGATCCGTGTGGTGACGGCGTTCCTGCCGGAAGGGATGCGCAAGCCAGCAGGCTGGTTCATCTGGCTGTTTGCTGCCTTCTATGCGTTTGGCGTCCTCGAGGAGGTTTATGCCTGGCTCAGCGGCGTCGGGCCGCAATTTGCCGGGCGCACGATCAGTCCGGTCTTCCTGGTACAGGCAGTGATCACCGTTGCAATCTTTATGTTTGCTGCCCATTGGGGCGCCAAACAGCTGAAGAAGCGTGTCGACACGCTCCCAAAAGTCGATTCCTCGCTGCGCATCCTGATGGGCAATGCGGTCCAGATTGGCCTGTTCTTTTCCGCCGCTATGCTCGCCATGGCGGGGCTCGGCATTCCCCTGTCGGGATTGGCCGTACTCGGCGGTGCAATCGGCGTCGGCCTCGGCTTCGGGATGCAGCAGATCGTTGCGAACTTTATCTCAGGCGTGATCCTGCTGACGGATCGTTCCATCAAACCGGATGATGTCATCGAAGTGGACGAGACCTATGGCGTCGTGAAGTCACTCGGTCTGCGCTATGCCTCAGTGATCACACGCGATGGCAAAGAGCATCTCATCCCGAACGAGATGTTGATCACGGACAAGGTGGTGAACTGGTCGTACTCGAATAAGGAGGTGCGCGTGAAACGCCGCCTTCGGGTCGAGTATGAAACCGATCTGCGCCAGGCTGTGGATTTGGTCGTCGCTGGCGCCGTGATAACAGATCGCGTACTGGCGAAACCGGCTCCGAAATGTCTCGTCATGGAATTTGGCGATGAGGCCATCGAGCTTGAGGCGCGGTTCTGGATCAATGATCCGCAGAACGGGGTCTCGAATGTCTCATCCGAGGTGATGCTCAATATCTGGGACAAGTTCCGGGACGCAGGCATCGATATTCCTCTGCGCCATGAGGATGTGTTGATCACGCCGGGATCCACACTGAAAGTCGAAATGGTACGCGCCAAGAGCGGCGAAACCGAAGACGTTTAGAGCACAAGACGTCGATGGCCGCATTGGATTCGTTTAAGCGGCATTAACCAGATCGAACCGGCAGGAAACACGGTATTAAAGCCGCTCTGCTAATTCATCTGCTTGGATTGAAGACGAGTAGATGATGCAAGCCGCTTTTTCGCGCCACTGGCGCTTGATTTTGATGGTCACGGCGCTGGCGGTGGGTCTGCTGGCTTATCATGCCGCTATCGGCACGCCGGGTGGCCATTCTTATCGGCATAATCTGCCCTGGTTTACGGCTTTTGACGAGGCGTTCTGGTCTGGAGATCTGTATCCGCGTCACTTGCCGGACCTGTGGTTCGGGCTTGGGGGGCTCGACTTCTATTTCTATGCGCCAATGCCGTTCTGGATCGCCTCAACAGTGGGGCAGATCAGTTGTGGCGGCGGCTGCGCGCCGGGAACCGCGTTTGCGATTGGCGGGGCCTGGATGATCATTCTGTCGGGGGTCAGTTTCTTCGTTCTGGCGCGGCGATTCTTCGGCGTGAACTGGGCCGCATTTGCCGCCGTCTTGTACTGCGTACTGCCGTACCACTACGCGATGGATTGGATCATCCGCCAGGCGGTGGGCGAGATTGCCGCTGCGATTTTCATTCCTTTGCTTATCCTCGCCGCGATCAAGCTGTTGGAAGAGCGCAAATGCGGTTGGATGCTGTCTTTATCCTTCGCAGGCTTGGTGCTCAGTCATTTGCCGGTAGCATTGATTACCGCGCACTTTCTGGCCGCCGTCGTCCTGTGGAAAACCTGGGATCTGCGTGACGATTTGGGAGCGACCGCGAAACTGGTCGGGACGTTTGCACTTTGGGGCGGGCTCGGGGCCGCGCTCAGCGCGATTTACTGGCTGCCCGCCTTCATGCTGCTCGAGGATGTGTCTTCATCTCTATTGTTCCATGTCTACTCGATGCCGACCCGCTGGCTGTTCCTTGACGGGCAGGCGGAACCGAACCCGGCCACCGCGCTGATGATCAAGGCGATCATGATGGCCGCTCTGATTCTGTCAGCGCTGCTGTGGTGGAAGCGCGATGAGGTGCGCGATGTGGTGTCGAAAGACGGTTTGCTGACCTGGACATTGGCACCGGTTTTCTTCGCAGCGGTCCTGATGACGCCGGTCTCCTGGCTGATGTGGGAAAAGTGGATCATCAGCTCTGTCCAGTTCCCGTGGCGGGTGATGATCCTAGTGGATGTGAGCCTCGCACTGGGGGCAACCGCCTTGCTCGTAGCAGCGGTCAAACAGTTTCGCGACAAGGGCCGGCTGCTTGAAGCCTGGCTGCCATCTTTGATTGTGGGAGCTGCCTTGCTGGTCTCAACCAGTGTGCTGATCCCGGCCGCGCAAGATGCAACCATGCGCAGCGGTCAGCCCTTCGCCATGGCCGGCGCGCCGGAATACTTCCCGCAGCCCTTTATGAGCGCCGTACGTGAAACCCACGGTGTGCAGCGCGGATACGATAGTCTCTTCGCTGTCATCGAGCAGATCCAGGCCTCAGAAGCGGCGGCGCAGGCCGAAGCGGCTTATGAGGTCAGCGTGTTGAGTGAGGCGAGTGATCGGCTGATGCTGCAAGTGAGTTTGTCTGAGCCGGGTCCGGTAACCTTGGTCTTTCCGCATTGGGATTATTGGCAGGGCCGTCTGGTCGATTCGGATGAGCCGCTGGCGCTCTATCCCGGACCGCGCTTCGGTTTGATGACGTTCGACTTGCCGGCCGGCGAGCACCGGGTTGAGTTGAGCTTGCCGCCCACCGTGTTTGAGCGGATCGGGACCTGGCTCAGCGCCATCAGCGGAATGTTCTTTATCGGGCTTGTTTTCTTTCGCTTCAAACCACGCTTCAGCCTTGGCAAGGCTTTGGCAACGAATCCCTGATCTAGTGATGAATAAAGGCGAGTCGGGAGGCTGAAATCATGCCAACTCTGTCGATTGTCGTGCCGATGTACAATGAAGAGGCGATGTTGCATCTCTTCTTCAAACGCATGTCCGCCGTCCTCAGCACGATCACGCCGTCTTATGAAATCATCTGTGTGAACGATGGCAGCCGAGACGATACGCTGGGCCGTCTTCGCTTCTTCGCGCAGCAGGATGAGCGGATCAAGATCGTCAATCTGTCGCGCAATTTCGGTAAGGAAACCGCGCTAAGTGCAGGTCTCGATTATGCCAGCGGAGATGCGGTGATCCCGATGGATGCCGATCTGCAGGATCCACCGGAAGTGATTGCGCAATTGATCGCCAAATGGCGGGCCGGTGCGAAAGTCGTGCTGGCGGTCCGGGCTGATCGCTCATCGGACAGCTGGCTGAAGCGGGTTACCGCGAACGGCGCTTACTCAATCTTTTCGCGCCTCAGCGAGCCGCGTATCCCTCGTAATGCTGGCGACTTCCGCCTGATGGATCGTGTGGTGGTCGATGCGATCAAGCGCCTGCCGGAGCGCTCACGGTTCATGAAAGGCTTGTTTGCCTGGGTCGGCTATGAGACCGAAGTGGTCGAATATGTTCGAGAGGAGCGTGCTGCCGGAGAGACCAAGTGGAATTACTGGAAGCTTTGGAACTTCGCGCTTGAGGGCATCACCTCATTCTCGTCGTTGCCGCTTCGCGTCTGGTCCTATGTCGGGTTTGCCGTCAGCCTTGGGGCGATGCTGTTTGGCGGCTGGACGGTGGCCAAGACCCTGATTTTCGGTATTGACGTGCCGGGCTACGCCTCGCTGATGAGTGTGATGCTGTTCTTCAATGGGATTATGTTGATCGGGATCGGCGTGCTCGGCGAATACATGGCACGCATTTTCACCGAGGTGAAAGCCCGTCCTCTCTATATTGTGGCTGAAACGGTGGGGTTTGACGAAGCCGTCGACCGGGCCCCACAGACCTATCCGAGCGTCAACAAGACTGCCTAGAAATTGTCATAATTTTTCTATTGACCACATTTGTAGTCAAGGGTAATGACCACACTTGTAGTCAATACGAGTGAATCATGACCCTGCAAATTTCAACGGCTGAACTCGAAATCATGAAAGTGATCTGGCGCAAGCCGGGCATTGGCGCCTCTGAAGTCGCTGAAGCCCTTGAAGGCCAGCAGGATTGGAACATCCGCACAATCAAGACGCTCTTGTCCCGCCTGGTTGATAAAGGCGCGCTGTCGATTGAACAGGAAGGCCGCCGTTATCTCTACAGCCCGCTTGTGGACGAAAAGGCGTATCAGAAGAACGCTGCTGGCCAGCTTGTGGATCGCCTGTTTGGCGGTCGTGCAGCGCCGCTTGTTGCGCAACTCGCCGATGCCCGCGGGCTTAGCGATCAGGATATTGAAGACCTCGAAGCTTTGTTGGGGAGACTAAAGCGATGAACTGGACTGATCTTCACCCGTTTATCCAGGAAGCTGGACTGACCACGCTCGCCGTGGGGATACTTGTCGCCTTCGTTCTGCTCATCCGCAGACCCTTCGCCCGCCATTTTGGGCCGAAGGCAGCGTACGCGCTCTGGTTGCTGCCGCTCGCGCGGTTCGTGATGCCGCCGCTGCCCGCCAACTGGTCGCTCTCGGGCTGGATATCGATGCTGATGCCGACGACAGCCGAGCCTGAAGCCGTGGCTGAGCAGGTTTTCGTCATGGCGCCTGAGGTGAACGTCGTGGCTGCGCCAGCGCCGCCTGTAGTCGCTGAAGTGCCTCCGATATATGATATGGTCGCGCCCGCTGCGCCGTCATTCTGGAACGGTTTGCTGGAGGGCGCTCTGGCCCAGGCTCCAATGATCCTGACCGCTGTCTGGGTTCTCGGGGCGCTCCTCTGGCTCGGCCTGTCCTTGCGCCGCCAGGATGTGTTCCAACGCCTGATCTGGGACGATTCCGATCCCGCCTCTGATACTATCCTCGAAGAGACAGCGGCGATTGCAAAGATGCTGAAGCTCAAGAACGTGCCGCACGTACGCTCCAGCCTGTTGTGTAGCGGACCCTTGGTGACGGGCCTCAAAGATCCGGTTGTGCTGCTGCCTTACTGGTTTGAAGAAGACTATACGCCATCTGAGCAACGCGATGCCTTGATCCACGAATTGATGCACTTGAAACGGCGCGACCTGTGGGCGTTCCAGATTGCCCGGATTGTCGCCGCGGTCCAATGGTTCAACCCCTTTGCACACATCGCCCTGAAAGCCTTCCGCACCGACCAGGAAGCGGCGTGCGACGCCGATGTTCTGAACCGGGCGAAACTCTCACCAGCGGCGTATGGCCGGACCCTCGTTAAGGCGGCCAAGCTCGCCAGGCCCTCTGATCGCCGCATGGCGGCTGCCAGTTTGACCCTTGCTCATCCGATAAAAGAAAGACTGATAATGATGCAGCACCCTACACCTGATTTTCGTCGCCGTTTGATGGGCACCGCGCTTGCCGGAGCTCTTGGTGCCGCGGCCATCTTCACGACCGCATCCTGTTCCTCAACGGCCCAGACCCCAGAGGCAGAGCTTGCCGGAGGCCCTGGCCAGTCTCAAACAGCGGACGTCGATTTCGATGAGGATATCCAGATCGACGACGACGTCCATGTTCATGTCGATACACATGCGCTTGAAGGCATGAACATGTCGATCAATATTGATGGCGAGACGTTTGAGTTCTCGTTCGATGATTTGCCTCCCATGCCTGACGTGCCGACTCTGGAGGGCATCCCTGGCTTTGTCATGTTCAATGATGGCAACAGTTTCCATCTGGAGCTCGACAGTCAGGCGTTTCAACTCGACGAGGCTCAGATGGAGGAGTTTGAGGCCACGATGGAAGCCTGGGCCGAAGAGATGGAAATCTGGGGCGAAGAGGTTGAGGCCCGCGCCGAAGCCTGGGTTGAAGAGATCGAACCCCATATTGAGGCCATGGCTGAGGCCGAAGCCGCCAAGTTCGCCCATAATTGGAGCTGGAATTGGGACAGACAGGCTGAGCAGATTGAGCGTCAGGCTGAACGCGCCGCTGAACAGGCCGAACGCATGGCCGAACGGGTGGAGCGTGAGCAGGAACGCGCTGTGCGTCGGGTCGAACGCGAGCAGGCTCGTCAGGAGCGGATCAAGCATCAGAATGAGCGCGACAATGTCGACATGACAGAGAAAACCAAGGCGTTCTCTGTTGGCGATTTCAATGAGGTCGACCTGTCTGGCGGGTTTTCAGTCACCTACACGCAATCTCCAGAGCCGGGTGTCACAGCCATCCTGCGCGGCGGAGACTGGGATGATGTAGAGATCAGTGTCGATGACGGCGTCCTGGATATTAGCCGCTCGGGCAACCTTGGCTGGTCCGGCAGCCGTTATCTCAGCCTTGAAGTGTATGCCCAGTCGTCAGCCCTTGAGACCGTTGATATTGGCTCCGGATCCTCATTCAAAGGTGACCTTGTCGCCGACAATCTGGAAGTCGATGCGTCTTCAGGCTCGATGGTCTCCCTGTCGGGGGCGTGTAACGAACTGACCGTCGACGCGTCATCCGGCTCCAACCTGTCTCTCGGCGAGCTGGAATGCGCAGACGCGGAGATCGATGCATCAAGTGGATCATCGATCACAGTCTATGCCTCAGAGTCTGTCATCATTGATGCCTCCAGCGGGTCATCCATCCGCGTCAAAGGCAATCCGGCGAATGTCGAAAAGGACACTTCGAGCGGCGCTTCGGTGTCTATCCAGTAACCTGTCGGCGAAACGCAAAACACCGCTCTTCCAGATCCAAAGCTTTCAAGAATACTCCCTTATTCTGAAAGCTGAGGGTCTGGCTTTTTTTTGACAATCACGGCACGCAGGCAGCCATGCCGCTGCTAACCGCGCTGATCATACTGGCTGCCACATTGGTGACTTCGTTCATTTCCGGGATCTTCGGAATGGCGGGCGGGCTGATCCTGATGGGTGTCCTGATCGCGGTGGTCAGCGTTGCCACAGCGATGATCGTGCATGGCGCCATCATGATGGTTGCAAACGGCTATCGCGCCTGGTTGCTGAGAGACGCGATCGACTGGCGTGTGTTTCGGCTCTATTCAGTTGGCGCGGCGGCGGGAATCGCGGCCTTGTTCTTCATCAGTTGGGTGCCGGACAAGCGGACGGTCTATCTGATCCTTGGTCTTGCGCCTTTGTTGATCTGGCTGCCGAAGACCTGGCTGCATCTGGATATTCGCAAACCAGTACAGGCCGTTTTAGCAGGAACCATGGTGCAGGGCATGAACACACTGGCCGGGGTGGCCGGGCCATTGCTGGATCTGTTTTTCGTTCGGGCGGATATGACGCGGCAGGAAATCGTTGCCACGAAGTCCGTGACCCAGACGCTGAGCCATTTGGTGAAAATTGGTTTCTGGAGTGTCCCGGTCATCAGTGCCGCCGGATTTCAGGCCTTACCTCCGATCTGGCTGTTGCTCCTGGCGGCCCCGGTCTCCATGATCGGAACACGCCTTGGCAACGTGATCTTGAGGGGCATGACCGATGTCAATTTTGTCGCCTGGATGAAAGGGCTTGTCACCGCGATCGGGTGTATCTACCTGCTGCGCGCCGCGGGCGTGCTATAGTCGGGCAGAGAGGCCTTGATCGTCGCGATCGTGGCTTCGCGCAGCAATAATTTGTTGCCGGTCAGCGACGACCCGGTCAGCCCCTTCAGGCTGTCTGCCGCCTGTCTGGCGGTGGCGAGGAGCGTGTCGGCAGCCACGACTTCATCAAGATATCCGGCTTCGCGCGCGGTTTCAGGATCAAACAGTTCGGCAAAAATCATGGACCGGGTCTTGTAGTCATCAGCGACCCGCGCTTTGACCAGCTCAGAGGCGAAAATCGGCAGCACCATATTGATCGCGGTTTCGTTCGCGCCGATCTTGAACGCGCCTGAGGTGCCGACGCGGATATCGCAGGACAGCAGGATGAAACATCCCATCGCAACGGCATGACCGGAACAGGCGGCAATGACCGGCATCGGGAATGTGTAGAGGCGCAGGGCCAATCCACCACCGCCATCCACCAATGCTTTCACCTCATGACCCGGTAGGCTCATCATCAGTTTGAGGTCAAACCCGCCCGAGAACCGTCCCTCACGTCCCGTGATAATCACGGCCTTGGCGTCTTTTTCAGCCTGGTCTAGGCAGGCATGCAGCGCTTCCAGCATGGGTGGATTGATGGCATTGGCCTTGCCGTCGTCCATAGTGATGATCGCGATATCGTCTTTGATTTCAACTGTGGCGGGGGCTGTCATTCTGGTCTCCTGAAGCGCTTTTAACGCCACAAAGCCTGCCTGTCCTAGCGACAAGCAAGCCTTCCCTTAGGACGCAAAAATACTCATTGGCCGCCAATATGGGCTTCGACAAAGTCCGACATGGCCTGAAGCGCCTCAGCCCGGTTGTCGCTGTCCACGAGTGAATGACCGTCTGTCCTGAACCGGATCAACTCAACGGACTTGCCTGCGCGCTCCAGGGCTCGCTTCATTCTGTTGCTGTGTTCGAACGGCACGATGCGGTCATCCTGACCATGGATCAACAGCACAGGGGCGGTGAACGCTTCGGCATGATTGACCGGTGACCTGTCTTTCATCCGATCCGCATCTGTTTTGGGATCCCCGATCATATCCTTCCAATAGTCGTAGATATAGGACGAGCTGCCATGATCCAGGCGTTCGTCCCGGGCCATCAGCATGAGGTCCGTAACCGGTGCGACGGCCACGACGCAATTGTACAGATCTGGCGTGAAAGCGCCGCCAGCAAGGGCTGAATAGCCGCCATAGCTCCAGCCAACGATACAGGTGCGGTCTGGATCAGAATAGCCGGAGTCGATCATCGCCTGCAGGCCATCTGTAACATCGTCCTGCATCTTGCCGCCCCACTCGCCATTACCAGCCTTCATGAAGTCAGAGCCGAAGCCGCTCGAGCCTCGGAAATTCGGTTGGATAACCAGATAGCCGCGATTGGCAAAATACTGTGCCAGCCAATCAAACCTCATGCTGTCATAGGCGCGGGGGCCGCCATGTGGCATGATCAGGGTTGGCAGGTTGGAACGGGTCTCTGCAGTGCTGCCCGCGGGCCAGGTGACGACGGCGGGAATGGTTTTGCCATCCCGGGCCGGATACTCGATCGACATCACCTCACCCACGGCTTCAGCCGGGACATCCGGGCGCGCATGCATCAGCCCGACCAATTCCTGTGTGTTGGTATTGTACGTGATGTATTGAGGGGAGTCATAGCCGTCGAACACGCGCAGCACGATCTGGGTCCAATCGGCACTATAATCGATAATGTCGACCGAAAAGCCTTCCAGGAGGTTCATCATGGCTTGGATCTTGGCGTCGAGCGCAGGGTCGAAGAACTTGTAGCTGGGCCGCATGCCGGCATATTCGACGCCGTGAACGACATTATTGCCGTCCTTGAAGATCTGCTGCAGCGGCTTTCTCGCGAGCCCATAATCGGCGGTGCTCAGATTGCCGCTAAAGTCGAGTTCAACCAGGGCGCCATAGCCGCTCTGATTCCGATTGGACAGGATCAGCGCGGAACGATCATATTTGATGCCGAGCAGACTAAACGGGGGCTGTGGCGTATCGTTCATTTCAAACAGCGTGCGTCGATCTCCGCCTTGCTCTGTATAGATCGCATAGCGATCACTGCGGTCATACATGTCTTCGCGAGCCAGGAGTGTGCCGTCGGTATCGACCAGCCAGTCCATTGTATACTTGTTGCCTTTCTTAAACACCCGACCACGGCTTCGGTTGAGTTTCACTTTGAACAAAGCGGTGCTGACATCATTGTCGGTGCGGCCGGTAAAAGCCGGCATCAGCACTTCATTGGTGCCCTCAAGTCGGCCGACAATGTTGCCAAGACCCGATTGGGCCGGGTAAAGCGCGTCCGTTCCCTTGAGCAGCTGGGTAAACTTCCGGTTTTCGAGGTTGAACGCGATTGCCGCTGAATAATCCAATTCGCCCTTATAGCCGAACACACGCGTGGACTTGTATCCGCGAATAATCACATCCGTTTCGGTCGGAAACCAGACCCAATTGCCAGACAGTTTTGTCAGATCGACATAAGGCGTCACCCCTTCTGCGTCGCTATAGATATAGAGAATGTCCTGATCGCCTGTTCTCGCGATCATCGCGATTTTCTCGCCGCTTGGCGACATGGACACAGACCGGATCGTCGCCTTCTTGCCATAGGCTTCTAAGGGTGGCTGTGGTGCCGATTGTGCGAACGCAGTGAATGGAACGCAAACGAAGATCAGACTTGCCACTAAAGCTCGAAGCATTGATTCCCTCCCGGATGTTGAGCGTCGAGTTAAGCGTAAGTCTTGTCAGCTGCCAATATCAAAATAGGAGTTGTTGTCTCAGTTTACGTCTGTAACAGATTTAAGACTGTTTGCGTCGCTGTTTGAAAAAGTCACGTAAAAGCCTTGAGGCGGCTGGGGCTGAGGCCTTGTCCTGCTGGATTTCGGGTCTCCAATGACAGGTCTGCTGATCAAAGAATTTCGGGCCGTGAATAAGCGCACCGCCTTTTGGATCATCGGCGGCAAAGACTACTTTGGCGATCCGGGCGAAACTGATCGCACCCGCACACATCGCGCAAGGCTCCAGCGTCACATAGAGATGCAAGCCGGGCAGCCGATAGTTTCCAACCTTTTCGGCGGCATGGCGGATCGCGACGATCTCGGCATGGGCGGTTGGGTCGTGCCGGGCAATGGGCTGATTGTGTCCCTCAGCGACGATCTCGCCGGTCGCGGGATCAATGATCACCGCCCCGACCGGCACTTCGCCAGCGTCTGCGGCTCGCTGAGCAAGCTCCAAAGCGCGCGTCATGGGAGAAGTGCTGTCGGTCATCTCTTTTCCTTCGCCGGATAGGGACCTAATGACAAGCTATGCGTATCGTTTCCGGGCAGTACAAAGGCAGACGGCTGGTCGCGCCGAAGACGCGCGCGACCCGTCCGACGTCGGATCGGGCGCGGGAATCTCTGTTTAACATTCTGGCACATGCTGATTGGGCGCCTGCGCTGGTTGGGGCACGTGTGATTGATCTGTTTGCCGGCTCGGGCGCGCTCGGATTGGAAGCGCTCTCAAGGGGCGCCTCAGAATGCCTGTTCGTCGAAAATGCCCGCCCTGCGCAGACGGCCATTCGCGACAATATCGCCGCGCTGAAAGCGCAAAAGCAGACCAAACTGCTGGCGCGAAATGCGGTATCGCTGGGTCCACGGTCTCAAGTGTCGGAGGTCGGCTTCGATTTTGCCTTTCTCGACCCGCCCTATGGGAAGGATCTGCTCAAGCCCTGTCTTGACGGGCTTGCTCAGGGTAAATGGCTGAGTGAGCAGGCTGTGGTGATCGCAGAAACGGCTGTCGATGAAACACCGGATCTTGCCGGTTGGATCGTGCTCAATGCGCGCGAAAGTGGCGCGGCGAAACTCTGGTTTTTGAAAGCGGGCTAAGGGTCGAGGAATTCTGCTTGCAGGTCGACACTGGATTCACGTGTGCCGAGATAGCTTGCACACGTCCCGAGCCACGTTTCAGCCGCGACTCGCCCCTTGTCCCGCAAATCGGTCAGAAAGCCCCAGCTGGTGTCGTATTTGGTCTGCAGAGACAGATCCCGTAAGACCTGACCGCCGCGAATGGCGTGGATGTTCAGACGCTTATACTTGCTGATGATGGGCTGTTTCAGCATGCCATCATCCAGCAGTTTCTGAACGAAAGCGATCGCGCGCAGCTCGCCGATCAGGGAGGCGTTGAAGCTGATCTCGTTCAGCCGGTCCATAATCTCCGGCACACGTTTCGGAATGCCGAGGCGGGAGATCGGGTTGAGCAGCACCAGAAGGACATCCCTCGGCGCGTCTGAATAGATCAGGGGAAACAGGCTGGGATTGCCCATATAGCCGCCATCCCAATAGGCGTGGCCATCGATCTCCACGGCGCGAAATGTCTGTGGCAGGCAGGCGGATGCGAGCACGGCGTCCCGGGTAATCTCCTGCTCGCGAAAGACTTTCACGCGGCCGGTTTCAACATTCGTCGCCGACAGGAAAATCTCAAGTGGGGCGGCACGAACGGCTTCGAAATCCACCGCTTCGTCGAGGGCGTCGCGCAACGGATTGAGATCGAACGGATTGAACTCGTACGGGCTCGCCATGCTGGCAAAGGCCATAGCGGCTTGAAACGGACCGAAAGGCAGCAGCGACAAAGGCGAATTGGTCAGCGAGAAGGCCGTGAACGGCGTTCCCTTTTGTGAGATTACGCGCCAGAACCGTTCCAGACTGGCCTTGGCACCTTCCATGCCGCCTTCGGCCATGCCGGCGGCAAAAGCGACTGCATTCATCGCCCCCGCCGAAGTCGCCGTAATCGCTTGCAGATTGAGACCGGGCTCTTCGCACAGCCGGTCCAGTACGCCCCAGGTAAATGCACCGTGGGCACCGCCGCCCTGAAGGGCAAGACTTAAAGGACTGGAATTTGATTTCGCCATGAAAGACTCTCTGAAGCAGAGCCTCTCTATGCCAGCAAGAGTTTACTGCGCGTTCAAGGCATTTAGAGTAATCTGATCGTCATTGGTCACGAACGCGCGTCAGTCTGGTTCGACGTGGCAAGAGTGAAGGCCAGGGTGTAGTTATGTTGAAACGTTTTGAGCTCTGGTTGTGGTATAGGCTGCAGGACACATCGCCTGCAAGTGATCCGCCGCCGGATGAACAGGTCTCAGATCCGCTCACCGCCATTTCTGACACGGCCGAAGACGCCACGCAGGCCGCGACAGAATTCTTCAGCTGGGTGCGGTCAGGTCAGCGCGAAGCTTTGCTCGCGGTGGCACTGATCATTTCCGTGCTGATCCTGCTGATGCTGTTTCGCTGGGCCGTCCTTAAAGGGATCGTGCAGCTGCCCCGAGCTGATGACTATTCCTTCTCGGCGATGTTTCAGCGTCTGGTGCGGCGGTTCCGGACCTATTTTATGTTCGCCATTGCGCTGCAGGTGGCCAATTCGGTTTTTGCTTTTCCCGCGACCCTGTCGGCCTTCACCCATGTCCTGTTTGTGTTGACCCTGGTCTTGCAGACGTCGGAATGGGTGCGGGAATTCGCGCTGTCTTTCATGTTGCGGAATGTGCACCGACGCCCGGGAGACGCCGTCGCGCTGGCATCCGCCTTTAACATCATCAAATGGTTTATCAATATCGCGATCGCCACAGTGGCATTGCTGCTGATCCTCGACAATGTCGGCGCAGATGTCACCGCGCTGCTGGCGGGTCTGGGGATTGGGGGTATCGCGATCGGTATCGCGGCGCAGGGCGTGTTTCGCGATCTGTTTTCGTCTCTTTCAATCGTGCTCGACAAGCCGTTTCAGGTTGGCGACACGATTCGCTACGGTGAGACTTGGGGAGATATTGAAGATATCGGTCTGAAAACGACCCGCATCCGGTCAAGATCTGGGGAGCAGATTGTTATCTCCAACACAAATCTTCTGGAGCAGGAATTACACAATATGCAGCGCATGACCCGCCGCCGCATTGAGACCGGGTTTGGGATCATCTATCAAACAGATGCTGAGCTGGCCGAACAGGTTCCGGGCATTGTTGCCCAGATGATGCGAGAGATACCTGAAGTCGTGTTTGATCGCTGCGGTATGTCGGCCTTCGGGCCAAGCTCGCTCGACTATTCGCTCGTCTTCTACACCCTCAAACCAGACTATAATGCAGCCATGGCGGCGCGTTCAAAAGTGTTGCTCGGATTGCTGGCGACGTTCAGGGAACACGGTATTGAGTTCGCCTATCCGACGCAGACTTTGTACATTGAGGGCATGCCATCTCCCGCTGTCAATGGGCGGCCTGTAAAGGCGACTTAGGCCTACTCGACGGTCCAGCCGCGCGGTGTTTTGCGCGCCTCAAGCGTTATGCCGGGATCGCTTTTCGGATCGGTCTTGAGTGGCGACGGGCGATCGTTGCCGAACAAGCGCATCAGGATGGCCACCAGGGCGAGCGCCATGCCTGCCGCGGCGGTCGCAATCGCGACAAATCCGGCAATCAGAACAATCGCGATGGCAAGACACCCTTTCATAAACAGAATGCCAAAGCGACGAAGCGTCGTCAGCAGCGTGTTTGGAAATCCGAACGGGGCGGTGTGTGTGGCGGTCATGGCGTTCCTTCTTGGAGTAAGATGGGATGCAAGACCTGCGCCGTCAATGTAGAATTCAAATCGGGAGATTAATGTGCAGTGATCAACCCGCGCTCCGCACGAATTTTGGCATAAGCGCTCGTAATTGCAGCGGCTTTGTCGTGGGCTGCGGTCTCAAACTCCCGCGGTGCGCCGTTGTAGACAACCCGGTCGGGGTGATTGTCGGCCATAAGCTGGCGGTAAGCGATTCGGATATCGTCGAACTCGGCGTCGTGGGCGACGCCGAGTATATGATACGGGTCTTCCCGGTCCGCGCCGAGATGGCTCGCTCGAATCCGACGGAAGGTGGCCTCGGTGAAGCCAAACGCCTCTGATACGGTTTTCAGGTAATCGAGTTCGTCTTCGGTCACGACGCCATCTGCGGTCGCAATCATGAAGAGGCCATCAAGCACCCCTTCCAGCAGACACGGACGGGCCTTGTATTTGCGACCGATTTTGCGGGCATAGGATTCATAGCCGCGCACCGTTTGCTGAGCGAGATTGAATACGCGGCGGACTGCGGCGGCGTCTTCCGGCGCTGTTTGAAATACGCGCGAAAACACCATGACCTCGTCATCCGTCACGCGGCCATCAGCTTTTGCCATTTTTGCGCCAAGGCCGACCACAGCGGCGGTGAAGCCAACATCACGCGGATCAGGCGCACAGTTGACATCAGCAGGGACCGGTTCGTCGTCCAGGTCGCTGTCAAACAGGCGCTTTCCGCCATCGATAAGTTTCTGCCACAGGTTCATGCGCGCACTTATAGCGGGTTTTTCGGAAAGTGTGAGTGAGTGTTTCTAAGTTATATGATTACACCGAGATTATGATTAACCCTGAGTCATGTTTAATCTATTTTATATCGGAGACCGTATATCAAATTACGTCGACATAATTCGGCGCAATTCTCTTATTCTCGGGAGTTATCCTTGAAAATCGCGACCCTTATTCTCTCCGCTGGCCTGCTGTCTACGCCGGTTGCTCTGGCTGAATGCAATAGCAGCAAGAAAGCGTCTTACACGACGGCCCACTCGGCCGAAATGTCGACGGCAACAGCTTATCACGTCGACTATGGCAAGGAGTTGCCAGATATTGTTGGCACCGCTTCCGCCGTGGGTTCATTCGGCACGCTTCTGGCCGCCGCCGAAGCCGCTGGCCTGGTTGAAGCCCTGCAGGCCGACGGCCCGCTGACGGTTTTCGCGCCCACCGATGACGCCTTTGCGGCTCTGCCGGAAGGCACTGTTGAAACACTGCTCAAGCCTGAAAATAAAGAGGCGCTCGCGGGCATTCTGAAGCTGCACGTGATCTCCGGAAAAGTCGTATCTGGCGATCTCGCCGGAACCACAACCACGGCGGCAACGCTGAACGGTGACCTCGAAGTGGACGGCACCGATGGCGTGACCGTGACTGCACCGGGTTCTTCGGCAAATGTCGTGACCGCTGATGTGCTCGCGTCAAACGGCGTGATCCACGTGATCGATACGGTTCTGCTGCCAGCAGGCTAAAAGAACCGCCGAGCTATTATTGAGCCTCGGTAAAGGCCCATCGGTCAGTTCTGATCGGTGGGCTTTTTGTCTTGAGCGTTCTTGATGGCTGCAATGTCTTCCTGCAGCAGGGCGAGACGCGTAAGAATTTCACTGCGTTCCTTATCGGCTTCTTCAAAAGCTTCATCGATCTCGTGATCAATTTCTTCCAGATGATGCTCGGTTTGCGCCCGCTGACTCTCTGCCAGGGCGTCGACGATCAGGGCGATAAACAGATTCAGAACGGCAAAACTGGCGATAAAGATGAAAATCAGGAAGAAGATCGGCGCATAGGGATGGCCATCGTCAACGACTTTCTGGACGACCTCGAACCGCCAGCCATCCATCGTCATAACCTGGAACAGTGAATAGGCTGACTTGGGCAGGTCTCCGAACAGTTCCAGAACTTCAGGATTGTCAGTATCGCCAAACATATTGGTAGCCATGACGGCACCGACATAGGTCAAAAGCGCCAGCACCGCGAGAATCGCCCCCATGCCAGGCAGCGACTTCAACAGCGCTTCGGTAATCCGGCGTAGCATCGGGACAACGTGCAGCAATCTGAGGACCCGCAGCACCCGCATGGCGCGCAGCACCGAGAAGGCCTCGGAGCCGGGTGCGAGTGAGATCCCGACCACGACAAAATCAAACCAGTTCCAGCCTTCGGCAAAGAACCGAAACCGGTAGACAATCAGTTTGAGGAAGATCTCTACCGCGAAGATGATCGTGACAGCCCGATCAAACCAGGACAAGGATCTGACCAGTTGTGTCGATAAGGCATCTTCATAGGTCAGCACGCCGAGCACGACCGCGTTGACAATGATCAGACCGGTAATGAAGTGGCGAAACAGCTTGCTCTCAATCGCCTGTTCGAGGCGCGAATTGTGGCTGTCCAGATCGAGTGTGCCCTGTTTCAACGACATCCCCCAAGAGTTGGTGCGAGCGGCAGTCTAGTTCCGCTTCGGCTGTTATCAATGTGCTGAAACGGTCACACATACACCCATCAACTGAAACGCCCTGTCATCGTGCATTGGCAGACCAGACCGGGCGGCGCGGGTCAGCACACCGTCAGGGTCAGGAACCGCGAGGTGGAAGTTCGTCAGGCGATCGGTTTCGCCGGGGATGATCTTGATCTGCCCCACCGACAGTTCAACCTCGTAGGCAGGTCCCGTTTCGTGAAAGCGTACGCCAAGTACACCGGCCCATTTCTCTGCCAGAACTTCAGGCTGGGTCGCCGCAACGGTCACGCCGGCAATATGACCCGGTCGCGAATGGTCTTGCCAGTCTGGGCCGCCCCAGCGCCAGGCCCCTTCCGGATGCGGTTCATCGATTGAGACGATGGCCGCGCCCATATCCGCAGGGTGCAGGTGACTGGCGGCAATATCAGGTAGGTCAATGTTCCAGACACGGCGCAGATGAAGCGCATCAGCGCGGCCGCGCACTGCCGCAAGATCTTCAGTCTGGAAGATAATCATGTAGCCGCCCTTGCCATCGCCGCGATCGAGAAAGCGTCCGGCGGCCGTATTGTCCTCGACCGGCACCACGACTTCAAGAAACTGGTCACCGAGGGCGAACACGCCATTTGTCAGGCCAAACTCGCCAACGCCCTTGTCAACGAAGGCCGGACCCAGACCCAGAACAGATTTCAGTTTGTCTATATCGCCGTGGTTGTGGGAGGCGAAGACGAGTTGTCGAATACGGGTGCCGGACATCGCAGATACGCTCTTGTTTTCGGTCAGTAAGAAGAGCATTTACCCCATTGGACTGATTGGCAAGCTCGTTCATAAGGGCGCCAGTGTCTCGAAGGGGAATACGCCATGACCATTCTGCTGATCTTGGGCGGCTTTGCTCTGCTGTTTGCAGGCGGTGAAGCCCTGGTGCGCGGCTCTGTTGGGGTGGCGCGTAAATTCGGTCTGTCGGAACTCGTGATTGGCCTCACACTGGTTGGATTTGGCACCAGCCTGCCGGAATTGGTCACCAGTCTAAGAGCCCTGGATCAGGGGGCGGTCGGCCTGTCGATCGGCAATGTGATTGGCTCGAATGTTGCCAATATTCTGCTCGTGCTGGGTGTTGCAGCCCTGGTAATGCCAATTGTGACCTCACCGCGCGCATTGGCACGCGATGGGTTGGTCGTGCTGGCTGTTACCGTCCTGTTCGCGTTGTTGGTCTGGTTCGATTTGTTCACCCGCCTCACCGGTATCCTTATGGTGGTCCTCTTGGTGACGTATCTGATCGGATCCATCATTCTCGACCGGCAAGAGGGCAGCGAAGCGGGGCATATGCATGAAGAGGAAAGCGAGACGATCGAAACCAATGATCCGATCTGGCTCGCAGCGCTCCTCACAGTTGGGGGCATTGCAGGTGTCGTCTTCGGCGCGCGCTTTCTGGTTGATGGCGGTACGGCAGCGGCCCGTTCTCTCGGTGTCACCGAAACGGTTATCGGCATCTCGATCCTGGCGTTTGGGACCAGTCTGCCAGAACTCATGACGTCCATTGCTGCGGCCCGCAAAGGCAAGGCCGATGTTGCGCTCGGAAATGTTCTTGGCTCCAACATCTTCAATATTCTGGGGATCATCGGAGTTTCAGCGATCGTATTCCCTTTCACCCTTGCGGGCGGTGGAAGTGTTGATGCGAGCGCCCCGCTGGAGGTCGCGGCGATGACATTTGAGGCCGCGACGAGCGTGGTGACGTGGACCGATATGGGCGCTCTCGGCTTGTCGCTCTTCCTGCTTGCTCTGTTTGCCTATACCGGACGCAAGCTCGCGCGTTGGGAAGGCGCGGTGCTGCTACTGAGCTATCTTGTATATCTCGGGCTGAGGTTCGACTTGATCCCGGCTATCGGGGGCTGACTGTGACGGATCGCGATATTTATTCAGGGCTTGATCAACTTGGCCAGCAAGTGGACGCTCCCACCTCACCGGATGAGGCAACGCTTGAGCGCGTCCCTAATCCGCATCCTGACACGCTCTATCTGGCGCGGTTTGTGTGCCCGGAATTTACGTCACTTTGTCCGGTGACCGGGCAGCCTGATTTCGCACATCTTGTAATCGACTACGCACCGGCGGCGTGGCTGGTAGAGAGCAAGAGTTTGAAACTCTTCCTGACAAGTTTCCGCAATCATGGGGCGTTTCATGAGGATTGCACGGTTCGGATCGGTAAGTACCTCGCGCGGCTGCTGGAGCCGAATTGGCTGCGCATATCCGGCTACTGGTATCCGCGCGGCGGCATTCCGATTGACGTGTTTTGGCAATCAGGCGCTGTGCCGGATGGACTTTATGTGCCCGAAACCGGCGTCGCGTCTTATCGCGGACGGGGCTGACCGGGTTTAATCATCGGTCATTCATGCAAGTTCAGTATAAAGCCAGCATGGGCATTCCGATTAAATCAGGCCTCGCCGCGGCTGTGTGCGCTGTAAGCGTCAGCGCATGGTCTCATGCAGATACAACCTGCGCACCCGAAGCGGCATGTGTGCTGGATGCCGTCTGGGCGGCGGCACTGGTGCTCCCGGAGGAGAAGAAAGACCGTATTGCCAGCTTGATGGTGGAGACCGCGGGTTTGGCAAGCGCAGATCTGGCGCAGAATTGGGCCGATCGATTGGGAACGGCCGCGGTTGAACCAACCCGCCGGTCAGCAGAGCCGGACTTTGGCTGGCGTCATGCCCGCAACGTGCTGCAGCAGGAAGGCCTGGAAGGCTTGCTCACAGCGGCCAGAGCCAAACGGGCCCCGCTGAATTTCGGTCGGGCTGAGATCCTGTTGGCCGCCGGGCAGCACTTTGTATCGACCGAACCAGCCAAGGCCAGGCGCGTGAATGAAGCACTTGCCTCTTTGGCAAGGTCTGCCAGCGGTTTCGAACAGCCAAGCCTGGCCCACGCCGCGCTGGAACTTGCCATGTATCGCTGCGATCAGGCGATGTTTCAGCAAGTGCTGTCGCTGACTGATAATCCAGACAGCCTCCGCTACGCGTTTTGGAGCGCGCGCCTAAGTGGCGGTGTTGGCCGGTTGTTGGATCGGGTGCGGTCCGAGGCTGACGATGAAGATACCCGTCATGTGCGCCAAGCCCTTGATGGTTATCGCGCAATTCTTGAGCATGGCTACTGCCCGCAAGCTGATCCAGATGTGGTTGATTAACCAGAATACACTATAATAGGCGTATGGAAGACCCTGATTCAGATCCAGTCCTGCCGATTGCCGGGTCGGCTGAGATCGGAGCGCTTGCTCATTTGTACCGCGCGGAGGTGTACCGCTCGACCGTCTGGCGCCAACGGCTCGATATGACCACCAATTGGGCTGTGGTCTCCACCGGGATCGCTTTTTCGATCAGTTTCGCCAACAAGGATGCTTCGCCGCTCCCCATCGTTCTGGTTGGATTGTTATCGGTGATGTTTCTTTACCTCGAGGCCCGCCGTTACCGCTATTTCTATGTCTGGAAATTTCGCGCCCGGATGATCGAACTGGCCAATTATGTGCCTATTCTGCGCGGACAAGGCGCGACAATTCCGCTGGATCGCGGGACGGCGCTGTCGGATGATTATGTCCATCCACGTCATCGCATCTCCAAGATCCGTGCCCTCGGGCGACGAATTCGCAGCAATTATGGCTGGATTTTTGGTGTGCAGGCGATCGCTTACTTCGCCAAAGTCGCCATTCATCCGAGTGATGTGCAAACCTGGGAAGAGTTCCTGTACCGGGTCCATATCGGACATATTCCAGGCTGGCTGGCGCTCTCTGGTGGGCTCGCGTTCCACGTTGCGTGGATTACACTCGCCATTGTCACCTGGCGCATGGAGAAAGCCGATAAACGTATTACAGCCGACCATTTGCAGCCCGATCTTGACGAGGCGACTTAAAGCCTCGCCGAGACCCTGACTCTTGCGGCTTGCACGAAGGGCGTCCTTCAGGTAATGACGCGCTTTCCGAGATTTCAGGCACCGGTCAGCAATCGGCGCCGCAGCACTCAAAGGCATCGACGATGAAAGCCGATACGCATCCTGACTACCACTTCATCACGGTCGTGATGACAGATGGCACCGAATACCAGACCCGCTCCACCTATGGCAAAGAAGGCGATCGTCTGGTGCTTGATATTGATTCAAGCTCCCACCCGGCCTGGACGGGCGGCAACAGCTCTGGCCTTGATCGCGGCGGCCGTGTGTCCCGCTTCAAGGACAAGTTCAAGGGCTTCATGTAAGCTTCGGATCTGGCTCAATCGCCAAATCTATACAAAGACATGCTTCGCGCACGCTCGTCGAAGTTCAATGTCTTGTTGAGCGGCGCATGGGCGCGCTGCAGGCAATTGGCACGCTCGCACAGATAACAATTGACGCCGACCGGGGTCGGTTGCGGCGTTTCCAGATTATACCGATCAGCATAAGTCAGGCGCGGGGCGTAAGCGATATCGCAGCCGAGCCCGATAGCGAGTCTCTGCTCCGGGTTCTCATAGGTTCCGTCTGACCGGCTGACCATTCTCGCGATCGAGAAATAGACCGTGTTGTCCGGCATCTCAATCATCTGCGTGTGCACGCGGCCCGGCGTCTGGAAACATTCATGAATATTCCAGAGGGGGCAGGCGCCGCCGAATTTTGAGAAATGGAACCTGCCTGAGCTGAAGCGTTTCGATACATTTCCAGCCACATCGATCCGGACGAAGAAAAACGGGATACCACGTGCGTCCGGCTTTTGCAGCGTGGTCAGTCGGTGGGCGGTCTGTTCGAAACTGGTTCCGAACCGGTGGGACAGAAGCTCGATATCGTAACGCGTCTTTTCTGCCTCCTGTAGGAACCGATTATAGGGCATGAGCAAGGCGGCAGCGAAATAGTTGGCGAGGCTCGTGCGGCACAGCCCTTCCGCTTCCGGGCCTGGCAAATTGGCCGACTTTACAATCTTGTCGATCAGCTTGCGCTGCTCCAGCATAGCGATTTGAAAGGCAAGCTGAAACCGCCGTCCGGACTGACGCAGCAGTTCCGACAGATTGATCCGCCGCGCGTGTCGATCATAGTAGCGCAGCATTTGCGGCATGATGTCGACCGGAACCACCCGAACCTGAACATTGTGCTTGATCTTCAAACGTTCGGTCAGCACCGACGGCATAACGTTTTTGTCAAAGCCAAGTTCGCGCGCAAGCTCCTGGGCGACCGCGTCGAGTTCCGGGAAATAATTGCTTTCTGCCTCAATAAACTGCCTGACACTCTCGACCGCCTCGGCCGACTGCTCGAGCAGCTCAACTCGGTCGCGGTCGGCTTCCATGGCATTGCCGCGCAGATTGAGGTCGCGGTGCTTGTTGTAAAGCCGCAGAAATGCCTTCGCAGCGTTTGGGCTTGCTGCGACCAGGTCCTCGGCCTCTGACTTGGAGACCGGCACATCCTTGAACATTGGTGAACGCATCGTTTCATACAATTCTGCGACCAGATGTGCATCCGACTGGCCGGTGAAGCTCGCAATGTCGAAATCATAGCGCTCAGCCATTTTGAGCAGGACATTCGCACTCATGGCGCGTTGATTGCTCTCCATCAGGTTGAGATAGGAGGCAGAGATGCCGAGGTCTTCGGCCATCCGGGTTTGTGTCAATCCCAATGTTTGACGAAACCGGCGCAAGCGTGGGCCGATGATAAGTTTATCTGGGCGTGAGCTCATTTACAAGATTTTCCTATTACAAGCATTCACTATAACACAATTTACAACAATACCCAGTTTTTACAATTGGTTATAGACGGCGCAGCTGTTTTGTAAAATATGTCACTCTACAATAACATTGGAGGGTGTAAAAATGAGTGTGGTTTCGAGCGAGGCCAATCCGGCCAGCAAACCAATTCCACGTCACCGCGTCCTGGCCAAGGTGAAAGGCGGCGTACCGGCGGCCTATAAAGATGTGCTCACCGATGGCGCACTTTTGTTCCTGGCTGACCTGGAACGCCGTTTTGGACCGACCCGGAAGACGCTTCTGGAAGACCGTAAACTGGCCCAGATCCGCTATGATGACGGCGAACTGCCGGACTTTCCACCCGAGACCGCTCACGTGCGCAAATCCCATTGGGAAGTCGCGCCTATCCCGGACGCCCTGCAGGATCGCCGCGTGGAGATTACAGGGCCGGTCGACCGCAAGATGATGATCAATGCGCTGAACTCCGGCGCAAAGATGTTCATGGCCGATTTCGAGGACGCCTCCTCGCCGACCTTCGTCAATATGATGGACGGTCAGGTCAATATGCAGGACTATGCCACCGGCAATCTGTCTTTCACTGATGAAGCGCGTGGCAAGTCTTACACTTTGAACGACGAGATCGCGAAGATGATTGTCCGCCCGCGCGGCTGGCATCTTGAAGAAGCGAACATCACCGTGGACGACCAGCCGATGTCGGCGAGCCTCGTCGATTTCGGCCTGCACCTCTTCCACAATGGCAAGAAACTCGCCGCCGACGGGCGCGGGCCTTTCTACTACCTGCCAAAGATGGAGAGCTATCAGGAAGCGCGTCTGTGGAACGATGTCTTCAATTTCTCTCAGGCTGCACTTGGCATTCCGCACGGAACGATCAAGGCAACCGTCCTGATCGAAACCCTGCCAGCCGCCTTCCAGATGGATGAGATCCTGCATGAGCTGCAGCATCACATGGCGGGCCTCAATTGCGGTCGCTGGGACTATATTTTCAGCTATATCAAGACGCTGAAAAACCATAAGCGCTTTGTCCTGCCGGATCGCGCACAAGTCGGCATGGATCGCGGTTTTCTGAAAGCCTACAGCCTGCTGCTGATCCAGACCTGTCACCGCCGCCGGGCCCACGCCATGGGCGGTATGGCCGCGCAAATTCCGGTCAAGAATGATGAGGCGGCGAATGCTGCAGCATTTGAGAAAGTACGCGCAGACAAAAAGCGCGAAGCTGATCAGGGCCATGATGGCACCTGGGTTGCGCACCCCGATCTCGTGCCTGTGGCGATGGAGGTCTTCGATGCGGAGATGCCCGGAAAGAACCAGGTTCTGTCACAACGCCAGTTCCCGAACATCACTGCCGATTCGCTGCTCTCGCCGCACACCGGTACGATCACGGAGGCGGGTATTCGGACCAATATTTCGGTCGGGATCCAGTATACCGCCGCCTGGCTATGTGGGCGCGGCGCTGTGCCGATCCACAATCTGATGGAAGACGCCGCAACGGCTGAAATCTCGCGCTCCCAGATCTGGCAATGGATTCGCCACGGTGCGACGGCGATCATGGCGGATGGCAGCGAAACCACCGTCACCTCGGCGCTTTACCGCAAAATCTTTGACGATGAATTGGCCTCTCTGAAAGCCGAGATGGGCGATGACGCTTTCGTCTCAGGCCGTTTCCCGGAGGCTGCGAAACTCTTCACCGAAACGGCAACGTCTGCGGACCTGCCCGATTTCCTGACCCTACCTGCTTATGACATTTTGGAGGCCTAATTGACCTATTCACAAACCCTTTCCGAGCTTCAGGCCCGGTACCCGAACGGCGCACCGGCTGGCATCAGCTTGGAAGACCTCGCCCAGCTGAAAACGCAAAACACATTCAGCACCCATCTCGACATTGCCAAGGCGATGGCCAAGGTCATGCGCGCCGATATGGCCCGCTACGACGCTGACAGCAGCCAGTTCACACAGTCGCTCGGCTGCTGGTCCGGCTTTCATGCGCAGCAAATGATGCGCGCGATCAAGCGTCAGAAAGGCACGCTGGACCGCTCTTATGTCTATCTGTCCGGCTGGATGGTTGCCGGCCTGCGCAACAGTTTCGGCCACCTGCCGGATCAGTCCATGCATGAGAAAACCGCTGTGACCGAACTGATCGAAGAGATTTATACGTCTCTGCGCCAGGCTGATGAGGTGGATCTCAATGACCTGTTTGCTGAGCTGAAAGCGGCTAAGACCGAATCTGAACGCCAGGCGGTTATCGCCAAAATTGACGGGTTTGAAACCTATGTGCGTCCGATCATTGCTGACATTGATGCGGGCTTCGGCAACGTGCACGCGACCTATCTGCTCGCCAAGCAGCTGATCAAGGCCGGGGCCTGTTGCCTGCAGATTGAAAACCAGGTGTCTGACGCAAAACAGTGCGGTCACCAGGATGGCAAGGTAACGGTGCCGCGTGAGGACTTTGTCGAGAAATTGCGGGCTTGTCGGATGGCGTTCGAAGAGTTGGGTGTGGAGGACGGTGTAATCGTCGCGCGGACAGATAGCCTCGGTGCGGGCCTGACACAGAAGATTCCTGTGTCGACTGCACCGGGTGACTCTGCGGCGCAATACACCAAGTGGCTCGAGACGACTGCTGTTGAAACCGCTGAAGATGTAAGTGACGGCGATGTGGTCATCAAACTGAACGGTGAGCTGCGCAAGCCTGCCCGTCTGCCCAATGGCCTGTACAAGTTCATGGAAGGCACGGGCGAAGACCGCGTGGTCGAGGATTGTATTTCCAGTCTGACTGAAGGCGGTGCAGACCTGCTCTGGATCGAGACCGCGACCCCGAACGTGGCGCAGATCGCCGCGATGGTGAACCGGGTCAAGGAAGTCGTGCCAAACGCCAAGCTGACTTACAATAACAGCCCAAGCTTTAACTGGACGCTGAACCTGCGCAAACAGGTTCGCGAAGACTGGATCGCATCCGGACAAGTATCAGCCGATGCTTATCCCGATGATACGCAGCTGATGTCTCCACGTTATGATGAGGACCCGCTGGGCATTGAGGCCGACAACCGTCTGCGCGCCTTCCAGACCGACATCTCCCGCGAGGCCGGTGTGTTCCACAATCTGATCACGCTGCCGACCTTCCACATGGACGCAAAAGGCATGAACGATCTCTCCGAGGGCTATTTCGGCGACGACAAGATGCTGGCCTATGTGGCCAATGTTCAGCGCGAAGAAATCCGCAAGGGCGTCTCTGCGGTGAAGCACCAGCATGAGGTTGGTTCAGACCTTGGCGACACGTTCAAGGAAATGACCGGCGGCGAGCGTGCGCTGAAGGCGGGCGGGGAACACAACACGATGAACCAGTTCGAGGCTGTGTCCTAAAAGCCGCGCTTTAGAACTTATGCTCAATCGTTCCTGCACTCTCGATTGAGGATATGACTTGTCCGCCGGCGCCTGTCGGCGGACTTTTTTTCTTCGTTTCACAACGGTTTGTGGATGTAGACGTCAAGTATTTATTGTCCGTATACGTACTTCAAGTCAAAAAACCGTTATAAGTCCGTCATTTAAGTGTTGCGAATACAAGTCAAACGCCCGCCAAGGTTAACTTGGAGGGGTTTATGACTCGCTTTCTCACTGGAACGGCGCTTGCTACGATCATGCTGGCGGCCATCCCGCTCGCCAATGCCGATACTATTTCAGGGACGATTACAGACGCGACAGGTACAGCGCCGCTCGAAGGGGCGATTGTCTCGATCGACGGATTGAACCGCAGCGCGACGACCAATCGTTTCGGGGAGTACCGGATCGCCAATGTCCCGCTCGGCGATCACACCGTGATTGTCTCCTATGTCGGCACCGATGATGTGGTGGCGGAAGTTTCAGTGGCAGCAACCGGGGCTGTTCTCGATCTGACATTGGGCAGTGATGTTCGGTACCTCGACAATGTTCTGGTCGTTGGGTCACTCGCCGCACAAGCGGGCGCGATTAACCAGCAGCGCGCATCCGATGCGATTATCTCGGTGATCGATTCTGATGGACTGGGCAATTTCCCGGATACGACTGTGGCCGATTCGCTCGCCCGTGTGCCGGGTCTGTCAATTGTGACCGATCAGGGGGAGGGGCGCTATGTCTCGATCCGCGGGATCAGTACCGACCTGGTCGCGGCCTCGATCAATGGCGTGCGCACGCCTTCACCAGAGGATCGCCGCGGTGTGCTTCTGGACGGGGTGCCATCTGATCTGCTGGATGGGATCGAAGTTCAGAAATCCCTGACCCCGGATGTCGACGCTGACAGCCTTGGTGGGATCATCAATCTGAAAACGATTTCAGCGTTTGACCGCGACGGCCAATTTGTCCGGGCAAAAGTTGAGGGCCGGTGGAATGAGATCACCGAAGAGATCGCGCCCAAGGCGACGCTCACCTATTCCAACGTGTTCAATGACAATTTCGGCGTCGCTGTATCTCTGAACTATCAGGACTTGCCGATTGAGGCGCACAATAATGAAGCGGGCGAGTTTGGTCTCACCGATGAGGGGATCGGATACCTGAACGATGATTTCGAGAATCGCTGGTACGATCTGACCCGCGAGCGGATCGGGCTGGTCGCCAATTTCGATTGGCGCCCGACCGAGAACACCAATCTCTATCTGCGCACGCTGTTCAACAACTATGTCGACGATGAGGTTCGTAACAAGTTTGAGTTCCGGGATCTCGACGACTCTGAGAATTCAGAAGATGGCGGGGCGATCGAAGAGGGCGCAACCACTGTTCCGCTGAACGAAATGGACGCAGAGGTCCGCGTTCGTGAAGAAACCCGTAACATTCAAACCATCGCCCTTGGCGGTGACACGCAAGTCAACGATTGGAACTTCTCATACGAGGTCTCCTACGCCTTCGCGGACGAGCAGGATGACAACAATCACGACGTCACCTTCCGCTATGAAGACATTCAGGAAGACTTCCCGGGCAGTACGATCACGTTCGATTTAACCGATGTCGAAACCCCGACCATTAGCGGCGATCAGGCTCTGATCGATGCGATTTATGACCCGGCCAATTACGATCTGGACGGGCTCGAGCGCGAGTTTTCTGTAAACGAAGACACAGAATGGTCCGGACGGTTTGATGTCTCAAAGGACGCTGACTTCAATGGCACACCGGTCGTCTGGAAAGCCGGTTTGAAGTATCGCGACAGAGAGAAGATCCGCGATGAGAATTTCGAATTCTATGAGCCCGATCTGAACCTCGCCGACTTCGCCAATGATACACTGATTGATGGCTGGCGTCTGGGCGTCCCGCAACCGACCTGGCCGGATCCGGACCTCACGATGTCGCTGCGGGATTTCGACCCGAGCGATGACAGCTATCAGGAAGTCGACAGCATCATAGACAGCACAATCGCCGACTATGAGATCAACGAACAGATCCTCGCCGCCTATGGCATGGGGACGTTCAGCCTCGACAAACTCACCCTGGTGGCCGGTGTGCGGATCGAGCAAACCGATGTTGAGCTTAATGGCTTTGCGGTCAATCTTGCTGACGAAGACGCGTTTGAAGCCAATCCAAATGCCTTCATCGAGGCCACGCAATTTGACGACGACTACACACACGTCCTGCCGAGCATCAATGCGAAGTATGAGTTCAGCGACAAGCTGATTGGTCGGGCCGCTTACTATGCGGCGATTGTGCGTCCTGCCTTTGGCGAGGTCGCCCCTGCGGCCTTCATCAATGACGATTTCGAGGTTGAGGCGGGCAATCCGAACCTTGATCCCTATGAGGCCGACAATTTCGATCTGTCTCTGGAATACTATCCCACCGAACTGTCAGTCCTGTCCGTCGGTGTGTTCTACAAAGACATTCAGGACGCCATTTTCGGAAACCGTTACGAACGTGAAGATGACGAGACTTTTGCCGACTTCCAGGCCCGGGTTCCGATCGACCTCAGCGCTTTGGGCAGTACGGAGATTGTTCAGGTCGACACGTTCATCAATGTCGAGAACAGCGATATTTTCGGGATCGAGCTCAACTATGTCCAAAGCCTTGCGGACTTGAACCCCAGCCTCGAAGGCTTCCTGGTTTCTGCCAACCTGACACTTGCCGACTCAGAAAGCACGCTGCCCGATGGCCGCGAGGTACGTTTCCTGAACCAGGCCGATACGGTTTGGAACTTGGCGCTTGGGTATGACAAGGGCCCCTGGGACCTGCGCGTCTCAGCGAACTTCCGCGGCAACAATCTGGATGAGCTGATCGAGGAAGATCTGGATCGCACAATTGATGATCGTCTGCTGGTCGAAGCTTCAGCGAAGTATGACGTGAGCGACAATCTACAGATCTATGTCGAGGGCAAGAACCTGACCGATGAACCTGAATACTACTATTTCGGTGATGAAAGCCGCTTGATGCAGTATGATGAGTTCGGATCAAGCTGGATCGTGGGCGCGCGCTTTACTTTCTGATCTGGCAAATTGACAGGATCGCGGGCCGGGACTTTCCAGCGTCGGCGATCCGGCCTTTTATGCGACAATCACGAGGATCTCGTCATGACCAAATCGCTGCTCGTCCCGCTCGGCTTCCTGTCTTTAACGGCTTGCGCCACAGCCCCTGAAGTATTGCCGTTTCCGGTTGTACCAGTGGCGGCCAGTATTGAAACCGAGCCGATGTTGGGGGAAGGCGACAAGGCGGACGATCCGGCCATCTGGATCAATACAGGCAACCCCGCCCAATCGCTTGTTCTCGGCACGAACAAGGATGAAGGCCTTCACGTCTACACGCTGGACGGCGCAGAGGTTCAGTTTCTTGATGTGGGCCAGCTCAATAATGTCGATATCCGCTCCAATCTCGCGGTGGCGAGTAATGATGAGTTTGGCGGGCTGTCCTGGTTTCAGATCACAGGCCATGTCGACGCGCCCGTCGTGCATATCGGGAATACCGCGATTGAGAAGATCGAGCCTTACGGTGTTTGCCTGGGCGACAAGTTCGGGAAGTCGATTGCCGCGGTGACCTACAAGGACGGCACGGTGCAATTCTGGGAAGGTGAGGTCGAGAGTAGCGACTCGGTCTCAGCTGAACTTGTTCATACAATAAAACTCGACTCACAGCTCGAAGGCTGTGTTTTCGATGAAGCGCACGACCGGATCTTTATCGGTGAAGAGGCCTACGGCATCTGGTCTCTCGACCTCAGTGGTCCGGACGCTCAGCCGATAATTGTAGATACAATTGAAAACGGCAATGGGCTTGTTGCGGATGTTGAGGGGCTGACCCTCTTGAAAGGCGCAGAAGGAGCCGGATATCTCATCGCTTCGGCGCAGGAGGCGGATCGCTTTGTCGTTTATGATCGCCTGCCGCCGCATGCACCGCGCGGGATTTTCACCGTAACCGGCACAGCGGATGGCAGTATTGATTCTGTCAGCCACACAGACGGTCTGGATGTCATGGCCACTCCTCTGCCAAACTATCCAAATGGTCTGCTCGTCGTTCAGGATGATGGCAACCCGGCCTCGGGCGTGGATCAGAATTTCAAGCTGGTGGATTGGGCGCGCGTCGAACAAGCGCTGGGCCTGTCTAACTAAAGCCAGGCCTGAAGCCAGGATGGGCTCTCCCTTGGGGAGGCGTGGACGGCTGCCTTGATCGGCGGCTAGTTATCTCGCATGACTGAGATCCAGACCCATTCCGGCATCGCCGCCAGGCTCGCCAAAGTTTGCGAGCGCTGTCTCGGCGAGACAGCTGAAGTGTCCGGACTGAAACGGCTCACCGGCGGCGCAAGCATGGAATCCTGGGCATTTGATTACGGCGCGCATCAATTGGTCATGCGCCGTTTACCGCTAGCCATGGCAGAGGCCGAAACGCCCGACACGCTCGCGGGTATGACGATTGAGCAGGAGGCCGAGATCATCCGCGCCGCCGGGAAAGCGGGTGTGACCGCCCCGGCCATTGTCGGTATACTTGACCCGGCTGAGGGCCTGAGCCGCGGGTTTCTGATGACACGGATCAAGGGCGAAGCCTTTGCAAAAGTGCTGCAGAGTGATCCAGCCTATCAACCGGCGCGAGACCGTTTCATTGCAGATTGCGCGCGCGAGATCGCACGTATCCATAAGACGCCGGTGCGAGGGGCCGTGGCCGATCTGCCGTTGCTCGACGCGCAGGCGTCATTGACCAGCCTGAAAGAGCGGTACCGGATGTATGGTGCGCGCTCGGTCATGTTTGAGGCGGCTTTTGCCTGGCTGTCCGAGCATCGGCCCGAACCCGGCGGTGAGATATGTTTGGTGCATGGCGATTTCCGGCTCGGCAATCTGCTGCTCAGTGAAACTGAGCTGACCGGTGTGCTCGACTGGGAAACCGCCCATCGCGGTGATCCGGTTCAGGACCTCGCCTACATCTGCGTCCCCGCCTGGCGGTTCGCGATCTATGACAAGCCGGTGGCGGGGATCGGCGAGATTGAGGATTTGCTCAGGGCCTATGAGGTCGAAAGCGGGCGGCAGATTGATCGCCGCCGGTTTCAGTACTGGCTTGTCTATTCGACGCTATGGTGGGGTGTGGCCTGTCTGACCATGGCCAATGTCTGGCGCACGGGTCTCGATCGCACGCTGGAAAGGGCCGTGATCGGACGGCGCGTGTCAGAAGTTGAGCTGGATTTGCTCCTCTTGCTGGAAGGGGACGCACCGCCGGTTGAGGCCCGAGTGGATTGGGCCGTGCCCGAAGATCCTGTTGTTTCGGGCGAAACCGTGCCGTTTGAATTGACCCAAGCCCTGGCCGAGTGGGTTAAAGCTGATGTGCAGCCAAACGTGTCAGGGCGCGACAAGTTTCAGGCGCTCGTGGCGCGCAATGCGCTCGGCATGTTACAGCGCCATACCGCGTTCGGGGAGCGGTTCCGCTGCGCGGCGGCAGACCGACTTGCCAGCCTTTCGATGACGGAGGTTGGTCTGTTTGAGGCCGCCTCTGAGGGGGCGCTTGATTTCAAAGACCCGAACCTGCTCCAGCATCTGCGCTATTGCGTTTTAGAGACGCTGTATCTCGATCAGCCGAAATATCCCGGACTGGCCTATGCCCAAAAGGTGTGGGGGATCTCGCCTTAAACCGGGTCGTCTGTCGGGGCGGGTTCGCCCGGTTCCCCCGGTTCTGCTTCAGAGGCTTCGGATTCGGGGGTGTCTATAGGTGGGATCAGACTGAGCGGACCAGACGGCTCACCTTCTGTGGCGCCGCTCGCCTCAGGTTCTGCCGGCTCTTCCACGGGGATGGGGAGCGGGGGCAGCAAAACTGTCTCACGTTGCCAGAACCGGCTGGCCTCCAGCGCCAGCTGACCGGCTATGTCTTTCGCACCAATCTCGACCAACGCGCTGATCAGCGCAGCGACATCACTCGGGGCGAGCGTTGCCGGATCGCCTCGTGTCTCAGACAGGATGACCAACGCGGTTTCCCCGATCGCCTCTGCTTGCGCCGCACTTCCCAGCGTCACCAGTGTGGTCGGGGCGATCTGCGCATCAAGGGCCGATTGTTCCCGGATCAGGGCGCGGGCGGCGGGACCAAGGTCATAGTCAAACCCCGTCCACATCACGAACAGGTCCGCAACTGCCTGCTTTTGGTCTTCGGTTTCTGCGAGCGCGATCAGGCTGTCCTGTCGCATCGCCTGCACCTCGTTGCTGTCATCCCCGCCTGACATAAGGTCGAGTGCGGCGAGAAACTCCATCTCGAACGGGTCCTGTACCGGCTGTCCCGGAAGACCGGGAACGGTAATCCAGCGATGGGCCAGGTCTGTGTCACCCAGTGTCAAAGCCGCGCGGGCGAACACTTGGGCGTATGGGTGGGTATCATTGTTATGGGGCAGGGAGTGCAGGTCCTCACGGAACACACTCGCCGTGCTGCGATAGCGCGAAATATCAATACCAGCCGCGCCGTTCAAGGCCCGTGCGAGCGCAGCTGCCCGCAGGTCCGGATCGATCAGGGGATCACTGATTTGCGCGAGCGTCTGTTCCAAGGCCGACCCGGGCAAGACGTCGTCTTGCGCCAAATGCTCCAGAATAATCTCACGGTGTGTTGCCCCGTCGATCAGGCCGCGATCACTGGCCATGGCGGCAAAACGGACTTTCAGATCAGGGGTCACGCCCGGGCGGATCGCTGCTGCTGCGGCCAGATCCGGACGGGAACCGGACACCGTCACGCGATCTGTGCTGAGATTGGCTTTCGATGACAGCGCGATATTGAGGCCGGAATTGTATTTAGCATCGGGTGGGGTCAGCGCATCGCCGGAGGCGGCAAAGATCGCCTCAATGAACCAGGGATCGTCGAGGCCTTGTGCAGTGGCCACTTCAACCGCCAGTTCCGCATCTGAATAACGATCTGCCAAAACAGCGCAGACTGCGCGCAGTTTCAACCAGTACAGGCCATCTGAAACCGGTCCGTTCAGCCGTCGGCAGGCCGACGCTTCGTTCCCGGCTGCCAGCTCCAGATCTACAGCAATCGTTTCAGCATCAAGCCCGCGCGCCTCTTCTTTGAGTTGCGGCGCGATCGAGGCAGCTGCCTCGGCCTCGCCGAGCTCAAGCATCAGCCGTGCGCGTTCGGCGAGAAGCGCCTCGGCGTTTTCGCCCGTCGGCCTGAGGGTCGGCGAGAGCACCACACGGCGCAACAATGCACGCTCTGCCGGGGTCAGCTGACTGGTCCGCGTCGCCTGCATCAGGCCGAGTAATGTTTCATCGTCAGAACCGAGCCAGAGCTGGGATGGAAACTCTGGCTCAGTTGTGTCGAGGTGCCGTGCGCCCCAGGCGTTCAGATCACCCATGCCTTCACTGGCAACTTGCGCCGAAGCGGGTAGGGCCAGAGACATGATCGCTGCGATCGCGATCGATCTAAAACACATGTTCGATCTCCTGGCGCACTTCGCCCGCTGCTGGCTTATGCGCATTCAGGGACTGACCCAGCCACCACAAGGTGCCGAGGATTCCCACGGCGAGCAGCACCAGAATAATCAGCCATTTTTTCATTACCGGTTGCCTTTCGATGCAATCGTGCCCAGCTCCAACATTGCCGGAACCGCCATGCCTGTATAGGACAGGTTGTGTGAACCCGAAAAGACCATGGCTGAAGAACGAAGTTCTATTCTAAATCCCGACATAAATGAGGCAGGCGTGCCAGACCGCACGATCGCGCTGGTGGGTATGATGGGGGCCGGAAAGACCAGTGTCGGGCGCAGACTGGCCTCCGCGCTGAACCGTCCGTTTTTTGACAGTGACGATGAAATCGAAAAGGCGGCCGGCATGTCTGTGGCCAGCATCTTCTCTGTGCATGGTGAACCAGAGTTTCGACGGGGAGAACAACGGGTGCTGGAACGGCTTCTGGCTGGCCCCCCGCATGTTCTGGCAACTGGCGGAGGGGCGTTCCTCAATCCGGAAATTCGCGATTTGATGCGCGATAAAACGGTCACGGTCTGGATCAACGCCGAACTGGAAACGCTTTGGAAGCGGGTGTCCCGTCGCTCGCACCGGCCTTTATTGCAACAGCCCAATCCAAAGCAAGTCTTGTCAGACCTGCTGGATGAACGCCGCCCGGTTTACGAATTGGCTGATGTCGTCGTCGCCAGCGTGGATGGCCCCCATGCCATCACCGTGGATGCGATTCTGGGCGCCTTGAAGAAATGGAACGGCTGAAAACATGACAGACACATTCACGCCGGTTCGGGTTCGCGTGGACCTTGGTGAGCGCGGTTATGATATCTGTATTGGCCCGGGCCTCGCCGCCTCGATCGCAGACCACTTGCAGCCGGTGCTGGCCCGTGATCGCGTCTTTGTGGTCTCGGATGAGACCGTGTGGGGCCTGCACGGCGCGGCGCTGCAAGCTGCACTGGATACCGGAAACATTGATTGCCACTGTCACACTGTCCCGGCGGGTGAAGCCACCAAAAACTGGCAGCAGCTCGGCGACCTGGTCGAATGGCTGCTTGATGCAGGCGCAGGACGTGATGATGTTCTCATCGCTTTTGGCGGCGGTGTGGTCGGCGATCTTACCGGATTGGCCGCAGGCCTGACGAAGCGCGGCATGAGATTGGTTCAGGTGCCCACGACACTGCTGGCCCAAGTCGACAGCTCGGTCGGCGGCAAGACCGCCGTCAATACGCGGCACGGGAAGAACCTCGTCGGCATGTTCTATCAGCCCCAGCTCGTGCTCGCCGACATTGACCTGTTGGCGACGCTGCCATTGCGCGAGCGCCAGGCCGGGTATGCTGAAATTGTCAAATACGGGCTGATTGACGATCCGGCGTTCGTGAACTGGCTAGAGGTCAATGGCGCGGGGGTTGTGGATCTCGATCCGGAAGCGGTCACGGAGGCCGTCGCGGTCTCCTGCCGTGCCAAGGCTCGTATCGTCGCCCAGGATGAGCGCGAAGGCGGGGTGCGGGCGCTGCTGAACCTGGGGCACACATTTGGGCATACGCTGGAGGCGGCGAACGGCTATGGCCCAGCGCTGTTGCACGGGGAAGCTGTCGGCGCAGGCATGGCGCTTGCTTTGCGCTACTCGGTTCGCCTTGGCTTGATGAAGGGACAGGATGCTGAGCGCGGCATTCGGGCGATTGCCGCCTGCGGACTGGAAACCAGGCTGGCAAACCTGACCGGTGGGCCCTATATCGCGAGCGATCTGGCCGAGGCGATGAAACAGGACAAGAAAGCGCGCGGCGCGCGGGTTCCCCTCATTCTCGCCAAGGGCATTGGCCAGTCTTTCATCTATCCGGATGCGGACCTGTCCGACGTATCTGATTTTCTAGCTGAGGAGCTATCGAACCGCTGATGATTATCGGCACTGCTGTTACCATCCTGATCCTGCTTATGATGTCGGGATTTTTCTCGGGTTCTGAAACGGCACTGACTGCCGCAAGCCGATCTCGCATTCACCAACTTGAAAAGGACGGTGACAAACGCGCCGGACTGGTCAATCGCTTGATCTCCGACCGAGAGAGCCTGATCGGGGCGATCCTGCTGGGCAACAATCTCGTCAATATTCTCGCCTCGGCTTTGGCGACCAATCTGTTCATCATCCTGTTCGGGGCGAGCGGTGTGGCGATCGCGACGGCTGTGATGACGGTGCTGGTTCTGGTCTTTGCTGAAGTGCTGCCGAAAACCTATGCGATCACGCGACCTGATTCGATGGCCATGTCCGTCGCGCGCCCGATCAGCTGGCTGGTCGCGGTGGCAAGCTGGGTGGTGAAGGGGATCCAGGCGATCGTGAATGTCACCCTGCGGGCCGCCGGTGTGAAACCACCAGATGATGATGTGACGGCTGAAGAAGATATTCGCGGCACGATTGACCTGCACCATTCCGAAGAAGGGCTGGACGCCAAAAAGCGCCACCGCCTTGTCGGCGCGCTCGACCTGAAAGATATGTCGGTGGAAGAGGTGATGATCCACCGCAAGAACATCGTTATGATTGATGCGGATCAGCCCGCCGATGCGATCATTCGCCAGGCGCTGGCAAGCCCGCACACACGGCTGCCACTCTATCGCGGCGATCAGGAAGAAATTGTCGGCATCCTGCACGTCAAGGATGTGCTGCGCGCGGTCATCCAGCATGGCGGCAAGACCGAGAAAGTCGATATTCTCGATATCTGCCGTGACCCCTGGTTCATTCCGGAAACCACGCGTGTCGAAGACCAGCTCGACCTGTTCCTCAAGCAACGCAGCCACTTCTCCCTTGTCGTGGATGAGTATGGCGCGCTGCAAGGTCTCGTCACCCTGGAAGACATTCTGGAAGAGATCGTCGGCGACATTCGTGATGAGCATGATGTCGTCGTCCAGGGCGTGCGCCCACAAGGCGATGGCGCGGTCTATGTTGAAGGTTGGGTCACCATCCGTGATCTCAATCGCGCGACAGGGTGGGAGCTGCCGGATGAAGAGGCTGTGACCATTGCCGGACTGGTGATTCATGAGGCCCAGACCATTCCTGAACCCGGCCAACGGTTCGCTTTCCACGGACATCGGTTTGATATTGTTCGCAAAACCCGCAACCAGATCACCGGTCTGAAAGTTGTGCCCTTGTTGGACGACGTTTCTGAGGCCTGACACCGAATTCTCTTACCGGCGTCATGTTTACGCCTCAAACCGTATGGTTTTATGTCTTTCATGTCATTTGGGAGACGCGCGATGAAACCGACTTTTCGATCAATGGGAGTGGCCGGTGCCGCGCTTATCATACTGGCGGGTTGTGAAACCACGTCGGGGACTTCGGGTGAGGCCGCCGGGTCCGAAGTCGGATCTGCGGATGTAGGGGGAGAGCCGGTGGCGCCGTCACCGCCAGGGCCTCCTCCGGCCCCGCCGCCACCTCCGGTGATCAGATCAGACACAGGGGCAGTCGCAGCTGAGGCTGGCGCTATGGCTGACGAGGTTGTGGTCACCGGCAGCCGGTCGCTGAAAACGGCGAGCCCCACGGAGCGGGCACTGTCTGAGTTCAAGGAAGATCGCTCGATCGAGCCTGAAGTCGAGCAGCCCGAACCGCAAGCGGGTCTGCTCACGGCGGGCGACTATGATGATGTCCTCAACCCGGATCTCTACAAGGCCTATCTCGACAAGGTTCTTCAAGACGAGCTCTCCGGCAAGAAACTTCCCTATGTCGATGCCAATCGCCGTATCGGGATCAAAGTTGTGGACCGGTTGGGAAAGCCGGTCCCGCTCGCCAAAATTTCGCTGACGACGGCGGAGGGCGACCCGATGTTCCCCCTGCGCACCGGCGCCGATGGTATGGCCTATATCTATCCGAGCTATGATGTGATCGAGGCCGGGATGAAGATTACCGTCGCCTCCGATGGCGCGCGAAAGATCACCCACCGCCTGTCTCAAGAGCGCCTGGATCTTGGAGGAACTGTCACGTTTGATCTCTCCAAAGACATCAAAACGGTACAGAAGCTCGACCTTCTGCTGACCATCGACGCGACCGGGTCGATGGGCGATGAGATGTCTTATCTGCAGGCTGAGTTGCTCGGCATTCTGGAACGGGTGCGCGAGTCGAATTCAGAACTGGATATTCGCGCCGGCTTCATCGTCTATCGCGACGAAGGCGATGCCTATGTGGTGAAGGACTACCCGTTTACCGATGACTTATCGGCCTTTGAGGCGGAACTCGCCGACCAGTCCGCGCGCGGAGGCGGAGACTTCCCGGAGGCCATGCATGACGCGCTTTCAGCCGGGCTAAAGTTCGATTGGCGGGACGATGCGGTGAAAGTGAACATGCTGGTGGCTGACGCGCCGCCGCATGACGAACATATTCCAGAGACCTGGGATAGCGGCCTGATCTCCCGAACACGCGGCATCCATATCGTGCCGCTCGCAGCCAGCGGCGTCGACAAAACAGCCGAGTTTCTGATGCGCGGCATGGCTCAGATTACCGGCGGGCGCTACCTGTTCCTGACCGATGATAGCGGCATCGGCAATCCGCATGCAGAGCCCACCGTTGACTGCTATGTCGTCACCCGTCTCGACGGCCTGGTACAGCGGGTTCTGGAAAGTCTCGTTTCCGGCGTTCGCGTTGAGCCAGATGGCGAAGAAGTCATCCGAACGGTTGGAAATTATCGCGCCGGAGTCTGCCAGATTGATGGCCAGGACATCAGTTGACCGCTTGGCCTGACTCCAAACCGTTGATTTACAAATCTAAATCGGGCAGCGTCTGCGCGTAGAGTAAAGAATCGACTCATTAGGAGAGACCGAGATGAGCAAACGCGACGATCTGATCGCCAAATATGCCAAGGATCTGAAAGAGAAGTGCGGTGTTGAACCTGACATGGCATTCCTTAAGAAAGTTACCATTGGCTGCGGCCCATCGATCTATAACCGGGACTCCTCGACAGTGTCGGCGAGCGATCCAAAAGAACTGGCGACGGTGAAGAAGAATTTTCTGATCAAGAAGCTGGGCCTGAAAGATACGCCAAAGCTGGACGAGGGGATTGAGGCTGTCATGGAACAGTATGGCAAGTCCACCCGCGCGAAGTATCGCGCTGTGGTCTATTACCTGCTGGCTGTCCATTTCCGGAAAAAGAGCGTCTACAACAAGTAAGCCTGGTTGCAGCGCAGAGTTATTAGGGCGACCCCGAACCGGGTCGCCCTTTTTGTCTTGTCCGGCGCCTTGCCTGCAGCGTGCGGGTTAACGATACTCGTCCGACCATTAACCAGACCGGTCAGACTTTTGAGAAATTTCAGTGAAATCCTTGCGCTTGCGGCGCAACATCATGGCGGTGAAGAACTTGTACTCGACAAGGCAGCGAATGAGCATCTCACAGCGGACCTGACCGCGATCGCGGACAGTCATTACTTTTCTGAGATGACGAAGGCTGTGTTCAGCGCCGGGTTTAACTGGACCGTCATCCGCAATAAATGGCCGGGATTTGAAGCGGCCTTTGACGGCTTCGACCCGCACCGCGTCGCTTTCTATTCAGATGAAGACATGGACAGGCTCTTGTCAGATCCGGGCATTGTCCGGAATGGACAGAAGATCAAAGCAACCATCGACAATGCCCGGTTCATCGTCGAGACGATCAAGCAGTATGGCAGTTTCGGCGCTTTTCTGGCGCAATGGCCAGCAGATGACCAAGCTGGCCTTCTCGCCTATCTGGGCAAGCATGGGGCGCGGCTCGGCGGCGCGACCGCGCAATACTTTCTGCGCTTCTCCGGCTATGATGGCTGGATCACGTCAAAAGATGTCTGTGCGGCCTTGATGCGCGAAGGCGTGTTGGACAAACCCTCGGCCACCAGCAAGACGGCACTGAAGAAAGTCGACGCAGCCTTCGCAGACCTCGCCGAGCAGAGCGGTCTCCCGCGATCGGTCATTTCACGCATCCTGGCGCTGTCGATAGGATAGGCAGAGGGCGTTCAAACCGCTAAGGCTGCCCGCATGGCCTTTGCTGCAAGTATTATCACGCTTTATCCGGACGCGTTTCCCGGCCCGCTGGGCGTGTCGATCCTCGAACGCGCGCGCCAGAATGGGCTCTGGTCACTTGAAACCGTTGACTTGCGCTCGTTCGGGCGCGGCAAACATCGTCAGGTCGATGATACACCTGCCGGTGGCGGTGCGGGACTGGTTTTGCGCCCTGATATTGCGGCCAATGCGATTGACAGTCTGACCGGGTCTGACCGCCCGATCATCTATCCGAGCCCCAGAGGGCGGCCCTTCGCTCAGTCTATGGCACACAACTGGGCGGAAGGCCCCGGGCTCATCTTCTTTTGTGGACGATTCGAGGGGCTGGACGAGCGTGTCATCGCCGCGCGCAATATGGTTGAAGTCTCCCTCGGCGATTTCGTGCTGGCCGGCGGCGAAGTTGCGGCCATGGCGATGTTGGAGGCGACCCTGCGGCTGCTTCCCGATGTGGCAGGCAATCAGGCCTCGATTGAAGACGAAAGCTTTGCCAATGGCCTGCTTGAATATCCCCAATATACATTGCCCCGCGACTGGGAAGGCCATGCAACACCTGCGGTACTGACATCCGGCGATCATAAAAAGGTCGCGGCCTGGCGGAATCAGCAGAGCAAGGCATTGACAAAAGCCCGCCGTCCCGATTTATGGGCGGCTTTCCTCAACGGACCCCATTCACGAGCGTCGGAGACGGACGATGAACATGATTGAACAGCTTGAAGCTGAAGAAGTTGCCCGCGTCACCGCTGGTAAGAACATCCCGGAATTTTCACCAGGTGACACCCTGTCTGTGAATGTGCGGATCAAGGAAGGCGACCGCGAGCGCGTCCAGCGCTACGAAGGTGTGTGCATTGCGCGCGCTGGTAAGGGCCTGAACGAGAGCTTCACCGTCCGCAAAATCTCCTTCGGCGAAGGCGTCGAGCGTGTGTTCCCGGTTGTCTCACCAATGATCGAAAGCATCGAAGTCAAGCGCAAGGGCCGCGTGCGCCGCGCCAAGCTTTATTATCTGCGCGATCGCCGCGGGAAGTCTGCACGCATCGCAGAGCGGACCAGCGGTCGTGGCATTGAGACCACCGAAATCACCACTTCAAAAACCGAACTGCGCCGTCAGCGGGATGCCGCGAAGGTGGCACGCCGCGAGGAAGCCGCTGAAGAGCGCATTGCGCTGGAGAAAGCGAAAGCCGCCGAAGCCAAGGCCGCCGCAGCCGAAGAAGCGGCTGCTGCAGAAGGCGACGGCGAGGCCTAACGCCGACCCCAACTGTAAAAAGTTCCGAATGACCCCGGTGCCTCTGCGCTGGGGTTTCTTGTCTGCGCTGCCAGTCTTGTGGGCCTGCGCACTGCTGCGATCATCACTGAGATTCTATCGTTAACGTAGCGGCTTTTCAGGTCGAATCTGACCTCAGATTCAACAAGCGAGCGCTATTCGAAGCGATTCCCGCTCTGGGTGAATCTGTTTGGACGCGTTGTTTTCATTACATATACGAAACGAGAGGCGCGAATATTGCGTCGCATTTTGTTGCTGTTTCGAAATGGTTCGGGGCGCAACAAAAATAACCTTTTGGCTTCGAAGCCAGACTTAGGGGAAGGTGGATATGAGACAAACAAAGACGCTTATCGTCGGAATGGTCGCTGCTGTGGCACTTCCGTTTGCGGCGTTCGCAGATGGCGATAAATCGAGCTATGATAAAGCCGCCGCTGGGGAGCGCTACGAAATCACCGGTGCTGATACTTCAGACCGTTCGCTAACGGATGCTGAAATCCGCGACATCATTGCCCAGGCCGGGGCACCTGATGCGAACACAGACGTGCGTTATATGGGCGGATCGCAGACGGCGATCGAAACCACGCTCTGCTGTGAAAACCTTGATGAGCAGATCGAGACGCGGACCGAGATTGAAGAAACAACAACTTATGTCGACGTGGTTAGCCGCCGCGACATTATTCAACCGGTCAAGCGCACGCTGATCCAGCCGATTGAGCGTCGGATCCTGCAAGGCAGTGTCGAGGACGTTACTGAAGACATGCGTTACGAAGAAAACCGCTTGCCGGTAATCATCGAGCGCGATGAAGTGCCAACGCTGGTCGAGAACTACATTCCTCAGGTTACGGTCGAGAACACCGAAGAAATCACTGAGACCTATTACGATGTGATTACAGAGCGTGACGTGATCCAGCCGATTGAGCGGACAACAGTTGTGCCAGTTCAGCGCCGTATTGTGCGCCCGGTGACCGAGACGATTACCAACGAAACCCGCTATGAGACAGTACGGGCGCCTTTGGATCGCCGCGCGCAGCCGATCCCGGAGACAATCGAAACGCTGACAGAAGACGTTACCACAGTGACCGAAGAGCAGATCACCGAGACAATCGTACCCTACGTCCGGACGCGGAATGTCTATCAGCCGCTGACCCGGACCACGATCCAGCCGATTGAACGTCAGATCCTGCGTGGTACGACGGAAACGATCACCGAAGACACCCGTTACGAAGAAGAGCGTCTGCCGCTCATCGTTGAAACGGACGTCGCGCCAGATCTGCTCGAGACGATCATTCCACAGGTTACTGAGCGGACGGTTCTGGAGGTTGAGGATGTTTATATCGACCAGGTGACGCGTAACATCATCCAACCGGTCGTGGTGACAACCATTCAGCCGGTCGAGAATGTACTGGTCAATGAGCGCACAGAGACCATCACCAATGACACCCGCTACGAAGAGGAAATTCTCAGCGGTATTGTCGAAGACGTGTCGGTTCCGGATACGGTCGTGAACTATATCCCACAGGTCACCGAGGACTATGTTGAGGAGCGTTCCGAGACCTATTTCGAAGCTGTGACACAGCGTGATATCTATCAGCCCGTGGTCCGCACGATCATCCAGCCGATTGAGTATCGCCGCGTGAACGCGGTCAAGGAAACCGTCACCAATGCGACCCGTTATGAAACCGTTCGCGCCAGCCTCGTCGTCCTGAACGTCGGCGCCCCGTGTAACTGTAACTAGTCTGACCCGGGCAGACTGCCCAAATCAGGTAAGCAAGGAGGCCGGTCACCAGGTGATCGGCCTTTTTGTTGTGCATGCAAATGTTCCAAACTGTAGTGCCCGTGGTCATTCTCGTGCGCTCAGCGACGATTGTACGCTTGCGCGAACCTGCTGAGCATGGTGTTTACGCTCAAAACAAGAGACGGAACCGATGACCGGAAAGACGCTGTACGACAAGATCTGGGATGCTCACCTGGTTGGCGAGGACGCCGCCACGGGCGAAGCGGTGCTTTATATCGATCTGCACCTGATCCATGAAGTGACAACGCCGCAGGCTTTTGCAGGTCTGAAAGCGGCAGGACGGGCTGTGCGCCGACCTGATCTCACACTGGCCGTTGCCGATCACAATACTCCTACAGAGAACCAGGCGCTGGGCCTCGCCGGTGTTAGGGATGAGGCGGCCCGCAACCAGCTGACGGCGCTTACAAGAAACGTCAAAGAGCACGGCATCGAGTTCTTCCCGATGGGGGAGTTGCGCAACGGCATTGTCCACGTGGTCGGGCCAGAGCAGGGGCGTACACAACCTGGCATGACGGTTGTCTGCGGTGACAGTCATACCTCGACGCATGGGGCTTTTGGGGCTTTGGCGCATGGCATTGGCACGAGCGAAGTCGAGCATGTGCTCGCCACACAAACGCTTCGGGCCCGCAAGATGAAAAATATGGCGATCGAAGTGTCTGGACGCCTGAATGAAGGGGTCACCGCCAAGGACCTCGCCCTGCACCTGATCGCGCATATCGGGACCGCGGGTGGCACCGGTTATGTGATGGAGTATCGCGGGGAAGCCATCCGCGCCCTGTCGATGGAGGGGCGGATGACGCTCTGTAATCTGTCGATTGAAGGCGGGGCACGGGCAGGCCTGATCGCGCCGGACGAGGTCACGTTTGACTATGTGCGTGGGCGTCCGGCCGCACCGAAAGGCGGTGCCTGGGAACTCGCGGAGAAGCACTGGCGCACGCTCTATTCCGACGACGATGCCCAATGGGACGAGGTCGTCCATATCAACGCGGCAGATATTGAACCGACCGTGACCTGGGGCACCAGTCCGGAACAGGCGATTGCTCTGTCTGGAAAGGTGCCTGATCCGGCTCAGATGACAGATCCGATCAAGCGCTCGGCTGCGACACGCGCACTCGACTATATGGGACTTGAAGCGGGTCAGAGAATTGCCGGGACACCAATCCAGCGGGTCTTCATCGGATCGTGCACCAATTCCCGGATCGAAGATTTGCGAGCAGCTGCTGAGGTCGCGAAGACCGGCAAGGTGGCTGATGGCGTGCGCGCCATGGTCGTACCGGGATCAGGACTGGTGCGGGCGCAAGCTGAATCAGAAGGCCTGGATACAGTTTTCAGCGCCGCTGGATTTGAATGGCGCGAGCCGGGCTGTTCCATGTGTCTTGGCATGAACCCCGACATTCTCGCCCCGGGTGAGCGCTGCGCCTCAACGTCCAACCGGAACTTTGAAGGTCGCCAGGGCCGCGGCGGCCGCACGCATTTAATGAGCCCGTACCTTGCAGCCCGCGCCGCGATCAGCGGAGTGATTGGGTGAGCCTGAAAGACTGGACGCCGCGCGCTGCGCCGGGTGAGTGGCCACTGCCGGGAGTATATTCCGTTTTGGAACCCATTGATTGTGATGTGCATCTTACAGGTCTAACCGACGCGGTAAGCGGTCGCAAGAATAATGAGATCTGGCGCTATATGCCTGATGGTCCGTACAAGGATGAAATGGATTTCAGGGACCGCTTCGGCGCGATAGCAGATCATCTGGGCTGGGCCATCATGGTCATTCGGCAGGCGCAGTCCCGGGACATCCTCGGCATGTCGAGCTATATGCGCCTGCGCAAATCGCATGGCAGTGTTGAGGTTGGCGCGGTGGCTTTTGGATCAAAGCTCAAACGCAGCCGGGAAGCGACGGAGGCCATGTATCTGATGGCATCCCATGTGTTCGATGAGCTCGGTTATCGTCGCTATGAGTGGAAGTGTCACAATGACAACGCCGCATCACGGCGGGCGGCCGAACGCTTCGGCTTCAAGTTTGAAGGCGTGTTTCGCAATGACATGGTGGTGAAGGGTACCAATCGCGACACCGCCTGGTTCGCGATGACAGACGCAGATTGGCCTGCGATCAAGGCTGCGTTTCAGGCCTGGCTGTCACCCTCCAACTTTGATGCTGCGGGCCAACAGAAGAAGCGCCTAGAGGAGTTTCGTGCATGATCACTGCGTTGGATCACGTCGTCCTGCTGTGTCCTGACATTGAGCAAGGCATGGAAGACTATACCATCGTAATGGGCGCTGATCCAGTCTGGCAGACGGATGCGGACGGCGCGGCGACAGCCCTGTTTCATGCCGGCAATACCTGTCTTGAACTGATGGCGCCGAGCGGGTCAGGATCGGTTGCTGACAGTATACGAGACTTAACGCAATCGGGACCGCGGCTGTCGACATTGGTCTATCAAAGCGATGATCTGGGTGCGGATCATCATCTTATGACACGGCGCGGTTTGAGTCCGAGTGACATTTCGCCGGGGACCAGTGTTGACCTCAAAACCCAATCCTGGACGTCGTGGTCGCGATTCCGAATACCCGATGAGGCAGCTGCGGGGATAAAGAGTTTCGTTTTAGAACGAAATGATTCACTCGATCGGCCCGTTGATCAGATTATGGGTTCCGTATCGGGACTTGATCATCTGGTTATCAACACACCAAACCCCGAAAGAGCGGTCGCGTTCTATGGCGCGCGACTCGGATTACGGTTCGCGCTTGATCGCAATGCGCCGCAATGGAAGACGCGGTTTCTGTTCTTCCGTGTCGGCGGGCTGACCCTGGAAGTCATTCATCGTCTCGATCAGGACCATGATTCGTCCGCTTCGGATGAAATTTGGGGTGCAACCTGGGCTGTAGACGATCTAAGAGCGGCACATGACCGACTGACCCAAGCCGGTTTGGACATCAGCGAAATCCGCACCGGACGCAAGCCGGGCAGTGAGGTCTTCACCTTGAGAAACGGAACGCTTGGAATCCCGACGCTGTTCATTCATCATACGCCGCGCTAGGACAGGATCATGAAACCCTTCACCAAATTACGCACAACCGCTGCCCCGCTGACCGACAAAGGCAAGCTGATGGCCAATGTCGACACCGACATGATCATCCCCAAACAGTTCCTGAAAACCACCGAACGTGTCGGCCTGGCTGAAGGCCTGTTTCACGAGTTGAAGACTTTGCCGGACGGGTCGATGAACCCCGACTTTGTCCTCAATAAGCCGAAATATAAAGGCGCTGGCGTTTTGATCGCGGGCGAGAACTTTGGCTGCGGCTCGTCTCGGGAGCATGCGCCCTGGGCGCTTCTGGATCAGGGCATAACCTGCGTCATCGCACCGAGTTATGCCGACATTTTCTTCAACAATAGCGGCAAGAACGGCATATTAGCCCTGCGTCTTCCGCAGGAGATTTGCGAAAAGCTTGCCGAGCAGGCGGGTGGCGGCAACAGTGTGTTTGAAATCGATCTGGAACATCAGACGGTGACCGGGCCGGATGGCACCGATTACAGGTTCGAGATTGACCCCGGTCGCAAGGACAAACTGCTGAATGGTCTTGATGATATCGCCATGACTTTACAGCGCGCACCGGACATTGAGCGTTTTGAAGCGCAGCGTAAACTCACAACACCCTGGTTGGAGACTATAGGATGAAACACTGGCTACTGGCTGCAGCGGTACTGAGTCTAAGCGCCTGTGCACAGGACGTGCTGAACACCCAACCGGAGGTACGTGGTCTGGAGGGGGCAGCGCCCGTGCAGACGCTTACCAACCCGTCGACCGGTACCGATATCAATATCCGCAGGGGCGGCACGGTGGTGGTGCGCCTGGAAAGCAATCCGACCACTGGCTATTTCTGGTATCTCCTCGATGGGACAGACGAGTCGATCATCACTCTGGTCTCCGAAGACTATGTCGCCGACCCCGCGCCAGAAGGTCTGGTCGGCAGCGGCGGTATGCAGGTGTTCACGTTTGAAGGGGCCGGAAGAGGCTCTACGGTTTTGAACCTGTCCTATCAGCGCCATGAAGCGGATGTCGCAGAAACGCTGATGCTGAATGTGAATGCAAGACGATGATTATTGTTGAAGGCAGCGCGCGCATTCCGACCGATGCCTGGGATCAGGCGCTCACAGCAATGGAGGCCATGATCCTGGCGAGCCGGGAGGAGGCTGGATGTATCGAATACGCCTATAGCCGAGACGCGCTGGACCCCGACCTGCTGCGGATCATTGAACGCTGGAAAGACCTTGCCGCACTGCAGGCGCATTTTGCCGAACCGCACATGGCGGTGTTTCGACAGGCGCTCTCGGAGATCGGCCCGCAAGATCTGCAAGTTCGGATGTATGATGCCGAGCCGCAGCCGCTGCCGCTATGATTGTTGTCGAAGGGTATGTTCGGATGCAGCATGCCGGCGACTTTGAGCGCGTGCGCGGCGCGGCCACGGCACAGATTGAAGCGAGCCGAGCCGAAGGTGGCTGTATCGATTACACTTACGCCATTGATGTCCTCGACCCGCACATCATGCGCGTGCTGGAGCGGTGGGACAGTTGGGAGACGCTTGAGGCCCATTTCAAGATGTCGCATATGGAACCTTGGCGGGCAGCGCTAAAGGACGTGAAATTCCTGGAACGCTCCCTTCGCGCCCACGAGGTTCGTGAGACGCGCGACGTCTAACCCATAAGGTAAAACGCCATGACGCAGACTTTGCTTCTCCTGCCCGGCGACGGCATTGGGCCTGAGGTGATCGCGGAAGCCCGGCGCGTTGCCGAGATCGTGGCCCCGGACCTGGCCTTTCAAACCGGCCTGGTCGGTGGGGCATCGATCGATGCGAATGGCGAGCCCCTTACCGTCGAGACGCTGGTCATGGCCAAGTCAAGCGACGCGGTTTTGCTCGGCGCAGTCGGGGGTGCGAAATGGGTCGACGTGGAACGTAATTTGCGCCCCGAAATGGGCCTGCTGCAGCTGCGCAAGGGGATGGATGTGTTCGCCAACCTGCGGCCCGCCTTCTGTTTTCCGGCCCTCGTCGATGCCTCGACGCTCAAACGCGAGCATGTCGAAGGGCTCGACATCATGATTGTGCGCGAACTGACCTCCGGGGTGTATTTCGGCGAACCGCGCGGGATTGAGCGGGGCATCGGCGAGAAGAGTTTCGGGTTTGAGACCTCGCGCTATACAGCCGGTGAAATTGAACGTGTCACCCGTGTTGCCTTTGACATTGCCAGAGGCCGACAAGGCCGGGTCTGTTCGACGGAAAAGTCTAATGTCATGGAATCTGGCCTCTTCTGGCGGGAGACTGTCACCGCGCTGCATGCTGAGGAAGGGATTGGCGTTGAGCTCAGCCACATGTATGCAGATGCCTGCGCGATGGAGCTTGTCCGCGCGCCGACCCAGTTTGACACGATCCTGGCTGGCAACCTGTTCGGCGATATTCTGTCCGACGCCGCCGCGATGCTGACCGGATCAATCGGCATGCTGCCGTCGGCCAGCTTGGGCAAGGAGGGCACGCCCGGGCTTTACGAGCCTGTACATGGCTCAGCACCCGATATTGCCGGTCAAGGCAGAGCCAATCCGTGTGCCACGATCCTGTCGCTGGAAATGGCTTTGCGGTGGTCACTGGGGCGCCCGGAGGTAGCAGACCGCGTGTTTTCAGCGGTTGGTAAAGCCCTGGAAAATGGCGCGCGGACGGCAGATCTTGGCGGATCGCTGTCCACGTCGCAAATGACGGATGCGATTGTGGCGGAGCTTTAGCGCGCCGCCACGTCGAGCCTCGCTCTAGCTTGCCAGTTGCGCAATCGACCAGGTGCGGACGGTGTTCTTGCCTTCGGATTTCGCCAGCTTCATCGCTTCATCGGCGCGGCCCATAGCCCCTTCCAAAGTGTCATACTTGGACAAGACAGCGAAGCCAAAGCTGGCGGTGACCTTCACCTCATTGTCGCCAAGCATGATCGGCGTTTCATCGATCCGCTTGCGAACACGCTCCGACACCAGGCGCACCAGTTCAGGCGTGGTCGCGTGCAGCATGATCACGAACTCGTCGCCCCACCAGCGGGTCATCAGATCCTGACGGCTGCGCAATTCTTCGCGTGCCAACGTTGCCACCGCCATCAGGAGTTTGTCGCCCATGGCGTTGCCGAACTTGTCGTTGATATCCTTGAAGCCATCAATATCGAACACGATCACACCGGCCATCTTTTCCGTGCGCTGCATGCGCTGGATTTGCTGATTGGCAGCTTGCAGGAAATAGCGGCGGCTGAGCAGATCGGTCAGACCGTCTCGCGTCGCCAGGGTCTCCAGAGGGTCGCGATGCATCATCAAACGGAATTGGTTCTGCGAGGCGATGATCGCCACCGGCAAACCGACACAGACAGAGATGTAGACGCTGGTCAGAAGATATTTCTGAGAATGATCGGACACGCCGAAATTATACATCACAACCGCAACGATGAAGGACAGTGCCAGCGCTGTGGCAACGACCATAGCGAAGAAGATCGCGGTTTCTTTGAGTTTATGAATATCAGTCGGCATATCGAGGCCCATTCTAGGTTCCTGACAACCGTTAAATGAGAGTGTTTAAATCCGGCCTCAGCGGGGCATTAAGATTTTGCCGCGTGCGGTAACACCGCATTAGCTATAAGTGCGATCCGGCGGGCGTGCTAAACGAACCCGGATACGAACCAGTAGACCAGTGCCGCTGCGATCAGAAGGCTCAGGACCCAGCGCAGCCATTTCGGCAAACGCTTCCAGAAACCGGCGATCTCGTCGCCGAAATAATAGATCAGCAATCCCAGGAGCGCGAAACGGATGAAGCGGCTCGCTGAGAACAGGGACAGAAAGGCGAGATAAGGATAGCCGCTTGCACCAGCCGCGAGATTGATCAGATAGGAGGGCGCGGGCGTTGTCCCACCCAACATAATGAAGGATGCACCGCGTTCTGCGAAGACTGCGGTCAGTTCAACCAATGCCGCCTCAGCACCAAACATGGCGGCAATGGACTCGGCAAAGGACATGCCGAGCAGATAGAGGATCGACCCGCCAATCGCACTGCCCAACATGGTGACGGCGACGAAAACCCAAATCCGGTCTCGCGCTGCGGCGCACAGGGCGATGAAAAGGGCTTCATAGGGCAAGGGAACAAAGGTTGTCTCGGCGATCTCAATGACCAGCAAGACCGGCAACAGCCAGCGTGAGTGGGCAAGCGCCTCAACGCGCTGGATCAGAGATGCCGGCTCCGCTGCACTCATCGCCCGGTACTATTCGGACTTGTCCATGGCCAGCACGAGTTGGGCATAGCCACGTGCCAGACGTCCGACATTCTCCACCGAGATCCGCTCATTCGTACCGTGAAAGCCCGTCAGTTCGTCCGGCGTCATGATCGCGGGCATAAACCGATAAACACTGTCTGTGATGGCCTCGGCATAGCGTCCGTCGGTCGCGCCGAGCACGAGGCCAGGCGCAACCGGGGCGCCATCTGTAACGTCGCTCGCAATCGCCTGAAGGACAGCATAGGCCTTATTGTCCATCGGGCTAACATTTGATGCCCCGGCGCCGCGAATGCCGGTGCGTCCATATTTGACTTCCAGTCCCTCAATGTCGCGGGTCACATGTTTGATGTGATTGAGAATATCCTCTTCGGTGTCTCGTGGGTGAATACGGAAGTTCACAATGGCTGTGGCCCGCTGCGCCAGAACATTTTCCTTCGCTGAGCCGACCAGCATGGTTGGCGCGGTGGTTGTCCGGATCATCGCATTGGCCGCTGGGACATTCGACAACACGCTTTTCAGATAGCCGCCAAACAACCATTGATTGGCAAACGCCATGCGTTGCGCGAACGGCATTTCATGACCTGTTGATCGGAACAGGCCGGCCACAAGCGGATAGTCGAGATCGGCGGGCATCTGATTTTCATCAAGCGCAACCAGTGCTCTGGCGAGGCGAACCGTTGCTGAATTGCGCGGCGGGGTCGAAGAATGACCGCCCTCCGCGGAGACCGTAATCTCGAACGTAACATAGCCTTTCTCAGCAACGCCAATGTATCCCACCGTGCCGCCTGTTAAGGGGTTGTCCTCGACCGCCATGAAGCCTTCATCCAGGGCCATGACCGGCGATACACCGCGACTTTTCAGCAATTGCACGCCGCTGGAGGCACCCGACCCGGAGACTTCCTCATCATGACCCAGCATCAGCAAAATTGTACGCTGCGGCTGAAACCCATCTCGGGCCAGCGCATCAAGGGCCTCGAGCAATCCGACCATGGACCCCTTGTCGTCGATCGTGCCGCGACCATAGACATAGCCGTCCCGCACAACCCCATCGAAGGGAGGTGCCTCCCAATCACTTTGCGTGCCCATGTTGACAGGCACCACGTCCTGGTGCGCCATTAACAGCAGGGGATCCAGCGCCGTGTCGCTGCCTTGCCAGGTAAACAGGAGCGTATACCCGCCGGGAACAATCTCGCGCGTCGCGGCGGCATGAAAGGCAGGGTAGGTCGCCTCCATCCAGTCCCGCATTTCGAGCCATGGGCCTTCGGTGCCCGGACGCGGGTCACCTGCCGTCAGCGTAATCGTCTGAAACTGGATCGCCTCGCCAAGGCGCGCGGCGGCCCGTTCGACATTGATGTTCGGTGCCGGATCAAGTTCAACAATGTCTGCGCCGCGGTGCGGCCCGCCATAGTTGAAGGTTCTGATCAGCAAAACTGCGACCAGCAGCAGCACGAATGCGCCAAGGCCTAGTCCGATGCGTTTTATCACGGCGCCCTCCAAGTCGACCCATCTATCTGGTTCTAGTCGAACTTTGCGCGCCTCTGCCTGCTTGATCAAGAGGCGCACGCGTGATCGTCGCGTAACGCTGCTCTTCTATTTGGAAGGAACCGGACCGGTCGAAGCGCGCACGATCAGTTCGAAATCGAAGACACTTTCTTGCGGGGCAGCATCGTCAGGAGACATGAGGCGTTCCGCGGCTTTGCTCGCCATCAACTCCAGCGGTTGCCGAATGGTTGTCAGGGCCGGCCAGACCGCAGAGGCCAGGCGCGTATCGTCAAACCCGGCAATCGATATGTCCTTCGGAATGGTCAGCCCGCTGGCCATCACGGTGGTCATGGCACCAACCGCCATATCATCATTGGTCGCGAAAATCGCTGTCGGTCGTGGATCGAGCGCGATCAGGAGCCGCGCCGCTTCCAGTCCGGATCTCAGGGAATAGTCTCCGCTTACAATCAGTGTCTCGTCAAAGCCGATACCGGCATCTTCAAGCGCCTGGCAATATCCGTCATAGCGTTTGGTCGAAGCATTGTGGCCTGCCGGCCCCGCGATCAACGCAATCCGCGTATGTCCAAAATCAAGCAAGTGCTGGGTGATCTCATAGGCGGCCTGACGGTCATCCTGGCGAATAACGGGGGTCTGGACTGGTTGTCTGGCCGGGGAGATACTCGCATAGGGTGTGTTGGTGGCTTGCAACAGGGCAAGGATTTCCATGTCATCACAAACCGGCGGAGATAGGACCACGCCATCGGCGCGAGAGGTCATCAGGAAGGTTTGCAACCGGTCCATTCGGTCTGGCGCATCCAGATCCACTTTTTCGGGTAACAGGAAGAAGCCGTTTGCCCGACAGGCATTGTAAATTCCGGTATTCAGCGCGGTCACATATTCCGGCACGGGATTATCATGCAGGTGGGCGATCAGAAAAGACTTTGAACTTGCAAGACTTCTTGCTGCCGGGTTGGGGCGATACCCGAGTTCGCGTGAAGCTTTCAGCACCAATTCCCGTTTCGACGGTCGGACATTGGGTTCATTGTTGAGCACGCGGGAGACCGTTTTCGCAGAAACGCCCGCGCGATCAGCGACATCGTCAATGGTTATTGCGCGTGGGGGGCGATCAAGGCCCATGCGATCATTCCTCTTTTTCCTATTCATCGCCCAATCCGTATACGAACGCAATCCATGCGGGTGCTCAACCTCAGCACGAGGATCAGAACTGAAAATAGACAAAGGGGGCAGCCTCCAACGGGTACAGCGCCAGAAGGATGCCCGCCAGCGAGCCCAAGCCGCCCCAATAGACGGACGGTCTGCTCCAGATGGCGGCACGGGAAATGCGGGACAAACCCCCGCGTCCAAGCCAGGCGTCCAGCGCCAGAAGTGGCAGGATAAGCCATACAGCCATCGGAAGCATTTCGGCGCCGCCAGCCCGCAGACCGGCAAAGGCCTGCAGCATATTCAAGCCATCAGAAAAGGACTCCGCCCGGAACGGAATCCAGGTGAGCAGCACAAACACCTGCGTCAAGCAGAGCCCGATCACAAAGCCAAGCTCACCCCGACCCTTAAAGCAGATCCGATGCACGACCAACGCCAGACCATGCAACCCGCCCCAGAAGACAAAGGTCCAGGCCGCGCCATGCCACAATCCACCCAGCAACATCGTCACCATCAGATTGCGCAATGTCCTGATCTCGCCGAGGCGATTGCCGCCGAGTGGAATGTAAAGATAGTCGCGTAGCCAGCTCGATAGCGAGATATGCCACCGCCGCCAGAACTCATCTATAGCAGTTGCGCTATAAGGATGGTCGAAATTCTTCGGGATGTAGTAGCCAAACCAGCGCGCCACACCGATCGCCATCAGCGAATAACCGGCAAAGTCGAAATAGATCTGCCCAGCAAAAGCGAGCGTTGATCCGACCAGTGCGCTATTCGACCACACAGACAGGTCGTCAGCACCATAGACCGGGTCGACCAGCGGGGCGAGATTGTCCGCGATGCCGGCTTTGTAAGCAAAGCCAAGGGCAAAGGCGCGCAACCCGGCGAAGGCGAGGGCGCCACTGAAGGTCTTGACCCGTTCCATTTGAGGGAAAAAGCTCGCCGCGCGGACAATCGGCCCGGCCACAAGCTGGGGGAAGAAGGCGATATAGAGCGCCACACGCCGCAATCTGCGTTCTGGTTCCAGATCTCCGCGCGCCACGTCCACAATATAAGAGATCGCCTGAAAGACGTAGAAACTGATCCCGACGGGCAGCAAGATGTTGAGCGCGGTCCAACCCGGTTCAATCCCGATACTGGCGAGCGCGGCTTCAGCTGACCCGGCGAAGAAGCCAAAATACTTGAAAACCGCAATCACGCTGAGATTGGCACAGATACCCAGGATAAGCGCCCATCGCCGTACTTTGTTGCCAATCGGTCGGCCGGCCGCGAACAGCGCCACGGCCCAGCTGACAAGGACGACAAAGCCGATCAATCCCAGAAAGCGCCAATCCCACCAGCCGTAGAATACGGCGCTGGCGATCAACAATGTAACAAGTCGCCCTTCCTTGTGCTTCAGCGTCCAGTAGACTGACAGCACCACGGCCAGAAACACAAAGAAGATGGCATCTGTAAAAATCACGCGCCCGGCTCCAGAATGCCGCTCGCAATCATCTGATCTACCAGCCAGGCATTATAGATCGCCGTGCCACTGTCGAGCAGGTGCCCGCGATCAAACCAGTGAACGCCGTTCAGCGATGCCATCAGATCAGGGTCATTGGCATGGATGCAGGGCAGGGCGATCAGTTCTCCCCGGCAAAGCCCTTCTGTATAAGCGCGTTCAGCCTGATCGAGCAGAGGCGGCTGATAATAGGCGACGTGCGCGACGCCCTCGGCCAGCAGGCGCTTGCGCTGCTGATACCGATAGGAGCGAATCCATTGTTTCCCTTCCACCGGGACAATGTCAGCGCGTTCGAGGGCCTCAGTGGGATCGACGGTTTCGCGCGGCTCAAACTGCGGATCGTAAGCTGGAATAGCCTCGGCATCGCGGGCCATTTCACTTTTGCCAAGCAGGCCGATACTGACGAAATTCAACGCAGAATGAAGGCCAAGGAAGGCTGTATCCTTCACGCATTCCGATGTGTTTTCGCAAGCCCGATTGCTGAGCCCAAGCAGGCTCCAGGCGGTGGTGCGCAGGTCAAATTGCTCAATTGCGCGCTGGGAAAATTTCGAGTTTCCGAACATGTAAGCGACTTTGTCGTCGAACCCTTGCGAGACTTCGACAAAGACCACGGTCGGGGCCCTTCCAATGGCGTCCATGAACTGATTGAGATGCGCATCGCGCTCGAGAATCGAGGCGGCCTCAATCGATAGACTGACGACGCGATAATTGTAGCCGCGCTCTTTCAAGGCCAGGGTCAGACGCTCTGGATCAATCCCGTTTCGGGAATAGCTGGCGCCAGTAAACACAATCAGCGGGGCCGGGTCCTGCTGAGCGGTCAGGGTGGCGGCGTTGACGAACTTGTCGAAGTCTGTCGTGCGGCCAATCCCATTTGCATGCGCCAGTCCCTTGATCAGGACCGCGCTGGACACTAGCCCAACCGCAAAGAAAGTGAGGGCTGACAGTCGTCCTTTGGCCGCGTAGGGCAGTTTCAGACTGTGCGCAGCGATCAGGGCGAGCGCGGCGAGCGCAAACAGGCTCCAGTGCATTTTCCCAACCTCCTAGCGCATATCGAGAGTGTCTCTGAGCAAATTCAACTCAGAGGCGAAGCAAGATGCCTGCCAGTTCTGTCAGAAAAGGCTTACTTTACGGTGTGTCGCCCTGACTTTCAGCGAATGTGCGCATCATGAAGAGCGGGATGGAGCCACGTTCGGTCATCACCCAGTCGAGCGGTACGTCATGCGGTTCTACCGGAACCTGGTCCACTTCCTGGCCCTGAAAGGCGAGGCCACAGACAAAGACCCGCCCCTCCGCCCGCAAGGCGGTGAGCGCGCGGTCATAATGGCCTTTGCCGTATCCAAGCCGCGTTCCGGCCCGGTCAAAGGCCAGCAGGGGCGTGATCACCAGGGTCGGATGCACTTCGGGGACTTCCGAATTGGGCTCAAGCAATCCGAAGGGCCGCGCCTCCAGCGGATCGCCGCGCCGATAATGGCGATAGATCATGCTGCCATCGTCCAGAACGCAGGGCAGAGCAAGCTTTGCGCCTGCCTGTTCCAGTTTCTCCATCAGAGGACGCGGATCAATCTCGCTACCGATCGGCAGGTACACGGCCACAATGGGGCCGTAGCGTTCCAACAGTTTCAGTGGGAATTTCCCGGCAAGCGTTTCGCCGGCATCAGGGTCGCGCGCAGCGAGTTCTTCGCGTAGCGCTTTCATCTCGGCGCGAAGCGCTGTTTTGCTGTCTGCGCTCATGCAGGCTCGGTCTCCGGTTCGGCAGCGATATCGCTGAGCCCGACCAGTGCGCGGGCATAAGCGCGCGCCGAGAAAGGCTGCAGGTCTTCGGCTTTTTCACCGACACCGACAAAGTGGATCGGCAAAGCGTGAGCCTCCGCAATTGCGACCAGCACGCCGCCTTTGGCCGTCCCATCCAGTTTGGTCATCACGATGCCGGTCACATCGGCCGTGTGGCGAAACGCTTCAACCTGGGACAGGGCGTTCTGTCCCACCGTTGCATCGAGCACCAGAATGACATCATGCGGCGCATCCGGATCGAGTTTGCGTGTCACGCGCACGATCTTGGACAGTTCCGCCATCAGCTCGGCTTTGTTCTGCAGACGGCCTGCTGTATCGACCAGGACAAGATCGAGGTCTTCGGCTTTGGCCTTTTCAATCGCCTCATAGACCAGGCCAGCGGCATCAGCGCCGGTCTCTTTCGAAAGAACCGGAATACCTGCGCGTTGGCCCCACACCGTCAGCTGTTCAATCGCGGCGGCGCGGAACGTATCGCCTGCCACCAGAAGCGCTTTCGCCCCCTGGTCTTTCAGCTTTGAGGCGATCTTGCCGATTGTAGTTGTTTTGCCCGAGCCATTCACACCGACAAACAGGACAACCCGCGGGCGAGAGCCTTCGGAGAAATCGACGATCTCCTCGCGCGGCGTCATGATCGCTTCGATTTCATCGGCGAGCGCGATCTTGATTTCCTCGTCGGTGACATCTTTCTCGTATCGGCTTTTGGCAATGTTTGCGGCGACTTTGGCGGCGACTTTGCCGCCCATGTCAGAGGTCAGCAGCAAGTCTTCGAGGTCCTCCAGCGCCTCATCGTCCAGCTTTCGCTTGGTGAAGAGCCCGGTAATGCTTTCCCCCATTTTGGAAGAGGACTTGGCAAGCCCGGTCGAGATTTTTGTGAAGAAGCCCGGATCCCTGACCTCGGCATAGGGGTCCGGCTCACCGCGCGCGATTGCTGCCTGTCGCTCAGCTTCCTTCGCGGCAAGCTCGGCCCGCAATTTCTCATCTTCGCGGCGTTTCTCCAGAAGGGCGAGTTCAGCTGCGGCCTTTTCCTGAGCAGCCCGGCGCTCTTCTTCAGCCACCCGCGCAGCTTCGGCTTCCTCGGCGACCCGTTTCGCGTCTTCCTCAGCTTTGCGCGCAGCTTCAGCCGCTGCCTCGTCGGCCAGGCGTTTGGCGTCGGCTTCGGCGCGCAGACGGTCAGCTTCGGCCCGGGCGGCTTCTGCCTGGCGGGCCGCTTCGGCATCCGCAGCAGCTTTGGCCTCAGCTTCGGCCGCAAGCCGTTCAGCCTCGGCCTGAGCCCGAGCTGCTTCTTCTGCGGCGCGGGCCTCAGCTTCAGCTTGCAGACGCGCCGCTTCGGCCTGGCGGCGGGCCTCGGCTTCGGCTTCGGCGCGGCGGGCATTCTCTTCCGCCAGCCTCTGCGCAGCAGCTTCAGCCTCGGCGGCCTCTCGTTTCTGGCGTTCTTCCCAGGCGCGGTTCGCCTCGGCGACCTTGCGCTCAATCTCTTCCTTCTCGGCGGCCAAGCGCGCGGCCTCTTCTGCCGCCAGGCGTTCAGCTTCCTCTTCAGCGGCTTTTTGGGCAGCAAGCTCTTCGGCGGAGAGTTCCGGGGCCTCCATCTCGGCGCCCGCTTTCAACGCCTCTTCTTTTTTCTTTTTCTTGCCGAACCACAGGATCATGGGGCCACCGCTTTCAGTTTTTGACCGTCATGCCCGATTATCTGCGCGCGGACAGGGCGTCCAGCCTCAGCATGGGCAAACCCCTCAAGATGAACCGGCGTAAAGTCCGGCAGGCGTCCACGCTGGCCGGTCTCCACCAGAACCTCGGAAACGCTGCCAATATGGGCTTGGAGATGGTGAATCAAAGCCTCCGCACCCGCCGCTCTCAACTCAGCTGCGCGGGCTTTCACCAGAGCCTTGTCCAGTTGCGGCATGCGCGCTGCCGGGGTCCCGGGGCGCGGGCTGAACGGAAACGCGTGCAGGAAGGCGATGTGGCAATCCTTGATCAGGGCGAGCGAGTTCTCAAAGGCCGCTTCGGTCTCTGTCGGAAAACCGGCAATAATATCGGCTCCGAGGGCGAGATCCGGGCGAACTGATCGCAGGTGGTTGGCAAGCTCAATCGCATCCTCGCGGCTGTGCCTTCGCTTCATACGTTTAAGGATCAGATTGTCGCCGTGCTGCAGGCTGAGATGCATGAAGGGCGCGATCCGCGGGTCGCCCATCGCCTCGAACAAGGCCTCATCCATTTCAATCGCATCAATCGAAGAAATTCTGAGCTGTCTCAGATCCGGGACCAGTTTCAGGATTCTTTGCACCAGATTGCCAAGCTGCGGTGTGCCCGGCAGGTCGCTGCCCCAACTGGTCAGGTCGACGCCAGTCAGTACCACTTCATAATGACCCGTATCGACGAGGCGCTGCACCATCGCAACGACGTCTCCGGCCGGGACTGAGCGCGAGTTTCCCCGGCCATAGGGAATGATGCAGAAGGTACAGCGATGGTCGCAACCATTTTGCACCTGAACATAGGCACGCGCCCGACCGTCCATACCATCAATCAGGTGACCGGCCGTTTCCCCAACCGACATAATGTCATTGACGCGGACTTTTTCGGTGCCGCCGAGCAAATCGACCGGTGACCAGGTTTCCGCCTGCATTTTCTCATGGTTGCCGATGACGCGGGTCACTTCCGGCATTTCAGCGAACATGTCCGCGTCGATCTGGGCTGCGCAGCCGGTCACGATCACCGGGGCGTCCGGATTGTCCTTGGCGGCACGGCGGATCATTTGCCGCGCCGTGCGCACCGCTTCGGCGGTAACCGCGCAAGTATTGACGATGATGGCGCCCTCAAGGCCCGCGGCCTCGGCATGTCCGCGCATGACCTCGCTTTCATAGCTGTTCAGGCGACAGCCAAGGGTGATGACCTGCGAGGGTCTGGGGGCGGCGGGAGAATTGGGCATGAGGTTTCTCAAGCGATATCGCGCTTCGCCTCTCGAAACTCAAGCGCTGGGCCTGTTTATTCCTGTCGCTTGCGTTTGAAGCGGGCGAGGATCGGGTGATGATCGGAGCCAATATTCGGCAGGACCCGTGTCTCGACGAGCTCCAGATCGCCATCGAACAGGACATGGTCAATCGGAATGCCGAGGCCAGGGGTCTCGACAGGCCAGGTGAAACTGCCGCGCGGGTCAGCGGCGCGTTGCCCCGGGAGCGACCGGAATTTGGGGGCCCAAGGCGTGAGGTTGAAGTCGCCCATGAAGACGAAACTCTCAGATTGTTCAGCCGCGTCGCCCGCCGCGGCGAGGAGAATGTTGCGCTTGCGCAAGTCGGTTGGGGAGCCGGGGGTCACAGGGTGAGCCACGACCATACGCAAGCCCTGCCAGTCGCCGCCTAGATCTGCTGTGATGTAAGCCCGTCGCGCCGTATCATCGCGCAGCACACGTTCGCTGTCTTCAAGCGGTTCACTGGAAATCAGGGCGATCGGCGCGCCCATCGGCTTGGGCATATTCTCCCAGGCCGCATGGACGATATGAGTATGGTCTGGAAACGTACTCAGGAAATCGTCATTCACCATCTCCGCGGGCACTTCGTTCAGGCCGAGAATCTGCGCGCCTTCGCGCTCTGCAATCTCACTGAGCGCTTCCATCGCATCCTGGCGTCCCCAGAGATTGGCGGTGATCACTGTCAGGCAGTCCGACGGCCCGCAGGCGCTTCGACTTGGCGATTCATATTTGGAAAATGAAACAATCGGCAAGCCCGCGACTATGCCAACCGCTGCGGCGGCAATGGCGAGTTTGGGTTGAAACCGCGCCGCGAGCGCTGCTGTGATCAAGGTGGCAATCGCCAATTGTGGGGCAAAGCTCGCCATCAGCTCGAACGGCCATGAGTAGGGCGGGCCGACAATCTGTCCGAACAGGGCGAACGCGCAGAGCGTCGACACGAAGGCCAGTGCCGCCGCCGCTATGAATTTGATGAACGCTTTCATCCCCAAAACCCCACGCGCGAGGTCTTCTCTCCCCGCGACAGTGATATTGCGCGAGCGCCTTGCAAGAGCAATAGAAAACTAGATCTCCAGCGTAGATTCCAGTTCGACTGGACCGGTCATGATCACATGATCGGTCGTCTCGTCCCAATTGATAAGCAGTTCACCACCATCAAGGATCAATTTGGCTTGCCGATCGGTCTTGCCCGCACGCGCGGCGCAGACAAGCGCAGCGCAGGCGCCCGTGCCACATGCCTTGGTGAGCCCGGCGCCGCGTTCCCACACCCGCAAACGGATCGTTTGGCGATCAAGAATCTGCGCGAAGCCGACATTTGTGCCTTCTGGAAACGTGGGATGCCACTCGACTAGGGGGCCAATCGCGGGGATGTCGAACGCGTCAACATCGGCGACGAAAAACACCGCATGCGGATTGCCCATCGAGACTACGGCGGGTCGAGACAGGATCGGATTATCGATCGGGCCGATTTTAAGATCTACACCGCGGACATCCATTTTCTCTGACAATGGGATGTCTTCCCATCCCAGCAGGGGCGAGCCCATATCAACAGAGACGAGACCGCCGTCGGCCCGGCTGCCTTTCAGCAAGTCCGCTTCGGTTTGAATGCGGACTTGGTCTTTGCCGGACTCTTCCAGCAGTAAATGCGCCACCGCACGGGTGCCATTGCCGCAAGCTTTCACCTCGCTGCCATCCGCGTTCCAGATGCGCAGGAAAGCATCAGCACGCACGTCGCTCTCGATTGACATGATCTGATCGGCTTTCAGGGTCTGACCAATGTCGCGCAATTGTTCCGGGGTGGGGGTGAACACGCGATCGCGGGCGTCAAAGATCGCAAACGCGTTTCCTGCTCCGTTCATTTTCCACAGTCTCATAGCGTGGTCCCTCGTCCCAATTGGGTGCTCATAGCCTTGTGCATCAACATGATCAAATCCCTATTTGGGGAGTTGAAGGGCCGAAATCCACGCACCGATCTGAACGAGCGCCGCTACGATCAGGACAAGTTGAACGATCCAGTGACTGATCAGAAGCGCCAGCAGGCCGGCCGCAATGCAGGTCCAGTGCAGCCGACTGTCGGCCATCAGATAGCCAGCGAGCCGACGTTTGGCTTCAATTGTGGCTAAGGTCACGTGGCCCCAGATCCGGTTCATGCCGGGCGGTCCGAAAATATCCTGCAGATCGCGTGCGTCGGTGATGCCTGACAGCTCCGACAGCTCGCGCACACTGGTCCGCCCCGCCATGACACGCTGGCGCAACTGCATCGTCTGAACCAGCCGCACAAAGGCGGACAGGAGGACGGTCAGCGCAACAGAGATTAGGGTCAGGCCAGAGAGCATCGTGCGCATATAGGGGATTGGGAGGCGGTTCGATAGGTCTGCGTAACTCTGTATACGCAATCTTTAGCTTGGTTGCATATACAAACGCAAAGCAGATCAGGAGGACACGCCCGATGAGCACTGATACAGATGTCCGGCTGGACGATTTTTTCTCTGGCTGCCTGTTCTTCTCCGTGTCGCGCTTGCAGCGGGATCTCAACCGCATGGCCGAAGCCGCTTTTCGTCCCCTGGGGCTCGCCCCAAGTCAGGCGTTTCTGTTGATGGCGGTGGCCGAACGCCCTGACAGTCTTGTCGGTGACCTCGCTGAGATTCTCAGCCTCGCGCCGTCCACGATCACGCGCTTTGTCGATAAACTCACGGCAATGGAGTTGTGTGAGCGCCACGGTCAAGGACGCCAGGTGCAAATCAGACTGACTGACAAGGGACAGGAGACGCTTCCGGCGATCCATGTGGGCTGGAAGCGCCTGTTTGCAAGCTATAACGATGCCTTTGGACAGGATCAGGCGATCCGCCTGACACAAATGATCCTGAAGATCACCCGAGACTAATCCGCTTCATGCTGCGGGTTGATCTTGGCTGTCAGCACATGGTCGCGCCATTGCCCGGCAATTTTCAGATATGATCTGGCAAGGCCTTCTTTTTGAAAACCCAAACGCGCCAGCATGGCGCCGCTTCTCGCATTCTCCGGGATGTAGTTCGCCATGATCCGGTGCAGATCGAGCGTCGCAAAGACATGCTCGACCGCCGCTGAGACGACCTCTGACATCACGCCCTGGCCCTCAAACCGCTTAGCTACCGAATAGCCGAGATAGCAGGCTTGCATGGGCGGGCCGGTAATGCCGGTAAAGTTGCAGATGGCCGCGATCTCACCGGTTGATTTCAGTATCGCGACATAGCGCCGGGACTTGCCTTGCGCATGATCCATCTCGGCCTGGCGTCCCCGAAACCGCCAATTCGCGGCCGTATGGTATCCGGCGGGACGCAAGGGTTCCCAGGGGGCGAGATGGGCTTCATTCTCAGCGTAATATTGCTGCATCAGCTCCGCATGATGCTCGCCCAGAACCTCAAGACGGGTGCGCCGCGTTTCAATCGACATCGTTCTTTAGCGGCGAGGAATCGCTGCCCAATAGTCAAAATCAAGACACACACCCGGCGCATATTTTCCATCCGCGCCCCGCAGGGCGAAATCGCCCGGATCCTGATCCTTCACCGCAACCAGACGCAAGCGAAGCGCACCGACCGTGTCATTCAGGTCTGCCGTGTCGAGCACTTCGCTCCAGGCATAAAGCGTATCGCCAGCGAAGAGCGGCCCTGTATGCGTGCCGGCATTGATCGCCAGCATATCTGCGGCGTTGGCCAGGCCGTTAAAGCTCAGCGCCCGCGCGATCGAGATCACCACACCGCCATAGATCAGGCGCTTGCCGAAACGGCTCTGTTTCTGATTGTGGCCATCAAAGTGGACTTTCGCCGTGTTCTGGTAGAGACGCGTCGCGATCTGGTGTTCGGCTTCCTCAACCGTCATGCCGTCAACATGATTGATCTTCTCACCGATCTGATAGTCCTGGAAGCGCAGTGAAGACCCCGCCAGCGTGTCATCCCAGCCGCTATAGTTCAGGTCGCTCGGCAAGTCTGAGGCCGGAACCGCCTTTTGCAGGTCCGGGATCACGGTATCGGGGGCGGCAGACGCGGCGTCCCGCTTGTTCACCATCACCCATCGAACGTAGGACATGACCTCCGTGTCGGCCTGATTGAAGCCGCGCGTGCGGACATAGACGACACCGGTCTTCCCATTGGAGTTTTGCTTCACGCCAATCACTTCAGAGACCGCACGCAACGTATCGCCGGGATAGACCGGGGCCAGAAAACGGCCCTCGGCATAGCCAAGATTGGCCACGGCATTGAGCGAAATGTCTGGCACCGTCTTCCCAAAAACCACGTGAAACGCCAGCAGGGGATCAATCGGCAAGCGCTCAAATCCGTTGGCGCTGGCAAAGGTTTCCGCGCCGAACAGCGCAAAACGGCTGCCGGTCAGCGCGCGGTAAAGGCTGACATCGCCTGTGCTCAGGGTCAGAGGTGTCGCATGGTTGAGCACCATGCCGACGTGAAAATCTTCAAAGAAATAGCCGGTAAAAGATTTGGTCATTGCGCCCTTTAAGTGCGCCGGATGGGGCAAGGTCAAGCCTTACTCAGCGAAAGAAATCAGACCAATCCAAACGTCAGTGTGAAGGTGTCGATCGCCACCAGAAGCACCGTCTCGCCGCCGAATGCTGCCGCACTGCCGAGGTGCGGGGCTGACACGGTCAGGGCGAGCGCTGTCACAAAGAAGCCGCCAATGAAACGCGCCTGACCGTTTCCGGCCAGCATCGGCAAGGCCCGCGGACCGTAGATCACGATTTGCGGCATGAAAATAAGGGCCGCCGACAAGGCAAGCAGTGAGGCAGCAAGGATCTGAAGCGCGAGCATAAGGCACCTTTGGCAGCGAAAGGTCCTTATGACAGAGCGGGATTGAAGACACGTTTGCCCGATCGGTGAAATTTCACCGAACGTACTCTAGAGCAAATCGAGTAGCCGCTCATTCGGACGCCCGAGGACAGCTTTGTCACCTTTAATGCCGATTGGGCGCTGAATCAGTTTTGGGTTATCGGCCATTGCGGCAAAGACCTCGTCATCGCTGGCTGCTTCCGAAAGGCCGCTAAGTTTGGCGTCTTTCTCGCGCAGGAAGGCTCGCGGCGACCCCCCTTCCATCTTGGCGGCGATGTCTTTTAGCTCCTCAACCGTCAGGCGCTCGCTGACGTTCATATATTTGCGAAGCTCAGGTTCGATCCCTTTTTCCTGCAGCAGGGCAAGGCCTTTGCGACAGGTTCCACAGCCTGCATGATAGATTAGCGTGTAGGTCATTGGCCCTCTCCGTTCAGTTCCGCAATCGACATAGGGGATCTCAAAGATATTGAAACCCTAATCACTCGCGACCAGTTGCGCGTGCGCATAAATGCGCTAGCGTTCAACCATGACCCGGCACGAACCAAGTCCCTTGCTCACTTCCGCTCACGGTTTTCACACCGAGCTGATGAGCCGGGCGCAGGAAATTGAGGACGCGCGGCGTTTGCCAGCAGATATTGCCAAGCGATTTGCCTCGGCTGGTTTCTTCCGATTGGTCACGCCCGCGGCCTATGGGGGCCTCGAATGCTCGCCCCGACAGATTGTCGACGTCGTCGAAGCGATTGCAGAGGCCAATGCGAGCGCGGCCTGGTGTGTGATGATCGGGGCAACGACGGCGATGAATGCGGCTTATCTGGAGCCGGGACACGCTGCTGAAATCTATGCTGATCCAGATGTGATCACCGGCGGGGTCTTTGCGCCCATGGGCAAAGCCATTGATCATGGCGATCACTATCTCGTTTCCGGTCGTTGGCAATGGGGGTCTGGGTCTGCAAACTGCACCTGGCTTTGCGGTGGCTCGCTGATTTTCGAGAATGACGAGTTGAAAACCCTTCCGTCTGGTCGCCCAGATGCGCGCATGATGATCTTTCCCGCAAGCGATGCAGAGCTGATCGACACATGGCACACAATGGGTTTGAAGGGCACAGGATCGGGCGATATTGAAGTGAAAGCCCTGCGGGTTCCAAAGGCGCGTTCGGTGTCACTCGTGACCGACAAACCAAAGGTCGACGGCGCCCTGTATAAATTTCCGGCGTTTGGCCTGCTGTCTCTGGGGGTCGCGGCCACCGCGCTCGGCAACGCGAAAGGCGCTTTGCGAGCCTTCTCCGAACTCGCCTGTGCCAAGAAACCCCAGGGCTCACGCAAAACGCTCAGCGAGCGGACGAATGTCCAGGCGGCTTTCGCGCGGCTGACGGCAGACTTCCGCGCTGCCCGGGCCTATCTTCATGATGAAATTGAGCAGACCTGGGATGTCGCAGAAACTGAGGGCGATATTCCCGTTGAACGCCGCGCGGCCCTGCGTATGGCCTGTACCCATATGGTTCGAACCGCCGCAGAGATTTGTAGAGAAACCTACGACCTTGGTGGTGGGGCGGCACTGTTCAACCACAACGATCTTCAGCGCCGGTTTCGCGATGCGCATGCTATGACCCAGCATATTGTGACAGCCCCCTCGACTTGGGAGCTGACCGGGCGGTTATTGTTTGACCTGCCCACCGATGCGAGCATGGTCTGATCGCAGATTAACCGTCGCCGTCGGCGCTTGCGACCGCCTCTGGATCTGCGCCTCGGGACAGGGTTTTCATAATCCCCTCATCCGCAGGGGCTTCAGCCTTGCGCGGTGTACGGCGACGCTTTGGTTTTGCATCCGGTGCTTCGGTCTCGGCAGTAACTGGCTCCGGTGTATCTGACGCGATGTCTTGAGGGGAAGGTCCGGAATCAGCTTCTGCGGTTTCCCGCCGCCTGTGGCGCGGTGTCCGGCGCTTTCGGGCGGCTTCGTCATCGCCGTCGACGCCGTTTGCAGGGGCGTCTTTCGCGGCTTCACTTTCCGATGAGGTCGGGTTTGCATCCTCTCCACGTTCTGCCGCTTCGGCGGCGCGTTCGGCTTCGCGGGCGGCGCGCTCTTCGGCCCGCTTCGCGTCACGGGCTTCCCGTTCAAGTCGGTCAGCTTCCTTCTGCTTCTCAAACACCGCAACGATACGGGCATAGTGTTCAGCATGCTGGAACAGGGCTTCTGCCTTGACCCGGTCACCGCTGGTTTGGGCATCGCGGGCATATTGCATGTACTTGTCGAGGATTTGTTGCGCAGAACCGCGAATGCGGACGTCCGGACCGTTACTCTCAAAGTGACGATTTGGATTGTTGCTGTTATTGTTGCTGCTTCCACCGGAGCGGCGGCGACGCTTGCGCTGCATTGCCATTGGCAATCTTCCTGATCTGTTAGGCCCGAATTATCCGGACGGTTTCCGCGCGAAGGCTTCCTCGTCTACATTCATGCTGTCGCGCAAACTAAAGGCGGGACTTGAACCCCAGTCACCTGCCTTGATCTTTACCTAGCGCGCTCAGGGGGATTCGCCAAGGGGGTTTCTGTTATGGGTGCTTCGCGGCGATTGCGCGATCCTGCCCGCCAAGATCTTTCTGGTGCTGAATCTTAATGAAACCGGCTTTGTTCAGCAGGTCGGTCACATCGTCCTTCTGGTCATAGCCGATCTCCAGGACCAGAAAGGCACCCGGCGTCATCTGCGCCGCGGCAAGGGCGATAATTTCGCGATAGGCCTCAAGCCCATCCGGTCCGCCATCCAGTGCCTCAATCGGATCATGATCACGTACTTCCGGGGCCAGTGTCGGGATCACAGCGCTGCGAATATAGGGCGGATTTGAGATGATGAGATCGCAATCGCCCCAGCCCGTCCACTCGGTCCAGCTGCCATGGAAGCATCGTGCTCGATCCCCGAGGCTAAGACTTAAAATATTCTTTTCAATCAATGTGATTGCTGATGCGCTCTGCTCAACGGCAATGCCGGTCCAGGCCGGGCGTTGATCGAGCAGGGCGAGCAGCAAAGCGCCAGAACCGGCTCCAAGGTCTGCAATTTTGGCGGCTTGTTCAGAGACTCCAAGCGACAGCGCCAAGCCCACGACCTGCTCACTGTCTGGGCGGGGAATCAAGGCACGCGGATCGGTTGAAAGCTCCAACCCATAAAAAAATGTCCGCTTCAGAATATGCTGTAGTGGAATTCGAGCCGCCCGTTGCTCTATCGCTTGCATAAATGCCGCTTTCACCGGATCGGTCGGCGTCTCTGTCTCCACTCCAATCAGTTCAGCCGGTGATAATCCGGCGGTGTGCAAAAGAAGCGCTCGTGCATCTCCACGCGCGTTTTCAATGCCAGCCTCTCGCAATCGCTGCATTCCCATCTGAAGCAAGTCCGCATAGGTTTGCCGCGTCACGCGTCTTCCATGGCTGCGAGGCGGCGCGCCTGATCTTCCGTCATCAGCGCCTCAACCACGTCCTCGAGCTTGTCGCCTGAAATAATCTTGTCGAGTGAATAAAGCGTCAGGCCGATTCGGTGATCGGTCAGCCGGTTTTCGGGATAATTATATGTGCGGATCTTTTCAGACCGATCGCCGGATCCAACCTGGCTTGCCCGCGCTTCGGCCCGTTCGGCATCAGCGGCCTGTTTTTCGCGCTCATACAAGCGGATTTTTAACTGCTGCATCGCCTTGTCGCGGTTCACATGTTGCGACTTTTCAGAACTCGTCGCCATGATCCCGGTCGGCAAGTGGGTAATCCGAACGGCGCTGTCAGTTGTGTTGACGTGCTGGCCGCCGGACCCGGAGGCCCGCATCGTGTCAATCCGGATGTCTTCGTTGCGGATCTCAATCTCGACATCTTCTGGCGCAGGCAAAACCGCAACCGAAGCCGCCGAGGTATGGATACGACCTTGCGTTTCGGTGGCGGGCACACGTTGGACCCGGTGCACGCCGCTTTCCCATTTCAGGCGCCCGAACACCCCATCGCCTTCGACATTGGCAATGATTTCCTTATAGCCGCCTGCATCGCCGTCCGAGGCGCTTTGCAGGTCGATCTTCCAGCCCTGCAGCGCGGCATAGCGGGAATACATGCGAAACAGGTCACCAGCGAAGATCGCCGCCTCATCCCCGCCGGTGCCCGCGCGAATCTCAAGCACGATGTTGGCTTTGTCGTCGGCATCTTTTGGCAGGAGCAGAAGCTGCATCGCGGCCTCAGCGGCCGGAATACGCTCGCGCAGGTCGCTGGCTTCTTCTTCTGCCAGTTCCGCCATGTCGGCATCGTCACCCTTGGCCATCGCCTCAGCTTCGACAAGACCTTCCCGCATGGCGATCAGATCGCGCGCCGCATCGACAACCGGTTTCAACTCGGCATGTTCTCGCGACAGCGCGACGATTTCATCGCCGTCTGTCGTCGCGCCCATGCGCGCTTCAACTTCTTCAAATCGCTCGATCACCTGTTCGAGCCGGGACTGGGGTATTGTAGCCATGTCCCGGCTCTAGCCGGTATCGCGGTCTACAGGAAGACCCGAATGACTTCCGTTCCCGCCATGACGAACAGAATGAGCGTGCCCAGGCAAAAGACCAGGAAGCGAAGCGGGATTTTTCGAACCACCACTTGAACAAATGTGTGGATGACCCGAATGCCAACATAAGCGTAGGCGAGATACATCAGGAAATCTGTCGCGCCACCTGTCAGCGCCGCAAACGCCATCAGGGCGTAGAAGATCGTCGGTTGTTCATGCAGATGGTTATAATTGTCGGCAACGCAGCGCACATTGTATGGCAACAACTCATCGAGGTATCCGGCTGATTTCGCGGCCTCGGAATCGGCATCGATTTTAGCGCCCACCATGGCCGGAATACGCGTGGCATACATCCAAAGCCACATGATCAGGGTCCAACAGATCAAGAGCAGCACGGGCGTCATGAACGCTTTCAGATCCGCTGCGTGCCCACTGAGCGCTGTTTCAAACAGCGCGCTGAAGTCTGGTACTTCTGATTGCATAATTGCCTCCCGGTTTCGTTATACCGAAAGGTTACTCTGCGTTGCTACAAACTGCAAAGGGGCGCAGCTTCACCCAGCCGGTGAGAAATGCGCTGTCATGAAGGCAATGAAAGCATCAATGTCTTCAGATACGACGCTATGACCACCAACCCGCAACCAGTAGCTGATTTCGGCACCCGGCTCGAATGTACGCATCGTTCCATCTGGCAAGCCCTCGACGCCTTCCGCCTCATAGACAAGGTCAGCGGCCTGCGCCAATCGATAGGTTGAATTCGGGTCGGACCAGACATCGCGGCGGCCATTGCCGAGGAAAATCGGCTTCGGCGCAATCAGCGCCAGCAGAAAGTGTTGGTCGAGTGAAAGCTCCAATCCGTCTTTCAATTCCTGGCCCAGTCCCGGACGGACCCAGTGCGGATAAGATCGCGCCATCCGTCCGAGTGTCTCACCGGTGGTAGACCGCGAAGACGCGGCACCTGCAAATCCGGACTGGTGGGCAATCGCGGCGGCGATGCGATCAGACCAGGCTGCCGCCATCAGGGCTGATTTGCCGTAACGGGAGTGTCCGAGTGCTGCAATCGCATCGGGCTGAATACGCGGATCGGTCTCAAGCGCCTTCGCCGCGGCATCAAAGCCATAGGCCCAGGCCATCAGGGCGCTCGTGGGTTTTGGATCTGGGGTCAGAGTGGCCATAACCGACTGAGCTGAGGGATTGCCGTCCGGGACAAAGCTCCAACCTGGAAAACTGGCATAGGCCAGCCCGGCGTCGAAGTAGCGTTCAATCGGGGCGTAGGCGATATAGGTGCCGAAAATGCTTGTCGCCAGAAAGCCGACAGCCCCCGTCATATTGGTGCCGTTACAAACATCCCCGCCCAGTTCCGTCACGGGATCGTTCGGAAAGACAGAGCAATTGTCAGAAAATGTCTGACTGATGATCAGGGGGACAGGTTTGGTCTTGGCGATATTCGGATAGGCGATGGCGATCGGGAAACGGCGCGCGCTGTCGCCCTCACCGATGGTCAGTGTGATTTCTTCCAGCGTGCCGCGCCCGCCAAGATATTGCGCGTCGATGACACGCGGCGCGCTAAAGGACACGGGCAGATTTCCAGGCCAGGGGCCGTACAGCTCCTGTTCAAGCACCATGCGCGTGGTGGCCGGATCAAACCCGCTTGTCAGGGGCGGGCTGGCGACCGGCTTATTGTCGACGCTTAGACTGGAATAGTTCAATCCCAGCATGGTGCAGGCCGACATGCCTGCCGCGACCGCCCCCGCCAGTGCAATACGAACAAGCCATTTGAGCATTTGACCGAGCATGACATTCTCCAGAAAACACTTCCCCGCATGACCTAGCCACCGGGATCTGACAAGATTTTACCCGCGGTGAACTCTTCACGACTGCGCGAGCATAGGGTCTAAGAGGGATATGGGACGTGTTCTAAAACTCTTGCTTGTCGCAGTGATGGGTGTGCTGGTTGGTGCCGGTTCTGCCGTGTGGTTGGGTGGATTGGCCCCGGGTGGACCAAGAATTGGCAACGCGCTCGACATTGATGACTGGCGCAGTGACTGGTCGATCGGCTCTGAAACGGCCAATCCTTACGTGCGGGCTCGCGTCGCACGCAACGGGCTCATGGGCTTGCGTAAGGAAGAGGCGGTCTATTTCATCAAGACAGTCGACGATACGGGCCGCCCCCTGCGAGACACCTGTATCTACAGAGTGAGCGGGGGCGGATTTCCCGCCGCTTGGTGGTCGATTACACTCTATGACGCGGCGAACATGCTTCCCATGAATGAGGATAACAAACTGTCCTTCGACCAGACGCAAGCCGAGTACATTTTTCAGGACGCCGAAGCCGAGTGGATGTTCCAGGTTTCTCCAACCCCGCCGTCCGATGTTCTGATGCCCTGGGTGTCAAGCCAGGCGGGTGGCAAGTTCGATCTGATGCTGCGGCTGTATCAGCCCGAGGATGACCTGCTCGCGACCCCCGAGACAGCCCTGTTTCCACCCCACATTCAGCGACTGAGCTGTGCCGGCGAGATGAGCTGATGCGGTGGATGGTGAGCTGTCTCGTTCTCGTCATAAGCGCAGTCGTGACGCACTATTTCGTGCTGACCTCGATCCCTGGCTTCATCATGACCAAGGCGCACGAGACCTTTGAAGCGCAAGGCCTGCCGGTCAATACCTGGGTTGCGAGCCCTAGGCAGACCCCGCAGACGCAGCGCATCGTGCGCCCCTCACCGGATCTCTCCTATGCGGTCTGCCGGTTCAATACAGAGGACGGGCCGGTGCGGATTTCAGCGCCGATCTGGGATGGATATGGCTCGCTGTCGATTTTCAATGATCAGACCGACAATATTTTTGTCGGCGGTCTTAGCCAAGGCAGCGGGTTTGAGGGTGTCGTGGCTGCCGGGCCAGACGGTCCCAGTGTCGGTCCGAATGGCGAGCCGGTTGTCCAAATAGAAGGCTGGGGCGTTGCGCTTATCCGGCGATTGGCGCCAAGCGAAGACAGGCATGTTCAGGCCGCAGGCCTGGTGTCCGGCGCTGTGTGTGAGCCGCTGAACTGATCTTATTCTGCCGCGACCGCTTCGGCCGCCCGCGCTGCTTTCAGGCGTGCGGCTTTTGCTTCGACCTGTTCGACAATGTGATCGATCATATCCGCGTTGGAGAGTTTGTGATCCGGGCGGCCAGACACGTACATCATGCCGCTTTCCTTGCCGCCACCGGTAAAGCCAAGATCGGTCATCGCCGCTTCTCCCGGACCGTTCACGACACAGCCGATGATAGACAGCGTGATGGGTTCAGCAATATGGGCGAGGCGTTCCTCAAGCGTCTGAACCGTTGAGATCACGTCAAACCCTTGCCGCGAGCAGGACGGGCAGGAGATGATGTTGACCCCGCGCGTGCGCAGCCCTAGCGATTTCAGCATATCAAACCCGACTTTCACCTCTTCGACCGGGTCCGCCGACAGAGACACGCGGATCGTATCCCCAATCCCCATCCAGAGCAGATTGCCCATTCCGATTGAGGATTTCACTGTGCCAGTTCGTTGCGCGCCCGCTTCTGTGATACCTAAGTGCAGTGGGGCATCGGTCGCATCTGCGAGCTGCTGATAGGCGGCCACAGCAAGGAACATGTCGCTCGCTTTCACGCTGATTTTATAGTCATGAAAGCCGAGATCATCGAGAATGCGGGCATGGTCGAGCGCGCTTTCCACCATCGCGTCGGGGCACGGTTCGCCATATTTTTCCAGCAGGTGGCGTTCCAGACTACCGCCGTTGACGCCAATCCGGATCGAGCAGCCATTATTGCGCGCTGAACTGACCACCTCTTTGACCCGGGATTTGGAGCCTATATTGCCGGGATTGATCCGCAGGCAGGCCGCGCCCGCCTCTGCCGCCTCAATCCCGCGTTTATAGTGAAAGTGGATGTCCGCAACGATCGGGACCGGTGCGCCTGACGTGATCGCCCGCATCGCGGCGGTAGAATCTTCGTCCGGACAGGAAACGCGAACAATGTCTGCCCCCGCATCGGCGGCGCGCTGAATTTGCGCAAGCGTCGTCGCAACATCCGGTGTTGGCGTGTTTGTCATCGTCTGCACGCTGATCGGCGCATCACCGCCTACAGCCACGGATCCGACCATGATCTGGCGACTTTTCCGTCGCTCGATATTGCGCCAGGGGCGGATGGGATTGTGCGTCATACGGGGCTCCAGCAGGAGAGATTTCACAGCATGTGGCCTCAGATTACGGCAGAGTAAAGGCCAGCCTTTGCCGCAGCCGAATTTACATCAAATTTGACCGAAGTCCTGAACCTCATGGAAAGGGCAAACTGCTACAGGTTTTGATTGTGGTGTTGGGTGTGCCGGAGAGGGACATGATGAGACAATCATTGCCAGGAGTGTTTGCACCGCGCTGGGCCAGCAAGATTCGGGATTGGGGCAAAGACAAGCGCGGTCTTGCGGTTGTCGAGTTTGGCCTGATCGCCATGCCATTCTTCCTGCTGATCTTCGGCTTGCTCGAAATCTGCGTGATCTTCATCATGTCTTCAGTGCTCGAGCATGGCGCGTCGGAGGCAGCGCGCCTGATCCGAACCGGTCAGTTCCAGAACTCGGCGAACGTCACCCCGGCGGCTTTCAAACAGGAAGTTTGCGACAACATGTTCGGGCTGATGTCATGTAGCGCGAAACTCAGTATCGACGTCAACACATTCAACAATTTCGCCACGACGTCGAATCCGTCGCCAATTGACTCAACCGGTCAGGTGGTGACCAGCAATTTCCAGTTCAATGCTGGGCAGGGCAGCGACATCGTGCTTGTGCGTGTGTTCTACGAATGGGACCTGATTACGCCCATTCTGAGCCGACCGCTGGCCAATGTGAGCAATGACAAGCGCCTGCTCCAGGCAACCGTTGCGTTCCGAAATGAGCCGTTCTGAGGATAGTGTCATGAAGCGGACGATCCATCATTTTCACTGGCGCAAGATTCGCGGGTTCCTGCGCGCGAATGACGGCGTATCTGCGGTAGAGTTTGCCCTCATCGCGCCGGTCATGATGTTGTTCTATTTCGGCAGTATCGAAGTGTCGTTCATGATGACGCTCGACCGCAAGGTGACGTCCGCCTCGGCTACACTCGGTGATCTGACTGCACGAGCCGCCAGCGTCAACAATGCTGAGCTGAACGATATTTTCGAGGCGACGCGAATGGTCTTCGAACCCTATCCAATTGCAGATGCCCGTATGCGCATATCCAGTCTGAAAGAGGACAATGGCGCGGTTAAAGTGGCCTGGAGTGATGGACGAAACCTGACGCCTTATCCAGCCGGTCAGGCCATCACCATTCCGCCCGACCTGATCTCGAAGAACGGTACGTTGATTTATGCCGAGATCGAGTATGACTACGAATCTTTCCTCGGCTATTTCTTCACAGAAAAGAAAACTCTGACGGATGAGTTCTACTTGCGCCCGCGCCGTGTCAACGAGATCGAGCGCCGCCGGAACTAGGCTGGTTTCGCCGCACGTCTCAGCTGTGGTCTGCAACCTTCATATGCTCAGGCGTTTTGTCGGCTTTGACAAAGAAGGCCATGCCGATCAGGCCTGCCAGGAATAACAGGCCCACACCTGAAAAGCCGATCCGCTGATCATTTGAAGCCGCCGTCATGATGCCGACGATCAGTGGTCCCATCCAGACCGTCACGCTCGCCGCCATCGCATAGAAGCCGAAAAATTCTCCAATCCGCTCTGGTGGCGCAATGTGTACCAGCATGTACCGGCTTGAGGAGATACAGGCCACGATCGCAATTGCCATCGGCACGATCAGGAGGAAATACACAACATCCGATAGCGTCGTGAACAGGCCGGTGCCAAACCCAGACCAGACTTCATGTCCAGACGGAACCATACCAAACAAGAGAGCGTCTGGGGTAATCGATAGCTGCACGGTCAGGATGACAAGGATCGCCGTCAGCTCTGTCACCAGCGCTCTTTTCGGACCGAGCCATCCGTCCAGGGCGCCACCCACAATGCCGCCAAGCGCCCCGATGAGAGAGCCTGTAATTCCGAAAATCATGACTTCTGTGAGAGTCCAATTCAGGACACCGGCCACATAAACCGCACCCATGGTGAGTAGAACCGCGATGCCATCCGCATAGATCATGCGCACAAGCAGGAACTTCATCACGTTCGGGGATTCCCGAAACTTCTGGACCACAAACTCTGCGGCGTTGATCGGGGCTGACCACAGATAGTTCAGGACAGGCGGCTTGCCCCAAAGCTTGAAGTTCGGGGGCGTAAACGTCTCGACCGCGCCCCTGCGCCAACTGCCAAGGTTGCCGACCTGGTCCGGCATGAACATGAAAAACGGAATGATGAAGATGGCGAGCCAGATCGCAACAATCGGCCCCGACAACGGCCCAATGCCTCCCGGATAGGCCTGTGCCCACGTTGTGAAATAGTTGATGGCAAGCAGGCCAATGAGCATCACTACGCCTGCGATATTCCCGAAGGCCAGACCCAAACCGGAAATCATGGGCAGTGATTTCGGCGCCCCCGCGGCGGGGAGCAGAGCATTATGAAGCAGCTCTGAAATCGTATAGCAGCAATAGGCCGTTGCGAGCAGGATCATGCCGAGTGCGACCGCGCCGGGTGTGTCAGGCAAGACAAACCCCAGTCCGAATGAACACAATCCCATCAGCAGCAATACTGCAAAGATGAAGAGCTTTTTTCGCCCGCCTTTGTCGACAATCACGCCCAGAACGGGGGCAAGAATGGCCATTGTCAGACCTGCGGCAGCGATCGTGTTGGCAACGACCGTCTGTCCGGCGGCTCCGCCCCCGACCACGTCACCGGCGAAGTAAGGGGTGAACACATATATGACGATCACATTGTAGTAGGGGTTTCTCGCCCACTCAAAAATGGCCCAGGCAACGCCCTTGATCCCGAATGCGCCTCCGGTGGCGTGTTCGGTTCCGACGGTCGGTTCGGCCGTCGCTGCTACATGGCTCATATATTAAGTCTCCCGCGCGCTCTGTCGGCGTTTGTTTGCGCGACCCTGTAACATTCGTGCGCGTTTGGAAAGGCTTAAGGTCATTTGTCCTGTCTGCGACACATATGGCGCTTGACCAAAACAGAGCGCGCGATAAGACGATCTCAATTCTGGAATGGAGAGTCGAATGGCGTCGGGCGACTACACACGCGGCGAAATGGATGTTGAAGCGCAGGAAAGCATGTATGGTGCTTTCATGAAAGCTGGCGCTTGGGGGGCGATTATCACCCTTCTGGTTCTGGCCTATTCAACCTTCACGCTGTCCATGGGCATGAATTGGCTGGTGGCACTGGTCATTTCAGCTGGCGGCGGCATTGCGGCGGGTCTGTTCATGGGCTTTGGCGGCGCATGGGTCGCAACCATTATCGCGCTCTCTGCCTTGGCGCTGTTTGTACAGTTGCTGATCACGCTTGGCCAAATGGTGTTTTAGCCGCCCAGGCTCTTAAGTCTTCAACAAACAAGTCCGGCACTTCCATTGCGGCAAAGTGCCCGCCGCGCGGCATATCGGACCAATAGTCCACATTGTACGCCCGCTCGACATAGGAGCGCGGCGGTGAGGCAAACAGCGGTTCGCCAGGATAGGCAGCATATCCGGTTGGCGTTTCACATCGCGTGCCCGGTGCGCCGCCACTGCCCATGAAGAAGGCGGCATAGTACCAGACCGACGTCGCGATCGCGTCGTTGACCAGATAGATCATCACATTGGTGAGCAACTGATCATAAGTGTAAGCGCTCTGCAGATCGCCCGCTTTCAGGTCTGACCAGGCGTGAAACTTCTCCAGGATCCAGGCGGCGGTCCCCATCGGACTGTCCATCAAACTCATGGCGAGTGTTTGCGGCTTGGTCGCTTGCTGCTGGAAATAGCTGCCTCCGGCCTGCATCGCGATCTCACGCTGTTTGAACCAGGCGATTTCCTCTTCACTTTTCGGCGCCGCCTCCACTGGCCGAAATCCCAGCATGTTGATGTGGATCGCAGCGCATCCGCCAAGGCCTTGTTTCGTGCCGTGATCCTGGCCGAGCCAGCTTGTCACCAGAGATCCCCAGTCGCCGCCCTGGGCGAGATAAGTCTCATATCCGAGCACATCCTGCATCAGCCGGTTCCACAGATAGGCCGTGCGCCTTTGATCAATGGGCGCTGCTGGCTTGTCGGAAAATCCATATCCGGGAAGGGAAGGAATGATCAGATCGAACGCATCAGACGCTTGTCCGCCATGCTGCGACGGAAACGCAAGAGGACCGATTGCGTCCCAGAACTCGAAAAATGATCCCGGCCAGCCATGCGTCAGAAGAAGCGGGCGCCTGCCTTCTGCCTCACCCACCACATGCACAAAGTGAATATCGAGCCCTTCGATTTCGGCCGTGAAATGGGGATAGGCATTAAGCTTGGTCTCTTCGGCCCGCCAATCATAAGTCTCGATCCAGTGCGCCTGGATCTCCTTCATCACTGGCGTCGACATGCCCAGCGCCCAGTCATCCGGCAGTTCTGGCGCGGCAAACCACTTATAGTCATGCACACGCGCCATGATGGCGTCGATCTTGGCTTGTGGAATGGAAATCCTGAAGGGCTGTGGTGAGACGGTCATCTGGCACTCCTGATCTGACGCAATCAGGGCCTTTGAAGCAGGCCGGGTCAAGACAGGACGTTGCGGCAACGCTCCTACGGAAGAGGTCTAGCCCGGCGACACCGCATCAACTTCGTCGGCAACCATGTTCCATTGCGCTGAGTTACTATCGCTAGTGGCAGAAAGCGCACCGAGCAGAGCCACCACCATAAGCGACATGATAAGGGCGTATTCAACGGCGGTTGCGCCAGCTTTGCTCTTTTTCAAGGCACTGATACGTTTTCGGATCGCCATCATGAATTTTAGTCCTTCAGATAGCGAACCAGAACGTCAAAGAGGGGAATATCAGCTTGTGGAGCGGGGTAAGTGTGCAGCGCGGCTGCGCTCACCCATTGCAATTGCTGGCCCTCTGCAGGTTCTGGCGATCCTTCCCATTCGCTCACATGGAACAATGGCATTAACAAGTGAAAAGTCTTATAAGTGTGGCTTGCAAATGTGATCGGTTTGATGGCGTTTGCGTTCACCATAATCCCAAGTTCTTCGTTCAGTTCCCGCACCAGCGCGGATTCCGGCGATTCGCCAGGCTCGATCTTACCGCCCGGAAATTCCCACAGCCCGGCCATGGACTTTCCTTCTGGCCTTTGCGCCAGCAGCACGCGTTGTTTCTCGTCAATCAAGGCCGCGGCCACGACAAGTACTAGTTTGGTCACGTTCGATACGCCCCGTTAATGTCTATATAGGCATGGGTCAGATCGCAGGTGTAGACCGTGCCCCGTCCCGGTCCCGATCCGACCGAAACGTGGATTTCGATATGCGGTTCGGCGCAAACCGCATTCGCTGCATCGTCATCATAGTCGGCGGTGCGGCTGCCTGCTTCTGCAACGTGAACATCGCCAAACCGGATCGAGAGCTCACTCAAATCAATCGGCTCGCCGGACTTCCCTGCCGCCATGACGACGCGGCCCCAATTGGCGTCCCCTGCCGCCAGCGCGGTCTTCACCAGTGGCGAGTTGGCGATATCAGCTGCAATGGTTTTAGCGGATTGCTGTGTCTCAGCGCCGGAGACATGAATCGTAATGAACTTGGTCGCGCCCTCGCCATCTTTGATGACCTGAAAGGCCAACTCGCGGCAGATCCGGGTGAGCGCCGCCGCGAACGGAGCCAGTCGCGGGTCATCGCGATCCGTGATCAGCGGTGCCTGTGAGGCGCCGGTCGCAAACACCATCAGCGTATCTGACGTCGATGTGTCGCTATCAACTGTGATCGCATTGAAGCTCGCCTCAACAGCTTCCCGCAGCACATGGTCCAAGACCTCGGCCGCAATCGCGGCGTCGGTGAAGACATAAGCCAGCATGGTCGCCATGTTTGGCGCAATCATACCGGAACCTTTGGCAATTCCGGCGAGCTTGACTGGCTGCCCGTCAATGTCACAACGCTCAGCGGCGCCTTTGGGATAAGTGTCGGTGGTCATAAATGCCTTCGCACAAGCTTCCCAGTTCGGGGAAGTGAGCGCTTGGGCCAAAGCGGGAACAGCGCTCCCGACATAGTTTGGGTCATCCAGAGGTTCGCCAATCACACCAGTGGCCGCAAGAAAGCACTCGGTTTTCGAAACCCCCAACGCCTCTGTGACTGCAGCCAGCGTCGCGTCATTCTTCAGGACGCCCTTTGGGCCCGTAAACGCATTAGAGTTGCCCGAGTTGACCACCAGGGCGCGGGCCTTACCGCCACCCGCTTTCAAGGCTTCCCGACACCATTTTACATCGGCCGAAGCGGTGGTGGAGCGGGTGAAGACCCCAGCGCAGCTTGTGCCGTCGTCAAAGGCAAACAGAAATACGTCATCCCGGTTCAGTCCGCGCCCGGCATAAAAGCCCCGAGACGCGGTTGCCGCGCGAACACCGGCAATCTCCGGAAGATCAGGAAACCGTTCCGGTGCAAATGGAGATGTTTTGAGTTTCATGGCGTTTCTGTATCTGTCGTCTCGTCTGCCACAGCAGCAGCGTCGTCCTCGATCGCAGGCGTCACGGCCGCATCGCCCGGATTGCGCTGGCGGATATCCGCATTGGTGCGCAGTTCACGCAGGATATCGCTGATCTGGGTGAAGGTCAGAAACGTGATGATCTCCGGGCGCATCTCTTCTTTGGTCTTTGGTGGCCGCGTGCGACGTTCATCGACGCGCAGAATGTGCCAGCCCTGTTCAGACTCAAAAGGCGCTGACATGCTGCCGGTTTCGGTATCCCCGATAATGGCCGGGAAGGGGTCCATCATATCGTTCGGGGCGACCCAGCCAAAATTGCCGCCATCAATCCGGGTGCGGATATCGATCGAGTGTTTGAACGCGAGCTCGGTAAAATCGGTTCCGTCGCTGAGTTCGCCTGCAATGCTGTCAGCCTCGTCCTTGGTCTCGACCAGGATGTGGCGCAGGCGCACTTCGTCGTCCAGTTGCTGTAATTTAACCTGCTCTGCGTACATCGACTCAATCGCATCGTCGGTGACTTCATTGGCGACCAGGTTCTCCACCAGAATGTTGCCAAGCAGGCGTTCGCGTCCGGCTTCCAGGCGTCGGCGCGCGGCAGTTTCGAGATCGAGGCCCCGCCGCACCGCTTCCTGGGCCAGCAGTCTTTGGTCGATCAACTGTTCCAGCACGGGTTGAAAATCCGGATGGTCCGGCCCAAAAGGCCCGCCGGGCTCAATCAACCCTTGCGCGGCCGCTTCCAGCTCAACATCGCTGATATAGATCGGGTCACCGTTCACAAGGGCGGCCGTGGCTGCGTCAACCTGGCCAGCGCTGCGGCTCGTCGGCGCCGGATCTTCACAGGCTGAAAGGCCTGCAACTCCAAGCAAAATGGCGCTGAAAATCGGTGTGGTGAATCGGGTACACTGCATTTGACAGGTTCCTCTGCGGTATTGCGCTGATTGACACTCAATAATGGCGTTCTTAAGTCCGGTTAAGGTATCGGTCGAGAGACATGTTACCGAAGCGCCACCTGGCGTGCACGCCTTATCAATCCTTTCATGGTGCCTGGGGCGATTGAGATCAAAGATACGAGTGGATTTGTCTTCTATGCTATCGTTCGCGCAAAAGATTTTTGGATCCGTTAATGACCGCCAGCTCAAGCCGATGCGTCGACGGGTGCAGAAGATCAACACGCTCGAGCCGATGATCGAAGCGCTGTCGGATGAGGCGCTGCGCGGCAAGACAGACGAGTTCAAGCGCCGCCTCGCGGAAGGCGCGACCCTCGACGATATTCTCGACGAAGCCTTCGCGGTCGTGCGCGAGGGGGCCAAGCGCTCCCTCGGTATGCGCCACTTCGATGTGCAGCTGCTCGGCGGCATGGTCCTGCACAGCGGGGCAATCGCTGAGATGCGCACCGGTGAGGGCAAGACCCTCGTGGCCACGCTACCGGTCTATCTCAATGCCCTGACTGAACGCGGCGTTCACGTGGTCACTGTCAATGACTATCTCGCCAGCCGCGACGCGGAATGGATGGGCAAGCTTTATGGCTTCCTTGGTATGACGACTGGCGTCATCAAACAGGGCCTGACCGATCAGGAACGCAAAGAGGCCTATGTCTGCGATGTCACATACGGCACCAATAACGAATACGGCTTCGACTATCTGCGCGACAATATGAAATACTCGCTGGAGCAGATGGTACAACGCGACCACGCCTTTGCGATTGTCGACGAAGTCGACTCGATTCTGATTGATGAAGCCCGCACCCCACTAATCATTTCCGGGCCTACAGACGATCGCTCTGAACTTTACCGTACCATCGACCAGCTGATTCCAACGCTCGACAAGGAGATCCATGTCGATCTCGACGAGAAAATGAAATCGGTTGTCTTCACCGAAGAAGGCCTTGAGGCGATGGAGGAAATGCTCGCCGAGAAAGGCCTGATGGAAGGCTCCCTCTGGGATCCGTCCAATGTCTCGATTGTCCACCATTCCAATCAGGCGCTGAAAGCCCACACCCTGTTCGCGCGCGACAAGGATTACATCGTCAAAGACGGTCAGGTGATGCTGATTGACGAATTTACCGGGCGGATGATGGAAGGTCGCCGACTGTCCGAAGGCCTGCATCAGGCGATTGAGGCCAAAGAAAACGTCGACATCAAACCCGAAAACCAGACGCTCGCCTCGATCACATTCCAGAACTATTTCCGCCTTTACGAAAAAATGGGCGGGATGACCGGGACGGCGATGACGGAAGCGTCGGAATTCGCCGATATCTACTCGCTCGCCACGTTTGAACTGCCGACCAACAAGCCGATCCAGCGCATTGATGATGATGACGTCGTGTATCGTCTCGCGTCTGCGAAGTATAAAGAGATCGTCGAGGAAGTACGCGAAGCACGCGCCAAAGGCCAGCCCGTGCTTCTGGGCACCGCGTCGATCGAGAAATCAGAGATTGTTTCGACCTACCTCACCGCAGCCAAGATTCCGCACAAGGTTTTGAATGCGCGCCACCATGCCCAGGAAGCCGAGATCGTCGCCGATGCCGGTGTTCCCGGCGCAGTGACCGTGGCGACCAATATGGCCGGTCGCGGCACCGACATTCAGCTCGGCGGCAATTTCGAGATGCGCGTGTCCAAAGCGGTTGAAGATTATATCGCCAAGAAAGGCGTTGAGCCGTCTGAGGGCGAACTGGCCAACATTGAGAGCCAGGTCCGGGCCGAGATTGAAGTGGCCAAGAAACAGGCGCTTGATGCAGGCGGCCTGTTTGTACTCGGAACCGAGCGCCACGAAAGCCGCCGGATCGACAACCAGCTGCGGGGCCGTACAGGCCGCCAGGGTGATCCCGGAAAATCGAAATTCTTTATCTCAGTTGAAGACGACTTGATGCGCGTGTTCGCTGCCGAGCGCCTGAACTCGATCATGAAAAGCCTTGGCATCAAGGAAGAAGAAGGGATCACCCATCCCTGGATGAACAAGGCGATCCAGACCTCACAGAAAAAGATCGAGCAGCGCAATTTCGAGATCCGAAAAAACGTTCTGAAATATGACGATGTGATCAACGATCAGCGCAAGGTCATCTTCGAACAGCGCAAGGATTTCATGCATGCGGGCAGCGTACTCGACGAGGTTCTCGATATGCGTGAGCAGGTGATCGAGGGCATGGTCAACGCTCACATACCTGAAAAGGCGCATGCGGAACTCTGGGATACGGACGGTCTGCGCACGCGCTGTGGTGAAATGCTTGGCCTGGATCTACCGATCGCCGATTGGGCGAATGAAGAAGGTGTCGCGAACGAAGAAATCGCTGAACGGATCGTGACCGCAGCCGAGGCCGCATACAATGCCAAGGTCGATGCTGCGCCTGAAGGACAATACCGCGCGATTGAGAAACAGGTTCTGCTGCAAGTTCTGGATGCGCGTTGGCGCCAGCACCTGCAACAGATCGATCAGTTGCGCTCCGTGATCCATCTGCGGTCTTACGGTCAGCGCGATCCGTTGAACGAGTTCAAGGAAGAAGCGTTCAAACTGTTCTACGATATGCTGTCAGAGCTGCGCCTTGAGGTCACCCGTCTCCTGATGAACGCGCAGATCGCGCCGCCTCAGCCGCAGCCGGTCCCCGTCGCGCCAAAACCGCAAGTGTTTGAAACGCATCTTGATCCTGATACGGGCAGGAATGAACGGGCGAACACACCGCAAGCGGTGGCTGAACAGGCCCCGAATGCCATGGTCGCTCAGGCCGAAGAAGACTGGTCACGGACGCCGCGCAATGCGCCTTGTCCCTGCGGATCCGGCAAGAAGTACAAGCACTGCCACGGTGCGCTCCAGGTGACGAAGAAGGCCTGATTCGGCCCTGACATTTTCGTAATCTTGTCCCAACCCGGTCTCGGTCTCGCCATCCGCGTGATCGATCTGGAAGGCTTCCTTTTGTTTTTAATGTTCGCCGCGCGAGCAGGAGCCTGATCCATGACCAATACAGAAACCCCGACATCACCCCTACCACCGGGCGAGATCCCACCGGCTTTGTCAGCCCTGCTGCCGAAACGTTCAGCGGGGCTGAAGCTGTTGCTCGTCTGCGCGCTCGCCGTCGTGATGATCATCCCGGCCATGCTGGTCTACGGCGTTGTAAACGAGCGCAGTGAGGGTCTCGAGCTTGCTGTATCAGAGGTGAGCGAGTCGGTGGGCGGTGCCCAAAGCGTGCTCGGGCCGGTTCTTGCCGTCCCCTATTTGCGGCGGCCGGATGCCACAAAGCCGGATGCCGTCGTTTACGGGATTGCCATCGCTTATGCTGAGACCGGTCGCGCCCAAGCCGAGGTTACCGTCACCGAGCGACAACGCGGCATTCATACGATCCCGGTGTTTGACTCTCAGATCCGGTTCGACGCGGAATTCGATCCCGCCGCGCTGCGTAACGCCGTGCCTCCGGATGCCGAAGCGATCTGGCCGGATGCACGTCTCTATGTCGGTGTCTCAGACACGCGTGGCATCAAGGATGTCATTGGCGTGACAGTCCAACAAAGTGATGGACGACGCTTTGATGTTGCGATGGAACCGGCCAACCGTACGACCAATGGTGACGGATATGAGCCCGTTCCGCACACCCACAATACACTTGCGGGCGGTGAGATTCCCGGTCTTGAAACCCTGCAGGACCGGTTTCGGGTTTCTGCTGATCTGAGACTGTCCGGCGCGCGACGCCTCGCCATGGGCCCCTTCGCCAAGACGACCGAGTTACACATGACCAGCAATTGGGAGGCCCCCAGTTTCGGTGGCGGCGTCCTGCCCGACACGCATACCGCAGGCGCAAGTGACGAGGGCTTTTCTGCCACTTGGCGGGTGCCCTATCTTGCCCGCGGGATTGCCGGGGCGGGCCCGCGGCTCAACCTCTCCGAAGTGACCCAGTGGAACAATCGCGACATGGCCGTGCGTTTCCTAAAGGAGGTCAGCCCCTATCAGAGCGTAGAGCGCGCCTTGAAATATGCCGCCATGTTTATCGGTTTTGTGTTTCTGGCTTACTTCCTGTTTGAGGTGACCAGTGGCGCGCGGGCCCACCCGGCGCAATATGTGCTGGTCGGTCTCGCCCAGACGATTTTCTATCTGCTGCTGCTCGCTTTTTCCGAGCGGGTTGGCTTTGACATTGCGTTTGCGATTGCGGCAGTCCTGACAGTCGGTCTTACCGCCCTTTATGCCATGGCTGTGTTTCAGTCGCGGACCTATGGTCTGCGTGCGCTGGGCATCATGGCGGGCATTTACACGCTCATCTATGTCCTGATGCGAGCTGAGGATCACGCCTTGCTCGCCGGGGCCTTGGCGAGCTTTGCCGCGATCGCGCTGACCATGTTCATGACCCGCAATGTTGACTGGTATGGCGAAGGTAAACCGGCACCTGCCTAAAGCCCTGCCCACAACAAAAAAGGCCGCTCCAGATGGGGCGGCCTTTCGCTTTGTGCTTGGGGCGCTACCTCAGCTCTTCGCGGAAGATGTCCGTTTCCGCGTCGGAGGTTTGGGGTCCCCGGGCTGCCACTTTTCCAGTTGCCTGCCAAACCAGTCGCGACCACCCCAGCCGAAGCCGATGGCCATCGCGCCAGCGAGACCGACAGCCGCGCCCATCGCCAGCAGTTTTGCAACGTCCAGAACGAACACGCCGCCTTCCGGGTCGAGGCCCATCCGCGACAGACCGAGAATGATGGCGAGGCCAATAATCAACCATTTGACAATCGCTGCGGCTGTGTCGGTGGCGTCCCCCCCGGTCGCTGACATGGCACCGGTGACCAGACGCGCGATGAAGACGCCTGCAAAAATGATGACGGCACCGAACGCAATCTGAGCGCCCATGGACAGCACCACATCCATGTATTCCGACAGAATCTCAAACTCGAGAACGGCGATCGCCTGAACCAGACCGATCAGGACGATGAAGAACATCGCGACACTTGCGAGAAGGCTGGAGGCCGTCAGCCCGGAATCAGCCCCTTTCAGCAGGCCAAGTTCTGCAACGGCTGAGTCGAGCCCGGTATTGGGCAGCGTCTTTCGCATCAGATCGGTCACGAATTTTCCAATGAAAACGAACAGACCCAAAATGATCAGCGCGACAACGACATTCGGAACCGCACCCAGAACACTATCAATCAATCCCCCGACAGGCTCTGAAATCGACGGCATCTGCAGAGTGTCCAGCGACACGCCGATACCCGTCAGTACAAGCAGGGCAAACAGGACAATGCCGGTAATGCCTGAGATGTTCACATCCCCCGTGGCCAGGCCCAGTTTTTCAGGCATCGGATCTGCGAATTTCAGAACCGATGTCGATGCTTTGCGCACGACCGTCGCCAAAATGGCAAACACGGCCATCAGAATGGCGGCCCCCGCCACGTTCGGCAGGTAGGTCATCACCTGGTTCAAGAGATTGTTCAGAGGCTCCGTGACTTGATTGAGGCCGAGGCGCTCAAGGGCTGCAACAAGGCCCACAAGGATGACAATCCAGAACCCGGCAACTCCAATACTGCTGCCAAGCTGTGGTGTTTCGCCAGCGTCAACCGATTCCAGGTTAAGTTTGTCGATGCTTTTGCGCAGTCCCCATGAGACCAGGCGGGCAACAATATAAGTGACAATCAGGATCACCAGTACTGTGAGCGCTGTCTTCCAGTGAAGCTCAAATTGATCCGCGATATCTTCGAAAAAAGTGTCCATCAGCAACTCCCCTTTGTGTCAATGGCAAGACTTTCTTAACACAAAACCGGGTCGTCCGCACGACCAGCAACTGTAAACACTTGTTTTCTATGAATAAATGAATGGATGTTCAGGCTTGCCGCCAAGCTGACAGGCGACATAGTCGCGCAAAGCCGAGGTCAGATCATTCACATCACCTTCCAAAAAGCCCGGCGAAATCAGTGGCCCGAATGTCATATCAAAGCTGCTGTCGGACTTGTTCAGAAGCTCGTGAAACAGCGTGATGTCACGCAGCTCGCCATTCACTTTGGAGAAGAAATAATAAAGCCAGGAATTTTCAGCCCGCACATTCAGCGGTTGAATAGGGGCCTTGTGCTTGCGCGCGAGACTGACCACAGATGGCATCCAGTCCTGTTCCGTCAGCACCCCATCAATTTTCTTGGCGAGCTTCCCGGACGGGAAAATCACCACGCATTTTTCTTCGGCGAAGGCTTCCTTGGCCAGACGCAGAGTTTCGCGCGTCTTGGCGGGTGTGCGTTTGTCCATCACCCACTCCACCGGGATGATCACATCCGAGAATGTGTCGCTGACCCGGATTGCGTCGGCATTGGCAAAAAACACGATATCACGGCGAACCCGGCGCAGCGCATCCCAGACCGCCACGCCATCGGCCAGTCCGGTCGGGTGATTGGCTGCAACTACGAGCCGACCTGTCTTCGGCATATTCTCGATATTGGTCAGCGTCAGATCCACCGCCAGTTCCTGGCTCAAATGGTCAAACCCATCCTGCCCGCGCAATGTCTGCAGAAAATCAGCGGTGTTGCAGGCCTTGCGGTAACCCAGCAAGCTGTAAAGCATCGGGCGAACAACCGGCCAGCTCCAATGTGAGACGAAGCTCGGGCAGCGTTCTTTAATCATTGTATCAACGATGTGATCACCGGACGTGTCGAGACCCGCAAGGAAGGCAGATTTGCGCTGTTTTATAGCAAGCGTCTCCTCTGTCATACTGTTGGCCTCCCGTGAATCGCTCAGTGTTGCACCAGCCTAGCATAGATTGTGTAAGTTTGGCGACGATGCAATCCAGCGGCCAAAATCTTCAAATTTCAACACTTTGGTCATTTCTGCTTTACCATCCCGAAAGGCTAAGGTGGCAAATTGGTAACAGAAGAGGGCAGGCGAGAATCGCCGGGGTATCAGTAGAGTAAAAAGGTCGTTTTAATGAAAGTTCTCTGGGTCGAAGATCATCAGCCGGTGTGTGAATTGCTGGCGGTCGCTGCAGACAAGGCGGCGCGCGCGCGGGTTCCGGTCGATCTTGTATTGGCGACGACCTTGATGGAGGCGGAAAATCGCTTGCGTCTGGAACGGTTCGATCTGGTCATGCTCGACCTCACTCTACCAGACAGCCATGACGGCGACATGACCATCGCTCGCGTCGCCAATATGGGCAAACACCGGATCTCGATCTGTTCGGCGCAGCCGGAGCGCGACACAGCGGTCGAAACCGCGCTTCGCTGCGGCTGTAACATTGCCCCACAGGCGGTGTTCAAGGCAAAACTGCCCTTTAACCGTTTCATTCAACGTGCCGAGAGCTTCCACGACTTCCTGCTGGAGCAAATGCCCGGCGCAGATGCAAAACGGGTCGCGGCCTAACAAGTTTTCGTTCGCGGAATCCGTCGTGCAGCGACGCCAAGCGATCAGTCCGACGTCTCAACCCGTACAAACGTCCCGCCATACCAGTTGCCGGTAGCTGTCCCGTCGGCGCGATATTGGCGTGATATCATCTCGTAAGTGTCGTCATCGATCCAGATATAGTCGTATATCCGATAGGTGCCGGTCGGTTCATCTGAGAATGTGATCTTGATGTTGAGATCGCCAGTGTCGCTCATCTGACCTTCGCCAACACCGAGCCGACGCTCACCGAAGTGCGACACGTGATGGAATGTGCTGGTTTCCTCATTCTGGGCCCAGAAAATGTGGCCTTCAAAGTCCCCCGCATCCACAACACAAAGCGCGCTTTTGTCGGTGTTGACCCGATCACATGTGGTGAGGTGATTTTCAATGGTCAGCGTTTCGACCGTTTCCCCATCCCAGACCTGCTGAAACAAGTCCTCTTTCAGGGTCCAGGTCCCAGCAAACTTTGAAAAGACATTGAGATTAGGCACCGGGTCAGTCTCAGCCGTCGTCATGGCCGGTTCGACCGGCGCAGTGGGAGCGCTATTGTAGATCACTTTCGAGATTTTGAGCGCACCTGCGGCATCCGGTTCCATCACGATCAGGTTCTTGGTCTCGAAAGCGTAGGTGTTCGGGTCCCCGTCGGGCGAAGCTGTGCCGATGACGCGGCCTTGGACAAGCGCGGTTTCGCCTGCGAAGTCGAGCTCCACGATCTCATGGCGTGCGATCAGATCAACACCCGTGCCAAACCCGTTGAGATGGTCCCGGATCGCCTCCCTGCCGCGGATTTCCGCTTCGCCAGGCGGCAGAATCACCGCGTCTGACAGATAGTTTTTGAGCTGCTCTTCCGTTGTGAGCGACCGGTCGTCCAGCCGCTCCAACACCGACAGGATCTCGCTCCTGCGATCTTCCATCGGCCCCGCGGCGAGTTCGGTCGACGCCGACATGCAGGATGTGAGAGCCAAAGCCGACACAAGCCATAAGGATTTACTGCGCGTCATGACGTGTACCCAAATCAGTTTGGAGTGACTGTTACAGATGTCGCGTAGCCTGACAATCGGGGCTGACCGCATAACAGGTCTTGTGTTGATGCCGCGTGCCGTCAAACTATCGCCATGCCGTTGAGATGCTCATTTGTGCCGCTGGCGCTTTGCTTTGGTTTGATCAGCCAAACCGCGCAGGCCCAGCCCGAATCCTGCCTGACCACATCGCCTGACCCTGTTGCCCTGCCGGGCGGCGTGTTCGCGATGGGCTCGAACGAGGCGTATCGTGAAGAAGCGCCGGTACGCGAGGTCGAGACCGGCCCGTTCCGCATGGACGCACATGAGGTGACCAATCGCCAGTTCAGTGCCTTTGTCGAGGCGACCGGCTATGTCACAACCGTTGAGACCAAACCAAAGCCGGAAGACAATCCGGGTATTCCGCCCGAGCTCCTGACCGCTGGCTCTGCGGTCTTCGTCGGCGGACGCGCGCCCTGGAAATTCGTCGAAGGCGCCTATTGGCGCGCGCCAGAAGGGCCGGGCTCTTCAATCGACAACCGTATGGACCATCCCGTGGTTCACATGACCTATGCCGACGCTGAGGCCTATGCAGCCTGGGCGGGGGGAGACTTGCCGACCGAGGCAGAGTGGGAATATGCCGCCCGCGGCGGCCTTGACGGCGCGCGCTATGAATGGGGCGACACCCCGCCGGACAAGACCGATCAGCCGCGCGCGAACACGTGGCAGGGTCTGTTTCCGGTGGCCAATACCACGCATGACGGCTTTGATGGCAGCGCGCCGGTCGGATGCTATGCGCCCAATGGTTACGGCCTCTATGATATGACCGGCAATGTCTGGGAGCTGGTTAAGGGCCACGCGCCGTCGGCCCTGTTTGGCATCATGAAAGGCGGTTCGTTTCTGTGCGCCGAGAATTTCTGTCGCCGTTACCGGCCCAGCGCTCGCCACGACAGCGAGGTCAATTTCTCTGCCTCCCATGTCGGCTTTCGCCTCGTCTACCGCGATGAGATCGACAAATAGCGCGGCAGATCTAGGCCCCAGAGAGACCGCCTCACATAAAATTCAGCTGCTTTGCAGAATCATATTTTGCACCATGGCTCAATCCGTGCCATAGCGGCGCCGGGCCAGCCCTCCCCAACGGGGGCCAGCCTATCTGTAAGGATAGGAGTAAAAACAGATGCCATATGACGCCGTTAAACCGGACGTACGCCCTGCGTGTCCGCATTTTTCTTCCGGACCCACCGCAAAGCGCCCCGGATTTTCCCTGCAACAACTCGACTCAACCGCCTTTGGACGCTCGCACCGCTCAGCGCTGGCGAAAGCCAAACTGAAGCAGGCCATTGAGCGCACAAAAGACATTCTCGGTCTGCCAGACGGTTATCGCGTGGCGATCGTTCCGGCGTCAGATACCGGCGCGGTGGAAATGTGCATGTGGTCCATGCTCGGCTGTCGCGGCACCGATATCTTTGCCTGGGAAAGCTTCGGCAAGGATTGGGTCACCGATGCGGTGAACGAGCTACAGCTGCCAGACTGCAACATTCACACAGGCGACTATGGCGTCCTGCCGGAGTTCGACAAGGCCCGCGACGATGCCGATATCGTCTTCACCTGGAACGGCACGACATCTGGTGTCCGGGTCCCGAATGCAGACTGGATCAAGCCCAACCCGGACCGCGTGGTCATTTGCGACGCGACCTCAGCTGTGTTTGCCCAGGACATTGAGTGGGAGAAACTCGATGTCGTCACTTATAGCTGGCAGAAAGTGCTCGGCGGGGAAGCCGCTCACGGCATGCTGATCCTGTCGCCAAATGCCGTCGCGCGTTTGGAAGGTTACAAGCCCGCACGCCCGCTGCCAAAGCTGTTCCGCATGACCAAAGGCGGCAAGCTGAACGAGGCACTGTTCGAAGGCGCGACGATCAACACACCGTCCATGCTGGCGACCGAAGATTATCTGAAAGCCCTCGACTGGGCCGAAGAGATTGGCGGGTATCAGGCTCTAAAAGCCCGGTCTGATCAGTCGCTCGACATTCTGACCAAGTGGGAAGCCGAGACCGATTGGGTCGAGTTTCTCTGCCCGGATGCCGAGGTGCGCTCAAACACCGGCGTCACTTTCAAGATCGCCCATCCCCAGGTCGCCAAGATGGACGAGGGGGCCCAACGCGATTTCGTCAAGCGCATGATGAAGCGCCTGGAAGCTGAGGATGCCTGTTTCGACGCGGCCGCCTATGCCAAAGCGCCTCCGGGTCTGCGCATCTGGTGCGGTGCCACGGTGGAGCCAAGCGATGTCGCCAAACTGACGCCGTGGCTCGACTGGGCCTTCGCACAGGAACTCGCGGCGATCTAGCGTCCGCCTCTCGCTCATCCCCGCATAGGCGGGGATCTCGCGTCTTCAACGTCTTCAACCGACCGCAAAAGATCCCCGCCTATGCGGGGATGAGCGGACATAGAAAAGAAAATTGTGAAAATGCCTAAAGTCCTTATCGGCGATACGCTCGCCCCTGCCGCGGTTGAGATTTTCAAAGCCCGCGGGATCGAAACCGAGATCAAGACCGGCCTCAATACCGAAGAACTGATCGCAGCCATCCCCGACTATGACGGCCTCGTCGTTCGCTCTGCCTGTAAACCGAATGCAGATGTGATTGCGGCGGCGTCCAATCTGAAAGTGATTGGCCGCGCCGGGATCGGGGTCGACAATATCGATATCAAGGCTGCCACTGCCAAAGGCGTGGTCGTGATGAACACCCCGTTCGGAAACGCGGTCACCACAGCGGAGCACGCGATCGCCATGATGTTCGCTGCTGCGCGTCAAATCCCGGCGGCCAATGCCGGAACGCAGGCCGGCGACTGGCCGAAGAAAGCCTTCATGGGCACAGAGCTGTCCTACAAGACGCTCGGCCTGATCGGGTGCGGCAATATCGGCGCGCGTGTCGCTGAACGCGCCAAAGGCCTCACCATGAAAGTGCTGGCCTATGATCCATTCCTGACCGAAGAACGCGCGCTCGAGCTTGGTGTTGAGAAAGCGCCCGACCTCGACACGATGCTGACCCGCGCCGACGTCATCACACTGCACGTCCCCAAGACCGAAGCGACAGCGAATATCCTCTCCAGAGAAGCCCTCGCCAAGACCAAGTCCGGCGTCATCCTGGTCAATTGCGCCCGCGGTGGTCTGGTGGATGAAGCCGCAGTCGCCGAAGGTCTCGAAACCGGCCATATCGGCGCCGCGGCCTTTGATGTCTTCGCCTCAGAGCCCGCTAAGGACAACGTCCTGTTCGGCGCGAAGAACTTTATCGCAACCCCGCATCTCGGCGCCGCCACCACAGAAGCTCAGGAAAACGTCGCCCTACAGGTCGCCGAACAGATGAGCGACTATCTGCTCACCGGCGCGGTTACCAATGCGTTGAACATGCCGTCGATCACCGCGGACGAGGCCCCGCGCCTGAAACCGTTTGCCGTTCTGGCAGAGAAGCTCGGCCTGTTTGCCGGTCAGATCAGTGACTATGGATTTGAAGAAGTGGTCATTGAGTATGAAGGCGAGGTGTCCGACCTCAATCGCAAGCCGCTCACCGCCGCCGCCTTGGCTGGTTTGCTGCGGGCCTCGCGCGGCGATGTGAACATGGTCTCAGCCCCGGCCATTCTTGCTGACAGTGGCGTGAAACTGTCTGAAACCAAGACCGAAGACAGCCCCATCTATGACAGCCTCATCCGTATCAAAGTGCTGACCAAGCGCACCGAAAACGATCCCGAGCCCGGCTGGCGCTCGCTGGCGGGGACGCTGATCGCAGGCCAACCGCGCATCGTCGAGGTGAAAGGCATGGCGCTTGAGGGCGACTTTTCGCAGACGGTCCTCTACGTCAACAATCTCGACAAACCCGGCTTTATTGGCGCTTTGGGGTCGATGCTGGGTGATCTCGAGGTCAACATCGCGACCTTCCATCTCGGGCGCTCTGACGCCGGAGGCGAAGCGATTGCCCTGGTCGGAATTGACAGTCTGCCCCCGGCTGAATTCACTGATCGACTGAAAGATTTGCCCCACGTCCGATATGCGAAAGTGCTGCACTTTTAACGCCGGAGCCCGAGGGTAACGCCGCCTGACGCTGTTCCGGTTTTCGGGGCGGCGTCATGCCGTCAGGGGAAGTTATCCACACCTAATAATTGTTCTGGACTCTTTACGCGTCATGCAAATCGGATTCTGATTCGTTAACAAAAGACGAAGAGGTGCTGATATGGCGATGACGCAAAGACAGGCGCTTGAACTCTGGCGACGGGCCCTGACCGCTTATGTGCGCAGCGACGAGTCAGACATGACCGCGCGCCAACAGGCTGTGTTGATGACGGTCGCCCTGACGTCTGGGCCGCACACGGTTCGTGGTCTGTCGTCTGAGCTGAAGATCGCCAAACCAGCTGTCACACGGGCGCTCGACGTGCTCGAACGGGCCGGCTTCATCAGGCGGGTTCCGGACGAAAATGACCTTCGCAGCGTTCTGATTGAGCGTACCGTGGAAGGTATGACCTGGCTGCGCACCTTTGGCGCCAACATCCTCGCAGCAGAGGCCGGCAACATTGCCGATGGTGTCATGCCTGAGAAAAATCGCGCCGTTGCCTAAACAAGGCCTTAGCACTCTGATTGTATAGCGGCGCTGATCAGGAGTGCGCGATGCCAGAGTTCGACGACCCAAGGTTGACCTTGCCGGATGGCGGCGAGCGCACCCTTATGCAGGTCACGGCGGGGATTGTCGCACTGCGCAAAGACCCGGAGCCTGATGCTGAAATGGCCTCGCAAGCGCTGCATGGCCAACATGTCGTATTGCACCATGAAGAGGGCGAGTTCGGCCTCGTTCAAAGCGTACAAGACCGTTATGTCGGATGGGCGCTGATGGAGGCGCTGTCCGCCCCGGCCTTGGCCCCAACACATCGCGTTAGGGCGCTCCGCCTCTACGTCTATCCGCGTCCGTCGATCAAATCAGCCCCGCGCTATCTCATCAGCCTCGGCGGCCTGATGGTCAGCGAGGAGGAACGCGAAGGGCGGTTCCTCAAATGCGCCCGCGCCGGATGGGTGTATGAAGATCAGCTGAGCCCAGTTGATATCTATGAATCAGACCCCGCCGCTGTGGCCGAGCGCTATCTGCATACGCCCTATCTTTGGGGCGGACGCGAAAGTCTCGGCATAGATTGCTCTGGCCTAATCCAACAGGCTTTTGCGGCCTGCAACATCACCTTGCCGCGCGACAGCGATATGCAGGGGGCCTGGGCCGGTGACCCGATTGAGGACTGGCAACGCCCGGGGGCTCTGCAGCGCAATGACCTGGTCTTCTGGAAAGGCCATGTCGGGATCATGCTGGATGACAAGACCCTGCTGCACGGAAACGGGTTTCACATGGCGGTTGCGGCCGAACCTCTTGCCGGATCAATCGAGCGGATAGCGAGCCAATATGGCGAGCCGGTCGGCGCGCGCCGGGTGAAGCTGTCTGCTTCAATCGGGCTGGTGCCCGACTGGCTGAAAACCTAGTTCTCGCCGCCCGTTTCCGGTGCCTCAACTGCGTCTTCCGCAGCCTCAGTCACATCCTCAACAATATCGCCGGTGATATCCTCGACAGCTGCGTCTGCAGCATCTGAAGCCTCGTCAACGGCGTCGGTGACCGTTTCGATAACCGACGTTTCGGTCGCCTCAGCGGCCTCCGTTGCATCTTCCACAACGGCATCGATGGCGGTTTCTGCAGTTGGAGCTTCCGGCTCGACAGCCTCTTCAATAACGGCTTCAACCGCGTCTACGGCCTCAGCGCCCGCGTCGATCACTGCCGCATCCGTGGCAGCCTCGTCACCTTCTGCGCTTTCGACAACAGCTTCATCCACGGCAGGCAGAGGCTCAGGGAAAGCCGGTGCTTCCGGCGTGTAGGACGTCAGATAAGCGATGACATTCGCGCGCTCATCATCCCGGTTCAGGCCAGCAAAGGCCATGCTGGTGCCGCGGGCATAGCGACCCGGCGCACGCAGCCAGTCATCCATGGCCTCATAGGTCCACTCGCCGCCAACAGCCGCCAGTGCGCCGGAATAGTTGAACCCTTCAACATGCTGCTTGGGCACGAAAAGGCTTCGATACAGGTTTGGCCCGGTGCCGTTGGCGCCGCCCTCTTCAATCGTGTGACAGGTCGCACACTTGGCTCTAAAGCTGCGCTCACCGCGCGCGATGTCCGCGCTCGCCAGCAGCAGGCCCAGATCATAAACCTCTTCAATCACCTCACCGCCAGCACCGGATTCGGCGATATTCACGCGATAGGCAAAATTCTTCTCTGCCCACGCATTGAGTGATTCGTACTCGTAATGGGCATGATGACCGCCGCCAAAAACGATGGTGGACAGTTCCCGGAGACCCAATACAGCAAGCCCTACTGCTAAAAGTGCGCCGAAAATCTTGTTGAGGCCAAGTTCACCCATGCGGCAAATCCCCTGAAAACCAGTGTTGCGCGCGCCTTCTGACACGCTATTGCATTCCGATCAATATAGACAGATGTGGCGAATTGCGCGCGGGGGTCGTTCAGCGGCGAAAGCGCGCAGGGCACGCGGCGCGTCAATCGGCGCAGAAAGGATAGACCTGAATGACCGGAAAGACGGGCAAAATCGCTTATCAGGGCGAGCCAGGCGCGAATTCTCATATTGCCTGTAACGCGGTCTATCCGGGCTTTGAAGCGGTGGCCTGCCGCACTTTTGAAGACGTGTTCGCCGCCGTTGAAAGCGGCGAAGCCGATCTCGCCATGATCCCGGTTGAAAACACCATCGCCGGACGGGTCGGCGATATTCACCATCTCTTGCCGCGGTCGACCCTGCACATGATTGGCGAGCATTTTATGCGCATCCGGTTTGAGCTGATGGCGCCCAAAGGCAGCACGCTGGCCCAGGTTAAGAACGCCTATTCCCACATCATGGCGCTCGGCCAGTGCCGGGAATATTTGCGCTCGCACGGGATTCAACCGGTTACAGCCGCAGACACGGCCGGGGCGGCCCGCTACGTGTCGGAACTAGGCGACCCGACAGTTGCCGCGATTGCTCCGTCTCTGGCGGCAGAGGTGTATGACCTGCAGATCCTCGCCTCCGATATTGAGGATGCCCAGCACAACACCACGCGCTTTGTGATTATGGCCCCAGACCCTCTGGATCTCGATGCCAGCGATGCCAAGACCGTCACTGCCTTCCTGTTTCAGGTCCGCAATATTCCGTCTGCGCTGTATAAGGCGCTTGGCGGCTTTGCGACCAATGGGATCAATATGACCAAGCTGGAAAGCTACCAGCTTGATGGCGCCTTCACCGCCACCCAATTCTATGCCGAGATTGAGGGTCACCCGGATCAACGCCCGGTTCAGCTTGCGCTGGAGGAGTTGGGCTTTTTCTCGTCGTCTCTGAAGATCTTGGGCGTCTACCCGGCCGATCCCCAACGCAGCTAAGCCAAATTTTCCCTGCGTCAGGCCTTGCGTCGGCTTCGTCTTCGTTCACCGTATGCTAAAAAGACACGCGGAGGACAGGCAAGATGGCAAATAAACATGTTCTGATAATTGGCGCGGGGCTCGGCGGACTGTGCGCAGCAATCAAATTACAGGAATCAGGCTTCACGTTCACAATTGTTGAAAAGCTCGACAAGGTCGGCGGCACCTGGGCGCAAAACACCTATCCGGGCGTCGCCTGCGATGTTCCGGTCTCGCTATACCAGTTCTCCTTCGCGCCAAGTGTCGCCTGGTCCAGCACCTATCCCCAGGGCGGCGAAATCCAGGACTATGCCGAAGAAATCACAGACCGCTACCAGCTGCGTCCGAACATTCATCTCGCCGATGAAGCCGTCTCGGCTGTCTGGGATGAAGACAGCTGCACCTGGACGCTGACCACGCAGAGCGGCAAAACCTTTACCGGCGATGCCCTGATCGGGGCGCTCGGACAGCTCAATCGCCCCAATTGGCCAGACATTCCCGGTCTTGAAGCCTTTGAAGGCCCCAAGCTGCATTCGGCGGCCTGGGATCATTCTGTCGACATGAAAGGCAAGAAGGTCGGGATTGTCGGATCCGCCGCCAGCGCGGTGCAGATCATTCCCGAAATTGCCGAAGAGGCTGCGCATCTCACCGTGTTTCAGCGCTCGCCGAACTGGGTCGTGCCTCGCCGCGATGTGAAAACCAGTCCACAGGAAGTCGCGCTGATGATGACTAAACCGGACATTGCGATGGAACTCGGCGCGGCCAATCGAAAACTGATCTATGACAATGCCGACTATTTTTTCTGGCAAGTGTTCGAATGGACTGAGGAAGGCCGCGCCGCCTACACCAAAATCGCCACCGATCACCTGCATGCTCAGATCAAGGATCCGGACATGCGGGCCCAACTGACACCAGACTATCCGGTGGGATGTCGGCGCATTCTGATCACGGATGATTTCTATCCCGCCCTATGCCGGGACGATGTCTCACTGGTCTGCGAAGGCCCATCCTCAATTGAAGCCAAAGGCGCACGCACCTCTGACGGCGCACTGCATGAATTCGATATCATGGTCTTTGCCACCGGCTTTGAGACCACGGGCTGGCGCTGGTCGGTTGATGTGGTTGGCCAGAATGACCAGCACCTGAATGCCGTCTGGGCGGATGGCCCGGAAGCCTATCTCGGCATCACGATTGCGGACTTTCCGAACCTGTTCGTGCTGTACGGTCCGAACACCAATCTTGGGCATAACGCGATCACCTTCATGCTCGAACGCCAGGTCGAATATGCTGTGAAGTCGCTTCAAGGTCTGGTCCAGAAAGAGGCGCGCGCCATGGCACCCAGCCGCGCGGCCCAAACCGCCTTCAATGACAAGCTGCAGGCCGATCTCGCCAAAACCGTCTGGGCCGACCCGCATTGCAACAGCTGGTACAAGACCGAAGACGGCAAGATCACACAGAACTGGTCGTCGCACACACGCGCCTATGCCGACGCCGTGGCGGAGGTGAAATTCGAAGACTACGAGCTGGTTTAAGCCGGTCCCACTGGGGATTTCCGTGCCTGACCAATCCCATCTGATAAGGGCCGCGGCTGAGACTGATTTTCAATCGCCCTGCAAATGCTTCGCACTTTCATAATCAATTGATTTTATTGGATTTTTTTATTTGATTTCTCAATCGATGCGCCCTAGATGCGACGTATAGGTATTTATACGGAGAGAGTGCCATGAAAGGCGACGCAAAAGTCATCGAGTTTCTGAACGCTTGCTTGAAGAATGAGCTCACAGCAATCAATCAGTATTTCCTGCACTCACGCATGTTGAAAGATTGGGGCGTGAGCAAGCTCGGCGACTATGAGTATAAGGAATCCATCGAAGAGATGAACCACGCTGATTGGTTGATCGAGCGAATTCTGTTTCTCGGCGGACTGCCAAACCTGCAGGATCTCGGAAAATTGCGCATCGGGGAAAGCGTGAAAGAGATTCTGGAATGCGATCTGGCGCTGGAAGAAGATGCCATCCCGCTTCTGCGCGATGCGATGGCGCACGCTGAAAAGGTTCGCGACTATGTCAGCCGGGACCTGTTCGGAAAGATCCTCACGAACGAGGAAGAGCATGTTGATTATATCGAGACCCAGTTCGATTTGATCAAACAAATTGGCATCGAGAGCTATATCCAGCTTCAGTCCGAAGCGAATGCTCATTAAAACAGTATGTGAGGGGATATGAAATTTGAATCAGACACATTCGGCAAACTGTATGCCGATGAATACGACAAACTTCATAATCCCGGTACCACAACTGCGTCGGTCAACCTGATTGCCGAACTCGCGGGCTCTAGTCGACTGCTGGAGCTCGCGATCGGAACCGGCCGGATGGCGCTTCCGCTCGTCGAGAAAGGCTTTGAACTGGAGGGCGTGGAAGGCTCGCCAGACATGGTCGACAAGATGCGCGCCAAGCCGGGCGGGGCGGATATCCCTGTCCTCATCGCCGATATGGCCGATTTTGAGATCGGGCGATCGTTCGAGTTTGCCTTTCTCGTCTTCAACACCCTGTTCAATCTGACGTCTCAGGCCGCGCAAGTGCAGTGTTTCCAGTCTGTTGCCAGACATCTCGAACCCGGCGGGCGCTTCCTGGTCGAAACCTTCGTGCCCGATCTGACCCGGTTCGATGAGTATCAGGCCTTACGAACCAAACATATCGGGGCCGGTTCGGTCTGGCTGGAGGCGGTTGAGCATGATCCCGTCGAGCAGGTCTTCAACTTTCAAAGGGTTCGGATCACCGACAGTGGCGTTCGGCTCGCCCCACTGGTCATGCGTTATGCCTGGCCGCAGGAAATCGATCTCATGGCTGAGCTTGCGGGCCTGCAACTGGAAGCTCGCTGGGGAGGCTGGGCTCGGGAGCCATTTACCGCTGACAGCAAGATGCATGTCTCGCTGTATCGGAAAACCGAAGACTAAATCCCGGCGCGGATCAACATTCGATCAAAACCCGCCCAGAACTGCGCCCGCTTGTCCGGCCGCTCCATCAGGATTTCATGCATCGCGCCTTGAACGGTGATATGCTCGTGATTGGGCAAGTGCTTCACGACCTGCTCATGCACGCGGTTGTCGACCAGCTTTTCCTCTGCAGCGCTTGCCACAAAGACCGGAATATCAATCGTCTTCAGGATGGCGGGCTTGGTGATCCGCTGCACAATGTCCAGTGACGCCCCGAGCCAGCCCCAGGTGACAGGACCCAGTGACAGGTCCGGCGCTGCATCAGTCAGGGCGCGGTGCAATTTCCAGTGCGCCTCATCATGCGTGACGATATTCTCTTCGAACTTTTCCGGTGGCCCCGGCTTGATCGCAAAATCGTCTGAGCGACCCATCACCCGCATCGCCCAGATGAAATAGCGCTGCACTCGTCCCAGCGGCAGACCCCACATCGGCGCACAGAATGCCGCCGCTTCGACACGCACCAGGTTCTGGCCGATCGCGGCGAGTGCAATCGCCCCGCCCATGGAGTGGGCCAGCGACACATAAGGTCGTGGCAGGTCCTCAATGGCGTCCAGACCGTTGCGCAGTGCGCCCATAAAGGTCTCAAATCGGTCGATATGGCCTTTCTGGCGATCCTCAAGCAGGCGCTCTGACAGGCCCTGGCCCGGCCAGTCAAGGATCAGAACGGCAAACCCTTTATCCTGCAGCTCGCGCGCAACCTCGAAATATTTCTCGATAAACTCGGTCCGCCCTGGACAGACAATACAGGTGCCGCGCGCTTCTGCAGCGGTGGCGGGCGCAATACAGGCGCGCAGATTACGCCCGCCAACCCCTTCAAACCAGACGATCCGGGCCCCCTCCGGTCGCGGGTTTCCCGGCACATCGACAATCTTATCACTCGGCAATTCGGTCATCTGCGCTGTCTAGGCAAAAAGGCTCCATCCGGCAAATGCCGGACGGAGCCTTTTCGGTTTTTCGATTGATGGCGTTCTAGCTGAACTTGCTCATCAGGCCTTGCAATTGCATCGCAACCGACATGTCACCCAGGACTTTCAACTTGCCCTGCATGAAGGCCATGGTTGGGTCCAGCTGACCTGCGGCCAGTTTGGTGAAGTCGTCCCAGTCAACTTTGACTGTTGCATCGGCCTCGGCGTCATCATTGTTGGCGACGCCCGCAGCGCCATCGATGAACAGTTTGCCGACATCGCCGAAATCAAACTTTACTTTCTTGGTGAAACCACCACCGCCGCCTTCAACCGCAGCAGCTGCTTTACTCGTCAATTCTGCGAGATCCATGGAAGCCTCCCTGTTTGCTCCTGCAACACGTAAAGCAGTCTGCACACCCCCGCGCAAGACTTTACCCCGGGGTTCCTGCAGCATGTGTGACGGCATGTCTCTATTGCGCCTCGATTTGGCTTTGATTTCCTGTCATGAGTTTCAGAAAGTATCACGATCGGGAGGAGTGACATGCTGAAACAGTTTGGATTGGGCGCGGCGGTTTTTGTTCTGGCAGCATGCGGGGGATCTGACGGAGATTACCAAGCGAGCATGTCGCCTGCGCCGCCCGCGCCTGTGGCGATGGATCAAATGGTTGCCGGAAGCGACGGCTTTGCGCCGGAGCGAAAAATGTCCAATCGCCCATCTGGACCGGACGTGGGGGGCGAACCCGCACCGGAAACCGCAGAGCAATACATCGCCTACAGCCACAGTCTGGGGCTCACGCTACCAAAAGGTGGTGTCGACCCGATGATGCAGGCCCATACCGAAGCCTGCCGCGCGGCCGGGACGGCGACCTGTATCGTCATCAACTCCAACATCTATTCCGAAGACGTGGATTACGCCTCTGGCAATCTCTCCATTCGCGCGACACCCGATTGGATCGAGACGTTTCTGGACGGCATGGAAACCGAAGTGGACGCGGCGGGCGGCGAGATCACACAACGGTCCACCAGCGCGGAAGATCTGACCCGTGCGATCCTCGATACCGGTGCCCGTCTCGAGGCCCAGAAGACGCTGCAGGGCCGGTTGCTCGATCTGCTGCAACGCCGCGACGGCGAGCTTGGCGACCTGTTACAGATCGAGCGCGAACTAGCGCGGGTCACGGGCGACATTGAAAGTATTGAAGCCCAGCTCAAAACGCTGCGTCTGCGGGTCTCAATGTCGCGTCTTGATGTCAGTTACAGCACTAAAGTGCCGCCGTTCAGCGCCACGCGTGAGAATCCACTGGCCGAAGCGTTTGGAGATTTCTTCTACAATTTCTCAGCCGCCATCGCCGCCGTCATCACCGCTTTTGCGGTCGGTTTGCCATGGATCGTCCTGCTCGCCATCTTCCTGTGGATCTGGCTCAAACTGATCTGGCCACGCCTCCGGGGCAAAAAGAAAGCCTGAGCCAACCAGCGCCTAGCTCGCGCTCGCCGCCTCGTAGGCCTGCCTTGCCGCCCGCACCAGTTCGGCGGTGAACAGGTCCAGTGACGGATGCTCCGGGCTGCGGGCTGGCGGGGTTTCCGGCGTGCCGGTCACAGCGTAGGCGAGCGAGAGATCCTTGCCCGGCAGGTAAAACGCCCCGGCATAGAGCCCGTAGGCCTCGCCATGGTGACCGACCATGTCTTCCTCCGGCCACAGCGATTCTGCTGCAAAATGGGGTTGGGTCCCGGTGCCGAAAGCCTGGAAATAGCGCTGATCATGCAGGCCATTGTCCATCGCCTCGTTCAGGGTCCACACCGGGTCTGTCAGTTCCGGCAGGTCTTTCAGTTTCCCCGCCAGCAAAGCGAGGTCTCTCAAACTGGCCCGCAGGCCGCCTTGCGGTGAAAACAGGCTGCCATTCTGTCCTGGCCGATAAGTCGACAGGTCCGCACCTTCTTCCTTGAGAAAAAGCGGGTCAGGATCAGACAACAGGTCTGGGCCATCTATCTGCACCTGCCACCCGGCCTCGGTTTCGCGGTACAGCGTGGCGCCGGTTTGTTTGTAAGCGGTGTCGACATCGCTCCAGTTGAAATTCCCGCGCAGGCCCAAAGGCTCCAGCACGAGGCGCTTCACCAGACGGTCAAACCGTTCCTCGCTGGCAGCTTCCATCACAGTCGCCGCGATCCCGTAATTCAGGTTACAGTATTCAAACCAGCTGCCGGGCGCCCGCGCTTCTGCAAACAGGTCTGGGGTGAGCACAGACGCAATCATGCCCGGATGCGCCACCCAGTAGGCGTCCGGGTCCCGCAGCCCTGAGGTGTGCGACAGCAACATGCGCAGGGTGAGCGCCGCGTCCGGATACAAGGGATGGCGCAGTTCAACTGGCAGATAGGGCGCGATATCGCTGTCCAGACCCAACACGTTTTGCCGCGCCAGTTCCAGCGCCGTCATCGCAACGGCAATCTTCGAAATTGAAGCACAGCGAAACGGCAATTCGGTCGTGAACGGCGCCTCTGCCAGACCGCGCGCCTTTTCCTCTTCACTCAATCCCCGCGCAAGGCCAACCGCGCGTTCGGCCAGGACTTCGCCACCTCGCATCAGGACAAACCCGGCCGCAGACGCACGTGCATCTGACGGACCCTTGATCAGCCTGAGCAGTAAATCGTCCTGTGTCGACGCGGGTCGAGAACAGCCTCCAACCAGCAGGCCAGCTGGCAGAGCCGCGAGTACGGATCGGCGTGTCGGAGAAAAAGGCGTACGGATCATTCTTTCTGGCTAATCGCGCCGAAAGCGCCGTCAATCGCCACCGAAGAATTAGCCAGGCGCTCTCGTTTTCAGAGCCAGCGCGTGCAGTTCGCCACCCATTCTGCCCTTTAGCGCGGCATAGACCATCTGGTGCTGGGCGACTCGGGTTTTCCCGGCAAACTGCGCCGACACGATCTCGGCCTGCCAGTGGTCATTATCGCCCGCCAAATCAGTCAGTGTGATCTCGGCGTCCGGGAAGGCCTCGGTCAGGAAGCCTTCCAAAGTTTCGCGTGTCATGGCCATCGCGGTCTCACCCTATGCTGGAAGAAAGCGAAGCATAATCATCAACAGGCCAAGCGCGCCGCTGGTGCCCAAAACCAGACGCGTTGTATGCGTCTTATGTTCCGCAAATTCGGTTCGCAGTCCGGCAAAATCTAATTTCACCTCACTTCGCAGATCAGACATCTCACCGCGAAGCTCAGTCCGTAGTTCTGCCATCTCGCCACGAAGCTCACCTCGCAACTTGGTCATCTCAAGTTCAAGCTTCTCATTCGTGACAAACTGCTCGCGGCTGTCTTCAACAAGATCAACAATGGCGTCGGACACTTCACGGCCAATACCATGCGTCTCAAGTGTTGATCGGAAGGCGCCTGTATCCATACGTTTCAACTAACACGCACCCCGAAACCGGTCAAACAAAAAGTGAACAAACGTAGAGCTACCTTATGCCGGTTCCGGTTCGCCGCCGGAAAAGCCTTCACCGCCCTTGTCCTTGCGGCGTTTCCCGATCACAGGAACGGCTGAGCCTGATCCCGGCGTTTCATCCGGCTCGTCCGGGCGTTCCGGTGTCTTGCCTTCATTGATCAGGGCGTTGATTTCATCACCCGTCAGCGTTTCAAACTCGAGCAGAGCCTCAGCAAGCGCAGACCACTTGTCGCGATGCGTGGTCATGATCTCACGCGCATCATCCATACCTCTTTGGATGAGTTTGCGGACTTCCTCTTCGATCTTCTTCGCCGTTTCCTCAGATACAGATGAGGATTGCATCAATTGCTGGCCGAGGAAGACCTGGCCCTGATCATCGGCATAGTCGACCGGACCGATCTCATCAGACAACCCCCAGCGCGTGACCATGGCCCGGGCGAGGCGCGTTGCTTGCTGAATATCAGAAGCGGCACCGGCGGTGACGTTCTCGTCGCCGAATTTTTCTTCTTCGGCGACACGTCCGCCCATGATTATCGCGAGGCGAGAGGTCATCTCGATCCGGCTCATGGACAGCTTATCGTCTTCCGGCAGCTGCATTACCATGCCGAGCGCTTGGCCACGCGGAATGATCGTCGCTTTGTGAACCGGGTCGGCCTTTGGCACCATCATCGCGACAATCGCGTGTCCGGCTTCATGCCAGGCGGTTAGTTCCTTTTCGCTCTCAGACATCACCATGGAGCGGCGTTCCGGCCCCATCATGACCTTGTCTTTCGCGTCTTCAAACTCCTTCATCGCAACAACACGCTTGCCGCGCCGCGCCGCCAGAAGGGCAGCTTCGTTGACCAGATTGGCCAAGTCAGCACCAGAGAAGCCCGGTGTGCCCCGTGCAATAATTTTCGGGTTTACGTCTTTGGCCAGCGGCACGTTGCGCATGTGGACTTTCAGGATCTTCTCGCGGCCGATCACATCTGGGTTGCCGACGGTGACCTGACGGTCGAAGCGACCGGGACGCAGCAGGGCCGGGTCCAGAACGTCCGGGCGGTTGGTCGCCGCGACGATGATAATCCCGTCATTGGCTTCAAAGCCGTCCATCTCGACCAGCAGCTGGTTCAGGGTCTGCTCGCGCTCATCATTGCCGCCGCCAAGCCCGGCGCCACGTGAGCGCCCGACCGCGTCAATCTCGTCAATGAAGATGATACAAGGTGCATTGCGCTTGGCCTGCTCGAACATGTCCCGCACACGGCTTGCACCCACGCCGACAAACATTTCGACAAAGTCAGAACCGGAAATTGTAAAGAACGGCACACCGGCTTCACCCGCAATCGCGCGCGCCAGCAGGGTCTTACCCGTCCCGGGCGGACCCACCAGCAGCGCGCCTTTGGGGATCTTGCCGCCAAGCCGCTGGAACTTGGCCGGGTCTTTCAGGAAGTCGACGACTTCCTCCAGCTCTTCCTTGGCCTCATCAACACCTGCCACGTCATCAAAGGTCACGCGGCCTTGTTTCTCGGTCAGCAGACGCGCGCGGGATTTGCCGAAGCTCATCGCACCGCGGCCACCGCCGCCGCCCTGCATCTGACGCATGAAGAACAGCAGAATGCCGAGGATTAGCAGGATTGGCAGAATGCTCATCAACAGGTCAGCAAAGCTGAAGCCCGCCTCCGGGTCCTCGGCGACATCGACGCCCAGTTCCATCAGCGCGGTCGAGTGGGTCGCCGACACATCGACATTTTTCAATGCGTAGAAGCGCTCACCATCCAGGGTGACGCCGGTAATCCGGTCGGTCTTGATGACCACTTCCTGAATTCGGCCGGTCTCAGCCATTTCATAGACCTGGCTGATATCGTACTTTTCAGCGCCGGTTTGCGCAGGATTGCTTTGCATCACGGCAAGCAGGCCGATGAGTAAAATGGCGATCAAGCCCCAGACGGCGAGATTACGGGAGTTCATGAGGACATCCAGACGTTCGTTTGACTAGCACTATAGCATATAGGGGAAGGGTTTCACGAAAACGACTCAAAACATGTCAATCTATGCCATAGAAGGAATTATTGAGTTGAATTGCGGCCGAGTCTGCTGGCCGTGAGACAGAATGGAGTCATTTGCCAGAATGAAAGAGGCGTTGAAACTCTATGTGCCCCTGGCGCTGTTCGCCCTGGTCGTTTTGTTCATCACTATGCGACTGGTCGCCCCGCCACCGCCCAAGTCCATTACCTTCGCCGCAGGTGGGGCGGATGGGCAGTATTACGCCTTGGCCACGGAGTATAAGAACCGGCTCAGCGTGCATGGCATAGACGTCGAGGTGCTTGAAACCGCCGGGACGGTTGAGAATTACAGTCTGCTTGCCGCCGGAGAGGCGGATGTCGCCTTGCTGCAAGGCGGACTTGCGGGCGAGGCCGAGCGCGAAACCACACTATCGCTCGGCGGCGTTTTGGCCGAACCGTTCTGGATCTTCGTCCCGGCCGTCTCCGAAGTTGTGGATTTCGGAGACCTGGATCAGGCACGCATCGCTGCTGGAGCGGCCGGATCTGGCACCCGGGCCCTCACCACCAATCTACAGGCCGATTGGGGCGGGGCCTGGCGCGACCCCGTCGCCCTATCCGGCACCGCTGCGGTGAGCGCTCTGCTCGCGGGCGAGGTCGATGCGGCAGTGTTCGCCGCCTCTGTCGATGCGGGCTATATCCGGGCTCTGTTACAGGACCCACGCGTGCGGCTCGTGCCGGTGCGCCGGGCCCAGGGCCTGTCGATGCGCTATCCGGCGCTGGCGCCAGTCACCCTGTTTGAAGGCGTGGTGGATCTTGATCAGAACCGGCCGAGTACAGATAAAAGCCTGATCGCTGCGATTGCCCAGCTCGGTGTCCGCAAAGACCTTCACCCCGCCATTCAGGCCGTGCTCTTGGAAGCAGCCGAGCCGATCCATGGACGCGGCTCGATCCTGACGCCCGCCGCAACCTACCCTGATCCGGTGAAAGTCGACTTGCCGCTCTCAGCCGAAGCGAGCCGATTCTACCGCAATGGGCCGACCTTTCTGCGGCGCTATTTCTCATTCGAGTGGGCGAACTTCCTGGAGCGCGCCTGGGTGTTCCTCATCCCGCTGATCACTTTGATGATCCCGCTGTTTCAGGTCGCTCCGCCGGTCTATCGCTGGCGCATCCGGCGCAAGATTTATGTCTGGTACAACAATCTGCACGATCTGGAGCGACGCGGCATCGAGGCCAAATCAGATGAAACACGCAATCAGGTGCTGCATGAAATTCGTCAGCTTCAAATGGAAGTGGGCGGCGTCGATGTGCCCGTCTCCTACAATGATGAGCTCTACCACTTGCGCAGCCACATCAACTTTGTCGAAGCCCTGATCGCGCGCCAGGCGGTGCAGGCCTAGGACCGCTCTACTGCCTCCGGTCTGGCGAGCCTGTCGCACGCTCTTGCGCAACCGGAGCGTCGTTCCCACATCCCATCCATAGCCGGTCGCCGCTGAGCGGGGCCGCATTCCAATCCGTGCAGCGGTTTCGCTGGCGGAGCCAACAGATCTGCCTTTGAAAGGAGAGCCGAAGTGAATTTCGACACCTATACAGACCGTGCGCAAGGCGTATTGCAGGCCGCACAGACCTCAGCCTTGGCCAATGGCCACCAGCTGTTTCTCCCCGAACATATTTTAAGCGCCATGCTGGAAGACCGCGACAAGCTCGCGCTCAACCTGATCCGCGCGGCGGGCGGCCAGCCGGAACGCGCTATCCAACTCACTGAGGAAGCCATCCGCGCCATTCCGAAAGTCAGCGGCGCCGGCGGCGGTCTCCGCCTCGACCAGGCCTCGGCCAAACTGTTCCAGTCCGCAGAAGCCGCCGCCAAAAAGGCAGGCGACAGTTTCGTCACCGTTGAACGCCTGCTGATCGCGATGGCAGGCCTGAAAGGCTCCAAACCGGCTGATATCCTCAAAGGCGCAGGCGTTGATGCTTCAGCGCTTGAAGGCGCAGTTGAACAACTCCGCCAGGGCCGCACCGCCGACAGCGCAAATGCCGAAGAAGGCTATGAGGCGCTGAAAAAGTATACCCGCGACCTCACCAAGGATGCGCGGTCCGGAAAGCTCGATCCGGTGATTGGCCGCGACGAGGAAATCCGCCGCGCGATCCAGGTCCTGTCGCGCCGCTCCAAGAACAATCCGGTCCTGATCGGTGAGCCCGGCGTTGGTAAGACCGCGATCGCAGAAGGCCTCGCCCTGCGCATTGTCAATGGCGACGTGCCGGAAAGTCTGAAGGGCAAAAGCCTGCTCGCCCTCGATATGGGCGCGCTCATCGCAGGCGCGAAATTCCGCGGCGAGTTCGAAGAGCGTCTGAAAGCCGTCCTGAAAGAAGTCGAACAATCCGAAGGCGGCGTCGTGCTGTTCATTGACGAGATGCACACCCTCGTCGGCGCAGGCAAGACTGACGGTGCGATGGACGCCTCCAACCTGCTGAAACCCGCTCTGGCGCGGGGCGAACTGCATTGTATCGGCGCGACCACGCTCGATGAGTACCGCAAATATGTTGAAGGCGATGCCGCTTTGGCCCGCCGTTTCATGGCGGTCTATATTGATGAGCCGACCCTGGAAGACACAATCTCGATCCTGCGCGGCCTGAAAGGGCGTTACGAGGCCCATCACGGTGTGCGCGTGTCGGATGCCGCGATCGTGTCAGCCTCGACGCTCTCCAATCGCTACATCACTGACCGGTTCCTGCCGGACAAGGCGATCGATCTGATGGATGAGGCCGCCTCGCGTCTGCGCATGCAGGTCGACAGCAAGCCCGAAGAGCTCGACGAGATCGACCGGCGCTTGCTGCAACTGCGGATCGAAGCCGAAGCTCTGAAAAAAGAAAAGGACTCTGCCTCGAAAGACCGACTCAAAACTCTGGAGGCCGAAATCGGGGAGTTACAGACCAAGTCTGACGAACTGACCACCGCCTGGGCCGCTGAGAAAGACAAACTCAAAGGCGCCGCCAGCGCCAAGGATGAGCTCGACCGGGCCTATGCCGAAATGGCCGAAGCCCAGCGCGTCGGCGACCTGCAGAAAGCGTCCGAGTTGAAATTCGCCACCATTCCCGGGCTTGAAAAAAGAATTGCGGACGCTGAATCTGCCGATGAAGGCGACGAAGGCCTAGTCTCCGAAGTTGTGCGCCCCGATCATATCGCTGCCGTGGTCAGCAAATGGACCGGTATCCCGGTCGATAAGATGCTGGAGGGCGAGCGCGAAAAGCTGCTGCGGATGGAGGAGGCCTTGCGCGAACGTGTGGTCGGGCAGGATGATGCCCTGATTGCGGTCTCCAACGCGGTCCGCCGCGCCCGCGCCGGTCTGCAGGATCCGAACCGACCGATTGGCAGCTTCCTGTTTGTCGGTCCGACCGGCGTCGGGAAAACCGAACTGACCAAGGCGCTCGCCGAGTTCATGTTCGACGATGACACAGCTGTTCTGCGGCTCGACATGTCGGAGTTTCAGGAGAAACACTCTGTCGCCCGCCTGATCGGCGCGCCTCCGGGCTATGTCGGTTATGATGAGGGCGGCGTGCTCACCGAGTCGGTTCGGCGCAGGCCCTATCAGGTGGTGCTCTTCGATGAGGTGGAAAAAGCCCACCCGGATCTGTTCAACACACTGTTGCAAGTGCTGGATGACGGTCGCTTGACAGATGGACAGGGCCGCACGGTCGACTTCAAGAACACGATCATCATCATGACGTCGAACCTCGGCTCTGAAGTCTTGGCGAGCGGCGATGAGGGTGATCTCACTGCCGCACAGACCGAGCATGTGATGAATGCCATTCGCGGTCATTTCCGGCCGGAATTCATCAACCGAATCGACGAGACGGTGGTCTTCACCCGCCTTGGTCGCAGCGAGATTGACCATATTGTCGACATTCAGATGCGTCGCCTTGGCGACCTTCTGACCGATCGCAAGATGGAGATCACGCTCAGCGAGGCGGCCCGCAACTGGCTGGCCGATCGTGGCTATGATCCGGTCTACGGCGCGCGACCCCTGAAACGTGTCATTCAGAAAGAGCTTCAGGACCCGCTCGCGCGGCTGATCCTTGAAGGTCGGTTACATGATGGCGATGCGATCAAGATTGACGTCGAAAATGACGATCTCTCGATCAACGGCATCCCAACCACGTTTGCCAAAGGGGCGGCGGCGTTGAACTAGTGCCGCGATTGCCCGGGACACCGTCTGGCGGTTCCGGGCACCCTCTGCCTTGTCGCGGCGCAGCAAAGGTATGCATTACAGTATAGTCGCAGCCAAAATTGCGTGCGAATCATCCCTTACGTTACGCTTTTGCGACTGGATCACCGATTTTCCATGCGCATCGACATACCCGCTTTGCTGCAGCGCCGCGAAGTTTATGTTGCGATGCATCATTTCTTCATGGTACATTTTTGACGTCGGGGTCAAATCCCGACTCACACAAGGATAAAACCATGAAATCCTCAATTGCATTGCTCTGTGCGAGTATGTTTCTGGCGGCGCCCGCTTTTGCTGAGACATCAAATGTCGAAACAGTGACGGCAGAACTCTACTATGATCACACTGTTCTCAACACGCCTGAAGGTGCGACAGCTACGTATGCGAGCCTTGTCAAACAGGCCAAAGAAGTTTGCCGTGTCGATCTTTACGGGTTCAACCACTATGATCGCCGATGTGTGGCGACCATGGCTGCTAACGCGGTAGAGAAAATCAACGCGCCAATGCTGACAGCTGTTTACGAAGGTTCGAAACTGCCAATCACCCTGGCATCGAACTAAAAACATCACGTGTTCTCGGAATCGAGCGGCGTTTCCTCCCAAACCGCACAGACGCTCAGGTCCTGAAGATCACGCCAAAGTAAGAAACCGCCCTCTGGCATCGCGCCAGGGGGCGTTTTTCTTGGAGCCGGTTGGGTTTGGGCCGATGCCTTACTGGGTTGCCGCTGTACCCGCGGCCAGAATGGCGAACTCTGGAGGCTGCGACAGCCCGCGAACCGCATCGATCTGGTCTCGGCGCTGCTCAAACGCATCCATGATCTCTGGCGTCTCAGCCAGCTTGCGTCCCGTCGGCAGTTTCAGGCGCATCGCATTCACTGGCTTGCCGTTGATATAGACCTCATAGTGCAGATGCGGCCCGGTCGAGGCGCCGGTCGATCCGACATAGCCAATCACCTGGCCCTGACGCACCTTGCGTCCGGCTTTGATGCCCCGGCCATAGCGGGACATATGCGCGTACGCGGTTTTGTAGCCATTGGCGTGACGGATGCGAACATAATGGCCATAGCCGCCATAGCGGCTGGCGCGCTCGACGGTGCCATGCCCGGCCGCATAGATCGGCGTCCCGGTCGGGGCGGCGAAATCTGTCCCCTTGTGTAGGCGCGTATAGCCGCTGATCGGGTGACGCCGCTTGCCGAAGTGCGAGGATAGCCGCGCGCCATTGATCGGCGTCTTCATCAGGAACTTGGTCGCACTTTCGCCATTGGTCTGGAAATAATCGGTGACCTTCTCGTCCGGCGTGGTGAAGCGATAATACTGTTTGTCCACCGCTTTCCCGTTGAGTGCTGCATACAGCACGGCGCCGCGATCAATCACCGTGCCGCGTTCATCCTGTTTGGTGTCAAAGACGATTTCAAACGTATCGCCCGGGTGAATTTCGCGCTGAAAATCAACGTCATAGCTGAAGATCTGCGCGAAATCGACGATCTGCTGATCGCTCGCGCCCAACTGACGCGCATCATTGTAGAGGCTGGTGCGAATATTGCCCTTCACCACCAGAGGCGCCTCGGTCAGGCGCGGGGTCATCTCGACCGGAAAGAACGCCCCATCCGGCCCCAGCTTGGTCAGCAGCTTGCGGCCCGGTTCCGGCTCAATCGACAGGGCTTTCAGCGTCTCGCCTTCAAAATGGGCAGCCACTTCCAGTCCGGGCCGCACCCGCCGCGCATCCAGCAGCTCGGCGTCGGTCAGACTGGCGAGCGCCAGCGCACCATCGCGCGCCGGTATGTCCAGACGATCAATCAGGCCCGACAGGGTTTCACGGTTGCGCAATTTGGTCTCAACCCGCTCAAGCGGCGCGGCCATCTCGAACAGATCCACCTCCGGCGCCACTTCCGCTGCAACCACCGGCGTGGCGACCGTGTCGGCAACCGGGGCAGGCTCGCTCTGCGGCAGCACGAGGACTGCGCCGAGCCCCATCGCCGCTACAACCCCCAGGATCGCGCCGCGTCTTCCCCCTTTGGAGACAGGTTGAGCCGCCATAGTTTACTCCACTCGATTGCAGGCCCGATGATTGAGAGTGTTGACCACTCTATCAAGCCTGTATTCATTCACAATTCCATAACACTTACCGAAACGTTGAGTGACCCTAGCGTCCCTTTTTGGCTTTGGGCGACTTAAACTTGGTGAAATCTCAGTCACGGAGACCCCAGCCCTGAGCAAGCCCGCACCAATCTGGCGCCAAAGCGCATACTGGGGTGTTGGACTGATACTCGTCATCCTTGCCGTGCTCTGCCTGCTGTTTCTGTTTCGGGCGACGCTGGCGGAAACATTTGCCAAGCGTTGGTGTGCAGACAAGCAACTTGCCTGCCAGTTCACCGTGACAGAGATCGGCCTCAACGCCATTCAACTCACCGACCTGTCCATGACACATGCCGACAAGCCCGGCGGGGTGTCGCTGCAATCGATTGATCTTGCGCTCACCTGGCCCGGCCTCAGCTTGCCGAATGTCAACGCGATCAAGGTCGAAAAGCCGCGTGTCGAGGCTTTCTATTCCGACGAAGGGTTCAGTGTAGGCGGGCTGGAGACGCTCCTGTCCGGCGATGGCACCGGCACGGCCCCGCAGATTGACGCCCGCGAAGGACAACTCGACCTGACCACCACAGCAGGGACGATCGCCGCCCGGTTTGACGTCATCGCGTCCTGGCCGGAGAGCGGCTCGATCCAGCTCGAATTCGATCCGGCCGAGCTTCAATCTGGCACAGACTTCATCGTCCTGAACCGCGGCGGGTTAAACCTCACCCTGAATGATGGCCTGGTTACTGGCGGGGCGGATCTGAACGTGCCACGCGCTCAGGTCAGCGGTGTGCGCGCCCAAGAGCTCGCCCTTTCAGCCGAGATTATCGACAGCGAGACGCGCGACATGGGGGTCTCTCTCTTGGCCGATCAGTTGGCAGTCACCGATCTGGGCGAGGTTGAACACGTGCAGTCGACGGCGACCCTGCGCTTTGCCGAACCCGTCCCATCGCTTGCCGGGTCCCCGCTCGATTTGATCACCCATCTCACCGCAGATCTGAACACCGCCGCGGCTGAGGGGCAGGGCTATTCGGTGCAAGGCACGGCGCTGGAACTCGCGGCCGTGCGGGCTGAACCCGGCGAGGATATGCAGCTCTCTCTGGAAACGCGGCTCGATCAGGTGACCGCACGCGACGCTCGCCTCGAGGCCCTCCAGCTCAGTTTCGATGGTGAACTCACCACCGCGCTCGACCGGCTCTATGGCACCGGAAATCTGCTCCTGTCAGGGGCGCAGGTCGAGGACCCGCTGATCGACGCCCTATTCACCCCGCCGCGCGGGGATGCGCCGTGGAACGGTCATATCACGGCCTTTCAGTCGGCCACCCGTCGGGCCCTGTTGAATTTTACCCTGGGCGGCGATTACAATCTCAGCGCTCGCACCGCGACTGATTGGACCCTGACTTTCCCGGACGCCATCGCGTTGACCAGCCTGTCGGGCTTGTCCGCCATCATGACCCCGAACGGGATCTCGCCCTCCGTCACGCTGAAACCCGAACAGGTGAAACTGGCGGGCGTATTTTCCCTGTCCGATGGGGGCGGCCCCAGCCTCGATATCGATCTGACCGACCTGCACTATGACCGCGGGACGGTAGAGCTGACCTCCGGCGGCGTGACGCTGCAGCCGTGGCGGGTTGACGGCAACACGGTCGCGACACGCCTCAATCAATTGAACCTGTCTTACGCAGGTGAAGGTCTGCGTTTGCAGACTTTGGGCGAGCTACGCATAGACGGGACCGCTTTTGGCATCGATGTGGATCAAAGCCGGCTGTTTGGCGGCGTCAACGCTGTTCGCGGCGCCGAAGGCTGGCGGGTAGAAACCCAGGGCCGGGACTGTCTCGGGCTCGATATCGCGCGCACGCGCACGGCGGGAGACCTGGTCCTGAAGGATATTCGTCTTGCCATCTGTCCCGAGGATGGACGTTTTATTCGCCAACAGGATGGCCGCCCAACCGGACAGATCCGCCTCGGCAATGTCGCGATACCGTTCACCGGCAACAGCTTTTCCGGGCGGGCTGAGCTGACCCAAGCCCTATTGAACTGGCAAGCGGGCGACAGACTCGATCTCGACCTGCAAGCTGAGGCTCTGTCGCTTCCCATGCGCATCGGGACCCGGTCGCTGAACCTCGATGCCGCCGCCCCTCGGCTCGGTTTCAACTTCGATGAACAGACCCGCCTGCGCGCCACATCCGGAACGACCGTCTTGTCCGGCGAATTGGTGCCCGCCAATGTCACGCTGCCGCAATTCTCGCTCAACGGCGTCTTGGGCAGCGCTGGTCTGACCGGGTTGGCCACCAGTTCCAATGTCCGCATCACAGACCGGCGCGAAGACCCGTTCTATCAGCCACTTCTGGCGGATCTGGAGGCGCAGTTTACGGGGCGCCAGATGCGCATGACCGGGCCGGTTCGCCTGGCCGATCGCGGCACAACGCTCGGCGATGTCACGCTCGATATTGATCTTTTGAGCCTGAACGGCGAGGCGGTCCTGCAATCACGCTTGCTCAGTTTCGAGCGGCGGGGACTGCAACCGAACCATATTACAGATCGGCTGCGCGGGGTTCTCTCCAATGGCCGCGGGGACGTGACCGGAAACGCGAACATCACGATCACGGGGGGCCAACTGTCTGGAACCGGGAGGTTTGAGGCGCGCGAGTTCGGGTTCGATACGTTTCGCATTGGCGCGATTGATGGCGTGACCGGTCAGCTCTTCTTTGACGACCTGATGGCGCTCGATACGCCGCCTGGACAAGTCTTCACTGTCGGCTCGATCAGTCCTGGTCTGCCCTTGTCGGACGGGACAGTTTCGTTCCAGTTGGTTGGCGGCCGCGAGGCTTTGATTGAACGGGCATCCTGGCCATTCGCTGGCGGGCGACTGGAGATCGAGCCGACACGCTGGACGATTGCCGGGGAAAGCGATCTCATCAACGTCACTGCTGACCAGATTGAGCTGGCCAGCTTGGTGGAGGCGCTCACGCTTCCGGATTTGCAGGCCGAGGGCACGGTGTCCGGTACCTTCCCGATCGAACTGGTCGAGGGCAATGCCTTTGTCCGGAATGCCCGTTTGATCGCCGATGAGAAAGGTGGGCGGGTTAGCTATACGGGCGAGGGATTGAATGCCGCTGGACAGAGCAATGAGACGGTGGGGGCCGCTGTCTCGGCCTTGCGCGACTTTCGGTTTTCAGTTCTGGAGCTTGGCGCCAATGGCAATCTGATTGGCAAACTCGTGGTCTCGATTGATTTGCTTGGGTTCAATCCGGACGTGCTCGGTGGCTCCGAGTTTCGGTTCAGGATCGATGTCGACTCTGAGCTGGCGCAACTGATTAAGTCGGGGCAGCGGGCGGCCACATCGAACTGGATCACCGAAGCCGTCCTTGCCAATGAATCCGACGATGAAACAGAGTAGACATGCCTGTTCAATTGATATTCAGCTGGCTATCCCCACATTGGTCTCGGAATAAAAGGAGTCTGCGCATGTCTCGCGCCCTTACGCTCGCAATTGGCACAGCGGTCATAGCAGCCGCCTGTACCCCCACGGTGAAGATTGAGGCACCGGACAAGCCAATCGAGATCAATTTGAACGTCACCATTACCCAGGAAGTTCGGGTCCGGCTCGATCAGGATGTTGAAGACCTGATCTCCGAAAACCCGGACCTGTTCTAAAGGAGTTCCGACATGACTTTTCTTCTAAGAACACTGTTCGTCCTGATCGCCATGGTGGCACTGGCGGCGACCCTGGCGGGCCCAGCTCAGGCGGGCGACCCACAGATTGAGGCGGCCCAGCAACAAGGCGTTGTCGGTGAGCGGATCGATGGTTATCTCGGCATTGTCAGTGGCAATGTCGACCCGGCTCTGCTGCGCAAGGTGAACGATATCAATAATCGGCGCCGCGCCCTCTATGATCAGCTTGCACGCGATACCGGCACCACGACTGAACAAGTGGCCCGTATCACCGGCGAAAAACAAATCGCCAAAGCCCCGCGCGGGGTCTATGTGATGGGCGAAGACGGTGTTTGGAAGATGAACTAGAAGGCGGATTCGCCATGTCGCAAAATCTGATGCTGGCGCTGTTCAGCGCGCTCGCGCTCGGCGCAGTCTTGTTCGGTGTGGGACAGCTTATGTCATCATTCGGCATGCATCTCAGCTTGCATGGCTGGATTGCTTACGGTCTTGGCGCCGCCCTCAGCTTCGGCCTCGCTTTCGGGCTGTTCTTTCTCACCTTCAAGAGCGCCCGTGAGGGGTATGACGATCTGCCGCCGCCGGATGAGTACGGCGAATAGAACGCGCGCGTTGCAGACGAATCGGTTAGGATTCCCCGGTATCTCCAAAGGGGCTCAACATGATCGAACCTTCACAGCTCGCGGCTTATATTGCCTCCCGCATTTGCCATGACCTGATCTCACCTGTCGCATCGGTGAACTCCGCCCTGGAGCTGCTGGATGATCCGGGCGATGCGGATATGAAGGCCCAGGCCGAACAATTGCTTGTCAACGGCGCCGAAGCGGCTGCGGCACGGATCCAGCTGCTGCGCTATGCGTTCGGGTCGGCGGGTCTCTCCGACACTGCCGCCGACCGTCATGAGGTTAAACAGATCGTTGAAGGCTTCATGAAAAGCCACAAGCCAAGCGTCGAGTGGAATATTGATACACCCCATTTCAGCTGCGGACATGCGCGCGTACTGATGAATCTGGTGATCATGGCGACCACCAGCATTCCGCGCGGCGGCGTCGTCTCGCTCAACGTCCACAATCAGGATGACACGCTCAGCGTTGTTGCCAGCGGCCGCGGCCCGCGGGCGAAACTGTCAGACTTCACCAAGGCGGCCATTGCGGGCGAGGTGCCCGAAGAAGGCTGGTCAGCCCGCACCATTCAGCCGCTCTTTGCCCGTATGGTGACCGACGAACTGGGTGGGACATTGAGTGTCAGGACCGGTGAAGAGGAAGTCGTATTTACCGCCAGCGGTCTGCGGGCCGAAGGATAGGCGCGCGGCGCTCAAATTGTCAGCTGACCCTAACCAGATATTAACAAGAATACGCGCAAGTCGATACGTGGATAGAAACTGCCTCTGGAATGAACCATGAAACACTGCCTGATTGTTGACGATTCCCGCGTTGTGCGCACCGTTGCCGGGCGGATTATCAAGGACCTCTCCTTTGAGGTGTCCGAAGCCGGTGACGGCTCGGAAGCCCTGCGCAAATGCCGCGAGCGGATGCCGGATGCCATCCTGCTCGACTGGAACATGCCAGTGATGAACGGCCTCGATTTCGTCCGGGCCCTGCGCCGGGAAGATGGCGGACAGAACCCGGTCGTGGTGTTCTGCACCAATGAAAACGACGCGGAACATATCGGTGAAGCCATGCGTTCAGGCGCAAACGAGTACATTATGAAGCCGTTTGACGCGGAAATCGTCGAAAGCAAATTTGCAGAAGTCGGCCTCGTCTGAAGCAAAATATTAACACAGTCGGCGTTTTTGGTAACTTTTGGACGCCAGCTGCGAAGAAGTACGAAACGGTATGCAGGACACAACATTCGAAACCCTCGCAGATCTTGCGCTGAAACAGTCCGGCCAGGCCTTCCACCCGAACAAGCGCTATCTGATGGAAGCGCGTCTGGCGACAATCAGCCGCCGCGAAAGCTTCGCCACGCTGGATGATCTCGCCCACTGCCTGAAATCTCGCCCCAATCCGCGTTTCGAAGCCGAAGTTGCCGCCGCCCTGACTGGCAAGCTGACCCGGTTCTTCGGCGATCGTGACCTGTTCGACCGGATCGTCACCCATGTCCTGCCAGAGCGTTTGAAACTGTCCAAGACCGGGCGTTTGCGCATCTGGTGCGCCGGTGTTTCCACCGGCCAGGAAGTCTATTCCCTGATCATGCGCCTCGGCGAAGAGGTCGGCTCAGCCATCACCAAGGCCGATCTGGAAATTATCGGCACAGACATTTCCGCCGACTGTATCGAGACCGCGACCGTTGGCAGCTATGGCCATTTCGACGTTCAGAAAGGCCTGTCGGTTCACCGCCTGATGCTCGGGCTCGACCGCAATGATACCGGCGACTGGCAAGTCAAAGAGGCGCTGCGCCAGCAGGCGACGTTTAAAGTCCATAACCTGCTCGAGCCCGCCGATGCGCTCGGCCTATTCGACGTGATTATCTGCCGCAATGTGCTCTCTGCGATGGCCGAGCCGATGCAGAAACAGGCGGCCGACAACCTGGCGCGCCAGCTTCTGCCGGGCGGCCTCATCTTCACCGCCCCCGGCGAAAAGCTTAGCCTCGGCGACGGTCTTGTCGCCTCACGCACCTATCGCGGCGCCCTGGAGCGCGTTTCGGACAAGAACAAAGTCGCCGCTGCCTGAGGGCGGTCGTGGCCCCCGCTTGCGCCAACCGCCGAAGCCGGTCGCCATAACCGAGCGCCTATGCTAAAGCGCGCCGGATGAAAACTGCGCTCGATCTTACCCGAAAGCCAGACCTGCCTGCAGTGCCCAGCTCGCTCGCGGGTCTGTCGCTGCCTGCGCTCAAGACGCAGATGGAGACGCTCGGCGTTGAGCCTAAAAAAGCCGGTATGCGGGCCAAACAGCTCCGCCGCTGGCTGCACCATTTCGGCGCAACCGATTTCAACGCGATGACGGACCTTTCAAAAGACCTCCGCGCGCAGCTCTCAGACGCCCATACGTTGAGCCGCCCGGAGATTGCCGAGCACAAAGTCTCGGTTGATGGCACCCAGAAATGGCTCGTCCGGTTTCAACCCGGTGTCGAGGGCGAGAGCGTGTTTATCCCGGCGGTTTCCAACAAGACCGGCGCGCTGTGTGTCTCCAGCCAGGTTGGCTGTACGCTCAACTGCACCTTCTGCCACACCGGCACGCAGAAATTGGTGCGCAACCTGACGGCGCAGGAAATCGCCGCTCAGGTCCTGATTGCGCGCGACGCGCTCGGCGAATGGCCGGCCAGTGTTGAAGGCCGCCAGCTCACCAATATCGTCTTTATGGGCATGGGTGAGCCACTCTACAATCTCGACAATGTGGCCGAGGCCATCGACACGTTGAGTGACGGCGAAGGCCTCGCCATCGGTCGCCGCCGGATCACGGTCTCCACCGCCGGTGTTGCGCCAAAAATCCCGGAGCTTGGCGCCCGCACCGGCGCAATGCTGGCCATCTCGCTGCACGCGGTGCGCGATGATCTGCGCGATGAGATTGTCCCGATCAATCGCAAATACGATTTGCAGACCCTGTTCGAGGCGATCCGTGCCTATCCGGAGCTCAACAATTCGAAACGCGTCACGTTCGAATATGTCATGCTGAAAGGCGTGAATGACAGCCTGGCGGAGGCGCGGGATCTGGTCAAATTGCTGCGCGGCATTCCGGCCAAGATCAACCTTATCCCATTCAATCCCTGGCCCGGTTCGCCCTATGAATGCTCCGATTGGGAGGTGATTGAAGCTTTCGCGGAAGTGGTCAATCGAGCCGGTTATTCCAGCCCTATTCGCACGCCAAGAGGCCGGGACATCTTTGCCGCTTGCGGTCAGCTGCGCTCAGAATCGGTGAAGAAATCGGCCGCCGAGAAACGCCGCGAACAGCTCGCTGCCGGGTAGGGCAGGGCAGCTTCGGACCGCCCAACCGCTAGCGTGGCTTGGCTTCCTCATATTGCGGCAAGTCATCGGCAATCTCATGCCAATCGGCTTTTGAGCCGACCCAGACATGGGCGGCCAGCGTGACGTCCACCGGCCCGGTCAGCGCGCCGATGCGCGGGCGAATGAAGCCCGGATCACGGTCCAGTTTGACAAAGGCCGGCGCGCCGCAGGTCGCGCAGAAATAGCGATGAATGCCGGGGCCCATTTCATAGGAGGTCAGGGCGTCAGCCCCCTCTAGCAGTTCAAACTGATCCTCCGGGATGCGGGCATTGGTCGAAAACGCGGTTCCCGTAGCTTGTCGGCATCGCAGGCAGTGGCAATAGCGCACCTCGCCCAGACTGCCGGTCACCTGATACTTTACTTTGCCACACAGGCATTGCCCTTTGGCGGTCATCTTGTCCTCCAATCGCGTCGCGCGAACAAAGGACTGTATATCAGGTCCGGGTCCGCTTGCTTCAGGCCGAGGGCCTGGTGCGACGGTTTCAGGCCTTCGGTGGCCACCGTGCGATTAATCACTCAGGCGGCCTCAATCCTCGTCCAGGTCGGGAACGGATCGTCGGTTTCCGGCAAGGCCTCAACTGAGGCCGCGGCGTCTTCCGGTATCAGCGCCGCATCAAGGCGGGCTTGCAGGTCAGGCCAGTCAATGCCTGCGCCGATGAAGACGATCTCTTGGCGGCGGTCCCCCCACGGTTCCTGCCAATGAGCTTGTAGATAGTCGCGCAAGGCGATACTTTCGGGCCAATTGTCCTGTGGGACAGAGGCCCACCAGGTGCCAAGTGGCGCAATGCTGGAGAGCGCGCCAGCGAGCGAGAATTCGGCCAGCCATTGCGGCCGGGTCGAAGTCCAGAAATGCCCTTTGGCGCGGATCACCCCCGGCAACGGCCCGTTCAGCAGATCATGGATCGCTTGTGGATCAAACGGGCGGCGGGCGCGATAGACATAAGACGCTACGCCATATTCCTCGGTTTCGGGAACATGATCGGCAAAACCGTAAAGTTCCTTCGCCCACATCGGATGGCTCTCAGCCTTTTCGAAATCAAACAGGCCGGTATCGAAGATCTTCGACGTCGGCACATCTGAATAATTGGCTTCGATAATCTGCGCGTCGGCGTTCAGACTGCGGATAATCTTGCGCGCGGCATCAACCTGGTCAGCGCTCGCATCATCAACCTTGTTCAGCACCACCACGTCGGCAAACTCGATCTGATCGGTCAGCAAGTGGACCAGCGTGCGATTGTCCTCCTCGCCCATCACCTCACCGCGATCTTTCAGGAAATCGTGGCTGGAATAGTCTTTCAGCAGATTCACCGCATCCACGACCGTCACCATCGTATCGATGCGCGCGACATCTGACAGGCTGACGCCATGCTCGTCGCGAAAATCAAAGGTCGCCGCCACCGGCAGCGGTTCCGACACGCCGGTCGATTCAATCAGCAGATAGTCAAACCGGTCTTCCTCGGCGAGCCGGCGCACTTCCTCGAGCAGATCATCTCGCAGCGTGCAGCAGATACAGCCATTCGACATCTCCACCAGCGTCTCATCGGTGCGGCTCAGCTCTGCGCCCGCGCGCACCAGATCAGCATCGATATTGACCTCAGACATATCGTTCACGATCACCGCGACCCGGCGCCCCTCGCGATTGTTCAGCACCCGGTTGAGCAGCGTGGTCTTTCCCGCGCCCAGAAACCCGGACAGCACCGTAACCGGCAGGCGGTTGCTTTCATCAGCAATGTGTTCAGTCATCGTGGCAAAAACTCGTGGTTTAGAAAGATCGCAGGATCAAGCGAAGAGCCTTATCCTTTAACTGCAATGTTATAGCTTCACAATACTGAAAACCGGTTTTTCACTTAGCCTCGCCACCAGCACACCTAAGGCGGGTCCGGCGCTTCTTGCAGCACTTTGGACAGCATCGCTGAGAACTGCTCCATCTCATCGCGGCTAAGCGCGCTCAGCGTCTGGCGCGTGGCTTCCTTCAGCGCGCCGTTAAATCCGGCCACTTGCAGCTCGCCGCGCTCTGTCAGCACCAGGTCCGACACCCGCCCGTCCTCGGCATGGGCGCGTTTCTCTACCAACTGTTTCTGGATCAACAGACTCACCACGCGCGAGATCTGCGACTTGTCCCGGCCCAGCGCCGCCGCCAGCGCCTGTGACGAGATCGCCCCGCGCTCCCCGATCGCGATCAGCATCATGCCCCCGATCGGGCCGACCTTGGCCGCATCGATCTCTACCGCGCGCGGATGCAGCTCAGCCTGAAACCGCCGCATCAGGCGGTCGAGTTGCAGCGCGAGGGTCGCTTCGTGATCCACGGGTCCAATCCTTTGGTTGACTCAGTCAACTATATCCTGTCCAGTTCTCCCGTCACCTCCGGGGCGTGGAGGCTGAACTTGTCCAACGAGGAGCTGTTCCATGTCAAATACGCACCTTCATTTACTCAAAGTCGCGGCGATCCTCTGGATCATCTGGGGGCTGGTCCACATGCTGGCTGGCATCATTGTCATCCCCGCCGATGCGTCCGGCGGCTTCCAGGCCATTGCCGACGCCGTTCCGCCAGAAGAGCTACAGGCCGACTATCACGCAGCGGTTGGTGGCATTCTCGATCAGCATGGCTGGAACCTGCTCTGGGGCGGCCTGGTGACCGTCATTGGCGCGGTCTTCATCTGGCGCGGAAACACAACCGCGATCTGGGTGACCGGCATGGTCGGCGGTCTGCTCGATCTCGGCTATCTCGTCTTTGTCGACCTGCCGGGCTATGTCCATTTCATCCCCGGCACGCTGATGACGATTGTCTCCGGCTCGGCCATCCTGATCAGTTTCTGGGTCTGGTACGCAAGTTCCCGCACGGCCTGACCTCACCGCCCCACCAAGGCCGAGATGGGCGGCGCGCCGCTTCTGTGCTAAGAGGCCGCCCTGATGAGTTACGATGTCGGTTCTGGTGATCTGGTGCTGTGTGTCAACGCCGCGCCCAATCATGTGACCGGGGAGCCCGTGCCCCTGGTCAAAGGCGAGACCTATCGCGTCTGGGCGGTCCTTGAGTTCATGTGCCCGTGCGGACGCTCCGACGCCCTGCTCGATGTCGGCGTCGGCTTCGCCTGGTGCCAATCCCGCTTCCGCCTCCTCCCCAAACCCCGTCAGGAAGCCAAACCCCGCAAAGCCTCCACCCCGAAAGAAGTGGAGGCGGTGTGAGGCAGGCCGGGCTCTTTCCTCCCCATTCATGGGGAAGGTGCCCGCAGGGCGGAGGGGGCAAACGCAGTCTCCATTGCGCCAATCTCTTCAATAGAGAGCACTTCCAGCTAATGCCGTATTCACTTGGCGTTATCGGGGATTAGTGCTTCGCTGCAGAACCGGGCGATCTGCTCATCCGACGGGAAAGCCCGTGTTTGCCGAACGGAATAGGCCAAATCCAACGCCTTCAACCGGGCTGCCAATCGTTCATCTGTATTACTGATTTCCATTAAGATACGTGTCGTTATGTCGTCCATGCTCACATCGGTCGTGAGTTCGGTTTCCAACAAGCAAAGCAAAAGGTTCTCGACATCATCAAAGGCTTCGTTCGCCGTTTCCGGTGTGTCTTGTCGGTAAAACCTGACCGCGCTTCGGGCATACTTATCCGCGAGCTCAACCGCATTATTTTCATCGGGCACAATCGCTTCGATGAGCACTTCCACGTCATCTCGAAGTCCATTCTTGTCGAGGTCTAGCCCGTCAACGTGTGTTCGATCGTCGACCGCAAAGTGTAGATCCGTGAGTCCTGTCGAGCCAGCTGTCGCGTCAAGCACGGTGAATGTCGGGCTCGGCGTAACGGTTTCACCGGATCTCACCGCGCCAATATCCAAAACGGCATCACGGACCTCCAGACCCGATGTCAGATTTGGGTAAACCGAAACCACAAGACCGGAAAAGTCGGCATTCGTAGTGTTTACAAGCGTTAAGGTGAACCGCGCCTCATCTCCGCGATCTTCGACCAGTTCCATCCCCACAACATCCATTGTCCCCGTGATCGGTGGGTGAGCCTCTTCAGAGCCTGTTTCCGGAAGACCGTCTAGGGCCTGCGCGTGCAGTGGTAGACTGGATGCCACGAGCGCAAGGAGCGAGAGCTTAAAGATGCTGGATACCTGCAAGAAACACTCGGCGACGTGTTGAGCCATTTTCCGAACCTCCTTCCTCTTTCAAAGGCTTTGGTAACACGGTGTTGCGAAGACTTTGTCTCTGCTACTGGACCAATTTCGCCGATAATCCTAAATCCGCATCACAAGCGGGCTGAATGTCGGCGTCGGCTTCGCCTGATGCCAATCCCGCCTCCTCCCCAAACCCCGCCACGAGGCGAACCCCCGCAAAGTCTCCGCCCCCAAGGAAGTGGAGACGGTGTGAGGCAGGCCGCATGGGCTGAGTAAGCAGTCTAAAATTTTTTAGGTATAGATGCAGCTTTCGGTCCCTATATCCCAGAAGGAGATGAAACAAGCCAATAGCCACTTGCGGATTTGACCAATTGCTGTTGTGCTACGGGTGTGGTCAATACCCCAAGCAGGACCCCACTATGCCATCGCGTGAATTCATACTATCCGAAATTCAGCGAGTTTATGAAAAGTATGATCGTGCTCCGGGCATGAGGGTGTTTGAGAGAGAAACAGGAATTAGAAAACCTGAGTGGTATGGCGTCCATTGGAGGAGCTGGAGTGCCGCCCTTGTTGAGGCAGGTCTCGAGCCCAACAAAAAGCAAGGTAAACTCTCATCAGATAATATTCTTCAGCAATATGCGGAGTTTGTTCGACAACTCGGACGCATACCCGCCGAAGTTGATGTGCGAATGTATGCGCGCGACAACGAGGGCTTTCCCTCTCACACAACATTTTCGAAGCATTTTGGTAACAAGGCGTCGTTGCTCCAAGCGCTTTCAGCATGGGTAGCCGAAAATGAAGAGTTTGCAGATATCGCCAACTTGCTGCCAGACGAAGAAGACACAAAAGCCACACAGGAAAGTGCTCGTGAAGGTTTCGTATACCTTTTGAAATCTGGCGCTCATTTCAAAATCGGTCGAAGTGACGAGATCGAGCGTCGTGTAAAAGAAATCGGTGTTTCAATGCCTGAAAAGGTTGATCTTGTTCATACGATACGGACAGACGATCCAAGTGGGATCGAAAGCTACTGGCATCGAAGATTTTCTGACAAGCGTGCAAATGGCGAGTGGTTCAAACTCACGCGCGAAGACATACGGGCATTCAAGAGGCGAAAATTTCAGTGAGTAACGTCAAGGGAAAGAGAATTTGAATCCCGAGTTCATTCTTCCGCTCTTAACAGCATTTGGGCTTGGTTCAATAATTACGGCGTTCATCCAATCTTGGCTGCAAAACCGAAGTCAGACGAGAAAGAGGAATTTCGAAGAGCGTAAGGCGGCATACATCGGATTGTTGGAAGCTTATCACGAGGCGGCTGTTTCTCGGTCTGACAAAGCCGCCAAAAATTTTGCTTATTGGCAAATGCGCTGTGATTTAGTCGCCCCTCCTCTTGTGCGTGAAGCTGTCGCCAAAATCGTTGAAACAAATGACGACGTAGCAGCAAGATATGAGGCTCACGACAGACTTAAGGCAGCCTTACGAGATGATCTCGGCGTATCAAAAATCTAATGTTCGGTCTTTCACCCCTTGCGGAAGTAATGAGCGATTAAAATCGCCCCAAACCGGGCACCCAAACAGCGACCACTTCCAAAAAATCAATCCGACCCAACGCCCATCCCCCGCATACTCGCGCTCATGACGATGGAGCAGAGTACAGAGCTGGCTTTGGCGCGGGGGTGGCGCGCGGTGCGGGGGTTGGTGACGCGGTTTGCCGACGCGCTTATCCCCGGCGGGCTGCTGCGCGCGCCGGCGCGGCGCGAGACGCTGATCCTGCTGCGTCAGGCCGAGGCGCTGGTGCGCCGGGCGCTGCTGTTAATGGCCCTCACCGAAGTGTTGCCGGTGCGTACTGCGCCGCGCGAGACCGACCCGGACGCCCTCGCCCGGCTCCGCGACCTGCCCAAACCTCAGAGGCTAGCCTTTCCGCTGACCGAGCCGCAGCCAAGCGCGCTCGCGCTCTGGTATGAAGTGACCGAGGCCGGCGATGAGGTTGTCGCTGACACGCCTGCTCGCGCCCTGACCATGCCCTCAGACGATGACGCGTTCGTGGACCCGGGCACCCTTGTCCAACGGTTTCAGCGGCTTGAGGCTGTGCTTGAACAGCCCAAAAAAGACGCGCGCCGCATGGCCCGCTGGCTCGAGCGGCAGCGGGCGGGGCGCAAGACCGGGGCCACCCGGACCAATCCGCTCCGGCTCGGCCATCCGCCGACCGTCACCAAAGCGCGGCGGCAAAAGCACCCGGTCAGCACCCAAGCGCTGATCGATCTGCACTATTTTACCCGCTCTGCGTTTGATTCCAGCTAGCGCCTATTCGGCCGCCTGAACCTGGACCTGAGGTGCGCGCTGACCGCCCGCGCCATACAGGTTCACCTTCAAACTCGACATCGCATTGACCAGCGCATTCGGCGCATAGACGACTTTGCCGACCGGCGCGATGTTCGGAAAACGCTCGAAAATCTTTTCATAAGACAGGCGAAGCTGCATCTGCGCGATGCGCGCGCCGAGGCATTTGTGCACGCCATGGCCAAAGGCGAGATGCTTGTCGATATTCTCGCGCATCATGTCGAACGTGTCGGGCTCGGGGAAGACGTCCGGGTCGCGATTGGCCGCGCCATACCACATTGCGACTTTCTCATCCTTGGCGATTTTTTGTCCATTGATTTCAAAGTCTTCCAGCGCTGTGCGCCGCATATGCTTGACCGGCGAGACGAGCCGCAAAGCCTCCTGCGACATGCGCGGGATCAGGCTCGGATCGTCCAGCACCATCTGGCGCTGATCGGGGAAGTCATGCATCAGCTGGATCGTGCCCGTCAGCGAGTTGCGCGTCGTGTCATTGCCAGCAAAGATGATCAGCAACCAGGATCCGTCGAGATACTCCTGGCTCAGTTCCTCCCCGTCCAGCTTGGACTGGGCGATCACGGTCAGCAAGTCCTCGCGCGGATGCGCCTTGCGGTCGGCCATCACCTGCTCGCCATAGGCAAACATCTCATTCACAGCCTTGAAGAAGCGGAAGGGAAACAAGGGGTTGCCCATGATCACTTGCCACTTGTTGACCGTGTACATGCTCGCCATCTCAAGATAGTGCATCCAATGAACGATCTTCGGACGGTCGGCCTCATCGACGCCCAGCATCTCACACAGTGTGAAGAGCGGTACCTGTTCGGAGAACATCTTGACGAAGTCGACCTCCGGACCCTGACGCTCCATCTCGTCCAGCAAGCCGTCAATGTGGGCGGCAACCCGATCGCGGATCTTCGCCACATAGGCTGGAATGAAGAAGTCCTTCTGCTGAATCCGCATCTCCATATGATGCGGCGCGTCGAGGTTGATCAGCGAGTTGAACGCCGCCGGCACCAGCTTCTTCGGCTTCCAGTCCTCACGCCGTGCGACACCGATATTGATACTTCCGCGCTGAGAGGAGAACACATGCGGCGCAAGCTCCACCGTCTTGATGTCCTCATAGCGACTGACCGACCAGAAGCCGGAAAACGCTTTGTATCCCGGGGTCCAATGCACCGGCGCCTCTTCGCGCAGGCGTCTGTAGAAGTCGAACGGATGGCCGGAGGTCCAGGACGCCGGATTGGCGAGTTCGAACCCTTCCAGCTTGGGATAGATGGCGGGATAAGTTGGGTCGATCTGACCGCTGTCAATCAGGATCTCATCACTTACGAGTTGCATGGAACACTCTCTCCGATTCTCCTCGTAATTTATCAGAACCTGGACCCGCGGGAAGCCATCACTCAACGTCAGCGCGCGTCGTCAGCCTGTACGATGGAACGGCGCGGGCAATCAGGCTTCAGGCTTGCGGGATCAGTCCGGCGGCCTGCGGGTCGCCGACCATGCTGGTCAGGGCTTTGCGCAGTTTGCCCAGCGCCTGGTGTTCGATCTGGCGCACGCGCTCCTTGGAGATGCCGAGCCGCTTGCCGAGCACTTCCAGCGTCACACCATCATCGGTCAGGCGACGCTCCATGATGATCAGCGTTTCGCGCTCATTCAGGGCTTTCAGCGCTTCGGCAATCCATTCCTTGCGGCGCTCGCTGTCGCGCTGCTCCATGACCTGAACGTCAGGCGTGGCCGCGTGATCGGGTAACAGGTCTTGCCATTCGGCTTCGCCATCTGCGGTCATCGGCGCGTTGAGCGATCGGTCTGAGGCTGAGAGCCTGGAGGCCATGGAGGCGACGTCCCGCTCCGGCACGCCGAGGTGTTCCGAAACCCATTTGCGATTCTCATCCGTCATGACGCCGTCACCGGTGTCGTCAATCTTCGCACGCAATCTGCGCAGATTGAAGAACAGCGATTTCTGCGCCGCAGTTGTGCCGGTTCGCACAATCGACCAGTTGCGCAGAACATAGTCCTGGATCGAAGACCGGATCCACCAGGACGCATAGGTTGAGAAGCGCACTTCCCGTCCGGGATCAAAGCGAGCCGCCGCCTGCATCAGGCCGACATTGCCCTCCTGAACCAGGTCAGCGAGCGGCAATCCATAATGGCGAAACTTCGACGCCATGGCGATCACCAGCCGCATGTAGGCTGTGGTCAATTCGTGCAGGGCGCGTTCGTCATTGTTATCGCGCCATCGGGTGGCAAGGTCGATCTCATGATCGGCTTCAAGCATTGGGGCCTTCATAGCTTTGCGTACAAAGCGGCGGTCAGCGGATCCAGCTTGCTGTGTTGCCATGTCTTGTCTCCACGTGTTTAGGCTGTTTACGCCCGGTTAAGGCGAGTGGATCACGTGGCAGGTTGATTTTTTTCAAAATGAACTAAAAAGCGTCAGATACAGGGCTTGTTCACACAGGAAACGAAAAAGCCCCGCCGGTTCGGCGAGGCTTTAAAGACTTTACGCGTCGTCTTCGACGTTGCCTTTTCAGGCCGCTTTCTTCTTGGCGAGGGACTTGGCCAGACGGTCCATTGCGGTGTCGTGATCAATGCTCTCAACCGCTGCGAGTTCGCGGGCCATCCGGTCCAGCGCGCTTTCATAAAGCTGGCGCTCCGAATAGGACTGTTCCGGCTGATCTTCGAGACGGTGCAGATCGCGCACCACTTCTGCGATGGAGATCAGATCACCTGAATTGATCTTGGCTTCGTATTCCTGCGCCCGGCGTGACCACATGGTCCGCTTGATACGGGCCTTGCCGCCAAGCGTGCGCAGTGCATCATCGACGAGTTTGGAGCCGGCCAGCGCGCGCATGCCAGAGGCAATCGCGCGATTGGTCGGGACGCGCAGGATCATCTTGTCCTGGTCAAAAGAGACAACGTAGACTTCGAGCGTCATGCCCGCGACTTGCTGCTGATCAATGCTGGTAACCGTACCAACACCGTGAGCGGGGTAAACAATCTTCTGTCCAGCTTCGAAGTCGAGCTTTGTTGCCGCGTCTGATTTTGCCATGTGGGAGACCTCATTTTCTACGCAAACGAGCCATGTCGCCGGTGAGGGGATCTTTCCACCGACAATGTGCATGGCTCGTGAGTCTTGTTGTGACAAATATGTATAGCAGAAAACGTGCCTATTCTCAATAGGCGCGTTTAATTCTCATTAATCTGATTACAGTTGGCGCGGTTTCAACGGGGCTACTGCCATAGAGAATGCTCTAGTCGCCGGTTCCGGGCTTCTCACTGAAATACTTTGCCAGTTTTCCGGTTTCCTGCGCAAAGTCTTCGCGGTCGGCTGGCGGTTCTTTCATAATTGTGATGTTCGGCCAGACTTTCGAGAAGTCGGTATTCAGCTTCAGCCACTTGGCATCCGGTTCATCTTCAGTGTCCGGCTTGATCGCCTCAACCGGGCATTCCGGCTCACAGACGCCGCAATCAATACACTCGTCAGGATGAATGACGAGCATGTTTTCGCCTTCGTAGAAACAGTCCACGGGGCAGACTTCCACACAGTCCATATACTTGCATCGGATGCAGGCATCCATAACGATATAGGTCATCAACTGGCCCTAGTAATTCATGTTGCAGCACGGCAAATGGCTGTGGTCACCGCGCAAGTCAATGTAGCGGGCTGTCACTGTGCGTTTAGCCCAGCTCTTTTGCGCGCATGAGCCCGTGTCACATCGTCAATGTGCAAAAGGCTGGCAACATGGCGAATGTAGGCGTCTTCAAACTTGCACGCTTCCCCGTCTGCCAAGGAAACCCGATAAAGACCTTCAATGATTGAAGTCCGTTCATCGTCTGGCAGCTTCTTGACGTGGCGGGTCAGGGCATGTGCGTCAGTGGCGTTCTCTGCCAGCTCTTCGCCGCGTTTCAATACCTCGTCAGCACGCGCTGCGTCCATGTTGAAACTGGTCACCAGGATCTCGGCCACCATATCGCTTTCCAGATTGGCATAGATGCCATCCACCAAAGCCGCTTCAATCATCAGCGCGGCGGCGGCCTCATAGGGGTCGAGCTCGCGAACCGGCGCCTCGCCGCGCCCGCCAAACAGTTTTGAGAAAAATCCGTTCATAATCTGCCTTATGGATCGGGCGCGATGGATCTGTAAAGGGCGGCCGCCTCCGAGGCGGGCCCCCGCCGCGTTCCGGGTTCAAGCATCTCGATGGTCTGGATGTCTTTGGCTTTGTAGAAGGTCAGAACATCACCGGGCTGAATGCGCGTGCCAGGCTTGTCGGTTTTCCGCGTCTGTCCGTGACGGGTCAGGCGCACGCCTTTGCGGCTGACATGGTCGCTTGCAAGCGACCTCGTGCGGAAGAACCGGGCGCGCCACAGCCAGATATCAAGCCGGATCTCTTCGCTGTCCTGATCAGGCATCAGGGGTTGATTTTGATGGTGTTGGCTCAGGCGCGGCGGGGGCATCGGTGTCCGATGGAACAGCTTGAGGCGATGCTTGTGTCGCAGTCGAATCTGTCGGCTTCTGTTTCTTAGGCTTCCGTTTCTTCTTCGGCTTCGGCGGCTCAGGCGGCAGCAGAGCGGCAAGTGCAGCAAACGGGCTGTTCGGGTCCGGTTGTCTCTCGCGAGGGGCACCGCGACGAGATGTGCCGGACTTGCCACCCGAAGGCCGATGTCCGCCTTTGCCTTTGTGTCTGCCCGCAGGACGAGCGCCTTCACCGCGCGGCTTGCGCGGTGGACGGCTTTCGCGCCGCTTGCGTTGTTCTTCCTGAAACGCGCGTGACTGGAACCGCCACAAAGTCACCGCGCCGGACTCCTTGTCTTTCTGGGCCGCGACAACGCCAAAACCCTTCAGCACAACATGAAAATCCTCAAGCGGACAGGAGATGATCGAGGCGAGATCTGTCGGTACTTCGAACGTCGCTTTGCCCGCTTCCTTGCGGCGTTTGGAGAGCTCCCAGCCGAGCCGTTCGGCGAGATCGGCGCGCACAGCACGTTTGCCAAATCGCAGATAGCCCTGCGCGGTCAGATCCTCGTCGAGCCATTCCCCATCCAGTTCGAAGGAGCCGGCCCCTTCCGGGGCAACCCTGCGCTGGCGATCGTCGCTTAGCGATTGCAACACCGCGATCAGACGCTGTGACGCGGGCTTTTGCGCATCAGGAACATAGGCAGCGATCCGCCCAGAGCGAATGCCAGCCTCTTTCAGTTTGGCGCGCTCTTCCGGGCCGGGCAGCAGGGCCCGATCCTCCTGACGCAGGTCTGCGGCCGCGCCGCCTTCCAGCAACCGGAAGGCAAGACCGCGCGCCAGGCCGTCCAGACCCGTTTCGTCCGGGCTGAATTTCAGCTTGAAATGGGTCGGGAGCCGCTTGGCAATCTCAGTGCCAATCCATTCATTCAGGCGCGTTGTCGCCGCTTCCTGCTGATGCAGTTCCGCGCTTTCGCCGCCGATCAGATTGGCGCTCGGCGCAAGCCAATGTGGACCGGGCGCGAGCCGCGCGACCGCGACGCCATTCCAGACAATCTGGCCATCCTCATTGATATCAAGTGCCGCTTCGGGCGCCCCAGCGATCGCTTTCAGCCGATCTGCAATGATTGGTTCGAGCGCGGTGAGTGCCGCGCTCCTCAAGGTTCGACCTTCCAGGGTTGAGGCATTGGTTTCAGGCGCAAAGGACAGTCCGATCAGCTTGCCGACCACGTGGCCTTCAATCGTGACTTCGCCTGCTTCAGACACATCCGTCGTCAAAACATCTTCCCTCTTCAGGCCCGCAATCAGGGCCGTCGTTCGTCGGTCAACAAATCGCAAAGTCAGTGCCTCATGCAGCGCATCTGACAAGCGATCTTCAATCGCTCGCGTTGTTTCGCGCCAAAGTTCGGGATTTTCAAGCCAGTCCGGCCTAAAAGCTGCGTAAGTCCAGGTCCGGATCATCGCCAGACGCTGCTGCAACAGACCGATATCGCCGATTGTATTGTCAAGCTCGGCCAGGCGACGGGACAAGGCATCCTCGCCTAGCCGGGCGTCTGGATCGGCAAGGGTCTCAGCCAGGCCAAGCACCAGGCGCCCATGGCCTTCATGCCCGGCTTTGCGAAAGTCTGGCAGGCGAGCAAGGTCCCAGAGACGGCGGACTTTGCGCGGGCCGCGAATGTCGGGACCGATGCCTTCATCCTCGGCCATGCGGCGCAGCACCCACTCGTCCAGTCCATGTGGATTCTGTCGCAAGACCGGTTGCGGTGACTTGCGAGCGAGACTCGCGATCAGGCTCTTGATCGAACGATAGTCGAGATCTGAATTGCGCCATTGCAGCTCGGCGACGGGCTCATAGCGATGGTTTTCGATCGCATGAATGACGTCTTCTTCAAACGGCGGGCAGTCATTGGTTTCACCAAACTCGCCATCGTCGCGAAACCGGCCGGCGCGCCCGGCAATCTGCCCGCATTCTGCAGCGCTCAGCCAGCGGTGTCGACGCCCGTCAAACTTGGATCGCCCGGCAAATGCAATCCGGTCGACATCGAGGTTCAATCCCATACCGATCGCATCGGTGGCAACGAGATAGTCGACTTCGCCGGATTGATAGAGCTCGACCTGGGCATTGCGCGTGCGCGGACTGAGCCCGCCCATGACGACAGCGCTGCCCCCTTTTTGGCGGCGAAGCACTTCGGCAATCGCGTAGACCTTGTCAGCGCTGAAGGCGACGATGGCGGTGCGCTTGGGCAGTTTGGTCAGCTTCTTGGAGCCGCCATAGCGCAGCTCTGAGAAGCGCTGCCGCGTGTCAGTTTCAAACTCGAAATCAAGCTCGCGCAAAACCTCACGCATCGTCTCCGCGCCCAGCAACAGCGTCTCTTCCGTCCCGCGGGCATTGAGAATGCGATCGGTGAAAACGTGGCCGCGTTCATCGTCTTCGGCCAGCTGGATTTCATCGATCGCGAGGAAGGCGACGCGCTGATCCAGCGGCATCGACTCAACCGTACACACCCAGTAGCGGGCCTGATCGGGAACAATCCGCTCTTCGCCAGTGACCAAGGCCACAGCCCGAGGCCCCTTGGCCTTGACCACCCGGTCATAGACTTCGCGCGCGAGCAGACGCAGTGGCAGACCGATCATGCCGGTCGTATGCGCCATCATCCGTTCCAGCGCGTAATGGGTCTTCCCTGTATTGGTGGGGCCAAGAATGGCCTTCAGAACTGCCATATCAATCCTAAGCTGGGCACTCCTAAGTGGGGCACTTGGGCAGGGCGTTGAGCTCCTGTCCTTCAAAGCGCTCGACCCATTCGCGGGTACGGGCGAGGGGTTGGTAGTCGCTGGCCTGATAGAGGCGTAACTCACGGCGCAGGGGGCACCCGTTTGAGCGATGCCCGAGATCAACCCCGACCAGACCGCGCCCTTCCCAGGTCTGAAAATCGGCCTGCATCCGCGGACGACGATTGGCGCGGTAGCTTGCGACCAGCACCTGGTCGTCAATATCATCTGTCAGTGGCTGTGTCTCAGCAAAGGCTTTGATGCCGTCATTATAACGCCACAGGATCAGCGGTGTGTCGAGGCGACCGCGTGTGTAGTAATCAAGCCCGTGCCAGACCTCACGCTCATCTACCAGGATGGCCGAGGGCTGTACTTTCTCAGCCTCAATGACCAGCTGATTGGCGAGATCCTGCCAGCCGCGCGTGCGCTTGAACACATTGTCCAATCCGAGCGCGGCAACCCAGCTTGGTGGTCCGAGCGACAGCGTCCCGAACACTGCGGCAAGAATGACGTGAAGCGTGACGCCAGACCAGAACAAGCCGACAGAGCGCCACGAAAACACGGCGCCCAAGCCCAGAATCGTTGCCGCAGCCGCCAGCCCGATCCCCAATCGAACCGGCGCGGTGAAGTCCGGAATGATCTGAACAATCACCGCAATCACGGCCGCGATGATCAGCCAGGTGCGCCGGGTGGTGTTCAGGCGCAGAAAGATGCTGGCGATCAGAACACTTGCGGCCGGGTAGGCGGTGGCCGCCCAATTGGCGTGGGCGCGCGAGACGACAGACTGAAATGCAATAATCACCAGAACCGGCACAATGAAACAAGCAAGCCAGGTTTCACGCGCGGCGGTGTCCGTTCCGGGTCTGGCCCGCACGAATACCAGTCCGGCAAGCAGGCCGAGAAAGCTCACCGGTCCAAAGATCCCGAGCTGATCGGCCAGAAAGTCCGGCAGGTTTTCAAGGTTGAACAAGTCTCCGCCAAGGTTGGCATTGTCGACCGTATGACCCACAGTCTGGAAACTGTTAGCGGCGTTCCAGGCGAGATGTGGGGCGAGCACGGCAGCCGCAATCGCGATCACCGCTGCGCCCTTCAGGCTAAGCATCGCCTGACGGGTCGGACGATCCAGCAGCATTGTCAGCGCCATCCCGATGCCGAAATAGGCCATGGCGTATTTTGACAGGAACCCGCACCCGATCGCAACGCCGAGCCCGACAACGGAGAGCCAACCCGCCCGGCGCTCACGCAGCTGCCAGAACAGATAGAGCGCCAGACACCAGAACGGGAACAGCACCCCATCTGTGGAAATGATCGCCGAGGACAAGACTATCCCGGGCATGACCAGATACGCGACCACTGTGATCAGCGCTGCCTTGGAACCAAACATCTGGCGCGACAGCAGCATCAGAACAAGCGCCGCGATGGTGTGCAGAATCGGCGCAAACAGCCGAATCGCCCACTCCGACTCACCAAAAATCGCTGTGCTCAGATGGATCAGCCACGCGATCATGGGCGGTTTTGAATAATAACCCCATTCCAGCGTCTCACCCCATCGCCAATATTGCGCTTCATCGGCATAGAGTTCCAGCGGAGAGGCGACCACAAGCACCAGCCGGAACAGCAAGAGTCCTGAAATGATTGCTAAAGATGTCCGGATCGGCGGATCTTCCGGGAGACGAAACGAGGTCATATAGCAGGCCTTACAAACCAAGCCATTGGGAATAAAGCCTGTGCCGCATGTGTTGCCCATTTGCAATAAGAACGCATGGAATCCCGCGTGTTGTGCAACCATTACGGAACTGTCACAGAACTGTCTTCCTTAACCAATAGACGCCGCCGCAGGAGCGTTTGGAGTTGCGCTCTATCTGCAAGTTTGAGGATTTCGAGGGAAATTTTATGTCAAATTGGAAATTGTATGGCAGCGTCGCCGCCGCGTCGCTCGCCGCTGTTGCTGTGGCCCTACCGGCACAAGCACAGGTCACGACGTCGACCATTCGGGGTGCGGTCACGACCCAAGCCGGAGAGCCGGTCGCAGGGGCAACGGCGATCATCACGCACACACCTTCCGGAACGGTTTCAACCGCATTCACAAATGAAAGCGGCGTGTTTTCGGCCAGGAACCTCCGTGTTGGCGGTCCGTACACCGTTGAGATTAGTGGCGGTGAGTTCACGCCGGTTGAGATTTCCGACATCTACGTTGCGCTTGACGAAACCTTCCCGCTCAACATCACTGTGCAGGGCGCGCGCACGCTTGAGACGGTGGTTGTAACCGCCTCGCAAACACAGGTTGGCTTCCTGAATGATGGTCTTAGCACGAGTCTTGGTCTTGAGGCGTTGAACGAAGTCACTTCGATTGATCGCGATATCACAGATGCCGCACAACTTGATCCATTCGCATCCGTTAACGTTCAGTCTGGCGGCGCAAAAGAATTGACCATCGCGGGTGCTAACAACCGTTTCAACTCGCTGACCATTGACGGGGTTCCCCTGAATGACCGGTTCGGCCTCAACGCCAACGGTTATCCGACACAGCGCTCACCGATTTCCTACGATGCAATTGAATCACTTTCAATTCAGACCGCACCCTTTGATGTTGAATTCAACGGTTTCACAGGCGGGACAATCAACGCGGTCACGAAATCAGGTACAAACGAGTTCCATGGCTCAATCGCCTATTACATGACCGATGATTCTCTGATCGGTGATAAGAACCAGGACGACGATTTCGATTTCACGTTTGAAGAAGAAACAATCGTCGCAACCCTTGGTGGCCCGATCATCAAGGACAAGCTCTTCTTCTTCGTCGCCTACGACAAGTATGAAGAAGTCGCACCACTGCAGGACGGCCCAGCTGGGTCAGGCGCACTGGACACAGTCGATAGTATCTCGTTCGATCAGGTGGATGAAGTCGGTCAAATCGTCTCCGACACTTGGGGCTTTGACATTGGTGGGTTCGACAAGGCCCCTGCAGAAGATGAGAAAATCCTCGCTAATATCGACTGGAACATCAACAACAATCACCGGGCGAAATTCACCTACATCCTGACTGAAGGCAACACGATCCGGGAGCAGAACGGAAACAACTTCCTGACAAGCGGCGATCGTCTGGGGACATCTTCAGCCTGGTATGACCGGTCAGAAAAAGTTGAGAGCTTTATCGGTCATGTCTTCTCGGACTGGACACCGAACTTCTCGACCCAGTTGAAGATTTCGTCCACAACCCAGGCGACGGGCCAGAATTCCCTGAACGGAGCTGAGTTCCCGTCCTTTGGTATTCGCTTGAATGACGAAGACAACTTCTACAATGTTGCTGAGGACTTTGAGGTCGATCCGAACGGGGACGATGCCTATCTGGTAACGGGTCCTGACCGGTTCCGTCACGGGAATGAACTTGATCAGGAATTCCTTCAAATCAAAGCCGCGGCGGAATATGTGGTCGGTGACCACGTGCTCAAATTTGGCTTTGAACGTGAAGAAGTCGACGTCGACAACCTGTTCGCCCAGAACTCAGAAGGTTCCTACGCCTTTGATCCTGTTTTCGATGATACCGGTGCCTTGGTGACGACGGGCCTCGAAGGCCTTGAAAGCGCGACGGCGACTGGACTGTTGTACAACAACGCGGTCACTAACGATGAAAACGACCTTCGGGCGATTTGGGGTTACAACTTCAACTCACTCTATTTCCAGGACACCTGGGCGTTTAGTCCGACAATCGAAGTCCAGGCGGGCCTTCGCTATGACTGGTATGAGTCTGAGGGTGAAATTCGCGAGAATGAAAATTTCCGCGAGCGCTATGGCTACACCAATACAGCCGACATTGACGGTCTGGACGTTATCCTGCCGCGCCTGTCGATCAAATGGACACCCACAGATGATCTGACGTTTAGAGGCGGGATTGGCCGCTTCTCCGGTGGGTCTCCTGGCGTTTGGATTTCAAACAGCTACTCAAACGATGGTGTGATCTCTGACAGCTCCAATGCCTTTGGTTCGGTCGCGGTTCCAACCGAACCTGATCCAGCAACCGGCCAGTATATCCCTGCCGATGTACTGGACGCGCTGGCAACAGAAGAGCCCGATGGGTCTGTGAACGCGTTGGGTCAGGATTTCGATATCCCCACAACTTGGAAACTGAGCGCGGGCGTTGCCTATAACACGGACGTTCCATACCTCGGTGAGGACTGGTTGTTCTCCGCTGACTTCCTCTACAACAAGCTGGAAAATGCTTCTTACTGGTACAACCAGAATTGTGAGGATCCCGTTGCCATCGCGCCTGATGGCCGTGGTGTGTACGACTGTGGTGGAGCGCCAGAAGCCCTGATTGTCGATTCTGTCGACAAAGGCCATAGCATGTTGTTTGCGGTCTCTGCGTCGAAGGATTGGGAAACCATTGTCGGTGACTTCGACCTGTTCACAAGCTATACCTACGCGGACGTTGAAGATATCGGTTACGGCACATCGTCAACAGCGACATCGAACTATTCAGACTCGGCTCGTTACGACTTGCAGCAACCCCGGACAGGCACCTCAAATTTCCAAACTGAGCACCTGTTCAAGCTGCGCGCGAACTGGGAGAAGAAGTTCTTCGGTGACTATGCAACCAAGGCCTCAATCTTTGCCGAGCGCCGCAGCGGTCAGCCCTACAGCTATACCTTCTCCGAGAACAACGCCTGTGTGTTCGATGTTGGCGGCGGTCGCTGTGCCCGTGAGAGCCGTGTAGATGATGCAGGACACCTGCTCTACGTCCCATCAGGCCCGAATGATCCGCTATTCTCACCGACCTCATTTGGCGGCGATCTGGATGCGCAACAGGCGTTCTTCGATTACATCAACAATTCTGAGCTGTCTCAGTATGCGGGTGGAATTGCCGAGCGCAATGGCGACAACTCTCGCTGGTCCACGATTGTCGATCTTCGTCTCCAGCAGGAGTTTCCGGGCATTCTCGAAGATCACCGGACATTCTTCTTCCTTGACATTGAAAACCTTGGAAACCTGCTGAACGATGAGTGGGGCCGTATTGAGCGGACCGAGTACGAGTATGAGCGCGACGTCGTTTCTGCCCGTATCGTTGATGGTCAGTACGAATACTTCAACCTGCAAGATCCGGATCGCATCGAAAACCTTGAGGTTCTGGAACAGTCTGTCTGGCAGATTCAACTGGGCGTGAAGTACCAGTTCTAGTTCAATCTCAACCTAAACCTCGGAAGGGCGGCTCGTTTGGGTCGCCCTTTTGTTTTGAGCTTTTCGGGACTTTGTGGCATGGGCCGCGCGATGGTGAAGCAGATTTGCCCCGTGCCGGAATGGGCTGAGCAGGCCGCCCTTTGGGTGGGCTGGCCGCACCTGCCTGATGAATGGGGCGACACGCTCGACCCGGCGCGAGCGGAAATCGCGCGGTTCATTCAAACGGTCAGTCAAACAGTTCGCGTCCAAGTCGCCTGCGGATCAGGCGAGGCCTATAGGACGGCTCAGCAAGCCCTCAACGCCGATGGGGGCCGGATCGAACTCCTGCGTGTGCCAAGTGGGGACATCTGGTTGAGAGATACTGGTCCCGTCTATGTCGAGGCGGAGGAGCAAGGCCTCGCGCTTTGTTTTGCCTTCAACGGCTGGGGCGAGAAATTCGTCATGCCGGGTGACACGCTGACGGCTGAGGCCATCGCAAAGGCCGATCGAATTTGCACGCGCCTCCATCCCTTCGTGCTGGAAGGCGGCGCGGTGGATTTTGATGGTGCTGGTCGAGCGCTGACGACGCGTCAATGCCTGCTGCATCCAAATCGCAAGAACGCCTGGACGGAGGCCGAGGCCGCAGAGACGCTTCGGGCAACCTTCGGCGTGTCGGACGTAATCTGGTTGGATGATGGGCTGATAAACGACCATACAGATGGGCATGTCGACAATCTCGCCCGGTTCATTGGGCCTGGGCGCGTCATTTGTCAGCGCCGGTCAGGACCAGACGATCCAAACGCCGGTGTGTTTGCCGCCTGCCAATCGGCTTTAGAGGCGGCAGGGCTGGAGGTCGTGACGCTGCCCTCGCCCGGTAGGATTCTTAATAGTGAAGGTGAGCTGATGCCCGCAAGCCATATGAACTTCTTGATCAGCAACGGAGTCCTCGTCCTGCCGGTCTATGACAGCGTTTATAGCGCGCAAGCGGTTCGGACGCTGCAAGTCCTGCTGGCAGAGCTGCAGATTGTGCCGCTTCCAGCTGGCGCGATACTTGCCGGAGGCGGGAGTTTCCACTGTATGACGCGGGAAGTGCCCCGTTTTCCAATTCAGAGCGTAAAATGACCAGAACGATTACTGTTGCCGCGGTTCAACTCGCCTTCGATCCGGACATGCAGGCCAACATACAATCGGTGTCGACTGAAGTGGTCAAAGCCGCCAAGCTTGGCGCCGATGTGGTCCTGTTGCCGGAACTGTTTTGCTCACCTTATTTCTGTAAGACCCAGGATGAGCGTCATTTTGAAACGGCCTTTCCGGCCCATGAACATCCCGCCGTGATTGCGCTGGCCCAGCTTGCGGCACAGCACAATGTCGTCATCCCGGTGTCGATTTTTGAGAAGGACGGACCGCATTACTATAACAGCGTGGTCGTGATTGATGCCGACGGCAAAGGCCTTGGCACGTATCGGAAGAGCCATATCCCCGATGGCCCCGGTTACCAAGAGAAGTTCTACTTCCGGCCCGGGAATACCGGATTCAAAGTCTGGGCAACCCGGAAAGGGCGGATCGGGGTCGGCATCTGCTGGGATCAATGGTTCCCGGAAGCCGCAAGGGCCATGGCGCTGCAAGGGGCCGAAGTTCTCCTCTACCCGACTGCCATCGGTGCCGAGCCGCAAGACCCGTCACTTGATACCTCAGCGCGCTGGCGACGCGCTATGGTCGGTCATGCCGTCAGCAATGTGATCCCGGTAATTGCGGCCAATCGCATTGGCAATGAAGAGGGACAGGTCTTCTATGGCACGAGTTTCATCGCCGATCACACAGGCGAAATCCTCTCCGATCTTGGACGCGACGAGGCAGGCATCATCGGAGCGAATTTCGATCTCGATGAGATTGAACGTGACCGCGCTGCGTGGGGCTTCTTTCGCGACCGCAGACCTGACCTCTACGGAGATCTCGTTTAGCGGCAACCTGCGATGAAAAAGCAGGTGCACTCGCCCACCGATTAGGTTAGCCAACACCATGTTTGAAGTTTCCGAACTTTCCGCCTATCCAGCGACAGTGCTGTTAATTGCGGCGAATATCGCAGCCAGCGTCTATGCCTTTTCCAATCCGGCCTTCATGGAAAAGAACCTGTTTCATGTCGGGCCTATTTTGCGGGGCCGGGAGTGGTCGCGGGTCTTTACCAGCGGGTTTCTGCACGGGGGCATGCTGCACCTCTTCGTAAACATGTATGTCTTGTGGGGCTTTGGCCGCGCGATTGAGGGATTGCTCGGCTCTCCGCGCTTCCTGTTCATCTATGTTGCAGCCCTCGCTGGCGGCAGCCTGTGGTCCTTGCTGGAGAATAAGAACAATCTGGATTATCGCGCACTTGGCGCTTCCGGTGCGACTTCCGGGGTCATTTTAAGTGTCTGTCTGTTTGCTCCCTTCATGATGCTGGGCTTTTTCTTCATTCCGATGCCAGCTGTTGTATTTGCTGTGATTTTCATCGTCGCGAGTGCTTTCCTGGCCCAACGGCAAAACAAGGTCATTGCCCACGAAGCTCATCTCGGCGGTGCGCTCGCGGGTATTCTGGCGACGATCCTGGTCGAGCCGCGGGCGCTTGCAGCATTCTCCACGCAAGTGTCCCAGGCGCTTGGGGGCGGTTAAGGCTTGGGCAGTGTCACCGACATTCTGAATGCCCGCATCGCTGACGCGGTCCTGTCGCGCGATCCTGCACAGGTGGCGGCCGCGGAGGCTCTCGACCATGTCATTGGTCAGCTGAACAAGAGCGCCAGGAAGTCCTGGTTCAAAAGGCCGAAACCCGCCAGGGGGCTTTACATGTGGGGCGGTGTTGGGCGTGGAAAGTCCATGTTGATGGACCTGTTTCATGAGACAGCCCCCGTCACCTCCCGCCGGGTGCACTTTCATGAGTTCATGGGCCGCGTCCATGACCGGCTCGGCAAGGCTCGCGCGCGGCGCGATGTCAGTGACCCCATTCCTCCGGTGGCGAAGGCCTTCGCATCTGAGGCAAAGCTGCTCTGTTTTGATGAGTTTCAGGTGACGCAAATCGCGGATGCGATGATCCTCTCGCGCCTGTTTGAGCATATGTTCGAACGAGGTGTGTGCGTGGTCGCGACATCAAACCGACACCCTGACGATCTCTACAAGGACGGTTTGAACCGACATCTCTTCCTGCCCTTTATCGACTTGCTCAAGGACAAGTGCGATGTGTTTGAGCTGGCCTCAGAACGTGATTATCGATTGGAGCGCCTCACCGAGGCCCCGGTCTGGTATGTCGGCGAAGCGAGCGCTGCTCTGGATCATACATTTGATCGGCTGACGCTCGGGGCCGTACCGCACGGCTGTGAACTCACCGTCCAGGGACGCAAAGTGCCGGTGGAGCGCCAGGCCGCCGGCGTCGCGCGGTTCACATTTGAAGAATTGTGCATGCGTCCTCTGGGGCCGCAGGACTATCTGACCATCGCTGCAACCTTCCACACGGTCGTGCTTGACGGTATTCCGAAATTGACACCAGCCAATCGCGACGAAGCAGCCCGCTTTGTGACCCTCATTGATGCGCTGTATGAGGCGAAGGTGAAACTGGTGGCCAGCGCCGCGGCTGAACCGGACGATCTGTACCCGGATGGCAAAGGCAGTTTTGAGTTTCGCCGCACGGCCAGCCGCCTGCATGAGATGAGATCTGCTGAATACATGTCAGAGGAACATCGGATGCCTGAACCGGCTCAATAAAAATATTGCGCCAGGGTTGAAGGACCTGAAAGTCAAGGGGGGAGGAAACTCTGTGAGGTCCACCCCGGCGCAACGAGTTGAGGGTTCGTATGCCCTGTCTACGGTGGCCCCGGTCAACTGGATCAAAACTTTTTGGCTGGAAGTTTGACGGCTTCCCGACTAGGCCTTGCAGGTCAACAGAACTCAACAAATGGCGCCCCTTATGACTTCGTCCCGATCTGCTTTTGCTGCTCTTCTTGTCTTAGCTCTAGCCGGATGCGGTCAGAACGAGGCGCGTAACGCATCAGAGTTGTTTGACGGTTCCTATGTTCTGGAACTGGCCGAGGCGTTAAGCGCTGACGACATGCAGGGCCGCGCGCCAGGTACGCCGGAAAGTGCCAAGGCCCGGGAGATGATTATCGAGCGGATGCAGGCGCTTGGCTTACAGCCCGTCAACGGCACCTTCGAACATGCCTTCACGTATGGCCCGTTCACCAACCCCACGACCGGCGAAGACGCTGTGCCCGACAAGCCCGGGGTCAATGTCATCGGCTTGATTCAGGGGACGTCCGACAGTGACCTGACCATGGTGCTGACCGCCCATTTTGACCATCTCGGTGTGCGCGAAGATGAGATCTATAATGGCATGGATGACAATGCTTCAGGTGTGACGGGGATACTCGCAGCGGCGGAGTATTTCTCTGCCAACAAACCGACGCATGATGTGCTGTTCGTGGCGCTGGATGCCGAAGAGGACGGCTTTGGCGGGGCGCGCGAGTTTATCACCAATCCGCCCGTGCCGCTGGAGCACATGGCGTTCAATCTCAACCTCGATATGGTCTCACGCGGCGACAACGGCCTGCTCTGGGCCTCCGGTTCGGCGCACTGGCCCGCGCTGAAGCCGATGATCGAGGCGGTGGCGAGTGAGGCACCGGTTGAGGTTCGTATGGGTTTTGATACCGGCGAGGGGCGCGATGACTGGACGCTTCTGTCCGATCATGCCGTGTTCTTTCGTGCCGGGATTCCGCACCTCTATCTCGGCGTCGAAGATCATCCTGACTATCACAGGCCAAGCGACGATTTCGAGAATGTTGATCAGGATTGGTATTTGCGCTCTGTTGAGACGGTTGTGAGGATGGCGGCTGCGGCCGACGCGCGTCTGGTGGAGATCGCGGCCATGAAAGCGGAATAGGGTGGGCCTACCCCCAGGGTCGCTTGGGCGGTGCGCGATAGGCGGGTGCCTGATCTGCAAACAGGTCGGTGGTTCGATCATCACCTGAGGGGTGGTTCCAGCGCCTCATCCAGGCTGCAGGTTGGCACACCTCCCCGCCAGCCTTCCACTTGAAGTAGCCACGCGCTCCGTCTGCGGGGATTGGCTGAATCGCCATCGGATCTGCAACAACGAGACCGCGCATATCAGGCGAGCGCCGCGACATCCAGGGTGAGCCGGTTTCTTCTCGGTGGACAATCGCGATGACTTCGATCACGCCAATGATCGCGCCCCGCGCCAGGTCGTCCGGTCGAGGAACCACGCAGCCAATGTCTGCAAACTTGTAAGCGGCATACTCATACTCAGCTTGCGTCATACCTTTCGCCGCGTGCAGAGCAATCCGCGCCGGTTTCATGCCGCCCGCTTTCACCGAGAACGCGGTTCTGTTCTCAATATCTTTTCCGCCATGCAGTAATGCCCACGCAGACGGCTGGCGCACACTCAGCGCGATATCGGGGATGGAGGTCATGGGTATGAGTTAGGGTTTGGCGCTTGCAGGCCAAGCGCTATCCCTAATCGACACCATCCATATAGGTCGGCAGCCAGCCTTCATGCGCCTCGCGCAGGCGGGCGAGGGGGATTCGCGCTTCTCGGATGGAATAAGTGTCATCAGGCAACACCAGTTCTTCGCCAATGATATCCCCAACACGGTTCCATCGGATGTCGCGCAACTCCGCATTCTGGATCAATGCGGATAAATCACTTTGCGAAACGGACAGTATTACGCGGCCCTGGGTCTCACCGAAAAAGTTCGCGGAGTATCTCTGTCGCTCAGGCCCGAAATCGCTCAGCTCAACGCCAACACCGCTTGCCAATGCCATCTCCGCTGCCGCACAAGCAATCCCGCCATCGCTGACGTCGTGGACCGCATTGACCAAGCCTTGCTCGATCAAGCTCCGAACAAAATCGGCATTCCGCTTTTCCACCTCAAGATCCACCGGCGGGGGTGGGCCGAGCGCGTCGCCCTCCAAACCCAAAATCTCTCTGGCATAGAGCGAAGCCCCCATATGCCCTTTCGTCTCTCCGATCAGGATCAGTGCGTCGCCTGGTTGCGCGCCTTTTAGCGTTGCGATCTTGGAGATATCCTCGATCAAACCGACCCCGCCGCAGACCGGCGTTGGCGGAATAGCGATGCCGTCCGTCTCATTATAGAGGCTGACATTGCCGGACACGACCGGGAAGTCGAGCACGCGGCAGGCCTCGGCCATGCCCTCAATCGCCTTGACGATATAGCCCATCGTATCTGGTTTTTCCGGGTTGCCGAAATTCAGATTATCGGTGATCGCGATGGGCTTGGCGCCGACCGCTGACAGGTTGCGATAGGCCTCGGCGACGGCCTGTTTGCCGCCTTCATACGGGTCGGCGGCGACATAGTGCGGGTTACAGTCAGAGGTGATGGCAAGCGCTTTATTGGTGCCGTGAATGCGGACGATCGCCGCGTCGCCCATGCTTTGCGAGCTGTCCACCGTATCGCCCATCACGTGGCGGTCATACTGTTCCCAGACCCAGCGTTTTGACGCCATATCCGGGCATGACATGAGCTTCAGAAGAACCTCTCCGTAATCCTCGGGCTCTGGATACTTGGCGATGTCCAGCGGTGCGCGCCCCGGCGGCTCGACCCAGGGCCGGTCATAGTTCGGCGCGTCCTCGGCGAGCGGCGCAACCGGAATATCGCAGACCACCTCGCCATGCTGCAACAGAGTGAGGCGACCCGTATCGGTCGTCTCGCCAATGACTTCCGCGTCGAGATCATACTTCTCAAAAATCTGTTTCGCCAGATCGATCTTATCAGGATAGAGCACCATGAGCATGCGCTCCTGGCTCTCTGAGAGCATGATCTCATAGGCGCTCATGCCGGTCTCGCGCTGCGGGACTTTATCAAGGTCCATCCGCACGCCGATGCCCTCGCCATTCGCGCCGCCGCTATCAGCCATCTCAACGCTAGAGGAGGTCAGCCCGGCTGCGCCCATGTCCTGAATGGCCTGAATGGCGTCAGTCGCCATCAGTTCGAGACAGGCCTCGATCAGTAGTTTCTCCGTGAACGGATCACCGACCTGTACGGTCGGGCGTTTCTCTTCGTCGCCTTCGGAAAATTCCGCGCTGGCCATGGTCGCGCCGTGAATGCCGTCGCGCCCGGTTTTGGAGCCGACATAGAAGATCGGATTGCCGGGCGTCGCGCCGCGCGCGTAGAAAATCTTGTCTTGATCGGCGAGGCCGACCGCCATCGCATTGACCAGAATATTGCCATTATAGCCTTTGTCGAACTGCGTCTCACCCGCCACCGTCGGGACGCCCACACAATTGCCATAGCCGCCAATGCCCGCGACAACGCCAGCAACAAGGCTGCGAGTCTTCTCATGGCTTGGGTCGCCAAAGCGCAGCGCATTGACCAGTGCGATCGGCCGCGCGCCCATGGTGAAGACATCGCGCAGGATGCCGCCGACACCGGTCGCGGCGCCCTGATACGGCTCAATGTAAGAGGGGTGGTTGTGGCTCTCCATTTTGAAGATGGCCGCTTGTCCATCACCAATATCGATCACACCCGCATTCTCGCCTGGGCCTTGAATGACGTGCTCATTTTGGGTCGGAAACTTGGAGAGATGGCGCCGCGAAGATTTGTAGGAGCAATGCTCGCTCCACATGACGCTATAGATGCCCAACTCGACCAGATTAGGCTTGCGCCCCAGCCGCGAAATCAGCCGCTCCCATTCCTCAGCGTTTATGCCGTGCTCAGCAGCATCGGTTTGCGTCTGTTCGGCCTGCATGGCGGCGATAGTTCTCGATGAGTCAGCCATGCGCGGCCTTTAACGTGAGGCACAAGGATTCGCTAGACTACATTTGAACAAAGACGCACTTCGCCCATCAGCGGGTTTTCGTCGAACAAAGGTTTGAGGCTTTCACCGCGCCGCTCTATCACGCCCGCCTCTTCCAACAGGCTCAGTCTCCAGAGCATGACTAAATAGTCAATCCTGAGATGTTCCTTGTCGGCGAGGTCGGCCCAGAACATACCGACTACTTTAGGGAGTTTTTGCCATTCCACGGTCATCGAAGCGATCATGTACTTGTCAAAGAAGGTCATGGGAACTTCAATCAACGTACCATCCCTGACGACGCGGAGGCCAGAAGGGTTTTCTACTAATCCAGCATAGGTCCGCTGGAGGTAGACAACTTGATCATCTGATAGTCTCGTCGCGTGTTGCGCCGCTTCTCCGAGCTGATCGGAATTGCATTCGCCCACATTCAAGAACGGTCTAACAGTGCGCCTTAGGCAGTCGACGTCAACAATATCGATCTGTTTGATACGCTGGAAATTGGCGGCAAGAAAGCAAAGAAAGGAAAGGTCTTGTGCGTCACGAGACGACATCCAGAAAGTTATTGATCCGGACCAGTTTTCGATCGTCTTCCACAAGGCGTGTCCGCCGAAAGGGTCAATGGCGTCATCGTCGAGTACAACATACCGCAGAAAATCCCCCTCCTGTTCGCCGAACCACGCCATTCGCTCTTCGGCATCTACCAAAATGGAAATGGGACCAACCTCGGCTAGCAAAAATCGGCAATGGGCAAGGTGAGGCAGTTCCGTGTCATACCGGTCACGCAAATGAAACATGAGGCTGCCTCGAGCGGAGCTGTTCAGCACGATGTGTAGTCGATCAGGTGAGAGGATTTCCGGAATAAGAAGATCCGACATGTCGCGCCCCTAAACCCTCCCGAGATAGGTCCACCGGCGCAAGATCACCTCCAGCGGGCCTCGCTCAAACTTGGCGCGCCACAGGCTGGAGAACACGATGGAGATGATCGCTACGCCTGCACCAATCGCGATGCATGTTGCCGCGCCAAACTGCCCGAAAAGACCTAAACCGTAGGCATTGAAGATCAGCGACAGCAACAGGCCTTGCAGCAGATACGCCGTCAGGGAAGCTGTGCCGCCGCGGGCGAGGAAGGTCTTGATCGGCCCATCGGGGCCTGCGGCCCATTTGGCGATCAGCCCGAGATACCCGGCGGTCGAGAAGGGACTGCCTAGGCAAATCAGGGTCATCCCCAACATCATGGTCGGGTCCATCATGCCTTGCCCCTGAACAATGAACCAGGCCCCGACGCTGCTGACGACAAGACCGATGGGCAGGAAGACCCGCCGACAGCGTCGCCAGAATTCGGCAGTCGGGTCAGCAATCGTACCGCGTCTCACCGCAGAGAACCCAAACAGAAAGAAGGCCAAAGCGCCAATCCCTTGAAACAGGGTGCCGAAAGTGATCACGCCGAACCAATCCTTGTATCGCTGGATCAGGGCTTCAATAAATGTTCCTTCTCGGAACGCGAGTGCGGCGGCGAGGCCTTCCTCGTCCATCAGCGCGGTTTCGCTGGCATGGTTGTCCGGGTCAAATGTCACCCAGGCCCAGACGCCGAGCGTCATCATCACCACCGCGATGATTTGCAGGCTGTACAGGCCGATCGCCCACCCGCTCAGCGTTCGCGCGCTGGCATTTCGAAACAGGAACAGGACCGAGCCCAGCAGCGCATACGTCACAAGAATATCGCCCTGAAACACGAAGGCGATATTGATCATGCCAAACACAAACAGGCCGAAAATACGTCGCCAATAGCGCCCCGAGAAAGCGACCCCACGGCGTTCTGCAGATTGCATCTGATAGGCGAACCCAACCCCGAACATGAAGGAAAACAGCGTGTAGGACTTCATCAGAAAGATCGCAGAGACCCCAAAATGCGCCGCATAGTCGGCGGAGCCGTTTAGCGCGCCAGCGGCGTACCCGCTCATCATCGGATGTGACATGATCGCGACATTGACCACCGCGATCCCAAACAGCGCAAAGGCCCGCGCGAGGTCTGGAAAAATATGGCGACCCGTCGCCTGACTTTGTTCGAGATATCCCATGCGCCCCCCTCCTCGTCTTTTGTGGAGTATCGGCCATGGCGCTTGCACGTCAAGCGAGTGCGTCTGAAGAGCAGCAACGGTATTGTCCACTCCTCAAGTGGCTTGGGACTTGATCTATCCTCAGATTCGCTGACCCTATCTGTATACGACAGAATTGGGGACGCGAATGCGAAGACGAGATGTTTTACTTCGTGGCGGAGCGGCGCTTTCGCTTGGTGGGTTGGCAAACTGCACGACCAGCCCAGCTCCACAGCAAACTATCCCGTCCATGCTGCAATCGGCGCCGGTCTTGCCGCTGGACGCACCGATGGCGCCGATCAGATCCTCGTTCGATCGGGTCACCCGAACGATTGTCGGCCTGAGGCCCTTCCGCAAACCGGGGCCCAGGCTGGAAGCGGTAAAGCTTGGGAACAAACACGTCGTGCACAATTACGGGCATGGCGGTGGTGGTGTTTCGCTGTCCTGGGGTGTTGCGGAGCTGGCTGCGGCCATGGTGAAGCCCCATGGCCAGCGGGATATTGCTGTGCTCGGATGTGGTGCGATCGGTCTGTCCACGGCGCTGGAGCTGCAACGGGCCGGTGCAAACGTCACCATCTATGCAGCAGAATTCCCGCCTTATACGACCTCAAACGTCGCCGGGGCGATGTGGAACCCGGTCAGCCTGTTCGAACGGGATCAGGTCTCACCTGAGACCTTGGACATGCTGCACCAGGCCTCGCGGATCGCGTTCTACAGGTTTGTGCGTTATGCTAATGATCCGCGCTACGGCGTATATTGGATCCGTCAATATTCTCTCAGCCGCCGACCGATGAGCACGCTCTATCCTTATATGGGTGGCGACGATCTCTATCCCGGTCTTGTGCGCAATCGATCCGGGGGCGGGCCGTTCGGGAGCCCCCATTGGGATGGCTATTATACCTTGATGATCGATCCGGACATCTATCTGCGCGCCCTGGTGAATGACTTCAGGGGCGCCGGGGGACAAATGGTGGAGCGGACATTTGAGAGCCAGGACGATGTCGCGAGGCTCACGGAAGCTTCGATCGTGAACTGTCTGGGACTTGGCGCGGGAAAAGTGTTCGAAGACGAAGAGATTATTCCCGCGCGGGGTCAGCTTTCAGTGCTCTTGCCACAGAGCGATATCGATTATGGCTATGTCGGCCGGTTCGCAGATCATGGTCTGCTCTATTCCTTCCCGCGTAAAACCGGGATCCTGCTCGGCGGGTCGGTGGGCAAAGGCGACTGGAACCTGGAGGTGGATCAGAGCGAGGTGGAACGCATGGTCAACGGTCATGCCATGCTGGCGGCGCGGGTTTAAATCGCTGCGACCAGGCTTTCAAACATGCCGATCCCGTCCGTTCCGCCTTCATGCCCGCCAATGGCGCGTTCCGGGTGCGGCATCATGCCAAGGACCCGGCCATTCTCACTGACGATCCCGGCAATGTCTCGCGAAGCGCCATTCGGATTGCCGACATAGCGAAAGACGACCCGTCCCTCATCTTCCAGCGCATTCAACGTGTCCTCATCGGCCACATAATTCCCGTCATGATGGGCGATCGGGATCGAGATTTCAGTGTCTCCGGCATAGGCGCTGGTGAAAGGCGTATTGGCGTTGTCGACTTTCAGCGCCTGCGGCTTGCAGACAAATTCAAGTCCCGCATTTCGGATCAAGGCGCCTGGCAGCAATCCGGTCTCACACAGGATCTGGAACCCGTTGCAGACGCCAAGCACGTAACCGCCGCGCTCAGCATGGGCGTTCAGCTGGCTGATGACAGGTGAATTCCCCGCAATCGCCCCACAGCGCAGATAATCGCCATATGAAAACCCACCCGGAACCATGACCAGGTCCGTATCTTCCGGGATGGTTCCGTCCTTGTGCCAGATCATCACGGGTTCAACCCCGGTTGTCTGGCGCAGGGCGACTTGGGCATCGCGATCGCAATTCGATCCGGGAAAGACAATGACAGCGGTTTTCATGCGAAGTCCTCTCTCGTCCGCCCCTTTAGCAGGGAGTCGCGGTGGAGGGGAATACACTTGTGCGGTTTCAAGGGGGATGGGATACAGGCGGTTCAATCTTGGAGGTGACCATGCGCTCTTTCCTGGTTTCTGCTATCATCTGTGGCATGCTGCCAGCATGCTCGACCGTTGATGGTGTCGGGCGCGACATTCAGGCTGTCGGCGGGGGTGTTTCGCACCTTGCAAACGAGGCGCGCGACGAGATGTTCGGCCCCCGATCCTCAAACCGCTATCGCGCCGAAGCCGGAGACGCCTGCGATCCTTATGGGGATGAGTTGGCGGGGGGCGGTCTGCCACCTTGCCGCGCCCCTGCGCCGCCGCCAACACCGCGTCAGAATTGATCCCGCTGGCTTGCCAGCGTGGCACCTAGCCCCCATTTACAGCGCCAATCTAGGAGATTCGCTTATGAAAGCTTTGATCGCAGCCCTGATCGCCCTTCCCATTCTGGCCGCCTGCAACACGATTGCGGGTGTCGGTGAGGATGTCGAGACGGTTGGCAAAGTCCTCAAGGACAGTGCCAACGAGGCCAAAGACTAGCCTAAACTTGAGTGGGTAAGGGTTTAATGTCCGGGTCTACCCACCGGCGTCTGGCTGTAACCGAAAACAGGACGGGTTTGGTCCAATAGTCCAGCGGCCAGCTCGATCGGCCTAACGGGCTGCGCATCAGACCGCTTAAAACATCTGAGAGCGCGGTGTCTCCAGGGTGGGCCGCCAAATAGTGTTTCGCCATCCGAATGGACGCCAGCGTGATTGTCTCATGATACCCGTCGGTGTCGGTATTCGCGACACCTGTGGCCTCATTATAGGCGATAATCACACTCGGCATTTCCCGTTCCGCGTTTCGCACCGGGTGTCGAATGAACCAGAGGGCAGCCGCGAAATGCGCCTCATGGGTCCACTCTGATTTAGGCAGCTCGCAGCCAATCAGATCGCGGGCCAGCGAATCGAAATGGTCTTCGTCTGGGAAAGTCATATCAGGGTCCTGTTTTGGGAGCGCGGGCCTTCGAAAACAGGAACACCCGCATTTTGCATTGCGGGTGATGTGTTGGCGATTGAGCTATTAAGATTGCACAGCTTGCCACATGCACCCGGTCAAGACCGATTGGGTCCAGCAGACCTGCTTTGGAGCAGCGGCTTTCAGAACGTGGTGCATAAGCGGCCATTATCCGCTGAACATCGAAAAATCAAGCTTGAAAGCAAACGGGGTTACGGATATACATAGCGTGTTATATAAAAAAGGATCGGTGTGCCTGATATTCTTGAAGAGCTTGGCCATCTCGCGCTCGGAAGCCGGTTGAAGCGGCTGGCCGAACGGATGCAAGCCGATGCTTTGAAAATCCATGAGCAAGCCGGTCTCAAAACTCAGCCCAGTCACTTCCCCTTGCTCACCGCACTCGATCGCTATGGCCATCTCACAGTGAACGAAGCGGTAGATGCGCTGGGGGTCAGCCAACCCGCCGTCACACGTTGCCTGAACAACCTGCTCGACCTTGGCCTGGTGAAAACCGAGACATCGAAAGCCGATCGCCGACAGAAGACCATATCGCTCTCAGCGGCGGGGCAAGACGCCGTGCACCTAATGAAAGAGACGGTGTTTCCGGGCGTCGCGCGCGCCGCAGCCGCGCTGTGCGCGGGGCCCCCTACAGATTTTCTGGATCATTTGAAGAGGATTGAAGACGCCATGGATCACCAATCGCTCCTGTCTCGCGCCACACAGACGCTTTCCATCGTCGACTATACCGATGAACTCGCGCCGCTTTTCTATTCGATCAATGAGGAATGGGTCAGCGATATGTTTCAAATGGAAGACACCGATGAACGTGTCCTGTCTGATCCCAAACGCTACATTATCGACAAAGGCGGGAAGATCCTGTTCGTTGAAGCCGCTGGCCTTGGGATCGTCGGGACCTGTGCTCTGATGCCGATTGAACCGGGTGTGTTTGAGCTCACCAAAATGGGCGTACTCGCCTCCGCACGCGGCCGGAAGGCCGGTGAGTTCCTGCTCGAAAACGTGCTGGAACGCGCGCGGGACATGGAGATGGATGAACTCTTCCTGCTGACCAATAAGAAATGCGAAGCCGCGATCCATCTGTATGAGAAATTGGGGTTCGAACACAATGCAGAGATCATGCGCCGGTTCGGATCGCGTTATGAACGCTGTGATGTGGCCATGGCTTATGATCTCGGTACCGCATGAAAGCCATTGACGCGGTGACGTTCGCCGCTCAAACCGCCCGGCATGGCTGTCTCTCATACCTATAAGGGCAATGCGCCGGTTCGGCTTAACAAATGGATGGCAGAACTTGGTCTGTGTTCACGCCGCGAGGCCGAAGCGCTGATCGCTGGCGGCGGCGTCATGGTCGACCAGGTTCGGGTCGAGCAACCCGGCCATAAGATTGAACCGGGCCAAACCCTGACTCTGTCTCAGCAGGCTGAGAAGTCGATTGAAGGCAAGTTTACTGCTGTCCTGAACAAACCGGTGGGGTTTGTGTCGGCGCAGCCTGAGCAGGATCAGGTGCCCGCCGCGCGATTGCTGACAGCGAAGGCCGCCGCGGATTCATCTGCGCCGCCGGCCCGGAACGCCCGGCTTGCCCCGCTTGGGCGGCTGGATCAGGATTCGCGCGGGCTGCTGCTTCTCTCTGAAGACGGAGTTTTGGCGAAGGCCATTATCGGCCCCCAGCATACGTTGGAGAAAGAATACCTCGTTACAGTCACCGGTCAGATCACCGAAGGGCGGCTCACGCTGCTCCGAAGCGGACTGGAGCTCGACAAGCGCAAACTGAAAACCGCGAAAGTCACAGTGGAGGCCGGGCAGACGCTCCGTTTCGTTCTGCGCGAGGGACGCAAACGCCAGATTCGCCGAATGTGTGATCTGGTCGGTCTGAAAGTTGTCGATCTGCACCGCGTGCGCATCGGTCCGCTGGCGCTTGGCGACTTGCCGGAGGGCCAATGGCGCGCCCTGTCTGCCAAGGAACGGGCAGCTTTGATCACAGCCTCACTGCCGGATCGTCCGCCGCGCCTGCGCGATGCGGATGGCAAAGTGGTGCGCAAAGGCCGGAGCTTTGTCGGCAAAGGCGGGGCCAAACCGAATCGGGAGCCGCGCGAGGACCGAGCGAAGCGAGCTTCCGGAGCGGGACGAGGCCATAAAGGCAAGGCGACGGGCCGACCGCCGCGACCCCGATCGCGTCGCGACGGCTGACCAGTCCCGACAGCCTATTTCGCTATTCCGGTGCGCCCTCGAGAAAGCCGCCGGTCGCTTCTTCATCGCCGGGGATGTAATTTGTGTCCTGCACCGAATAAGATTGCGCGCCATAGTCTGGATCTGTCCAGTTCTTGCGGAGCTTCAAGGAGGGCGGCGTCGGTGTAGGGGGCGTGACCGGCACGGTGGTTGGTTTGGGAGACGGGGCCGTATAGGCGACCGGTGTTGGCGTTGCTGACGCGGGAGGCGGCGATGCAATTACAGGCTTATAGACAATTTTTGGTGCCGACGTCGCCGGGCGCTGCGTGATCACAGAGGACATTGGTGCTCCTGCCGCAGGTGTATGAGCAGACGTGCTTCTCAGCGGTTGAGCCGTCGCTTGCTGGACCGGCGGTTTCGGTTTGGCGGTAGTCTTGGTCGGAACCGATTTGTATTTGATCAAAGGTGCACCGCCGAGCAAGGCTTGCTGATCAACTGGATAATCATAGGGTGCGGGCCAGTTTTCAGAGCCTGGATAAGGCGCAAAACCAGCTGGCGGGTAGGCCTCAGCCACTTCTGTCATAGCCGGTTTTGGACGAACATTGCCGTTCGGGTAGTATCGGCTCGACACGCCTGAAATGGAGCCCGGTCGGTATTCGCCGGGCCCAATGGTCCGCTTCAACTCACACCGCGGACCGGTTTGCAAGGTTGCAGCGACATAGGCCCAGGAAGCGCAGGTCTCGTCAATATTGCACTCGGTCTGACACGAGATCGAGTCTGTACCGCGGGTCGAGCGATGAGGCTGGCCGGAGCGGTACACATTATACTCCTGTCCCGGCAGTTCGGCTGTCGCAGCCGACTTTGTTGCGGGGTCGGCATTTGTGGTTGGCGCAAGGATTATCAGGCTGGACAGCGCTGCGGCGGCTGAACGGGACAGAAAAGACTGCATGATCGCACTCCGTCAAAAAGCTGGAAGCTTCAAATTAGACGGCGGGCGTTAAGGAACCGTTGGAGCTGCCCTGGAGGCAGTCTAATCACAGACCGATTGCACACTCGCAAAAGACGGATCCATGACCGATCTCGGCTCCAGCACCCAATGCGGATGTCCGGTGGTCAGTCGCTTGAACTGCCCGGAGCGCTCATCTGGCATCGAATAGGGATGATCAAACAAACACCGTATATCATTGGTGATGGAGGTCGACTGCGCATAGGTCGTATGTTTGACTTTGAAGAAGAAGCTCTTCGACGCAGCTTTGGTCACATCGATGGTTTTGACAAACTGGCGTCCTAGATCGTCAGGCATGTCAAACACCGCCGGGCCACCGCCTTTATAGAAACCGATGCGGCTTTTGATGTCGGCGTTTCCGTTGGAACCGAAAAAGTTCATCTTGCTGGACAGATTCCGCAGCGCGCCGCTAAAGCCCACAGCGGCATCGGATTGCGATGTATAGATGGTTACCCCGTCATAGATGGGCGCAGCGGCTCCCATCCATTCGGCAAACAGATTGGAATCGAGATCCCCGGCGGCAAAGATGACATGTCCGAACTTTTTCTCACGGCTGAAGTCGCTCAACCGGGCAAGGGCCTGCGCAGTCACCCGCGTGCCCATGGAGTGGGCGACGATATGCAGCTTCATCGGCCGGTCTGAGCTGCTCACTGTCTCATGCGTAAAGCGCAGGAACCGCGCCAGCGCATCGACGCTGAGATCGGCATCTTCCTGATCGTTGAGATAGTCGAGCAGGTTACCGTTTGACGGCCAGGAGAAAAAGAACGCCGGGCCATCAATCTCCATGTCATATTTCAACTGTGCGGTCCGGAACGCAGCATTTCTGAATGGCACATTGAAGCCATGAATGAACACGAAGGCGTGCTCGGAGTCCGGGTCTGAAGCCGCGATGACTTGATGAATGCGGTCCGCAAATCCCTCCGGATCGCGATCATATGACCAGTGATCGAGCAGGGCGAAATACTTCTTCAGATCGCGGTCGCGCAGTCTCGCGCCACTTCGTACAGCTTTAAATGACCCACCGCCCTTGGCGAGTTTCTCACGCCGCGAGTCCGGAATACTGATCACCACTTCGCCAAGATGACAGACCCGTGTGCTGGAAGCTGTTTGCGAATAGTCAAACGGGCTCGGCTCACAATTGGCGCGCGGTTCGGGGCGAATGTCGAACAGATCGCCTTTATCCGTCGCACGGCCGTTGCCGATCGTTTTGGAGCTGATCGCCGTCGTATCGCCTTCGACCGCTGTACGATTGGTACCATAGAATACAGAAACGCAGCTGATCCACTCATCCCCGCGGCGCGCGCCTTCAGCCGCGATCCGCTCACACTCACTTGCGCTTCTGGCGGGCGTTTCCATCGCCCGAACCTCAACTGGATCGGGTGCAGGCGGGGGCACAGTCAAGCTGCGTGTCGGCGATGTCGGTGTTTCTTCCGCCGGAGCCGGAGGCGGTGGTAACGGCGGAGGAGGGGGCGGAGGTGGAGGTGGTGGCGCGGGCGGGGGAGCCTCTGCAATTACAGGCTCAACCGGTGGTGCTTCAACAACCGGACTTTCGTTTGATGTGGCGCATGCGCTCAGCACAAATACCATTATCAATGCGGATAATCTTCGCATAATCCATTCCTCCCACGACCGTTTGTCCCGACGGCTTTGGGGAGCCTAGCAGGAAACCGGTCGCAAGGTTAACAAAATCTAATCAAGAACCCGCGAATTCAATCGACCGCTGTGACTATCCGGCCAGCGCCTCTTTCTTGGCTTCGATCTCCATCCAGTCTTCTTCGGCCTGTTCCAAGTCCGCCCTTGCCGCCTCAAGCCGGGCGTTGAGCCGATGGAAAGCGTCTGGATCTCGGGTGAACAGGTTCGGATCAGAAAGCTCGGTTTCAAGAGCCGAGATCTCTTCACTGAGACGCGGCATCGCGTCTTCAACTTCTTTCAGGCGATGCTGGTCCTTGAAGGATAGTTTTGCCGCCTTTTTCGGTGCGGTCGATTTGCCGGCAGGTTTCGTTCTCGGTTTCGAAGGTGTTTCAGCGCGGGTTTGTCCGACCTGCGACTGGGCATCACTCCAGCCCCCGGCGGTTTGCACCCAGCGGCCGTCGCCAACCGGGACCAGGCAAGACGTCACCGTTGCATCCAGAAACGCCCGGTCATGGCTGACCAGCAGAAGCGTGCCCGTGAAGTTCAGCAACATGTCCTCCAGTAGCTCCAGCGTCTGCATATCAAGATCATTGGTCGGTTCATCCAGGACCAGAAGATCGGTTGCATTGGCGAGCGACAGGGCGAGGGTCAGCCGGTTGCGTTCACCACCGGACAGTGCATGCACCGGTTGGCGAAGCTGTTCGGGCTTGAACAGAAAGTCTTTCGCATAACCCGCCACATGACGGGCCTGCCCCTGGACCATAATGCTGTCACCGCCCGATGGGGTTAGCGCCTCCCACAGCGTATCTTTCGGGTTCAGCGTATCCCGGTTCTGGTCGAGATACGTCACCGTCAGCGATGGGTTGCGCTTCACGCTGCCGCTGTCTGGCTCAAGCTCTCCCAGCAGCAGTTTGACCAGGGTGGACTTGCCGACCCCGTTGGGACCAATGAGGCCGATCCGGTCCCCGCGCAGCACTTTCAGGCTCAGATCCCGAACGAGGGTGAGGTCGCCATAGGCTTTGCAGACATTGCGAGCCTCCAGCACTTTGCGGCTTTGACTGTCCCCGGCCTGGGCGCTGATCCCGGCGGTAGATTTTCCCGCATTGATCGAGGTCCGCAGCGCCGATTGCTCAGCCCGCATTTGTTGCAGTTTCCGCAATCGTCCCATATTCCGGGCCCGCCGGCCGGTGACGCCGCGCGCCAGCCAGCGATTTTCCGCTTTCATCTGGGTTTTCATCTTCGCCAGCTGTTTTTCTTCAGCCGCCTCGATTTCGGCCGCCCAGTCGTCGAAATGGGCGTAGCCTTTCGGGCTCTTGCGCACGATCCCGTCTCGCAGCCACAGCGTATTCGTCGTCACATTTTCCATAAAGGTCCGGTCGTGGCTGACCAGAAGGACCGCGCCGTTGAAGCTTTTCAGACGTGCCTCCAGTGTCTCGATCATCGGCACATCGAGGTGGTTGGTCGGCTCATCCAGCAACAGGACATCGGGTTCATGCGCGAACGCCCGGGCAAGTGCGGCCCGTCGCTTTTGCCCACCCGACAGGGTGTTTGGATCCGCGCTCGGGTCGACACCGAAATGGCCGAGTTCGGCCTCCGCCGTCCAGACCTGCTCCAGGCCCATCGCGGCGAAGTCGAGTACGGTCGCGAAGGTTGACAGGTCCGGCTCCTGTTCGACCGCGACGATCTCGGTTCCCGGATTGATCCAGAGCTCCCCGCTATCTGGCGCGTGGCGGTCCGTCAGCAATTGCATCAGCGTCGATTTACCGGCGCCGTTTCGTCCGACAAGCGCAGCGCGTTCGCCCTTCGCGAGGGTAAACGTCACGCCCTCAAACAGAGGCTTCCCGCCAAAGGACAGGCGGACATCGGTCATGGAAACGATGGGAAGCTGGGCCATTGTCCGCGGACTAGCTTTTCAGCTTGTAACCGGTTTTGATCATCCACCAGACGCCCGCCGATGTCGCCAAGGCAAACGCCCCGGTCGCAATGTATCCGGTCAAAAGGTTCGAATTGGCCGCGTCCAGGAAGCCATACCGAAAGCCGTCAATGAGATAGAAAATCGGATCAAAATGGGCGAGTGTGATGAACGGCTCGACCAGCACATTGATGTCGTAGAAGGTGCCCGACAGGAAAGTCAGCGGCACGATGACAAAATTGCTAACCGCGGCCAGGTGATCGAACTTGTCGGCCCAGATCCCGCCCATGGCTCCGATGGCTGATAGTGAAATCGTCGCCATCAGACCAAACCAGATCACTGGAAACAGGTTTTCAACGCTTAGGCTCGCCAGACCGCTGAAATGAATACCGACCGCAGAGATCGCGCCCACCAACAGGCCGCGCGTCACCGCGCCAAAAATAAAGCCGGTCGCCAGCTCGACCGGCGACAGCGGCGGCATCAGGAAGTCCACCTGGCTGCCCTGAACCTTGGCGATCGTTAAAGAGCTGGAGGAGTTTTGAAACGCATTCTGCAGCATCGCCATGACGATCAGGCCCGGCGCCAGGAAGTCATTATAGTTGAGCCCGGCAAAATCACCGCTCAGCTCACCGCGATTGCCGAACGCCAGCTTGAATACCGTCATGAACAGCAAAGTTGAGATGACCGGCGCCAGCAGCGTCTGCATCCAGACTTTCAGAAACCGGCCAACTTCGCGCTTATACAGCGTCCAGAGACCGAGCCAGTTGAACGCGCCATAGGTGCGGGGTTTTGGGGGCGCCAGCGGCGCAGATGTATCAGGCATGCCTCGCTATGTAGGGCCAGATTCACGGTTTGGCGATAGGCCTTACTTTATCCACAGTTCCTACTATATATTGATTGCCTGTGGATTGCCGCTATCAGCATCTTGTGCTTCATTTCGATGTTGATACGATATGTAGCGTTAGAGCGGGGCTGATGGGCATTCCTGCATCAAGATATAGGGGCTGCTGTAAAGCAGTGAATATGTATGGCTTGGACAGAAGATCGCGTCGAGGTTTTGAAAAAACTCTGGGCTGAAGGGCATTCAGCCAGTCAAATTGCCAAAGAGCTGGGCGGGGTCACGCGCAATGCTGTGATCGGCAAAGTGCATCGGCTTGGCCTGTCGGGTCGTGCAACGCCGTCTCGCCCGGTCAAACGGCCGCCGCGTCTGGCCCGTCCGAAGCCGCGCGTGCAACCGGATGGCAGCGTCGTGACGCCGCGCCCAGCTGCGCCGAGCAGCGACGCTCAAACCCGGACCGTGGAAAAGGCGGTTATGGTCACCTTGCCGCCGCAGCCGCTGGCAGATGGCGAGGCCGCGACCATTCTCACACTGCGCGACAGCATGTGTAAGTGGCCGATCGGTGATCCGGCAGATCCGAAGTTCGCGTTCTGTGGGCGCAAGGCGACCTGTGGGCCCTACTGCGCAGAGCATGCGAAAGTGGCGTTTCAGCCAGCCAAAAAGCGCGAGCGCAAAAAGTCTGAATACGATTACGTGCGCAAGATTGCAGGCTAAGGCCGACTGGCGCGAGGCTTCGCTTTAGGCGGCCTCCTCAACAATCTCGATCACATCTTCGGAGCGGTCCTCGATATGGTACCGCTCCGATTGTGTTTTCAGCCACTCACTGATGCGATCTTCATCAATACCGAGTTCCTGTAGAATGTCAGCGGCCATTTCGATGCCGTGTGGTTCAGTGACCGATAACCAGGCATGCATGCCGAGAGCACTGAACCGGGCTTCGTCTTCATCATTGGTTACGCTGACAAAACGCGGCGTGCCGGGGAAGTTCCGCTCCACCGCAGGTGTAATCGCCTTGGATACTTCATAGCGGGGGGCGCCGATCACAATCGCGCGGGCTTGCGCAGCCCCGGCGGCTTCAACCAGTTTCAGGTTGGACGCATCACCAAACAGGACCTGGTAGCCGTCCGCAATGGCCGACATGAACCGATCCGGATCGGCGTCGAAGGCGACGAACGGGATGTCATTGTCGGTCAAGGCATCAGCTGCCAGCCGCCCGGCATCGGTCATGCCGAAAATCACAACCGGCGTTGCTGTCGCGCCGCTCGAGGGGGCATCAACCGGCGCATCTTTGCGACGGGCCGCGATCAAACGGGACAGTCTCATCCCCAAACCGGCCCAAACCGGTGCGGCGGCCAGCGACAAAGCGACTCCGGCGACGATGATGGTTTCTGCAAATGGCGAGACAATGTCAGATGCAGCAACAATGATGGCCATAACCACGAGTGTGAACTCAGAGCCTTGCGCCAGCAAAAAGCCCAACTGGGTGGTGCCAGCCTTGCTCCAACCGTTCAGAAGACCGGCCAGCATGCCAGACATAGTCTTGAACAAGAGGATCGTGATGGCGGCAAAGATGACCAGTGGGAGATTGGCGATCAGGGCCGGAACATCGAGCATCAGTCCAACTGACATGAAGAAGAAAGACAGGAGCAGGCCTCGGAAGGGTCCGGTCTCGGTCTGGATCTGGTGGCGGAAAGATGTGCCTGACACGGCCAGACCGGCAAGGAAGGCCCCAAGTGTCAGCGATAGTCCCATCGTGGCGGTCGCAGCGGCGGCGGCGAGGACCAGAAAGAGCGTTGCGGCGGTGAACGCTTCCTGATTGCGGGTTGAGATCAGAAGTTGCAGCACCGGCCCCATCAGATAGCGCCCGGCCAGGATCGCGGCGCCGAACGCAACAAATGCCGCAATTGCCGCCTGACCCATCGTGATGGCCAGATTGCCCGAGTCCCCACCAAGCGAGCTTGCGAAGATCAACAGGAAGATGGCGACAATATCCTGAAAAATCAGCACATGGATCGCGGAGCGGCCGAGCGGACAGGAATTGAGGTTTCGCTCGTCAATGATCCGCGAGACAACCGCGGTTGAGGACAGAGCAAGCGATATACCGATCGCAATCGCGGCGGGCCAGGGCAGGCCAAACAAGCCGAGCGCTATAGTAAAGGGCACACCTGCGAGCACCATATGCGTCGGGGCCAGTCCAATCATGTCCCGGCCGCTCTCGCGCATCTCACGCACCGACACATGCATGCCGATATCAAACAGTAGGAAAACGACTCCGAGTTCGGCCAGCAAATGTGTCGTCGCGTTTTCTTCAATGACGCCGAAGACGTGCGGGCCGATCAGTACACCAGCGGCAAGATACCCGACAATGGGGCTGAGCTTCAGCACTTTTGAGGCCACAGCTGACGCACCGCCCACCCCAAGCAGGACCATGGCCGGCATAAGCGCTTCAACTGGACTGAGGGATGGATCGGCCATGAAAAGTCTCCTTCGTCTTATCCATATGGTACGGAATTCAAATAAAAAAGACCGCCACTCCGAAGAACGAAGTGACGGTCAATGTCACCAGCCTGGACAGGAGGGAAACAGGCTGGCTTGAACAGAAGAATTACAGTCCTCGGCTGACCGTGATGACAAAGGCCTCATCGATGGAATCGTCATCTGTGCCGATATAACGGAAATCGAGGTCCACATAATCCTGGAAGGATGTGGTTAGACCAATGGAGTAGTCGGTATAGGAGTCGAAATTGTCATCATAAGAGTCCGAATAACCGACTGAGGCATCAATCCCGAAATTCTCGCCAAGGGCAGTTCCGATCGTCGCGTTGAGATAACCTGCTGCGCCGGACTCTAGATAGAATTCAGGCGAGTAGGCATAAGAAGCACCGACGTCGAAAATACCCAGGGTCGTGCTCGCGCCAGCGTAGATTTCTACGAAGTTCTGCTCTGGCTCATCCGGAGCATCTGGGTAAAGATAATAGATAAAGCCGAAATCGAGGTCGAACTGACCTACGCTTGGTGTCCAACCGGCATAGAGGTCGATCTCTGTGCTGGTGCCGTCACCGAAATCAACACCGGACGCCCAAGTTCCGACATAGAATTCGTCTGAAGCCCAGTCAAAGCCGCCTTGAACCATTGGCGCGCCGTCAGACTGTGTGACACCACGGAAGACGTAATCTGTCGTCAGGGCGATGTTGCCGCTGAACTCGCCTTCTGCGGCCACGGTGGGAGTGGCCATGATGCCTGCTGCAAGGGCGAGCAAAGCGGCCCGCGAAAGTGTTTTACCCATCTTCTTTTCCTCTTATTTGGGAGAGCGGATGGCTTCCGTAGACAAAACTGCCCACCTTTTATCCAGTCACCGGGTTCGCTACGGGGCGAAATTCCCGGAAACGCTCGAAATTCGTGCAAACCGGGCAAATTGCGCCCGCATGGCTGGCGATATGCATAATTTTGGCGCGGCGTGTCTTCTACAGCCCACGCTTTCAGCGCTCTCGGGCCGGACAGTGTGGGCTTTAAGCCTTGTGGTAAGGCAATCCGCCCAGCAGGCTTGCGGCGCGGTAGAGTTGTTCGCTCAGCATTACTTTCACCAGGCGATGTGGCCAGGTTTGCGGCCCGAAGGCGAGTGTTGCTGGAACGGCTTGCTGAACCGCATGGCTATAGCCAGCGGCACCACCAATCAGGAATACCGTTTCAGCCACGCCATCATCGCGCCATTTGCTGAGCTTTTGCGCGAAGGCCTTCGATGTCCACTGCGGGCCAAATTCATCCAGGCGGATGGCGTTTGACCCTTCCGGGAGCTTAGCAAGCAGCCGCGCGCCTTCTGCCTCAAGGCTTGGCCCAGCCTCCACATCAATCAGATTCAGGCTGCGAAAGCCGAGCTGTCTTCCGGATTTCCGAAACCGATCGACATAGTCATCAACGAGCTGTTTCTCCGGGCCTTTTTTCAGACGCCCGACACTCAGGATCGTAATGTTCACTGCAGACGGCGCGGCTTAAACGTCTTTATGGACGTGGCTATTGTCCTCATCGGCCCAGATCTTTTCCAGATTGTAGAATGAGCGGACTTCCGGGCGAAACAGGTGGACAATAATATCGCCAAGATCAATCAACACCCAGTCGGCATTCGGCATGCCTTCAAGCTTCGGCGCCTGACCGGTATGTTCTTTGACGATTTTCGCCAGATGATCGGCAATCGAGCTTACATGCCGAGCCGAGCGGCCGGACGCGAGGATCATGATATCAGCGAGTGAGGATTTGCCTGCCAGGTCGATTACGACAAGATCTTCAGCTTTATCATCTTCAAGAGAGGCGATGAGTAGCTCGGACCGGGCGCGGATATCGTCAATCGAAACAGCGCTTGCTGGACGGGTCTCATATGTTTGGGCAGGCAGGGCAGGGCTCCAATGTAATTATGCTGGCCATAGACATAACACGAGCCGCTCTCAGCCTCCAGAGCCGCCTGCGCAGAAACGGTGACTGTGACCTGGAATCCCCAATGTCCTGATCACCCCAAAAGCGTGGATTCCGGAGCCGATGTGACGTGTTTGCCACGCAAACCCTGAAGGCGCTGCCAGCGAATTAGGCGGATATATCATTCGAGTCGCGCAATTTGCTTGTCTGATCGGTCTTGAATTGGCCCGCGGCGCGATCCTTCACGACGGTTTGCGGATCGAAAACCCGGCCATTCATCGCGAGATAGACCCCCGGCGGCAGCAGAAACGCGTTCGAAATGGCGAAACCAATATTGAAAATCGCATCGGTGGAGCGCTGCGAGGCGGGCTGCATTGCGCCGGTAAAGACAATTGTCTTACCACCAATGTCACTGATATGCCGGGCAGAGACCGCCATCGTATCCGTGCCATGCGTGATCAGAATGTGTTTCGCCGGTGTATTTAAGACGGCCTCATGGATCACCGCGCGATCTGCGTCCGTCAGTTCCAGACTGTCCTTGCGCATCAGCGGCGTGATCTTGTGCTCGAACCGGACATTCGCTTCGCGCAGGATCGCATTAAGCGCGGTCTCTCCGACTTGAAACTCTGACAGGGCATCGAAATAGACTTTGTCGATCGTCCCGCCGGTAGTGAAGATGTGCAGCTTGGGATGGTCCATTTACTTGCGCCTTTTCCGCAACGCCGTTGAGCTCATCCGATTGAGTGGCGCGTTGAGATAGGTCCAGGCCGGGGTCTTGTGGCCGGGCAGGGCAACCGCTGAGCGTGCGGGTAGGCGGGCGTCACGGAAGATGCGGGCAAAATGGCTGGTGCGGGCGGCGAGTTCGAAGCCGGGTCTGGCGACCACCGCGATCGGGATGGTCGCCGCAATCTGGCGCCAGTCTTTCCAGTAATGCATGGTCATCAGACTGTCGGCGCCGATCAGCCAGACCAGCTGGGCCTGAGGGCAGTGCGCCCGGACCAGTCGGATGAGATCAATCGAATAGGTCAGATGCGCCCGCATCTCGATATCGCTGATCCGCATCGCCTTGTTCTGTGCGGTCAGAACCTGAACGGCGGCAAGGCGCGCGTCAAACTCTCCGGGCGGCGCTTTCAACGGATTGCCCGGTGTTGGAAACCACCAGACCTGGTCGAGCCGCAGGCGTTTCAGCGCGGTCTCGGCGACGTGGAGGTGGCCCGAGTGCGGCGGGTCGAAGCTGCCGCCGAACAGGCCGATCCGCTGGCGTGTGCCCGCGGGCGGCAAATGGGCAGCAGGGCGCAGTCTAGGCATTCCTGAGCGGTCTCCGTCCGCTCTTTCCCCAGGTCCAACCACCCGCGGCGGCGAGCTTTGAAGGCGTTGGTTGGGAAAAAGAGCGGATCATAGAAGCGGATTAAGGACGCGTCTGTCCGGTGCCGCGCACGAGATATTTAAAGATGGTCAGCTGTTCAGCACCCACGGGCCCGCGCGCATGTATGCGCCCGGTGGCGATGCCAATCTCTGCGCCCATACCGAACTGACCGCCGTCAGCGAACTGGGTCGAGGCGTTGTGCATCACGATGCCCGCATCGACATCTGCCAGAAACCGCTCCGCTGTTGCGGTGTTTTCGGTGATGATCGCTTCGGTATGACCGGTGCCATAGGTCGCGATATGGTCGAGTGCCCCGTCAAGGCCATCGACCACGCGCACCGAGAGGATCGCGTCAAGATATTCTGTGCGCCAGTCTTCTTCTGTCGCGGCCTCGATTTGGGGGATAAGCACACGCGCATCCGCATCGCCGCGCAAAGTGCAACCGGCATCCTGAAGCGCCGCCGCGATCGCTGGCAGCATTTGCGCGGCCACCGCCCGGTCCATCAGCAGCGTTTCCGCCGCGCCGCAAATCCCGGTCCGCCGCAATTTGGCGTTTACAGTGATGTCGATGGCTTTCTGCAGGTCCGCATCGGCATCGACATAGATGTGGCAGAGCCCTTCAAGGTGACCGATGACCGGCACCCGTGCATCGTCCTGCACACGCGCCACCAGGCCCTTACCGCCGCGCGGCACGATCACGTCAATTGTGCCGCCAAGGCCAGTCAGCATGTGGCCCACTGCGTCGCGATCAGTGGTCTGTACGAGCTGTACCGCATCTTCCGGAAAGCCGGCCTGTTTCAGGCCCGCTCGAAGCGCATTGGCAATCGCAATCGCCGATTGCAGGCTTTCACTGCCCGCACGCAGGATCGCCGCATTACCGGAGCGCAGGCACAGGGCTGCGGCATCTGCAGTGACGTTTGGCCGGGCTTCGTAAATGATCCCGATCACGCCAAGCGGTGTGCGCACGCGCGCAATGTCGAGCCCGGTTGGCACCGTCCAGCGCGCGATTTCCGCACCGACAGGATCTGCCAGTTTGGCGACATCCCTCAAAGCGTCGGCGACACCGTCGAGGCGTTCCGGCGTCAGCGCCAGCCGGTCCATCATGGCCGGGCTCAGGCCCTTGGCTTTGCCGCCCTCCAGATCAGTTGCATTGGCCGCGAGGATATCGGCTTCTGCAGCTTTCAGCGCGTCGGCCATGGCAAGCAGGGCCTTGGTTCTTGCATCCGGGGTTCGCCGGGCAAGCTCAGCCGAAGCCGCCCGGGCGCGGGCGCCCATATCAAGCATCGTTGCGTGGAGGTCGTTGGTCATGTGTACAGTGTCAGCCATGTGTTTCATCTGCCGGATTTGTGCGCGAACCGCAATCAATTTACGTCGCGCCGGTTATAGGTGGGATTGGAAACTGGTCTGTGTGGCAGGATTTGAACCTGCGACCCCCGCGCTCCAAACGCGGTATTCTGACCCGACTGAGCTACACACAGCAAATCGTGCGCCTAGTTAAACAACTAGGCGGTGATCGGTCGTGCGGGGCTCAAAAAACAAGTCATGCGCGCCAAATACGGTTTGGGGCTGCGGATTGCAAGCCGAAAATTGAAACGGCTTACCCTCAGCCTTTCCAGAACCGCCGGGTCATCAGAACGAAGACAGCGGTAAACTCCAACCGTCCGAGGATCATCGCGGTTGCGCAGATCCACTTAGCCCGATCGGGCAGCGTCGCGAAGGTTTCCGCTGGCCCAATCGTTGAGCCAAGGCCCGGGCCGACATTTGAGACGCTGGTGGCCGCACCTGAAATCGCGGTCAGCGGATCAACCCCGGTGAGGCTGAGCAGGATCGCGGAGATCACAAACGTGGCGAGATACAGGAAGACAAACACCATGACCGATTGCAGCGTATCATTGTCCACGACGCGCCCGCCATAACGGATCGGCACGACCCGGTTCGGGCTGATCATCTGTTGGGTATGCGCCCAAACCGCCCTGAAACTGATCTCCAGCCGGAACATCTTGATCCCACAGGCGGCTGAACCGGCACAGCCGCCGAGAAAGATCGTGACCAGAAAGACCAGTACCGCCGCCTCGCCCCAGCCGTCATATGTCGCGGTGGCATAACCGGTTCCGGTAATGACCGAGACCACATTGAACAGGGTTTCGATATAGCCCGCGACCGGGCTGATGATCACATAGTCATGGTCTTCAATGATGCGCAGTACAAAGATCAGCGTGGTGATCGCAACAATCAATCCGATGAACAGACGCGGTTGCGGATCGGTTAGCAGGGGTCTTGCCCGTCCATGCAGCATGGCCAGCGCGAGCAAGCTGAACGGCAGGCCTGCAATGATCATGAAGAAGATCGCCGCGAGCGGCGCTGGTGTGTCCAGAAATGCGCCGAACGAGGCGTCATAGGTTGAGTAGCCGCCAGCTGCGACAGTGGTCATCGAATGGGCAATCGCGTCAAAGGCCGACAGACCGCAGGCCGCATAGGTGATGGCGCAGGCAATCGACAGGAAGAGATAGATCAGGCCGGTCTGGGCGGTAATCTCACCAATCCGCGGCATGAACTTGCCTGACACGTCAGAGCTTTCCAGCTGGAACAGCTGCATCCCCCCCACGCGCAGAACGGGCAGAATGGCGATCGCCGTGACGATAATCCCGATGCCACCAAACCATTGCAGGATCGCCCGCCAGAGCAGGATCCCTCTCGGCTGATCCACCAACCGATCAATCACGGTCGCGCCGGTGGTCGTCAGGCCTGAGATGCTTTCAAACATCGCATCGGTAAACGACATGCCAACGCCCATGAACGGGATCGCGGCGAGACCAGGCAGCACGACCCAGACCAGAACGGTGAGTAGAAACGCCTCTCTCGATCCGGTCCGTTCAGGCCGACCACCGGCGAGGATCGTCAGGCCAATGCCAAACAGGACCAGTACTGTCGCGCTGCCGGCAAAGACCGGCCATTCGGGCGCCTGATCCGCCATATCGAGCAGCCAGCAGGGGATCATCGCCACGCCCAGCAAGGCGGTCATGATGCCCAGAGCAAGGATGACAATCTGAAGCTGCATCCACCGCCCCTAGCAATAAAATGCTGCGAAGAGGTGTATTTTTGTCACCGCGCGCGGCTTGCACTCCGGCTAGGATTGCGCGCGCGGCGTTCTGATATATAGCGTCACGGCCAGCCCGGTCATGACGATTTCAAAGTAAAGCAGCGGCATGATCGTCGCCGGCGGGCTGCCCACCGCGAGGATGCTGACGATCCGACCGAGCGCGGCGCCTGCCATAAAAATCGCCACAAAGGCAAGCGCGTCTCGGCGTCGGATGGGTGAGAAGACGCCGAGCAGAAAGACGGATGCTGAGGCCAGAAACAGCCCGCCATAGGTCGAGCGGAGCATATTATCCATGCCCGCGCTGCCGGTTGCGAGATCATACCGTGCCAGGAGCAGATTGGGATCATACAGATAGAGGATCCCGATCAGGCCAATCGCTAAGGCATTGAAGGCGAGAAAGAGACGCGAGATCATGGACTTGTCCTTGTTGTCTGAACGGTTCGACTACTCGGCCGCCGGGGCGGCTTCGTGCCGGGCGAGCCAGGCCGCCTCTTCGCCGGGCTCAGGCATGATATCTCCGCCCTCAAACGCCCAGGCCGCTGGCACATCCGTGGTCAGCATGGCGATCTCGTCGAGTTCGATCCCGGCATGGGTGTGGATGGACTGGCGCATTTCGGAGATGATCCGGGCTTTCTGGGCATCGGTTCGACCGGCGCGAATGCTGCCGAACAGGACCGCGGTGTTGCCGTCAATTGGCGGGGCTGCTGCCTCTTCCACAAAGAAGGCATGCACGAATTTCGCTGGCGCGCCTGTGACATCGCAATGAATGCGCGTGATGTCGGCGGCGATCTTCGGCTTGGCCGCGTCAGAGATCGCGCCTTTGGCGGTGTTGCAGAGATATAAAGGCATCGGGGGGCTCCTAGTTTGGCATTGGGTCAGACAGAACGCCGACAATCTCGTCGAGCGAACGTCCGGTTTCGCGCGCCCAGACACTGCACAGCTCTCTCAACAGGGTCTCGCGGTCGGCCTGAGATACAGGCATATTGGCGCGCATGGAAATAATCGATGAGGTGCTTGGCCGCGCGGCGGTGAACCCGCTCTTTTCCGGTATCGCCATCCAGCTGATTTCAGCCGGCGTGCCGAAATGGCGCTCAGCGAAGTCGTTGACGAACGTTCGCAAGCTGGCCTCGGTCTCTGCCGAGATCTGTCCGGCCTGGACGATGCAATTGCAGGCAATCATGATTTATCCTCCTCACTGTTTGACCAATCTATTGGCGGTGCGTTTTCATTGCGCCGCATGCCGACCTCGCTGAGCTGCATCGGTTCGCCGGTCTCCCGGCGCGGCCAGATACGCGGCAGCCGCTCGCCGGTGGCTTTAACGGTGATTTCAGTGGACGGGCCGTTGTCATGCGCGACCCATTTGTCGCCCCATTGAGACAAGGCGATGATCACCGGGGCCAGCTCGCGCCCGCGCTCCGTCAGGACATATTCTTCGTGTTTGGAGCCGTTGGCGGCCGGACCTTTTGCGAGAATGCCGGCGTCAACCAGATCGTTCAGCCGGTTGGTCAGCGTATTCCTGGCAATACCCAATGAGCGCTGAAAGTGTTTGAAGCGCCGCGCGCCCATCATCGCATCGCGAATGATCAAGAGCGACCACCAGGACCCGACATGTTCCAGGGTTCGCGCAATTGAGCATTGCATAGTCGAGAAGGATTTGGTCCGCATGAAACACTCTATTTGGTTTCGATATAGGACTAGATAGCGAATTTGGTTTTATTATGCAACTGCATATTGATGCGTCGTGATATCGGCTGCGCCCCTCCGATCAAGTCCGAGAGCAGCACGTGCGGCCGCGGATGCGGCTTTTGGGGACACCCAGTCGAGCTGGGCGCGACGGGTTCGGAGGGGGTTGTGGTTTTGACGCCCGCTGAGCGCCTTCGGCGCAGGGCGTCGAAGCGGGTTCCGTATCGCGCTTCGCGCTCACATGAACCAAGCTGAGGGCTCCTGTTCCAGGACGGCATTTGCCGAACGGGGGGGCAGCCTTGAGCCTGGTTCATGGGCTGGCGCAGCCAGACCGGAACCTGCTTCTGCCTCGCGTCGCCCGAAGGGCGTTAGCGCGAGGCCAAACTCAATCTTTAACTACTATCCTGAACCGCTGGCAAACCCCGCGCCGCCTCCACCCGCACGTGACCGACGCAGCGCTCACCGCATTCCATGATCCGGCCCATCCAGAAGTGGATGGCGCTGAGGTGCATCTCGCCGGACTCATTGTACAGGGCGTACCAGTGCGAGCGGTAGAGCTTGGCCTGTTGATGGCACCAGGCGGTGAGGTCTTTCTCGTCGTCAGACACGTAGGTGACCCAGACTTTACCGTGCTCATCCGCCTGCCAGAGGACCTTACGATTGTTTATCCGGCACCAGCGCTTGATCGCAAACAGCTGCCACCACACCCACGGCCAGAGATAGACCGGGAGGTGCTGTACAGCGGCAAGGGTGAAGCGAATGTCCATGGGTTAGAAGCATACGCGAGTTTTGTGAGGGGAGGATAAGTCGCGCGCTATCCACGATTTTTGGGCGCGGATCGGGGGATTGGTCCCTGCCCCCTCCGAGCGCTGCGCGCCCACCTTCTCAGCGCAATCGTATACGATTGCTGACGCTTCGAAGCCCGCTCGCGGGGGAGGAAAGGACTGGAAGCGCCGCCAGCCTTCTCCTCCCATCCGGACAGGCGCAAGCTGTGCAGGGGTTGGCGGATATTGGGAAGAAATCATAGCTGTAGGGCGGGCCTTGGCCCACCCTACATATCACGAAAGGATGCTTACTATTCGTTTGGGTAGCACGTTCTCTACTTTTGCTCGGTGAACCAGGCGACGACTTCACCCGCCGCACGATCAATGGCTTCAGGCTGGTCGTAGTAAGCGAGGTGCGGTGTATCATCCCAAATCGTCTTGGTCTGAGTGGTCGCGGGCACAGCTTCCATATGACGTCGCGCGGCGCTCGGTAGGAAGTTGTAGTCCCCGTGGATCATCAGCCATGGCGTCGTCAGAGTTTCAGCTGCGCTGATGGATTCATAGGCGAGAAGGTCCGCGTCACTCATCACCGCGTAACGGTTTTCCCACAGACCGCGCTCGGCCCAAGGTCCATACCAGTCATACACGAACGCGCCCGGCATACCGACATTCATATCGACTGGATCGACGGCTTTCACATAGTCGATCTCGCCTGTCGCTTCGAACTTCGCTTTGGCGGCCTCGCCTTGAGCTTTGCGCGCGGCGAGACCCTCTTCGGTCAGCCATTCCACGTCACCCTCAGCATCGCGATAATGACCCGCGATCGTTGCGAGCGCATTCAGACCGTCAATTTCAGCCGCAGCGCGGAAGGCAATCGAGCTGCCCTGACAGATGGCGAGAATTGAAACCTCGCTGACATCGACGTCTGGGCGGGAGCGGATATACTCCACCGCAGCTTTGAGATCTTCAACCTTGTGGAATGGATTTTCCCAAGCCCGTGGCTCGCCGCCGCTTTCACCGCGATAGCGGCTGTCATATGCGAGGGTGACAAAGCCCTGGTCTGCCAAGCGCTGGGCATATTCCGTCGGCGCTTGCTCTTTTTGGAAGGTCATGGGGCCGATGATCACAACCGCTGGGCGCTTACCGGTTTCTAGAGGCGTGTAGACATCTCCAACGAGCGGTGTGTCTTCAACGTGAAACGTGACTTTTTCCATATTCGTGGGTCCTTGAATGACGTTTGCCTGAGCATCGAGCGCGCCCGTTTCAGCTGAGAGAAGCAGCGTGAAAACAGCTGCAGATCCGGCGAGAAAGCCGCGCCGACCAAAGTTTGGAATGAGGTTAGCCATGTCGATCTCCTGTGTTTGACTTGGTTGAGTCGACCTTACCGAGATCAGCGTGGGCACGATTGTATGGGTGTGCCCGTTTTTTGAAGAATTCTGCGCATCACGTTCTATATCCTCAAGAGATGAAGACGTATCAGGACACCTATCCCAGTGAGCCGCTTCTGCGTGCGAGCGATCTGGTGCGCCCAAAAGCGGCGGCCTTGCTCAATCTGGAATTCTTCGAGGCAGAGCCGGCATACATGGCGCCGAACATCTATGATCAGCATCATATTCTTGTGAATTTGAAACCTGCACCACACAGGGTCGAGCACTGGCGTGATGGCGAGTATCGCGATTTCACCCTGATGCCGAATGAGATCATTGTGACACCCGCGGGCGTGAAAAGCGGGTGGCGCTGGCATGAGACGTCCAAGGTTATCGTGGTCACGTTGAACCCGGAGCGCTTAGAGGCTTTTGCGAAAAGCGAAGTCGGAATATTGCTGACGGAGCAGCAATTGCAGGATCTGCCCCAGTTTGAAGACGCTGACATTGTCACCGCCGCCACCATGCTGCTTAATGCTTTGAAACTCGGTGGCACAGGCTCCGACGTCATGTTCGAAAGCCTTGCCCGCGTGTTCCTGATCAAGCTGATTCAGAAGTATGGCGATGAACGCAGCGACGCGGCCGAATTCTCCCGCGCCTATACCGCCGATCAGCATCGGCGCGTGCTTGACTTGCTGGCAGACCGGTTCGGTGAGGACATCGGGGTCGAGGAGATGGCAAATGAAGCTGGTCTCTCCTCATCTCATTTCTCACGCATGTTCAAAGCCGTCATTGGCGATGCGCCTTATCAGTTTCTCACGCGATATCGCGCTGAGCGCGCGGCGGAAATGCTGACGGACTTGGCGCGGCCGGTTATCGACATTGCCCTGGCGTGTGGGTTTTCCGATCAACCGCATCTCACGCGTGTGTTCAAACAGATCCATGGCGAGACGCCCAGGCGCTGGCGCCTCGCCCAACAGGGCTGATCCTGCCTCAGCAGCGGCTTTGGTCGTGCAAGCGATGTCTGCAAGCGCGCCCGGATTTAGCGTCTCCCCCAGCTCAAATTGCGCCATAGGGGAGCAAAAGCCGCTGCCGCGGCCTTCTCCGCCTTCAAATGATCCACTGGATGATTTGATCGCTTTGCGACCGGCGTCGAAGCTTTCCGCACCCCTGTGGTCGATTTTTCTTGCGCGGGGTTCCGACTCCTCGCTATAGGGCCTCCGTTTGCCTAAACGAGGAGTCACGATGCCAAAACGCACCGACATTCAGTCCATCCTCGTTATTGGTGCCGGGCCGATCATTATCGGGCAGGCCTGCGAGTTTGATTATTCCGGTGTGCAGGCGATCAAGGCGCTAAAGGATGAGGGGTATCGCGTCATTCTCGTCAATTCCAATCCGGCGACGATCATGACCGATCCGGGGCTCGCCGATGCGACTTATATCGAGCCGATCACGCCGGATTTTGTCGAGAAGATTATCGCCAAGGAACAGCCCGACGCCCTGCTTCCGACCATGGGCGGTCAGACCGCTTTGAATTGTGCCCTCGCCCTTGAACAGGCGGGGGTTTTATCAAAATACGGGGTCGAGCTGATCGGCGCACGGGCCGATGCGATCGAGATGGCGGAGGATCGCAAACTGTTCCGTGAAGCGATGGACCGGATCGGGCTGGAAAATCCGCGGGCCGAGATCGTCTCTTCGCCCAAGCGCGAGGATGGCAGCTATGATCGGCTCGCTGGCCTGCAGGTCGCAATGGATGCGCTTGAGACCGTCGGCTTGCCCGCGATCATTCGCCCGGCCTTTACGCTGGGCGGCACCGGCGGCGGGGTGGCCTATAATCGCGAAGAGTATGAAGAGATTTGCCGGTCGGGCATCGCCGCCTCTCCGGTGGCGCAAATCCTGGTCGATGAGAGCCTGCTTGGCTGGAAAGAGTTTGAGATGGAAGTGGTCCGCGACAAAGCGGACAATGCGATCATCATCTGTGCGATCGAGAATATCGACCCGATGGGCGTGCATACCGGCGATTCGATTACCGTCGCTCCGGCGCTGACGCTGACTGATCGTGAGTATCAAATCATGCGCAATGCTTCGCTCGCGGTCCTGCGGGAGATTGGCGTGGAGACCGGCGGCTCGAACGTGCAGTTTGCGGTCAATCCGGAGAATGGGCGGCTGGTGGTGATCGAGATGAACCCGCGCGTGTCGCGGTCGTCTGCTTTGGCCTCGAAAGCGACCGGCTTTCCGATTGCCAAGGTCGCCGCCAAACTGGCCGTTGGCTACACGCTGGATGAGCTCGACAATGACATTACGGGTGTGACCCCTGCGAGCTTTGAGCCGACGATCGACTATGTGGTGACCAAGATCCCGCGATTTGCGTTCGAGAAGTTTGAGGGTGCTGAGCCAGTTCTGACCACGGCGATGAAGTCGGTCGGGGAGGCGATGGCGATTGGCCGCTCGTTCCAGGAAAGCTTGCAAAAGGCGCTCTGCTCGCTGGAGACCGGGCTGACGGGTCTGGATGAGATGGTGTTTGAGACGCCTGCCGACCTGCGCGAGGCGCTGGGTAAGCAGACGCCGGACCGACTGCGCGTCGTGGCGCAGGCGATGCGTGAGGGCTTTAGCGTTGAGGACATCTATAAGGCGACGCGGATCGATCTCTGGTTCCTGCGCCAGATTGCGCAGCTGATCAGCACCGAAGACCGGATCCGGCGCGATGGCCTGCCCGGCACGATGAAGGACTTCATCGACCTCAAGGCACAAGGCTTTTCTGATGCGCGACTGGCGCTGCTGACGGACCAGTCCGAAGCGGAGGTGCGGGCGGCGCGCCATGGCCTCGGGGTGCGCCCGGTCTATAAGCGCATCGACACCTGCGCCGCCGAGTTCGCCGCGAAAACGCCCTATCTTTATTCAACCTATGAGCGCCCGGCTTTTGGGCAGGTGAGCGCAGACTGCGAAGCCGGTGTGTCGGACCGCAAGAAGGCGATCATCCTTGGTGGCGGACCGAACCGGATCGGACAGGGGATCGAGTTCGACTATTGCTGCTGTCACGCAGCCTTCGCGCTCGCCGATATCGGCATTGAGTCAATCATGGTGAACTGCAACCCGGAGACGGTCTCCACCGATTATGACACCTCCGACCGGCTCTATTTCGAGCCACTGACCGAAGAACATGTGTCGGAGATCATCGCGCGCGAACAGTCCGATGGCGATCTCGCCGGGGTGATTGTTCAGTTTGGCGGCCAGACGCCGCTGAAACTCGCCATGCCGTTGCACGATGCCAGTGTGCCGATCCTTGGCACGTCCCCGAAATCGATTGATCTTGCCGAAGACCGCGACCAATGGGCCGCGCTGCTGAGCGATCTCGGTATTCAGCAGCCGCCATCTGCGACCGCGAGTTCTGTCGAGGAGACGTTGGAACGGGCCAATGCGCTTGGCTATCCCGTGATGCTGCGTCCATCCTTTGTGCTCAGTGGCACGGCGATGCGCATCTGTCACGGCGACGAGGATGTCCGCCTGCACGCAGCCACAGCGCTCGCGGCTTCAGGCGATGCGTCCCTCTTCATCGACCGCTATCTCTCCGATGCGATCGAAGTGGATGTCGACGCCCTTTGCGATGGCACCAATGTCCACATTGCCGGGATTATGGAACATATTGAGGAGGCCGGTGTGCATTCCGGGGACAGCGCCTGCGCCCTGCCGCCACACACGCTGCCACCCAGCATTATCGGTCGACTGGCCGAGCAGACCATCGCGCTTGCCAAAGCGCTGAATGTCAGCGGGCTGATCAATATCCAGTACGCGGTCAAAGGCGAAGAGATTTATGTGCTGGAGGCCAATCCGCGGGCCTCCCGTACCGTGCCATTCGTGGCCAAAGCCGTGGGCGCGCCGATTGCCAGTATCGCGGCCAAGATCATGGCCGGTGAGGCCTTAACTGCGTTCGACTTGCGCCATGCCGAGGCCCGCCGCGTGGCCGTGAAGGAAGCCGTGTTCCCGTTTGCCCGGTTTGCGGATGTCGATCCGATCCTCGGCCCGGAAATGCGTTCCACCGGCGAGGTCATGGGCTGGGACGACAATTTCGCCGCCGCTTTCCTGAAATCCCAGATTGCGGCCAGCGTCACCCTGCCGACATCTGGCAATGCCTTCCTATCGGTTCGCGAGGACGACAAGGAAGACGCGATTGAAGTCGCCAAAGGTCTGCTGGAGCTTGGCTTCAACCTGGTGGCGACGTCAGGCACAGCCGCGCATCTGGAAGATCAGGGCCTGGAGGCACGCGTCGTTCGCAAAGTGATCGATGGCAAACCGAACATTGTCGATGAGATGAAGAATGGCGAGATTGATATCGTCTTCAACACCACTGAAGGCTTACAATCCCGCAAGGATTCCAAGTCGATCCGCCGCACCGCTGTGCTCGGCAATATCCCATATTTTACGACCATGTCAGGCTCCAGCGCCGCAGTGAAAGCGATCCGTGTGCTGCAAGACCAATCCTTGTCAGTCCGGGCCTTGCAAGACGCGAACGGCGCGCCTACTTGACGAAATCATGATTTGATCAGACGCTTGATCGAAACAGTAACGGTATCAACGAAATGCAACGCACTCCCATGACCGCCGAGGGCCACGCCGCTCTCGACGCAGAACTGAAAAATTTGAAGTCAGTGGAACGGCCTGCGATTATTCAGGCCATTTCTGTCGCCCGCGAGCACGGTGATCTGTCAGAGAATGCCGAATATCATGCCGCCAAGGAAAAACAGTCCTTTATCGAAGGCCGCATTGTTGAGCTTGAAGATAAGCTGTCTCGGGCTGAGGTGATTGATCTGGAACGGGTCAAAGGCAACCGGATTGTCTTCGGGGCCACGGTCACGATCGTTGACGTCGATAGTGAAGAAGAATTCACCTATCGCATTGTCGGCGAAGACGAAGCCGATATCGCCGAGCTGAAAATCTCGAACACATCGCCCATGGCCCGTGCGCTGATTGGCAAACAGGTTGGCGACGAAGCGGAAGTCGCCGCCCCCGGCGGTGCGCGCGTATACGAAATCGCGGACCTGCAATTCGTCTAGGGCCGCGCTTCGCCCCTACTCGCGAAACTCAAATTCTGTCAGGGTCGACCTGATTCGGCTCTGAGGGAGGCCTGAAGCAGATATCGTGACAGAATCTACCGGATCTCTTGGCCCGTCTATCTGGGCGGTCAGCGACGCACGGGCCGGAAACGCCGCCCAGGTCCGCGCCATTGTCAGCGCGCTGACAGAGACCCGCCGCTGGATGCAGATCGCGCATATTCAAGGCACAGCCCATCGCGCGGAACCCCTGACCCTGCAGCCGCGCGCGCCCTGGACCTGGCTGCCCGGGATCAACTGGCCCGCCCCGCGCCTCGCCCTGCCGCCGGACCAGCGCGCGGAACTGAACGGACCGTGGCCGAGTATCTGGATCGCTGCCGGACGGCGCAGCGCCCCCTACACAGTTGCGGCCCGTGGCTGGAGTGGCGGTCAGACCTACACGGTTCAAATCCTTGACCCGAAGTCCGACCCATCGGCCTTCGACCTTGTCGTTGTGCCCGAACATGATGCACTGAGTGGCCCGAACGTGCTGCGCACCGTAGGGTCCCCGTCGCATTTTTCCGAGGACGCGATCGAGCAAGCCGGACAGATCTTCGCTGATCTGGCCGATGAGCGCCGCAAAAGCGTGCTGGTGATCCTGGGCGGAGATTCCAAAACGCACACATTTAGGCGCAAAGATGCAGAGCAGCTGGAAGCCCAGATCGAAAAGCTGGCCAGCGAGGGTTGGCGGGTGCGTATCACCACGTCGCGACGCACGCCGGTCTCTGTCGTCGCCTCAATGCGCGCGCTGGCCGATCGCATTGGTGCACAGTTCTGGGCGGGAAGTGACGACGGCCCGAACCCCTATCTCGGCTGGTTGCTCTATTCAGATGCCGCGATCGTGACCGAAGACAGCGCCAATATGTTGTGCGATGCCGCCTGGCACGGCCTGCCGGTTCATATCGCGCGCCTGTCCGGCAAGTCGGCCAAGTTCGCGCTGTTCCATGAGGATTTGATCGCCCGCGGCTGTGCGCGCTGGTTCGAAGGAGCCTTGAATCAGTGGGACTATGAGCCGTTAAGAGAAGCCGGACGGGTGGCCGATCAGATCATCGAACACTTGCTGGAACGGCACCCACAGCCGGACCTGCCCGCTAACAACGACAAAACCCCAATGCCGGATTGGGATTAGGCCCCCCCAGAAGACTCTACAGATTGGCCGCGTGGGCGAGCTCGGCCTCAACCGGACGCGTATCGGTTTCCCAGCACCAGGCTTCCGGTTGTTCGAGCAGCGCCCGCACGAGCTGATTGTTCAGCGCGTGGCCGGGTTTCAGGGCCTCATAAACCCCCGCAATCGGGGCCCCGGCAAGCATCAGATCGCCAATCGCATCGAGCAGCTTGTGGCGCACAAATTCATCGTCGCTGCGCAGGCCTTCCGGATTCACAATCGTATCGCCGTCAATCACGACCGCATTGTCCAGCGACCCGCCGCGGGCAAGCCCCATGGCCTGCAGCGCTTCAATGTCGCGTGAAAAGCCGAACGTGCGGGCAAAGGCGATATCGCGGGCAAACAGGCCGGGCGCGAGGCGCATCGCCATTTGCTGGGTGCCGATCGCTTTTGACTCAAACTCAATCTTGGCTTTCAGGGTCAGGATCTTGTCCTGACTTGGCGACAGGCGGGCCCATTTCTCGCCTTCACAAACCTCAATCGTATCGAGGATGCGGATCCGGCGGCGCAGCGCGGGCTGGGCTTTCAGACCCGCTTGCAGGAACAATTCGCAAAAGACCGCCGATGAGCCATCCATGATCGGCACTTCGGGGCCGTCAATCTCGATCACCAGATTGTCGAGACCCATGCCTGCGCAGGCGGCGAGCAAATGCTCCACCGTGGCCACCGATTGGCCATCCTCATTGGTCAATGTGGTCCCGAGCTGAACCTCGGTCACAAAGTCACCGCGCGCCGGAATCTCGCCCTGACGCAGCAAATCGGTTCGAAGGAAGCGAATGCCAGTGCCGGGCTCAGCCGGGTGAATGGTCATCTTGGCGCGCGCGCCAGTATGAACGCCGATGCCCGCGCATGTGATAGGTTCGTTCAGCGTGTTCTGATACTCAATCTGACTCATACTCAATCTGACCCAAGGTAAACGCTCTATTTCAAGCGTCATAAAGCGAGGGAGCGGTGTAAACTCAAGACAAGGTTTATTGCGCTTTGTTGCAAAACCAACATCACGCCGCCGCCATGGGGCGACTGGGCTATCGCGCTGTTATTAAAGAAGTTTAATTATTGGCAGAGCGACGCAGGAAGGCCGGAATTTCGAGGTCTTCATCGTCAAACGGCGCCGCCGTCGGATGGTCGTCCGGGGTGGTCACGATCTTCTCAGCTTCCGGGGCACTGTCATTGTCACCGGTGGCCTCATCGCGGCGCCAGCCAAACAGGTTGGAGAAGCCCGCCGGTCCGTCGGCTTTGGGGCGCGAGCCAAACACGGCATCGGCAGACACACGGTCTTCGCCTTCTACAAGTTCTGTGTGCGCGGCGGGAAGTGTGCGCCCGTCAAAGTCGGGGCGCGGATCGGCTTCAGCGACAACAGGTGCGGGTTCCGGCATGGGTTCACTGACCGGTGAGGGCGTGACGATTGTCGGCTGCGCAGTTGATTTTGGTTCCGGCGCGGCGGCCTGCAGCGCTTTGCTGAGCCCCGCGGCGACGACAGAGACTTGAATGCGGCCTTCCAGGTCCGGGTCGAATGTCGAGCCAAGAATGATATTGGCATCATCGTCCACCTCGCGGCGGATCTCGTTGGCGGCTTCATCGAGCTCAAACAGGGTGAGGTCATAGCCGCCGGTAATATTGATCAGGACGCCCTTGGCGCCGCGCAGGGACACATCATCCAGCAGCGGGTTGTCGATCGCAGCGCGAGCCGCCTCCAGGGCGCGGCCTTCGCCTTCGCCTTCGCCCATGCCCATCATCGCGGTGCCCATGCCCTTCATGATGGTGCGAACGTCGGCAAAATCGAGATTAATCAGACCCGGCATGATCATCAGGTCGGTGATCCCGCGGACCCCGCAATACAGCACATCATCGGCCATGCGGAAGGCTTCTGCGAATGTGGTGCGCTCATTGGCGATGCGGAACAGGTTCTGATTCGGCACAACGATCAGCGTGTCGACGACATCCTTGATCTTTTCCAGTCCCGCTTCGGCGGTTGACATACGGTGGGTGCCTTCAAAGCCGAACGGCTTGGTGACGACACCAATGGTTAGAATGCCGCGATCATGCGCAGCCTTGGCGATGACCGGCGCAGCGCCAGTCCCGGTGCCACCGCCCATGCCCGCGGCGACAAACACCATGTGCACGTCGTCGAGGATGGCATTGATCTCATCCATCGATTCTTCAGCGGCAGCTGCACCGACTTCAGGCCGGGCCCCTGCGCCGAGGCCCCCGGTCGTTTCCAGGCCGAGCTGGACGCGATTCTCGGTCTTGGAGCGCAGCATCGCCTGCGCATCGGTATTGGCCACATAGAACTCAACCCCGCGCAGGTTTGCCTCGATCATATTATCGACGGCATTGCCACCGGCGCCGCCGACGCCAATCACAACAATGCGTGGTTTAAGTTCTTTGGTCATGACCATTCCCGCTCTTTCTATTCAACGCGCCGCAAGCAGTATCCGGACATAGAATGGCTGAGTTGGCCTAAGAGACTCTTAAGTGAACCTGATCGTGATCAGAAATTTTCACGTATCCAGGTCAGGACTCTGGCAATCATTCCACGCCTGATCGTTCCTCCGGCCAGCGCCGATGCCGCGCCAGCCCGCGAAGCATCCGCAAATCCCTTCAATTCGTAGCTTATCAGACCTGCCGCCGTGGAAAAGGCCGGATTCCCATAATTTTCACCTAAAACATCAGCATCGATAGGTCGTCCGAGCCGAACAGGCTGATTAAGCACTTTTGCGGCGAGATCCCGCGCCCCCGGCAACTGGCTTGCTCCACCTGTGAGAACGGTGCGTCTCGGCAGAATCGGGCGCAATTCGCTGGCAATCAGCTTGGCTTTGACGATTTCGAACACTTCTTCGACCCGCGGTACGATCATACTGGCCAAGTCGCCGCGCGCCATCCGGCTGGCACATAGGCGGCCATCATCGCCCAAACGCGGTGCTTCGATCCGCTCGGCCAGGCCCGGTCCTTCGAGATCTGCTGTCCCATATACAGTTTTCAGCCGCTCCGCCGCCGCAAACGTGGTGCCGATTCCCTGTGCGATATCGCCGGTTACATTGGCCCCGCCGAGCTTCACCAGATCGAGCCAGGCCGGTGCGCCGTTGAGAAAAACCGAGACAGATGTGACACCGCCGCCGAAATCCACACAGATCGCGCCGTTTTCAACTTCGTCATCGATCAGGCTGCCAGATCCGCTTGCTAAAGCAGACGGAACGATCTGTTCCACTTCGAGGTGAGCACGGCTCAAACACTCGGTCAGATTGTCAACCAGAGAGCGCGGCGCGGTGACCACATTCAGCAGCACACGGACAGTGTTTCCGATCATGCCAATCGGGTCGCGAATGTCGTCCTGATCGTCCACGCCGTACATGACCGGATAGGCCCCGAGCAGTTTCTGTTCCTTGGCCACCGACTTGCCGAGCGCTTGCGCCCAGACTTTTTGCACGTCGCGGCTGGAGATTTCTCTTTGCCCAAGATCAATCTGAGCCTCGGCCAGACGGCTTTCAACTTTTGGTCCGGTGATGCCAAGGATGATTTTCTCAATCCGCTCGCCGGCTTCACGCTCAGCATCCTCGACCGCGAGGCGTACAGACCGCTCCAACGCATCCATGTTCGTGATCGAGCCGCCATTGAACCCGCGGCTCTGCTGACGTCCCCCGCCCATAAACGCAAACCCGGCCCGACTGCCCGGATCAACCCGGCCAATCAGGCAGGCAATCTTCGAACACCCGATATCGAGCGAGGCAATCACCGTCCCGGCCTTGCCGATTTGTTTGGGTTTCAGCCGTTTCTCACTGGTCGACATCAGGCGGCCTCCTCTACTCTACTCGACGCGGGCCACAGCGTCAGGAACACCCGTCCAGGCACGCGCATATCAATTGTGCGAACGGCCCGGCGCGTCAGATCCGCACTCGCTTCCATCCGCGCAAGGCTTTCAGCAACCACACTCAAATCTTCGTCCCCCGGCAGGCGCAGGGTCGCCCCGGTGGTCAGTTCCAGGTCCCAGCGCCGCTCAGACACCCGCCGTGCGAGCGCCACCCGCTGACCCACACTCGGCGCCTTCGCCAACGCCGCGACAAGGTCCGGTGCGGCGGCGGCAGCGCCCGGTCCAGCCGATTTCAGCAAGTGGGCATGATCGCTCGCCCGTGTGCGGGTCATCACACGCCCGAAATTGTCCACCACTTTCCAGCCTTCACCGTCGAACCAGAGCGCGGTCGGCTGCGCCGCGTCAGCGCGGATCATCACTGTGTCCGGCCACAGGCGATAGACGCGCACATTGGTGACCAGTCTGGTGTCTTCGACGCGCGCGCGGATTGTGTGCGGATCGGCGCGAAACATGTTCTCGCCCGGCTCAATCATCGCTGCTTCCCGCACCGATCGCGCCACCGCCGGAATATGCTCCAGCCCGACCAGTTCAACACTTTCAACCGATAGGCCGACACTGCGCGACATGCCGTCAAACGCATTGCTCCAGCGCTGCGAAGCTTTCGACAGCGAGCCACCGAGCAGCGCCGCCCCGGCAACAATCATCGCGATCACCATGACAATACCGAAGATCACCGACGAGATTTGCGTGCCGCGGTCGTAATAGACCTCCTCTGGCTCAGGTTTCTTCACCTTTGGCATGAGGCGTCCTCAATCATCCAGCTGACCAGATCGACATAAGACATGCCCAGATACTCGGCCTGTTCCGGGACCAGCGAGGTCGGCGTCATGCCGGGCTGCGTATTGGTCTCCAAGATCACGAGCCGCTCCTTTGACGGGTCATAGCGAAAATCAGATCGCGTCGCGCCCCTGCACCCCAAGGCCTGATGCGCGATGAGCGCCGCGTCCAGCGCAGCCTGCGTCACGGCATCGGGTAGGTCGGCAGGGATCACATGGCGCGATCCACCATCTGCGTATTTTGCATCAAAGTCGTAAAACTCCCTTAATGTCGTGATCTCCGTGACAGCGAGGGCCTTGTCTCCCAAAACCCCGACGGTGAGCTCGCGGCCGGGAATGAATTCTTCGGCCATCAGGTTGTCGCCATAGTGCCAGTCTGCGCCGAGCACTTGGCGGGCCGGACCATTGGCGCCTGCGCGCACAAACAGCACACCAAAGCTCGATCCTTCATTCACCGGTTTGACGACGTAAGGTGGCTCCAGAGGGTGCGCCCGTGCCACCTCTTCGCGCGTGACTGCCGCATCCCTGGCGACATCCAGCCCGGCCGCCTTGAACGCTGTCTTGGATCTGATCTTGTCCATAGCCAGCGCCGAGGCCAGCACGCCGGAATGCGAATAGGGAATGCCCAGAATCTCAAACAGGCCCTGGACACAGCCATCTTCGCCCCACGGCCCGTGCAGGCCATTCAGGATCACATCCGGCGCCGCCTCGCGCAGCTGAACCGACAGGTCGGGCGTCGCGTCAATCTCGACCACGTCATAGCCGCCCTCGCGTGCCGCGGCGGCCATTTTCTGCCCGGACGACAAGGACACCGGGCGTTCTGACGACCACCCTCCATACACGACCGCAACGCATTTCATGATCCTGCCTCTGCTCTGAAAACCTCATCCTGATTAGCCAGTATCAGTGTTGATGCGGCGTTAAGAGGGCGGGGGTTAGACCGTATTAAGAGGCATCACATTACAAGCCTGTAATGTGTGACTCTGCCCGTTGCACCTATTAGTTACATATGTAACAGAAACCACATTACGGTTAATTGAGTCGGAGTTCCCCGCGTGAAGAGCACTCTAGTTTTGGGCCTGGCGCTCGGCCTGACCGGCTATGCAATGGCCCAGGATACATCCGATACGAGCACCGAAACCCAAAGCTTTGTCCCGGCAGATTTTGAGCAGTTCGCACCACGGACGGCGCTCGACATGGTCGAACGTATTCCGGGGTTCCGGATCAGCGGCAACAATGACGGGGAACGCGGATTTGGACAGGCCAGCCAGAATGTCCTCATCAATGGGCAACGGATCTCATCAAAATCAACCAGCGCCCGCGATGCGTTGAACCGGATTTCGGCTTCGAATGTGATCCGGATCGATGTGCTCGAAGGGGCCACACTCGACATTGCCGGGCTCAGCGGTCAGGTCGTCAATGTGATTTCAAAGACGACCGGCGTGTCTGGCACATGGACCTATCGCCACCGCTATCGGGAGAATCTGCCACCGGTCTATGACTGGATCGAACTGTCCGCCAATGGCGAAAATGGCAATTTGAGCTGGACCCTCGGACTTGAGAGCGAACCCGGTCGCGGCGCGAGTGCAGGACTAGAGCGGATTACCGATGGCACCGGCGAACTGACAGAGCTTCGCGACGAAGACTTCACCTTTATCGGCACCTTTGTGAAGACCTCCGGCAGCCTCGCCTGGACCCCGGCAAACGGGCATATCGCCAACCTCAACGCCGAATATACGATTATCGAATCGAATGAGCGCGAAGCGTCGATCCGCTTCTCTCCGGACAGAGAAGAAATCGCCAGAACCATTTTCCAGTTCGCTGAAGACGAATGGAACAGTGAAGTCGGTGGAGACTATGAATTCGATCTGGGGCCGGGCCGGTTGAAATTCATTGGCCTGCAGCGCAATGAGCACAGCCCGACGATTTCCCGCTTCTATGGCGGCCGGATTGATGGCAGCGATTTCAGCGAAGAAGTATTTGAACGCACCGTCGATGAAAGCGAATCCATTCTGCGCACCGAATATACGTTGAACACGTCTGAGACGACAGACTGGCAGGTGTCTCTGGAAGGGGCGTTCAACTCGCTCGAAAGCGACGCAAAACTGTTCGAAGCGACCGGGACCGGGCCGCTTGTGCCGGTCGATATCGGCGACCCTGACATTACCGTTGAAGAGCGGCGCGCCGAGGCCTTCATCACCCATGGCCGCCAACTGACCCCGAAAATCCGCCTGCAGGCCTCGCTCGGTGGGGAGGTGTCTGAGCTGATGTCAGACGGTGAGAACGGCCAGACACGGACGTTTACCCGGCCCAAAGGATCGATCTCAACCACCTGGACGCCGCGCGACAACCTGACCATCAACACCACGCTGGAACGCGAGGTCGGCCAGCTCAATTTCTTCGATTTCGTCTCTTCCGTCGATCTCAATCAGGGCGACGACCAGACCGGCAATGTCGATATCGTGCCCGAACAGAGCTGGTCTCTGGAAGTCGAAGCCGAGCGCGATTATGGCGACTGGGGCGCGGCGACGTTCAGTGTGCGCGGCGAAGCGCTGGAAGACATTGTCGATCAGGTGCCGATCGGCACGGGCGAAGGCCCCGGCAATCTCGACAGCGCGACACGCATCCGTTTTGAAGTGGAAGGCACGTTCAAATTCGACAAGCTCGGCTGGAAAGGCGCGCGGATCGAATATGAAGGCGATTGGCGCAAGTCCTGGGTCGATGATCCACTGACGGGCGACACAAGACGGATCAATGATGACTTGATCTACGTTTACGAGCTGGAATTCCGCCATGATATTCCGGGCACTGACTGGGCCTGGGGCCTGAATTATGAAGAGTATCAGGAGGCGCCGACCTTCCGCATCAATTCACAACGCCGGTTCGAAAATCAACCGGGGTTCATGTGGGGCTTTATTGAGCACAAGGATGTGTTTGGCATGACAGCCTCAGTTTTCCTCGCCAATCTGACAGATCAGGACGACCAGTTCACCCGCGTCATCTATTCACCGGATCGTCTCGGCCCGATCGACCGGGTGGAAGATCGCACCCGCAATTTCGGGCATATTCTAACGCTCCGCCTGCGCGGAAACTTTTAGGGCGCTTGCAGACGCCCGATCCGCCGGATTTCCCATCTGAGGTCCACGCCGGAATGCTCAAGCACGCGGGCCCGCACCAGTTCACCCAGCGCTTCAATGTCAGCCGCCGTGGCGTCTCCGATATTGATCAGAAAGTTGCAGTGTTTTTCGCTGACCTGCGCGCCGCCCACCCGGAGGCCTCGACACCCGGCCGCCTCGATCAGTTTCCAGCTGGATCGTTGATCTGGCGTGCCTGGTGGGTCGGGATTGGCAAAGGTTGAGCCGCCCGTTTTCTCCTTGATCGGCTGGGTCTCTGCCCGCCGCGCCTGATGGGCGGCGATTTCTGCCGCCAGCGTCTCTGGGTCACCGCCAGCGTCACCGCGAAGCGTCATTGAAGTGACCACGACATCTGCCGGAAAATCTGTATGGCGATAGCTGAATTCAATCTCCGAGACCGGAATGGATACACCGCCGCCGCAACGAGCAATGCCTTCAACCGAGACGAGGACATCGCTCAGTTCACGACCATAACAACCCGCATTGGTGCGCACTGCGCCGCCAAGTGAGCCTGGAATGCCCGACAGAAAAGACAGGCCCGAAACGCCCGCCTTCGCTGCTGCCCGGGCGACAGACAGGTCAAGCGCGCCCGAGCGCGCATGCACATCTCCATCCTCAATCTCAATACCGCCCCAATACTTCCCCATCAGGCGAATCACCACGCCTTCCACTCCGCCATCGCGTACAATGGTGTTAGACCCAACGCCGAGCACCGTCACCGGGACCTCTTGCGGCAAGGCGGCAAGAAAGTCGCCAAGATCCCCTTCATCCGCGGGCAGAAACAGAACATCGGCGGCCCCACCGACCCGAAACCAGGTATAAGGCGCGAGTGGTGCATTCTTCATCAGTTTGCCGCGAACTTCGGGCAGAGCATTTGAATCAAAGGTCATAATCCCGCCTAACGCTTGTCGCAGTATGGGAAAAGGGGCGAAGTCCCGCACGTAGAGGACCCAGACAGAACCACTAGAGCGTTTCCATGGACATCACCCTTCCCCAAGCCATCCTCCTCCTGTCGCTGAATGATGAAACGGGCAAGACTGAGGACGGCTATTATCAACCCGCCCTGGCCGGGGCCGCATTGGCAGATCTGTTCCTGCAGGAAGCGATTGAGCTGGATCTGGACCCCGAAGGCGTGATCGCGCTGCGTCATAATCTGGAGCTTGGGGCCTTCTTGCGGATGTGCGACAAGGAAATCGGCGCCGCCCCGAAACCGCGCGACCTTGCCTTCTGGATCAGTCGCCTCGCCAATCAGAAGAACTTCATCGCCACGCTCGCCGATGAGCTTGTGCATCTCGGCGCGCTGGCGAGGGAAAAAACCAAAGTGTTCGGCCTGTTCGAACGCACCATCTGGCCGGAAGCCTCGCCTGCAATTGAAACGAAACTGAAAGAAGAGATGGCGAGCGCCATGTTCGCCGTGCATGGCCCGGTCAATGAGCGGACCTGCCTGACCATTACGCTCGCCAATGCGGTCGGCCTGCTCGAGCATAATTTCGATCGCGCCAAACTCGCGGCGCACGCAGAGCGGATCGGCGCGATCTGTGCGGGAGAGTGTCTTGTGACCGGCACCTCAGAAGCGGTTGTCCGCGCGGTTAGAACCGCGATCCGCACCGCCAACACAATGGCCGAAACCACCGCCGCGACGATTATCAACTAGCCGGCGCTCAATACCTCGGCGAGTTCGTTCGCGTGCGCTGAGATGCTGCCTGCACCCATGCAGACAACCATATCCCCAGGCCGGGCCAGTTTCTGAACCAGTGCTGGCAGGCCTTCCAGTTCGGCGAGTTCCAGCGCCTGTTTGTGGCCGTGGCCTTTCATACTGGTGACCAGCGCCTTGCTGTCGACCCCCTCAATCGGCGTTTCGCCCGCGGCATAGACCGGGGTGATCACCGCCACATCCGCCTCGCGATAGCATTGCGCAAACTCCTCGAACAGATCGCTCAGTCTGGAATAGCGGTGCGGCTGAGAGATGGCGATCACGCGTCCCTGGCCCTGGATCGCACGCGCCGCCTGCAAACAAGCTTCAATCTCTACCGGGTGGTGGGCATAATCATCGATAAACCGCACGGGCGCTTCGCCTGCCACGGGTGTCCATTCCCCGACCGCCGTAAATCGCCGCTTCACCCCGCCAAATGCGCCGAGGCTGTCGCGGATCTGATCATTGGTCGCGCCCAGTTCGACCGCCACTGTGATCGCCGCCAGCGCGTTGGAGACATTATGCTCACCCGCCATGGGCAGGAAGACGCCTTCAATCACCCGCTCGCCTGCGTTCAGGCGCGCCCGGATCATCACATCAAAGGTCACCCCATCGGCAGAGGGCTGCAGGTTCACGGCCCGCACATCGGCCTGGCGGTTATAGCCATAGGTCAGGATACGGCGGTCGGAGACCCGCGCGACCATGGCCGCAACCTCCGGATGATCGGTGCACAGCACACCGAAGCCATAGAAGGGGATGTTCCCAACATAGGTGTCAAAGGCGGCGCGCAGCGCTTCCATGGTGCCGTAATGCTCCATGTGCTCCGGATCCATATTGGTCACGACCGCAATGGTCGGGCGGATCTTCATGAACGTGCCGTCGCTCTCATCGGCCTCAAGAACGATCCACTCACCGGTGCCGACTTTGGCATTGCTGTCATAAGCGTTGATGATTCCGCCATTGATCACCGTCGGATCAATGCCAGCGCCATCGAGCAAGGCGGCCATCATGGTTGTCGTTGTCGTCTTGCCATGGGTTCCGGCAATCGCGACCGTCCATTTCAGGCGAATGATCTCGGCCAGCATATCGGCTCGGCGCACCACAGGAATGCCCGCAGCGCGCGCCGCCATCACCTCGACATTGTCATCCTTGATCGCGCTGGAGATGATCACCGCGCCCGCCCCGGCGACGTTCTCGCCCTTGTGGCCAACATGTACGACCGCGCCCTTCTCTCGCAGGCGCACCACATTGGCGCTCTCGCGAATATCGCTGCCCTGCACGCTATAGCCAAGGTTCATCATGATCTCGGCAATGCCGGACATGCCAATGCCGCCAATCCCAACCAGATGCGCGGGACCGAGGGGAAACGGAGTGGGGGAGGGTTTCATTCTATCTGTTTCCTCAACTTGGCGCGAACACGTTTCGGTTATTCAGATGTCGCTTTGCCACGGCTTGTCCGTGGTATCCAACGCCTGAAGTTTTTACAAAATCGTAAGTGCAGGAGATGGACCCCATGGACAAGCCATGGGGCTGCGGAAGTGCTCACCCGATATTGCGGTGATCTCAACCACTTATCCCCTCCGCTAAATCCGCCAGATCCTTCGCGGCGTTGACGTTGCCCTGCGCCTTGGCGGCAGCTGCCCGGGCGCGGAGGTCATCGCCGTCACCGAGGCGAACTGAGAGCAGTTCGCCAAGCAGGTTCGGATAGAGGTTGTCTTCCAGCATCACGTCAGCGGCGCCTGCTTCGGCAAGCCCTTCGGCATTGGCGTTCTGGTGGTCGTCCATCGCGATCTTGAGCGGCACCAGAATGCTCGGACGGCCCATGACCGCGATCTCGCTGACAGTGCCCGCGCCGGAGCGGGCAATGACAAGATGCGCTTTCGAAAGCTGTTCCGGCATATCATCAAAGAAAGGCCGCAACTCGGCCCGCACCATCGCCTTGTCATAGAGAGCGCGGACTTCACCTAGTTGCTCCTCGCGCACTTGCTGGACCACTTTCACTCGCGCCCGGATCGGTGGGGCCAGGTGATTGGCGATAGCCAGCGGGATGGCTTCGCCCAGGATCCGCGCGCCCTGGCTGCCGCCCGTGATGAACACGGTCAGGTCGCCGTCCGTCGGGGGATAAGACGCGCTGGAGGCCTCGATAATCGGGGCGCGGACAGGGTTACCAAGCGGGGCATGTTTAGCGCCGTTTGGTAGGCGATCGAGCCGCTCAAACCCGGACGCAACCACAGCGGCGCGGTTCGCGAACTGCCGATTGACCCGGCCGAGCACAGCGTTCTGCTCATGGATCAGCAGCGGAATGCCCATCGCATTGCCTGCGCTCAGCGCCGGATAGGCCGGATACCCGCCGAACCCCGCCACGAGTGCCGGGCGCTGCGCCTTGAACTTCTGTTTCGCTGTCCCGACGCCTGCACGCAATTTCAGGAAGGTGGCGGGGAGCGTCCAGGGTTTGCGCAGGTTGGGGCTCGCGGCTTTGACTTCCAGTTTCCAATCGGCGGGAAAGTCCTTGCCATAGCGCAGGCCGCGATCATCACTGATCAGGCCGACAAACCAGCCGCGCGAGGCCATTTCCTCGGCAAAGGCCGCGGCTGGAAACATGTGTCCCCCGGTTCCGCCTGCGCCAATCACTACAAGTGGCTTTGTCATTTCAGCTCCACGATCCACGCCTTGTGAGCGCCAGCGCCAACCCGAGCGTCAGCGCCGTGCCCAGCATTGAAGATCCGCCATAGGAGATGAAGGGGAGCGTCATGCCCTTGGGCGGGATCAGACTGACATTTACCGCGATGTTTATGGCCGCCTGAAGACCAAAAAGTGCAAACAATCCGGTCGCCGCCGCGCGTGGATAAGGATCGTTCAATCGCGCGGCGCGCTTTAACCCGCGCCAGACGATAAAGCCGAAGACAAAGATCACGGCCACTGCGGCGAGATAGCCGAACTCTTCCCCCATCACCGCATAGATGAAATCGGTATGGGCATCCGGCAGCGCGGTCTTGATCTTGCCTTCACCCGGGCCGACCCCGAACAGACCGCCGCGGCCAATCGCTTCGGATGCCTTGTCGATCTGATAGGTGTCATAGTCAGTGGGGTTGATGAAACTCATCACCCTGGCGCGCACATGCGGCAAGGTCAGGAACAGGACCGCTGACAGCGCCGTGCCCGCCCCGGCAAATATCGCCGCAAGCCGCATCGGCAATCCGGAGACAAAGAAGGTAATGATGAAGGCGGCGGACAAAAGCGCCGACTGACCGACATCCGGCTGCAATAACAAAAAGCCCAGCGTCACCACAAAAAAGACCAGCGTTATCGTCGCCCACGGCCCGTTCGGATAGAGCTGGCGCTGCGCCAGCAGCCATCCGGTCAGGATCACCAGTGCCGGTTTGACGAACTCAGATGGCTGCAGTGAAAAGCCCGCAAATCGAAGCCAACGCCGCGCGCCCTTCGCCTCATGTCCACCTGAAATCAGAATGTAAGCCAGCAAAGCCAGCGATACGAAAAACACCAATGCTGCCAGTCTTCGCGCCCAGACCCGGTCCAGCAAGGAGGTGCCGATCAAGACAACCAAAGCCGCAGCGGCAAACAGGACATGCCGCTTCACAAAGAAATACGGGTCGTCATAGCCAATCCGTATGGCCGCCGAGGGCGCGGCGGCCAGCGACAGCATCAGCCCCACGCCCAACAACACCGTCGCGGCGATTAGAACCGGCCAATCCAGACCGCGCTGCCATTCCAGCAAAAAGGCTTTGGAGGAGCGTGGGCGAAGCGCGACCTCGACCATCGCAGCCGCTCCTAGACTGCCTCTGCAGCGGGCGCAGACGTCCGCTCGGCGAGGCGTTTCACAATCGCGCGGAAGGCATCGCCGCGCGCTTCGAAATCCTTGTACTGGTCAAAACTCGCACAGGCGGGCGACAAGAGCACGATCGGGTTCGGTTCACCTGAAGCCTTGGCCGCGTCGAACGCCGCCTGCGTGGCTGCCTCCAGGGTCCCGCACTTGGTCACCGGCAAATCCGGCCCGAGCGTCTTGGCAAACGCGTCCTGGCTCTCGCCAATCAGATACGCGCCTGCGATCCGGTCAAACAGCGGCGCTAGCGGCTCAATCCCTTCGGCTTTGGGCATCCCGCCTGCAATCCAGTGGACCTTGGGCCAGGTTTTAAGCGCCTGTTCGGCGGCCTGCGCATTGGTCGCCTTGCTGTCATTGATGAAGCGCACGCCGTCAATCTCACCCACGCGCTCCATACGGTGGGGTAGGCCGCCAAAGCTGCGCAATCCGGCCATGATCCGACCAGGTGCGACGCCCAGCGCCTGACAGGTCGCATAGGCAGCCGCCGCATTCTGATAATTGTGTCGCCCGGGCAGCGACTCCGCTTCGGCGAGATCGCCAACCCGGATCGCCTGCCCGCCCGTGCTGTCGAAAAGGTGTCCGTCGACGGCGCTCACCCCACCGGCGAGACCAAACTCGGACGAGATCGGCACCACACGCGCCTCACCCGGACGCGAGCGCCCCATGGCAATCGATTGCGTCACGGCATCATCAATGCCGACCACAGCCACATCGCGCGACCGCTGGTTCAGGAAGATCCGCTTCTTCGCCTCAATATAGCCCTCCATGCCGCCATGACGGTCGAGATGATCCGGCGAAATATTGAGCAGGACGGAGACGTCGCAATGCAGGCTCTCGCAGAGGTCCAACTGGTAGGATGACAGCTCCAGCACATAGACCGCATTCGCATGCAGCGACGCCATGTCGAGCACGCCGGTGCCAATGTTTCCGCCAATCCGGGCATCGCGACCCGCCTCTTTCAGGATATGCCCAATCAGCGCGGTGGTCGTCGATTTGCCATTCGTGCCGGTGATCCCAACAATTTTTGGACGCGCTTTTTCCGGTAGGGTCTGCACTGCGCGGGCGAACAATTCCATATCGCCAACCACCGGAACACCCGTCATTTCGGCGAGACGCACCAGACGATGCGGCTGCGGGAACCTGTAGGGAATACCTGGCGACAGGACGAGCGCGGAGAAGCGCTGCCAGTCGCGTTTGTTGATGTCCGACACATTGATGCCGGCCGCCTCAGCGCGGTCGCGTGCGGCCTCCCCATCATCCCAGGCATGCACACGCGCGCCGCCTGCTGTCAGCGCTTTAGCCGCTGACAGGCCGGTCCGTCCGAGACCGTAGACGGCGACATCGCGCCCTGCATATTCGGTGATGGGGATCATGCGCGTGTCGTCACCTCAGCTTCAGCGTTGAGAGGCCGACAAGGGCGAAGAGGAGCGAGACAATCCAGAAGCGCACGACGACCCTCGTCTCGGGCCAGTTCTTCTTCTGAAAATGGTGATGCAAAGGCGCCATCAGGAAGATGCGTTTACCTTCCCCGGTCAGTTTACGCGTGATCTTGAACCAGCCGATCTGGGTCACCACAGACAGCACTTCCAGCACAAACAGGCCGCCAATCACGACCAGCGCAAACTCGTGCTTAATCGCCACGGCGACGACGCCGATCATGCCGCCAAGCCCCAGCGAACCAGTATCGCCCATGAACACTTTGGCCGGATAGGCATTGTACCAGAGGAAGCCCATGCCCGCGCCCATCATCGCGCCTAGCAGAACAGCGAGTTCACCCGCGCCCGGTGTAAACTGAATGCCGAGATAATCGGCGAACACGAAGTTGCCGGTGAGATAGGCAATCATCGCATAGGCACCCGCCGAAAACATCATCGGCACAATTGCAAGCCCATCCAGGCCATCGGTGAAGTTCACGGCATTGGCAAAGCCGACAATGACGACGGACGCAAAAATGATGAACAGCCCGCCCAGCGGGAAGAAATAATCATTCACAAACGGCACCGCGACACCGCCGGAAAAGCTCGCCTCATTGCGCTCAACCGAGGTTTCCGGCGCAACACTCGCAATCCATTCTGCGAGCGGGGTCAGGCTGCCCCACTCGGCATGCCCGAGCGGTGTATGCGCGCCGTGAAGGCCCATGATGAACGCGCCTGCTAGACCGGCAACAATGAACTCTGTCAGCAGACGCACTCGGGCCGAAACCCCGTCCGTGCTTTGTTTGGTGACTTTCGCATAGTCATCAAGAAAGCCGAGGATCGCAAAGGCGATCGAAACAAACAGAACCACCCAGATGTAGGGGTTTTTCAGATCCGCAAATAACAGCGTGCCCAGCAGCAGTCCGATCCAGATCAGGAACCCACCCATGGTTGGCGTGCCCTGTTTAGCCATTTGCGCTTCCAGTGACAGATCGCGGATCGGCTGGCCCTTGCCCTGGCGCGCGCGCAGAACATCAATCAGCCAGCCACCGGTGAGCACAGTGAACAGAAAAGCCGTCATCAGCGCGGCTCCTGTCCGGAAGGTCAGGTAGTTTAAGAGTCTGAATACGCCGTCATCCGCGGCGAACCATTCATACAACATTGTTACCCCTCGCAGCGCTTTCTGCACCGCTCGCCATCATCGTCTCGTCTGCCGCTGCGCTCCATTGGCGCAAGTGATCTGCGAGCCGTCCCATTCCGGAGGCATTCGACCCTTTTAGCAACAGGAGATCGCCGTGTTTTAAGGTAATTTTAAGGTCAGATTCCAGCTCTGACGCCTTGACCGCCCATTTGGACTCTGTTCGTTCACGGAGCTTATCCACAAGAGGTTGCATGCCGTCGCCGGCAAGGAACACGAAATCAGCCCCGGCAGCCAGAATCGGCTCGGCCAGGGCGGCATGTTCAGCCTCCGATGTTGCGCCAACCTCAAGCATTTCGCCAAGCGCCACGACGCGGCGCCCCGTACATGGCCGGGCAGCAAAGCCCGCCAGCGCCGCGCGCATGCTTTCAGGATTGGCGTTGTAAGCGTCATCTATCAGCACAATCTCGCCGCCCTTCGGCAGCGCGAGGGTCTCAGCTGTGCCGCGCCCGGGCGGGGGTGTGTAGCCATCAAGCGCATTGGCCGCTGCCCCGACCTGTTCAGCTCCATCCGGACAGGCCGCCAGCAGGGCCGCTGCCGCATTCAGCGCCCAGTGGTCGCCGACCGCGTTCAGCGTGACCGCCACGTCGCGGCCATGCACGCTCAGCAGACAGGTCGTGGTCTCGCCATTGCTCACCGTCTCGATCACGGACGCGTCCGGGCCCGGCCCGACCCCGAAAGTCATAATCCGACAGTCCGGCTGCAGCGCCTTGGCGCGTTCGGCGAGAAGGGGGGCAAAATCATCATCCAGGGGCAGGATGGCAACACCGCCCGGCTGCAATCCGGCGAAGATGTCAGCCTTTTCGCGCGCCACGCCTTCAATGCTACCCAGGCCTTCCAGATGGGCCGGAGCGATCTTGGTCACCATCGCGGCCTGCGGCTGAACCATGCGTGAGCGCGGGGCGATCTCGCCGGGTGTGTTCATACCGATCTCGAACACGGCCCGCTCGGTCTCACGCGGCATGCGGGCGAGCGTCAGCGGCACGCCCCAATGATTGTTGAAGCTTTTGACGTTCCAATGGGCCGGGCCAAAAGCACGGAAGATCCGCGCCAGCATCTCTTTGACGCTGGTCTTGCCGACCGACCCTGTCACAGCGACGCGGTAACAATCTTGCGCCCGATCTCGAGCGGCAAGCCCCATAGCCTCAAGTGCCGGAAGCACGTCATCAACCTGCACAAGCGGCCCGCCATCCACCGCGCGGCTGACCAACGCACCGCTGGCGCCAGCTTTGAACGCGTTGGCAACAAAATCATGCCCATCGCGGGCATCTTTCAACGCCACGAACAGATCGCCCGGCTGCAGGCTGCGCGTATCAATCGACAAGCCGGTCACATCGAACGCATCGGTCGCGGTCCCGCCCGTCGGTGCGGCAATTTCTGCAGAGGTCCAAAGCGGATCAGACATTGGCGCCCTCCAGAGACAGCCCCACCCCGACCCTCCCCAAAGTGGGGAGGGAGAAAACCGGGAGCGCCGCAGGCGTCCCCTCCCCCTTGTGGGGAGGGTTAGGGTGGGGGGTATTGTAGCCAGTAATTGGATCAGACATTGGCCACCTCCCGGAGCGCCGCGATGGCGGTCTCTTGATCCGAGAAGGGAATAACTGTGTCGCCGACAATCTGTCCGGTCTCGTGGCCTTTGCCCGCGATGAGCAGCGTGTCGCCTTTCTGCAAGCCTGAAATGGCCTGGCGGATCGCCTCGCCCCGGTCGCCAATCTCAACCCCGCCCGGCACCGCCGCCATGATCTCGGCGCGGATCGCTGCGGGGTCCTCTGAGCGCGGATTGTCGTCAGTGACAATCACCAGATCGGCATGCTTGGCGGCGATCTCGCCCATTTGCGGGCGCTTGCCTTTGTCCCGGTCCCCGCCACAGCCGAACACGACGACCAGCTTTCCGGCGGTATGCGGACGCGCCGCCCGGATCAGCACATCGAGACCAGCCGGTGTATGAGCATAATCCACAAATACGCCCGCGCCCTCTGCGGTCTCACCGACATATTCGAGCCGGCCCTTCACCGGCTTGAGCGCGGCGAGCCCCTCTGCCACGGCCTGTAGCTCGGTTCCCGTTGCCAGGGCGAGTCCTGCGGCGGTGAGGGCATTCAGGGCCTGAAACTCTCCGATCAGCGGCAGATCGATCGCGGCTTTTGCCCCGCGCCAGCTGACAAACAGGCGTTGCCCGGTCGCCTTCGGCATCAGCTCTTCAATCTTCAAGTCTTCACCGCGCCAGCCCACCGAAACGAGCTCTAGCCCCGCATTCCTGGCAGCCTCTTCAAAGAACAGGCGCTGATCGCTGTCGGCATTGACGATTGCGGGCACGCCTGCGGGGGCAAGGTCAGAGAAGAGCCGGGTCTTCGCCGCGCGATAGGCGTCCATTGTATGGTGATAATCGAGATGGTCCTGCGTCAGATTGGTGAAGGCCACCGCCCCCAGTTGCACGGCGTCAAGGCGAAACTGCGCGAGCCCGTGCGAGGAGGCTTCCATCGCCACATGCTGCACGCCTTCCTGGGCGAGGGTTTCAAGCGTCTCATGGATCGCCACCGGATCGGGCGTGGTATGGCCGAGATCAATCTGACCGCTCGGCCCGGAGGCGCCGAGCGTGCCCATGGAGGCCGCTTTCAGGCTTTGGCTCGACCAGATCTGTCGCAGGAAATCGACCGTCGAGCTTTTGCCATTGGTGCCGGTAATCGCCACGATCAGTCCTGGCTGCTGCGGATAGAACCGCGCAGAGGCTTTTGCGAGCGCCAGACGGGGCTCATCAGCTTCAATCGCAATCGCGTCCATCGCAGGCAAATCCTTGCCGATCACGGCGACAGCACCTGCCGTAATCGCCTGCGGAATATAGGTTCGCCCATCGGCGACCACGCCTTGCAGCGCTGCGAAGACGTAGCCCGGCTCAACCTTGCGGCTGTCAGCGGTCAGTCCGGTGACCGGTGTGTCACCCTCTGCGCCTGTGCGGTCCGGAAACAGATCTCTTAATCTCAAAGCGAACTCCTTCTCTCAGAGACGGAGCGAACCGGCGGACCAGAGCGCGTCAGATCTTCGAACCGCGGCTCCACACCCAGCATGGGCGCAATTCGTTCAATCACACGTCCAGCCGTCGGCGCAGCATTCCAGGATGCTGTCCGACCGCGATCCGCACCCGCCTTGGGAGAGTCCAGCACGATCAATACGACATATTCAGGGCTATCTGCGGGAAACAGCGCGGCAAAGCTGCAAATATTCTCCGTCGCAGAGTAGACCCCATCAATCGGCTTTTCCGCCGTCCCGGTCTTTCCGGCAATCCGATACCCGGCCACTTCAGCCCGCGTTCCGGTCCCACTCAGAACCGCGCTGCGCATCATTTGGGTGACTAGAGCAGCGGTCGGCGCTGACAGAACCCGCTTGCGGCGCACTTTGCGGTCAGGGTCCAGCACCAAGGTCGGCGTTACCGTTTCTCCGGCATTGGCGAAAGCGGCAAAGGCGGCGGTAAAGGCCATTGGCGAGACCGCAATCCCGTGTCCATAACTCGCGGTCGCACTGGAAAGATCATCAAACGGCTTCGGCAGGAGTGGCGCGGCGCTTCCGGACAGCTCGATCGGAGAGCGTTCAAACAGACCGAGCGAGGACATGAACTCTTGCTGACGGCGCATGCCCATCTGCCAGGCGACTTTCACCGTGCCGATATTCGAACTTTCAGAGACGATTTCGGCTGGCGTGGCGCGTGCGGCGATCGGATGGGTGTCAGAGATTTCCATACCGCGAATGATCAGGGGATCGCGCACGTCGAACTTGTCACTTGGCCGCACCGCGCCCGCATCAATCGCGCCTGCCACGGTTAGCGGCTTGAACACAGAGCCGAGCTCAAACACCGCGCCGGTGGCCCGATTCAGCAAAGTCGGGTCATCGCGCTTCAGCTCAGTCGCCCGGTTCGGATCAAGCGGTGGCCAGCTCGCCAGGCCCAGAACCTCACCAGACTGCGCCGCCATGACGATCCCGGCACCGGCCTCGGCATCATATTCCCCGACCGCGGCCGCGAGTTCTGCTTCCAGACTGAACTGCACGTTCGAGTCGATGGTCAGCGCCAGCGGATCGCCGCCTTTGACGAGCCGATCATCGAGCGCGTATTCGACCCCGTCCAAACCTTGTCCATCAGCGCCAGCATAGCCAAGCACGTGCCCGGCCAGAGTACCGCGCGGATAGGCCCGGCGCGATTCCTCGCGAAACCCGAGGCCTTCCAGCCCAAGATCAAACACAGCCTGACGCTCGCGCGGGGTCAGCCCCCGCTCAATCCAGACAAAGGCGCGTTCCTTGTTCGACAGCCGCATTGCGATCCGCTCAACATCCAGACCCGGCAACACGCTCGCCAGTTCCTGCGCCACCAGATCACCATCCATCATCGCGCGCGGGTCAGCGAAAAGGGAATAGACGGTCACTGAGGTCGCCAGCAGGTCGCCATTGCGATCGACAATGTCGGCCCGCTTGATCGGCGCTTCAAACACGGTTGCAACTCCGCCCGTTGCCCGCTCGCCCGATAGCGCCACCGCCGCGCCCTTGGCCGCGATCACGGCAAAGACCAGCAACAGGCTGATCGAGACCAGACGCGAGCGCATCCCGCCGCCCTGCATGGTCGCCGCAGAATCTCTAATTGCCTGCATCGCCACCCTCCCGGTCTCGGGCCGCGTTCTGGTCCTCCAACTCGACCGGCGGACCGATCTGGCCGTCCAGGTCGACAATGCGGACAAACTGTTCGGCCCGCGCTGGCACCATGCCGAGCTGCGTGCGGGCATAATCCTCAATCCATTCCTGCCGCGAGCGGTGGCTGAACTCCGCCAGCAGCTCGGTCTGCTCGGCCAGTGCGATCTCAATCTGCGCATCGACTTCGGCAATCTGCGCCACCGTCTCGCGCGCGCCAAATTTTGCCCGGTAAAGACTGAAAATCAGCACCGCGATCACCGCCAATCCGAAGAAGAAGGCCCGCTTGCTCATGCCGCAATCTCCACGTCAGACAGGCTGGGCAAGCGCATGCCGCTATCGACGTCCTTGTCCCAGATCGGCGCCTCTGTGCGTACCCCTACGCGCAACCGCGCCGAGCGGGCCCGCGGATTGGCCGCAATCTCCGCCTCACTTGGCTCAATCGCCTTGCGCCGTGGCAGCGTGAAGGTCGCCTCCGGCCCCTTGTCGCGCTCAGGCAGATAGCGAGAGCCCCCGCCTGTCTCACCGGAGCGCTCGCGCAGGAACCGCTTCACCAGTCGGTCCTCCAGGGAATGAAACGTCACCACGACCAATCGCCCGCCCGGAGCCAGCATTCGCTCCGCGGCCGCCAGACCCCGCGCCAATTCTCCAAGCTCATCATTCACAAACATACGCACCGCCTGAAAGGTCAGCGTTGCCGGATGGGTTTTCTTGCCGCGCCGACCGCCAACCGCCTGTTCGATTGTTTCCGCTAGGTCGAGCGTCGTCGAAAAAGGTTGCGAAAGTCTGCGCTCCACGAGGGTTTTGGCGATCCGCCGCGCCTGGCGCTCTTCCCCGAGTTGACGGATGATCGCCGCCAGGTCGGGTTCAGATAGTGAATTGATGACATCGGCTGCACTTGGGCCCGACTGGCCCATCCGCATATCCAGCGGCCCATCACGCATGAAAGAGAAGCCGCGCTCACCTTGATCGATCTGAAAAGAGGATACGCCAATGTCCAGCATGATGCCGTGAACCGCGCGCAGGCCCGCATTCAGCAACAGCGGCTCGAGGTCTCCGAACCGCCCCATCAGCGGGATCAGACGCGGCTCTTCCGCCGCAAGCTCTTCGGCCCGTTCGATCGCATCCAGATCACGGTCGACCCCATACAGGGTACAGTTGGCCGCCTGCAGAACCCGCAGCGCATAACCGCCGCCACCAAAGGTGCCATCGACATAGGTCTCACCGTCGCGCGGCTGCAGGGCCTCGATGACTTCCTCGAGGAGCACAGGCACATGTCCCATTACGCCTCCTCCTCGCTGACGACACCCAGAATGCCGCCAGCTGCGAGCGCGGCCTGGAAGGGCGCATCAATCGCTGACTGGTGGGTCTCCAACTGCTCGGCCATCTCAGCGTCAAACGCTTCAAACCGGTCGGGCGCCCAGACATGGAACCGGTCGAATGATCCGGCAAAGACCAGCTCCTTGGTGATCCCGGCCCCGGCCAGCAGCGGCTTGGGGATCGAAATCCGGCCTGTATCATCCATTTTCAGATCCGCAGAGCGGGTAAAGATCGCATGCATGAAGGCTCGGCGCGCCGGATCGGTCGGGCTCATTCGTGCGAGCGTCTGGCGATAGGTCGCCATCAGCGCTTCGCCGCCGCCTTCCAGACAGGGCGATCCGTCTGAGGCGGGCCATAAGAAGATGCGCGTGCCTCCGCCCAGCGCATGGCGAAACGAGGCTGGCACAGACACCCGGCCTTTTGCATCCAACGAAGTCTCATGCGTCGAGACAAACACGCGCCAACTCCCATCATGCCCCAACTGAACCGGATTGGGTTCAGCTTGTTCTAAGCTGGGATAACATGGGATTGATTGGATTCAAATGGGGCAAAGGCGCGATTCGAATTATCCACAAGCATAGAGGACGGGAACACATTAGAAACGAAGCAAGAATTATTCGGAACATTCAAGATGTTTACCGTATAGCGCGTCAAAATCCGCTGCATTTACAGTCTGTTAACAATATCGTTACGATCGCAAAAAATAATTGTCACAATCGCTGACTTTTTAACAATCCGGGGATGTCTGCCTACTCGGCAGGCACCGAAGCAGACCCGTTATCGGCACGCGGCTGCGTTGGCACGATCCCATCATTGTGGCGCGCGCCTTTCTCAATCAGGATCGGTTTCAGGCGATGATACAGTTTCTCATAATTGTAGAACGGCACGGACGGCCAGAGATGGTGCATCAGGTGCCAGTTTTGCTGCTGCAGGATCGGATTGAGCCAGCGATGCCCGAGATTTCGGGTCGTGTGATAGCGATCCCCGCGCTCGAACGGATGGTGCGGAAGCCAAATGAACACAACCGCCAGGAAGCTGTAACCGAGAATAGCCGGGACAAAATAGAGCAGGAACACTTCGGCCGCAAAGCCGGTGAAGACCAGCCCCCAAACGGCGCCAACCATGATCAGGTTTGACACATAATGGCCGCGCCGCTCGGCTGCTGTCATGGCGAGATCTGCGTTCAAATAGCCAACCGTCGGCGAGCGGTCCCGCACGATCAGTTTCAAAACCGGGATCGGGATGAGCAACAGCATCGTCGTGATCGAATTGCGCAGCAGCAATCTCCAAAGCGCCTTTTGCACAAACACATCCGGGTCCTGGTCGGTATTGGTGTGACTGTGGTGGCCCTTATGCGTCCGGCTCAGCAGCGGCCAGTTGGCAAACAGGGTGATCGACCCGATCCAGCCGAGGCCGTCCTGGATCAACCGGTTCACGCGCCCTTTCGGCAGGATGTTTCCGTGAATGGCCTCATGCACATAAGTGTAGTGGCAAAAGGCGATATAGCCGAGCGGGATCGTCCACATCCAGTACTCACCCACACCCGACAGCGCCGCATAAAGCATGGCCGCATGTACCGACCAGATGAGCCCGACATAAAACATAGTCGGCACCGCAACATTTGGTGTCAGGGCGCGCGCCTCGGCTTTCTCATCAATCTGCATGGTCGCCATTTGGTCCATCCTGCATTCTCTTCTCCAAAACCTGACACGAACCAGCGGTATTTCAAGTCACACGGATCTGCGACACGTCATCAGAGAGACCCGCCTCGTCTGTTATGAGCTGAAACCCACGCAACCTCGGCAAGGCCTCGCTCGCCCGGTCGACAAACGCTGACAGCAACCGTGATTGCCGTCTTGAGGGCAGATAACACGCCGTCACCATCAAAGGGGGCGCCCGCCAATCCGGCAGGGCGTCAATCAGCACGCCGCGGTCAACCTCGTCCGCAACCAGCCATTTCGGCATCACGGCATACCCCAATCCTTTTCGCGCCGCCTTGAGAGCTGCGAAGATATTATTGGTTGAGAAGGCCGGTGGCAGGCTGACCGTCATCCTCTGTCCCTCTGATGAGGTAAGCGGCAGGCGGGCACCTTCAAATGGCGCCAGAGACACGCCGGGCACAGATTTCAGCGCATCTGGATGAGGGGTGACGAGGCTGCGGGCAAGCTCCGGCGCCGCAACAACCAAACGCTCAACCTGTACCAGTTCCCTGACAATCAACCGATCATCTTTCGGTCGCCCGATCCGGACCCAGAGATCATAGCCGGATTGCACCAGATTGATCTCGGCATCATCCAGCCTCCAGTTCAATCGCACATCCGGATGTTTCACCTGCCAGTCGAGCGCGGCGTCTATCAGATGCAGCTGGCCCAGCGCGACCGGCGCGATCACCTGCAGCGTACCGGACAGTTGGTCCTGATCCTTAAACCGCTCGGCCAAAGCCCCCCAGCCCTGAAGCAGTTGGCGCGCCTCAAGAAGCGCCGCTTCACCGGCATCCGTCAGGGCCAGACTGTGCGTCGTCCGCTCGATCAGCCTGGTCTCCAGCCGCGTTTCAAGCTCGCCAAGATGACGACTGACAGACGCCTGTGAGAAACCAAGGTCACGCGCTGCAGCTGAGATCGAGCCGCGTTCGGCAATTCGAACGAAGCTGGCAAGAAGGGTCAGACGATCGAGACTTTTGCTCATTTGTCATGCGTATTACTGATACTCACATTAATCGTCTACCGTAATTCCATGTGATCGAACACCTTCTCCCCATCGGCGATGGTCGCCGACTTGAAAATGGAGACAAACATGTTTGATACATTCGACACGCCCACGATCTTTGAACTTGGCGGCGATCTTCGCGTCCAACGGCTTGGTTATGGTGCCATGCGGCTCACCGGGCAGCCGGGCAATTTTGGCCCGTATCACGATTGGCAGGGCGGCTTGGCGCTGCTGAGACGGGCAGCAGATCTTGGGGTGAACTTTTTCGACAGCGCCTGGGCCTATGGTCCTGAAACGGCAGACCAGCTGATTGGCGAAGCCCTGGAGGGGCGCGATGTCGTCATCGCGACAAAGGGAGGGGTCGATAAGCCCGCCCCAGGACGGATCGTGATCGACGGCTCGCCAACCACCTTGCGCCGACAAATCCTGAAAGCACGGGACAATCTGCGCCGCGACACGATTGATCTGTTTCAGCTCCACCGCGTTGATCCGGCCGTGCCAATCGAACGCTCTGTCGAGGCCCTTGCGGCGGCCCAGCAAGAGGGGCTGATCCGACATATCGGACTGTCAAATGTCGATCTCTCTCAACTTGAACGCGCCTTGACCGTTGCACCGGTTGCCAGCGTTCAAAACCGCTTCAACATGGCTGAGCAGGCTGGCGACGACCTGGTCGATTTCACTGCCGAGCGCCAGATCGCTTTCATTCCTTATGGTCCGCTCGGCGCGCATCCGATGCAACCCGGAGCAACCCTCAGACCCGTTAGCGCCCTGCGCTGGTTGCTGCAGCGCGCCCCGAACATCATTGTCATTCCAGGCACCACCTCCATCGCCCACCTGGAAGAAAACATGACGGCCGGGAAGCCCTCTTGATGGCCCGCTTAGGTCGCATCCTCATCGGACGAGGCGGTCTTGGCCGCCTCGTCCTGCTCACCTGGTTCGGGGTCTACCCGATCCTGACACTCGTCGCCTGGGGCCTGAACCCGCTGCTCATAGCGATGCCGATTTGGCTCCAGACTCTGATCATGAGCGCTCTCATGGTGCCGCTCATGGTGCTCGGCGTGATGCCAATGTTGCGGCGCTGGATGTGAGGCTGGGTCCGCTAGTCCGCCGATTTCTCCGCTTCGAAATAATGCGTGCCGCCTTCATCCTCATGCGTTGCAACAATATGTAGCCCGCACGCGGCGAGGATGTCAGCATAGGCCTCTGTGCCGAGCGAGCGTGATCTCTGCCCCGTCAGCACATCGTCCCAGGCACAGACCTGATGCGGGGCGGAGAACAAAAATCGCCCGCCGGCGTTCAGCGCGCTGGCCACATTCTCCATCAATGCCCGCTGGCGCGCCTCCGACAGCAGAAACACCAGCCCCACCGCCAGCGCTGCCTCAAACGTGCGCCCAAAAAAGGCGCTCTCCTCTGCCGCCTCGCAGGCAATCTCGACACCCGGAAACCGCCGCTGAAACGCCTTCACCAAACTCGGCGCTGCATCAATCGCAGACACCGTCAGACCCGCTTCAATCAAAGCCGCCGTCATCGGCTCGCCTGACCCGGCACCAAGATCAATCACAGACGCTCCACGCGGCAGTGACGCCGCCCAGCCCGCCACCACTGCCCGGCCCGAGCTTGAGCGCGCGGCCATAAACGCCTCCGCCACCTCTTCGTACCCATTCGACAGGTCTTGCGGCAGCGGGGTCTCAGGGGAGCGGATCATCGCGAACCACCCAAATTCACGTGCCAGCCCGCACTCAATTCAATGTGACGCACCGAACAGTCCTCGATCAGGTCGCTATAACCCGGCGGCAGAAATGAGACCTGCCAATCCTCGCCAAACCGAGCCCTCACCGCGTCCATGTCCTGCCAGATTGAGGCGAAGACCACATAGTCCTCATCCGTGACCGTACCGCGGCCGAAGAAACAGCCTTGATTCCCGGGCTCCCCCTGCACGACTTGGATAGATGTCGTTGCGAATTTCTCCAGCAAGTCTTGCGCCCGCCCCGGTTTCGTCTGGACCTGAAACAGCCTCAGGATCGGGCCATTGTCGAACTCTTCTTGTGTCACGCACAACCCTTCTCAGCTCGTACTCGGTTACCCAATAAGCCTTCGCCGAAAAGGGCCACCTTGCAACAAAATTTCGACAAACGACATCGACGCTACAGGATCAGCTTCATACCCGTGTGACTCGCTTCGAAACCGAGTTTTTCATAAAAGCTGTGCGCGTCAGGCCTTTGTTTATCGGTCGTCAGTTGAACCAGCCCGCACCCCGCAGTCCGCGCCGCCTCAATCGCATACTCGAACAGGCGCGTGCCGATATTGGTTCCCCTCAGATCCCGCCGAACGCGGACCCCTTCGATCAGCCCGCGTTTCATACCGCGCCGCGCTATTCCGGGGATAAAGGTCAGCTGCAAACAGGCCGACACGCGGTCATACTCATCCACGGCAACGATCAGCCGGTTGCCGGTCTGATCACAAATATCGTCAAACGCGGTGGCATAGGCATCTGGAAGCGGATCAGCGAACGTTTCCCGCGTGGCACCCAGCCGATCATCAGCGAGCATCTGCACGATCGCTGGCAAATCGTCCCTGATTGCGTCTCGGAATATCATCATGACCCCCATCAAACAGTGCTGAAGTCACACATCGACCTCAGATTTGCAAACATTGCGAGGCGCAAGGGCAGGTGAGCGATCGTGGACGCTCGAAACTCGCCAGACCCAAGCCGTCGCCCATGCAATGCCAGATCATGGGGCAAAGCTGGAAACCAATCGCTTGTTCCGTCTTTATGGAACAGCTGATCTGTGGCATACAGACTTGGTCATGTGACTGGCGATCAAAAGGTGGGGTACCACCGGGGAGCATGATCATAAATGCCGCTCGCCTGGGCATCCAAACGAAAAGGGTGCCGATATGCATGATCCATCTAACATCTATAACTGGCGGCGCGTAGACGCACGTGTAACCACTTCCGGCCAACCAACCGAGGAACAGCTTGCTGAGCTCAAGCAGCTGGGGGTCACCCATATCATCAATCTGGGCATGCACGATCATGAGCGGGCCTTGGCTGACGAAGCAACGAGCGTAAGACGCCTCGGCATGGTCTATACCCATATCCCGGTGGAAATGACCAACCCGACCGAGATGGACTTTAATCGCTTCTGCACCGCCATGTCACAGATTGGAGATGCACCTGTTCACGTGCATTGCATTGCGAACTTCCGCGTAACGGCGTTCTTATACAAATACCAACGTGACGTGTTGGGCCTGGAGGAAGCGCAGGCACGACAAACGATGGATACGGTCTGGAGACCGGGAGGTGTATGGGCGAAGTTCATCGGAGATGAGGCGAGCGTGAACCTGGATCATCGACCACCCCTGAAAGCCGAATGATCTGGCTGAGGCCAGCAAGTTCCGACCTTAGAGGCTGATACTCACCCCGTTTGAGCCATTTGACGCCCATTGCTTCTTCATATTGCTTTTAAACACTGCGCCTCGCGCTTTCGGATTCAAAACTGATGAAGTGCGCTGTTTTTAACATCGTATTCGCGTACGACTTTTCCATCAAAATGGAGAAGTGAATGTGGAGCGTCGATCTCGGTCAGCTGTTTGAGCTGGCTACAAAATACTACGGAACCGACTGGGCCGCGATGTTCTTCACATTCGCGCAATTGTATCTGCTCGGAAATGGCAAGCGGGCCGGGTTTATCTTTGGCATACTCGCTACGATCAGTTGGGCCTCATTCGGTATCATGGCCGGAAGTGTTGCAAACCCCATAGCAAATTTCATTTTTCTAGTGATGAACTTGCGTGGGCTCCTTAAATGGAAGGCGACAGAGACCGCACCAGTCAGAATGTGAACGAGGCCTACGGGTGTGGCAGTTGATACTCGCCCAATCTATCTCGTTCGCCGTGTGTCCGCGCCGCAATCCGTAGGGTAGGGTTCGTCCCACCAATGCGGCTCCGACCCGGCGGGATAAATCCCGCCCTACAGTCCTACAGTGCAGCCCACCGGCTCCGCGGAGTCTGGTTATCTCCCGTTTCTTTCCTCCCCCGCCAGCGGGGGAGGTGCCCAAAGGGCGGAGGGGGCAGGGACCAATCCCCCGATCCACGCCCCAAAAACCATGGATAAAATTTTCTCCATCCAACAGCTCCACCCGTTTCCTCACCCAACTTAAGGCCCCCGCGCCCCCTTCTCCCGGATGCAGGAGAAGGGTCGGGGATGAGGGCGCGGTGTCTGTAATTGACGCGCGGGCCCTAGACTGATGCAGGCGTAAGCGTCCGGCGCAGCGCAACTATAGAACATGTTCGGCGAGCCTGTCGCCCTCACCCCTGGCCCCTCTCCCGCGTCCGGGAGAGGGGAAAGCCCCAAAATCAATCCGACCGAGTTGCGGGGCCCTTATGCTTCCTCCCCATGGACATTCGCTTCACCCTTGCCGCTGTACAGCACCTCCCGGTCTATCTCTGGCCTTGGGTGTGGTGGCAGCTGTTTGCGGTGAAGCGCTGGTGCCGGGTGAACAAACGCAAAGTGCTTTGGCAAGCCGACGAGAATGGCAAAGTCTGGGTCACTTTTGTGTCCGACGATCCGAAAGACCTCACGGCCTGGTGCCACCAACAGAACAAGCTCTACCGACCGCACTGGTACGCCCTGTACAATGAGTCCGGCGAGATGCACCTCAGTGCCATCCACTTCTGGATGGGCCGGATCATGGAATGCGGTGAGCGGTTGATGTATCGCGCGGTGTCCCAAGCGGCACGGACGACGCCCGCGATCGAAGACTCAAGCTAGAAACCCGCCAATGCCCGCGCAGGCGGGCATCCATGGACCCATCTCAGCCCCAAGCGCCTGAGGAACATGTGGTCCATGGACACCCGCCTGCGCGGGTGTCAGCGAAACCCCAACTACAACTCATTTCCCCAAAGCCGCATCCTGCGGCCGCACGTGCTGCCCTCAAGCCAATGCCACGCCGCTAAAGCCCCAAAACCCGTTTCGCGATAATGTTCTTCTGGATCTCGTTCGTGCCGCCATAGATGCTTTGGGCGCGGGCGCCGAAATAGGTTGAGACGCCAGGCGCGGCATAGGCGGCATGGCCGGTCCAGCCGGGGCTGACACTGTCGGCGAACTTGCGCTGACCGGCAGCCGCGGCGGTGTCGAGATAGAGCGTGGTGATCTGCTGGGCGGTTTCGGTTGCGAGGATTTTCACGATCGAGGCTTCCTTGCCCGGGCTGCCGCCATCTTTCACCGCGGAGAGGACCCGCATCACCGTCATTTCGAGGCCATCTACCGCCATCTCGGCTTCGGTCAGCTTGGCCGCAAACATCTCATCATCGATCAGGCGGCGATTGCCACCGGTCGGTTCAGCCTCGGCCATCTGCCGGATATGGCGCAGCTGTTTGCGCTTGCCGCCAATGCGCGCATAAGAGGTCCGCTCAAAGCCGAGCAGATATTGGCTATAGGTCCAGCCCTTGCCTTCCTCGCCGATCAGATAGGCTGCCGGGACGCGGACCTCCTCGAACGTGACGGAGTTGAGGACATGTTTGCCATCGATGGTGATGATGGGGTTGAGCGTCACGCCAGGGCGGTCCATCTCGCAGCAAATGAAACTGATGCCTTGCTGTTTCTTCTCTTCCTTTGAGGTGCGCGCGAGCAGGAAGATCCAGTCGGCATGCTGGGCCGCCGAGGTCCAGATCTTGGTGCCATTGAGGATGTAATCGTCGCCGTCTCGTTTGGCGGAGAATTGCAACGAAGCGAGGTCTGATCCGCTATCGGGCTCGCTATAGCCCTGGGCCCAGCCGAGCGAGCCATCGCGCGTGCCGGGCAACCATTTTTCCTTCTGGGCCTCAGACCCGAACGTGTAGATGATCGGCCCGACATAGATCACGCCCATCGGGGTCACGGTGGGGACCCCGGCGCGCTCAAGTTCTTCGTCAAACACGTATTGCTGTTCCAGGCTCCAGCCGGGACCGCCATACTCTTTCGGCCAGGCCGAGGCGAGCCAGCCTTTTTCTCCAAGCGCCATTTCCGAGCGGCGGACATCTGCGGTGGACAGGCTTTCGCCGCGTGCGGTCTTGGTGCGAATGTCCTGCGGATAGTCCGTCTCGAAGAAGTTGCGTACTTCGGCGCGGAAAGGGGCGAGGGCGGGATTGGCTGATAGATCCATGACTTGCAGTTTAAATCGCCGCGCTAAGCTGAACAGCCCTCTCGCGGCGACAAGCAAAACCTACGTAGAGACCCTGAGTGACAAGGCGCTCGGTGATCCGTTTGATGTGAGGCAGATGTTCAAACAAGGAGGACCCTCATGTCCCATACCCCACATGAGCTAAGTGAAGAGTTTCCGCATGCAAAGGACAAGATCCACACGCTGAAAACGACCAGCCCGCATTTTGCCAATCTGGCGGAGCGCTATCATGAGGTAAACCGCGCCATTCACCGCTATGAGACCCGCGTGGAGCCGGTTGATGAGCGCCCCGAACGCGGCCTTCGGGTGCAGCGGATGCTGCTGAAAGATGAGATCGCAGCTATGCTCCGGCGCTAGACGGGCGTCTAGGCGCTGGCGCTTGGTCGAGCAGAGACCGCGTCGTGCCAGCGTTTCAGGTCTGTGAGGCTGTCTTCATAAGGCACGCCAACCAAGCCGGTTCCAAAGTCGAGTGTTGCGAGCGCGACGGCATCGGCGGCCGTATAAGTGTCACCTGCTATGAACGCCGTCTGTGCGAGTTGATCATCCAGCAGTTTGTAGCCGAGGGCGGCGCGGACGCGATTCTGCTCGGCCGCTTCGGGGATCTGTTTGATCAGTTTCGCGGTCAGCCTATGGCCATGTACCCAGACCATGCCGATCGGGACCATGACGTTCAGCTCGATCCGGCGCAGCCACATCTCAATCATTGCCTGGCTTTTTGCATCTGTTCCGAACAGCGGAGGATCGGGATGAAGCGCTTCGAAATAGCGACAGATCGCGAGGCTCTCGGAGATGCAGGTGCCATCATCCAATTCCAGGATCGGCAGGCCGCCGGTCGGGTTCCGCGCCAGAAAGTCAGGCTCCCGGTTTCGGCGGGTCAGGATATCAACGGTCTCGCACGGCACTTGGATGCCTTTTTCGGCGAGATAGATATGAACGCGCCGCGGATTAGGGCCGGTTGGATAGGTGTAAAGGATCATGAGGTTGCGCGGTGTCCTTTCGCCTGAAGTAAAGCGGCGCTATTTTGCGAACAGTTGCGTGCGATCGGCGAAGGCTTTGAGTTCGATCGCATTGCCGCTCGGGTCTGAGAAGAACATGGTCGCCTGTTCGCCGGGCTGGCCTTCAAAGCGGGTATAAGGCGCGATGAGAAACTCGACTTTACCGTTGAGTTTGTCAGCGAGATCGCGCCAGGTTGGCATGTCCAGTACGAGGCCAAAATGGCAAACGGGGACGGATTTGCCGTCGACTTTATTTGTTTGATCCCCGCTTTGAGCTTGCGCCCGTCGCGATGGATCGTGCTCAAGGCTGCTATTTGCTGCCGCGCTGACGCTCTTCGGGCGAGCGGCAGAAGCAGGTTCCGCGCCTTCGGCGCATGAAACAAGCTGAGGGCTCTCGCCTTCGGACACATTGCACTGGTCTGGTGCCAGATGCGCAACGATCTGATGGCCGAAAAAGTCGAAATCGACCCAATGTTCGCTGCTTCGTCCCTCCGGGCAGCCAAGCAGACAGCCATAAAAGGCGCGCGCGGCAGCAAGATCGTGAACCGGAAAGGCGAGGTGAAACGGCGGCATGCAGGTCCGTTTAGAGCGCCGACCGAGATTTGACCAGCGCCCCCAGTCGAGCTGGGGGCAGCGCGTGCGGCCGCGGATGCGGCGGTGGGGGAGATTCGGAGGGGGTTGTGGTTTTGCAAAGCGCTAAGAGGCTTCGCCTCACGCTTTGCGAAGCAGGTTCCCGATCCTCGCTGCGCTCGTCCGATGAACCGGGCTGAGGGCTCCGAACCTTGAGAAATACAGCCCTGAGCTTGGTTCATGTGAGCGCGAAGCGCGATACGGAACCTGCTTCGCCCGGCTGGTGCGCAGCACCTCAGGGCCGGGCCAAAACCAACCTTTAGCTACTGTCCTGAATAGCGGGTGCGGCGCATTCCGCGTCAATCACCAACCCCGGCAAGCACCGCTCGCCGCATTCCATCAGCCGGCCCGTTAGATAGTGGATCGCACTCAGATGCATCTCTCCGGACGCATTGTCCATCGGAGCCCAATGCGCGCGGGTCTTTCTGACCTCTTTGTAGAACCAGGCGAGCAGATCGGTCTCCAGATCTGATACGAAGGGCACATAGACAAACCCGTGTTCATCAACCTCCCAAAGCACCTCACAGCGCGCCGCGCGGCATTGCTGGCGGAGGCGATAAAGCTGCCACCAGACCCAAGGCCAATAATAGATGGGCACATGGGCAACGGCCTGAAGCGTGAAGCGAACTTCCATGGGCCGGGAGTGTAAGGGGCCCCGCAATTCGGTCGGATTGATTTTGTGGCGTTCCCCTCTCCCGGACGCGGGAGAGGGGCGCAACGGGCTGAGTTGGGTGAGGAAACGGGGTGGCGCGGGGGGATAGAGAGAATGCCTATCCATGTTTTTGGCAAAGCGCTCGGGGCTAAGTTCGGTCCATGGATGCCCGCCTGCGCGGGCATTGGCGGACTGAGGGGCGAACGAAGCTGTAGGGCGGGTCGAGTGCAGCGACACCCGCCTGACGAAGCCCCCAAGGCGGGTATCCGCCTATCGGCCTCAACCCGCCCTACGCATCGCGGAGCGATGCTGTCTATACGGGTGGAGCCAAGGTGTAGGATAAGTTTTTTGAGATCAGGTGGTTTTACGCGCCCTCGGACTTGATCCGAGGGCCCATTATCCAAGGGTGCCGCAAGGCCGGGAGCGAAAACACATCTCCCGTCTCAGATCAAAGACCGGGTGATGGACCCCATGGACAAGCCACGGGGAGCGTAAAACGTAGGGCGGGTCTTGACCCGCCATCACCGTCAAATGGCGGGATAAATCCCGCCCTACCGATGCGGAGCATCGTGTCTATTCCCGTTGAAGATGCTTAAACTTTATTGTTCGTGCAAGACCATCCAAACCAGGATAGATGAAATCGTGTGATATCCCCAAACGATCTAAGTCACTTAAAATACTCTGCCTATAGCTACCTGCTATAACAATTTTGGAAAGAAAGCCGGCTCTGAGTAAGTCTTCATACTTCTCAAGTGCTATACGTTCAGAGCCGTGAATTGTGACCATTGCTTTCTGATTTACTGCTCTGGCTGAGTTTCTTAGAGAACGAACACATAGTGGGAACTCAGCCGATGGTGCTCTCGGTACTTCGGGATCATCTATATCTATCGTGTAACTATCTACATCCTTCGAAGTCGTTGACGGTAAAGTGTTACGATCCAAATCGGCATGGTCATTAAGCCGCCAAGGGTTCAGTATCCATACGCAAGAATCTACATTTTTATCAGTGTAAGCGTTGGAGCTCTCGACAGCGAAGAAAAGTGCCACAAGGGCAGATTCGCTCCAATCTAAAAGCCGCGTGGGGAGACCATGATGCTGCATTAAGAACAGCCATTCGATGTAGTTCCTAGGGGCTGTACTGATAAGATGGGAACAATTGTTGATAAAATCACGGACCATCTCTCGTTCATAATGATTTGCCTCGGCATCTCGGTATATCGTGGGTAAAAGCTCATAATCTATCGAGCTGTGACCTCGGAAAAGTGCCTCAGTCGTTCCTCCCTTTACAGACTGTACGACGCTGTTTTGCTCAACCGCATTCAAAAACTGGGGTATGGTATGTACTCGATTATTCCGATCTTCGCTCAATCTCTCCGCCTATGTACAAGGTTTCAGGTTTGGCCGACCCTTGTCAGACCAGTTTTGTCTCGCGGCTAATCAGACATGCATCACGTAGAATGTTCCACATAAAGCTTCCGGCCTAGCGCTTCGTACTCCTTGCTCTTCTCTTCCATACCCTTCCGCGCTTCGTCGGCTTGTTTCTGGAGGTCCGCCTTCTCGTTATCCGACAGCCCGTCAGCATAATCCCGCACTTCGGCGGTGATTTTCATGCTGCAGAACTTGGGCCCGCACATGGAGCAGAAATGCGCGACTTTGTGGGCGTCTTTGGGGAGGGTTTGGTCGTGGAATTGGCGGGCGGTTTCGGGGTCTAGCGACAGGTTGAACTGGTCTTCCCAGCGGAATTCGAACCTCGCCCGTGACAGCGCATCATCGCGGATTTGCGCGGCCGGGTGGCCCTTGGCGAGGTCGGCGGCGTGGGCGGCGAGTTTGTAGGTGATGACGCCGACTTTCACGTCGTCGCGGTCGGGCAGGCCAAGATGCTCTTTCGGGGTGACATAGCAGAGCATGGCCGTGCCGAACCAGCCGATCATCGCCGCGCCAATGCCGCTGGTGATGTGGTCATAGCCGGGCGCGATGTCTGTGGTGAGGGGGCCGAGCGTATAGAAGGGCGCCTCGCCGCATTCGCGCAGCTGTTTGTCCATATTCACTTTGATCTTGTGCATCGGCACGTGGCCGGGCCCTTCAATCATCACCTGGCAGCCCTTGGCATGGGCGATCTTGGTGAGCTCGCCAAGGGTTTCGAGTTCTGCAAACTGGGCGGCGTCATTGGCGTCGGCGATCGAGCCGGGGCGCAGGCCATCACCGAGGCTGAAGCTGACATCATAGGCGCGCATGATGTCGCAAATGTCTTCGAAATGGGTGTAGAGGAAGCTCTCTTCATGATGGGCGAGGCACCATTTCGCCATGATCGAGCCGCCGCGCGAGACGATGCCGGTGACCCGGTCTGCGGTGAGGTGGATATAGGCGAGGCGCACACCGGCATGGATGGTGAAATAGTCGACGCCTTGCTCGCACTGTTCGATCAGCGTGTCGCGATAGACCTCCCAGGTGAGGTCCTCGGCGACGCCGTTCACTTTTTCCAGCGCCTGATAGATCGGCACGGTGCCGATCGGGACCGGCGAGTTTCGGATGATCCACTCGCGCGTATTGTGAATGTTGCGCCCGGTGGAGAGGTCCATGACATTATCCGCGCCCCAGCGGGTCGCCCAGACGAGCTTTTCGACCTCTTCCTCGACGCTTGAGGCGACGGCGGAGTTGCCAATATTGGCGTTGATCTTGACCAGGAAGTTGCGGCCAATGATTTGCGGCTCAAGCTCTGGATGATTGATATTGGACGGGATAATGGCGCGGCCGCGGGCAATCTCGTCGCGGACAAATTCGGGGGTGATGAAAGCGGGGATTTCGGCGCCGAAGCTTTCGCCTTGCGCGATGGTGTCTGCGGCGGAGTCGAGCTGAGCCTGGCGGCCGATATTCTCGCGCTCGGCGACGTAGATCATTTCTTTGGTGATGATCCCGGCACGCGCGAATTCGTATTGGGTGACGGGCTTGCCGGGCAGGCCGCGCAGGGGCTTGTGCTTGGTTGGGAATTCGCGGGCGAGGTATTTGCCGGTGGCGCCGCCATTGTCTTCCGGGCGGACGGTGCGGCCTTCATAGGTTTCGACATTGCCGCGCTCCAGCACCCACTCGGTGCGGTGGCGGGCCAGGCCTTTCTCGACGTCGATGGAAACGGACGGGTCAGAGTAAGGCCCGGATGTGTCGTAGACCGGCACGGGGTCTTCATTGGCGGACGGGTGGAGGTCAATCACCCGCCGCGGGACGGACAGGCTCGGGTCAGCCTTGGGGTGGGTATAGACCTTGCGGCTGGCGGGCAGCGGACCGGTGGTGACTTTCGGGGTCTCGAATTCGGACTGGGCGGTGGGTTTGTTCATAATGGTCTTCCAGTGTTGAAGACCCGGAGTTGCGTATCCCGTTTCCGTTCCTACGCCGGCCACTCTTCAGATGAAGAATTCCCCGGATCAGGTTCTAAGGGTGCTGGTCCCGTGTCTGGACCATCTCAGCGCTATCGATACGCGCCCCTCGGATGGCTTTGTCTTAAGTCATTCAGCTGGGTTTGAAAAGGCCGCCTCGTCGTCCAGCTTCGCCATAAGCGCGCCCAGGTCAGCGCGCAGGGCCGTGCTGGCGTTTGCGAGGTCTTCGCTCGTTGCTGCGGGGTTGGCGTCGACCTCGTCCAGCAGGGTCAAGGCGGTTTCGGCGATTGACCGCGCTGCGTTGCCGGGTTGTGGCTCGCCATTCTTTAGCGGCTTGTCAGGGTAGAAAGACGTATATGTCGCGGTGAGGAAGTAGAGCTGGGCCATGGACAGCGTCAGGTCGCCAGACTGTTCGGGACAGGCCTTCCGCAGCGCAGACAGGCGGTTTGTTCCCGGCGGGGTCAGGAACACATAAGCCGGGTCGGCGTTGCTTTGAAGCACGTCCAGAAGAAGCGCGACATAGGCACCGCCTTCAAAGGTGGAGTAGACTTCAAGCGCGCCATAAGGACACGCGACCCCGTCCGGCAGAGTGTATGCCGGATGTTCAAACCCGGCATGTTCCAGCTGGATGAGGCTCGGCGCAATGAAACTCTGCATGACCGGCAGCAGGTTTGCTTCAATATCTTCCACCGTTTGAGCGCGTAAAAGGTTCGCAATGTGGCTGGGATCATCCTCCACAGGTTCGGCGAGCCGTTTATTCTCAAAGTATGCCTGGTAAGAGCGATAGGCCTGACTGGCGAGCATCACGTCCTCCTGATCGGAGCTGGAGAACTTTGACAGGCCCCAGAATATCGCAGGCAGTCGTAAATTGACGTCAGTTTCGGAGGGGCAAGCCGTCTGAAGGTCAGTGGCCTCGGCATAGACTTGCTGAAGGGTTTCGGGATCTGGCGTCTCTGCATCGATCGCTGTGAACGCTTTCAGACTCAGCGCTTCGATAAGTTCATAGGTAAATCTTGGACACGTGGGTGAAGCGGCCGGCGTGTCTTGCGCCAGTGCTGTGGGAACGCACAGTCCCACACAGAGGGCTAGCCATCGCAGTGTTTGTCTCATCGTTCAAAGTGTAGCGGGGGTTTTCGAAGATGAAAGCCCCGAGTTTTTTGGTCTCAGGGCCAACCTCGCAAAAGCGAATGGTTACGTTTGTTCCTGCATCCACGCATCAATCGCTTCGGCGTGGATGTGTGTAGTGGAGAAGACCGGCACGTCGCAATCGGCCTGGCTCAGGATCATGCAGAGTTCGGTACAGCCGAGGATGACGCCGTCGGCGCCTTGGTCGGCATAGCGGGCCACCAGGGCCGACATTTCGGCGCGGGAGCTGTCTTTGACCACACCTTCGACGAGTTCTTCGAAGATCACCCGGCCAACCAGATTGCGGTCGGCTTCGCTGGGCACAATCGGGGTGCCATCATAACGCTCCGCCAGCGCCGGGGCGAAATAGTCGCCGCTCATCACCCAAGGCGTGCCGAGCAGGAGCGGGCGGGTTGAGCCCTTGGCGACCATCGCCTCACTGAGGCAGTCGAGCATGTGGATCAGCGGAAGGCCGGTGGCCTCGGCCGCAGCGTCGGCGCCGACATGGGTTGTGCCCGACGTGATGGCAATGGCGCCCGCCCCGGCCGCTTTCAGGGCGAGGGCGGCCTTGACGACCTCGGCCTTGAAGGCGGTCCAGTCCTGCGTCTGGTAGTGGCCGAACATGACGCCATAATCGAGCATATAGAACAGGGTTTCAGCTGAGTGCTGCCCGCCGCGATGGGTGCGCGCGCTGTCATTCAGCAGGCCATAATAGATTTTCGTGGCTTCGGGGCTGACCCCGCCAATAAGACCGATCAAAGACATGCCTATCGCCTAGCCATATCTGAAGGGGATTGGGAAGCGAAATCAGATGACTCCTGTTGTGTCGGGTCGTTGCGCGCAACCGTTATGCAGCCGGAATCAGCCACCTGTGCTGCATGCTTTCCAGGCTTTCGGCGATATCATATTCGTCGACTTTGACCGTATCGGCGTGGCCAAAGCCTTTGGAATAGTCGAGGATCGACATCACCTCCGGCGTAAAGCGGAAGAAGGTCGCCTCGCCCATTTCGGCGGCGTCATCCATATCAGCGATTTCGGGGAAGCGTTTCAGCATCAGTTTGCCGATCAGGTCCATTTCATCGATCACGTCCACTTCATCGGCATGGGCGGCCATGGACAGGCCGGTAATGCTGTCCCAGTCTTTGTAAGGGGCCGTCATGGTCATCGAGACACGCTTGTCGCGGCGCATGTTTCTTGCTTTTTGAGAGCCCTTGCCTACCCCCACATAAAGGGTCAGGCCATTGTGAACGAAGGAGACCGTGGTGGCTTGTGGAAAGCCATCCTCGCGTACTGTGGCAATAGCGAGGTCGTGACAGGCATCGAGGATTTCGAGCGCTTTGGTTTTCAGGGCTTCTTTCATGGTGGAGGTTCCTTTGAGGTCTGGCGTGTTGGGACCCAGACTAGGCAAAGCTGCCCCCGTCTTGCTTTGATTTGGCGCAAGGCATCGATCTGCATAAGCGATCAGAGTTCACAATCAGTGAGGCCGTGGAGGCAGAGATGAAAACCAATGAGACCCCCCTTTACGATATGAGCGACAACCCGACCGAATGCTGCCCGAGATTCAAGCCCGAGCCCTGGGACAATCAGCAGCTCGACTTCAAGGACAAACGGTTTGTACGGGCGACGACGCGCGGCCTGTTTCATATTCCGCTCAACATGAACCGGGTGTTCAATCGGACGTTCAAGGCGATTGAAGAGGCCGATGCGCTGGATGTCAGCCAAACCCTGGTCCTGAGCCGCGATCCGTCACCCTGGCAAGGCGAACATCTGTTTGCGGTAACCAAGGATGTGCCGGGGCAGGACATGGTCAGCCTGAGCGGTGATTATCGCACCAAAGTGTTTGAAGGCCCGTACCGGATGGCCCCGAAATGGATGGACGCGTTTGAGGATGAGCTGGAGCGTCAGGGGCTGGACGAGGAGGAGATGTACCTGTTCTACATGACCTGTCCGAAATGCGCGAAGACCTATGGCAAGAATTATGTCGTTGCGGTCGCGCGGGTGGAGCCTGACGAGGCGCGCCCACATTAATAATTCCACATTTCGCAATTAGGACTGGCAACAGGCGACCCGCAGCGTGCTAGAGCGTAAACGGTCGATCACGGGTTGCTGAGGACAGGCATGCGAGACTATGCGCGGGCATATCAGGAGAAATGCAAGTCGGCTGCTGAGGCCGCCAAGCTGATCTCATCCGGAGACCACACGGCGATGGGTATGGCGCTTGGCGCACCACCGGCGCTGTTGCAGGCGCTGTCGGATCGCGTGGATGCAGTTGACTTGACCGACCTGCACCTCTGGTACTTTCATTCGATGCCGATTGCGGCCGAAACCCTGTTGCGGATCGAACTGCTGGGACGGGTGATCCCGCATTGCATGTTCATGGGCCCGATTGAGCGGGACCTGATCAAACAAGGCGAGGCCGAAGGGCGCAAACTGATTGATTTTGTGCCGGTTGCGTTTTCAGATGCGCCGCGCCTGTTTGAGCGCCATGTGCCGCTAGATGCGGTGATCACCACGGTCGCGCCGATGGATCAGCACGGCTATTTCTCGTTCGCCGCCAATAATGACTATATTTCCACCGCCGCGCGCTGTGCGAAGAAGACGATTGTCGAGGTGAACCCGCAATTGCCACGCGTCTTTGGCGACTCGATGATCCATATTTCCGAGGTCGATGCTGTCGTCGAACATGACACGCCGCTGTTTGAGCTGCCGAGCCGCGCGCCGAGCCCGGAAGAGGAGGCGATTGGCGGGATCATTGCCGAAATGGTACCGGATGGGGCGTGCCTGCAAATGGGGATCGGGGCGCTGCCGGAAGTGGTATGCGGTCATTTGAGGGAACGCCATGATCTCGGCATCCATACAGAGCTCTTGTCACCCGGCCTGGTCGATCTGATCGAATGCGGCGCGGTGACCAATCGGCGCAAGATCACTTTCCCCGGACGCACCGTGTTCACCTTCGCGCTTGGCCATCAGCGGATGTATGATCTGATTGATGACAATCCATCTGTGAACAGCCATCCGGTCAATATCGTCAATGACCCGCGTCATATCGCGAAGAATCCGGGTGTCGTTTCGATCAATGCCACGCTTGAGATTGATCTGACCGGGGCGTGTAACTCCGAGACGCTGGGCGGCAAGCAGTATAGCGGCTCGGGCGGTCAGCTGGATTTTGTCCGCGGCGCGCGGGCGTCGAAAAGGGGCCGGTCGATCATTGCCTGCCGGTCGACGGCCAAAAAAGGCACGGTCTCGCGCATTGTGCCGGATCTGACGGGGCCGGTGACGACCCCGCGCAATGATGTTGACACGGTGGTCACCGAGTTCGGGTCAGCCTGCCTGATCGGGCTCGGCTCCGAGGCGCGCGCGAAAGCCCTGATCGCGCTTGCTCATCCCGATCATCGCAGCGAACTAACCGAGGCTGCCAGGCAGCTGGCTTTGATTGACTGAAACCTAGGCCGCGATGCGTTCGAACACCGCTGCGAGGCCCTGGCCGCCGCCGATACACATGGTTTCAAGGCCGTAGCGGGACTCGCGCCGATCCATTTCCATCAGCAGTGTGGTGAGGATGCGCGCGCCGGTGGCGCCGACCGGGTGGCCCATGGAGATGCCGGAGCCGTTGACATTGATGCGGTCATGATCCGCGTCGCCGAGTTCGAGCGCTTTGGTGCAGGCGAGAACCTGGGCAGCGAACGCTTCGTTCAGCTCAATCAGGTCCATGTCTTTCAGGGATAAGCCGGCGCGCTCAAGTGCTTTCTGGCTGGCCGGCACAGGGCCGATGCCCATGGTCGCCGGTCCCACACCGGCAAGCGACCAGGAGGCCATGCGGGCCAAGGGTTTGAGGCCTTCGCGTTCCGCAATCTCGCGGGTGGTGACGATACAGGCCGCCGCGCCGTCATTCTGTCCAGAAGCATTGCCAGCCGTGACGGTGGCGTCCGGATCGGCTTTCAGGCGGATTGGGCGCAGGGTGGCGAGCTTCTCAACTTTGGTGCCGGGGCGGACATGTTCGTCCTTGTCGACCAGCGTGTCCTGTTTGCGGCCGGGCACCGTGAAAGGCACGATCTCTTCGGCGAAGCGGCCATCTTCCTGGGCAGCGGTGGCGCGGGCTTGAGAGCGGGCCGACAGCTCATCCTGGGCTTCGCGGGTGATGCCATATTCCTTGCGCAGGTTTTCAGCGGTTTCGATCATGCCGCCGGGTACGGGATAGTTGTCGCCGCCCGCGGTGACGCGGCCACGGGTGAGACCGTCTTCGAGCATGATGCCGGGGGTTTTGACCCCCCAACGGCTCTCGACATTGTAGAAGGGCGCGCGGCTCATCGTTTCAGCCCCGCCTGCGATGACGAGATCACTGCCACCGCTGGCGACCTGCATGACGCCATAAATGACCGCTTGCAGGCCGGACCCGCAGCGCCGGTCAATCTGAATCCCGCCCGCTGTGATCGGCAGTCCGGCATCGAGCGCCACAACGCGGCCAAGTGCGGGCGCGTCCATAGTCGGGTAGCAATTGGCGAAGATGACATCGTCCACCAGGTCGCCATTCAGTTTGGTGCGATCCATGATGTCACGAACAACAGCAGAGGCGAGATGGTGAACCGGGGTTGTCTTGAAGGCTCCGCCGAACGCCCCAACGGCTGTGCGCCTCGGCGCGCATATGACCACGTCTCGCATACTTGTCTCCTAACCTGACTTTGCAGGTGAAGTAGTCGCCGGGCGGGCTGCCGACAAGAGCAAGTTCGGTGTCTTGTGAACCAACTGCAAATTCTTAACAGGAGCGAGCAATCCGTTAACCAAATGCTGACGCTTGTCGCGCATCAAGGCAGCAGACACCTGATCTGATATGGAGACGATCATGGCTGATGGCTCTGCCCTCGCCGATATTCCTGAAGCCGAGGCCAAACCGGTCAAGGCGAAAGCGGCGCCGCGTGCGGCCCGGAAGATGCGCAAGTTCAAGGTCGATTTCTGGGCGACGGACTTCAATCTCGCCGAAATCGGGATCATGAAGCGGACCCAGAACGAGGCGGCGTCGGATCAGTTTACCAAGGATATGGAGATTTTTGGTCAGACCGTGATCAACAAGGAGCGCAAGGCCTTGCTGGCCTATCGCCAGGAGCTTTGGGACGCGAGCGAGGATTTTGAGCGGCGTCTGGTGGTCAAGCTGTTTTCCGAGCGCTTGCACTGGCGCGGTACGGCGGAACTCCTGCTCGGGCGGTCAATGCAGCTGACGCTCGGGGCAGGGGGCCTCGCGGTGCCGTCCTTTTCGATCAATCTGGGCCGGCATGAGCAGTTGATCCAGCTGGAGCGGTCCGCGCATCAATTGCCATTCTTTCCCGAATCCTATTCCTTCTTTCTGCAGACCAAATCCGGACCGAAATTCTATCGCTTGAAGCGAAACGTCATGTGCTTTGGCACCGACTTCTCAGTGCTGGATCAGCAGGGCCGGAAAATTGGCAAACTGGACGGGCGCGTGGTCAATCTTGGCGGAGCCTGGATGGTCAAGCTGGATCCGGCCTACGCCAATGCCAAACTGGAGGCGGTGTTGCAGCTGTTCTGTGCGGTATTGAAGTTCAAAGGCTCCGCACGCCGCCACATTCGCCGCCTCGGCAAACAGGTGCGGCTTGGCAAATTGCGGCCGCAGATCGATCATCACGAGGATGACCTTTACCTTAATCCGCGACGGCGGCGTTGAGGCTTATGCTTACCTGATCGGGAGGAAAGACAATGACAGGTTTTGAAGCTGTAACCCTGTATCTGGGGCTGTTTGCGTTACTGTTTGCGGCGCTGAAGCTGAATTGCGGCAGGGTCCGCGTGGCAACGCAGGTCAATTACGGCGAAGGCGACAATGAAGCGATGGCGAAAGCCATGCGGGTTCAGGCCAATGCGGTTGAAGATGTGCCGATTGTGCTGCTGGGTCTTATCGGTCTGGCTGCGGTGTCTGCGCCGGTTGTGCTGATCCATGCGCTCGGCGGGACGTTCTTTGTTGGCCGGGTATTGCACGCGCTGGGACTTGGCAGTGCCACCGGGACCGGGTTGCCGCGTCTGCTCGGTACGATCATTTCGCTTTTGGCTATTCTGATTACGGCCGGGGCTTGTCTCTGGTTTGCGCTAACCTAGAGCAGGGCAGCCTGGGTGTCTTTGGTCCAACCGACATAGATTTTTGAACCCTGTTCGATCACCGGGCGTTTGATCAGGGTCGGATGGGCCATCAGCAGCGCCTCCGGATCGCCTGCGCGCTCGGTCTCTGACAGGCCGCGCCAGGTAGTTGAGCGGGTATTGAGAAGGACTTTCGCGCCCGCCGCGGCGAGCCAAACCGGGACTTTCCGGGCAAGGTCAGCTTCGGCGCGGATGTCCACGAATGTGACAGACGCACCGGAGGCTTCGAGCGCTTTCAGGGCCTTTTTGCAAGTGTCGCAATTCTTGAGGCCATAGAGGGTGAGGCTCATTCAGTGTCTCCATCGAAATAGACCTCTCCATCGAGGTCATCGAGCTTGCCTTGCAGGTGGGCGCGGACATCCTGCACCGCCTGATTATAGATGCCTGGGCCAAGCGTGTTGATCATCAAGTCAAAGATCTGTTCGGCCCGAAATGCGCTGATCTCTTCGTCGAGCTCATCGCGGTAAAGGGTTTGTAGCTCTGCGATCAAGGTCTCGCGGCGCTCTGGATCGATGCGAAGCCTAGTCGGCATCGGACACCGCCCGTGTTTCACCGGGGACCGACAAATAGTCCGCGCCGCTGGCAATCAGGTCTGCGGGAACGACCATGGGCACGTGTACCCCAACGGCCGTTTTGGCGTTCAAGGTTTGTGACAGGATCAAAGGCCCGTCGCCGCCGAGAAAGAACCAATAGGGCGGGAAGGCGGTATCGGTCCGCTTGGCGTTCCAGTGATCTTCATACGGTTCGAAATGGACGAGATTGGGATCGGCATCGCCCATATGCATAACCGTGGTGCCATCCGGCAGAGTAGCGCGAAAGACGAGGTTTGAGATCTCAGCGCGGCCCGGCCAGCCCGCATGGGGAATGCGGACCGCATCTATCTGAATGTCGCCGAGCGTGTAGGTTTCCGGGGTGTCCAAGCGCTCAAGCCCAATGCCGATGACGCGGTCGAAAATGGCACTGTCCGGATCGGTTTCGACCTTCATCAGTTCAACCGCCTGTTGCGGCGCGTAGAGTCGGGTTTCGAGATGGCGTTCCAGGTAGGCGATCACGGCCCCGACCTCGAAATGATCGGCATGCATATGGCTAACAAAGATCGCATCGACATTGTCATACGGCGCTTCACCGGCCATCAGAGCAGAGCGCATATCGCTCGGTACCATCTGGTAAATGCCAAAGCCGTTGGGAAAGAGAGGATCGAACAGGATCTTCGCCCCGTCTTCTGTTACCATGATGGCCTCGTTGCCGAGATAAGTCGCTTCTGCACCGGTATGGCCATGCTCATGCGCGGCGGCGGACAGGTGACCCAATGTCAGCGCTAAAAAGACTATGGTTTTGCCAAACATGCAAACCTCCTATTCCACCACGCCGACGATGGGGCCGAGATCGACACCAGTCTCATTGCGCTGCAGCTCCGGAGCGTAGATGCGGCTAACCTGACCATCAAGGAACAGCGCATTGTCGGCGCCCAGCGCATCACGGAACAGTGTCGCGAAATCATGGAAAGAGACGACCGTGTCGGAGATGGCGAAATGGATCAGCGTGCCATCGGCGGACACGCCAACCCCGTTGCGGCGCTTGCGGGAGGTTCCGTCCGGATTGAGACCCGGATGCAGCGCCCCATCGATGACCAGCATGGGTCCGGACTGGGTGGCAAAGTCCGGATCGATCCCGGCATCGAGATAGGCCTGGCTTTCGGTAATGCCGGCGCGGTCTTCAGAGAGCCAGAACACGCCATTTGGACGCATATGGAAATTGCCTGGACCCTCATTTGTGTTCACGCTGGCCTGGTCACCATTGGCGTCGCGATAGAAGCCGACGGGGCTGCGATCCTCGTGATACATGCCGCCATTCATGGCGAAAGCAAGGGTTTTGTCCTGGGCGTCGAGATCCGCGATCAACGTATCAAACTGGAGATAGGGGGCGCCGTCTGCATCGCTGTGAAACAGGCGAATATCGGTCTCTGCCCGCGTATAGGAGCAGACGGTGTAGGGCATGCCGAGATGTTCGATCGCGTGGCAGGCCTGGGTGGGATCATCACGGGTTTCGCTGTCCCCACAGGCGGCGAGCAGCAAACATCCCAATAACATTCCACACACGGCCCGCACCAAGGTCTCCGACAGGTTGAGAAGAATCAGGTGGAACTATGAGCGAAGCTGCGAAGGCTGAAAAGAGTGATGGTGTGGCTAGTTTCGCGCAGACTTGGCAAAACTGATCCATTCCTTGACTTCGCCTTCGCCGACTTTGGCTTCGGCGCCCCATAGAACTCGTGCGCCGCTCGGCGTGTCGAGGAAACTGGTAGCCGCTTTCAGCACTTTCGTGGCCGAAGACTTGGCAAGCTCATTCGCGTTACGAATGCCCGCGCCGACCAGGATCTGACTGTCGAGCACGCGCAAGCCGGGCGCTTCGATCATTAGTCGGGTCTGGTCCTGCCAGTCGGTCATGGTCTTGGCGGTGATGTAGCGCACGTTGAGGGCTTTCACCGTCTCGTCGACATCGGCCGAGAGCAGATCGCCGATCGTGACAATGTTCACCTTGGCAAGGCGTTCGGCGGTTTTGGGGCCAATTGAGGGTGCATCGACCACGGGGGCGTCATGGGTCAGGCGATCCCGGCGCTCGGCCTTGATGACGGTTTTGTCGCCGTCCTTGGCCGGTTTGGATGTGTCTTCCTCTGTTTTGGCGGTGCCCCCCAGGCTCGCAATCGCGCTGCCCAACGCGTCTTTTGGGACACTGGCTTCGATTTCAGCGAGCACGGTTTCGGCAACCGGATCGTCTGTCTTAGCCTCGGCTGCGTCTTTTTCGGTCTGCTCGGCTTTGGCTTTTGCCTCAGCGGCGCGTGCTTCTTCTTCAGCCCGGCGCGCGGCCTCAGCTTTGTCTTTGGCTTCGCGTTCAGCTTTGGCCGCGGCTTCTGCTTCGGCTGCGGCTTTCGCTTCTGCCTCAAGGCGGGCGGCTTCTTCAGCTTCTGCCTTCTCAGCGGCGCGGCGTGCTGCTTCGGTCTTGCGTTTCTGGCGCTCGGCCCAGGCCTTGTTGGCTTCGGTGACCTTGCGCTCGATCTCGGCTTGTTCGTCGGCGAGGCGCGCTGTTTCAGCTTCTGCGGCTTGCGACGCGTCCTGTTCCGCCAGGCGTTTGGCCTCCAACTCAGCCCATTGGGCATCGACGTCTTTCTGGTCGGGCTTGGCCTTCTTCGCGGTACTTTTCGCAGTCACCGCAGCCGGGGCCGGGGTCGTTGGCTTTGCCTTGGCTGGTGTTGCCGCAGGATCTACGGGCACCGGAACGACTTTCAGCTCGTAACGGGCGGGCAGGTCTTTGTTGGCGCGTGGCACATGTTTGGTGCCAAGAGGTTTCAGGTTTTGCGCGTCCAGCGCGCCAAGCGGGACCCGCAGAACCTGTTTTGCGTGCAGTTTGCGGATCTTCTTGTCATCGGCGGGCAGCGTCTTGATGACTTTGCCGGTGGCCTGCAGCTCGGCATACATGGCTTCGACCTGCCTGCGATCAGACGCGTCGGCGATGCGTTTGGTGATCTTGCGGATGGGAATGTCGAGCGCGGCAAGATAGCCTGGCAGGTCAAGATCGATTTTCTGAGGTTTGACGCCCGCTTCCGCAAAGGCCCGCTCAAACAGGGTAGCGACGCCCGCTGTGGCATAGGCGATCAGATCGGCAAGCACATCGAGCAAGGTCTGATCGAGCCCGGCTTCGGGGTCTTTGACGCCGCGATCGAGATCGTAATGGTCAATGAAGGTCTGATAATATTGGTTCGAGAAACGCGCACCCTCTAGCACCATGTCGGCGACGAAGCCGGTCTCTGAGCCTGCCTCAACCGTTGGATAGCCGCGGACATCGATCATCGCCTTGATCGTGTCGCGGGATTTCGCGATCGACCATTCCAGCGCGCGGTGCATCGCGCCTTCTTCTTCCGTCTGACCGGTATGGAAGGGCTGGACTGGGTCGGCATAATAGTGGGTCATCACGCCCAGCGCGAAGGCCGCGTCCGACCATTTCTTGCGGCGCAGCGCATCGACCGCGCGGCCATACCATTCCATCGCCTTGTCACGTGCGCCGCCCCACTCGCCTTCCTGCACGTGGAGGACGTGGTTCTGAAAGTCCTTGAACTGTGTGTCAGGGGCTTTCGCGCCTTTCAACAGCTGCACATGATGGCGCAGCATCAAATTCTTCCAGTCGCCCGCATCCTGGCCTTTCAGGATCTGCAGGGCGTCAAACGCAATGAAGTGGTGGGTCGAGCGGCAGCGATGCGCCACAATCACCAGTTCCAGCAATGTCATCTTCGCAGGCCCCCTGAGCCGATCTCCGATTGATCAGCACTAGGACGATTCGTGAAACGCAGACTAGAACAGGCTACAGGAACGAGGGTGCCGATCGACAAAACAGTTAACACAGTCTCTACAAATCGGACAAATAGGTTAATCACACCTTAAGAGATTTTGGCGGTGGGGTGTGAGCGTCGGATCAGAAGTTGTCTGCTCGATCTGTAATCTCGCCGCCCATCACGCCTGATCGGGGTGGAGGGAGCGGCCGAGGATGTGGTCGCTGTTGCCGATGACGTGCTGGCTGATCCCGACGATAAGCGGGTCAGGGGCGCGGACCACCTGTTTGTTCTTGTCTGGATAATCCAGCGAGTTCAGGAAGTGCTGCATGCAATTGATTCGGGCGCGTTTCTTATCCGAGGACTTGATGATCGTCCAGGGCGCGTCAGCTGTGTCTGTATAGAAGAACATCGCCTCTTTGGCTTCGGTATAGTCATCCCAGCGCGCCAGCGAGGCCCGATCGATCGGAGACAGTTTCCAGTGCTTGAGCGGGTCGTGTTCGCGGGATTGGAAGCGCCGTTTCTGCTCGTCCTGCGTGACGGAGAACCAGTATTTGAACAGTTTGATGCCAGAGCGGGTCAGCATCCGCTCCAGGTCGGGAACCTGGCGCATAAATTCCAGATATTCATTCGCCCGGCAGAAGCCCATGACGCGCTCAACGCCGGCGCGATTGTACCAGGACCGGTCGAAGAAAACGATTTCGCCTTCGGTTGGCAGATGACGGATATAGCGCTGAAAATACCATTGCCCGCGTTCGGTCTCGGTTGGCTTTTCAAGCGCGATGACACGAGCGCCGCGTGGATTCAGGTGTTCAGTAAACCGCTTGATCGTGCCGCCTTTGCCGGCCGCGTCTCGCCCTTCAAACAGGACCACAATCTTCTGACCGGTTTCCTTGACCCAGTGCTGGACTTTCAGCAGTTCGACCTGCAGGTCAGCCTTGTGGCGCTCATAGGTCTTGCGCCGCATCTTGTTCTTGTAGGGGTATTCGCCGTTCTCAAACAGCTGGCGAATTCGATCGGGATCGTGGCGCTGTTGGCCAATTGTGCCGGGGTTTTGTGTTTGCGCTTCGATCTCGCCTTCGGGTGCCATAACACCATTCGCAATTATGGTTTCACTCATCGTCAGTCTCCCCGGTCCTATCTACAACCTGTCAGGTTAGACGCTTGAGGGGCTTAGAGAATATGTGATTGTCCTTATGCGGAGGCTGTCGCTCCGCCAAGCGCTAGGTCGCGAGCACCATCTGCTTCCATAGCGCAAACAGCCTCGCCCGGTTTTCCGGGTCGGCATGCACGCCGGTCTGCACCACCATCCCGCGCAGCAGATAGACGGTGAGTTCGACCAGGTCGGCGGCGTCGGCTGAACGGGTCGGGTGGGCGTCGGCGCAGGCCTCACCCAGGGCGCGCATCGCATCGATGGAGCGGCGGTCAGTTGTTCTGACGGCGAGTTTCAAGGCCCGATCCGTTCGGGCAGCCGTCATCACCTCCATCCAGCATTTTAGCAGATTGCCTTCAAAACAGGCGTCCCAGAGGAAGTCGAACAGGCCTTCAAGGTCGGGCTTCTGCGCATCGTCATCCTGTAGCACTGCGTCCATCTGGTCCTGATAGCGCGATACGATCTCGGTCACCGCGGCAATGAACAGGCTGTCCTTAGTTGGAAAGTGATGGGTTTGTGCACCGCGCGAGACGCCAGCGCGTTTGCAGATTTTTTGAGTGCTCGTCTGAGCCCACCCCTGCTCAGCAATCAGATCAAGGGTCGCCTCCAGCAAGCGCGCCCGCATCGCGTCGCGGCGCTCAGCCTGAGTGGGGCGCGGTCTTTGTGTGGATAAAGCGTGTCCCATTATCGATTCCCTGATTGACTTTTTACAACATACCGACCAATCTGTCTGTAAGTTTGTCGCAGGCAAAGTCAATCAAGCTAAAAATTGGGAGGAATGACCGTCATGGGCATCGTGAAACCAGACGATTTTCTTGTTGGAAAGCACAGTTCGCAAGGGCCGGAAGATCGTCCGAAGCCGTCACTGCAGGACATTTACAAGACCGATAAAATCGCGCCGCCCGCCCACATGCGTGAGGAATCACGCGTCGATATGGGCAATGAGGACATTCCGATTGAGCGCTACTGGACGAAAGAGTTTCACGACAAGGAAGTTGAGAAGATCTGGCGCAAGACCTGGCAATGGGCCTGCCGCGTCGAAGACATTCCGAATGTTGGCGACCATGTCGTTTACAACATCGTGCATGACTCGCTGATCGTGGTGCGCACCGGCACGGGGCCGAAGGATATCAAGGCCTATATCAATGCCTGTCTGCACCGTGGTACGCTGCTGCGCAAAGAAGGCGGCTGTGTGAAACAGTTCCGCTGTCCCTTCCACGGCTTCACCTGGGCCTTGGATGGGTCCTTGAAAGAGGTGCCGGGTGCCTGGGACTTCAAACACATTGATTGGGAAGAGTTCACACTGCCTGAGGCACGCGTCGATACCTGGGGCGGGTTTGTGTTCATCAATTTCGATCAGGACTGTGAAGACCTGATGTCCTATCTTGAGATTTTGCCAGAACATTTCGCTGAGTATGATCTCGAAAACCGCTACAAGGCGATCCATGTCGCCAAGATCATGCCATGTAACTGGAAGCTGTGTGCGGAAGCGTTTGTTGAAGCCTATCACGTGCCTTATGCGCACCCGCAATCACTGCCCTATTATGGCGACAGCAACACCCAGTATGACACCTATCCGGGTGTGCGCCACATTAACCGGATGATCAGCGCGCAGGGCGTGCCGAGCCCGTCACGGGCCGGGATCGATCCGGAAAAGACGCGCACACTGATGGAGCGTGATACGCCGTTCTACAAGTCGTCTGATCCGCTGATTGAGGGCCAGTCGCCGCGCGAGCGTTTTGCCGATGTGGCCCGCAAGAAAATCTCGGCCGCTTCGAACCGGGATGTCTCGGAGACCTCAGACTCCGTCGCGATTGATCTCATTCAGTATACGGTGTTCCCGAATTTCGTGCCTTATGGCGGCCTGGGCCTGTCGGCAGGGTATCGTTTCCGGCCTTATGGCGATGATCCAGAGCGCTCGATCATGGAGATCTACTTCCTGTTCCCGAAAGCCGAGGATGGCTCTCACCCGCCAACCCCGGATATCGTCTGGCTGACCGAGGATGAGCCATGGTCAACGGTTGAGGCGATGGGCTCTGCGTCTATGGTCATCGATCAAGATACGGATAATCTGAAACGTATTCAGAAAGGTCTTCGGACCACCCGCAAGCCGGGGGCAACGCTGGCGACCTATCAGGAAAGCCGCATTCGCCACTTCCATAAGACGCTCGACGCGTACATGGCCGCGGAAGACTAGACCGATGAGCGACATGGTGAAGCCGCTGAAACATCAGCATTTGTTGACGTTGCGGCTGAATGTCGGCGCCGACAAGAGTGCCCAGATCGGCGTTACGCCGACTGGGCGCCGCTCCATTGTGCCGGTGCATGGCGGCACGTTTGAGGGCGAGCGCCTGTCCGGCGAGGTCTTGCCGGGCGGGGCTGACTGGGTGCTGTTTCGCGCCGATGGTGTGATGCAGATTGATGTGCGTTTGACCCTGAAAACGGGCGACGGGGCGATGATCTACCTGACCTATCAGGGGCGGTTTGTTGGCGATGCCAGGGCGCTCGCCGATCTGGCGCAAGGCAAGGTGCTGGCCCCGGAGCGCTATTCGCTGGCCACAGTGGCGAAGTTTGAAACTGGCGACGAGCGCTATTTCTGGCTGAACAATGTGATCGCGGTAGGCACAGGCGAGCAGTCTGGCTTCAACCCGATCTACACGATTTACGAGATCGGTTAGGGCCTGCCTGCGGGCCGGGCCCAGACAATCAAGCTATTTCCGGTCTTTTCGAACCGGCCGCATCAGACCTTCCTGAGCGACGCTTGCGATCAGCTTGCCCTCGCGGTTGTAGATGGATCCGCGATTAAAGCTGCGGGCGCCGCCGGCATACGGGCTGTCCATCGTATAAAGGTGCCAATCGTCAAAGCGCAGCGGCGCATGGAACCACATCGAGTGGTCGAGGCTGGCTGACATCAGCTCTCCGGTCATCCAGCTGACCCCGTGCGGTCGGTTCCCGGTGCCGAGAAGTGCCATGTCTGAGGCGTAGGCCATGAGGCAATGATGCAGCCACGGGGCTTCATCAATCGGACGCGCGACGCGAAACCAGAGATGCTGCACGTCGCTGACCGGTTCCGGTTTCAGCGGGTCCAGAGGATCCACTTCACGGATCTCAATCGGGCGCGGGCGAAGGAAGTTGGCGCGGTGGCGCTCTGGCAGGCGTTCGGCGAACTTCTTGCGCCATGCGATGCGATCATCGAGTGTTTCCGGCATCGGCACGTCGGGCATGTCGTGCTGGTGGTGCCAGCCGTCTTCCTGCTTGTGGAACGAGGCGGCGAGATTGAAAATCTGTTTGCCGTGCTGAATGGCGATGACGCGCCGGGTGGTGAAACTGCCTCCATCACGAGACCGGTCCACCTCATAGATAATCGGGATCGATGGATCACCGGGGCGCATGAAATAGGCATGCATGGAGTGACAGGTGCGGGTATCGAGATCAACGGTGCGGTAGGCCGCCACCAGAGACTGGGCGATCACCTGTCCGCCAAACACTCTCTGATTTGTTTCATTTGCCGGGCTTTGACCGCGGAATAGATCAATCTCAAGCCGTTCAAGGTCCATCAGGTTCAAGAGGTCGCCGACAGGGTCTGCCATTGGGAATCCTTCATTCTTTTTTGACCTCGCTCGTATAACCACCTTTGCTGGGGCTGGAAACGAATTTGGCATCTCGGCGAACGTGACGCGTTCGACGGTTCGATACAGGGCTAGACTTATGGGTTTTTTCAAGACCATTTCGCGTGAAGCATCCACGATGAGCGTGCTGTTAAAGCTCAAAAAATGGACCGAGGATCTGAGCCCGGAAGGGGTCGAGCTGGTGCCGGATGATTTCGAACGTGTGGTCGACAAGTATCCGAACAATGCCGCGTTTCGGTTCGAAGGGTCTGTGACCAGCTATGCCGAGTTTGATGCCCGCGCCAATCGGATTGCCAACTGGGCCTTGGGCAAAGGGTTGAAGGCCGGGGATGTGGTCGCCGTCTATATGGAAAACTGCGCGGATTACGTTGCCGTCTGGTTTGGCTTGTCGAAAATCGGTGTGGTCTCGGCGCTGATCAATCACAATCTCAGCGGTGAAGCGCTCGCCCATTGTATCAATATCGCAGATGCGAAACTGGTCATATCGAGTGAGAACCAGGATGAGGGGATCAATTCTGTCGCGGGTCGGCTGGAGGGCGATCCGAAAGTCTGGACGCTTGGCGGACAGGTTGGTGAAGATCTCAATGCTGCGCTGGTCGCGGTGCCGAAAACACGACCCCTCCGGACCCACCGCGAGCATTTGCGCGGCCGTGACCTGTGTCTTTATGTCTATACATCCGGGACCACCGGGCTGCCCAAAGCGGCGCGCCTGCCGCATTACCGGGTGCAGGGGATGATGCGCACCTTTATTGCGCCAACCAGCACGACCTCGAGGGACCGGGTCTATCTGCCGCTGCCGCTGTATCATGGCACCGGCGGGATTTGCGGTGTTGGCATCGCCTTGATGACCGGGGCGTGTCTGATCATTCGTCGGCGCTTTTCTGCCAGCCAGTACTGGGATGATGTCACCGATCAGGGCGCCACGGTGATTGTCTATATCGGAGAACTCTGCCGATACCTGATGAACCAGCCACCGCATCCAAAGGAGCGGGCCCACCGTATCCGGACCGGGTTTGGGAACGGGCTGCGCCCCGACATCTGGGAAGCCTTTCATGAGCGGTTCAACATTCCGCGTCTGGCGGAGTTTTACGGCTCGACCGAAGGCAATGTCAGTATGATGAACTTTGACGGCACCGTCGGCGCCGTCGGTCGTATGCCAAACTATCTCAAGAACACCTTTGCGCATGTGGCCTTCGTCAAGTTTGACGTGGTCGAAGAGGCGCCGGTGCGCGGTGAAGACGGCTTCTGCATCCGCGCTGATGACGACGAAGCCGGGGAAGTGCTGGGCCGGATTGGCGAGGAAGTCCGCACCCGGTTTGAAGGCTATAATGATGATGGCGCGACGCAGAAGAAACTGCTGCGCGATGTGTTTGAGCCCGGCGATATGTGGTTCCGCACCGGCGATCTGATGAAAAAAGATGCCGAGGGCTATGTCTATTTTGTCGATCGGATTGGCGATACGTTCCGCTGGAAAGGCGAGAATGTCTCCACCAATGAGGTGGCCGAAATCTTTGCCAAGGCTCCAGGCGTTGCCACTGCGAATGTCTATGGCGTCGAGGTGCCGCGCACAGATGGCCGGGCCGGAATGGCGGCGATCACGACCAAAGGCGATGTAGATTTCGCCAACCTGTATAGCTGGCTTGAAGCCCGCCTGCCGAAATATGCGATTCCGCTTTTTGTGCGCATCCAGAAACAGGCGGAGACCACGGGCACGTTCAAGTATCGCAAAGTCGACCTTGTGAATGACGGGTTTGACCCGAACAAGGTTGAAGACCCGATTTGGTATTTCGATCCTGAAGCGGGCAAGTATGAGCCGCTGACACAGGATGCCTATGACACGTTGCAGTCGGGTGCTGTGAAGTTCTGATGAGTGAGCTGACTGAGACGCCGAAAGGGCGGGTCCTGATCATTGCCGGGTCCGATAGTGGGGGGGCGGCAGGTATTCAGGCTGATATCAAAACCGTGACCATGCTGGGCGGTTTTGCCATGACCGCCATCACCACTGTGACGGCGCAAAACACGCTCGGCGTGCACGGGGTCTGGCCGCTGCCGCTTGAGGCCGTGGAGGCGCAAATCCGCGTGACACTGAGCGATCTTGGTGCCGATGCGATCAAGACCGGACTGCTGGTCGATACCGCGATGATTGAACGCGTGGCGGAAACACTGAGTGAAATAGCCCCGGATCTGCCGCGAGTGATCGATCCGGTCATGGTGGCGACCAGCGGCGACCGCTTGCTGAATGTCAACGCGATTGAGGCCTATCAATCTATTTTGATCCCGGGTGCCGCTTTGGTGACGCCGAACGCGATTGAGGCGGCCATTCTGACCCAAAAGGAGGTTGCGGACCTGGATGGTCAACGCCGGGCTGCGGAGGCTCTGCTGGAGGCCGGCGCCAAAGGGGCCCTGGTCAAAGGCGGGCATGTGGAGGGCAAGATCCTGTATGATGTCTTGCAGACCGTGGATGGCGAATGGATCTTTGAAGGCGAACGGATTGAGACCCGCTCGACGCACGGCACGGGCTGTACACTGGCCAGCGCTTCGGCAGCCGGGCTTGCGCTTGGCAAGCCTATCGACCAGGCCGTGGAGCAGGGCCGAGACTATCTGCGTGGGGCGATCCTGAACGCGCCGGGCCTCGGCAAAGGGCATGGGCCCGTGGCGCACAATTGGCGGCTGAAAGATCAGCAGAGCTGATCGTTCGATCAGCCCACCTCAACGGATCAGAAACGCTGACAGATGGTCGAGAATTCATGGTTTGTCGGCTGCGCACCGGTGTGAGATGACGGCGTCTCAGGAGACCCGTGATGAAGATACCGTTTGCCCAGATTGATGCTTTTGCCGCCAGGCCGTTTGAAGGCAATCAGGCCTGTGTGATGCCGCTTGCTCAGTTTCTCGCCGATGACGTGTTGCAGGCGATCGCGGCTGAGAACAATGTTGCCGAAACGGCTTTCATTGTGCCGGACGGAGACGGCAGCTGGGCCTTGCGCTGGTTTACGCCGACCGTTGAAGTGCCGCTCTGCGGACATGCGACCTTGGCGTCCGGCCATTATCTTTACACTCATGGCGGATTTGCGGGTGATGAGATCACGTTTGTGACGCGTCAGTCGGGGGAGCTTTATGTCTCGCGTCTGTCCGATGGTCGTCTTGAAATGGACTTTCCAGCTGCGAAGGTGCACCCGATTGAGATTGATGAGGCCATCAGCGCCGCGATGGGCGCGACCCCTGTCGAGGCCTGGGGCGGGCCAACCTATTGCGCGGTGTTTGAGAGCCCGGATGTGGTGAAAAACCTAGCCCCTGATCTCGGCGCGCTCGCGGCGCTGGGCCTCGCTGACAGCGTCTGGGGCCTCGGCAATTTCGGCTGTCTGGCGCTGGGCGGGGAGGGCGTCGACGCGACCAGCCGGTTCTTTGCGCCGGGCAGCGGTATCCCCGAAGACCCGGCGACCGGATCCTGGCACACAATGATTGCGCCCATCCTCGCGGCGAAGACATCGAAGACCGCGTTTGAGTGCTATCAGGCCTATCCCGGGCGCGGCGCGTATGTCGGCTGTGAGCTGGTTGATGATCGGGTGAAACTGCGCGGGTCCAGCGTTACGGTGATTGAGGGGACGTTTCAGCTTTAACTGGAACCGTATTGCCACGTTGCGCAAACCAGACGCCGGATAGGATCATGATAAAGGCAATGATCGCGGTCCAGCTCTGAACTTCCGTGAACAGAATATAGCCGAGGATCGCCGATACGACGGGGATCGTGTAGCCGGTGAGCGACAGGAAAGTCGCGCTCGTGCGCTGGACCAGAATGACGTAAAGCAGTGATGCGGTTGCCGTTGGGCCGACGCCAAGACCGATGACGCCGAGAATGGAACTGCGCGCCGGGGCGAGGGAGCCATAGTCGACGTCCAGCAAGAGCGGCCAGGTCGTGATCGCGCCCATGGTGACGAAACCAGCTGAAAAGATGAAAGGCGGAATATCACGTGCGAAGCGGGCGATGATTGTGGAGGAGGCATAGAAGGCGGTGGCGAGCAGGAGAAAGGCCTGGGCGGTGACACTGGCAGAGTTGAACGCGATCAGGGCATCGCCGCCAAACAGGAGCGCGACGCCGGAGAAGCCAACAATCAGGCCGAACACTTTGGCGGGCGAGATCCGGTCATCATGGAAAACCAGATGTGCCATGACCGCGACAAATAAGGGTGCTGCGGCCACATAAAGCGCCGCCAGACTGGAATCGACGGTTTTTTGCGCCGTGGTGATGAGGTAAAATGGGAACGCGGTGCCGACCAGACCCATACCGGCCATCGCGGCCCAACTGCGCCAATGGGAGACAGGCGGCCAGCGCTGGGACGAGACCGTTGCCACGATCAGCAATACCGCCGCGCCGATCGTCATGCGCGTGGGCACGATGAGGTTGGTAGGCAGGCCCGCTGCTGGGTCATCCTGGTTCACCGCATAGCGTGTGCATGCATAAGCGCCTGCCCAAAGCAGAGTCAGAGCCGCAAACAAGCCCCAGTCCAGCGCGCTTTTCTTTTCCGGCATTTGCTCTCCAACTCGACCCCCTACCGGGTAAGCTGAGTTTCGATCGGGTCAAGACGGCGGTGGCGGAGCAAAGTCAAGAAAGTACCTTTATTTAAGATCTGGCGGTTTCGATTAATAAAAACCTATCCTTTTTGTCCGTATAAAGAGCTTGGGGAGCAAGGTGGGCGAAGTGGTGAAGACTCTTGATGTCGACTATTTGATCGTGGGTGCCGGTGCGATGTCACTGGCCTTCGCGGATCAATTGTTGAGCGACACCAGTGCAACAATGGCCATCGTGGACCGGCGAGCAACGCCGGGCGGGCACTGGAATGACGCCTATCCCTTTGTCAAATTGCACCAGCCGGCATCCATGTATGGCGTGAATTCACTACCGCTCGGAGACGAGCGCATAGATACGGATGGCTTGAACAAAGGCCTGATGGAACTGTCCGCGGGTCCTGAAATACTTGGGTATTTCAGCCGCGTGATGAACGAAGTGCTGCTGCCATCAGGACGCGTGCAGTATTTTCCGATGAGCCATTTTCGTGGCGACAGTGTTTTCAGTTCGCTCGTCTCGGGCGAGTCAACGCGTGTGAATGTGCGTCGAAAGATCGTGGATGGAACGTTCTTTCAGACCTCGATCCCGATGACCCATACGCGACCGTTTCGCCACGGACCGGAGGTCGATGTCGTTTCACCGAATGGTTTGGCGCAGATGTGGCGCCGTCCGGAGCTGACCCCGCCACACTATGCCGTCCTCGGCGGCGGCAAGACCGCGATTGACGTTGTTGTCTGGCTGTTGGAGGCGGGCGTTGAGCCGGATGCGATCAGTTGGGTTGTACCGCGGGATGCCTGGCTGCTGAACCGGGCCTTCAATCAGCCATGCGCCACGTCGTTCAAGATGACCATGGGCGGCGTCATGCACCTGATGCAGGCCATGGCTGAGGCCGAAACGGTTGAGGGGCTGTTCGATCGGTTGGAAGAGACCCAGCAAATGTTGCGGCTTGATCGCGACCATCGACCGGAGATGTATCACTGCGCGATGGTCTCCGAAGCCGAGTTGGCGCTGCTGAAACGCGTGAAAAACGTCATCCGCAAAGGCCGGATCAATCAGATCGAAAAGCGCGGCATGTTGATGGAGCGCGGCACGCAACCCATGCCGCCCGGCACGCTATATGTCGACTGCACAGCCTCGGCCTGGTCAAAACGCCCGCCGCGGACCGTGTTCCAGGGGTCTACCATCACGCTGCAGACCGTCCGGACCTGCCAGCCGTGTTTTAGTGCGGCCGTGATCGCGGCGATTGAAGCGGCTGTGCCGGATCAGGAGTTGCAGAACGCGATGACCAATGTTGTGCCATTGCCGGATGGGCCTGCCGACCTGCTTGATGGCACGCTGTTCAGCCTGATGAACCAGCATCAATGGGGGCAGAACCGAGACTTGAATCAAAGGATCCGAAACATGCGCCTGAATTGCTTTCGTGATCTCACGACAGACGCGCAGATGCAGGACCCGGACAATCTCGCATTGCTGGAAGCCCTGCGCCAAATTACACCGCATGCGATTGACAACATTCACACTTTGAAGTCGAAACTGGCCGCAGAGATGATGGCCGTTTAGCTCGGGTCTGTCCCCTAGTGCAGCGTGGCTTTGCCATTGGCGGTGAACCCGCGCGCCTGTGCAATCCAGTTCTCGCGCATGACCCGGCCTTTGAAGGAAAGATAGTCTTCCACCCAGGCCGCGTCTGTCTGGGACCAGTCGGCGATCTGTTTGAAGTGGAAGATGCCAATATCATTAAGCTTGGCCGACAGTTTCGGGCCGATGCCTTTGATCCGCGTCAGATCGTCTGCATCGCCGTCCGGTGCCGTCAGCGATGCCGGGGCCGTGAACTCATTCTCGTCCGTGGCGGCAGGGGCAACGACGAATTCGGTTTGTGCGCGGCGCAGTTCGTCGAACCAGTCTGTCATCGCAGCGCCCGTCATGACTTGCGGCATTCTCATCCAGCCTGGCATGGAGTCCAGTAAACGGGCTGTGTTCTGCCAGTGACGCAGGTTGAAGTCGGAAAAGGTTCTCAGCAGTTCGGCGGTGACGGTGTCTTCCTCGTCTGATGTGACTGCCCGCGTGGCGGTGGTGTGCTGAATGAACAGCTCACCGGCGCGGCGATTGAAATCGACCCAGATCGAAAAGCTTTCCTGCATATAACCAAATGGCGTGAGCGGGCGTTCGCTGGGCGGAAGAGACTGTTGAGACATGGTCGGCGACTCCTGCAAATGCTGCGCTGCACAATAACAGCAAGTGAAGTCCCAATCAAGATCGCCCCTACGATGCCCTGTTTTCGCCGCATGCAAAGCGCCGTAATTCAACGGCATGATGTCTGCGCTTTCTTCGGTGTCGCGATACGGTCGCGTTCTGGTCTTTGACTCCGGCATGGGCGGGTTGACGGTTGCGCGAGAAGTCGCCGCACGGGCCCCAGAGCTTGAGCTGATCTATGTCGCCGATAGCGGCTTTTTCCCCTATGGTGACAAATCCGATGACGCCTTGAGGGGGCGTCTGCCGCCTGTGGCCAAGGCGCTGGTCGAGGCCTGTCGCCCAGATGTCTTTGTCATCGCCTGCAACACAGCCAGCACGCTCGCGCTGGACGAGGTTCGGGCTGTATTGGACATTCCGGTGGTGGGGACTGTGCCCGCGATCAAACCCGCTGCTGAGCGCAGCCAGACCGGAACCATCGGCTTACTTGCCACGCCGGGGACCGTGCGCCGGGCCTATACGGCAGAGCTGATCAGGCGCTTTGCGCTATCCTGCAGGGTTATGCTGCATGGCTCTGTCGAGCTGGTACGTCTGGCGGAGGAACAGGCCGCAGGCGGCGCGGTCTCGCTGGAGGCGTTTCGCGCTGCGCAAGCGCCGCTCTACGAGGCAGAAGGCGGCGATCAGATCGATACAGTCGTTCTGGCCTGTACGCACTTCCCGCTGATTCGAGGTGAGTTGGCAGCGACCGTGCCGCATCCGGTCACCTTCATTGACAGTGGCGAAGCGATCGCGCGCCAGACCCTGCGTGTGTTGCCGGCCGGTCTAACCCAAACGGAGAACCAGACGGGAGGGCGAACGGTCTGGCTCACCAGTGACCCGAAAGCCCATCTGCGGCTGGTTGAAGTCTGTCGAAGATTTGGTTTCCGCACAGTCAGAACCATCGATGTGACAAACAACTGACATGTGTCAGGGCGCGCCGTACATCACTGTCACAATTCTGCATTAGGATTGAGTCCGAAACCCCGGTTCAGGAGACTTGCATGCGTTTGACCGCAGTGATCATCGCCTTTGGATTGGCAGCTTGCAGTCCGTCCGTGGATCTGTCGTCAATCCCGGAACAGCCTGACAGCCCGCCCATCTTTGCCTCAGCGACAGAAGAGCGGATCAAGATTGTCGGGTCCTCTACGGTTGCGCCGTTTTCGACCACGGTGGCGGAACAGTTTGGCGCCGCGTCAAAATTCGCGACCCCGATTGTCGAAAGCACGGGCACAGGCGGTGGGTTCAAGGCCTTCTGTCGCAGCATTGGCAGCGACACCCCGTCCATCACCAACGCCTCGCGCAAGATCAAAGCCTCCGAACAGCAACTTTGCCTGGAAGCCGGCATTGATGAGATTATCGAGGTCCGCATTGGGTTTGACGGTATTGTGCTGGCCAATGCCAAATCGGCGCCCGATCTCGATCTGACCAAGGAAGAGATCTACCGCGCGCTCGCCGCAGAACTGCCGGACGGCGAGGGGGGATGGATCGATAACCCGAACAAGAGCTGGCGGGACATTTCCGACGACCTGCCGGACATGCAGATCCTGGTCTCCGGGCCGCCGCCAACGTCGGGAACGCGCGACGCCTTTGTCGAGATCGCGATGGAAGGCGGAGCAGCGCAAATCCCTGAACTGGCCGCTTTGAAAGAAACCGATAGCGATGAATTCAAACGCCGGGCCCACCGGGTTCGCAATGACGGGGCGTGGATTGATAGCGGCGAAAATGATAGCGGCATCGTGCAGACTTTGCTGAAGAATGACGACAGTATCGGGGTGATGGGCTACTCGTTCCTGGAACAGAATCTGGACCGGATCAAAGGGGCTAAAGTCGGGGGTGTGACCCCGCAGTTTGATCAGATTGCCAGCGGCGATTATGGCATCTCCCGCTCAATGTATTTCTATGTGAAGGCTCAGAACCTCAACCTCGCGCCGGGGCTGGTTGAATATGTGTCCGAGTTCACCCAGGAAGATGCCTGGGGGCCGGAAGGCTATCTGATTGAAAAAGGTCTGATCCCGCTCAGCGCTGAGGATCGCGTTGCGGTGCGCGAAAGCGTGCTGGAGAAGCTGCGTAGCGAAGATACAGCGCTGGAGGACGAGCCGGAGAGCTAGATCCGTTTTTCCACTTCCGCGACCACGGCATCTGTTGTGATGCCAAATTTCTCAAACAGCTGTTTGTACGGGGCAGAAGCGCCAAACGAGGACATGCCAACAAACCCGCCATCGAAGCCAATCCAGCGGTCCCAACCGAATCGGACTCCGGCTTCGATGGCGACCTTTGGCAGGTCGCCGCCAAGCGTGTCTTTTTGGTAGGCCGCAGACTGCTGTTCGAAAAGGTCCATACAGGGCATAGAGACCACCCGGACCGGGATGCCTTTCGCGGCCAGGGCTGCCTGGGCCTCGAGGGCGATTTCAACCTCTGAGCCGGTGGCGATCAGCACGGCTTTGGTGCCGTCGGCATCAGACAGGATATAGCCGCCTTTGGCGGTCAGATTGTCGTCTGTGTGGGTGGTGCGCGCACTTTTCACTTTCTGACGCGTGAGCGCCAGTGTGGACGGGCCGGTTTCATTGCGCAGCGCCAGTTCCCAGGCTTCGGCGGTTTCAACCCCGTCACAGGGGCGGAAAACCAGCATGTTCGGCATCGCGCGGAGGCTCGCGACATGTTCGACCGGCTGGTGGGTGGGGCCATCTTCGCCGAGGCCAATCGAGTCATGCGTCATGACATGCACGACGCGTTCGCCCATCAGCGCGCCGATCCGCAAGGCCGCACGGCTGTAATCGGCAAAGACCAGGAAGGTGCCAGAATAGGGGATCACGCCGCCATGCAGGGCGAGGCCGTTCATCGCAGAGGCCATACCATGCTCGCGCACGCCATAGTGGATATAGCGCCCGCCCCAGTTTTCTGGAGACAGCGGCGCGGTATGGCTCGTCTTGGTGTTGTTGGAGCCGGTGAGATCGGCCGATCCCCCAATCATTTCGGGGATGGCAGCGGTTAATGCCTCCAGCGCAGCCCCGGACCATTTGCGGGTCGCGTCATCCTTGCCGCCTTCAACCACTGCCTTTTTATGCGCGTTGACAATGTCGGACAGGTTCGCAGGCAGGGCCCCGGCCATTGCAGCCTCGAACGCGGCTTTCTGGCTGTGGCTTGAAAGCCGCGCCTGCCAGGCGTCATAGTCGCCGATCGCGCGCTGCCCGGCTGTTTGCCAGGCGCTTTCAATCTCGGCAGGAACCTCGAACGGTGCATGCGTCCAGCCGAGACTTTCGCGAACCGTTGCGACTTCGTCTGCGCCATAAGGCCCACCATGAGCCGGGCCTGTGCCCGCGCGTTTCGCGCCAAAGCCGATAATGGTTTTCACTGCGAGCATAACCGGCTGGGTCTGGGACTGGGCCCAGCTGAGCGCGGCCTCGACATCGGCGGCATCATGGCCGTTGACTTGGCGCGTGATCCAGCCTGAGGCTTCAAACCGGGCGCACTGGTCGGTGCGATCAGCCATATCGGTGCCGCCGTCAATGGTCACGGCATTGTCGTCAAACAGGACGATCAGATTGGAGAGCTGCATATGACCAGCGAGGGTGATCGCTTCCTGGCTGACTCCCTCCATCAGGCAACCGTCGCCAGCGATGACATAGGTTTTGTGATTGACGAGATCATCGCCGAAGCGGGCATTGAGGTGGCGTTCAGCGATCGCCATGCCGACTGCGGTGGCGATGCCCTGACCGAGCGGGCCAGTTGTTGTCTCTACGCCGGGCGTGACAAAGTTTTCAGGATGGCCGGGTGTGCTGCTGCCAAGCTGCCGGAAATTGCGAATATCGTCCCGGCTGACGCTATCATATCTGGTGAGGTTGAGCAGGGCGTAAATCAGCATTGAGCCATGGCCCGCAGACAGGACGAACCGGTCGCGATCGGCCCAGGCCGGATCTGCCGGATTGTGCTTTAGAAACTTGGTAAACAGGACGGTTGCTGCATCGGCCATACCGAGGGGTAATCCGACATGGCCGGAAGAGGCGTGCTCAACGGCTTCAATAGACAGGGCCCGGATGGCATTCGCCATATCTCTGTTCGACACAGTCATGTTCACTCCCGAATTCGTTCGGGTTGGCAATGAACATGCAAGAGAGTCGAGTCAAGTTGGCGGGGTGCGGAGTCTATTGAGTTTTTTGTGCAATGACTGCAAACCGAGGAGATGAGCGTGATAGAAAGATCTGCAAGCCGCCTGCAAGAGGCTGTGAGCCGACTGGAAGTCGCGGTGGATCGGATGTTCGAGCAGACCGGCAACCCGGCATTGGCCCGCCAGGAACTCGCCGCGATGATTGAAGATCGGGCCAATCTCGCCGAACAGCTGGATGAGGCGCTGGCGCGTGAGCAGGAGCTGCAAACACTTGCCGACGAGGCCTCAGAAGCGCTTGGTGCAGCGATTTCCGAAGTTCAGGCTGCGCTTGGCCGACAGGGTAAAAACTAATGGCCAAAGCCGATATTATCATACGCGGAAAATCCTATTCGGTGGCCTGCGCCCCGGGTCAGGAAGTGCGGCTGACGGCGCTGTCCAAAGAGCTCGATTCGCGCGTGCAACAGATCGCCGACGCGGTGGGGGATATTGGTGATGATCGCATCCTGCTGATCACTTCACTTGCGCTGTTGGACGAGCTGGATGCGGCACGCCACGGCCAGGCCACAGCGACCGGACCGGATGTTGACCGGGCTGTGCAAGCGCTGGATGATGCCGCCGACCGCATTCTTGGCCTGGTCAACCGGATTGAGGGATCCACGTGACCCAACCCGATTTGACGGTGCTGATTCCGTTTTACAATGAAGCTGGAAACATCTTCCCGCTGCTGGAAGAAGTGCATGAGGCCCTGAACGGTATTTCGTTCGAAGTGATCTGTGTGAACGATTGTTCTGAAGACGCCACCGGGACACAGCTGGCTGACGCCGCTGCGCGCTGGCCAGAGACAGTCAGTGTCTTCACCCATATTGAGCGCGCCGGGAAATCAGCGGCGCTGTTTACCGGGCTGAAGGCCGTACGGGGGACCTGGACGCAGCTGATTGATGGCGATGGCCAGAACGATATTCATGACACGGCGCGTCTCTGGTCGGAGGTGATCGACGGCCAGGACACCGGCAGGCTCGGCATTGTGGCAGGCAAGCGAAACAGCCGAAACGATAGCGGTTTCAAATGGCTGCAGTCGCGGATCGCCAATGGCGTGCGCAAATTCGTCCTGCGAGATGACGCCACTGATACAGGTTGCGGCTGGAAGCTGATCCGCACCGAGGCGTTCCGGGAGCTGCCCTATTTTGCCAGCATGCATCGATTTCTGCCGGCCCTGATCAAGCGGGCGGGCTGGGATGTACGCGAAGAACTCGTCAATGACCGGGCGCGCTGGCATGGCCAGTCCAAGTATGGGTTTCTCGGCCGCCTGGGCGCGGGGATCTTTGACCTGCTGGGCATGTTCTGGCTGACCCGCCGAGGCGGGCAGGGCGTCGCCAGAGAGTGGAACGATCCGCGCGGATAACCGGCTCTCAATCACTGAGAACGGGCTCTATCTTGTGTATTGGCATTTAGTGTGCCAATATTATAAGGCATGATAGGGAGCGTGTGATGGAAGTGATCAATCAAGTCCTGCCGACCGAGCCAGAGCAGATCCAGAAGATGATGGAGCCGGGCCCGGAGGGACCCATCTTCATGGTCAACCTTCTGAAATTCAAAGACAAAGCAGAGTATGAGGATGGCCGCGAGACGGATCTGAGCGGGCGCGATGCTTACATGGTCTATGGGGCCGCCGTCAGTCAGATCCTTCTGGAGTATGGCGGACTTCCGATCTTCGTGGCCGACGTCACGCATCTGTCTCTCGGAAAAGTTGAAGAGTTATGGGACGAGGTCGCGATCGCGGCCTATCCGAACCGTAAGGCCTTGCTCGACATGTCCATGTCGGAAGCCTGGCAAGAGGCGTCTGTGCACCGCGCCGCTGGCCTGAAGGGGCAGTTGAACCTGGAGTCCGTGCTGACACCGGGATTTGCACAATCGGGCTTGCTGGACCCCATTCTGGCGATGATTGGCAAGCCCGCATGAGGCTTTGGGGGCGTCGGCTTCTGATTGGCGCGCTTGTCCTGCTGGTCATGGCCTTTGTCGGCTTTCAGCTGTTCAAGAAGCAAATCAGTTGGAGCCTGTTCACCCGGGTCATGGAGACGCGGCTGACCGATGACCCGGTTCAGGAGCTGTCGGACGGCCTGCACGTCTATATGTGCGGGACCGGCTCGCCGATGCCGTCGCAGCGGGCTGGGGCCTGTATGGGCGTCCTGGCGGGCGAGCGGGGTTTCATTGTCGATAGCGGCGATGGCGGCTGGGCCAATCTGCTGCAAATGGGGTTTCCGGTTGGTGAGCTGGAGGCGGTCTATCTCACGCATCTGCATTCCGATCATATTGATGGCCTGGGCGGGTTGATGTTGCAGGCCTGGGTGGGCGGGGGACGTCGCGAGCCGCTACCGATCCGCGGTCCGGTTGGCACAGCGGACGTGGTCGCGGGGTTCAATGCCGCTTACCGGATTGATTCGACCTATCGCACCGCCCATCACGGCCCCGACATCGCCGATCCGGGAGGCTTTGGGGGCCGCGCTGAGGAAATTGATTTGCCTATTGGGCCGGGTGGGCGTGAAATCATCCTCGATGAGGGGGATCTCACGATCACCGCTTTCGCTGTCGATCATTCCCCGGTCGAACCGGCGATGGGATTTCGGATCGACTATAAGGATCGGTCCATCTCGATCAGTGGCGATACGATCTATGATCAGCGACTGATCGGGGCGTCGAGGGATGTGGACGTGCTGTTCCATGAGGCCTTGCAGCCGCGAATGGTCAAGGCGATGCAGGAGATGGCCGAGCAGGTCGGAAATAAAAGAATTGCGACGATCTTTCACGACATTCTGGATTATCATACCTCGCCCGAAGACGCTGCAAAGGCCGCCTCTGAAGCCGGAGCCGGGCAACTGATCCTCTACCATGTCGTGCCGCCGCTCCCGACGCGGCTCTTATACCCGACCTTTCTGGGCGACGCTGGCAAGGCTTTTGACGGGAAGATCACCGTCAGCGAGGACGGTATGCGGGTCAGCTTGCCAGCTGGTACGGACCGCGTGACGGTGACGCAACTTATGCGCTAGAAGATCGCCATGAATGCTGAAAACGACCTCTCCTTGACCGAAACCGACGGTCGCCGACGGCGCAGTGCGCGCAACAAGCAGCTGATCGTTGCAGCCATGGTCAAGCTGATCCGGGCGGGCGATCTCGATCCGCATGCGGCCGATGTCGCCAAGGCGGCGGGTGTCGGTGTGCGCACCGTGTTTCGTCTATTTGAGGATATGGATTCGATCTACGCCGAAGTGACCCGCCTGATTCAGGCCGAGGTGATGCCTGTGGTCGAGGCCCCGTTTGAGAGCGAGGACTGGACCGCGCGCTGTTTCGAAGCCTGTGAGCGGCGGGCCTATGTCTATGAGCGGATCATGATGCTGCGGATCAGTGCCAATGCGCGGCGGTCGAATTCAGATTTTCTGAGCGAGGACTATCTGCAGTTTCATTCACAAGAGCTGGATCGGCTGGTGGCCATTCTGCCAGACCCGGTTCGCGCCGACAAAACACTGGTTCAGGCGTTGGATACTGCACTCAGTTTCGATGTCTGGTGCCGGTTACGCCGGGTTCGCGGTCTCTCGGCGGATGAGGCGAAAGATGTGGTGCGACATATGGTGGAGAGACTGACAGAAGATCAGTGACGCCGCTGCGAATAGAAGACCAACAATGCCAGCACCGGCAATATCGCCAGAGTGCCATAGGCTTCAGGTGGATGGTGATCGCCGGACTTTGGTCCCCACAGGGTCCACGCCTGAATTGAGCGTTCAAACAGCAGCAACGTGAACGCTGCGGGAATGAAATTGCGATAGCGCAGCGAGATGGTCAGCAAGACAATGCCCCAGGCCAATTGGGTTCCACCGGCCCAGGCAAACAGGCTCACGACCCGTCGACCGTCTTCACTGGCAAGATCAATGCCCAGACCGGCGATCACATTTGCGCCGCCATCCGGCAGGAAGAGGTGGATGCACGCTGGACCGATGATGCCGACCGACAGGGCGGTGAGCGCCCAAGCCGCCGGTTTGGGACCACAGTAGCGACCATTGGTCGACGCAGGCAGGAGGCGGCTCAATTCGGCCACCAGGCATATTCGTCGCCGGGTTCGATAGGATCGGCCAAAGTCTTGTCGATCGCGATCGCAGACTCAATGGTATACGGATACAAGGGCTCGCGTGCACTGGCAGCATGTTGATCAAGCAAGGCCTGAAGTTCGGCGAGCTTGTCGGGGCGAAGGGCGGCGAGATTGTTTTGCTCAGTGGGATCTGCGGCGAGATCAAACAGCCAGCGTTTGTCCTGGCGGCCATCGACTTGCAGCTTCCAGTCGCCTGCCCGCACCACTTTCGTATAGCCTGATTGCCAGAACAGGGCATCATCGGGACGTTGGATCTCACCCGTGCCGAGCAGTTCTGTCAGCATGTTCTGGCCATCGATCGCCACTCCCTGAGGCAGCGGTGCATTCGCCGCAGATGCGAGCGTCGGCATCACGTCGATATGGGCGACCGGCGTGTCGCTGATCGTCCCGGCGGTAATCTGCGCGGGCCATTTGACCAGCATGGGCACCCGGATGCCGCCTTCAAACAGGGTAATCTTCCACCCCCGATAAGGCGCATTAATGTCTGACAGGCCGACATAGCCTGCCCCGCCATTATCGCTGGAAAGCACGATCAGCGTATTCTCGCTCAAGCCTTCCTGCTCAAGCTTCTCAACGATCTGGCCAACGCTTCGATCAAGCGCGCGCAGCATGGCGGCGTAGACCCGCAGGCGATGCGGCTCGATATCGCCGACCGCGTCATAGTCTTCTTTCGTGGCCTGCAGCGGCGTGTGCACGCCCCAATGGGCAAGATATAGAAAGAACGGGCGATGCTTGTTGGCCTCGATGAGGTTCAGGCTCTCTTCGGTCCAATAGTCGGTGAGGTAGCCGCGCGGCTCAAACCATTCGCCGCCATTGAAGGAGGCTGCATACTGCATCCGGGCCCAGAGAAATTGGTCAATTGGATCAAACGGGAGTTTCGCGTTCACGACATTCGGGTCGTCCTCTGGCAGAAACAGACCGCTGGCCATGAGCAGGCTTTCGTCAAAGCCCTGATCATTAGGACGGAATCCTTCACCGCGCCCCAGATGCCATTTGCCGATATGGGCTGTGTGATAGCCCCGGGCTTTCAGAACCTCTGCAATCGTTACCTCTTCAGAAGGCAACCCTTTTTCTTCATACGGCGGGGCGGCAGCGTCGCGATCGGAGTCAAACACAATCGGTGGCAGATGCTCGGATTGCATCTGATTGCCAATCATTGCCACTGCCCGGCCCATACCGTCCGGCGTCGGTGTATACTCAAATCCGGTCCGGGTCGGATAGCGCCCGGTTAGCAGCATCGCCCGGGAGGGCGCGCAGGTGCCCGTTCCGGCATAGGCCTGCAGAAAATTCGCGCCGTCGGCCGCGAGTTGATCAATATGCGGGGTCGGCACACGCCCCTCGGCCACACCGCCGCCATAGGTGGAGATATCGTTGATGCCGACATCATCGAGCAGAATGAAGATGATATTGGGAGGACGCTCTGTAGCGGGCAGGGTTGCTGTATCTGGTCCCTTGGCCCACGCGATCGCTTGGTGAGGCGCGACGGGCACTTTCTGACGTTCCACAAGGTGCAGCAGGATCGAAGTCCGGTTCAACCAGGCCAATCCTATTCCCGCAACGATGAGGACGATGAGTGTGATCAGCACGCGTTTCAACATGGCTGCCTCACGTGTCTTGCATGAAGGTGATGATCTCGCGCGACAGTGGTTCGGGCGTATCCTCCTGCAGGAAATGACCGCCGCCTTTGATCGTGACATTCTTCACATTGCTCAGGCGGTCGATGAAGGCCTGTTCGCCGCCGTTCGTGACCGGGTCGCCGTCGCTGAACGCGGTGAGGACCGGCAGATTGGCCTGTTCAAGAACTGCCCAGGCTTTGTCTCCCGCTTCGCGATCTGGTTTCCCCTCCGGGCGCAGTGGCACCAGGGACGGAAATTTCCGCGCACCCGCAATATAGCGATCATCGGGAAATGGCGCGGTATAGCCGTCGAGAATGGCCTCATCCTCAATACCGGACAGGATGCCAAACACATCCCGTACCGAGAAGCTTGGGCTTTCGGCAGCATACTTTACCCAATAGAGGAAGGCGCCCGGTGCCCCGCCTGCGAACTGTTCCTGCACCATGGCCGCGTCCGGCACCGGAATCGTCTGGTACATTTGCCCCAGCATTTCGGACATGTCGTCTGTGATCATTTTCGTGCTGGGCAAGCCGGTATTGGCGATCACGAGCCGCTTGAACCGGTCGGGGTGAGCGCCGACCAGGCGCAGACCGATCAGGCCGCCCCAATCCTGGCAAACCAGAGTGAGGTTCTTGAGATCGAGCCCGGTCAGCCAGCTGCTCATCCAGTCGACATGATTCTGATAGGTATAATCGTCCTGCGTGGTCAGTTTATCGGACCGGCCAAAGCCTATGAGGTCCGGCGCAATGACCCGGTAACCCGCCTCGGTCAGAAGCGGGATCATCTTGCGATAGAGATAGCTCCAGCTTGGCTGGCCATGCATGCAGAGGATGGTCTCGCCATCGCGCGGACCTTCGTCGAGATAATGGATCCAGAGCAAGGTTCCGTCTTGAGCTGTGATTTCGTGATAGTTTGGGCTGAAATCATAGCCCGAAAGCGCTTCAAACTGCGCGTCAGGTGTTCTTATCGTGTCCATCAGGCCCTCCCAGACCGAATAATTAGGCGTGCGATGCGCCATATTGCGTAAGCGATCCCTAGTATGAGGAGCGCGCCGACCAGATAGATCCACCAGAACCGCTTGCGGAGTTTGGCAATGGCGTTCGCCTGTACCTGTTCGTGCGAATTGTAGCCTTTTGGCATCTCAAGCACGCCAACCTGCTCGGCATAAGCGCGATAATCAGCGATCAGCTCAGTCTTCTTGTCAGGCATCATATCTGACAGGTCGGTTGTCTCACCAGGGTCGTTGGCGATATTGTATAGGCGCCATGTCGCATCGCCGACCGGGGCCATGTGGCGGGTGATCTTGTAGTCGCCTTTGTAGAGCGCGGAATTGCCCGACACTTCCATGCCGATCGGCTCATCATCGCCATAGACCTCAGCCTCTGCCCCGGTCAGGACGGGCAGCAAGCTGCGACCGGTCATCGCGTCACCGTCCGGTGCGGGCGGCTCTGAGGCGATCATGTCGAGCAGGGTGGGGGCGACATCACTCACCAGCGCCATCGACTCAACCCGCTGGGGCGCGATACCCGGACCTGCCATGATCAGCGGCACTCTGATCCCGCCTTCTGCGGCGTAGAACTTGTAAAGCGCGCCGGGCGAGGCTGCCGCATTTGCCCATTCCGGACCGATAAAGCCCCAGCTCCCGCGCTCGCCCATGCCGTCCAGATCGACATGGTAGCCGTTAAAACGCATCCACATAGCCAGACGTGCATCATCGTCACCGCGATTGGGTTCCGGGCCATTGTCGGAGGTGATCACGAAGACGGTATTGTCATAGTCACCCGTCTGTTTCAGGTGCGCGACGAAGCGGCCGATATGATGATCCATGGCTTCCATCATGCCGGCATTGACTTGCATGCGCGCGATATAAAGCTCGCGGTCCTTATCGCTGAGCGCGGCCCAGTCGCGCGACCCTTCCGGCATCGGCGCAAGCGGGGCGCCCTCCGGGATGAGGCCGAGGGTCTTTGCGGTCTGGTGACGTTGTTCGCGCAGGGCACGCCAGCCAGCATCATAGACGCCATCATAGTTCGCGGTGAATTCAGGCGGGGCCTGTACCGGGATGTGAATGGCCTGAAAGCCGAGGAAGGCCATGAAGGGGCGGTCCGCGTCGCCTTCACCCAGATAGTCGATCATTTTGTCGACAATGAACTCAGACGAATAGAAATCTTCGGGCAGATCGGCAGCCGCGCCATCCTCATACCACGGCGCGTCATGGTAAAAGGGCATGTAGGATTTGTCTTCCCAATTGTCGGCCCCGGACGCATCGAGCGCGAAAGAACGGTCAAACCCGTGATCGGACGGCAAGTCGCCGTCGCCGCTGCCCATGTGCCATTTGCCGGTCATCAGTGTGCGGTATCCTGCCGGACGCAAGCGATCCGCAAGCGTCAGGACGCCGGGCTCCAGCGACATCGTATAGCCGTCCTGTCCGACATGTTCCTTTGGTAGGACTTCCGGGATTGTGGCCACGCCGGTCAGATGATTGTCCATTCCTGTCAGCAGCATGGCGCGTGAGGGCGAGCAGAGCGGCGAGGTTCGGTATTGGGTGAACATCGCCCCGCGCGCGGCGAGCGCATCGATATGAGGCGTGCGGGCTTCGCCGCCATAGACGCCGAAATCCATCAGCGCGGCATCATCCACCAGAATGATCACGAAATTCGGCTGGGTGACGTCCTGTGCGTGTGCGACCGATACGGCTCCAATTGCAGCGAGGACAGCCATTTGCGTGATGATCGCAGCACCAAGACAGCGTTTCAGGAGTTGCTCAGCCAAAGCCATACAGCTTTGTATGAATTGGCAGTCAGAATGTCAATTTATAGTTTTAGGCCGCGCAAGGTCTGCAGGCGAAAGCTCGGTCTATCCAGTCAGCGGATAGTCGGCCTGGGCGACATAGCGACTGGGTTTGTTGGCTGAGGTGAAACTCTCATACAGATGAAACCGATCAAACAGGATCGGCTCTGACTGCAGCGTCTGGAAGGTTTCGCTCCAGCTGCGCACCGCTTCCAGCGGGGTTTGATTGCAGTAGGCCAGCGTAATGTGCGGTACGAACGGGTCGGCGCTGAGTTTCAGGTTCAGCTCCCGCGCGATCCGGCGGCAGGCGCGGGCAAGCTCGGACAAGGTGTCGGAAGCGGCGACCCGCGCGTAGAGCGCGCGCGGTTCACGGCGACCGAACCAGCCGACACCGGCAATCTGCAACTCCAGGGCTGGCGCGCTGATCCGTTCCAGCGCATTCGCAATCTCTTCGGCTGTGTCTCGGTCAACCCGGCCATAGAAGTGCAGCGTAATGTGGAAATGCTCGCGCCAACGCCAACGTGTGCCCGGCAGGTCTGTGCGCAACGGTACAAGGCGCTCGGCAAGGTCGTCCGATATGGGTAAAGCAGCAAACAAACGGTGCATGGTGGCGTCAGGTTCTGAAGGCAAATGTAGGAAACCCGACCCTTTCAGGCCGGGTTTCTGTCTTATCACTGATTGCAGCGCGGCTTAGCCAGCCAGATCGCCCAGTTTGCCGAAATGTTCGGCCAGCAAATAGTAGAACGTGACGCGGCTTTTGTTCCCGCCTTCGGGTTTCAGCTTCTCACACACCGCAGCGATGGCAGCGTCCAACTCATCATTGGTTTGTGCGAGGGCAAGCTTTCCGCGGCACCATTTCTCGCGCACACGCTGAAGTTCTGTCTCGTCAGAGCACGACACCAGCGAACTGTCGCGATTGCGCAGTGCAATGCCGAGATGTCCCACGATTTTTTCTGCCGCAGCCTGATTGTAGCCGTTGGCGTACTTTTTGACGTTATCTTCGTATTTTGAGGCGTCAGCCATGTCGGTTCCCCTTTAATCGTCCACCCTGCAACCTGTAGCACAGCCTGCAGTTGCACGGAAGCTGCACGGCGTCGCCTGGAATGTCAATTAAATTGGGTGTCGTCTCATCTATGGACACGGCGAAGGCTGCTCAGCGTGAAGCGCATTGACGTCGGCCTCCAGATCGTCGGTCCAATCCATGTCGAACGCATCGATACAGATCTTCAGCTGATCCATCGTGGTTGCCCCGATAATCGTTGAGGCCATAAACGGGCGCGTGTCGCAGAATTTGATTGCGAGTTTTGACGGATCGATGCCGTACCGATCGGCAAGGACAAGGTATGATTCGATCGCGCGCAGGGCTTGCGGGCTCTCATAACGCTGCAGGCGATCAAATAATTGCTTGCGTGAGCCTTTCGGCAGGGCGCCATTGCGATATTTACCGGTCAAATAGCCTTGCCCGAGCGGCGAATAGGCGAGCAGGCCGACATCCTCGCGGACACAAACCTCCTCCAGGCCGCCATCTTCGAAAGTGCGGTTGACGAGATTATAGGCGTTCTGGATGGAGGCCATGCGCGGCAGACCGTTCTTTTCGGCCTCGCTGACAAACCGCATCACGCCAAATGGGGTCTCGTTGGACAACCCGATATGGCGGATGCGACCGGCTTTGACGTGCGAATCAAGGTGGCTGAGGATGTCTTCGAACTTCTCATAGGCATGCTCATAGGCTTTCGCATCCATCTTGGCTCCGAACAGGCTGACCGGCCGGTCTGGCCAGTGCAGCTGATAGAGGTCGATATAGTCGGTCTGGAGGCGTTTCAGGCTTTTCTCGACCGCCTCGTCGATCTGATCCTTGGTGTGACGAGTCCACTCGACCTCTGCATCCCGTGTCCACAGCATTTTTGACAATCCGGCGATTTTCGTTGCCAGAACAACCTCCTGGCGACGGCCAGTCTTGGCAAACCAGGTGCCGATAATGCGTTCGGTGGAGCCTTGCGTCTCGGCTTGCGGTGGCACGGAATACATTTCCGCGGTATCCCAGAAGTCGACCCCGCGCTCGAGCGCATAGTCCATCTGCGCATGGCCTTCTGCTTCGGTATTTTGTTGGCCCCAGGTCATCGTACCAAGACAGCAGGAGCTGACCTTCAGATCTGTTCGCCCAAGCTGTCTGTGTTCTATCGCCATCTGTGATATCCTTAATTCTCGTTCAGTCTTTGCGAATAAGCCGCTGAGTGCGGTCTCGCCAACCGGTTTTTCTTGAAAATCAATAAAATCTATCGCATATGATAAGCAATCCGGGCGATAGGGCTCGGGCCTTTAAAAGAGGAAGCCATGAACGACTTCAACACGTCTATCGCCCGGGGCCGGACGATGGATGCCAGCGTGGATGCTGGCCTCCGGACATTCATGCTCGGGGTCTACACCAAACTGACCCTCGGGATCGGTCTTGCTGGTGTGCTTGCATTTATCGCGGGTACCGTGCCGGTTGTGACCAATCTCATCTTTGGGACACCGCTCTATTATGTGGTCGCTTTCGGGCCGATCGCGATCATTTTCGGGTCCATGTTCTTCATGAAGAACCCGAGCCCACTTGGCTCAGCGATCATGTACTGGACCTTGGTCACGCTCATCGGGCTTGGCCTGGGTGTGTATTTCCTGATGGCCCAAACCGGCCTGAACATGAGCACTGCAGGCGGCATTTCGCAGGCTCTGAACTATGGCACGATCGCCAAAGCGTTCTTCATCACGTCGTCAGCGTTCGCAGCGCTCTCGCTTTGGGGCTATACAACCAAGCGTGATCTCTCCGCGATTGGCAGCTTTGCCATCATGGCGATCTGGGCCCTGGTTGCGGTCTCCCTGATCTACATGCTGTTGCCAGCGATCGGCATCATGGAACCGTCCTCCAATATGGAGTGGATGATTTCAGGTGGCTTTGCGCTGCTGTCGGCCGTACTGGTCGCCTGGCAGACCCAGGAACTCAAAGAAGGGTATTACCAGTTTGCCGGCAATGAGCGCGGCATGGCGGTAATGACCAATTGGGGCGCCCTGAACTTCTTCATCATGTTTGTGAACATGTTCCGGTTCGTGCTGATGCTGCTGGCTTCACGCGAGTAGGCGAACCCAAACCCTGATCGGAAAACCCCCGGACCGCTTGGTTCGGGGGTTTTTTATTTTGATCTGTTGACCCGGAGGCTGAGATTTCTAAGATCAGAACATCTTAAGAACAAATACCTTGAGCCCATGATCGAGACCGACCTGCCAACTGCCAGCCGAATCTGTCGCGGGGTCCTGCGCCTCTTGTCGGAACATGGCTTTGCCGGGGTAACCGAACTCACACTCGCCAATGGCAGGCGGGCCGATGTGGCCGCGATCGGGCAGGACGGCAAAGTGGTCATTGTCGAAATCAAGTCCTCGGTCGCGGATTTTCGCGCCGATTCGAAATGGCCTGAATATGCCGGGTTTTGCGATCGGTTTTACTTCGCCATTGAGGATGGGTTTCCCCGTGACCTGATTCCTGGCCATACCGGCCTGATCATCGCTGATGCCTTTGGCGGCGCGTTTCTAAGAGAGCCGAAAGAAGCCAGGCTCGCCCCGGCGCGGCGTAAAGCCGTGACGCTGCGGTTCGCACGGCTCGCGGCTACGCGGTTGAACCAAGCCGTGCTGCAGGTCTGACAATGGGACTGTGTTGTGGTTCGGGAATTGATGGCCGGGTTGACGTTCACCTCTGGACTCACTGCGCCTGCGCGCCTAGCTGCCGGTTATGAGCCATACCTATCCCCTCGCACGGACGGCCCGAGATGCGCTGAAGGCGGAGACGGCTGCAGCGCGAACGCGGTATGAGGCGGAAGACCTGGCCGGAGAGCGGGAGGTCAAATCGCTGGAGACCGAATGGCTCACGCCATCACCAGAAGAGCTGCCGGATATGTTGGCGAAGATTGAAGCCAGCCCCGCGCACGGCTTCGTGCAACACTATGAGGATGGCGAGGGAAATGCCGTTCTTGCTGTCACCTATTGGAAACTTGCTCGATCGAAAGTGGCGAAACGCAAAATCGCGCCCAGGCCGAAACCCGGTGAACCGACAGAGAAGAGCGGCGCGCCAGATTACACCGATGACCTCTATTTCCGGCATGGGCGAAATCGCAAACGGCGCCGGAAAACTGTCCCCAATCCCAACCAGTTTGATCTGTTTGACCCCGATGCCGCGAAAGTCGATCCAGGTCAGGATTGAGCAAAAAAAAAGCGGGACGCAGTGTGTCACTCCGTCCCGCTTAGAAGTCTGCCTGGATAGAGGGGCGGGAATCCAGGCAATGAGCTGTCCGTACGGCCATGGAGAACCGCCTGCGACAAAAATCAACCTAAACGGGAAATGCTGCTAAATCGTAAAAAATCCCGTTAAAGTAGAAATAATACGGCATCTCGTTACAGTTTTTTCTCTTGCACCTTTGTAAGGCCAGATCATATTTCACTTCATGATCAAAGCGCTCGCCTTTGCCGGCTTGATTCTCGTCTCCGGCCCAGACTTCGGACCTTCGGATGAAATGTTCGAAACGTTGCGCGATGCGCCGACTGAAGAAGAGGCGAATGATACCGCGCTCGATATCTGGGCCGCGTGGATGGAAAGCGGATCGGCTGCAGCGGATCTGGTGATGGAGCGGGCGGTAAACGCCCAGGCGATGGGGGATCTGGAGCATGCGCATGCGCTCTATGACCGCGTGATCGCTATTCAGCCGAACTATGCAGAGGCGTGGAACCGTCGGGCGACCTTGTTCCTGGCCAAAGAAAACTATGCCGAAGCGCTGCGGGACGTGAATGAAGCGCTGCGCCTTGAGCCACGCCATTTCGGCGCCTGGGGCGGTCTTGGCGCAGTGTTGGAGAGCCTCGGCGCGGAAGATGAGGCGCTGGTCGCCTATGAAAAGGCGCTGGAGCTTTATCCGCATTTTCCATCCGCCAAGCGCGGCGTCGCGCGTATTCAACAGGCTTTAGAAGGCCGCCGGGTTTGAGGCTCATGCTCTATACCGCTGTGCTGCTGGGGATCATAACGGTCGGTTTGCTGGCCAATAGCGGTCGGTATGTGCGCAGTGTGCAGAATGACCATCCTGCGTCTGCGGTGAGGGTTCCGGTGAATGGCGCAGATGTTCATGTCATCGAGGCAGGCGAGCAGGGACCGGTGGTCCTGATGATCCACGGGGCGTCGGCCAATGCGCGCGAATATACCTGGACGCTGGCACCGCAACTGGAAGACACGCACCGCGTCCTGATGGCAGATCGTCCGGGTCACGGGTACTCCGAGCGACCGAAAAACGCACACGAGTTGGGCGTACAGGCCGCTCAGATGGCCGGTGCCCTGGAAGCGCTTGCGCCGGGTGAGCGCGCGATTGTGGTTGGTCACTCTTTTGGGGGAGCGGTGGCGCTTCGGGTCGCGCTCGACTTTCCGGATCTGGTCGACGGGCTGGTCCTGCTTGCACCGGTCAGTCACGACTGGGGCGGTGGCGGTGAAGCCTGGTATAACCAGTATGCCGGTCATCCCCTGATCGGCCCGGCGTTCAGCCAACTGGTCCCAATTGTCGGCCCGCCGCAGGTCAAGGCTGGCATTTCAAACGTATTTTCGCCGCAGCCTGCACCGGAGGGCTATTTTGAAAAGTCAGGCGTTGGCCTTCTGTTCAGGCCGTCGCAGTTCCGGGCCAATGCGCTGGATGTGAACGCTCTGCGTGCTGAGATGGCGGCGCAGCAGGCGCGGTATCCGGACATTCAGGTTCCCGTCGTGGTCTATTCCGGCGCGCTGGACACCGTGATCAGTCCGCCCCTGCACGTTGGCAAGCTCAAGCATCAGGTTGAAGGCTTGGAACTCGTAAAGCTCGCTGATGAAGGGCATATGCCCCATCATGGAGAGGCCGATGCGATCGCGGCCAAGATCCGCGAACTGACCGCCACCCCCGTGCGCTGATCAGCCTTGGTAGACGCGCGACAGAGCAATCGCGCCGGCGGTCGCGACGTTCAAGCTGTCCATATCTGTCCGCATTGGGATGCGAACCGCCCGCGCTTTGCTGATCAAACTGTCCGGCAGGCCAGGCCCCTCGGCGCCGAGCAGAATGGCGAGTTTGTCCGGTCGCGGTCCTGGGGGTAGCGGCTCTGCATCCGCTCGCGGGGTCATCGCCCAGACTTCAAACCCGGCGCCGGTCAGCGTGTCGATCTGGACATCGCCACTGCCACCGTGATGGAAGGGGAGCCACAGGCTGGTCCCGGCCGATACGCGGATGGCCTTACGGTAAAGCGGATCGCAGGACCGCGTATCCAGCAGAACCCCGTCTGCGCCGAACGCCGCGGCATTGCGAAAGGCCGCGCCGACATTGTCATGATTGGAGACGTCGTTCAGAAGCAGCAGGGTCTTGGCATCTGTGAACGCCTCAAGCGGCGTTGGCGTCCCCTTTTTGGCGCAGGCGAGGACGCCGCGATGAATGGCAAATCCGGCGACCTGGTCCATGACCAACTGCGGCGCGGTATAAACGGGCACATGCGGTAGTAGTGTGGCAAGATCATCCGCCAACACCGCGACGCGGCTGTCTGCCAGCAGGACGCTCTCCACCTCAAACCGAGACCGGGTGATCAGGACTTTCAGTGTCACTTTTCCCTCGACAATAAACCGGCCGTCGCGGCGTCCCGTCAGATCGCGCTCACGGATCGATGTATAGGCCGCCAGACGCGGATCGGCTGGGTCAGAGATCAGAATGGGGGACGGCATGATCGCCACATCTGCGATGAAACCCGACCTATGAGCAAGGGGGTGACTTGACCCACTTCAAAAACCTGTAATCTTCGCGGGCGGAGAGGGAAGTGTATGACCCGGTTGAGTTCGCGTATCATCGTAACAGTTGTTTTTGCTGTCTTTTATCTCGCTTTTCTGGTCGAGACCGGAGCGCTCCTGATAGAGTTCGGGCCAGAGCGGCTCGGCATTCGCATGGCCACGCTGTTTGCGCATAATTTTCTGTTCTTCCCGATTGTCGGCTTTCTGGCTCTGGTTGCTTTCTGGCGCCCCACTGTGCTGATCGTGGATGCTCTTTTGTGGGGCAAAGTGAAGCTGGGACAGGCCACACTGGCCGCTGTGGTCCTTGTTGTGACGTGTTTGTCGGTGTTCCTGTCATCGGCCTTTGGATCGAGCAATGCGCGGTCGCTGTTTGAGGTCTCACCTGCAGCGCTCACAGCGGATCGAGGCGTGATGAGCGAGAATGACGCGCTGCGCCGGGCCTCGGTGCAGGAAATCCTGGTCAAGATGAAGATCAATGCGCTCTCTGAAGGCGGCCTGTCGGAATTTCAGTCCAATTGCGACGCAGAGTGGCTACAGTTCGCGGTTGCGGCGGATGAGCAAAAACTCTGCTTTCCAACCGGCACCATCATATCGGTGAAAGAATGCTGCGCCGCGCGAACCCGATTCAGGGAGTTCATCAACGCGTCGCATGCCGCCGCTCCATCGGATCTTGCAGGCATTCACCGCCTGATCATTCCGTTCAAAATGACGTTCCTTTTGACGCTTCTGGCAGTTGGCATTCTTCTGGTCCGGCTGCGCAAGCGGTTAACCCACCTCTATGGCGCGGCGGTTCAGAACGTGTCCTTCCCGATTGCAGTCGGCGGCGCACTGATGCTGCTCTGGCCGCTGATGAATGCCTCATATCTCGACACATTTTCGCTGTTGACCAGTGACGGCTCTTCGAACGTGTATCGGGTTACGGCGCCGCTCTACGCGCTCGGCTTCGGGATCTGGAGCCTGTTGCTGATCTTTTTCCATTTGCGGACCTATCCAAGCCAGATGGAAATCGCGCTGAAAGGCGCCGGTGCGCTGGCGGCGGTCCTGGGCGTGCTGCAATATGAGCAGATCATCGCCTACCTCTCGCGCACCCTCGGCATAGGCGGCGGCATTGTCGCGGTCGTGGTCTTCATTGTCGGCATTGCGGCCCTGGTGGCCTCGGTCATGCTTGGCCACCGACCTGAATTCCTCGACCCACCTGCCCCGGAAGAAGAGACAGGCAGGTCAGAAGAAGCGAAAGAAACGACGAGTTAGCCTATTCCAACACAATGTGGATATGGTCATCGTGTCGGGCGGCGAAACACCCCGCGAAGCCAATCTTTGGATGACCTTTGAAGCCTAAGCGAGCCGTTAAATGTGGCTCAAGAAATATGCGGCTCGTGCTTGGGGAGTCGAGGATTATCGATAGAAGAACCTTCATACGGTTCGAATCAAGTCGCCACTCGCGGTCGCCCGGAGGATCGCCGAAATCAGCAGGACGAGAGCTGCCTTCGCAGGACGGCTGTTCGGTCAATACTGGAGGTTCGTAGCTGCCATAACCCAAGGGGGTCGGTGCGAGAACAAGCGGTGTTTCATCGGTCGTTATAAAGGGCAGCGCGATATCCAGTTGATCGCCCGATCCATGACTGCGGTGCGGCCAAAGCCTGCGATTCTCCTTGCCGGAACCATCCAGGTAAACTAGCGGCGTTCCAGTCTGAGCAAAGTAATCCCGCCCCCAGTCTTCGATGACAGAGACATGAGACAGCCGAACGTAGTTGCGACCGGCATCGCAGTAAAGTTTGTGCTGGGCTCGAATATGTTCGCGTTCACACGGGAGCTGAACTCGATTTGGATCGCTTTGCGCCAAGCTTTGCATTCCACAAAGCGATCCAAAAATAATGACGAGACTGAATAGCCGTAGCACCAGAGTCCTAGGCGCCGACGGGCAGGCCTTGTTCCTTTGCCATTTTCTGCATGGCTTTTTGCAGCTTTTCAAACGCGCGCACTTCGATCTGGCGGATGCGTTCGCGGCTTACATTATAGACCACGGACAGCTCTTCCAGCGTCTGCGGCTCATCTGACAAACGGCGTTTGGTCAGAATGTCCTGTTCGCGTTCAGACAGGTCCGCCATAGCCGCGCCGAGCAGTTCCAAGCGGGCCTCAAATTCCTGAGTATGGGCGAAGGTTTCGGCCTGGTTCGGCTCTTCGTCGGCGAGCCAATCGACCCATTCCATATCGCCTTCGGCGCCCATCGGAGCGTTCAGAGAGGCATCCGAGCCGCTCATCCGACCATTCATCGAAATCACGTCTTTTTCAGATACGTTCAGCTTGGTCGCAATCTCTGTGACCTGATCGGGGTTCAGCTGCGCGTTATCAAGCGCTTTGATCTCGCCCTTCATGCGGCGCAGATTGAAGAACAGCTTCTTTTGCGCAGCGGTGGTGCCGAGCTTTACGAGGCTCCAGCTGCGCAGGATATATTCCTGGATTGAGGCACGGATCCACCACATCGCATAGGTCGCGAGGCGAAAGCCTTTGTCCGGGTCAAACTTCTTCACCGACTGCATCAGGCCGACATTGCCTTCAGAAATCACTTCAGCCATGGGCAGGCCATAGCCGCGATAGCCCATGGCGATCTTCGCCACGAGACGCAGGTGCGAGGTGACCATTTTTTCAGCCGCTTCAGAATCCTCGTGCTCTTGCCAACGTTTGGCGAGCATGAATTCCTCGTCCTTGGCGAGCATCGGAAATTTGCGAATTTCGCTTAAGTAACGGCTTAGGCCCTGTTCTGGGCTCAGCGCCAGCGCGCTACCGGGTGTTTTATTGGCCATTTCTGGTCCTCCTGTTCCCCTTTGCAGACCCGCATAATCGGCATCTGGTCCGGTTCTGGTATTGGCGAGCTTTTAGCCCCGATTATCGGCGACGTCTCTGCCTGATAAGCGCATAGGGTCTATCGCGCTTTTGCATAGATGGGGATTAAACCCAGCTCATGTAAGGGTTTATCGGCGATATTTGGAGGATTAACGGCTCAATTTGACGACATCGTGACCATAAACGGGGTCCAATCGGGCAAGACCCAGGCTGGGAAAGGTCCGTCCGCCTATCCACATGGGGCCATAATTGATCAATCGCCCGGCCGGGCCTCTTTGATGAAACGTCCTGGCATTGGCGCGGGATCTCGCCTGAATCCGCGTGGCCCGCGGGAGGCGTTCTGCCTGATAAGTTTCTAACCCCGCCGAAACGCTTTCGTACCGGTCAAGGTTCGCCGCGAGCACCCAGGCGTCTTCGATCGCCATCGCCGCGCCCTGGGCCATGAAAGGTAACATCGGATGGGCCGCATCGCCTAACAGCGCAACCCGCCCATCGGTCCACCGTTTCAGGGGCGGGCGGTCATACAAGGCCCATCGATAAAGCGTCTCTGACTGTTCAAGCAGGGTTGTGATCGTCGGGTGCCAGCCGGTGAAGTCTCGAAGCGCGTCTTCCTTTGACCCTTCCGCCGACCAACTTTCAGAGGTCCAGTCGCCTCGTTCAACCACGGCCACCAGATTGGCGAGGTCTCCCCGGCGTAGCAAATAGGTGACGGCATGTTTGCCGCGTCCCATCCAGGCACCGGCAACGGGATTTGGCGCATGTGGTCCCAGCTTCTCGATTGGAACGACCGCGCGCCAGGCGACATTGCCGGTAAAAGTCGGCGCGTCTGGCCCCAGCATCTGCTCACGAATGACAGAGTGAATGCCGTCGGCACCGATAACAAGATCGCCCTGAACCGATCTGCCATCACTGAGCACCGCCTCTGCGTGTTGACCGGATTGTTTATAGCCGGTGACGTTCGCACCGAGTTGAACCGAAGCCGATGCCTGTTTGCTCAAGGCCTGTTTCAGAACGGCAACGAGGTCGGCGCGGTGGATATGCAGGTAGGGCGCGCCCCAGCGCTGTATCGCCCTTTCCCCAAGCGGCATGCGGAGCAGGTCCATGCCGCTCATCCCCATCCGGATTTCGATCGCTTCGGGCCGGAAAGCGACCTCATCCAGCGCCCGTGAGAGATCCAGCGCCTCGAACACGTTCATCGCGTTTGGACTGATCTGCAGCCCTGCGCCGATCTCACCAAGCTCAGGCGCCTGTTCCAGGACCTCCACGTCCCAGCCAAAGTGGCTGAGCGCGAGCGCGGCGGTCAGACCGCCTATTCCTCCGCCGACAATGACCGCTTTCAATCCTGCGCCCTCTGTTCAATCCTGTCGGCTAGCATAGGCTGTACCGCGCCGTTGCGGAAACCCGGCAGGTCGCCTCACACGCGCCAGACGGCCTCGTGCCTAGCCAGAAACGTATCGACGAAGGCAGCGCTGTCCTGCGCGGCGATCAAGGCGACCAGACAGCCGCCAAAGCCGCCGCCGGTTAGCCGGGCGCCCAATGCCCCAACTTCCAGAGCATCTTTGATCAGGGCATCAATCTCGGGCGTCGAGGCTTCGAAATCCTCAGAATAGGAGCGGTGACTTTCATTCATCAGCTGCGCAAAAGTCGCCAGATCCCCAGCCCGCATTGCCGCGCTGGCGGCGACCGTGCGTTGATGTTCGCTCACGACGTGCGTCGTGCGTTTGCGCAAGTTTTCCGGCAAGGTGGCCACGGCTGCTATCTGCGCCGGAGTGAGGCGGCAGAGCGTCTCTGTACCAAGGGCCGCCGCCGCCGCGCTGCACTCTTCGAACCGGGCTTTGTAGCGTCCATCGGCGAGTTCCCGTCTGATGCCGGAATGCAGGACCACAAAGCGCCAATCGGTTGGAATATCGATGATGTCATAGCTCAGATCACTTGTATCGAGTGCCAGCGCTTTGCCCTGATCTGCCAGCCCGACCGCCATCTGGTCCATGATCCCGCAGGGCATGCCGATATAGTCATTCTCCACCGCGCGGGCATGCTTGGCGATGTCGACCGGCGTGACGTCCACGTCGGCGATGGTCGCAACAGCGCGAAGGATCGCGGTGATCAGGGCAGCAGAGGAAGAGACGCCCGCCCCGTCGGGAACGTCACTGTCAATGTAGAGACAGGCCCCGCCAGTGAGCCATCCAAGCTCACTCGCCTTTGCCAGCGCGCCCATCGCATAATCGGTCCAGTCGCCGCGTTTTGGGTCGCCCACCGGGCGCTCAATCTTGTGCTCAAAACGCGTTGAGACGATCGAGATGACGGGGGGCTCGCTGCGGGCCAGCCAGACCTCTGTTCGGCGTTCCAGCGCGGCGGGCAGGACCGCGCCGCCATTATAGTCGGTATGTTCACCGATCAGATTGACGCGGCCGGGCGCTGAACCAGAAGCATCGGCCGGTCGGCCAAAAGCCTGCTCAAAAGAGGATCCCTGACTCATTCGACCGCTCTCAATCGCTGTGCTGCTTGCTCTGGCATGATGTCGACCGTGAAGACACCTGTCGATTGCTCGACTGAGGCGAGGTATTTGACCCGGTCAGGCGCGCGCAGCAGCGGGTAGAATTGCGCGGTAAACTGGAAGCGACCATCGCGGCCAAACGGCGCGGCGTGCAAACCGAGCATACACGGGGTTTCGCGTCCAAAAAACGCATCGTAGCGGCGAACCGTATCGCCGAGTAGATGGGCAAAGCCGTCTGCCTGCTCCTCTGTGAAAGCCCAGGGGCCGGAAACCGGCTCAATCGCTGAGATCCACACTTCATAGGGAAACCGCGCAAAAGGAGGCACATAGGAGACGACGCCGCCAGCGCGGGCGATTTCCAGATCGGCGCCCCAACTGGCGACCTCTTTGCTGAGATCGTATCCCGCCTCGAACGCGTCAGCGGCGGTCTGCTGCGGGCCGGGCACAATCGGAAAGCCATAAATCTGGCCATGCGGGTGGTGCAACGTCACGCCGACCTCATCGCCGCGATTCTCAAAGGGAAGAACGAAAGCGCAGCCTGCTGCAAACATGGCTTCATACCGGTCAATCCAGGCTTCCAGCAGCAAGCGCCGACGCGCCTGGCCGAGCGTTGCCAGTGACCCTTCCGCCTCCGGCGCATAGACGATCACTTCACACGCGCCGGTCGCGGCAGCGGTTTCCAAATCGCTTGGCGCGGGTGCCGAGGCTTCGCCATAGAGGCTCGGAAACCGGTTGGTGAACACCGCCAGATCAAAGGTCTCAAACGGGATCTCGGTCAGCGGCGCGCCGGGGCGGCTGGGCGCGAGCGGATTGGACGCGGCCTCCGGCTTATAGGTCCTGTTCTGGCGACCTGCAGCATAGATCGACCAGTCGCCGCGCAGGGGATGCTTGCGCAATTCTGATCCGGCGACCCGGTCCAGAGGCTCGCCTTCGACCGGCTCTGCCTGATGCGGTGTATAGCCGTACAGGAACAGATCTCGACCGTCGCCCTTGTCGAATTGACGCCGAAACACGGGCTGTCCGTCGACAGTGCGATCCAGTTGATGCGATGTGTCGCTCATGCGGATAGTCCTCCAGCAAGATCCACCGCCTCGACGGCCCCTGCCACGCGTTCGTATTCGATCAGTTCTGAAAAATCTATTCTAATTGTCGGTTCCACCAGGCCCGTTAATGGCTCTTGGTTCGCGGTCGTGTGATTGGCTGTAGTCATTGCGAACAGGGTGAGTTTCACGGTTGCTCTAAAACGCTCGGTGTCGACCGAGCCGCGTTCGGATTCGACAACTGAATTGTCGAATACAAACATGTCGCCAGCCAGAGGAAATTGGCCTAGTGTCCTGAAAAATTGACTGGGGCAGGATGGCTAATGCAAGAGCGTAACGGATACATCTGCTTGGATGCGGGCGGCACCTCTCTGGTGCTCGCATGTCATCTCGGTCAGCGTCCAAGCCTTCTGTATTGGGGGCCGAGATTGTCTCTAAGCGATCCTGACACGATGCGCGCCATGCTCACGCGCCAACACGCGCCGGGCAGCGCGGATGTCGAAGTGCCCGGCTCACTGATCAATGAACTCGGCTCCGGCGTGGCGGGGCAACCGGGTTTCTCTGCTCATCGGTCCGGCGAGGATTGGGCCAGCGTCTTTGCGGTGACGACTGTCCGCCGCCCGGCCCCGAACACGGTCGAACTGGTCTGTCGGGATGAGAATACGGGCGTCCAGGCCACCCACATCATCCACCTCAATCCGGACAGCCAAATTCTCGTCTGTGAAACCGAGATTGAGAATATTGGCGACAGCCCGCTTTCGATTGAGCGCTGTTCGGCGGCCAGCTTGCCACTCGACCCGCGGGCAACGCGACTGTTCGGCTTTACCGGGCGTTGGGCCGGGGAGTTTCAGCTCGAACCTATCCCGCCCTTCACCGGCAGCTATGTTCGTGACAATCGTAAAGGCCGCACCAGCCATGACAGTTTCCCCGCACTGATCTGCGGCGCAGCCGAGACAAACGAGCAAAACGGTCTCTGTTTTGGCTTTCACCTTGGCTGGAGCGGCAATAGCCGGGTTTGCGTGGACCGGCTGAGCGACGGGCGCAGTTTTGTGCAAATGGGGGAACTGTTCTTCCCCGGCGAGATGAGTCTGAACCCGGGGGAGACCTACCGATCCCCCTGTCTCTATGCCGGGGTCAGCGATCAGGGCTTCAGCGCGCTGTCACGGCTATTTCATAGCCACGTGCAAACCGCCATTCTGAACGACCGGATCGCCCAGAAGCCGCGACCGATCCACTACAATACCTGGGAAGCGGTCTATTTCGACCATGATCGCAGCACCCTGTTCGAACTCGCTGAAAAGGCCGCAGATGTCGGCGCCGAGCGCTTCATTCTGGATGATGGCTGGTTTGGTGGACGGCGGGGCGACAAGGCCGGGCTCGGGGATTGGTGGCCCTCGCCGGATGTCTATCCTGACGGTCTCGGGCCGCTGGTGGAGCATGTGACCGGTCTCGGCATGGAGTTCGGCCTCTGGTTCGAGCCCGAAATGGTCAATCCGGACAGCGATCTCTACCGCGCCCATCCCGATTGGGTCCTGCAGGCTGATGGCGTGGATCAGGTGCCGTTTCGTGGCCAATATACGCTCGATCTCTCGCGCCCAGAAGTGTGCGATTACCTGTTCGATCGCTTGCACAAAGTGCTGAGCGAATACGAGATCAGCTATATCAAATGGGATATGAACCGCGACATTCATCATCCCGGTAGTCGCGGCCGGCCCGCAGGCAGCCAGCAAACCCGCGCGCTCTACGCCCTGATCGAACGCCTTCGCGCGCACCATCCGGATCTGGAGATTGAAAGCTGTTCGTCCGGCGGCGGGCGCGCCGATTATGGCATTCTGAGACACACAGACCGGATCTGGACCTCTGACAGCAATGACGCGCTCGACCGCCAGCGCATTCAACGCGGCGCCTCACACTTCTTCCCACTGGCTGTGATGGGGGCGCATGTTGGGCCTGAAACCTGTCACATTACCGGGCGACGGCTCAGCATGCAGCTCCGCGTGGCAACGGCCCTGTTCGGACATATGGGTATGGAGCTTGATCTGCTGCAGGAAAGCGCGGCCGATCTGAACATTCTGAAGGCCGGGATCGCGCTGCACAAACGCCATCGCGACCTGATCCATACCGGTGAGTTTCATCGTCTGGAAACGCCGGATCATGTCAATGCCATCGGCGTGGTGTCGGACGATCAATCAGAGGCTTTGTTTTCATGGTGCAATTTGACAGGGCACCGCGAAACGCTGCCGGGCCGCGTGTTCTTTGCTGGTCTGGACGCGGCCAAAAGCTATCGCACGCGCATTGTCTGGCCCGATCCGGTCCGATCTATCAGCAGGCCCTCAATCCTGGAGGGGACCGGGCTTGCCGGTGAGGGACTGATCGCCCCCGGAGAAGCGCTGATGCATTTAGGACTGCAGATCCCACTTCTGCATCCGGAAACCTGCCTGATCTTCCATTTGCAGAAAATCTAAAGCAGCTCTGGGTTTGACAGGGATTGGGCCCTCCACGAAACTTGTTGCTGTGGAAACCGGGACAGAACTGTAATGAGCATTTCAGAAATGGCGAACCTCCCCGTGCGCCAGAAAGATATACTCGAACTGGTGCGATCGCAGGGCTATGTCGCAACAGAGCAGCTGGTGCGCCAGTTCGGTGTGACGCCGCAAACCATTCGCCGCGACATCAACACACTGTGCGAGCTGGACCTGATTGAGCGTTTTCATGGCGGGGCAGGGCGGATCGGCAATGCCTATAACCAGCCCTACCAGGACCGCGTGAATGAGGGCATGGAAGCGAAACGCCGGATCGCCCGGCTGGCCGCGGCGCGCATCCCTGATGGCGCATCCTTGTTCCTGAACATTGGCACCACGACGGAAGCGCTCGCCGCAGAGCTGACCACGCGCAAGGACCTGCGGATTGTCACCAACAACATCAATATCGCCAACATGATGCGCGAAACCGAAGGCGCAGATGTAATGATTGCCGGCGGTTTTGTTCGGCCCTCAGATGGCGGGATTGTTGGAGAAGCGACCACGGATTTTCTGAAAGGCTTTCGGCTCGATATCGGCGTGATCGGGATTAGTGGCATTGATGAAGACGGTACGCTGGTCGATTTCGACTATCAGGAAATCCGCAGCGCGCAGGCGATTATTCAAAACTCACGATCGGTCTATCTGGTCGCGGATTCTTCCAAGTTTGGCCGCCGCGCAATGATGCGGCTCGGCCATTACTCAGACATCGATCATCTATTTACCGACCGCATGCCACCACGGCCGTTTCTCGATGCGATAGAGGCTTCAGACGTCGAGCTGCACGTCGCCGACTAGCGATCACGATCCAGAAGCCGGCTCCATAGCAGGCTGGCCGAGCGTCAGGCTGGCTTTGCGTCCGAATATCACCAGATTAGCCAGAAGCGCGGTTGCGATGCTCGCGATCAGCGTGACAAACATATAGTGGATGTAGTGCACGCTGGAGAGGCTCGCGCCGAGGCCCTCATCAAGCGAAATCCCGACATATTGGTACAGGTGATAACTGAACACCGCATAGACCAGAACGCCCGTAACAACGCCGATAATCGCCGCCCAGGCACTGACATTGCGAAAGGCAAGACCAACAACGAACGCTGACAGGATTGGCATTGAGAGCAGACCATAAAGCTGTTGCACTGTATTGATGATGCTCTCCTGCGACGCAAAGACCGGCACCAGAGCGATTGCGAGCACCGTCATCGCGACCGAGACATAGAAGCTGAGCTTCGGTACATCTCGCGCTTCCTCAATATAGGACTCGTGCAAGTCGCACACATACAGGGCGGCAGAGGCGTTCAGGATGCTGTTAAACGTCGTCAGAACCGCGGCTGCGAGGGCGGCGGCAAACGCGCCGGACAGGACCGGGGGCAGAATGTCTCCGACAATCTGGCCATAGGCCGCATCCCCGATATCGCCGTACAGCTTATAAGCGATGACGCCAGGCAGAACGACAATCACCGGGACAATCAGCAAGCGAATGCCAGCCGCCGCAAGGATGCCCTTGCGGGCCTCCTCCACAGTTGGGGAGGCCATGGCGCGCTGCGTGATCGTCTGGTTGGTGCTCCAGTAGAAGATCTGAATGAAGATCATGCCGGTGAGCAAAGTGTGCCAGGGAATCGGCGTCTCGCTGCCATCCTCCAGCGTGCTGCCGATAAACATGTCCATGCGCTCAGCCGGTATGCCTGAAAAGTCCCAATTGATGGCCTGCAGCGCCAGGAACACCACCAGCAGAGCGAGCGACAGGATCAACACCCCGCTATAGGTGTCAGAGATGGCGACCGCGCGCAGGCCGCCCAGGATGGCGTAGAGCGCGCCAACAATCGCAAACGCAATCGACATCACAAAAATGGTCGAATCAACTTCGATCGCGCTGCCTTCAAACAGGCGTTCGCCAAACAGGGGTGAGAAGTCTGCGCCGGTCGTTGATTTCAGGAAGAGTGACCCGCCATACAGAATCGCGGGCAGGAAAATGAACAGATTGCCGAGCAGGAACAGCAGTGAAATCAGCGCGCGAATATGTTTGTTGTCGAACTTGCGCTGCAACAGCTCGGTCGTGGTTGTACAATTGTTGCGATAATAGATCGGGATGAAGACGAAGGCGAGAATGAGCAGGCCAACCACGGCGGCGAGCTCCCACCAGGCGAGCAGCAACATCTGATTGCCATTCATGCCAACCAGCTGATCGGTCGAAAGATTGGTCAGGGTGATCGACCCGGCCACGAAATACCAGCTGAGACCGCCATTTGCGAGGAAATAGTCCTTATCGGAACCGCGATCCCCCGACGGCGCGTTGCGACAACCGAGATAGGTCAGAAACCCGATCAGCGCGGTGATCCCGACGAAAATCCCAATCTGCAGCATGTTCATGTCAGCGTATCCTCACCGCGTGTTCTTTGTCTTATTCCGCTTCATTAAACGTTCTAGGGCTGCAGTGCGGAAGCCGACGCCTGCAGGGCGACCGAACGATCTTCAAAATGGTCGCGGACCCCGGAGATGTCGTCCTGGTGCATATGCAAGCCGAGTTTGGTCCGCCGTTTGAGAATGTCCTCAGCTGTGTGCGCAAACTCATGCTCGATGAGATAGTCGATCTCACGCTCGTACAGACCGGCCCCAAAGTGCCGACCAAGATCGTCCAGAGACTTCGCGTTCTTAAGCAGCACCTGGATCTGTGTTCCGTGGGTGCGAAGCAGGCGGTGTAAGAGTTCCGGCGGCAGCCACGGATAGTCTTTCCGGCAAGCCTCCAGATAAGCCTCAAAGTCACCGCCCGGTATGTCGCCGCCCGGCAAGGGGCGCTCTGCGGTCCACGGGCCGGTCATGTTCGGAAACGTCTCGGCCAGCTGCTTCATCACGTCTTCGGCAAGCTTGCGATAAGTGGTGATCTTGCCGCCAATGACCGAGAGAAATGGAGCATTTGCAATCGTGTCGGTTTTCAGAACGTAATCTCGCGTCACCGAAGACGCATCAGCGGCCTGATCTTCATACAGCGGACGAACCCCGGCATAAGTTGATACGACATCGCCTGGCGTGATCTGACGTTCGAAATAGGTGTTTGAAACCTCACACAGATACGCGATCTCTTCCGCGCTCGCTTCAACCTGGTTCAGGTCTTCATCAAAGGGCAGGTCTGTTGTCCCGATCAGTGTGTAGGCCCCGTTTTCATAAGGGATTGCAAAAATCACACGCCCGTCGGCGGACTGAAAGATGAAGCAGCGCTCATCATCGAACAGTTTCGGCACAATAATGTGGCTGCCTTTGACCAGTCTGACATCCGGCGCATTGCGGCGGATCCCGGCGCGCGCGGCCAGCTGATCAACCCAGGGTCCGGCGGCATTGATGACTGTCCTCGCCTCCACACGGGTCTCGCTTTGATCCGGGTGTTTCAGTCTGGCTGTCCAGATCCCGCCTTCTGCTTTCAGAGAGGTGCATTCGGTCCGGGTCATGACGTCTGCGCCATGATGGGCTGCGTCGACGGCATTCAGCACCACGAGCCGACTGTCTTCAACCCAGCAGTCTGAATACTCAAACCCCTTGATGAACCTCGATTTCAGCGGCGCGAAGATCGGATCGCTCGTGCGTTTCACACTGCGGGTCGCGGGCAGTTCTTTACGTCCGCCGAGGTGATCATAAAGGAAAAGACCGATCCGGATCAGCCAGCTTGGCCGCAGGCTCTGCTCATGCGGCAGAACAAATCGAAGCGGCCAGATAATGTGCGGCGCGGCCCGCAACAGCGCTTCGCGTTCGATCAGAGCCTTACGCACCAGCCCGAAATCATAATGTTCCAGATAGCGCAGACCGCCATGGATCAGCTTCGTGCTCGCCGACGAGGTGTGTGAAGCAAGGTCGTCTTTTTCGACCAGCAGCACATTAAGGCCGCGCCCGGCGGCGTCACGCGCAATGCCGGCGCCATTAATGCCGCCTCCGATGACGAGTATGTCATACACTTTTGCCGCTCTCCCCAGTTCGAAAAGGATGATACTTTAATCCCGAATGTTCGTAAACGACAAAATCAGTATCGATATAGAAGAAAAATCAGCGGCATATCTCTCGCATTCTGCGAAATTTCGTGGTCTCACATTGACAACTCAGCTCGAAATGTTCGAATACGAAAACAGATCAGTTGGGCGACTTCGCTGGATCTGGTCACATGGCAGCGCTGCCATACGCTGTGTGAATACGGGATGGGAGACCAGACATGACAGACCCCGGCCTGATCCTCGTCATTGATGAGGGCACGACATCGACCCGGGCAATGGCCTTTAATCGCAAGTTTGAACCGGTCGCCCAGGCCCAGGAAGAAATCAGCCTGTCTTACCCCGCAGATGGCTGGGTCGAACAGAGCGGCGAAGATATCTGGGCCCGGACGCTAAGTGTCTGCCGAGATGTGATCGCCAAAGTCGGTGGCGCGGAGCAGATTGCCGGGATTGGCATCACCAATCAGCGCGAAACGACTCTGATCTGGGACCGCGCCACGGGTGAGCCGATCGCTCCGGCCATTGTCTGGCAAGACCGGCGCACCGCTGCGACTTGTCAAACCCTGCGCGAGGCCGGGGCCGAGGCAGCGGTTCAGAAAGAAACCGGCCTTCTGATCGATCCCTATTTCTCCGGCACCAAGATTGGCTGGCTGCTGGACCATGTGAGCGGCGCGCGGGCCCGTGCGAAGGCCGGAGAGCTCGCCTTCGGGACAGTTGATACCTTCCTGATCTGGAAGCTGACACAAGGCCGCGTTCACGCCACTGATATGACCAACGCGTCCCGGACATTGCTTTATCCTTTGCAGATCGCGCCGGGAACGCCCTGGAGTGATGACATGTGCGCGCGTCTTGGCGTTCCCTCAACATTGCTGCCAACTGTTCTCTCCAGCGGCGCAAATTTCGGCGAGACAGATCCCGCCCTGTTCGGCCGCGCTATTCCAATCCTTGCCGCGATCGGCGACCAGCAGGCGGCGCTTGTGGGGCAGGGCTGTCTGACACCCGGAACAGCCAAGATCACTTATGGCACGGGCGCGTTTCTTGTCGCCAATACCGGAGCGCAGCGCCCGCATTCCGACAATCGGCTGCTGGGCACGATTGGCTATGGCATCGACGGTGGAAGCGCGGCTTACGCGCTGGAGGGTGCCATCTTTAATGCCGGGACCGTGGTGCAATGGCTGCGCGATGATCTCGGCCTTATCGCCAATGCGGCTGAAAGCGAGGCGAAAGCGGCAGACTTGCCCGACAATGGCGGTGTCTATCTCGTGCCAGCCTTTACCGGCCTTGGCGCGCCGCACTGGAACGCCGATGCCCGCGGGACGATTGTCGGACTGACCCGTGCGGCTCGGGCAGAACATATTATTCGAGCTGGTCTCGAATCGGCGGCTTATCAAACCCATGATCTTTTGCGCGCCTTTCAGGCTGATGGCGCTGACGTCTCGCGCTTGCGCGTCGATGGCGGCATGGCGGCGAATGACTGGCTGATGCAGTTCATTGCCGACGTCTGCGATCGTCCGGTGGAGCGACCGGACTTCATGGAAATGACGGCGCTCGGCGCGGCTGCCCTAACCGGCATTCAGCTCGGCTGGATCAGCGAAGCCGATTGGGCTGGCCGGTCAACCCCTGGCAAACGGTTCGAGCCAGCGATGACAGAGGCGCAGCGCGAAAAGCTGCTTGCAGGTTGGGACAGCGCGATGCGCCAGACGCTGACACCATAGGCGTATGAAGCGCGTTACCAGGTCTCTTTCCAGGGCCTCAAGTCAAGCTCATGCGTCCAGGCGGTGCGTGGTTGCTTGTGCAACATGACATAGTTCTGCGCGATATGATCCGGGTTCAGGATCGCATCTTCGTCCCTCAGGCTATCGACGTTCGGCACATTCTCACGAATGAAATTCGAATCGATCGCGCCATCAATAATCGTATGGGCGACATGGATGTTGCGCGGACCCAGCTCACGCGCCATGGATTGGGCGAGCGCTCTCAGCGCATGCTTGGCGCCTGCAAAGGCGGCGAGATTCTCCTTGCCGCGAAAGCTCGCGGTTGCGCCGGTAAAGATAATCGTGCCGTGCCCGCGCTCGACCATGCGTTTGGCGACTTCCCGGCCCATGAGAAATCCCGAGAAACAGGCCATTTCCCAGACTTTGCGATACACGCGAGAGGTCATTTCCAGGATCGAAAACTGGACATTGGCGCCGATATTGAACACTGCGACTTCGATTGGGGCGATGTCGGTTTCAATCGTCTCAATCAGGTTGACCATCGCGTCTTCGTCACGCGCATCGGTTGGAAGCGCGACCGCGCGGTGCCCCGATGCGCGAATGGATTGGGCGAGGGCTTCAAGCGCGTCAGCATGCCGGGGGCGGCGCACCAGACAGGCCGTCATGCCCTCCTTGGCGAAGGCGCGCCCAATCGCAGCTCCCGTATCGTCGCCTGCGCCAATCACCAGGCAAGCCTCGTTTGCAGGCATCATTCAGCCCTCCCTTCAAACCGTAACAGGTGGTGATCAGGCTAGGTTTGGCAGTAGGGAAAAGCAATCAAAGTCGTCTTGACCCGGCTTGGCGCGCGAACACAACCTCCGAGGTATATGCCCTAATTTCGTGCAATTGAGAGGCGATGTCTGGCTTCCAATATGATCAGCGGTGTTCATTTATTGGTCAGTTTTCCGGTCGGCGGGCGTGAATCAGCAGGATTAACTTCTCAAACTACCGAAAACCGCCAAAGGGTATAACAAATTCGACTGGAGACGTGACGTTTCAAATCAGGGCGCATCGCTCCAGGGCGGGCACCGAACGTGAAACACGGACGTGTTCAGCAGGAACGGATATTGGATCTAGCGAGCAGCATGCCGAACACCGAATACCTGTCCTCCTTGAATGTGCTGATTGTCTCTCATCGCGACGATGTGACGAATACGATTGTTCGAGGTCTCCCGGGCGCCACCACAACTCGCGTTTACAATCCTGAGCTAGCGGCAGATCGGGACCAGCTTCGGATGGATGATCATGACGTGGTGGTTGTTTTCCGCAGTAAGGCCGATCCGGCACTGTTGGACCATTTGTCGTCGATGCTCCAACGTTATCCTTTACCCTTGCTTCTATTTGTCGAGTCCGATGATGACAGTCTGGCGCGTCAGGCAATCCGCGCTGGTGTGAGTTCATTTGTCGTCGACGGTTTGCAGCAATCGCGCATCGCAACGCTCGTCGAGATTGCGATTGAGCGATTCAAACTGAATGATGCGCTCCACCGTGAACTCCTCAAATCGCAGGAGAGCCTGGCGGCGAGAAAGTCGGTCGAGCGGGCGAAAGGCTTGCTGATGGACCGGCGCGGCATGTCGGAGCAGGACGCGTATCGCGCGCTTCGCGAAATGGCGATGCAGCAAAGCAAGACTATTCGCGACGTGGCTGACGCGCTGATTTCCGTCTCTGGATTGCTTCCCTGATCCGGCGTGCGCGAGCGACGGATCGCTCAATTCCTGAACAATTTGTATGATTTGTGCACCGCAACCGGGCAATGGTTTATAATATTTAATGCCAACTGTGAGAAAAACGCGAAGATGCACGCACGCTGGTGAACCCTGACTTAGCTCACAGTCGAGCGATTCCGAAAACGCAACGGCGCGTCTTCACCGGGCTTAGCCCATTCAAAGTTCAAAGACGGACTTTTTCAAAAATTAGAGCGGGCTCAGAAGCTGACGCTGTGACGGTAGCGTGCCTGAGAGCCTTCATCCATCGCTGTTTGCGAGAACACATACGCGTGCAGGTCCCCATGTGGGAGCTGCAAAGAGGGAATTATGATGAAACTCACCTTGCGTGCTCAACTTATGTCTTGTGCACTGATATCGACTGGCATGTTTCCGATGGCCGTCGCGACTGCTCAAATTGCAGATGACGACGCTGAAGCCGTACAAGAAACGATTATTGTAACCGGTGCCCGTGGTAAGCCGCGGTCGGTGTCCGACTCGCCCGTCCCTGTCGACGTGCTGAGTGAAGAGGATATCGCAGCCGTTCCGTTTACAGACGCGAACGACATTTTGCGGACCTTGGTCCCATCCTACACATTGTCGCGTCAGCCGATCAGTGACGGTGCCTCATTCATCCGTCCCGCCCAGTTGCGCGGCCTGCCGACAGACAAGACCCTGGTGCTGGTCAACTCCAAGCGTCGCCATCGCGCTGCGCTGGTGTCGATTGGTGGGTCCGGTACACAGGGCCCTGACATCGCGACCATTCCGGCCGCGGCTCTGAAAAGTGTTGAGGTTCTGCGTGACGGTGCTGCGGCGCAGTACGGTTCAGACGCGATCGCGGGTGTGATCAACTTCATCCTGAAAGACTCCGCTGAAGGTGGTACGATGACCTTCGACGTCGGTGAGTATTATGAAGGCGACGGGTTTCAATACACCATTTCAGGCAATATCGGATTGCCGCTTGGCGATTCGGGCTTCCTCAATCTGACCGGTGAGATCACCGAGGCCGATGCCACCAGCCGCAGCGAGCAATATTGTGAGTCCTGGGCCTGTGTAGACCCGAATGACCCCCGGTACCTGTCCGGTAGCCGGTTTGATACAAGCATTGCTGGCTACAGCGAGGATACATTTGTCGCTGGCTTGGACGACGCCAATATCGGTCAGGACGATGTTGTGCAGCCTTGGGGGCAGCCAAATCTGGAAGCCATCCGCTTCTTCGCCAATAGCGGCTACACGGTGAACGAGTATGTGGACCTGTACGGTTTCGCTAACTACTCGCAATCGACATCCGATGGCAGCTTCTTCTATCGCTATCCCGGCAATGGCACGATTGAAAACGTTCGTCTCGAAGATGGATCGCTGTGGTCTTCGCTTGAGATTTTCCCCGGCGGTTTCACACCGCGCTTTGAAGGTGAAGTGATCGACTTTTCTGCGACCGGTGGCCTTCGGGGAGCGCTCGACAATGGTTTCGGCTACGATTTCAGCGCCCGCTTCGGTTCCAACGAGATCAAATATACCCTGATGAATACGGTTAACCCGTCGCTTGGGCCGGACTCGCCGACCGAGTTCGAACCAGGCGATCTGATCAACGAAGAGTTCCAGCTGCAAGCCGACTTCTCGCAGGAGTTTGAGACCGGCCTGGCCAGCCCGCTCTTGCTAGCGTTCGGTGCGAGTTATCTTGATGAGAGTTACGAAGTCGTAGAGGGCGAAGAGGCCTCGTACGTGGCTGGACCATATTCGGTTCCGGACCCGCACGGTCTGTGTACAGATGAAGCCGATTTCGCGGATCGTTCGGCGACTGCAGCCGGGGCTGGCGTGGCCGACCTTGACTGTACCAATAGCAGCGACCCGGTCTATCAGGTGCTTGGTGTCGGCTCGAACGGATTCCCGGGCTATTCGCCGGAATTCTCCGACATATATGAGCGCGATTCCTTTGGTGTCTATGCGGACCTAAGTGCTGACGTTACTGACAGATTGTTCCTGCAAGGTGCGGTGCGTTTTGAAGACTATTCTGACTTCGACAGTGAAACCGTATGGAAACTCGCTTCGAAATTCGATCTCACGGACACCGTCGCCCTCCGCGGCTCTGTAGGAACCGGGTTCCGTGCGCCAACAGCGGGTCAGCAGGGCACGACCAATGTGTCGACCCGGCTGCCAAATGGTCAGCCCGTTGCGACTGGCCTGTTCCCGGCAAGTGGACCTGTGGCTCAGGCGCTCGGTGCGGAGCCGCTGCGTCCTGAAACATCCACCAACTACTCGTTCGGCGTAACGGCGGGCTTGAACAACATTTCCCTGACTGTCGATTTCTACCGTATCGAGTTGGATGATCGGATCAATGCGATTTCAACCCTGGACGTCTCTAGCGATCCAGCGGATGGCGACGCTTATGAAAACTATCTCGCTTTGGTCAATGCAGGCGTTGCAGGGGCTGAATCAATTGGCGGCGTCTTCTACTTCACCAATGCCTTCGATACGATCACGCAAGGCGTAGATATCGTGGCCACCTATGGCATGGATTGGACCGGCGGTGCCTCAACCACTTTCACCGGATCGGTGAACTATAACACCACAGAAATCGATGGTGATGTGGGTACAGATCCATCCGGGGTGCCATTCCTGAACGAAGAAGGTGTGTTCGACTTCGAAAACGGTAATCCAGAATGGCGCGGTGTGTTTACCGTCGTGCACGAGACAGGGCCGATAATGGTGACGGGTCGTGCAAACTATTATGGGTCCTACGAGCAGTCTGACGGGGGCAGCAGTATCTCGCAGATTCAGGAGTTCGATCCTGTGGTCCAGTTTGACCTTGAGGGGGCTTATCAAGTGAATGACATCCTGACATTGTCACTCGGTGCGCGGAACATTTTCGACACCTATCCTGATGAAGGCGAGTTCGAGACATGTTGTGGTCGTATCTATCGCTCCGATAGCGTGGTCGACTGGCAAGGTGGTTACTACTACGCCAAAGCAGTCGCACGGTTCTAGTTCGAGCCGGGAGCTCAGAAGGAGTTCATAACATTGATCCGGGGAGCGGTGAACGTCGCTCCCCTCCATTCTTGCGGTCAAGGTTGGTCGCAAAACTCCAGTATGGAGATCCAATGTTGGGTTTAGAGGGTGAAACAGCGCAGCTCGTCCAGCTTGTCGGCGTGCTGATGGCGGCGGGCCTTGCAGCCGGGTTCGTGGCTGGACTGTTTGGAATTGGAGGTGGGTTTGTTGTCGTACCTGCCCTGCTGCTTGTATTCAGTTTTTTCGGCGTCGATGCAGAGGTGTTGACCCATGTGGCGATCGGCACATCGCTGGGTACGATTATCGTGACCTCGTCGCGTTCTGTGCACGCACACCACAAGCGAGGGGCGGTCGATTTTCAGATCATAAAGGATTGGGCCCCATGGCTCGTTCTTGGTGTATTGGGCGGGATCATTCTGGCTCAGTATATGGATGGTCGTTCCCTGAAATGGGTGTTCTCGATTGGCGTCTTCTTCATGGGGCTTCATTTCATGATGCCGGTTCTGCGTGACGTAAAAGTTGCGGACCAAATGCCGACGGGCCTGACAAAAGTGGGATTGGCTTCCTTTCTGGGCGGGTTTTCGGCTTTGCTCGGGATTGGCGGCGGCACGATTGCGGTCCTGACCATGACCATGTGTGGTCGCCCGATCCATCAGGCGGTGGCCACAGCGGCCGGGTTTGGCGTGATCATCGCGGTTCCAGGCGCAATCGGGTTTGCGGCACTCGGCATGGGTGCGGAGGCTTTACCGCTCGGCTCATTCGGCTACGTCAATGTGATCGCTGTGGCGGCGATTTCCGCGATGACGTTCATAACTGCACCGCTCGGCGCCCGCGCTGCGCATTCCTTGAACGGTCCGGCATTGAAACGTGTGTTTGGCGTGTATCTGATTGCCACCTCCGCGATCGTCTTGTGGAATGCGATCGGATGAACAGATGAATTGGAATGACGAGTAGAGATTGGTGACTTTTGTTTTCTTTAGGGAGATTCAGTAATGGCTTTTGACATATCTCGGCGTTTGATGCTGACCGGTGCCATGGGGGCCTCAATTGCAGGGGCTTCGGCGTGCGCGACCAGCACATCGGCAGTGAGCGCGGCGACCGCGGAAGCGGCGTTTCCGCCAAGCGCGGTGCCCGATCCGTACCTGCTCGGCCCCAAAGAGGGTGTGGCGCTCCTGTCGCGCAACGAGAACCCTTATGGCCCGGCGCCGTCTGCGCTGAAGATGATCGAATATGCGGCCAGCAAGGGCGCCTATTATACCTCACGCGAAGCGATGATGATGCTCACCGAAATGATCGCTGAGAAGAATGGCGTTGCCCCGGAACAGGTCGTTGTCACGACCGGGTCGGGTGAAGTGTTGAGTGCGATCGCGATGATCTTTGGTCCGAAAGGGCCGATCGTGGCGCCGCGTCTGTTCTGGGACACAACAGCGCTTTATGCGGTGAACCTCGGGATGGCGTCCATTGACCGGGTTCCGCTCGCAGCGGACATGAGCATTGATCTCGCCGCGATCGAAGCAAAAGTGACGAGCGAGACCGGCCTGGTGCAGCTTTGTAACCCAAACAATCCAACCGGCCTGGTCTCTGATGCGGCGACACTGCAGGCCGCGGTCAAGCGCATGGCCAAGAAGACCACGGTTCTGGTCGATGAGGCCTATATTGAGCTGTCAGACGACCCGGACGCCAATTCCTGCGTCCCGCTGATCAATGCTGGGTACGATGTCATCGTCACGCGGACCTTCTCCAAGATCTATGGCATGGCCGGGATCCGGGTCGGCTACTCCATCTCATCTGCTGAAACGGCCGAAAAGATCCGTAGCGTCGCCATGTCCTGGAGCCCATGCACTTCGTTTGCCGCTGGCATTGGCTGCTACAATGATGAGGAATTCCTCAACTATTCGCGTTCCAAGATTCAGGAAGGCCGCGACATGGTCACCACCACGCTGGAAACGCTAGGCCTTGAGTACCTGCCGTCACAAACCAATTTCGTCTATTTCAAGTCGGGCCTCGAGGCCAATGATGTGCAGAAAGCGATGAACGAGAAAAAGATCTCGGTTCGTGGTCAGTACATGGACTATAATGAGTGGACCCGGGTTTCGATGGGCAAGATCCCGGACGTTGAACGCTTCTGCAAAGCGCTGCCAGAAGTGATTTCTGCCTAAACCATCAGGCCGGTCATTTGCCTAGGTGCGACATGGCCGGCCGTTTTGATTCAAGTGATCTATGTTCAGCGCGGTGCGAGGCGCCGTAACAGGCCATCATCATAAAGCGTGCGGGCAACAGCTGAGAAGCGATCCACCGTGCCGAGGAAATCTTCCTTCGACATCGACCCTATATCGCGGGTGAGCGCAATATATTGCAGCCAGTGAATTGAGATAATCCAGTTCGACACCGCCAGATCCCGACAAAACAGCCGGTCCTCATCGGTAAGTTCGAGGCCGCGTTTGACCATATGCTCTTCCAACGCTTTGGCCTGGATAGAGACAGAGCGCTCCTGCATATCGCGCACATTGGCCTTGGCCTGTGGGTCGTCTTTTTGCAGCTGACCAAAATCCAGAAAGGCATAGCGCCAGGTCCAGACAATTTCGAGCCATTCAAGCGCGGCCTGGCGCCGACCTTCCCGTGATGAAAGCTGCCCATCGGCTAGGCGAATGAGACTGATTTCAGCGGCCTCGGTCAGCCCCGCGCCCAGCTCAGCGATGATCGCGTCAATATTCTCGAAGTAATAATAGATGTTGCCAGGCGTCAGCCCGGCGGCTTTGGCAACCACACGACAATTGACCTTGCTAATCCCCTCGCGGTTAAGACAGTCGAGCGCGGTATCAAGGATCAGCCGCCGTGTTTTCTGGCCCTTACGCGCAGGGGCGGCGGGCGCTTCAACGCGCGGCTTAACGGTTTCGAACGCGGTTTTCATAGTCTCTCAAAACTCTCCCCATCGTCAGCGGTCGAGCTTTTAAGGCAGCGTGTCAATTCTGTGCGGGGGCTGCCTTCGCGACAGCTCTTGTGATTGCCGCCGCGGTATCGATTGCCTTTTTTGACTATGCCGTCAAATTTAGACTGAGATACCTCGCGAGCATGAAAGTGGCTACAGACCACATGCCGCGGATCTGTCTGGGAGGACGACGCCAATGCCGGAGGCAACCACAGCGCGGACAAGGATTGAGGGGATCGATTTTGATCCCGACAAGATCAGGGAAAAGTATCGCCGAGAACGTGACAAACGCCTGCGCGAAGAAGGCAATGAACAATACGTCAACATGGTCGGCGACTTCGCTCATTACATCGATGATCCCTATATTGAGCGGCGAGAACGCGCGCCCCTCACCGACCATACCCATGTCATTGTGATTGGCGGCGGATTTGGCGGCTTGCTCGCGGGGGGACGTTTGCGCGATCATGGACTGGCCGCGAGTGATGTACGCCTGATTGAGAAAGGCGGGGACTTCGGCGGCACTTGGTATTGGAACCGGTATCCCGGCGCCGCGTGCGACATTGAGAGCTATATCTATCTGCCTTTGCTGGAGGAAACCGGCTTCATGCCGGCAGAGCGCTACACCAGCGCGCCTGAAATCCTGGAGCATAGCGCGCGGATCGCTGACCATTACGGTCTATACGACAAGGCGCTGCTGCAAACCGAAGTCACCGGCATGCATTGGGACGAAGCCCGATCTGTCTGGGTCGTGGAAACCAATCGCGATGACCGGCTCACTGCTGACTTTGTGATCATGTCGAACGGACCGCTTAACCGGCCGAAACTGCCGGGCATTCCGGGCGTTGAGACGTTCAAGGGACACAGCTTTCACACCAGCCGTTGGGACTATGGCTACACAGGCGGCGATGCGACCGGAAACCTGACCGGCCTCAAGGACAAGCGTGTGGGCATCATCGGCACCGGGGCGACGGCGGTACAGTGCGTGCCGCATGTCGGCGCGGCAGCGAAGCAGCTTTATGTGTTTCAGCGCACACCGTCCTCGATCGATGTGCGCGACAATCGCCCGACGGACCCAGACTGGGCGGCCTCGCTGGAGCCCGGTTGGCACCGCAAGCGGATGGAGAATTTCAACACGCTGGTCTCAGGCGGATATGAGCCTGTGGATCTGGTCATGGATGGCTGGACCGATATCATCCGTAACCTGCTTTTTATCGCGTCCAAAAATGGCAATCAGGACCTCAGCCCCAAGAGATTGATGGAACTGGCTGAACTCGCTGATCACAAGAAAATGGAGTCCGTCCGCGCGCGCGTCGATGACCTGGTTGAGGATGAAGATACTGCCGCAGCGCTCAAACCCTGGTATCGCCAATTCTGCAAACGCCCCTGTTTTCACGACGAGTATCTGCAGACCTTCAACCGCCCGAATGTGCACCTGGTGGATACCGATGGTAAAGGCGTTGATCGCATCACTGAAAATGCCGTGATCGCGAATGGTCAAACCTATGAAGTCGATTGTCTGATTTATGCGACCGGGTTCGAAGTTGGTACCGAATATACGCGCCGTGCAGGTTATGACGTCACCGGACGAGAGGGGCAGACTTTGTCCGGCTATTGGGAAGAGGGCTATCGCAGTCTGCATGGTATGCATGTGCACAACTTCCCCAACATGTTGGTGATGGGGGTCACCCAGTCCGGGTTCACCGCGAATTATCCCCATCTGCTGGAGGAGCAATCTCAGCATATCGGCTATATCGTATCAGAGGCGGGCAAGCGTCAGGCCACACGTGTTGAAGTCACCCCGCAAGCCGAAGAAGCCTGGGTTCAGAAGATTATCGACAAAGCGATCTTGCGACAGGATTTCTTTGAGTCGTGTACGCCTGGTTACTACAACAATGAGGGGCAAATGAACCTGCGCTCGCGCCAGAACACGGCTTATGGCGGCGGTCCGAACGAGTTCTTTTCGATCCTGGCCAAATGGCGCAACGCTGGCGAACTCGAAGGTTTGACCCTGTCATGACCATCGGTTCGAAAGATCGATCGGGTTGGACATGGTGGCGCGGTCGGCCCTGATTTCGAACCGGCAAACCACGATCCCTGTCAGCAAATTGCCTGATCTGTGGTCGATGTCGGCGCGTAACTGAGCGTCCTGTCTAATTGTTGAGAGAACTTCTGACACATAGCTATGGAATCTACAGAAAACGCACTATCTGCCCGAGTATGAAACGACGTGCTCACTCGCGGATCGCCGCCAGTCTCGCTGCAACGGCATGCGGCCTCGCCGCTTGCGCGACTCCCCCACCATCCCCGCAACAGAAAATGATCGTTGCCATCCCAGCGACTTTTGACGCCGCCGGGGTGGAGGCGCAGATTGATGAGGAGACAAGCGACTGGTGGCGCCAGTTCGATGACCCGCTGCTGATCGATTTGGTCGAGGAGGCTCTGTCACGAAACCGCGAACTTGCCTTTGCTGAGGCCAATGTCGACACCGCAAAGGCCCAGCTCGCGGCGCAACTGCTCGGCCGGACCTATTCGACCACGACAACCGCATCGGCTGATCTCGGCCGCGCAGCAAGAGATGATGCCGATATTGAACTCTCGGCCAGTGGCTCCCTGGGCGCCAGCTGGGAATATGATGCGTTTGGCCGGATTGAAGCCGAGATCGACAGCGCGCGGTTTGATCTTGTCGCCACCGAAGAAGCGCGTCGCGATGTTGCGGTGATTATCGCCGGTGAAACAGCGAGAGCCTATGCAGATTTGCGCGGCGGCCAGGTGCGCCTCGCGGTTGCGCAGCGAAATGCAGAGCTGCAGGCCGACAGCCTGGATCTGCTCTACACGCTGGAACAGAATGGCCGGGCGACCCGGTTGGATCTGGAACGCGCAGAATCGCAGTATCGTGATACGCTCGCGACACTGCCCCAGTTTCAGTCAGACCTGCTGACGGCCTCGGCGCGTCTGGCCACACTCACCGGTTATGCCAGTCCATCCGCTTCGCCTCTGGTCCAGCAGGCCTTGGAAACCACGCCTGGTATTCCCGTACCGCCTCAGGCCCTGAATGTGGGTACGCCAGAAGGGTTGATCCGCCGCAGGCCGGACATTCGGGCTGCTGAAGCCGACATTGCAAGCTTGCTGGCGCTTGGTGAGGTCGAACGCGCCAACCTGTTTCCGACACTGACCTTCAATGCGGATATCTTTGCGCTGTTCGACGATTCCGGTGATGTTGTTGACAGTTTCGGGTTTGGCCTGGGGCCAGCTCTTCGCTGGGATGGCCCCGATTTAAGGCGGGTGCGGGCCGATATTGAGATTGCCGACGCAGAGACCAGAGCCGCCTTCGCCGCTTATGAAAACACAGTCGTCTCCGCCCTGGGTGAGATCGAGATTGCGCTGACGGAATATACCCAGGAACTTGCCCGGCGCAGCGATCTGGAAGCCTCGGCCGCCTCGGCGGAACGGGCCGCAGAGCTTGCACGTTTGCGGTTTGAGGAAGGCCTTGATGACTTTCTCGATGTGATTGATGCGCAGCGAACTTTGCTCGCGGCGCAAGATCGTTTGGAACAAAGCCGATTAGAGTCAACCAGACGGGCGATTACTGCGTATAGAGCTTTAGGTGGTGTATGGACAACAGACGCGCTCGATGCCGCGGCTCAATCGGAAGACCTGAACGGATGATACGGACTTATTTACTAACGCTTGTCTTTATACTCGCGTCGAGCGCCGGTCCGGCCTTTGCGCAGCGCGGCGGCCCGGCCAGTGTGTTTGTCGAACCGGTGCAGGAACAGAGCTTCTCGCGTGAGATCGAGGCGCTCGGGACACTCGAGCCGAATGAGCAGGTCGACCTGACCCTCAACGTCGCTGATCGCGTGACCTCAATCTTTTTCGATGACGGACAGCGTGTGCGAGAAGGCAAAACGCTGTTATCCCTCGCCCAGCGCGAGCAGGTCGCCCTTGTCGAGGCGTCCGAAGCCACGGTGGAAGAAGCGCGTCGTCAATTGGAGCGGATCTCCAGACTGACAGAAGCAGATGCCGTTTCACAGTCGGAGCTTGACGCAGCCCAGCGGAATCTCGACAGCGCCGAAGCCAATCTGCGCGCGGTGCAATCGCGCCAGAGAGACCGCGTTCTGGTCGCGCCGTTCGATGGCGTTCTCGGCTTTCGCCAGGTCAGCGTCGGATCTTTTGTGCGCGCCGGGGACGTCGTGGCCACCCTGATTGATGACAGTGAAATGAACCTCGATTTCGATGTGCCCTCAACCTTCCTGCGCTCGGTCCAGCCGGGCACAGCGATCTTTGCTGAGACCGACGATCTGCCCGGCGAACTGTTCGAGGGGACGATCGCAACACTCGATAATCGCATCGATCCGATCACGCGTTCAGTGCGCGCCCGTGCAAGCCTGCCAAATGACGATCTTTTGCTGCGCTCAGGCATGTTCATGCGCGTGACGGTAACGGCTGAGCCACGGGTCAATCTGGCGGTGCCGGAAAGCGCCATCCAACCGATTGGACCGCAATCCTTTGTCTGGGTCGTGCGTGAGGAAGAAGACGGCCGCGTCGCGCGTCGCATTCTTGTAGAGCTCGGTCAGCGCAGCAACGGTTATGTTGAAGTCCGGGACGGCCTGGATCGCGGGGATCTGATCATCACTGAAGGGATCATTCGGGTGCGCGAAGGATCGCCTGTGGTTATTCGCGATCGAGACATTCTGGAACCGGAGTCAATGGTCCTCGGCAATGGTGCGGCCGCCGGGCCGTCCGCCCAAGGCGCCGGCAACTAGGAGACAAGCCCGATGTTGCTGTCTGATATTTCGATCAAGCGCCCTGTCTTTGCCTCGGTCATCTCGCTGGTCCTGATCATTTTCGGGTTGGTCTCATTTGATCGCCTCAGCTTGCGGGAATATCCCGACATTGACGCCCCGATTGTCTCAATCGACACCCGTTATCCCGGCGCTTCGGCCAGTGTGGTTGAGACCCGGATTACCCAGCTGATTGAAGATCGCATCGCGGGCGTTGAAGGCATTCGGTTTATCAACTCCAATTCGAGCGATGGCCGCTCGCGCATTTCGATTGAGTTTGGCGTCAACCAGGACATCGATGCGGCAGCAAATGATATTCGCGACCGGATATCCGGGCTCGCCAACAATTTGCCAGAAGATGCTGATCCGCCCGAAGTTGAGAAAGCCGACTCCAATGATGACGTGATCATCTGGCTCAACCTTGCGGCTGAAAACCTGACCAGTCCGGAGATTACGGACTATGCCGAACGCTATCTCGTGGATCGCTTTTCAGCCCTGGACGGGGTTGCCCGGGTTCGGGTTGGCGGCTCGCGCAACTATGCCTTGCGCATCTGGATTGACCGGCGGTCTCTGGCGGCGCGTGATCTCACCGTCGCCGATATTGAACAGGCCTTGAGGCGGGAGAATATCGAAGCGCCCGCCGGCAGCATTGAATCGAGCACACGATCTTACACCGTGCGCATCGACCGGGCGTTCCAGACCCCGGAACAGTTTGCCAGCCTGGTGATTGCTGAGGGCGAAGACGGCTATCTGGTTCGTCTCGGCGATGTAGCCCGGGTTGAACGCGGCACCGTGGAAGACCGCAACATGTTCCGCGGCAATGGGGTTCCGATGGTGGGGCTTGGCATCGTCAAACAGTCGACCGCCAACACGGTGGATGTCGCCAATGCCGCCAAGGACCTTGCTGAACGCCTGAATGAAACCCTCCCGGAAGGCATGATCATTGCCCGCAGTTTCGACAGTTCGGTATTCATTTCCGCGTCCATCCGAGAGGTTTACACCACGCTGGCAATTGCAGTTGGCCTCGTCACCTTGGTGATCTTCCTGTTTCTGGGCAGCGTCCGCGCGACGATCATTCCGGCGATTACGGTGCCGATCTCGCTCATCGCGACGTTCATCGCGCTCTATGCGCTTGGCCTGTCGATCAACCTGCTAACGCTCCTGGCCCTGGTGCTTGCGATTGGCCTGGTGGTCGATGACGCCATTGTGGTGCTGGAAAACATCTCGCGGCGCATGGACGAGGAAAAGGAAACGCCCCTCGTCGCCGCTTATCGTGGAACCCGGCAGGTTGGCTTCGCCGTGATCGCCACGACCCTGGTTCTGATTTCGGTTTTCGTCCCGATCACCTTCCTGCAAGGGGATGTCGGGCGATTGTTCACCGAGTTTGCACTGACAATCGCCGCAGCTGTCGCTTTCTCGAGCCTGTTGGCGCTCACGCTGACGCCGATGCTTGCCTCAAAACTGTTAAAGGCGCGCCAGAAGCAAGGGGCGTCGACGTGGTTGCCGCGCACGGTGGACGGGGCGTTCCGCGTCTTGAGACGTGGCTATGGCTGGGTACTTGATCGGCTCATCCGGCGCCCGATTGTGGTGGGCGCCCTGCTGATCGGCCTGTTTGCCGGCGGCTATCAGCTCTCAACCATGGTGGAAGAGGAATACGTACCGACCGAAGACCGCGGCGCCTTCTTTGTCGCCGTACGCGGCCCGCAAGGGGCGTCTTTTGCCTTTATGGAGCGCTATATCGACGAGATCGAGCGCCGCTTCCTGCCCTATACGGAAAGCCAGAACGGCAACCCGCCGGAGGTCAACCGCCTCCTGTTCCGCGCACCAGGGTTTGGTTCCTCAGCCTTCAATCAGGCGTTCATTATTGTCACATTGAACGATTGGAGCGCCCGCCGCCCGGCGCAGGAGATTATCGGCGAGTTCAATCGACAACTGTCCGACCTTCCCGGCGTGCGTGCCTTTGCGATTATGCGACAGGGGCTTGGCGGTGGCACCGGAAAACCGGTTCAGTTCGTCCTTGGCGGGCCGAGTTATGAACAGTTGGTCGAATGGCGGGACATTTTTGTGGACGCGCTGGAAGAGAACAATCCCGGCCTGGTCGACATTGACTGGGACTATAAGGAAACCCAACCGCAATACCGCGTCCAGGTCGATTATGACCGCGCCGCAGACCTCGGGGTGACGGTGGCTGATATCGGCACCACGCTCCAGACCATGCTCGGTTCCCGACGTGTCACGACGTATATAGATGGCGGGGAAGAGTATGATGTGATCCTGGAAGGGCTCCGCTCTGACCAGAATAATCCGAACGATGTCGAGAATATCTATGTGCGCTCAGATCGGTCCGGGCAGCTGATCCCGCTTTCCAACCTGATCAGCATCTCTGCGATTGCCGACAGCCCCACGCTGAACCGGTATAACCGCGTCCGCGCAATTACCATTGAGGCGGGGCTTGCAGATGGCACGACGCTCGGTGAGGCGCTCGACGCGATGCAGACCTTGGCACGCGATGTGTTGCCGACCGAAGCGACGATCGATTTCAAAGGGCAATCTCTGGACTTCAAAACCTCCGGTCAGTCGATCCTGTTTGTGTTCGCTACCGGCCTGATCATTGTGTTCCTGGTTCTGGCGGCGCAATTTGAAAGCTATCGCCACCCGGTGATCATCATGCTCTGTGTTCCGGCGACGCTGGCGGGCGGGCTCCTCGGTCTCTATCTCACCGGCAATTCGCTGAACATCTACACGCAGATTGGTCTGATCATGCTGATTGGTCTGGCGGCCAAGAACGGCATTCTCATCGTTGAATTTGCCAACCAGCTTCGCGACGAAGGCAAGGAATTCTACGCCGCGTTAAAAGAAGCCTCCATGGCACGCTTCCGGCCGATCATCATGACCGGCTTGACCACTGCGGCGGGCACGTTGCCACTTATCCTGTCCAGTGGGGCTGGCGCAGAAACCCGCGCCGCGATCGGCATCGTGGTGCTCTATGGCGTGATCTCAGCCGTGCTGGTCACGGTGCTTTTCGTGCCCACAGCTTATGCCCTGATCGCACGCGGCTCGGGCTCTCCGGGGGATGTGGCCCGCCGTCTTGAATCCGAAGCCGAAAGCGCTCCAGAGCTCGCTCCGGCGGAGTAATTTATCAGCGCGCTTGAACTGAGCGGCAGCGACGCCCGATTGGTGCCCGGCTCGTGCCAAGGATGACTTACAAAGTCATGCTGGATATCCCCAACCTTGGCTGCACGCGAGGCATTGAAGTGACCGGCGCCAACAAGACCGAGAAGCACGACATATAAAAAATCCCGGCAGCGCGAGGCTGCCGGGATTTCGATTTTTGCAGAAGCGGTCTCGACTAGAGGTCGAACCGGTCCGCGTTCATGACTTTATCCCATGCGGCGATGAAGTCTTTCGTGAACCGCTCCTTGCTGTCGGACTGGGCATAGATCTCGGCAATGCCGCGCAGGATGGAGTTTGATCCGAAGACCAGATCCGCGCGTGTGCCGGTATACTTGACCGCACCCGTTGCACGATCCCGCCCTTCGAACGTCTCTTCTGAGCCGTCTGTGGATTTCCACTCCGTGCTCATGTCGAGCAGATTGACGAAGAAGTCATTGCTCAGCGTGCCGACATTGTCGGTCAGAACGCCATGGCTAGAGCCACCCGCATTCGCGCCGAGTACCCGCAGGCCACCAACGAGCACCGTCATTTCCGGCGCGGTCAGCGTCAGCAGCTGCGCCTTGTCGACCAGAAGCGCTTCGGTTGAGCGTGGGTCTGCGGTGTTCTTATAGTTGCGGAAACCGTCAAACTTCGGCTCCAGAACATCGAAAGACTCCACATCGGTCAGCTCTTGGGTGGTGTCACCCCGGCCCGGCGTGAACGGAACGCTTGCCCCGCTCGCCTTTTCGATTGCTGCGCAGCCGCCGAGCACGATGAGGTCAGCCAGAGAGATCTTCGTGCCGCTGGCATTGAAGTCTGACTGGATGCCTTCGAGCACTGAAATCACCGCGCCTGTTCCGGCGTTGATGTCCCAGTCCTTTTGCGGTGCGAGGCGAATACGTGCGCCATTCGCGCCGCCGCGCTTGTCAGAGTCGCGGAAGGTTGAGGCAGACGCCCAGGCTGTGTTGACCAGCTGTGAGACCGACAGGCCTGAAGACAGGATCACGGTTTTCAGCTCGGCAATTTCGGCCTCGTTGACCACAGCGCCTTCATGCTTGGGCACGGGGTCCTGCCAGATCAGCTGCTCGGCTGGAACTTCTTCGCCGAGATAGCGATCAATCGGGCCCATATCGCGGTGGGTCAGTTTAAACCAGGCGCGCGCATAAGCGTCGGCAAACTCATCCGGGTTGTCCAGGAAGTGCTGTGAAATCTTGGCATAGTCCGGGTCCATTTTCATGGCCATATCTGCCGTCGTCATCATCAGCGGCTGCGTCTTGGACGGGTCATGTGCCATTGGGGGCTCAGGGGCGCCCTGGCCCGGCTTCGGTGCCCACTGGACGTGACCAGACGGGCTTTTGACCTGCTCCCACTCATATTTCAGCAGGTTCTCGAAATACTCCATGTTCCACTGGTCTGGCGTCGGCGTCCAAGGCCCTTCGAAGCCAGCCGTGGTGGTGTCGTCACCTTTGCCGGCGCCGTGGCTGTTGATCCAGCCAAAGCCCATTTGCTCCATGGGCGCGCCTTCCGGCTCCACGCCCACCAGGTCTTCTGGTCCGGCGCCATGGCCTTTTCCGAAGGTGTGACCACCGGCGGTCAGCGCGACGGTTTCATAATCGTCCATTGCCATGCGCTTGAACGTCACGCGGATGTCATGGGCGGCAGCGAGCGGATCTGGCACCGCATCCGGACCTTCCGGATTGACGTAGATCAGGCCCATCATCACAGCGCCCAGCGGCGTGTCGAGCTTGTTCGCGTCGGCGTCAGAGCTCTTATAGTCGCGCTGTCCGGCATAACGGCTGTTCGGATTGCCGGAGGCAGCGAGCCACTCATTCTCCGGGCCCCAATAGATGTCTTCCTCTGGCTCAAACCAGTCAGCCCGGCCGCCGCCAAAGCCAAATGTTTTCAGGCCACAGGTTTCCATGCCGACATTTGCGGCCAGAATCATCAGGTCGGCCCAGGAGATTTTGTTGCCGTATTTCTGCTTGATCGGCCACAACAGGCGCCGTGCCTTGTCGAGGTTACCATTGTCCGGCCAGCTGTTCAGTGGCGCAAAGCGCTGTGACCCGGAATTGGCACCGCCGCGACCATCATAGGTGCGGTAGGTCCCGGCCGAGTGCCAGGCCATGCGGACGAACAAGCCGGTATAGTTGCCATAGTCAGCGGGCCACCAGTCCTGGCTGTCGGTCATCAGGTCGGCGAGATCTTTCTTCAGCGCTTGATAATCGAGGCTTTTGAACGCTTCGGCATAGTCGAACTCATCGCCGAGCGGGCTGACCTGCGGCGCGTTCTGGTTGAGGATTTTAAGGTTGACCTGTTCTGGCCACCAGCCCTGGTTCGCGATGTTCCCGGTGGCATGCATCACCGGACATTTCATATCGTCAGCCATATTTTCTCCTGTCAGTTTGTCTGAGCTGTTTTACTGATTAACTTTATAGTTCGATCAGACCAATTGATCCAATCGATTATATGTTCCCAACCTATAGAGTGAGCCTTTATGTCGTGTCAGACGCAGGCGTCACCGCCCAATTGCGCCCTTCGATGACGAAGCTATAGGTTCTTTGGCGCATAAGCGACGGGGCTTTGCGCACGAGCCGGAGCCTGAAAGGACAAGATGACATTGATCTCGGCGACGGTGTTCGAAACTCTACCGCTTCCGCTCAGCACGCTTTTGCGGCCAGACCTCACGCACATCAATCGCCTGACAACCGGCGCGACCCTGGAGGTGTTTCCGAGCCCGCAGCAGGCTTTCGCGGGCGAGGGTAATCCGTGGCGTCTCAGCCTGGACGGCACTTGGCGTTTCGACCTGATCGACGCGCCGACCAAAGCGCCGCGCGGCTGGACCGCGCCAGCCTTCGACGCCGCCGCCTGGCGGGACATTCAGGTGCCCGGCGTCTGGACCCGTCAGGAGACAGGCGACCTCCCACATTATGCCAACTGGCTGATGCCGTTCACGGGGGAGCGCCCACCCAATGTGCCGGAGCAAAATCCGACCGGGCTCTATCGCCAGTCTTTTGAGTTGCCAGACAGCTGGGCTGATCGGGAGACCCACCTGCACATTGGCGGTTTTGAAAGCGTCGTACTTGTCTGGTGCAATGGAGCATTTGTCGGCATGGGCAAGGATAGCCGCCTGCCGAGCGCTTTCGATCTCACACCGCATCAAAAACCCGGCAACAATACGCTCGCCCTGATGGTGATCCGCTGGTCAGATGCGACCTGGATTGAGGATCAGGACCATTGGAACCATGGCGGCCTGCATCGGTCTGTGTTTCTGGAGTCGCGGGCCTCAACGCATATGTCTGACGTCACTGTGGTCGCCGATTTCGACGCCGCAACCGGCGACGGCATGGCTTCAGTCACGGCCACTATTGCGGGCGAATCGCAAGGATATTCCGTCTACGGAACGTTGCTTGATCAGACAGGTCGCAAGGTTGCTGAGACAGGTTCTGTTCCGGTGGCACAATTCGACACGTCGGGGCATGCGATGGACCAATTGATCATCGCGCATTGCTTTTACGGGTATCAGGCCCGGCTGCGGCTTAACGTGCCAAACGCCTTACCCTGGAGTGCGGAGCGCCCCACGCGCTATCGTCTTCTTGTTGAGCTGATCTCGCCTGACGGACAGACCCGTGAAGCGACGACACTCTGGATCGGGTTTCGACGGGTCGAGTTCGGGGAACGCCGCCTGAAGGTGAATGGCCGACCGGTCACACTCATTGGCGTCAATCGCCACGACCATCATCCCATCAATGGGAAAACCGTCTCAAAGGACGAGATGCACGCCGAACTGCTGACCATGAAGCAGCATAACATCAATGCCGTTCGCACCGCGCATTATCCGAACGATCCAGCCCTGCTTGATCTCTGCGATGAGCTCGGGCTGTACGTGATCGATGAAGCGAACGTCGAGTGCCATGGGCGTTACAATGACGTTTCGCATCATCCTGACTACCAACAGGCCATTGTCGAGCGCACCGCCCGCATGGTGGCGCGCGACCGCAATCATGCCTGCATCATCGGTTGGTCGACCGGCAACGAGTCCGGCCATGCCCCGGGCCATGACGCTGCTGCCGCGCTCGCCCGGCGTATCGATCCGACCCGTTTCGTTCAGTATGAGGGCGCCTGCACGCCGCGCTTCGGGCGGATGTTTCAATGGGACAACACGCTTGCCAACGCCGCCCCCGAACGATCCGAGACAACCGCAACAGACATAGTCTGCCCGATGTATGCGCCAATTGATTTCTGCGTGTCCTGGGCGCGTTGGGCCGAAGCGACCAGGCTTGATGATCGCCCGATGATCCTCTGCGAATACTCCCATGCCATGGGCAATTCCAACGGCTCGCTCAGCGAATATGTCGAGGCGTTTTACAGCGAACCGGCGCTGGGCGGCGGTTTTGTCTGGGACTGGCGCGATCAGGGCCTTGCCGAGACCGACGCGGAGGGGCGGTTCTACTGGGCCTATGGCGGCCATTTTGGCGATGAACCCAACGATGGGGCCTTTTGCATCAACGGCCTGACCGGCCCAGACGGCACGCCGCACCCGGCCTTGCGCGAGTATCAATGGGCGGCCCGTCCGGTGACGGCGAAACTGACATCAAATGGCGAGATCGAACTTTCAAGTCGGCGCGTGATCGAGACCACCGCCGACCTCACCTGTCACTGGACGCTGCAACTGTCCGGCGAAGTGAAAGACTCCGGCGAACTCCCGGTGATACTGAACCCCGGCGAAACCCGAACCATCGCCAGCCCGGTCCACCTGTCTGAAGAGCATCAGGGCGAGGTCCATCTGCTGATTGAGTGGCGATTGAAACAGGACATGGATTGGGCTGAAGGGGGACACGTGGTTGGCTGGGATCAGCTCCAACTTCAGTCAGAACAGCGTCCATCTCCACCAAAACCCGCGCACTCGCCGACAGAACTGACCGGCTCACAATTCAGTCGAGGCGCGATTGAAGTCGCCTTGGATGCGGACAACCATATCCAGACCATCAGCGTCAGCGGCCAACCCGTCATTGTCAGCGATATCGACGTGAGCGTCTGGCGTCCACCGACTGACAATGATGGCGGCAAACCGGGGCATCGAACCTACTTGCCGACTAAATGCGCCGACTGGGTCGCTCTCGGACTCAATCACCTGAAGCTGCAGTCCTACGACGTCTCAACCGGGCGGGCTGGCGAGACGGACCAGCTTCTATTCCGCCGAACTTGGCAAGGCGCAGATGGCCTGGCGCTGACACACGAGACGCTGTGGTCCTTGGACGACAACAAGGCCACCATCCATGAGCGCATCGACCTGCCTGAGGCCTGGACAGATTTGCCGCGGGTGGGCCTTCGCTTCCACGTCCCCAAACGCCTCTCACATCTCGACTGGTACGGCCTGGGACCAGACGAATCCTACCCCGATCGGAAAAGTGCGCAGACCATCGGGCACTGGTCCTCGAGCGTAGAAGAGCAATACCACCCCTATGTCCGACCACAGGAATATGGCGCACATGAAGCGGCGAGGCAGTTCACGCTCATGGATCCGGCTGGCGGGGGAATGAAGATCGCATTCCCACAACCGCTTGGCTTTACGGCCCGCCCGCATCACACAGCCGACCTTGACGAAGCTGAAACCCTGGCTCAGCTGGAGGCGCTGTCTGCGGACCGGACAGCCCATGAAGTACGGATTGATGTCGCCCAGCGCGGACTGGGAACGGCGGTTTGCGGCCCCGATGCTTTGCCGCCATATCGGGTCGGTTCGGGATCTTACGCCTTTGTCTGGGAACTACATCCGCTTCGCTGATCTCGAGCCAAGTTCGATGAGTTGAGCGCCTGATACTGGTCAAGTGAGGCGGCGTATAATAGCGCTAGTGTGATCCACCAAAGAGGTTCGAACCGGCGCGACCGGCCGGAGACGATCTGAAAGGACCCAACACAGAATGTTCCTAGGCATCGATATCGGCACGTCAGGGGTCAAAGCCATTCTGATGGCCGCCGATGGCGAGGTCGTCGCCCAGGCGACTGCCCCGCTCACCGTCAGTCGGCCTCGCCCTTTATGGTCAGAGCAGGATCCAGCCGATTGGTGGCGCGCAACAGAGCAGGCGGTCCGCGCCTTGCCCGCCCATGAGCGATCGGGCGTGGCCGCGATTGGCCTCTCCGGTCAGATGCATGGGGCAACCCTGCTCGATCCTGAAGACCAGCCGCTGCGCCCGGCCATCCTGTGGAATGACGGGCGCAGCGAAGCCGCCTGTAAGACCCTGCACGAACGCGTTCCCGATCTCACCACCATTTCCGGCAATCTCGCCATGCCAGGCTTTACCGCGCCCAAACTCATCTGGCTGGCAGCGCATGAGCCTGACATCTTCAAACGGGTCGCAAAAGTGCTCTTGCCCAAGGACTATGTCCGCCTGCTCATGTCAGGCGACTATGCCACCGACCTGTCTGACGCGGCCGGTACGCTGTGGCTGGACGTGGCGCGACGCGAGTGGTCGGACACTTTGCTGAAGGCTTGCGGTCTTTCGACGGCTCATATGCCGGATCTCTATGAAGGGGTTGAGGTCACAGGCGGGCTCCGGAAAGCGGTGGCGGAGGCCTGGGGCCTGCCGCCCGACACACCGATCGTAGGTGGCGGCGGCGACAATGCGGCAGGCGCTGTCGGCGTCGGTGTCACGGCGCCCGGTGATGCCTTCCTGTCGCTCGGCACGTCAGGCGTGCTGTTCGCTGCAGATGACGCCTATCACCCAAATGCCGAAAGTGGCGTCCACACGTTCTGCCATGCCCTGCCAGGGCTCTGGCATCAGATGTCGGTCATGTTGTCGGCGACCAGCTGCGTTGACTGGGCCGCGCGTCTCACTGGTGCAGCCAGTGCAGCTGACCTGATCGCAGCGGCAGAGTCCGCCGGGCGGTTCGGTGATGCCGGGCCGATCTTTCTCCCCTATCTCTCCGGCGAACGCACCCCTCACAATAATCCGCATGCGAGCGGCCTGCTGTTCGATCTCACCCATGACAGCGATCCGGCGGCGATCGGGCAGGCGGTGCTTGAAGGGGTCGCCCTTGGCTTCGCGGATGGCCTTGATGTGCTGTCATCGGGCGCCGAGATTGAGACCATCACCGTCATCGGCGGCGGCTCGCGATCGGCCTATTGGGGGCGCATCCTCTCAGCCGCCCTGGCGCGGCCTCTCACCTACCGCAAATATGCCGATGTCGGACCGGCACTCGGCGCGGCGCGACTGGCTCAAATGGGCGCCTCCGGTGCGCGGCGAGCCGACTTCGCAGCTCCATCGATTGAGACAGTCATCGAACCGTCAAGCGCAGATATTCAGATTATGGCTGACAAGCTTCCAAGATTTCGGCAACTCTACAGCTCGACCAAACACTTGCTTTCGGGGACCGTATCCGATGTTTGACATAACCGATTTTTTCGACGGCATTGGCAAGATCACCTATGAGGGACCGGCGAGCGATAATCCGCTGGCGTACCGCTTCTATGACAAGGATCGGGTCGTGCTCGGCAAGCGGATGGAGGACCATCTCCGCCCGTCTGTCTGCTACTGGCACACATTCTGTTGGGACGGTTTTGATGTGTTCGGGGCGGGAACCTTCAATCGGCCCTGGCAACAGCTCGAAGGCCAGGCCATGGCCGAGGCGAAGCTGGAGATTGCGTTCGGCTTTTTTGAGCGTCTGGGTTGGCCTTATTTTGCCTTCCACGATGTCGACGTCATGGCCCCGGCTGAAACCATGGTCGAGCACACGGAGAATTTCGCCCGTATCCTCGATCCGATCGCCGCTCAGATGCAGCGCACCGGCGTGAAACTCCTCTGGGGCACGGCAAATGTCTTCTCGCATCCGCGCTATATGTCAGGCGCCGCAACCAACCCGGACCCGGAAGTGTTTGCCTGTGCGGCCATGCAGATCAAACAGGCGCTCGAAGCCACGCACCGGCTGGGCGGTGAGAATTATGTGCTCTGGGGTGGGCGCGAAGGTTATGACACTCTGCTCAACACCGATACGGGGCGTGAGCTGGAGCAGCTCGGGCGCATGCTCGCGCTGGCGGTCGAGCACAAGCACAAGATTGGCTTCAAAGGCCCGCTCCTGATCGAACCGAAACCGCATGAGCCGACCAAGCATCAATATGATCGCGACACCCAGACCGTGTATGGCTTCCTGAAACGGTTGGACCTGCTTGAGGATGTCAAAGTCAATATCGAAACCAACCACGCCACGCTTGCTGGAAATGCGATGGATCATGAAATTGCAATGGCCTTCGCGCACGGTATTTTCGGCTCCGTCGATGCCAATCGCGGCGATCCGCAGAATGGCTGGGACACCGATCAATTCTGGATGGACCCGCTCGATATCACCCGGTCGATGCTGCACATTGTGAAGCATGGCGGGTTCGATACGGGCGGCTTCAATTTCGACTCCAAAGTCCGGCGCCAGAGTATTGATGCCGCCGATCTGTTCCATGGCCATATCGGCGGGGTCGATGCCCTGGCGCGCGGTCTTCTGTCTGCGGCCGCCATCCTGGAAGAGGGCTCCTATGAGCGGTTCCTCAATGACCGCTATGCCGACTGGGAGGGCGAGCTTGGCAAATGGCTCCTGCAAGAGGCGTCGCTGGAGGAGATTGCGAGCCGGGTCGAAGCGGGCGGCATTGACCCCAAGCCGCGATCAGGACGTCAGGAATGGCTTGAAAACGTGCTGAACCGTTTCGTTTAGGCGAGGGTGCGGCCATGCCTTGACAGTTTTCGCGGCGCAATTTCGAATTACCGAAATAAGGGGCGATCGTCGGGCGTGAAACACGAACTCATCAACTGGATTGAGACGCAGATCAGGGCTGCACAGACTGACGTCCCATTGCTCCTGGTGTCAGGGGCGCAGGGGCTCGGCAAGTCCACGGCGTTAAAGGCCGTTCAGGCCCACTTCGAGGATCGGATTGCGGTGCTCGGGATTGATGAGTTTTACTTGACAAAGGCTGAACGGTTGGCGCTGGCCAACACGGTCCATTCCCTGTTCGAAACCCGCGGCCCACCCGGCACCCATGACCTGGATCTGATCCACGCCACCATTGATCAACTCCGCGCCGCGGGGCCGGACACAAAGACGCCGCTCCCGGCCTTCGACAAACGCATTGATGATCGCAAGCCTGACGCGGACAGCCCGGTCTTTGTCGGTCAGCCAAAGGCGATCATTCTCGAAGGTTGGCTGATCGGCGCGCTGCCGGACCCCGAAGCCCCATCTCAGCCACCTATGAACCCTGTCGAAGCACAGGATACAGATGGCATCTGGCGCCGGTATCAGGAGGATCAGCTCGCCGGGCCTTATGCCGCCCTGTGGGACCGCGCTGACGCATTTTGCCATCTGATGGCCCCAAGTTTCGATGCCGTCCTCGGCTGGCGCCTCCAGCAAGAAGAGACGACCTTCGGCCTCGCGCCGGGCACCCTACCCGAAGACCGCCGCGCCTGGATCGAGACCTTCATTCTCCACTATGAACGCCTGACAAAGCGCATGCTGAGCGGTGGGGTGCGTGCGGGTCACTGCATCTGTGTGAACACCCGCCGCGAGGTGGAGCTTTGCTTCCCGCTGCGACCGGAGACGCCGCCGCTGATCGTCTTCTCTGATCTCGACGGGACCTTGCTGGACCATGATACGTACAGCTTTGAGCCCGCCCGCAGCGCGCTCAATCGCCTGCGCGCCAGTGGCTGTATTCTCGTCCTTTCAAGCTCCAAGACGGCCGCTGAAATGGCAGGCCTTCGCGCAGACATGGGCTTCGCCGATTGTCCGGCCATCGTCGAGAATGGTGCCGGGATCTTACCCCCCGACGACCATGATGCTCCGTCCACGGAGGATGGCGCGACATATGCCAAATTGATCGAGGCCCTCAACGCTGCGCCGCCCGATTTACGTGCGCAGTATCGCTCCTTCAGTGATTGGGGGCCGGACGGTATTGCTGAACAGACCGGCCTGCCGCTGGAGGCGGCTGAACGCGCAGGCCAAAGACAGTTTTCAGAGCCCGGCATCTGGTCCGGAGACGACGCTTCGTTGGCGGCGTTCAAAACCGCCTTAGAGGCGCAGGGCGTCCATATGCGACGCGGCGGCCGGTTTCTCACGCTTTCCTTTGGCAGCGTCAAAGCCGACCGCATGGCGGAGATCATCGCCCGCTACACAACACCTGACCATCGACCGGTCACCCTCGCGCTCGGCGATGCGCCAAACGACACCGAGATGATCGAGGCGGCGGATTTCGGTGTGATCATCGCCAATCCGCACAGTGCACCCCTCCCGGAAATGAGTGCAGAATCGAGCAGTCGGGTTGTGCGAACGACCAAACCGGGGCCCTATGGCTGGAACGAAGCGGTTCTGCAGCGATTAAAGCAGGTCCTGGACCCGGCCGACTAACAGCAGTTAAGAGGAAACGACGTGGCAGACTTTCATCAGAACGGACAGATTGCGACCCTCCACAATCTGCGCACCACTTCGACCGAACAGCTCGAAACCCAGTTGCGCAGTTTTGCCAGCGAGCGAAACATCTGGCTCGTCCTGCCCTCGCTCTTTTCAGAGCTCGAGGGCGCGGCCCTGCCACGTATTCTCGATGAGCTGAGCCATGCCGACTATATCGATCATGTCGTGATCGGGCTCGACCGCGCCGATGCTGATCAGTACCGCCATGCCTGTCAGTTCTTCTCCCGCCTGCCGCAAAAGCACTCTGTCTTGTGGAATGACGGGCCGCGCCTGCGGGCGATTGATGCCGATCTCAGTGAAGCGGGCGTCGCCCCGATCCGCGAAGGCAAGGGGCGTAATGTCTGGTACTGTTTCGGCTACACCCTCGCGGGGCGCCGCGCTGATGTGGTCGGTCTGCACGATTGCGATATTCTGACCTATGATCGCAACATGCTGGCCCGGCTGCTCTATCCGGTCAGCCACCCGGAATTTCCGTATCAGTTCTGCAAAGGCTATTATCCGCGCGTTGCCGACGGCAAGCTCAATGGCCGCGTCAATCGATTGCTGGTCGGGCCGATCCTGATGGCGCTTAGCAAAGTGCTCGGGCCGTCGGAGTATCTCGATTATCTGCGCGGCTTTCGCTACGCGCTCGCTGGCGAGTTCGCGATGAACATCAATGTCGTCAAAGACATTCGCGTGCCGTCTGATTGGGGGCTCGAAATCGGCGTCCTGTCGGAAGCCTGGCGCAACATCAACCAGCGCGCGATTTGTCAGGTCGAGCTGTCTGACAATTATGATCACAAGCACCAGCCGCTCTCGCCAGAGGACAAGACCAAAGGCCTCTCACGCATGTCGCGGGACATTTGCAAATCGCTGTTCCGCAAGCTGGCGACCGACGGCATCACCTTCCACCGCGAAACCTTCCGGGCCCTGAAGGCCACCTACTATCGCACCGCGCTGGACCAGATCGAGTGGTACCATTCCGCCGCCACAATCAATGGCCTGACGCTGGACCGCCATGTTGAGGAACAGGCGGTTGAACTTTTTGCCTCCAGCATCGTTGATGCCGGCAAGGCCTTTGTTGAGAACCCGATGGAAACCCCCTTCATCCCCAACTGGAGCCGCGTCACCGCCGCCCATCCCGGCATCATGAAACGCATCCGCGAAGCCGTCGCGGCGGATCAGGCCGAGTTTGGGGGCGGGTGAGCCCATATAGAAGGAGCAAACTTGCAAAAGTTCTGTTGCGTCGATAGCTAGAGACTATGTGGAAATCGCTATCCGTTGTCGGACTTCTCGCGGTGATATCACCCACGTCAGCAATGGCCTGCTCCTGTATATGTAGCTTCGAGCATACCGTTAGCGACTATACTGATGATCATCTCGTTTTCTGGGGCATTCCAATCCAAAGCCAGCTTTTCTCTGAAGGGATAGTCGGAAATGAGGTACGCATTCTGGAGGGATACGGCGAACTGTCCCCGGGAGATTTGGTGACGATCAATTCTTATCCCGAAGATGGCGGCTCATGTGGCTACCAACTTAATGTCGGGGTTCCACAGCTAATTATCGCGACGCCGCATAACGACGACGCGTTCACTTCGACTTGCAGATGTTCGCCCCCTTTGGCGTATATATTCGAATATCTGAATGGTGGAGAAGACACTTACTTGCCGAACTTAAATAACTGTTGGAACGACAACACCAGAGAGATCAATTCGACGGCAGAATGCGAAGTTTGGCGAGATGCTCCGTTCGATACAGAGGCAGAATCGCAGGAGCTAAAACGAATCTACGCGCTTCCCGATGTTAACTAGGTAGCAGGGGAGCAGGTGGAACAACGATGCCACCTACCAGGCCCGGTTCGTAATCCAGCGCGCTTGATACGGCGCAAATTCGATCTCGCCGTCGACTGGGTCGATGACCTCGCCGCTGAGCAAATCGACCCATTGCTCCCCGGCAATCAGGTTAAGCGACACGCACGGCACGATGGCTTTCATGTCGGTGACATTGTGCAGGGCGAAGATGGACTGGTCCCGGTAGAGGTTTTGCCGCCAGAAGCCGAAAATCTCATCGCCGAGCTGTAGGGTGAACTGGGTTGCATTCGGGTGGAAGGCGCTTTGCGCGCGGCGAATGGCGAGGCGCCGGCTCATTTCGGTCAGCACACGGCTATGAATACTGGTCTCGTTGGCGAGGTGCTCGCGCAGGGCCGGATAATGCCAGCGATGGCGATTGATCGCCCGGTTCACGGCGGTTTTCTCGACCGCCTCGTGATCATTATGGGTGGCGAGCAGGGCATGGATGTAGAAGGCTGGAATGCCTTCAATGCCCATGACAATCGTCTGTGAACAGATGAAGCGCTCAAACTGCAAATCATCTTCCCCCTGAGCGGTGCCTTTCAGCGCATCAAAGAAGGTAATGTTCAGCTCATACGGTTTTTCGCCCCCGCCGGGCACCGCGCGCATATTGATCAGCCCGCCGAACTTCTGCGTGGTCTCACAGAGCAGGTTGAGGTCATCTTGAGGGAGCAGGCCCTCGGCCGGGCGCATGCCGATCCCGTCATGACTGGCGCTGAAATTCAGATAGGCGCAGCCCCGCGGCGCGGGCGGCATCGCCATCTGCCAGCGATTTAAGTACTGCGATGTGCCGGTCAGCATGGCGTGCAGGAGCAGCGGCGGCAGCGAGAAATTATAGATCGAATGGGCTTCGTTACGATTGCCGAAATAGGACAGGTTCTCGGCATTCGGCACATTGGTTTCGGTGAGCAAGACCACGCGCTCTTCCTCATAATCGAGCAGCAGCCGCAACAGCTGCACGATCGCATGAGTCTGCGGCAGATGAATGCAGTTTGTGCCAATCTCTTTCCAGATAAACGCCACCGCATCGAGGCGAATGATCCGCACGCCATTTTCAATGTGCAGGCGCATGATGCGCAAACATTCAAACAGCACGTCCGGATTGGTGAAATCCAAATCAACCTGATCGTGACTGAACGTGCACCAGACATGTTTCACGCCATTGGCGGTCTCGACCTCCCGCAACAAGTCGTTGGTGCGCGGTCGCACGACCTCGCTCAGGTCATCTTCAGGCGAGGCTTCGAAAAAGAATTTGTCATAAGGCGCTTTGCCCTGGCGATAGTCGCTGAACCAGGTGCCCTGACTTGAGACATGGTTGAGCACCAGATCCGACATCAGCGTGAAATCTTCGGCAATCCGGTTGATATCGGCCCAGTCGCCGAGCACCGGATTTACCGCCCGATAGTCGGTAACCGCAAAGCCTTCATCGGACGAAAACGGGAAGAAGGGCAGGATATGTACCCCGCTCACCGCCTCGCGCACATAGCGCAGCAGAAAATCGAGCATCAGATCGAGCGGCTTGTGTTCGCCATCAACAATCGAGTTGCCATAGGCGATCATCAGCGCGTCGGCTTCACTCCACTGGCCGCGGTCTTCCGGCGTGCGCGGGACCTCGCGCATGCCTTTGCCGTCGGGCCAGAACGCGGCCTGCGCCTGCTCGGCCAGCGTCCTGATATCGTGGCCGGGATAGATGAAACGCAAAAGCGTGGCGAGCTTGGTGTCGAATTGATGATCGAGATCAGACATGGTCTCACTGCTTGCTGTCTGATCCAGTCCGGTCAATCGGCGAATATCATCCATCTGCACAAATCACTCTAATCGCTTAAGAAAAGGTCGCACTGTCCGGCCTGCAAGCAGCGCGCCACGAGGGCCGGGTCCAGCCCCTCCAATGTGTTAAACGATACGGTCAATTCGTGCATATATTTTTTTACCGATATCAAGGCTAACCTCCTAGGCTTCAACCATTCCCATGGCGGAGGGATAAACATGGTTGATTTCAGTTCGAATATGCTCGCGGGGCTGCTCGGCTTTGCGGTGATCAGTTGCGTGACGATGGCGATGATCGTGAAGTACAAACTGCGCAAGCGTCGACGAAGCAGGGTCACATTCAACCTGCAAGAGCCCGCCGACACTGTATCCCCCCAGACCGAGGCCGCGGCGCCGGTTGCAACCTATCAAGGCAAGACCTCGCTGATGACACGGGCCGAGCTTGCCGCGTTTCGCGACCTGTACCGGCTCTTGCGCAGACAAGCCTATATCTGCCCAATGGTGCGGATTGCAGACTTGATTGAGGTTGAAGCGGGCGGCGACCGCTCCGCCTGGCAATCGGCGTTCAACAAGATCAGCGCCAAACACGTTGACTTCGCCATCATCAATCTGGCGGGCGATATCCTGTTCGCTGTTGAGGTCGATGATGCGAGCCACGACCGCGCGGATCGCAAGACCCGCGACGCGCTGGTGGATCAGGTGTTTGCGGAGGCCGGCATCCCGCTCGTACGGGTCAAACCTGGCGACGTTTCAGCCTCTGAACCACTCGCCCGGACCCTCGCGGCCTTCTTTCCAGATGAAGACCCGCTCCAGAAAGCGGCTTAACGGCGCCCGGTCGGGTTGCCCGGGGTCGCCTCATCCGTACGCGGCAGGGCGACATTGCCGATCGTCCCGAAAATCTGCTCCCAGAAGCCAAGCTCGCGGCCGCGCGTCGGCGTTTCACGTGAGGCATAGCTGACAATCTGACCCTGGGTCTCATCATACTCGACCACTTCGTCGACCACATCGTCGTCGGTAAAGCGGATGGCCACCACAGACCGGGTCACTGTGCGCGGCGTCAGAAAAGCGAGCCGCTCGCGATGCGTTGTCACATAGAACCAGGTCTTGTCGTCAAACACGCTCTCGGTTGAGGCCGATCCGAGCTGCGCCAGCACGCTGGCCCGCGTATCCTCGCCTGGCTTGATTGCAGACGGGGCGATCTCATCAGCCGTATAGCCGTGATAATCCTCAATCGGGGTGATACAGCCCGCCGTCAGGCTGGCCAGAACGAGAGAGGCGATAATGACACGTCGCGCCATTGAGATACTCCTGATAGTTCGGGCAAAGATAACGGCGAACGGCACTCTATGGCAAGCGCTGGAGACAGATGTAAGCAGATGTTTAGACAGGCCCTGACCGCATGAACTGGTTCCGAAATCGTACGCTGAAATCCGCTGCTGCGGACTGGCATCGCCTGATCCTGAAGCTGGCGCGCACACCGCAAGTCTATGTCTCTGGCTGGGTTCGGGACGATTTTGACGGCCGGTTTCAAATGGTCACCCTGGTCAGCACACTGGTCCTGCGCCGCGTGCGCGCGGTCGACCAGGGCGCGCGGCTCGCTGATCTCATCTATCGCGAGGTATTTTCCGGGCTCGACCATGCGTTTCGTGAAGAAGGCGTCGGCGATGCCACAATTGCGCGAAAGATGCGCGGTCTTGGCGAGGAGTTTTTTGGCCTCGCCAAAGCCCTCGATGCCGATTTCAGCGCCGATGATGTGCCCGCAGCTGTCACCGCCACACTAACCCGAAACGCCGTTGCTGCGCCCGACCATTGCAGCGCGCTCGCCGCTTGGGTGATTGATCTTGAATATCGCCTGCAGGTGATTGACGATGTCCAAATTCGACGCGCTGAGTTGCCCGAAAGCACATTTCAGGCATGACGCGCAAGATTGCCCGCAAACGCTGCGTTGCCTTTATCAGGAACGCCGCATAGGTTGCGCTGCACAAAAAGGCAGTGAGGAGTAGAATGCTGCATGGCTAGCCTAATTCTGTCCGTCGATGCGATGGGCGGCGATTCGGCGCCGCAGGTCGTTTTGGATGGGCTCGCCCTGTTTGCGGGCCAACGATCGGACGTTTCGTTTCAGCTGCATGGCAAGGCCAGAGAGCTGGAAGGTCCGATCGAACAGATTGGCCTCAGCGACCGGTGCTCCATTGTCCATCACGACCATGTCGTTGCGATGAGCGAAAAGCCGTCAGTGGCCCTGCGCCGCCGCGTTGGCACCAGCATGTGGGGCGCGGTTGAAGCGGTCAAAACCGGGGCGGTACAAGCCGCCGTTTCAGCTGGCAACACCGGCGCCCTTATGGCCTTCTCCATGCTCGCCCTGCGTAAGATGGAGGGCGTCCACCGCCCGGCCATGACCGCGATCTGGCCGACCATTAAAGGCCGCTCGATCGTGCTCGATGTCGGGGCCAATCTTGAGGCCGATTCCGATCAGTTGCTCACCTCCGCAATCATGGGCGAGGCCTATGCGCGCGCCGTCACCGGCAAAGCCCGGCCAAGTATCGGCCTGCTGAACATCGGCGCGGAGGAAGATAAAGGCCGCGACACGCTGAAACTCGCGGCCGAGAAACTTCGCAATCCGGCGCTCGGACTTGATTTTCGCGGTTATGTCGAAGGCAATGACATTGCCATGGGCGTCGTCGATGTCATCGTCACCGACGGCTTTACCGGCAATGTCGCCCTAAAGACCGCAGAAGGCACCGCCCGGCTTGTCGCAAGCTATGTGAAGGATGCGCTCACGGTCAACGCGTTCAGCAAAGCCGGCGCCGTGCTCGCCAGCTCGGGCCTCAAACAACTGCGCGAAAAAATGAACCCCTCAAATGTTAATGGGGGTGTGCTCTTGGGAATTAACGGCGTTGTGGTTAAAAGCCATGGCGGGACAGACCCGGAAGGCTATGCCACCGCGCTTGGCCTGGCCGCAGATCTCGCCGCCAGCAACTTTCGCGACGAGATTGCCAGCGGCCTGGTCCGTGCCAATCGAGAGGACGGAGACGACCTGTGACCAATATCAGAAGCGTGATCCGCGGGACGGGCTCCTATCTGCCCGATCGCATCCTGACGAATGAGGACATGTCCAAAATCGTCGATACAACCGATGACTGGATCCGCGAACGCACCGGCATCCAGCAGCGCCACATTGCCGCCGATGACCAGGTCACGTCCGATCTTGCTGTAAAAGCTGCCGAGCGCGCGCTGGCAACCGCAGGCATAAGCGCCGATCAGGTTGATCTCATTGTCCTTGCCACCACAACACCGGACCAGACCTTCCCGGCCACGGCGACCGCGGTTCAGGCCAAGCTCGGCATTCAGGGCGGCGCAGCCTTTGATGTACAGGCGGTCTGCTCCGGCTTCCTGTTCGCTTTGACCACCGCAGACTCCATCCTCAAGAACGGCCTGTTCAAGACCGCGCTGGTGATCGGGGCTGAGACCTTCACCCGCATTCTCGATTGGTCAGATCGCGGCACATGCGTCCTGTTCGGCGATGGGGCAGGGGCTGTCGTGCTGACGGCGGAAACAGAAGCCGAGGCAGGCGAGCGCGGCGTCCTCACCCATTATATCCGCACCGATGGCGCGAAAAGCGAGCTACTCTATGTCGATGGCGGGGTCTCCTCGACCGGGACGATCGGCCATGTCCGTATGATCGGCAATCAGGTCTTCAAACACGCCGTCGCCAATATCTCCAGCGCCATCCAGGCGGTCTATGACGAAACGGGTCTGACCAGCAATAGTGTCGACTGGTTCGTCCCGCATCAGGCCAATCAACGCATCTTGAATGCCGTCGCCAAGCGCATGTCACTGGATGAAGGCAAGGTCATCTCCACCGTCGCCTTGCACGGAAACACGTCAGCCGCGTCGATACCGCTTGCATTGGACGCAGGCGTCAGCGATGGTCGCATCAAGCCCGGTCACTTGATCCTGAGTGAGGCGATGGGTGGGGGATTTTCCTGGGGTGCGAGCTTGTTCCGCCTTTAGGATTTTCGTAATTCGTTAAGAAATGCGCCCCTAATGTTAACGAAGAGGAGCCTGAACCCTTGAGTGAGCGAACTTTAACCCGTGTGGAACTGACCGACGCTGTGGTGCGTGAGGTCGGCCTGACACGTCAGGAATCCTCTGATCTGCTTGACCGAATGCTGGAACTGATCAGCGCAAGCCTTGAGGAAGAGGGGACCGTGAAACTCTCACGGTTCGGCAACTTCAATGTCCGTCAAAAGGCCGCGCGCGAAGGGCGTAACCCGAAGACGGGGATCGAGGCCGTGATTTCAGCCCGGCGAGTGGTGACGTTCAAACCCTCTCCGATGCTCAAAGACCGCGTCGGAGGATAGCGCCAAGAGATAAAAGCCATGACCAAATCTGCTGCTCGCAAAATCGAGAAATCGGCCGACGCCTATCGGTCCATCGGGGAAGCAGCTGATGAGCTCGGGCTTCAAACCCATGTCCTGCGCTATTGGGAAAGCAAATTCGAAAAAACCGTGCGTCCGCTGAAACGCCGCGATGGCCGCCGTATGTTCCGGCCCGAAGACATGGCCGCCTTGCGCGCCATCCAGATCCTTGTCCACGACAGGGGCATGACCCTGAAAGGCGCCGCCAAATTGCTCGACGAGCAAAGCGTTGAGACCGTGCTCGCGGGCGAGGCGGTGATCGCCGCCCCCGCTGAACCGGCCAAGACACCAGACAGTCCTGCGCGCCAGCTCCAGGACACCGTGCGCGAAGCCTTTCCGGGTAGCGCCGCACCGGAAACCGCCCCGTCCGGGCGCAGTCTTGAGACCATTCTGGCCGATCTTACCGACATCAAGCACCGGCTCGATCAAGCCCGCCTCAACCGCGCGGCGTAGCGTTCTTCTTTCCTCCCCCGCCTGCGGGGGAGGTGGGCGCGAAGCGCTCGGTGGGGGCAGTTCGACGCCCTACCAAAAAGGTCAGGGCCGCAATTTGCCAAAACAGCATTTATCCGATTGCGCTTGCAGCCTTCGCTAGCCTATACACTCCGCCAGCGTCGGAGCGTAGCGCAGCCAGGTAGCGCACTTGACTGGGGGTCAAGGGGTCGCAGGTTCGAATCCTGCCGTTCCGACCAATCTTCACGGGTTCAGCAGAGCTGAAATTTTCGATCCTGTGGATCGAAAATACGTGAAGATTGCTGCGGCAGCAGCTTTTGCTTCCAGTGGATCAAAAATACGTTGGAAATGTCCCGACAGGGGCTTTTGCTTCCAGTGGATCCTAACTACGCTTAGACCTTACCCGGCAAGGTTCCTGCGCCGACGCCGATATTGCTCTCTCCACTGAACCGCTAAAACCCTCAATGGTCCAAACGCGTTAAGGAAGGGAGGTGTGGGTGTTGGTGGAAGCTGATCGCCATCAGCAGAGCAGGACAACAGATTAGCCGTTGACATTGGCCCACAAGTTGGCGCAGCGATTGCAAGATCTGTTAACTATACCCACGGCTGTACGAGGTCGCAATGAGCAGGAAGATTTTGGCTTGGAGCTTCGTGCTGTCGTTTTGTGGCGTTATGTCAGCGTATTTTTTGCATGAAGGAAGCAGGCAAGACCAGACTTACAATGCATACTTTATACTCCTGTCTGGGGTGTTTTGTTTTAAGGCCTTTAGGCTTCATGTATTAGGTCAGCCCTATGATAAAGCGGAGGATGTTTTTTACCTGGCTTTCTTCTCACTCTTTGCCGCCGCCATTTTTTATAATCTTTTGGTGCCGTAGCTCTGATTAGATCGTCATATTTTGACTAGACGCTGATCTGGAATACTCGCGTTCAGATTATCGTAGAGGTTCCCCCATGGGATTTGTGTGACTCATGCCCTCTGCCGACATATAGGTTCTCGTCAGGCTCCCATTCCAGACAGTCTGACGACATTCGCCTCGGTGACTGCGTTCTACCGCCCCTCTAAAATTCTGAAGAGTTTGGTTCGCCCCAATCCCACCTCCCCGTTTTGCTTTCAGCCCGTCTGCTCTAAATAAGCCGAGAAGCGAGAGAGAGCTGATACGACCATGCCTGACACTGTCACTGCCCCGTCCACACTCCCCGCCCCGGGCGCGCTCGGGCCCTTGCCGTCTGGCCACCCGGAGGTTCGGCAGGGCAAGGTCGGCGTGTTGCTGATCAATCTCGGCACGCCGGACGCGACGGACTATTGGTCGATGCGGCGCTATTTGTCCGAATTCCTCTCCGACCCGCGCGTCATCGAGGTGCCCCAGCCGATCTGGCAGCTCATCCTGCAGGGCCCGATCCTGACCTTCCGGCCGAGCAAATCCGGCGCGGCCTACAAAAAGATCTGGACCGATGAGGGCTCGCCTCTGCTCGTCTACACGCGCGCGCAAGCCGAGAAACTGCGCGCCCGCATCGGCAGCGAGACCCTGATCGTCGACTTCGCCATGAATTACGGCAATCCGTCCATCGCCAGCAAGATTGACGCGCTCAAAGACCAAGGCTGCGACCGCCTCCTCATCGTGCCGCTCTATCCCCAATACTCCGCGGCGACGACGGCCAGCGTGAATGACCGCACCTTTGCCAAGCTGAAAAAGATGCGCTGGCAACCGGCGGTGCGCACCGCGCCCGCCTTCCATGATCAGCCCGCCTATATCAAGGCGCTCGCGGCCTCGATTGAGGATCATCTCAGCACCCTCGACTTTACGCCCGACCGGGTGATCATGTCCTATCACGGCATCCCGAAAGCCTATTTCGACAAGGGCGATCCTTATCACTGCCACTGCCACAAGACGACGCGCCTCGTCGCTGAAACGCTCGGCTGGGCCGACGGGTTCGCGATGACGACCTTTCAGAGCCGGTTTGGCCCGACCGAGTGGCTGAAACCCTATACCGACAAGACGCTGGAGGCGCTGCCGGGGGAGGGCGTGAAGAAAGTCACCGTCGTATCCCCGGCTTTCATTTCAGACTGTATCGAGACGCTCGAAGAACTCGCCATGGAAGGCCGCGACGAATTCCTGGAGGCCGGCGGCACCCACTATTCCGTCGCCCCCTGCCTGAACGACAGCGAAGGCGGCATCGACGTGATCGAGGATGTCGTCCGGCGTGAGCTGGGGGGGTGGCTTCTCAGCTGATCTGGCGACGCCAGAAAAATCGATCCAGTGGATTGAGTTGCGAGGTTTAGAAATCGTTTGAGTGTCGATTTCCTGAGCAACGGCGAAGAAGCCCCCGGCAGGGGCTTTTGCTAGGTTCACACAAACTCCCCAACCCCGCCTTGCCACGGCTCGCATTGCCCTCGCGCAGGCGAGGGGCCATGGCATCCATCACCAAAGCCCGACTCCGGGGAGTTGGACCCCACGGATAAACCGTGGCGAGGCGAAGATCAGTCTAATCCCAATCTCCGCCAACACAAGCGAACGCCGCGCCCGAAGAGATCGGGTGGGTGGGTGTCCATGCACCAATGACATGCGTCAAAGATAAACCCTCGAAAGTCAGCTCTCGTGAACATGGACAATTGCCCAAGCCGTCCTTATACTTCCCCTTACTCAAAGTAAGGAGAAGTCGCCATGTCCACCGCGACGATCACATCCAAAGGGCAGTTGACCCTGCCAAAGGCGATCCGTGAGGCGCTGGGTCTGGGGCCCGGCGACAAGGTGACTTTTGTCGAGATGGAGGATGGCAATTATGCTGTGATGCCCGCGAAAGGCTCGGTCAAACGGCTGAAAGGCCTGCTCGCTGGGACCGGCAGAATCGCCTCCCTTGAGGATATGGACCAGGCCATTGCGGAGGGGGCGAAGGCGCGGTGATCGGCCTCGATACCAATGTTCTGATCCGATATCTAATCCAGGATGAGCCCGAGCAGGCCAAGCGGGCAAACAAAGTCATGGCGGCGCTCAGCGCGGACAGCCCGGGCTTTATCAGCGCGATTGTGCTGGCCGAAATCAGCTGGGTGCTCACCCGTTTCTACAAGATTTCCCGTGAAGCGCTCAGTGAGACGATCGCCATGCTGCTCGACTCGACCGAGTTGGAAATTGAGCAGTCCGAGGCGGCGTATCGCGCGCTTGCCCGCTACACCGCGGCCCCAAAAGGGGAGTTCGCCGACGCCCTGATTGCCGAAACCGCGAAACTCGCGGGCGCGTCGCAAATCGTGACATTTGACAGGCTCGCTGCAGAGCACTTCGGCATGACCTTGTTGGACTGACCCCACCCAATCCGACCGAGTTCCCACCTGATCCATACTCCCCCGCATGCAGGATCAAGCGGGATTTGTGGATTTGACAGCGGGGCTGGCTGAGCGGCTGGCGCTGCAGGTCCTCTCGCGCGATGAGGCGCAGCTCGCGCCGCTGACCCTGACACAGGCCGCGGCGCGGCGAATGCGGCAGGGCTTGCGGGCGTTGGAGGCGTTTCTGCGCCGGGTTATCCTGTGTCTTGCGTTGCAGATCGAGCCGAACCTGCCGCGCACGGACCGCTTCGCCCGGATCAAGACACGCAAGGACCAGCCCGATATCTGGGTCCAGCCAAATGCGCTGACCGGCTTTTGCGTGTTTCGCGGCGAGCGGGACTTTGATCCCTGGGCGGAGATTGCGCCTGCGATGGACTCGGGGTGGAGACAGCCCGCGCCGCCCGCCTATGCCGCGCCTTTGCTGGCACGGCTCACCGCGCTCAAGACTTTGGCACAGGACCCGATGGCGCGGGCCCGGCGGCTCGCCTGGCACATTGCGCGATACCGGCCCGGCCCAATGTTTGCGCCGGACGCGTTTCGGTCTCTGGTGCCGCGCCGCTATGGCACGGAGCTGTCGGCCGTTTACGACGGGATGCGCTACACTATCCTGACGGCGAGTGAGGCGCGCCCGCCGCCCTTGGGTCCGCGCCCCAAACCGGGGCCACGCATCCGCCGTCTTTAACGTGAAAGTACGAGAGCCCTCAGCCTGGTTCATGTGAGCAGCGAAGCTGTGATACGGAACCTGCTTCGCCCAGCGTGGGCGAAGCCCTTAGCGCTGGGCAGAACAAACCTCCATTTTGGCTGACCCTGCGAGACTGTGTTAAGCCTCCCAAAAACGATGTCGGGAGGCCGTATGGCGACGCATGATCTGATTATCCGCGGCGGATTTGTGGTCGATGGCTCTGGCGCGCCCGGGCGCGACGCCGATATCGCGGTCGATGCCGGGCACATCACACGGGTCGGTGAGGTCGGCGGCCGCGGGCTGGAGGAAATTGACGCCAAAGGCCTGCTGGTGACGCCCGGTTTTGTCGACATCCACACCCATTATGACGGGCAGGCGACCTGGGGGCGCCAGCTTGATCCCTCCTCGCTCCATGGTGTGACGACGGCTGTGATGGGCAATTGCGGGGTCGGCTTTGCGCCCTGCAAGGTGGAAGATCATCACCGCCTGATCCGCCTGATGGAAGGCGTTGAAGACATCCCGTTTCCAGTCCTTGCCGAAGGCCTGCCCTGGAATTGGGAGAGTTTTCCCGATTATCTCGATCAGCTGTCGAAGCGATCTTTCGATATCGACCTTGCGGCCCAGCTGCCGCATGCGGCCCTTCGCGTCTATGTCATGGGCGATCGCGGTGCCAATCGCGAAGACGCCACAGAAGCCGACATTGCCAAAATGCGCGCGCTCGCCAAAACTGCGGTGGAGGCCGGCGCGCTCGGGTTTTCGACCTCCCGCACCCTTAATCACCGGACCTCCGATGGCCAGCCAACCCCGACTTTGACCGCCTCGGAAGCCGAACTCACCGGCATTGCCATGGGTCTCGCAGAGGCCGGAAAAGGCGTCCTGCAATTTGTCTCCGACTTTAACGATCCGCAGAAAGAAGCGGCTATGCTGCGCCGAATTGTGGAAGTTTCCGGGCGACCGCTCTCGGTCTCGCTTGCCCAGTCCGATGTTGCGCCAGAGGGGTGGCGCGTTCTGCTCGGCGCAATTGAACAGGCGGTGGAGGCCGGATTGCCCATGCGGGCCCAGGTCGGGCCTCGCCCGGTCGGCGTTCTGCTCGGCCTGGAGCTGACGCTCAATCCCTTCTCCGGTCATCCGGTCTATCAGGCGATTGCTGATCAGCCGTTTGAGGCGCGGCTGTCGGCGCTGCGCGATCCGGATTTCCGCGCGCGCCTGCTCGCCGATGAGCCGGATGCTGACAACCCCTTCGTCAAATCGCTGCTGCGCCAGTTCGGCAAACTCTTCACGCTCGGCGATCCACCGGACTATGAGCCGGGCGCGGAGCGAACGGTGCAGAACATTGCCAAGGCGCGCGGGGTTACGAACGAAGCGGCCGCGCTGGATCTGATGCTGCAGAATGACGGGCGCGGCATGCTCTATTTGCCTTTCCTGAACTATGCGCAAGGCAGCCTCGATCCGTGTCTGGACATGCTGAAAAGCGGGGCGAGTGTACCGGGACTCTCAGATGGCGGCGCGCATGTCGGCATGATCTGTGATGGCTCCTTTCCAACCACGATGCTTACCCATTGGACGCGCGATCGCACGCGCGGGGAAAAGCTGCCTCTGGAGTTCGTTGTGAAGCGCCAATCTTACGACACCGCCCACTGGGTCGGATTGAATGATCGCGGCCTGCTCGCGCCAGGCTACCGCGCCGATCTCAATGTGATTGATTATGACGGATTGACCCTGCATGCGCCGAACATCGTGCATGATCTACCCGCCGGGGGCCGACGGTTGATGCAACGGGCGAGCGGCTATCGCGCGACAATTGTCAAAGGCCAAGTGACCTATCGCGATGGTGAGCCAACCGGCGCATTGCCCGGACGTCTGGTGCGTGGAGCACAAGCTGCTCCGCTCAGCGCGGTGGCGGCGGAGTAGCGGCGCGAGACTCGCCAAAGCCGCCTGAACCGCCTAACTCACCCGGCATGGATGGCTGGATCAAGAATGGCAAAGTGCGCGGGCGGATTACCGAGGATGGCGCGCTCGAAATCCGCTGCTATGGCCTCACCACCCAGGCCAAATATTACAAGACTTTGCTGCGGGAGTTTTTCCGCAAGGACTTTCCAAGACTGCGGCCCGGTTATGGCGATTATGATGTCCACATCGTGATGGAATATACCGGCGACGCGCCCTGGATGGATCTCGATAATCTCGCCAAGGCGCTGCTCGACAGCGTGACTGGCAACGCATTTGAGGATGATCATCAGGTCGCCCGCCTGCTGGTCGAGCGCCGGGTTGGGGAACGTGAAGGGATTTATATGCGTGTTGAGGAGATGGCCTGATTAGCCGAGGCGCTTGAACGGCATGGGGATCGCGGTCGCTGTGGCTTTGGCGACCAGTTTCCCATCTGCGTCAAGGCACTCGGCCTCCATAAAGGCGGCAGAGCGTCCAAATTTCAGAATACGCGCTTCGACTGAAGCCGGGCCCGGCATGAGGCGGCGCAGATAGGAGGTTTTCATCTCCAGCGTCGGGGCGGTCATCGTCACGTTTGAGGCAATGATCACGCAGGTGCTCATCGCTTCATCCATCATCGCGGCGATAAACCCGCCCTGGACCGCGCCGGTTGGATTGGCAAACATGTCCGGCACGTCAAAATCCATGACCACGCGCTGCTCTGCCTGATGGACCGCGCGCAATTTCATCCCCAGCGTGTCAGAACACGGTGGCCGCTTTTTAGAGTTCTGGAACCGCGCCAGCATGTCAGCGTCGCTGAGGCGGGGTTTGTCTTCTGAAATGGGTTCGCTCATGCCTTACTTCTGGCGAAACGCATCCAGGCTGACCACGGTATCGCTATCATCGGACGCTTCGGTGTCAGTGTCTGCGATGGCCAGTTTGGAGTCCTCGGGCGCCGGGTCGACAACCTGAGCCTCGCCTGATGCTGCTTTTTCAAAGCTGACCCCGAAATTGACAGCCGGGTCGACAAAGCGGGTCATCGCCGCAAACGGGATGGACAAATGTTGTGGCACGCCGTTGAACTTCAGCACGATCTCGAAATGGCCATCATGGACTTCAAGATCCCAATACTGGTGCTGGATCACAATCGTCATCTCATCTGGAAAACGTTCAATCAGATGGTCGGCAATCCGCACGCCCGGGGCTTTGGACCGGAAGGTGATATAGAAATGGTGATCACCGGGAGGCGCAGAGCCTTTCGCTGCCTGGCGTAGAGCCTCACGCACAACGCCGCGCATCGCTGCCTGCGTTAACGCCTCATAGCCGATATAGTCTGTCATGGCCCGTCTCCCATAATGGGACCTGTCCTACTCTTTCCCCTGCCGGTCGACAACGCCCTTCATGTGTCAGGCGAGCGAAAATTCACAAGCTCCCGTGATCCGGTCAGTGCGTGGTCAGAATCTGGAACCTGCAATGGTTTCAGCAGGTTGCAAGTGTAAGATGCACTTTCGGGAGGCCTGATTGTCGAGCCTTATCAACTTTCATTTCAAATCGCGCCCGGTAAAGGTGGAGGCTTCTGTTGCCAGGCGCCCCAGATCACTGCGGACGGAGGCGAGGACCTGCGATCTCGTAGAGGGAAAGTTCGACCCCTCATACCAAGGAAAGGTGGAGGCTTCTGTTGCCAGGCGCCTCCGGGCCCCGCCTTAAGCGCTGATGCCTAAGGAGTTAAATGCGGTTTTCCACGCACTGCGTTACGCAGCGAGCAGGTCACCTTCAGCAAAGTTGTCATTAGCAACTATTGTTGATCGAGCTTCTAACGCAGCTCAAGCGGGCAAAGGCCTCGTCTTTACACGTCCGTCGATCCTATTTCGTCCCCAATCCACCTGCTAATGACAGGGCTTTTTGGTGGAGACGCCGGGTACCGCCCCCGGGTCCGAACCGCTTATTACACGCGCGTTTATTGCCATAGTTCACAAGGAACACCGTAAATATAGCAATGGTCGGCGCCGGTTAAAAGGGGGCAACCGGCAGCGAACTAGTCCGCCTCGTCCACGAACACCTCAATCACGCCCTCGGTACGTTCCAGCGCCGCGAGTTCCGCATCCAGGCTCGCCGAAGAGATTTCGCGTGTTGTCCGCGTCACAGCGCCGGCAGCATTGGCCGTGAGGATGGTCAGCCTCAGGGTGCGCTCAGTTCCGTCCAGAACACCATCGGCCACGTTCACGGTCAGCTTGCCAACCTGATAGACGCCTTTGCCGGTGTAGTAGACCGTCTTGCCGGCCAGTTTCGTGCCTGTAACCAGAGCTGATCCTGTCGTCGACACCGCGGTCACGGCAAGACAAGATGACAGGGCCAAGACCAATCCTGTTGTCACACATATTCGCAGCATCGTCTGAGGTTTCCGATCAATCACCATCACGTGGCTGATCGGGATTCAGGTTAAAGGGCAAGTTGGGTGTCGATGACGCGGTTCCAATTTCACAGAGGATCACCCGGTCGCCTTCAGGCCGCGTCAGGTCAGCCAGACAGGACCCCCAAGCCGTATCCTGTTCGTCATCTTGAGGCGGCAACTCGCTCCAGGTTGAGACCAGGCCCTTTTGTTCATCAAGCGTAAACGGCAACCCGATGGGTTCATCCTGCCCGCCGCAATAGACCTCACCAACATTCAAGAGGCGCTGTGAGCTGAACACGGCTTCGGATTCGAACTGACTTGCTTCATCATACTCTGCGGCGCGAAACTCGGTGCCGATTTTTTGAGACAGCTCGCACAAGACGCTGAGTTCAACACCGTCGATGATTTCGCTATTCGTTTGCGAGATCTTGAACGCGATCGGCGCGTTCTCGGGAGGGATCTCACAGCCCGCCAGTAGCAAACAAGATAGAATGACCGCGCGGCGCATAACTCTACTCCATCACCAGAACCAAAGTGATATCTCTCGCGCGGCGCCATGAAAAGTGACTTAAGTCGGCGAGCTGAAATTCAGGTGATTGCGCGGCAAAACTGTGGCGGGCCTTATCCGTTTTGCCATTCCGGCCATTCTGGCTAGTCTACCCGACCGGGAAGTGGAGAGATCGGGTATGGCAGTGCTTGTGAGGATTTGGACGGCAGTGTTGTGCGCGGTGGGCCTGCAGCTGTCCGCGCAGGCGCAAAGTGTGGCACCGGGGGATATTCTGCAGCCCGTCGATAGGGAGACCGTGCATCCTGTCTGGCAGGCCTTTGAACCGGAATTCACACCCTATGTCTGTCCGTTCCATGAGGCCGCGCCAAAATACGACCCTGAGGAATTTGTCTGCGGCTATGTATTGGTGCCCGAAGACCGAACCGATCCGCGAAGCCGACTGATCAAGCTGTCCGTTCTCAAGATCACCTCAACCAGTGAGGCCCCCGAAGCCGGCGCGATTGTTCGGTTGACCGGTGGGCCGGGAGGGCCGTCTCTGGGTGCCGGACGCATCCGCGCCTATCAGGCCCCCGATACAAGGGCCTTCCGCGAGGCGGCGGATCTCATTTTCTTTGACCAGCGCGGCATTGGCTATTCTGAAGCCGCGTTTTGCCGCGCCGTGCCACGTATCTTTCAGTTTGGCGTGCCCTCAATGCCGGATGGAATGCCGCTCTGGCAGGAGGCGTTTCGCAAGTGCATTGCCGAGGCGCGCCTGCAAGGCATTGCCGTTGATGCCTATTCGACTTGGCAAAACGCGCTGGATGTTCGGGATATTCGGATCGCACTCGGCTATGATCAATGGACACTGTTTGGAGTCTCATATGGGACTGAGTTAGGGCAGGCCGTTTTGGAAGTCGATGAAGCCGGTACCCGGGCCGCGATCCTCGACAGCGTTGTACCCGCGGGCCCATGGGGACCGGGTGGCTGGGAAGCCCCCGTCTACGGGTTTCGGACCGCTCTAATGGCTTTGTCTGAGGCTTGCGCTGAGAACACGAGGTGTGCCCGTGATGTCGGTGACATGTCAGCGCGTTTCATCGCGGCGTTTGAAAGTTACGATGCCGATCCGCTGATCATTGAGGATCAGGACCCCGGAACCTATCTTGGCGGGCGCGTTGTTCTCGACGGGACGCTGGCCGCGTCAGCCGTGTTCCAGGCGCTGTACATCAATGACCTCTATCCGGACTTTCCAAGTCTTCTGAAAGCGTTGGAGACCCGCAACACCGATGCAATTGCCGCCTATGCGGAAACGCTGGGAAGGCGGATCGATCACATCTACGGCAACGGCATGGAACTGGTCGCCAATTGTCGGGGCTCATCGCGCGTGACGCCTGAAGAACGCGCCGCCTCAGAACAAGCAGAACCGCAATTGTCAAAATGGATGAGCACGCTCTCCTGGCTAGAGATCTGCAGCGACGTTTATACCGCGGCTACAGACCCGGTTGTGAAGGTGCTGGACACGGACGTGCCGATCCTGATTGGAGCAGGGCTTGCTGATCCGATCACGCCCCCGGTGTTTGGTCGCGAGCTCGCCGATCGGTTGCCGAACGCCCAAATCGCTGAGTTTCCCCACACCGGGCATGGCGTTTTCCTCAGCCACTTTGATGGTTGCGGACAAGATTTGCTGCTGGCCTTTGCCAAGGACCCGATGGCGCCGCTTGATACAAGCTGCGCCAGTGCGATCCCGGCGCCTGCGTTCCAGACCCGGCTGATCCATACCGCCGCGCCGTATAGGTTCGCACTGGGCCTGCAAGCCGGGCAATATCCGATCGGTCTGATTGTCGCCGCGTTTACACTGTTGGTCGGCGTGATTGCCCTGCCTGCCGGTTGGGTGGCGCGGCGTATGGAAGGCCGATCCACACCGACCCTCGCGCTTGGCCGACCGCTGATGTGGGGCGGGGCGCTGGCTTCTCTCATTGGCCTCGGTGTGGCGGTTCACATGATCCTGAAGACAGCGACGCAGCACCCGATGGCGCTGCCGATTGGTGTTCTGCCCGCCACCGGACTTGGCTTCTGGTTCGGTCTGCTTGGCTTTGCGCTGATGGTGGCAGCCCTTGTCCGCGCCTGGCGTAGCGGGGGTTTGAGCTGGCGGCACCCGGGCATTCTGGTTGCGGTCGTTGCTTTGCCTGTCGCATCGGCTTTCGTGCTGGGGCGGCTCGCTAGCCTTGGCCTCGGGCCGTTCTGAGCTAGCCGCGCGCGAGCGCGTCTTCGATCAGTTGTGCGGTTTCCTCAACGCCGTAAAGCGCGATGAAGCCGCCAAAACGTGGGCCCTGGCTCTGGCCGAGCAGAACCTCGTACAAGGCCTGAAACCAGAGGCGCAGGTTCTCGAACTCGTGCTCTTTGCCAACCGTGAAGGTCAGGGTCTGAAGCTCGCCTTGATCGACGGGATCGGTCGAGGCACGCAGGCGCCCCGCCAGATCTTCCATGGCCCCGCGTTCCTGATCATTCGGGGCGCGATAGGTTTTGGTCGGTTCCACAAAATCGCGATAATAAGCCATGGCATAGCCTGCCAGCCGATCGAGCAGCGGCTGTGTCTCTGGCGTCGCGCCAGGGGCATATCGCGAGATGAAGCCCCAGAGCTGGTCGCGGGTTTCAGGATTGGCCGCACTCACCAGATTAAGCAGCAGGGCGAAGCTGACCGGACTGGCTTCGGCCGGAGGCTCGCCGCCATGAATGTGCCAGACGGGGTTTTCGACCTGACGCTTGGGCTCTTCGCCCGGGAACTTCTCCAGGAATGTCAGATACTCATCGACGGCTTTCGGAATGACGTCGAAATAGAGTTTCTTCGCTGCGCGGGGTTTTTGAAACTGGAACAGGCTAAGGCTTTCGGGCGTTGCATATTTAAGCCAGTCCTCGACCGAAATGCCATTGCCTTTGGTCTTGGAGATTTTCTGTCCATTCTCATCCAGGAACAGCTCGTACACATATTGCTGCGGCGGTTGCACGCCCAGAATGCGGCAGATTTTCGAATAGATCGGCGCATTGTCCTGATGGTCCTTGCCGAACATTTCAAAGTCGACGCCAAGGGCTGCCCAGCGCATGCCGAAGTCGGGTTTCCATTGCAGCTTGGTGCGCCCGCCGGTCACCTCGAGCGTGACGTCTGTGCCGTCTTCATCTTCGAAGGTGATCGTGCCAGCTTTCGGGTCAGTCGCCTTCATCGGCACATACAGCACGCGGCCTGTGGTTGGGGAGATGGGCAGGAAAGGCGAATAGGTCGCCTGACGTTCAGCCCCAAGGGTTGGCAACATGACCGCCATGATCTCATCGAACTTTTCCAGCGCGCGGATCAGCATCGGGTCGAACGTGCCATCCTTATAGCAGGTCGTGGCAGACAGGAATTCATACTCAAAGCCGAAACTATCCAGGAACGCGCAAAGCCGTGCGCCCATATGCGCGCCATAGCTGTCATGTGTGCCAAACGGGTCAGGCACCGCGGTGAGCGGTCTTTGCATATAAGGCTCAAGCGCCTCTGGATTCGGCACGGTGGGCGGGACTTTCCGCATCCCGTCCATATCGTCGGAGATGCAGATCAGCTTGGTTTCAAACTCATCGCCCACCAGCGTTTCGAAGGCGTGCTTTACCATTGTGGTGCGCACCACCTCGCCAAAGGTGCCGATATGCGGCAGGCCAGACGGGCCATAGCCGGTCTCAAACACGACGGGCCCCTGTTTGGGTTTGCCCTGTTTCTCCATATTGCACAGGCGTTTGAGCAGCGCGCGCGCCTGCTCGAAGGGCCAGGCTTTCGCCTCTGCTGCAAGGGTTTGGAGATCGCTCATAGTGTCCATCCGGTTGCTGGAAGCCGGGAGGTAGCACCGCTGATGCGCGTGTCAAACCACGCTAAACAGAGTTCTGGTAAAAAATATTTGACATGTCAAAAATATTTGACTACATGGGATGTACAAGATTTTTGACATATGAGGTTTGAACATGTCGTTTCGTGAACAGTCGGCCTGGGCCATGATGGCCATCCTGACGGTCGGTGGACTTTGGTATTTCAATAAGGTGCGCGCCGCGTCCGTCGCCCTGGGCGAGACCGCCCCGCCCATCATGCCATTTGTCATCGCCTATATCGTTCTGATCGTGATCGCGTCGATTGTCGCCATGTCCGTGCTCGGTATGGCCTCGCCTGAGGCAGCTAACGCCCCGGCGGATGAACGCGAGCGGCAGGCCGATAGCCGCGCGGGTGATCTGTCGGGCTATGTGCTGGGCGCTGGGGTGATCATCGGCCTGCTTCACTATCCGCTGCATATGGATGGCAACATGCTCTACCATATCGGCTTTGCGAGCCTGATGCTGAGCCAGATTGCGGAATACGGATTACGGATCTGGTACTATCGGACAGGGAGCTAATCATGTCATTTTGGGAAAAGGGATATCTCGCGACCGGTCTCGCAGTATTGGTTGCAGGTTCAGGCTACTTTGCCATTGTTTGGAAGCAATCGCTTGCCCTTGGCAGCCTGGCACCTCCGAATTGGATCCTGTTTAGCGCTTACCTCGTCGTTTTGATGGCTCTTTCGGGTGTCAGCTTTCTGCTGTTAGGACGAGCCGAGGCTCGAAGCGATGACGGCCCAGAGGTTGGTGATTTTGACGAGCGGGATCGTTTGATTCGAATGAAATCGCTTTCAGCGACCAGCCACGTTCTGAGTCTGGGCGTCTATGTCCCATTGGTGTGGTTCCTGTTCCATCAAAGCGGCGATCTGCTGTTCCATAGCTTGATTGGCGGGCTGGTTCTTGCGGAAGCAACCATGTGCTTTCTCCACGTGTTTAACTACAATCGGGCTTACTGATCATGGCAAAACGTCCCCCGATTACCAATCGCGTGCGAGAATTACGTGAAGCCCATGATCAGATGAGCCAGTCGGCCCTCGCCAAAGCGATTGGTGTGACCCGGCAAACTGTGATTGCGATTGAACGGGGTAAATACTCACCCAGTCTTGAAAGCGCGTTCCGGATCGCGCGGGTGTTTGGAGTTGGGCTGGAAGACGTGTTCGGCTGGGAAGGCGACTAGCGCCCTTACATGCCGCGCATATGGGCCTGTTCGAAGGGAAAAGCCGAAACGGCTTCTGCGGCCGCGCGCGCCTCCGGGCTGGCAGAGAATTTCCCCTGCTGATCTTCCGGCAGCGCTGAGGCGATCTGGGCCATGATCACTTCGCCAAAGGCATCAATCTCGGCGCGTTTCGCCTGTCCGGTTGTATTGATGACCGGCGCGGCGATCGGCTCATGATAGATCACCGTAACATCGGTGCGGGGCCAACCGAGTAGGTTCTCTGCGCCGATAATCGTGATCGGGATGACCGGCGTCGCGTTCTGCGCTGAAAGAAATGCCAAACCCGGGCGCGCGGGGCGCAGCACTTCGGCCCAGTTTCCGCCTTCCGGGAAAATGCCGAGCACGCCGCCTTGTTCCAGAACCTGTTTTGAAGACCGCAGGGTCGACAGCGCGATGCCGCCGCGAATGGCGGGAATGATCCCCCAGAGCCGCGGAAAAATATTCGTCCAGATCGGCGCATGCGGGCGGATATTGCCGCCAATAAACTCGACAAGGCGCGGACTGGTGGCGAGGATCAAGGGCGGATCGACGAAGTTGAAATGGTTCGGGGCGAGCAGAACCGGCCCGGTTTTGGGAACATTTTCCAGCCCCTCGACTTTCAGTTTCCCGAACAGGCGAATGGCAATATTGGTCAAAAACCAAAGCACTGCACGGATCATCCGTCGTCTTGGATATTTTACGTAGTTTCCAGCTCCCATACCTACCCGTAACCGGACCACGGCGAATGAGCAAACCTCTCACTGTTTTGATCATAGGCGTACGCAGTTGACCGAGGCCCAGCCTGCTGCCTAAATGATATATCTTTTCTTGAGCAAATCCACATTGGAGGGGTGATATGAGAACGGCGATGTTAGCGATTTTTGGAGCGATGGCGCTGGCAGCCTGTGCCGTGTCACCTTTGGCGGACGAGGATACAAGCGCGCTGAATGTCGAGGCGCCCGATGCCGAGACCCAGGCCTATCCAGCTGATTTGCGGCGGGTGTCGCTGATCGTCGCGGATATTGATGAGTCGCTGAAACTCTATCGCGATGTGCTGGAGTTTGAGGTCAATTACGATGCCGAAGTCACGATGAGCGGTGTTGCTTTGCCCGCCGGCGAACCCGGCGCGAAAGCACGGCTCGTTCTTCTGAACTCAAACGATAGCTGGGTAGGCTGGATCGGATTGCTGCAATGGCTCGACCCGACAATCCCTGCCGGGGAGGCACCTGAGCGAATGGGTGTCGGGGACGCGATCTTGGTCTTCAATACCGAAAAAGTCGAAGAGCATTGCGATGCGGCCGCGGCGCTGCCCGGCATTCGGGTCACCGCGCCGGCCAGCAATACGACATACCCAGCGCGCGCAGGTGGTGACCCGATCGTGGTGCGGACCTGCTATCTGTTTGATCGCGACGGGTACTTTATGGAACTGAACAAGGTTCTCGATCGCGAGAATTACAACAAGGGATAACCCCCGCGCCGGAGCGCTGAAGCGCGCATTATGCGGGGGCTTTGGACCGGGATCGATTGCGGTTGCGATTACTGCCACTGGAGCGACGTCGCTTTCCGCCACTTTGCCCACCGTCGCGGCTTCGTTGGCCGCCGGGGCGGCTTCTGCCGTGTCGACTGCCACCGCCACGACCACCGCTTGGCCCTTTGGGTTTTCGCGCTCGAATGCTCGGATCAGGCGTCGGCAGGGCTGACACCTCGGCGCCCTCCGGGATATCCAGCACCGGGACGCTCTGCCGGATCGTCTTTTCAATGTCACGAAGATAGTAAAGCTCGTCTTCGGCAACGAAGGAAATGGCGAGCCCATCCTTGCCTGCGCGGGCGGTACGGCCAATCCGGTGGACATACTGCTCGGGCACGTTTGGAATCTCATAATTCACCACATGCGTAATGCCGCTAATGTCGATGCCGCGAGCGGCGATATCGGTGGCGATCAGGACTTTGCAGCTGCCATCCTTGAAGGCCGTAAGCGCCCTTGTGCGCTGAGACTGGGACTTGTTGCCATGAATGGCGGCTGCCTCAATGCCCTCACTCTTTAGCTTGCGCACCACCTTGTCGGCGCCGTGCTTGGTGCGGGTAAAGACTAGCGCGCGATTGATCTTCGGATCCTTGAGCACGGCCCCGAGCAATTTTGGTTTATCGCCCGCAGCAATGTGAATGACGCCCTGATTGACCCGCTCAGCTGTCGTACTTTCCGGGGCAACTGAGACGCGAACCGGGTGGTTCAGGAACTGGTTGGCCAGTTCTGAGATGGATTTCGGCATCGTCGCAGAGAAGAGCAGCGTCTGGCGGTCCTTTGGGATCTGCGCGATGATTTTCTTCAGGTCATGGATGAACCCCATGTCGAGCATCTGGTCAGCTTCATCGAGGATCAGGACCTCGATATCGGCCAACGTCACCGCTTTTTGTGAGACGAGATCGAGCAGACGACCAGGTGTTGCCACCAGCACATGCGTGCCTTTGGACAGGTCGCGGATCTGTTTGTTGATCTTCACCCCGCCAAATACGGTTTGGACCACGCAATCCATGTAGCGCGAATAGTTCGAGAAGCTCTCAGCGATCTGGCTCGCCAGCTCCCGGGTTGGCGCGAGCACCAGAACGCGCGTGCTCTTTGGCCTTCGCAGGGCAGGCTCTTCCAGCAAGTAGTCCAGCGTCGGCAAGGCAAAGGCGGCAGTTTTACCCGTGCCGGTCTGGGCGATGCCCAGCAGGTCTTTATCGTCCAGCAATTGCGGAATGGCTTTAAGTTGAATTGGTGTGGGCGTTTCATAACCCAGTTCGTTGACGGCCTTCATCACAAGCTTGTGCAGGCCGAGGTCGGTGAATGTTTTCACGTTATCTCTTTTCGTCTTCAGGCGCGTGCGATCGTCCGCACTTGCAGCCCGATTTAATCTCTTGGAACGACCCGCGTGAGGGGACGTCGGAATCTTGTTGGTGCGTCTGAAGGGGGAGGCTCATTCCTACCGGCGCATCCGGTAAGCGCGATTCACGCTGCCTGCCCCATGCGCTGTTTCGCGCTGCGACGACGGGCACATGGCCCTGTTTTCTTTAATAGTCAATGAACAGCGTACACTGCCCCAACGGTACGGCTTGTCGTTGACGTACGCGTAAAGCATATCTCCGGTAAACATATATCATCGGAGGATCGTCATGGCCGAAGCTTATATCATTGATGCGTGCCGCACGCCGCGCGGCATCGGGAAACAAGGAAAAGGCGCGCTGGCGCACCTTCATCCTCAACACCTTGGCGCAACGGTTTTGAAAGCGATTGCAGAGCGCAACAATCTGAAAACCGAGACGGTCGACGACATTATCTGGGGCACCAGCTCACAGCGCGGCGCGCAAGGGGCAGATCTTGGCCGTATGGCCGCGCTGGACGCAGGTTATGACATCAAGGCGTCTGGTGTGACGCTCGACCGCTTTTGCGGCTCTGGCATTACGACGGTCAATCTGGCCGCCGCTCAGGTCATGTCCGGTATGGAAGACTGTGTCATCGCCGGTGGCACAGAGATGATGAGCTACACGTCGGCGACGGCAGATCCAAAAGTGCCGCCAATGCTGGACGCCGGGAACCTGTCTCTGCGCGAAAAGCACCCTCAGTCTCAGCAAGGCGTGTGTGCAGACGCGATCGCCACGCTGGAAGGCATTGATCGTCAGGCGGTCGACGAGCTGGCCTTTACCAGCCAGCAGCGGGCGGCAGTCGCGATTGAAGAAGGGCGGTTCGATAAATCACTTGTGCCGGTCTACAATCCGGACGGCACGCTGGCACTCGACAAGGAAGAGTTCCCACGTCCTGGCACGACGATGGAGACGCTGGGTGGCCTGAAAACCGTGTTCAACATGTTCATGGACATTCCGGTTGATGATCAGGGCAACACGTATGGCACCATGGTCACGTCGAAATATCCTGAACTCGAAGGCAAGGTGAACCATGTGCACCATGCCGGAAACTCGTCCGGTGTGGTCGATGGGGCTGCGGCGCTTCTGGTGACGTCCAAAGATTATGCCGACAAGCATGGCTTGAAACCACGGGCCCGTATTGTGGCGACGGCGAATATGGGTGACTGTCCGACACTGATGCTGAACGCGCCTGTGCCAGCTGCGAAGAAGGTGCTTGAGAAAGCAGGGCTGACCAAGGACGATATTGATGTCTATGAGATCAATGAGGCGTTCTCTGTCGTCGCCGAGAAGTTCATTCGTGACCTCGATCTCGACCGTTCCAAAGTGAACATCAATGGCGGCGCGATGGCGCTTGGTCATCCGATTGGCGCGACCGGCTCTATCCTGATCGGCACGGCTCTGGATGAGCTTGAACGCTCCGGTGGCCGTTATGGGTTGATCACAATGTGTGCTGCGGGCGGCATGGCACCCGCCATCATCATTGAGCGCGTATAGTTCGCCGCGACAGGATAAGGGCAACAAAGAGAAGACAGGCGACCCCCACAGCGGCTGGAAACAGCGCTGTGGTCCAGCTGAAATGTTCAAGCGCGAGCAGGACGAAGGCGTTGCGAACAGCACCAATCGCAAAGAACAACGCGTTTTCCTCATGGGGAAGCTCGTACGCCTTGCGTACAGACGGCCCAAACCCCAACAGGTCGACTAGGGTCAGCACGATTACGGCTGAGAGCGCCGTCTCGGTGAGAAACCACAGTGGTAAGGCGCTTGCCGCCAGGACCAGAAACACCCAATCCATCCGAACAATGCTGGTATCTGCCGCTTTCCTTAGCGCCAGGATCGCAACCCCGAAGGTCAAAAGACCGGACACGCCGATAGGCCAGGCGCCAATCCCCGCGCCATCGCTCAACTGGGCGCCGAACACGATCACGGTGCCAACACCCCAGATGAACCAGGTAAAGACATGCGGTTTGGTTTCTTCGCGCAGGATGGCCCGATAATAGGGGTAGAAGGCCACAAAGGTCAGGATCAGCGCTGCCGCCGCAAACAGTTCTTTGGCCTGTAAGATTTCACTCATCGCGCCATGTTGCATGGCTTGGTCTATGGTGCGAGCAAAAACGCCAATGTAATATTCGGGGATCTGGCTTGCTCGAAGCGTCATCCTGTGTTGGGTGAGTTCAAATGATCAAGAGGAAAAAACCAAATGGACTTGAAACTCGCTGGGAAGAAAGCCGTCGTTCTGGGCGGCACCCGCGGCATCGGCCGCGCTGTTGCAGACACACTCGCCGAAGAGGGCGTGGATGTTGCGATCTGCGCCAGAAAAGCAGATCAGGTCACTGAGGCTGTAGACGCCCTCAAAGCCAAAGGCGTCAACGCGACGGGCGGATCGGTCGATGTGACTGATGGCGATGCCTTGAAAAACTGGATCGCTTCGGTTGGCGAGGAGTTTGGCGGGATCGATATCCTCGTCTCAAATGCCGGTGCCATGGCGCAAGGCGGCGACGAAGCCGCCTGGAAGCAGAATTTTGATCTGGATGTGCTTGCTGCGGTCAATGGATTTGAAGCGGCAGAGCCTTTCCTGCGTGAAGCGGCCAAGACGAATGGCGACGCGTCCTTCGTTATCATCGCGTCAATCGCGGCGGCGACCGCTGACAATGCCAGTTCCTATGGCCCGATGAAGGCGACCCTGATCCATATGGCGAAAGGTCTGGCGCGCCAGCATGCCAAGCGCGGCATTCGCGCCAATACGGTGTCTCCGGGAGCGGTCTATTTCGAAGGCGGGGTCTGGCACCAGGTCGAACAAAACATGCCTGATTTCTTCAAACAGACCATGGCGGGCCATCCGATGGGGCGCATGGCGAGCCCTCAAGATGTCGCAGATGCTGCGGTCTTCCTCGCCAGCCCGAGATCCTCATATACATCAGGATCAAACCTGATCATTGATGGGGCGGCGATAAACCGGGTCAATTACTGATCCCCGATCCGGACCGAAGCTAAAACTTGCATCAAATTCAATTGGTCGTCTGAACCATACTCTCATTCCTCTGTGCCATTACGGGGCGTAGCGAAATGAACCACGCCCTGAAGAGCGTGGCCAAACAGGGTATTGATGATGGCGAAGACCGTACTGGTAATTGATGATGACCCAACCCAGCGCCGCTTGCTGAGCGCCGCCGTCGAGAAAGCAGGGTTTGCCTGCCGCACCGCGCCTGATGGCGAGGCCGGTCTGGCGATCGCGACCGACGCGAATGCCAGCGTCGATGTGGTGCTGCTTGATCTGACTATGCCGGGCCTGTCAGGCATGGACACGCTGGAAATGCTGTCAGAGCGCCGGTCTGACCTGCCGGTCATCATGTTGACCGCCACCAGCGGGATCGACACGATTGTTTCGGCAATGCGGGCAGGTGCCGTGGACTTTATCGTCAAGCCCGCCAATCCCGAACGCGTGGTCGTGTCCATCCGCAATGCGTTGAAGCTGTCGTCTCTCACAGGTGAAGTGAAGCGCCTGACTCGAAAGGCCGATGGCGGGCTTGGCTTCGATGACATGATCGCCAGTGCCCCGGCCATGCGTCAGGTCTTGCGCCTCGGGCAGCGCGCCGCGGCTTCCGACATTCCGGTCTTGATCCTCGGCGAAAGCGGTGTCGGTAAAGAGGTCATCGCGCGTTGTATTCAGGGCGCTTCAGATCGCGCCGGTAAGCCGTTCATCTCAGTCAATTGCGGCGCCATTCCGGAAAATCTTGTCGAGAGCATTCTGTTCGGTCATGAGAAGGGCGCCTTTACCGGGGCGGTCGCGCGTTCAGCCGGGAAATTTGTGGAAGCCGACGGCGGCACACTATTCCTGGATGAGATTGGCGAACTGCCGCTTGATATGCAGGTGAAACTGCTCCGCGCGCTTCAAGAAGGTGAAGTCGACCCGGTTGGTGCGCGTCGGCCCGTCAAAGTGGATGTCCGGATCATTTCAGCCACCAATCGTGATCTCGCGAGCCGTGTGAAAGAAGGCGTCTTCCGTGAGGATCTTTATTACCGCCTGAACGTCTTCCCCGTGGAGATGCCGTCTCTGCGTGAGCGTGTTGAGGACGTTCCGGCACTGGTCGATCATTTCATCACCCGGTTCAACGCCTCAGAAGGGACGCGCATTACAGCCGCTTCGGAGGAGACGCTGAAAATCCTGTGCGCGTTTGATTGGCCGGGCAATGTGCGCCAGCTTGAGAATGCGGTGTTCCGCGCTGTGGTGCTGTGCGAGGGGGATGTCCTGCAACCTCAGGACTTCCCGCAGATTTCCGGCATCATGCCAGAGATCGCCAATCTGCCAGAGCTGCCAAGACGGCGCAGCGCCGACAATGATACGCTCACGCCACTACAAAACAGTGTCGCTGTCAGCCCCGTACCGATAATGGAAGAGGGCGAAGTGCGCAGCCTGTCGGACGTGGAACGCGATCTGATTGCCTACGCGATTGAACACTATGCCGGGCATATGTCAGAGGTCAGCCGCCGTCTCGGCATTGGTCGTTCCACCCTCTATCGCAAAGTTCGCGAATACGGTCTGGAGAGCGAGGCGAAGCGGGAGGCCGGTTAGGCTAGGCGGGATAGCCTAGCGACGAGGTGTGCGGTCGCGAATGCGGTCAAACGCGGCTTTGATGGCAGTAAAGCGCGCTTCGACGATCGGTTCGAACTCCATGTCAGTCAAGATATAGTCCCAGTTCTCTTCAATCCCTTCGCGGACCAGTTCACCAACATAGTCAGGATCAATCCCGGTCTCGACTCGCTCTTTGAAGGCAGCGCCCGTTTCACTAGCGTCATCGCTTGGATTGAAAAGCTCTTCGACGTGGCTGCCAAACCGGGATGGCAGGTTGCGGCCTGACTCGAGAATGTTTGTCTTGATAATGCCGGGGCATAGCACGGAGACACCGATATCGCGCTCAGCCAAGTCAAGTCGTAGCCCTTCGGATAAAGCGACAACACTGTACTTGGACGCAAAATAGGGCGCACTGTTGGCCGCCATCAAACCGGCGACAGAGGCGGTTGACACAATCTGTCCGCCCTCGCCATGGGCTTCGATCAGCGGGGTGAAAACCTCCACGCCATAGACGACGCCCATGACGTTCACGGCCATGGTCCAATCCCAGCCGCTTTGGCTCCAATTGTCATAGGCACCACCACCGCCGACACCCGCATTGTTGACAAGAATGTGCACTTTACCGAAGCGCTCAATTGTGGCGTCGGCTGCGGCCTGAAGCTGCTCCTTCAGAGAGACATCGGCTTGCACACCGTCGACATCGGCGTTGGTTTGGCGCAGGTCTGCGAGGGCTGCGTCCAATGCCTCTTTCTCAATGTCGCACATCATGACTTTGACGCCCGATTGCGCGAGCGCCTTGGTGATCCCAAGGCCGATTCCCGATGCTGCGCCGGTTACAAATGCGACTTTGCCTTCCAGATCTTTCATGATGTCCTCCTGATTTTTTTCAATCGTGACCGCTCTGGCGTCGGGGCAGGCCATAGGGCATAGGAATTTTTGTCTCCGAATCTGCAGCGCAAGAAACGGGTGGTCGCCTGTCTTACCGTTTGGCAGGATGGTGCCATGACAACGACATTACTTCCTCTCGACCAACGCTCAGCGGCCTATCAAAGGATGGCGGATGCACTTGAGCAGCTTGGTGACACCTGGCGTGACTGGCCGGACTTGCGGACCTGTGCTCATGCGGTCGGGCTGTCCCCCAGCCATTTTCAACGCGAGTTCAGTCGCTGGGCCGGCATCAGTCCGCGCCAGTTTCAAGCCTCGCTTGCACACGCCGAGGCCGGTGATCTGCTGCGCCAAGGGGCAAGTGTGCTGGACGCAACCTATGAGGCGGGTCTGTCGTCTCCCTCGCGGCTGCACGATCTGTTTATCGCCCATGAGGGCCTGTCCCCCGGTGAAGCGAAGACTGGCGGCGCGGGCGCACGTCTTCTGATCGGGGCAGCCCCCACGCCCTTTGGCTCAGGCGTGTTTCTGATCTCGCCGCGGGGGCTCTGCGGACTTGGCTTTGCTGATCAGGATGCCGAGCAGAAAACCGGGTTTGTGCATCCCGGATATCGCGAGGCGGATGTCTTTGCCGACTTGTCTAGCCGGTATCCGGAGGCCGATCTCGTCCGTGATGATCGTGAAGCCCGGCTCTGGTCGAACAAGATATTTGGCGATGGTGGAGAGGTGGCGCTCGCGGTCTATGGCACGCCGTTCAGACGTCAGATCTGGCGCGCATTGCTCGACATTCCAAGCGGAGAAACCTGGACGTATGGAGATGTCGCAGCCCGCGCCGGTAACCCAAAGGCGGCCCGTGCTGCCGGCACGGCGATTGGGGCAAACACGATTGCCTGGCTCATCCCGTGTCATCGCGCGCTTGCATCTGATAGAAGGTTACATAATTACCATTGGGGGACGGCGCGAAAGCGCGCTATGTTGACCTATGAAAAGGTGCATGCAGCCTAAGGCCCTCTGCACCTGGCAGAGAGAGACCGCATGTATTTTGACTGGACCGGATTTTTTTATGGCCTGATGTTTGTCCCGCTCACCCTATGGGCGGGCGTGCTTGGATGGCGCTGGTACAAGATGCCGGAATTTGCCGGTCAGGTGTACGACTCGAATGTTGAAAAGGGACTGCTCAGCCCAAACATACCGCGCGAAACCTATGTCGCACATTATCTTCAAGCCGAACGGCCTCGCCTCGGGGTGTATCGTTGTGCTGTCGGGTTTTTGTGTTTGATCCTGCTGCCGATCCTAGTCTCGCTCTTCTATGGGTTGGCCGAAGCCCTGAACGAATGGAACGAGGCCAATGCGTTTCAAATCGGAGAGTTTCGCCTGACGGGTATTCTCGGCGACTTCGTCACTTTCCTGCTTGTCATGGCCACTTATGTCGGTTTGCTGTTTGCCGCGACAGCTCTCTATTTTCGCAACCCGTCGCCGAGCCTTAAATCGCAGGAACGCAAACTCAAGGAACAGTATGAATGAGTGTCGAATTTCTCCACTCCATGGTGCGGGTGTCTGATCTGGATGCAGCCTTGAAGTTTTACGGTGAGGGCTTGGGCCTGACCCAAATCGGCCGTTATGACAGTGAGCAGGGCCGGTTCACGCTGGTCTTTCTCGCCGCGCCGGCAGATATCGAACGCTGTGGCGGCCTGCCGGAGGGCAAACGACCGACCGAGATGGACATCCCAATGGTCGAGCTGACCTACAATTGGGACCCAGAAGACTATGGCGGTGCGCGCAATTTCGGACATCTCGCCTACCGCACCGATAATATCTATGCGGCCTGTGAGCGGTTTCAGGCCCTCGGGGTTACTATCAATCGCCCGCCTCGCGATGGCCGTATGGCCTTTGTGCGCTCGCCGGATGGCATTTCTGTTGAGCTGCTTCAGGCTGGGGCCGCGCTCGACCCCGCCGAACCGTGGGCGAGCATGGAAAACACCGGCAGCTGGTAGTGTGTGGTTTCTAATTTCTTAATTCAATCATCCAATCGTGGGATGCTCGCGTAACGAGTATCAAATGACGGAGGGATGAGATGACCGCAACGATGCCGACCCATTGTGAAAAGCCGAGCCTGTTCTCAACAGTGCGCGAATTTGGCACGCCACTTCAGTTTCTAAAATTCCCGACCATGGCGCGATCATTGCTGTCAGCGCCGCGCGGTGACGGTCGTAAGATTGTCCTTCTTCCGGGGTTTACCTCACCTGAGCTCGCGATGCAGCCGCTCGCCTCCTATTTGAGTTTTTTGGGTTACGATGCCTCGACCTGGGGATTAGGGATCAATCGCGGAGACGTTGACGGTCTGACCGACGAGTTTGGCCGCGGTATCGAAACCATGGCGGACGCAACAGGGGAACCGGTCACACTGATCGGTTGGAGCCTTGGCGGTGTCATCGCCCGGGAGACCGCACGACATCACAGCGCATCTGTTCGCGAGATAATCACAATGGGATCGCCTTTGATTGGGGGCCCGAAGTATACATCGATCGGCGGTGTTTATGCCCGCATGACGGGTATGGATGTCGATATGTTCGAACAGGAAGTTCATGAACGTAATCGCGTTGGACTGGATCAGCCCATCACCGCGATTTTCAGCAAATCAGACGGTGTCGTGGGATGGACGGCGGCTCAGGACCCCTACAACGAGCAAACCCGCCATGTTGAAGTGCGCAGCACCCATTTCGGACTGGGTGTAAACCCGACGGTTTGGAAGATTGTCGCCGAGACATTGGCGGCAAAGAACGCGCTTTAGAGATTGTCGATCCGACAACCGCGCGCCTCAAGAATGGGTTTCATGTCCCAATAGGCTTTTGGGGTCCGGTACAGCGGGATCCGCGGGTGCAGGTGGTGGATGATGTGATACTGCATACCCATGGAGCCGATATTGCCCAATACAGCGCGAAATCCTCTCGTATTGCGATAGCGACCCTGTTCATCTCCCGGATGATGCGGTGCCCAGCTGAGATAGTACTGGATATAGGTCAGTCCGATATGACGGGGCAGCCACCACAGGAGTGCGGCTTCGATTGCGTATCCGCTCCAGGCCAGCGCGAACAAAATCCCATAAAAGGCGATTTGATAGAGAATCCCTTCAAACAGGATATCGAACCGCTCGTGCCGTGCGGCGGTGTCGCCATAAGTGTTCAGCCCGCCATTGGCGCGGGGCTGCCGGTTTAAAATACTCTTCCAGATGGCGTGCAGGGGGCTCTTGGCATGCGTGGAAAAGTCCGGATCAAGCTCTGGATGATTGGCATATTTGTGATGATCCAGATGGGTTAGCCGCGCCAGCCGGTACGGCAGGACGAGCGGGATCAGCGATAAATGCCCGACCGCTTCATTCAGCCAGCGAAGTTTAGACCCGGGCTTTGCGATAATGTCATGCTGGGCTTCGTGGCTTGGCAGGTAACTCAGAGACACATTCAGCGTGGCGACGAGGAAGCCCAACCAAAGCGGAACAATTCCCATGAAGACCAGCGGCCAGAGCGACAGCCAGACGGCGAGATTGGCAAATGCCCACACCACCGCAAGATAAGGAAATTTGTCGAGATGTCGGCGCGCCACTTCACGTTCCAGGCGGATCAGTTCGGTCTCGTCCGCGTCGGCGAGAGTTTCAGCGGTTGTCATACCCACCGCCCCCTGATTTGAGCGATCACGCCTAAAGCGCCGCCGACGATCAGGCCAGTGGCCAGCGCAGACAGACCGAAAGGTGGTGTCCAACCCACTGCAACAATGATTTGAGCGATCAGAGGCGTCAGAAATCCGAAGCCGAAAATCAGCGGTCCGATATAGAAAACAGAGCGAATGACTTTTTCCATCAATAGACTGTTTCAAAAAATGACGCCTGCGTCAACTTTTTGATTAAACGGGCGTTGCTCGCCTTGGTCGGAACGCTCGTAGGACGGCCACTACTTTCCGCCTGAACGCCGCGACTGGCGCCGTCTTCTCTATCAAGTCTGCTGGATGGGGTCGGTTGTATGGGGTGATGTTGAAGTCGATACGGATATCCTCGGCAGATTTGTGCCAAACCTCTTCCCAGGGAATCAGCATCATTGGCTGTGTTTCCCGCCCATGCGCCCAAGCTGTGGTAATCGTATCCATCAACACGCCATATCCCGATGCTGGCGTAATCGCCCCGACAGCGGCGACAATGGACAGGAATTGAGCTGAATAATTATGCCCAAACTGCGCCATCTGAAACGCCGACAAGGCAATCTCGTGCAAGGCCGTCGTCTCGTAGCCGGCCGTGATGTGCCAAAGATCATGGGCCTGGAGGATGCGGGTATTGAGATAATCCAATGGGGGCGGTAGCTCGGCCAGACCGATCTCAGCCCGGTCCAACACTTCCAGATCAAACTTGTTGTCGACAATCAGGCGATAGAAGGCCTCACCGAGAGAGTGTTCGGGTTGCTGCGCCAGTGTCTCAAGGTCGATCTTAGCCGGTAGGTCTCCGGCGGCAGCTTCGGCTATGCCTGGATAGGTGAACGACATGTCTGACACGCGAGCGACAAAGCTCGGCGGCATCGCTCCGCCAAGCGCCGCGGTGCGCTGTGTGATCCCAAGCGCATCCAGTTTGCCATCGGCAGCATCTTCGACCACGCTCCAAAAGTTGTTCCATAGACCAGCCGGGGCAGGCTCGGGTGGGCGCTTGAGTGTCGCAATTGGTTCCGTGCGAATGGTGTCCTCCAGCCAGGCTTCCGAAACGGCATCATAAACGGCTGCGACCTGATCCGGGGCCAGGAAAGCGACGTGCGCCAGATTGGCAGCAAGTTCGCTGCGATCCTGCTCGCTGGCCTTGCGACCCGCGGTCTTGAGTTTTTTTGTTAGTTCAGTGACCCGTGCCAGGTCGATCGACCTGACTACCCTGTTCTGAAAGGTTTGAAGCGCTTGCGACCGGCCCATGCTCGCCTCCTGCTTTTTTTAGCATTACGGGCGATGTCGCGCAGGGGAAGTCCAGGGTCGGGCCCTAGTCTTTTTGGAAAGCGATCGTGACTTCACCAATGCGCACGCCAAACCGCGTGACATAGGCCCGATTGATCAGCACGCCGTCTTCCAGCAGGTACATCCAGTCGTCGAATCCGACATTCCACACGCTATCGCCAACTTTCAAATCGACTTTGTACTTCCAGTTAAAGGCGTTCCCGGCGACCTCACCATAGGCATAATTCGGTACATCGCCGGCAATGCCGCGATACTGGCCATTGCCGAGTATATCGATCGTCCAGACACGGGTTTCACGCTCGCCATCATTATAGATGAAGCGTTCGTCCAGAGTGAGGACGCCGTTTTCAACCGTCCCTGTGATGTCGACTTTGAACGTCCGTCGGACTTTGCCGAACCGATCTTCAAATACGCCATAAGCCGTGGTTTGCCCTTCGAAATACTCTTCGAGGACAAGTTGTCTCGGTGCGTCTTCGAAATCGGCAACAGTTGGCGCGCTGACGCAACCGGTTGCGACTGCGGATGAAGTGGCAACGGCAAGCGTTGGGGCAAAAAGGTCAGACAGGCGCATGGGGCAGAACTTTCTTGTTTGCCCTGTCTACGTGCCTGAAGCCGAACTGGTTTACTCAGTACAGCGTCGCCAACGCTTTCGCGTCATAGTCGGCCAGTTCATCAAGACGTCCGTCTTTAATCTTCTCAACCCAATACGGATCCTGGAGCAAGGCGCGGCCCACCGCGATCATGTCGAATTCACCTTTCTCCAGGCGCTCTACGACCGCCGAGATGGGTTGGGTCTTTGAATTCTCGCCTCGAAACGACGTGAAGAAGTCTGATGACAGTCCTACCGACCCGACGGTGATGGAGGGCAGGCCGGTCAGTTTCTTGCACCAACCGGCTAGGTTAAGCCCCTGTTTTCCGTCCGCCTCCGGGAATTCAGGTTCCCACCAGCGGCGCTGCGAGGCGTGGAGCACATCGACTCCGGCATCGACGAACACCCGCAAGAAAGCCTCAAGTTCTTGTGGCGTTTCGGCGAGCCGGGCGTCGTAGTCCTGCTGCTTCCATTGGGACCAGCGCAGAATGATCGGCATTTCCTCGCCAACCTGTTTTCGACATTCGGCGATGATCTCGCCTGCAAAAGTGGCCCGAGCGACCAGGTCGCCGCCATATTTGTCAGAGCGTGTGTTCATCACGCCCCAGAAGAACTCATCGATCAGATAGCCATGCGCGCCGTGGATCTCGATGCAATCGAAACCCAGCTCTTTTGCCTCGCCCGCGGCTTTGGCATAAGCCATCACCATGTCAGCGACGTCGCTGTCGCTGGGTTCAGCCTGAACCTGTTTCCCGGTATGGGTGCGTCCAGACGGGCTGTCAGACACCGCGTCAGGGTCCGGCCCGGTCCCCGGTTTGCGCATCATACCAACATGCCAGAGCTGAGGTGCGATTTTGCCTGGGGTTTCATGCACGGCGTCGACGACGGCCTTCCAGCCTCTTAGAGCCGCTTCGGAATGGAAATTCGGCACACGAGGGTCGTTTGAGGCGCCGCCGCGGTCAACGGTCGTGCCTTCCGTGATGATCAGGCCAACATGCGCTTGTCCGCGCCGTTTATAGTATTCGACAACGTCCTGGCCCGGGACACCGCCCGGCGAAAACGACCGGGTCATCGGCGCCATTGCAATCCGGTTCGGGACGGTCATGCCGCGGATGGTGAGGGGTTTGAACAGGGCAGCAGTATCGGACATGAGAGCTCCTCGTGACTGGGACTGGTCTCTAACTGAGCGTCCGGTCCACCACACGCAAGCCTGACCCAAGGTCAAACTTCGGACCAAAAACCACCCAACTGTGTTCACAGGACATTCAGTCGCTCCGGGTCTACTCTTGAGAGCAGCAGGAGGATGCTGGAATGAAGATGCAGAGTTCAATCGCCATTGGGGCCGTCGCTGCCTTGAGTGCCTGTACGACACCCGGCATCGACTATGAAGCACGCCTGATGGCTTCAAGTCCAGAGGCTGCCGAAACGCGCATCGTGGCGGTTGAGCGGTTTCGCGGTCCGGCAAGTGGCTGGTTCACGCGGCAGTTTGAGAGCATGTTGGCAAACGCGCAATTTGACGGAGCGCACTGGTTCACGCTCGCCGACTACACACCACCTCAAAGAGCTGATCGAGCTGGCACCTATTCCGGCGATATCGATGTTATCTCTTATGACTGGAGTGAGTATCACCGCACGGTCAAGAAATGTGTCGAGTGGGATGGTCTGTTTGATTGCGAAACGCGAGCTGAGGTCGAGCAGATCTGCCTGGACCAGCGCCTCGAAGTGGCGGTGACTCCGCGCCTCGTGGATGCCTCGAGCGGACAGGTCGTCTATAGCAACACCTATTTCGGGGAGGCCCATCGCGAATATTGCGATGATGTTTATGACTATCACGGCAAGGGATATAGCAAGGGGCACTATCACGGGTCTGGTCACCGTGCCGGTCTGCTTGGTTTTGCTGACTATGCGGCGCCGCCAGACATGATGCGCGAGGCTCTGAACGACACTTTGTGGCCGATCCGGGTCGATATTGCACCACGTAACGCCACGGTTCGCGCCACATTCGTGACCAAAGCGCTCGATCCGGTCGTGCGCGCCGATCCGCGCTTCGAACAGGCCGTTGATATGGCCGCAAGCAACCCGTTTGGATCCTGTGACAGCTGGGTCGCGCTTTCAGCCGAATACCCGCAATCGCCAGCTATAGTTCATAATATGGGGGCCTGTGCGGAAGCCTCGACAGACTACGAAGCGGCTCAAGGCCTGTACGGTGAAGCCGCCGAGCTATCTGTGAAGTACAGCGTCGATGGCGCTGCGAGCAAAGACTTTGTTCGGGCCCTACGAAAGCTCTCGGAGCGGCGCACAGGGGCTCAGCTGATTGAGGAACTGACCGGTGAGGCGGTCGACCCGGAGACAGAAACACCTATCGGTTAAAGCGGTGCATCCGCGACGCATCGAGATGCGAGTGAGGTCAGCTCGCGATGCTGAGGCGCAGTGCTCTCAGTCAGTGAATCGAGCGCGCTGTTTATCTGCGCGCCCAAATCGGAATTGCTCTGCCGGGCGGTGGTTCCAGCTTCGATCTTCCAGGACAGGCGTGCGAGTTGGACATCTGCCTGGGTCATAAAGCGTGGTTCAGCGCGCGACATCAGTTCGAACACGGCTATGCAGTGGACCGGGCTGATCTTGGGTTCCGTCTCGGGTGGTCGTGAGGCCTGGGCAGGGAACATCGAAGCAAAGGCAAATGCAACAATGGCGAAACGTGCAATCACGGCGGTGGTCTCCCTAACCTGAATTCGTTTCAGGTTAGGGAGCAAGTTCTGCGCCAGATCTGGTCAGTCTTCGCGTTGACTGTCGTCGACTAGTTTGTGTCGGCGTTCAGCCTCTAAGCGATCGCGCTGTTTCTCGGTTTTCGTGCGGCCGAACTTGATGCGGTTCTCAGCGGCTTTCTGGGTCTTCTCAGCTTTGGCTTTCGCTTTGCGCGCCTTGTTGAGATTGATGGGTTCGACCATTGGTCAATCCGGGTGGCTGTTGCGCCATTGTTCCATAGCGAGTGAGATGGCGAAGGTTTCCCGGTATTTCGGGCTGGAAGCGGGGCGCGGGGCCCGGGCGGCGGTGAGCGCCATGATCTCAGCGAGCTTGTTGTGGGCGGCTCCGGATTGACCGGCACCAATATAGGCGTGTAATTCGACCAGCGCGCTTGAGAGCGGATCATGCGCGCGGATCACGAAATAGGGTTCATCCTCGGCCAGACGATCCAGGACATCAAATTCAGACGGATTGGCTTTGGAGCCGACAGGGGCAGTGTTCATGGGCATTTCTTTCAGGAATCAGTGGTTCAGCCCGTATCATTGTCACGTTCGAGCAGTGTGTCCAGAAACACCTCTGGATTGTTCAAAAACTGCCGGGTCAGATCAACATGTTCCAGCGCGTCCCAGGGCAAGCGTTCAGGCCCGGTTTCGCTCATATGATAGATCCAGGCATTTGGATAAGCGAGAATAATCGGGGAATGGGTGGCGATGATAAACTGGCTGTTATCTTCAACAAGATCATGCAGGTGAGCTAGAAAGGAGAGTTGCCGATTTGGGGACAGAGCCGCTTCCGGTTCGTCGAGAATATAGAGGCCTTTGCCTTCAAAACGGTTCCAAAAAAGGGACATGACGCTCTCGCCATGCGATTGCTGGTGTAGATAGTTACCACCGTATCTGTGAAGAGCGGCGACATCGTCCAGGTAGGAACTTTGTGCATAGAAACTCTCCGCTCGGAGATAATATCCGTCTTTTGGGCGGATCGGTGGTTTGACCAGTCTTAAGAAGCTGTGAAGTTCCGAGTGAGTATCTCTTGTCTTGAAGTTGTGGTCGCGACTGCCGCCTTCCGGATTGAACCCAGCGGCAACCGCGATTGCTTCTATGAGTGTAGATTTCCCTGATCCATTCTCACCGACAAGAAACGTCACTTTCTCGTGGAGCTGGAGTGTTTCCCAGCTTCTGATAGCAGGCAGGTTGAAGGGGTACGCTTCGTCATCCCACCCCTCTCTCCGGTCTTGAACCACGTCCATGACGTAGCCGTCGAACTCAATGGCTATTCTTTCCGTCATGTCCCCACCACTTCGTGTTTACATCAACCCGGCCCAATCATCTTGGCCGGGACAACAATCGCGTCGAAATCTTCCGCCGGGATGCCATCGGCGATCGCTTCCTCGCGCAAAGTCGTACCGTTCTTGTGGGCGGTCTTGGCGATCTTGGCGGCGCGGTCGTAGCCGTATTTTTCTTTCAGTGGCGTCACCAGCATCAGCGAGTTCTCCAGGCCGCGTTGGATGTTGTCCAATCGCGGCTCAATGCCGACCACGCAGTTTTCGGTGAAGGACACCGCTGCATCCGCCAGCAAGCGGATCGACTGCAGCAGATTATAGCTCATCATCGGGTTGAACACATTGAGTTCGAAATGGCCCTGTGATCCAGCAAACGAAATCGCAGCATTGTTGCCATGAATGTGGGCGCAGACCTGGGTCAGCGCTTCACACTGGGTCGGGTTGACCTTGCCGGGCATGATCGAGCTGCCAGGCTCATTCTCCGGCAGGGCGAGTTCCCCCAGGCCCGAGCGGGGGCCAGAGCCGAGGAAGCGGATATCATTGGCAATCTTGAAGCAGGACATGGCCGCGGTCGTGATCGCGCCGTGCGCAAACACCATCGCGTCATGGGCCGACAGCGCTTCGAACTTGTTAGGCGCAGTGGTAAAGTCGAGACCCGTAATCTGCGCAATCTTTTCAGCGACCCCTTCTGCAAATCCGACAGGGGCTGACAGGCCAGTCCCAACCGCTGTTCCACCTTGGGCCAGTTCGAACAGACCCGGCAGTGCGGAATCAATCCGGTGGATGCCGTTGGCAATCATCTTTGCGTAGCCGGAGAATTCCTGGCCGAGGGTTACCGGTGTCGCGTCCTGGGTATGGGTGCGTCCGATCTTGATAATTTCAGTCCAGGCTTGAGCCTTGTCATTCAGCGCATTGTGTAGCTGCTGGAGCGCGGGCAACAGACGATGGGTGATCTCCTCAGCACAGGCGACGTGCATCGCCGTTGGGAACGTATCGTTCGAGCTTTGCGACATGTTGCAGTGGTCGTTCGGGTGCACCGGGGCCTTCGACCCCATCGTGCCGCCGAGGATCTCAATCGCCCGATTGGAGATCACTTCATTGGCATTCATGTTTGATTGTGTGCCGGACCCCGTCTGCCAGACCACCAGGGGGAAATGATCATTCAGCTTGCCTTCAATGACCTCGTTGGCGGCGGTTACAATGGCATCCCCGAGCTTTGGATCGAGCTTGCCAAGTGCCATATTCGTCTCCGCCGCAGCGCGTTTGACGATGCCGAGCGCCCTTACAATCGGCTCGGGTTGTTTTTCCCACCCGATTTTGAAGTTGCCCAGCGATCGCTGCGCCTGCGCGCCCCAATATTTGTCGCCGGGAACCTCAATTGGACCCATTGTGTCTGTTTCTGTCCGCGGTTTGGCGTCCTTGCTTCCAAAAAGGCCCATTGTTTCGGCTCCCTGAGGGTGTGTCTTGCTTTCCGAGCGCCTGTAACATGCGGTCTTGATGGCGCAAATAGGTCGGCGTGCCGCGCCTAGACGTCAAATATTCCCTTTTTGAGCGAAGTGTTGAAAAAAAATTCGCGCGGTAGTAGAGATGAAGTCTGTTTCATCTGCAGTTGAAATGGGGACTTCGCTGCCGATCGCTGATGTATGGGGGTCTGGTGGGGGCCGCACTAAAATACCTGCGGATCGAACCCGCCTTTCCCCGACAATCTCTGGCCGCGGAGATTGCCCGAAGTGAGGTAGCGCAGGACATACTCGATCTATTGGTAGACTACGTGGCGACGTTTGGTGCCACCTGGATCATGCTCGGGCATATCGTAAACCCAGATCGCTACCAAAAAGCCATGCCGCTTAAACTCACCAATATCCGCTTGCGATTTCTTGAAGATCGTCTGCTGCATCAAGCGATTGTCCACGATCCGGTCTTGTATCAGACTCTGCACAGATCCCGGCCGTTCTACTGGCATGATGTTTTGCCGACAGCGTCCACCGAGGGCATTGAGTTTCTCAGGCTCGCGCACAAAAACGGGCTGAAAGCGGGAATGACGTTTCCAATGATTCTGGCAGGTCGCCCGCTGGGCGCGGTATCGATTGCCGGCGAGCATTTTCGGCTGGATCCAGACCAGGTCGACGAGGCCGAGACGATGCTAGGACTGGGGTACAGGCGCCTCGACGAGATCTGTGGTCCCTACCATCTTGAGCCAAAAATCTCCTTATCGGTGCTTGAAACGGAAGTGCTGCATTTTGCGGCGTCCGGGAAATCAAGCTGGGAGACCGCAACCATTCTCGGCAAGACGGAGACATCGGTCTCTGCGGCGATCAAACGCGCGGTTCGAAAGCTAAATGCGGCGAACCGAACCGAAGCCGTAGCCAAGGCGCTGACACAACGCCTGATTCTCTAGGTTCAAGGTCTAAATCGAGACCTACATCGGCCAGCAAATGGATCGTTAGCTCACGCCTCGCAACGAGGAGAGAAGCGATGATCGAAATAGTTACCCCGGAAAACCGGGCCTATTGTCAGGACCTGTTGGAAGCCAGTTACCGAATGAGATACCGAGTCATTATTGAAGACCTCGGCTGGAATGTACCCGGTGTTCAGCCAGGTCGAGATTTTGACCAGTTTGATACAGAAGACACAGTCTACTTTCTGGCCTTGTCTGAGACCGGCGAAGACGTCCACGGGTGTTTTCGCTTCAATCCCACGACCAAACCCCACATGCTGACAGACGTGTTTCCGGAGTTCTGCAATGAGCGTGACGTCCCGCGCGGAGACCGAATTCTGGAAGCGTCCCGGTTTATTCTTGATCGCAAGGCCTGCGGCAGCAAGCGCGCTTGGATCTGGGCGCGGCAATCTCTCGGGCTTGCGGCAACAGAATACTGCCTCAACCATGGGATCGAAGCCATGACCTGGCTCACACACTATCAATTCTTCAGCCGGATCTGTGAGACCTATGACAGCGAGCCGCTGGGTCTGCCAAGGATCAGATACTATGACAACGAAACCTACATTGCGGCCTTGTCAAAGATTGACGAGAAGACTTGGCGCCGTCAGCGGGCCGACTTTATCGGCGGCGATCAGCACGTTGCGATAGAGCGTGTTCCGTTGGTTTACAGTGCCAAAGCCGCTTAGCTGTCAGGCCGCTTCGCTGGCTTTGCCATCCCGCTGTTCACCTTCGAACACCAGGATGTCGCCCGGCTGACAATCAAGCTCACGACAGAGCGCTTCAAGTGTTGAAAACCGGACGGCCTTGGCTTTTCCGGTTTTCAGAATTGACAGGTTTGCCAAGGTCACGCCAACGCGTTCAGACAATTCTGTGAGCGACATCCGCTTGTCCAGCAGCACACGATCGAGGGTCACACGAATAGACATCTCAGGCCCTCCTAAATCGTCATTTTTTCTTCTTCGCGAAGGCGGGTGCCTTCACGGAATACCTGGGCCAGGATCAGCAACACAACGACGGCGCCCCAGACCGCCAGATTCAGTCTGATCACCACTTCGTAGTTTTCCCCGAGATCAACTGTGGCGGAAATCAACAGAGTCGCAACCGTTCGCACGATTTCGATCATGCCAAGCGCAATCGCAATGCGGGTCAGGCGCGGACCATTTTCAGGGACAAATGGATCGCCATCGGCGAGCGTTGACAGAATTCGCCGGAGCTGACTGCACACAAAGGCGATGCCGGTGGCAAAGACGACGATGCCGACGAGAACGACGACAAGCCGTCCGGGCGGAACCCCTTGCGCCAGCGCTTCAACCCAGGGCAGTTTGACCGTGCCGCCATTCAGACTGCCAATCAGCCCTGTGGTGATGATCAAAGACCCGACGATCAGAGAGACGATGGCGATCCAGAATATCGCGCGTACGACGTGCGACATGATAGCTGCCATGGAATTTGTATTGGCGTTTGCCATTCGGATCTTTCATATCTTTGTTATGTGTCAGCGTTTGACGCTAACACCAACTCGGAAACTTACCGTTAAACGATAAGTGTATTCGCGCAAAATGCAAGAACGGAGCCACACTTGATGTCTCGAAAGCTGCAACCGGGGCGATTGATCGCTGCAACACACAATCCTGGCAAAGTCTCTGAACTCAAAGATCTTTTTGAGCCGTTGGGGTTCGATGTGCAGTCCGCTCGGGAGCTACAACTGGTCGAACCTGAGGAAACGGAGTTCACATTTGAGGGAAATGCTCTTCTAAAAGCCCGAGCGGCCTGTGAAGCAACAGGCGCGCCTGCGCTTTCTGACGATAGCGGCATTGCGGTTGAAGCGCTGGGCGGCATGCCGGGCGTCAATACTGCCGACTGGGCCGGTGAACCGCGGGATTTCTACCGTGCCATGGACAAGGTCGAACAGGCGCTGCGCGATATTGGCACCGAAAACCGCAACGCGAAATTTATCTGTTGCCTCGCTGTTGTCTGGCCGGATGGGCATGAAGAGACGTTTCTCGGCGAATCGCATGGCACGCTGACCTGGCCACCTCGCGGTGAAATGGGGTTTGGATTTGATCCCGTTTTTGTGCCGGTGGGACGAACAGAGACTTTTGCAGAACTGCAGCCGGAGGAGAAACACGCCATGAGCCATCGCGCTGATGCCTTCGCCAAGCTCAAAGCGGCACTGCTCTGATGGCCGACGTGTCAGCCGTTGGCCCGCAATATGGGTTCGGGCTCTACGTTCACTGGCCGTATTGCACGAAGATTTGCCCGTATTGCGATTTCAACGTCTACGCCGCCAAGACCCGTGAAACCGCGCCGCTTCTGGCTGGAATTCTCGACGATATCGCTCGGCATCGCGCCCTTTTGCCGGATCATCCGAAGCTGGACTCGCTCTTCTTTGGCGGCGGGACACCCTCGCTCCTCAAGCCTCTGGAGCTGGAGGCCATCCTAACGGCAGCAGAGCAGACTTTCGGGTTGAAACCCGGTGCAGAAATTACCCTCGAGGCCAATCCCAATGATGTGCTCCGAGCAGAGCCGTCGGATTGGGTAAGTGTCGGTATCAATCGTCTGTCGCTCGGTATTCAATCATTGCGAGATGACGCGCTCACTTTCCTGGGTCGAGATCACGGTAGCAGGGCCGCGCGCGCCGCGATCACAAGCACGCAGGCGGTGTTCGACAATCACTCGCTCGACTTCATCTATGCGCGGCCCGATCAGTCGGCAGATGACTGGAAGCGCGAATTGATCGAGGTGCTCAGCTTCGGCGCGCCGCATCTGTCTCTTTATGAGTTAACTATTGAGGAACGCACCGCTTTTGGGAAACGGGCTGCACGCGGTGACCTGATCCCACTCGATGAAGAGGGCCAGGCCGATCTCTACGAGCTGACACAAACGCTTTGTACCGAGGCTGGTTTGCCTGCGTACGAAATCTCCAATCATGCACGAGGCGAGCGCTTTCAGTCGGTCCATAATCATATCTATTGGAACAGCGGCGATTGGATCGGCGTCGGGCCGGGCGCGCACGGGCGTCTAACGGTCAATGGCCAGCGCTTTGCGACTGAGGCCCCGCGACGACCTGTGGATTACCTCGCTCAAACCACCTTGAAAAAACAGGCGTTACCGGATCTGGATATCGCCAGGGAGCTTATGTCGATGGGCTTGCGTCCGGCCCGGGGCCTGAACCTGCAAAGGCTCGAAGATCTGCTTGGACCGATCACCAATTCAGAAGCCCTCGACGATCTTTGGAAAAGCGGCTGGATCGAATTGAATGACGGTTGGCTCCGTCTCGCACCGCGAGGGCGTTTACTCGCCGATCACATTACGGGGTTGCTTGATCCGTCCTGAATTTGGAGTCGATTGGCAGCTCTGTGACGGTTGGCTATGGTCAGCCCCAGCGACGGAGGAAGGGATGTCCGAGACCACTCATCTGCCCGATGTCAATCGGGTGCATTTCAGCGCGCCGTTTGCCTGGCTGTTGATGGGCTGGCAAGATTTCAAGGCAGAACCTCTTACCTTCGCAGCTTATGGAGCGGGACTGGCGCTGATCAGCTTGGGTCTTGCCGGAATGCTTTATTTTACCGGCCAGCTCGCCTGGTTCCTTGTGCTGATTGGCGGCTTCATGATGATCGCGCCGATCAGTGCGTCGGGATTGTTTCGCGCTGCCGAGATCCTTGAAACGGGCAACCGGCCTCAGCTTATCGATATGCTTCGGCAGTTCCGTCAGATCCGTTCCGACCAGATCATGCTGGGCGTGGCGCTTCTGTTCCTGTTCGGATTGTGGTTCGAAGTTGCTTACCTGATCTACGGTCTTTCCACCTCGGCAGTGCACCGCACGATCTTCGACTTCCTTGAGTTCATGCTTCTGACCCCTGAGGGACGCCAGATGGCGCTGCTGGGAACGATTGTTGGCGGCGTGATCGCCTTCCTGGCCTATGCGATTGTCGTCATTTCGGCGCCGATGTTGCTCAATCAGGAGATGGATTTCTTCATTGCCCTGATCACCAGTGTCCGCACAGTGATTGTGAATTTTCCGGCCATGCTACTCTGGGCCTTCCTGATTGTGTTCCTGACCCTGATCGGTATTGCCACAGCCTTTCTCGGTCTGGTGATCATCTTCCCCTGGATTGGCCTTTCGAGCTGGCATGCCTATCGCAGCCTGGTTGTGCCTCAAGAAGCGTAAGCTTGGGCCGTGGTCAGTCCGGTCGACAATCTTCGAAAGAGCCTGACCCAGGCCGGTATGTGCAGCTCGCATTTGCCTCGACCGCCTCTCGCGACAGCAGGGCCTCGCGCCACTTCATCTCCGCAAACAGCGGCGCCTGGTCGGCATAATGCGGTGAGGTCTCATCCAGCGTCGCATTGCCGAACTGGTGGATCACATCGGCTGATTGCGTGCCATCTTCGGCCCACTCGACAAGCGCAATCCAGGTATCGCCGGCAGTTGCATGAAGATAACCATCGTCACGCACCTCTGCAGGATAGATCGCGCGCAGTGTGTCCGGACCCCCATCCAGCGGGAGGTTGACCTCACCCCGCACAAGGCGGTTGACGTCTCCCCATGTTGGATCAATCCGACCGTGATGCGTGATCAAATAATCCACGGCCTGACGGAAGGCCTCGCTTGGTTCAGGCGCGGGGATCTTGGTGAAGCGTTCGGTGATATCTCGCAGGACAGTTAATCCGCCGAGGGCAGCATGCCTGCTATCTGCCGCCATATGACGATCCCAGGCCGCCAAGTGTTCGGCTGCCGCTGCAAGTTGCGGGTCTGCGCTCCAGTCCTGTGCCAACACCGCAGTGATGACCTGATCAGCCTCGGATCCGGTCGCATAGGCCGTGTCGAACTTGATCTCGAGCAGAGCTGTCCGGTCCAGCACCGGATATTGGGGCACCAGCTCAATCAGGCGCAGCGACCGATTGGTTTCATTGGTTTGTAGCCCCATCGATTGAGGGAAGTCTTCGGGCTGCAAATTGTCCGGCCCATCTGTCGCGCTATAGGGCTGATTGTTGGCGTTGAACACGACACCGGATACCGGGTCGACCAGCATTGGAGCATCCTCATACGGGCGATAGCCTTCCCAGATTAGATCAGAGCGATCCCCCGGCAAATCGCCGCTCCAGTCCCAGTTATTGTCACGGGTTGGATACTGCCCATTGTGAATGAAGGCGATATGGCCGTCCTTGTCGGCATAGAGATAGTTGATGCTGGGCAGGGCGTTCTGCGCCATGGCCTGCATAAACTCTTCGAGCGAACGCGCCCGGTTGAGATCATAATATTGTTCCAGCTGGCGCACCTCGCCCATACCGGCATAGCGAACGGCATAAGTCCCATGCGGTGCTTCAACCACCGGTCCGTGTTCAGATCGAAGCACCCTCCGCTTTGCGCTGTAGACAAACGGCCCCCAAAGTTTGACCGGGATGGTCACCGTTGAGACCTCAAAGTCCCGCCAGTCTCCGTCCAGCCGGTATTGCATATCATTGTCGGGGTTGCGCTCCAGCACATAAACATCTGCAAGATCCTGCGCGCTGACCGTATTCGCCCAGCCCAGATCTTTGTTGAACCCATGCAGAATAACCGGTGTGCCCGGGAACAGGCCGCCCGTAATGTCGAGACCTTCCTCAGAAACCAGGTGCGCTTCCCACCAAGCCACGGGTCCGGTCATCGGTTGGTGAGAATTGATCAGCAGCCGGGTCACACCATCGCCAGACCGCTGCGGAGCGACCGCGATCGCATTCGATCCACGTTCAGGCGCCGTTCTTGGTCCGACCATCCAGGCGTCCCGATCCGGTGTTGGGGCGAGTGCAATTTGTGCTGTGCGTTCGTCGGCAAACAGTTCGAGCAGCGCGTCATCAAAGCCATAGAAGAAGGGCGTCTTGAAAATGAAACCCGCAATCACATCCTCGGCGGTGAACGGCGCGAGCCCTTTCCACGTCGCGTCGGGGTGCTCGGCCGCGTACAAGTTGAGACCGGCGACATACGCCTCAGCAAGGGCTTTGACCTCAGGTGTCACGCCCGTCTCATACTTGGCTTCGATTGTGTCCCAGACCCCGAACAGGCCAACAAGATAGTCGGTGACCGCAGCATCTGCCCCTTTGTAGCGCGCCAGTACACCACGGGTCGCCGCCAGTGTTTCCTGTATGGTTTCGAAATCATCCTCGGCATGGGCATAGGCGAGCGCAAAGGCGACATCCGCATCGCGCGCACCATAGATATGCGGAACGCCCCAATTATCCCGGATCACTTCGGCATCATAGAGTGCTGCGCGTTCAGTGAGCGCCTCGAAGCTTGGATTGCGCGGCAGAGGGTCCCACAGCCAGGCCGCGAGCCCGATCAGAACCACCAGAACCGCGATCAGGATCCAGCGCAAAAGTTTCATGTCGGCAGCCTCCCTCGACCAATTCTCGATGAGTATGGACGAGGATTTTGCGTGCCGACAAGTTCGCTGCGACGGAAGCTTAACGGGCTGACCGCCAGGCTCGCCAATCTTCAGCCTCATCAATATCGATCAGAGTGGGTAACAAAGCGACTTTCGCGGTTGTTTTGAGGTTGGCTCTCACATCTGCCATGGCGTGCGGCCCGGACCAGCGTACCGGGGCGAAAGGGCTTGGCGTACGTTTGGTTTTGTTCAGCCCGAACAGCCAAAACCCGCCATCGCTGGAGGGGCCGAACACGGCGTCATGGGTCTGTAATGCGCGCACGCCCTGGCGAATAAGCCCCGATGTAATGTCAGGTGTGTCAGCCCCTATGAATAATACCGGGCCTGGCGAGGCCTCGCGCAAGCCCTTGTTCAATCGATCGGTTAAGTCCCCGATGCCTTGCGATCGACGTTCCAGCTGCAGCGGCCATAGTCCCCCCAGACTGCTGCCAAGGTCCGTGTCCGGCGCAGTATAAAGGATTGGCGTCCACGGCCCGTTGAGCGCTGCTCTCATTGTTCGTGCGAGCGCCATGGTGGCGATCCGCCGGGCTTCGGCTGGTTTGCCAAGCGTTCTCGCCAGCCGGGTTTTGGATAGGCCAAGGCGCGGTGGCTTTGCATAGATCAAGAGCTGAGGGCGGCGCATGGGTCGTGTAGCACCATAGGCCGTCACCCTGTGCAAGCGTGGAACTCAGCTGCCATGATCACTATTTAGTGTTTGTTTTGTTTCCAGATTTTACAGGTGACCGCGACTTAGGGCACCATAGACTAGCGAACGATCTCAATGCCAATCACGCGGTCCTGATCATCAATATCGAGAATGATCTGGGCTCCGCGAAGGCTTGGATCAAAGGCAAACACGTCGAGGGAGCGCGCCACACATCCCGCTGTCCCGGGGCCGGGATGGCTCGGCAAATAGATATAGCCTTCGCCCAATTCATCTTCCCAAACGGTTTCCAATGACATGTCGCGCTCCCCAAGAATCAGCGATACGATTTTGCCAGCTTTTCCGGTTTTGCACCAAGCAAATAGCGGGTGACCAGGTAGGTATTGTGCCAGCTGCGCTTTCGCCAGCCATCCCGTTCATACTTGGCCGCAGAGGTGCGCGCTTCGGCACTCAGGATACGTAAGCGTTTCTTGCCGATGGTGCGGACGATCTGAACGTCTTCCAGGAACGGCGTACCGGGATACCCGCCAACCTCACCGTATAGTTTTCGCGACAAGAGCAAGCCCTGATCTCCATAGGGCAGGCCCATGATACGGGCTCGCCAGTTTGCACGCCGCGCAACCACCTTCGCCATAGTTGCATCGCTGCGATAAGCGAGGGTGAACGCCGCAGCTTGACCTGGTTGCTCGGCGATGTGCGCTTTAGCGCGCTCAGCCCAATCGCGTGAAAGTGCTGTATCGGCATGCAGAAACAACAGCCAATCTCCGCGTGCCTGCGCAAAGCCATGCTTTAATTGCGCTGCGCGGCCCTTCTCCGGTGAGATCAGCACACTCGCACCCGTTGCCGTAGCTATACACCGCGTCTGGTCCTCGCTGCCGCCATCGACCACAATCACCTCCCGGATTAAGCCGGCCTCAAGCCCAGGCATCAGGCTGCCAAGACACAGCGGCAGGCTCGCTTCGGCATTGTAAGCCGGGATGATGATGGACAGTGGTGCGGGCATTACCATCCCAAAGGCGAGAGGAAGCTGAACACCGAAACGGCAAAATTCCGCAGTGTGGGAACAATCGCCCCGAGCAAAGCCGAAACCACACCAATCCCAATGGTCAGTCGGAAAACCATCTCAAAATCAAAGTCACTGAAGAAAAAAAGTGCCAGGAAGCCGCCGACAGTTGCAAGCACGCCATAGAATATGACGGCTAAGAAAACATCGAACGCCAATTCAAACCACTTCAAACCTCAACCCCCATCTCCGTCAGCCGCTCCTGGGCGAGCAACAGGTCCCGCCAGGCCCGGCTTTTGTCCGGAGCACGTCGCAGCAAATAGGCGGGATGGAACATAGGGATGAGCGGAACACGTGTGCCCGCCGGGGTTTCGAACGCATGCTCCTTGCCTCTGAGGCGCGTAATCCCTGTCTTGGTGTCGAGCAGAGATTTCGCGGCTACGCCGCCCATCGCGAAGATGAGTTTGGGTTGGGCGAGATCCACCATCCGGTCGACAAAAGGGCGACAGACTGCGAGTTCGTCCGCTTCCGGATTGCGGTTCCCCGGCGGGCGCCAGTAATTCACGTTCGAGATGAACGCATTGGTTTTTCGATCGAGCTGAATGGCCGCCAGCATCCGGTCCAGCAGCTGCCCGGCTTTGCCGACAAAAGGCAGGCCTATTCGATCCTCCTGACCGCCGGGGCCCTCGCCGAGCACCATAACCGGCGCGCCGAGCGTGCCGTCATAGACCACGGTTTTCTCGCACAGTTGTTTCAAGGGGCAGCCTTCAAAGCTCTCAATTGCGGCTTTCAGGGCGGGCAGATCCTGAGCAGAAGCCGCCAGTGATTCGGCTTCTGCAATCCAGTCTTCAAGGGATTTGGCTTTTCTCTTCCGCCGTTCATTTCCGCGCGGGCGGGATTCCGGTTCGGCAGAGGCTTCAACCTGTGTCTTCGAGGTCTCCGCCTGGGCAGGGCTGAGCGGGTCTTGAGCGGCAAGCGCGGCCTTCACTTCAGCCTGATCTACGTCAACGCCCATCTCCTCCCACCATTCGGTGAGTGCCTTTAACGCTACGGCAGAGGCATTTTGGGGCATTGTGGCCTTGTCATCTTGGGTTAAACCGGATCAGGACAAATACGTATTTCAGGTTTAAGGCGAGCGATCAATCGCCGTGACCTATTCGGGAGAGATGTGATGAGCGAACGCGAGTCGATGGAATTTGATCTGGTGATCGTTGGCGGCGGCCCAGCTGGCCTCGCCGCTGCGATCCGGGCGAAACAGTTGGCCAATGAAGCCGGTGAAGAGCTGGAAGTTGTGGTGCTCGAAAAGGGTGGTGAAATTGGCGCGCACATTCTGTCAGGCCTGGTGCTCGACCCAAAGGCGCTTGATGAGCTGATTCCCGACTGGCGTACGCGCGACGATCGCCCGATCCGCACCGAGGTGAAAGCCGATAAATACAAGCTGCTCGGGTCCCATGGCTCAATGGGCATGCCAACCTTCGCGTTCCCACCTTTCATGCACAATCACGGCTGCTATATCGGCTCGCTTGCCAATGTTTGTCGCTGGCTCGGCGAACGCGCTGAAGAACTGGAAGTGCAGGTCTTTCCGGGTTTTGCGGCCTCAGAGGTCGTCTACGGCGAGAATGGTGAAGTTCGCGGCGTGGTCGCCGGCGTCATGGGCATTGCCGAAGATGGCAGCCACAAGGGTGAGTATGAGCCCGGCATGGAACTGCTTGGTAAGTATGTGTTCTTTGCCGAAGGCGCGCGCGGTTCGCTCACCAAATCGGTCAAGGAAAAGTACGACCTCGAAGCCGACTGCGATCCCCAGAAATATGGCATTGGTCTCAAAGAAGTCTGGAAAGTCCCGGCTGATCATCCGGAATTCAACGCCGGATATGTCCAGCACACATTCGGCTGGCCTGTGAAAGACAAAGACGGCAATGGCGGCGGGTTCCTCTACCACTTCTCAGAAGGAGGAGAGAATTATGTGTCCGTCGGCTATGTGGTCCACCTGAACTATAAAAACCCCTATCTCGCCCCCTACGAAGAGTTTCAGCGCTACAAGCATCATGATGAGATCGCCAAATTCCTCGAAGGTGGGAAGCGCGAAGCCTATGGCGCGCGCGCCATCACATCCGGCGGTGTACAGTCCGTGCCAAAACTGGCCTTCCCGGGCGGCGCTCTGATCGGTTGTTCAGCTGGCTTCGTGAACCTGCCGCGCATCAAGGGCACGCATAATGCGATGAAGACCGGCATGCTGGCCGCCGAAGAAGCGGTCGAGGCAATCCGCGCGGGTCGCTCCGGAGATACGCTGGAGAGCTACGAAGCCGCTTATGAAAAAAGCTGGGTGAAAACCGATCTCGCGCGCGTCCGTAACGTCAAACCGCTCATGGGCAAATTCGGAACAATGATGGGGGCGGTGCTCGGCATGCCCGACATGTGGCTGCGCTATCTGATGGGCTTTGGTTACATTCCGCAGATGAAGCACAAGAAGGCCGATCACGCTTATTTGCAGCCAACTGACAAGTTCAAGCCAATCGACTACCCCAAACCGGATGGCGTGTTGAGCTTCGACAAACTGACCAATGTGTCTTTCACCAACACCTATCATGCTGAGGACCAACCGGTTCACTTGAAGGTCGCTGACCTCGATCTGCAGAAGTCGTCTGAGCATGATGTGTTTGGCGGGCCTTCGGCGCGATACTGCCCGGCGGGGGTCTATGAGTGGATCGAAGAGGACGGCAAAGCGCCGCGCTTCCAGATCAACTCGCAAAACTGCATTCACTGCAAGACCTGCGATATCAAGGACCCGAACCAGAACATAAACTGGGTCACGCCGGAAGGTGGTGGCGGGCCTGCCTATCCGAATATGTAGGGGGCCACTGACGGCACAATGCGTGAGTTTACGTTCAGACCTGCTTTGGTTGGTGCTGACCAGACCTGGGCGCTGAAGGACGGCTATCTCATGCGGAAGGGCGGCGATCGGGCGATTAAGCTGTCGGAAGTGACCCGGGCCAACTGGAATGACATGACTCTACGCGGCGTGCGGTCGACCTGGCTGCAGCTGCGGGATGCGAAAGGCGTGGTCAAGGTTGAAGGCAGCGACAGCGGCGGTGACGCAAACCGCGCCACTTTGCTCCAGCTTATCGATTCGGTCCTGCTGGAGCTTGAAACGGACGCTCCAGACTTGGAAGTGCGCGTGGATGGGGGCGACGCGTTTCGCCGGGCGATGTTTATCATCCTGGCTTTGGGAGCGCTTGGTGGATTGTTCTTCTTCTATGCCGGGGCAACCGGCATGGTGAAGCGCGGTGATGTCTGGGCCATGCTCGGCGGTGGGCTCGGAGCCGTGTTTGCAGGTTATCTGGCCTGGACGTATGCGCCGTGGCAGTCGGCGGTCTTCATGAAGCCAGGCGAACTAGCCCACCTTATCCGGGCGAATGGTTGACCGACCCACACACCACAAGATGCAGCCCGCCAACAGCAGGACCCAGAATAGCGTGAACGGGATCCAACCCCCTGAACTGGCAGCGATGATGGCTGAAACAGCGCAAACCGCGCTGAGCCCCCAATACAGGATGGCCACATCGAGGTGCCCCCAGCCCTGATCCATTAGCCGTTGATACGCGTGATCGCGATGCGGGCTTAACCATGACCGTCCATGATTGGCGCGCCAGATCAAGGTTAACAAGACATCGACAAGGAAGGGCAGGGCAAGCGTCGCGACGGTCCAGACTTCAAGTCCCGACACGAGTCCAAGGCTCGCGAACAGCGCCCCCAGCCCCAAGGCACCGGCATCACCTGCATAGAGGTTGCCGCGCAGATTGTGCACCAGGAAGCCGCCGATCGCGCCGAACAGGACAAACCACCAGAGCGTGTGCTCAGCATCTCCAGCGGCGTGCCCGGCTATCGCCAATCCACCCAGCATGATCGCCAAACAGCCAATCGCTAACCCATTCGACCCATCCATAAAGTTCGCGGCATTGGTAAACACGATCAGCCACAGCGCTGACCCGACAAGAAGTAGGGATGGGGTTGTCAAATCTCCGAATGGCGAGGTCAATGTTTCTGACCGCAATCCGAACCCTGCGCCGGCCAAGGCGGAGACCACAAAAAGGACCAGTTTCAGTTTCGTTCCTGCCGTCCGGATGTCGTCCCACAAACCGATCAGGAAAGCGGTCACGCAAAACGCAAATAGGCTGGTATGGTTGGCTACCAAAACGTGTATAGAATCGACAGACACAGAGACTGGATAAGCCGCCAGAGACCCAAGGGTGAACAGAGTGAGGATGAAGCTGATCGTGGCGCTTGCTGCAATCGCCACACCCCCTAACCGCGCGACGGGTTTTTCCTGCGTCTTCCGTCCGCCATCAGGGGCGTCAACTATGTTCGATTTCATAGCCAGTTTGCCAAAAACAAATGACAACCCGAAGGCGACGCAAAAAACGAGACCCATCCAGGCGATCACCATTACAACCCGCCTCCCAGCATGGTTGCGACCACCCACCAGTCCGGATGCGATTTGCGCAGATCAACGGCGGCCAGCGCCGCCTGGTCCAGCGTCTCAAACAGGCTAAAACAGGTGGCGCCTGAGCCGCTCATCCGTGTCAGGCGTGCCCCGGACAGTTGTGCCATTTCGCCCAGAACCGCCGAGATTTCAGGTACCAGCATTTGAGCCGGGGCTTGCAATGTATTGTCGGTGCCAAATTCAAGATATTCGAGAAAGCTGTCACCATTGCCGCGATTGGTGGTCGGCAGGGGATGGCTCAGCATAACCGTCGCGTCTTCATCAAATTTCGCGAAGACGGGCCCGGTCGGACAGGCCATTCCGGGATTGACCAGCAGGGCGGGCAGAGTGGGGATACCTAACAGGGGCTCATAGTGTTCGCCTTCACCGGTCATCAGACCGGGCAGGCTGTAGACGCAAGCGAGCACGTCGCCGCCAAGGGAGGGTGCGATCTCCTTGATCAAGTCCTGAACTCGATCGCCGCCATGGGCTTTGGCGATGATCCGCAAGGCGGCCCCTGCATCAGCAGACCCGCCGCCGATACCCGCCGCGCAGGGCAGGTTTTTTTCCAGGCGAAAGGCGAGCGGTGGGGCTGTACCTTCCAAGGCTTCATTCACCGCGCGCGCGGCTTTCAGAACGAGATTATCTTTCGCCGGTCCGGACTCCCGGGCGTAGGGGCCTTCAACGGACAGACTGAAATGGGTCGCCGGGCGGGCTTCGAGGTGATCAGAGGCGGCTGAGTCAGCAAACGTGACGAGAGAATTCAGGTCATGTCGTCCGTTCGGTTTGACCAGGCCAACATGAAGCGAGAGATTGATCTTGGCAGGTGCGCGCTCGATCAGCACGGGGTCAAGGCGTCTTCAACGCCGCGGGATCGGACGCTGAAACCATGGCGGCGCCGCTGTTCAGCTTCTTGCGGATCAGATCAGTGTGGATGGCGTCTTCGCTATAGAGTAAGGCGCGATCCCATTGATAGCCGGCTTCAGTATACCGACCGACCTGCCAATAGGCGTCCCCCAGATGGTCCAGGATCTCGGCGTCTTGCGGCGACAGCTCGGTCGCCCGTTCGAGATAGTACACTGCCCGGTCATAATTCCCGAGTTTGTAATGCGCCCAGCCCAAACTGTCCGTTACAGCGCCGTTGCGTGGTGCAAGCTTAAGCGCCTTCTCAATCAGCTCCAGACCTTCTTCCAGATGGATGCCGCGATCGATCCAGCTATAGCCAAGATAATTCAAAATAGTTGGATTAAGCGGCTGCATGCCGAGCGCGGTTTTGAGATCATTCTCTGCTGGCGGCCAGTATCCGAGCCGCTCTCGCGCGGCGCCGCGGGCAAAATAGATCCGCCAGTCATAGGTGCCCGCGGCTTCGTCGGCTTCGATAACTTCGGTGAAGATCGCTTCAGCTTCACCATCCCGGTCGAGCGACTGCAAGAGATCGGCGAGTTGAATGCGAATGTTGCGATCGTCTGTTTGCTCGAGCGTGTCCTTGGCAAGCTGCAGCGCTTCCTCATTGCGGCCTTCGCGGCGGAGCACCCAGGCCAGCTGACCCTGCGCATTTGTATGAAACAGGGAGGTCTCTGGCACCGATTCCAGAAGCCTAATGGCATCGGCGCGTCGCCCCGCGCGGTCCAGCGATTCGGCCCACAATGTACGCGCTGCATGCAGCGTCGGGTCGAGGGCGAGGGCTAGGGCAAAGTACACACCCGGCAGGTCAGACTCGGTGCCATCTGCCAGGGCGGCCGTCGCGGTATAGAGATAGAGCGCCACACCCTGCTGCGGTGTCAGCTCAGGCAACTCGATCTCATCGCCATTTTCCAGTTGCTGCGACAGGACCGACAGCGCCGGGTTACGGCCAATATCCTTGCGAAAATCGCGAATACGCTTCAGCGCCAGATCTTGCCTGCCGGTGACCGCCAGTATCCGGGCCTCAGCCTCTACGCCCGTCGCCAGCCGCGCATGCTCTTTCCACAAGGCAGCGAGATCGGCCTCTGCGCCAGCCAGGTCGCCGACCTGAATTTTCATGAGGGCGGCATTGGTTCGGGCAATCGACGATAAAACCGGATCGTTCGCCGCGATCAGCTCATGCAAGGCAATTGCAGTTTCCGGGCGATCTTCGAGCATTGTCCAGGCTTCCATGCTTTGTGCAATCGAAGCATGGAACGCGTTGTCCCAGGACCCCTGAACAAAGGGTTGATCCAGCGGTGTTCGAATTTTCGCCATGGCATCCACGGCCAGCGCCAGTTTTGGTAACTGGCTGTTCTTCAAGGTGTCAGGTGGCAGGCGTTTGGCGAGTTTGATCGCATGATCGGTTTCACCCACCAGCAGCGCCGAAAAGACAGCGCGTTCCATCAGTTCGGCATCGCCCGAGGATGTCCGGGCAATCCGGGAATAGTTTTCGGCAGCCGCTTCCGGATCTTCTGTGAGTGAGGCGTAGCGCGCGATGGCAAATCTGGAGTAATCGCGTGCGTCGCCGCGGATACTGGCTTCCTTTTTCGCCCAGGCGATCGCTTCATTCGGCCCCATAGCTTGTGGCCCGGTCGCACAGGCCCCGGCCAGAAACGCTATCGGAAGCAAAGATATCAGTCGACGCATGGGCAATATGTTCCAGTCTATCGGCCGCTGAGCAAGTCTGGGGCTCAGTGAGTATCAGATATCCTGACGGGTAATTTCTCCCTCATCTTCCAAAGAGACGTCAGGTAGAGGTCTTTTTTCTGGTGGCGGCGTTAATAATCCGTTGTCATACTTGTCTTGAATGCGCGCGCGTTCATCCGCAGGTGGATGCTCGTTCAGGGCAAAGCCCCAAGCCTCTTTTGCATCTTCCTTGCGATCTAGGTGCCAGTAGATGTCGCCGAGATGATCTTCGATTTCCCAGTGGCGATTTGGGTGAAGCTCGCGTCGACTAAGCTCGACATAGCGGCGTGCCCCCTCCAGGTCGCCCATCTTGTAGCGCACCCAGCCGAAACTGTCGGCGATATAGGAATCGTTAGGTTGAAGCGCCGACGCACGCGCTAGGACTCTAAACGCCTCGTCCAGCCGATCCGTATGAAGCACAAGGTAATAACCAAGCGTGTTCAGCATGTACGGATCGTTCGGACGCGCCAAAGCCTCAGATCGAAGGATGTTCAATCCTTCTTCAATTTGTCCGGCCTCGGCCAGCGCATCGGAGAGCGCCACGCGTCTGGCATGGGTATCGTCCAACTCACGCGCCGCTTTGGCCGCGGTCAAGGCCTCCTGATATTTGGCGAACTGACGATAGACGGCTGCGCTCTGCCCATAGGCGGCTGCTTTTTCCGCCCGCGTTTCGGCCAGGGTCGGCAGCCGCGCGGCCAGATCCAGTGCGGGTACCTGCTTCTTCATCAATGAATAAAGCGCCATGGCTCCGCTGTTCACCGACAATTCTTCATCTTCGTCGGCGAGCTCGATCGCTTCGCTCAAAGCGGCGCTGGCCTGTTGTTCGTCCTTTAATCGCAGGAGCGTTGACGCCTCGACCATTTTGAGCTGTGCACTTGGTTCAGGTGCAGTCCGCAACACGTGCAAGGCGCCCTCATACAAGGCGACATCGGCAAGGGCGTCGTGGACATTCAAACGCAACGGATCATTCTTCGGATCGATCAGAAGGGCCATCTGATCAAAAGCGCCTTTGGTGTCGTCAAAGCCGCGGCTGCGATTGCCCATCAAGGCTTCGGCGAAAATACGCTGATAAGCGAGGCTTAGCGAATAATCGCTCATCGCAGTCGACATGGCCGATGTCAGCGTTGCGGCCTCATCATCAATGCCACGCCCCGTCGCCAGCGCATCGATTGCATCAGCATAACTCGCTGCCTCTTCCGGTTCCGCTTCCGCCAGTCGGCGATAGATTGACTGGGCCTCCTCGATGCGTCCTTCCTTACGGAGCAGCAGGGCCTTGCGTGCCACCACCAGACGAACATGTGAGAAAACAAGTCCTTGTGGATCAAAGTCGTGATCTGGTGCCACAATTTCGCTCGGCATCATGGTTTCATAAACGCCGAGGGCTTCGTCCGTTCGGCCGAGCGCTTCGAGCATGCCGGCGAGAGAGAGATCGCCGGTCAAACCGGGCAGCTGATTCGAAATGGTCCGATGCGCGCTGATCGCGTCATCGGCTTGCCCGTCAAGCGCCAGATACCAAGCTTTCAGGAACCCCGCCATCGTGGCCGTCTCGTCGTCTTCCAGAGCGGGCATCACCGTTTCGAGGGCTGCGGCATACTCAAATCCTGCGGCCTGATCGAGCGACATCACAATCGAGGCAAAGGCGGAGCGTTCATTCTTGCTGATCGCGCCTGTCTTGATGGCGGAGATAAAGGCTGCGGTATCGCCGGCGCGTATGGCTTCAGCGGGATCATCATAGGCCAGAAGCCCAACCGGATTGCCGTCCTCGTCGCGCACCGCCGTGGCCATCGCGGCGTCAGACAAGTCGTAAGACCCGGAATATGAAGCGAGCGCAATCATCAAGTCGCGCTGGCGTTCCGTCAGGTCGGAATAGTCAGGTGCCGTTGATGTTGCACATGCGCTCAGTCCAAGAACAAGCACGCCCGCTAGCGTGTTCCGCATCGAAACCATTGTCTATGTCCTCTCTCACGAGTTTGAACTCTGCCCAGTGGTGTCGTGGATGTCCAGCCAATGCAGCTAAACGCTTTGTCAGGTTGCCAGAACGCTCGCATGATGAGCGATGTGATCCCCCATGAAGCTCGCGATGAAATAGTATGAGTGATCATATCCGGGCTGAAACCGATAGGTGGCCGATTGCCCGTGATTGCGGCAGTGCATCAGGAACAAGCCAGCGTCGAGTTGTTCGGTCAGAAATTGATCGGCTTCACCCTGATCAATCAGGATGTTCGCCTGGCTTTGGCGTTTCTGGACCAGTTCTGTGGCATCATAGGCTTCCCAGACCGGTGAGGCCGGCCCGAGATAGGTCTCAAACGCTTGCCTGCCCCAGGGCACGCGAGCGGGCGACAGGATCGGGGCGAAGGCCGAGCAAGTTTTGTAGGTGTCCATATTCTTCAAGTGAAGCGTGATCGCCCCATGCCCGCCCATGGAATGGCCCATAATGCCTTGTCGTTTAAGATCTGCTTTCGGAAAATGCTCTGCGAGGATCCAGGGTAAATCGACGGTGATATAATCATCCATTTTGTAGTGCCGGTCCCACGGCGCTTGTGTCGCAGACAGGTAAAAGCCCGCCCCCTGACCGAGATCATAGCCTTCTGCATCCGGTATACCTTCGCCGCGCGGACTGGTGTCTGGCGCGACAATCATCAGGCCGTGCTCAGCGGCATATTTCTGAATGCCCGACTTTTCCATCACATTGGCCCAGGTACAGGTCAGACCAGAGAGATACCAAAGCACAGGAACCGGTCCGCCCGCGGCTTGCGGCGGCGTGAAGACCGCAAACTGCATGGCGCAACTGGTGACATTGGAAAAATGCTCATGCACGGAGAGCGTGCCGCCATGATTGGTCCATGAGGAAACTTGGGTAAGGGACATGGATTAAATCTACTCTATAAGTCTGAATTTGAAGATCATCTCACGCGACCGGGTCGGATGAAATGCCGAACCATCCCAATCGCCCAGCAGGTGGCTCAGCTCAAGTCCGGCCTCCGCCGCAACTGCCGTAATGTGCGTGTGCGTGGCAAAGCGCAATGTACTGTGCGAGGTCAGCACCTCATCCGGAAAGTGATAGTCCCAGGCAAAGCTCAGGCACTCAGACGACGGCGCCCGGTCCGTCATGCGCCGCTCAGCTTTGATCGGACCGCTAGCGGTTTGCATTGTGTAGGTGCGCGCCCATACCGCGTCCCAGTTGATCGCCGGGTTCCGGCTTTCGAACACGGCTTGCCCGTCTGGTTTCAAATGCCGCGCCATCACCGCCAGCGTCGATGAGATTTGGTTATCGCTCAGCAGGACCTGAAAGGCGTGTCCGGTCATGATGATCAGATCGAACGACCGATCAATATTGAAATCTTCGGACGTCGATAGAACCCAATCGATGGTGGCGCCATTTGGTTTCTGACGGGCAACGCTCAACATGGCGGCAGCCGGGTCGACGCCGACCACCCTGTGCCCAAGTGCGGCAAACCTATCCGTGATCAGACCGGTACCACAGCCAAGGTCCAGGATGTCCTGAGGGGGCGGGCCAGCCAGAGCCAAATAGAAATCCCGATCCTCCGTTCCTGCGTTGCCGAGATCATAGATTGCGGCCAGTCGGGGGTCTGAATATTGGGCGTCTGGCTCCGTCATTGGGCCCTAGCCGCGATGCATCGCGCACAATTTGTTACCGTCCGGGTCGCGCAGATAGGCGAGATAAAGGCGCATGCCCGGGTTCTCGCGCCAGCCCGGTGGGTCTTCGATGGGCGTGCCTCCAGCTGCCGCACCAGCCGCGTGCCAGGCATCAGCTTGTTCCGTCGAAGCCATCGCAAAGCCGATCGTCATGCCATTGCCGCAGGAGGCCGGCTTCCCATCAATCGGCGGCGTAACCATAAAGAGGCCTTCATTGTGGATATACATCAGCCGCCCCTTCGGATCGACAATCGCCTCCCGCCCACCAATCGCGGTGAACACGGCATCGTAAAATGTCTTCGATTTTTCAAGGTCGTCCGACCCGACCATCATGTGAGAGTACATAGTTTATCTTTCTTGTTGGAGTTAAAACACTACCACAGACCGAATGCTCTCGCCCGCATGCATCAGGTCGAAGGCCGTGTTGATCTCTTCCAGCGGCATCGTGTGCGTGATCATCGGATCGATCTCGATCTTGCCGTTGACGTACCAGTCGACAATCTTCGGCACATCCGTGCGGCCCTTGGCGCCGCCAAAGGCGGTGCCGCGCCAGTTGCGACCGGTGACCAGCTGAAACGGGCGGGTTGAGATCTCCTTGCCGGCTTCAGCGACGCCAATAATCACGCTGGTGCCCCAGCCGCGATGGCAACATTCCAGCGCATCGCGCATGACTTCCGTGTTGCCGGTACAGTCGAAACTATAGTCCGCGCCGCCATCCGTCAGCTCAACCAGATGCTCGACCAGCGAGCCCTGAACCTCGCGCGGATTGACGAAGTCGGTCATGCCGAACTTCTCGCCCCATTCGCGTTTAGATGGGTTGATATCGACGCCGATAATCTTGTCGGCGCCGACCATCTTCGCGCCTTGAATGACGTTGAGTCCAATCCCGCCAAGCCCGAACACAACAACATTGTCGCCTGCCTGAACGTTCGCCGTATTGGTCACGGCGCCGACCCCGGTGGTCACGCCGCAGCCGATATAGCAGGCTTTGTCGAACGGCGCGTCTTCGCGGATTTTCGCGACCGCGATCTCTGGCAGGACCGTAAAGTTCGAAAAGGTCGAACAGCCCATATAGTGATAGATGGTCTCGCCTCTATAACTGAAGCGTGAGGTGCCGTCCGGCATCACGCCTTTGCCTTGCGTGGCGCGTATCGCAGTGCAGAGATTGGTCTTGCCTGAGAGACAGCTTTTGCACTGGCGGCATTCCGGCGTGTAGAGCGGGATGACATGATCGCCCGGCACGACACTGGTCACGCCAGCGCCGACCTCACGCACGATGCCGGCGCCTTCATGGCCGAGGATGGACGGAAAAATCCCCTCACTGTCGAGCCCGTCCAGCGTATAGGCGTCCGTGTGGCAAATGCCGCTCGCCATAATTTCGACCAGAACTTCGCCTTCCTTTGGGCCATCCAGGTCCAACTCTACGATTTCCAGTGGTTTCTTGGCTTCGAAGGCGACAGCGGCGCGTGTTTTCATCTTGGATCCCTCCCGTTTTTGAGGGAACCATAGCAACTCCGCTTAAAGCGGCAAGCGCCAGCTAATGCGCCCGGCTCACGCAGAAATCGGCAAGATCAGACAGGGCCTTTGTCCATTGGCTTTCCGGCAGGGTCCGCAGCGCAGATTTCGCCAGATCGGCATAGGCTTTCGCCTCCGCGATCGTTGCTTCTGCGGCGCCGGTTGAACGGATCAGGTGAATGGCGTGCGCAAGATCTGCATCGGTCTGCTGCTCGAGATCCAGTGCCCGGTCCCAGAAGGCAATGTCCTCGTCCGACCCGCGCCGCCGCGCGATAATCGTTGGCAGAGTCGATTTGCCTTCCCGGAAATCGTCTCCCACCGCCTTACCAATCACGGAAGTCGTGCCACCATAATCCAGGGCATCATCGACGATCTGGAAGGCGAGCCCCAGATTCTTGCCATAAGCCGCCAGTGCCTCAGCATGCTGAACGCCTGCATCCCCCGCACTTAGCGCGCCCGCACGTGCCGCGGCTTCGAACAAGGCGGCGGTTTTGGCTTCAATAATTGCCAGATACTCTTCCGTTGGCAGGTCTTTGCGCCCAGCCGCAGCGAGTTGGCGCACCTCGCCTTCGGCAATCACGGATGAGGCGTCTGACAGGATTTTCAGAATTGAAATCTTGCCGGTCTCCACCATCAGTGTAAAAGCCCGCGCGAACAGGAAATCGCCAACCAGAATGGACGCGTTGTTGCCCCAGACATTCTTGGCCGCCTGCTTACCGCGGCGCAGATCGCTGTCATCGACCACATCATCGTGCAGAAGCGTTGCCGTATGAATGAACTCAACCGCCGTCGCCAAAGCGTGCGTGCCGTGATTTGCGCCGCCGCAAGCATGCGCCGCCGCCAGCGTGATCATTGGGCGCAGCCGCTTGCCGCCAGCTGACACGATATAGCCCGACAGGTTCGGAATGACCGGAACCGGGCTTGCCGCGCGTTCGCTCAGCAGTTTTTCGGTGGCCGCAAGGTCGCCCTCCAGCATACCCTGAAGGCGCTCGACAATCGAACCGATCTGATCCGCATTGCTGGGTTGGGCTGAGGCTGTCACGCGTTTGTCCTATTCCACTTTCGTCGAGGTTTCCATATGGATAGCGCAAAAGTTATCGCCACGACCTGCGGTGCCGCGCCGCAGCGTCAAACTGGAGGTCGCGCGTGGAAGAAGTGTTTCGCACCAATGACTTTGTCAAACTCTCTTATGTTCGACATTTACTGGCCGAAGATGGCATTGAAGCTTTCGTGCTGGACGAGCACACGGCCATGATCGATGGGCGGGGGCCCATGGTGCCGATCCGCGTCACCGTGCGCGAAGATCTCGCTGATCGGGCGCGCTGGTTGCTGAGAGAGGTTGAGCCCGGGTGAGCGAGATAACCCGCGACAGCTTCTATTCCGGTCGGGTCACGGTGTTTCAGCCGGCCAAGGGCTTTCGCGCCGGCACCGACAGCGTCTTGCTGGCCGCCGCCTTGCCAGACGCGCTGACCGGAAGGGCGCTTGACATTGGATGCGGAGCGGGCGGGGCCTTGCTGCCCGCGATGTCACGCCTGAAAGAGATGCAGTTCACAGGCCTGGAGCGTGATGCCGCGATGGCAGAGCTCGCCCGCAAAGGCCTTATCGAGAATGGCTTTGAAACGCGCGGCGATATTCATACCGGCAATGCGAAGGCCCTGCCACCGGACTGGGAAAACCGCTTCGATCTCGTCTTCTCGAACCCGCCTTTCTTTTCAGATGGCGCGATCCAGCCCCCAGGTGAGGGCAAACAGGACGCCTATCTCGAAAGCTTGCCGCTTAAAGACTGGCTTGGGGCCATGTTGTTTGCATTGCGACCCAAAGGCACGCTCGTGATGATCCACCGGGCAGCTGAACTCGCCCGGATTCTTGCTGTCATAGAGCGCCGCACCGGAGAGATTACGGTCATGCCAGTGCGCAGTTTCCCAGGCAGCGATGCCAAACGCGTCATCGTCAAAGCCCGCAAAGGCCTTCGATCTGGGCCGATGCGCCTGCTTTCCGGGATCGATCTGTATCAAGGCAAAGGCGGCCCGCGAACGGATTTGATGGCCAGGGTCGCTGGGGACGGTGAGGGCCTGTCATGGGGCTGAACGCAAGGCAGAGACGGTTGCCGAAAGCGCCTCTGAGGGCGTGACGACCGGGCGAAAACCGGTTTCGGCGCGCAGTTTATCACCTGAAATCCTCAAGGGGACAGACAGGTCCAGCCCGGCGGTTGCTTTCGAAATCGGGTGATCGTCATCCTTAACGTCTTCAACCTGGCCACCCCATCCCACCACCTGGGCGATGAGCCCCACCCAGTCTCGATGGGATCGCGGCTGAAAATCGACAAGGTTGAACGTCCCAGGCGCCGCGCGCCTGTCTTTCAGGACCGTTGATACGGTCGCAGCCACGTTCTCGACATAGCCATAAGTCGTGGTCCAGTTCAGCCAATTGGTTGGCAGGTCCAGCCGTTCCACCCCCGCCAGCATGGGCTGGATCGCCCATCCGAACCGGTCTTGCTGATCGCCCGGGCCAAACACCATAGGCAGTCGCAAAATGGTTGAGGGTGTTTGCAGACCTTGCACCGCAGATTCGATTGGGATCTTGTCGTAGTCGTCCATCCATTTCAGGGGATCGGTAGGGCTTCGGGGCTCAGCCGCGCGATAGGGATATAGGCGTGTTCGCAGCGGTGAGGTCTCCGTGAGCAGGCCTTGCTCCGGCCTGCCCCGCTCGGTCCGATGCAGCAGACCATATTGGCGATAAACATCAGATGAGCTGAGAAGCACATAATGCGCAATTGTTCCGTCAAGCTGCCGGATCAGCTTCTCCGTATCGAGTACAGAATACGCCGCGACATCGACGATCACGTCGATCTTGTATCGCGCGATCAGCTGCGCAATCGAGGCCGCATCCGAGCGATCACCCGCCTCAAACACCAGCCCGTCTCGCGTGTCCGAGCGGGTGGACCGAGAGACGCACAAGACAAGGTCACACTCAGCGACCAGGCGCCCGGCGATTGCATTTCCTATCTGTCCTCCAATTCCCAGTACCAAGATGTTCATTCAGGTAGCTTAGCGTCAGACCCTCGAATTGGAATGCTTCGGGTCGGCGGCCATTCCGGATTGTCGCTTGCACAATGTGACAAAAAACCTGACACTCCCGTCATAAATATAAATGGGAGGAGAAACATGATCAGGTCATTGGCGGTGTGTGTTTGTGCGGTTGCGGTGCTTACCGGCTGTGGGGATGAGACGTCTACACCTGCCGATAGCGTTGAGGCGGGCCCGGTAGATCAGGCTGATGGCGCGCTGGCACCGGGCGAGGGGTTTGCAGACCGTCTGCAAATGGCCTTGATCGAGGCTGAGCCCGGCGCGACCATAACACTGCCTGACGGCACATTTGAACTGGTTGATGGCCTGTCTCTGGATGTTGCCGGGGTAACGCTCACTGGCGCGGGGCAGGGCAAGACAATCCTTGATTTTGCCGGGCAGACCGGAGCGGGCGAGGGCCTGCTGGTCACCTCTGATGATGTGACGCTGTCAGGTTTCACCATGCGCGACACCAAGGGCGACGGGATCAAGTCAAAAGGTGCAGATCGGATTGTCTATCGTGACCTCACCGTGGAATGGAGCGGTGAACCAGACGAAAGCAATGGCGCTTATGGCGTCTATCCGGTCGAAAGCAGCGATGTATTGGTAGAACGTGTAACGGTGCGCGGCGCGTCAGATGCGGGCATCTATGTCGGGCAGTCCGACAACATCATCGTGCGTGACAGCCTGGCGGAGTATAATGTTGCCGGAATCGAGATCGAAAACTCGACGCGTGCTGATGTGTACGGCAACACGGTCACCAAGAATGCTGGCGGGTTGCTGGTGTTTGATTTACCGGATCTGCCTAAGGTTGGCGGGCATTCCACGCGCCTGTTCAACAACCAGATTTTTGATAACAATACCCGCAACTTTGCACCGCCCGGAAACATTGTGGCGAGCGTCCCCTCCGGGACCGGAATCATCATTCAGGCCAATGAGAAAGTGGAAGTGTTCGACAATACGCTCGACCAGAACCGCACGGCGCATGTGCTGGTTGTTGCCTATTCGCCCGAGTTTGAAGATGAGCGCTTCAACCCCTTGCCGCGCAATGTGCTGATCACAGGAAACACCTATGGAGAGGGCGGATACGAACCCCAGGGTGATCTCGCCATGCTCGCCCCGCTGGTCGGTGGGGAGCTTCCTGATATCGTCTCAGACGGCGTCAACCGCTGGCAAGGCGGCGACCCGGCAGATCTCAATCTCATCATCGATGAACCGGAAGATATCGGCTATCTCAGCCTTGGACTGGGAGAGTATCCACTCAATCCGCTGAATCTCTCGCCGTCGCGTGATCGCCCAACAGGCGGAGAAATGGAGCGTTTGCCGAGTGTGGACCTGACGAAAGCCGAATGAGACGGCGCGTTGCGGTTCTTGCTGCGGTGCTGATGGCGGCATGTTCGAAACCTGCACCCACGCCTAATGACGAGGTGATCCTCGCCGATCGTCCCGCAGCGCAACTGTCCGACTATGGGCTGTTTGCCGATGCGCGTGGCCGGGTCGCGGCCGACGGCGTGGTTAAGTACGATCTCGTCAATCCGCTCTTCTCTGATCACACCGACAAACATCGGTTTGTGTATGTGCCGACTGGAGAGTCGGCCGCGTATCGAGACAAGGACGTTTTTGCATTTCCCGTCGGATCGGTCCTGGTCAAAACATTTGCTTATGGCGAGCGGTATCTCGAGACGCGATTGCTAATCCATAAGACCGACGGCTGGGAGGCGATTCCCTATGTCTGGAACGATGACGGCACGGAAGCGACCTATAGCCCGATTGGTAAGCGAATCGGGATCAAGGCTGAGGAAGCAGGCGAAGGGATTGAGGCCTTCACTTATGCAGTGCCGAACAAGAACCAGTGTAAGACCTGTCATCAGAGCGGCGACGCCCTGACCCCAATCGGCCCGCGAGCGCGAAACCTCAATCATGTCGGGCCGCACGGCGTGAACCAGATTACGGACTGGAGCGACCGTGACTTGTTGATCGGCGCAGCCGAGACCCCGCCATCCGTCCCCTTCGCCGGGGATGTCACCGCAGACCTTAACGCGCGGGCCCGCGCTTATCTCGATATCAATTGTGCCCATTGCCACAAGGCTGATGGATCCGCCTCCAATTCCGGACTGTGGCTTGATTGGCATGAAGACAGCGCCGTAAGGCTGGGGGTTGGCAAACATCCAACTGCGGCAGGGCGTGGGGCCGGTGAGTTCGCGTACGTGATTGAGCCCGGTGCCCCCGAAGACTCGATCATGACCTATCGCATGGCCTCAGGAGAGGCCGGCGTGGGGATGCCAGAACTTGGACGTGCGACCATAGACGAAGAGGGCGTCGACCTCATTCGGGCCTGGATTAGAGACTTGCCTGCAGAAAGGAGTTAACAGAAGCTTTGTCTTTGTTAACCCTCACTTAACGTCGATAGCCCATTCGATTAACCAGTAGAGAAAGACCGATTCCTTGCCGGGACGGTTTTTATGGAGCGTGTCATGCAACTCGCAGCCGAACAGGTACCATTGATCATCGCCGCTGGTGCCTTGGCATTGGGGCTTGCATTCATTCTTTGGGCGCTTCGAACCTCGGATGGCGCTCGCGGTGCAGCCAAACGCTACAAAGATAAAGCCGGTGAATCAGAGTCCGCTCTGGCGGAAATCAAATCTGTGCTGGGCGCTCATCCGGGCGTGATCCTGGTCTGGCAGGGCGATGATTTCGACGTTGAGCAGGATGATATCGCCCCACCGGACATTCACGGCTCCCCGGTCGCGCTCGCCAGCCTCCTCCGCTTTACCGATGATGCTGTGTCCATCGACCCAGCTATTCGCATCATTGAAGGGCTTGCAGATCTCGAGGCGCGTGATGCGAGCGGCATCGACACGACTTTGCGCATCCGTCTGCGAGAGCTCGCTACGGAAGGTCAGCCCTTCTCACTGACACTGATTGGTCAGAACGGACGGTTCCTGGAGGCAGACGGGCGCACCGCCGGAGCGCGCGTGGTCGTCTGGATTACCGACTCGACCATTAAGGGGCTCGAAGAAAGTTCGGCCCGCGGCCGTCTGGAAGAAGCCCGGCAAGTCATCGCCCGCGACCCAACCGCCTTTCTGGACATGCTTGGCAAGGCACCGTTCCCGGCCTGGCGGATTTCCGGCGTCGGCCGCCTGCAATGGGCGAACCCGGCCTATATCGAAGCGGTTGAAGGTGGGAACCTCGACCGTGTGCTCGAACGGCAAGTGATGCTGGACGAGAAAGCCGTTGAACAGGTGCGCAAGACCCTGAGCGAAGGGAAGGAAATCGACGAAACCCGGCATATCGGCATCAAAGGTGAGCGCCGGGCGATGCGCATCCTGTCCTTCCCGCTGTCTGGTGGTGTCGGCGCGATGGCTTTCGATGTCACGCTTCAGGAAAAGGCCCGCGACGATCTCGATAAACACGTCAAAGCGCATGATGAGACGCTGAACCATGTTGCCGACGCCGTCGCGATCTTCAGCAGCGATCGCAAGCTGACCTTCCATAACCGCGCCTTTGCGAAAATGTGGGAGATGGATGAGGGTTTCTTGCTCGATATGCCAAGCCATGGACAGTTGCTCGACCGTCTCCGTGAGCGACGTAAACTTCCCGCGCGTACTGACTATGCAGCCTGGCGCGCAGACGAGTTGTCTTACTATCTCGACATTAGTGGGATTGAAGAAGACGAATGGCACCTGCCGGACAACCGTACACTCAAAGTGACACGCCAGCGTCATCCAATGGGCGGATTGCTGCTTCTTTTCAAAGATATCACAAGCGAGTTGGAACTGCGCACGAGCTATAACGCAATGATAAAAACGCAGGGCAAAACACTCGACAGCCTGCATGAGGCGGTGGTTGTTTTTGGCACCGATGGCCGTCTGAAACTGTCAAACGAAGCCTTTGCGGAGCTTTGGGCGCTTGAGAGTGATATTCTCAAGGACGAACCTGACTATGACGTTATTATTGATGCCTGCATTCCTTTGTTCCATGAGCAGAATGTCTGGGATCAGATCAAGGGTCATATTACCGACCCGTCTTCGACTGCACGGCAAATGACAACGGGCGAGATGAAACGTGCCGATGGCTCCATTCTGACCTATGTGACAAAGCCGCTGCCTGACGGAAACACATTGATTGCCTTCGCAAATGTGACCGCGCAACGCTCCGTGGAGGGCGCCTTGCGCGAGCGCGCCGAAGCCTTCCAAACAGCCGATCGCCTCAAGACCGAGTTTGTGAAGAATGTCAGCTATCAGCTGCGCTCTCCGCTGCAGACCATTTCGGGCTACGCTGAGTTCCTGCAGATGGAGCAGACCGGCGACCTCAGCGAAGGACAGCGCGACAAGGTCGGGGCGATTTTCGAAGCGTCGCAGCATCTCAATGATCTGATCGGAAACATTATGGACCTCGCCATGATTGAGGCAGGCCGCTTGGATCTGGATGTCAGCGAAGTGGATCTGGATGCCTTGATCAAGGAAACCGTTGAAATTGGGATTGCGAGCGCCGCCGATACCGAAGTTCAAGTCGTGGCGGATGTCGCCAAGGATATCGGCCTGATCCACGCGGATGAAAAGCGTATCCGGCAGGTTCTGTTCAACCTGATGTCGAATGCTCTGCGTTTCTCCGAAGCGGGCAGCGAAGTCACAATTTCCGCTGAACGTCTGGGTGATACCGCCAAGCTGACAGTCAAAGACAATGGACGCGGCATTCCAGCTGAGGATCAAGCCACCCGTTTTGACAGTTTTACCTCCAGTGACCAACGCGGTGCGGGGCTTGGCCTTTCTCTGGTAAAACACTTCGTGCAGTTGCATGGCGGAAATGTCGGGATCAAATCCGCGCCGGGTGAAGGGACCGAAGTGGTCTGTTGGATCCCGGTTGATGCGCGCCCTGCAGGCGGCGCTGGCGAACCCGACCGGCTCGCAGCCTAAGCCACCGATTCAACTCTCAGGCGCAAACCCTTGTCAGGTCCTCCGTGATCTGCGCATTTTTACTTGGGGCGGGGTATGAAACGCCGATCCGAACTCAAGAACAGGGGAATTTGCTATGGCTGTTGCACGCGTAACCGAGATTATTTCGGGGTCCAAGAAGGGCTTTCAGGATGCCGTTGAGAAAGGCATCAAGCGCGCCAATGAGACACTCAAGAACGTTGAAGGCTGCTGGATCAAGGATCAGTCGGTGATCTTGGACAAAGGCGAGATCAAGGAATACCGCGTGGTCATGAAGATCACATTTGTCCTGAAATAAGCGATCTCAGAAGTGATGTTCAACCCGCGTCCATGGGCGCGGGTTGTCCTTTGGGAAACCGGGAAAATCGTCGGCGTCCTATTCCCTTGAGGATAAAAATACATACGCTGTCTCTTCAAAAGCGGTGACAGGCCGCGCGATTGGAGGACACGCCATGGCTGATACAGCCCACGATCTATCCAAGAAGCTGGAACGTCCGAAGCTCAGTTATCGCGAACCGGCACGGCCACATTATCTGGAACGTGGCGATCCAGTGCCACCGGCCAGCGAGCTCGATATGGCCACGCTCGACCTGGTTGATGTTGAGGTCTGGCGACAAGACAAGATGTGGGACAGGTTCGAGCGGCTGCGGAAGGAAGACCCGCTGCACTGGACGCCAGACAGTTTTCTCGGGCCCTATTGGTCGGTCACGCGTTACAAAGACATCATGGCGATCGACACCGACCATAAACGATTTTCGTCAGATCAGACCTATGGTGGGATCACGCTCGGCAATATGCAAAGTGGCTTGATCAGTCGCAGCTTTATTTCCTCTGATGAGCCAATCCACTCAGCACAGCGCAAGGTCGCCCAGCCTGCTGTCGCGCCGACCATGTTGCGCAATTATGAGCCGCTCATACGCCAGCGCACATGCGATGTTCTCGACAATTTACCGGTTGGGGAGCCCTTTGACTGGGTCGACGCGGTTTCTATCGAGCTGACGGCTATGATGCTCGCGACCCTGTTCAACTATCCTCAGGAAAAACGGCGGGAACTCACGCGCTGGTCGGATGTGACGACCAATCCGCGCGACCCGGATATCTGCCCGGGCGGCATGGATCAGTGGCGGGCGGAACTGACCGAATGTATGCAAGTTTTCTGGGAGATTTTTCAGGCCCGTAAAGCTGCCCCGCCTGCAGATGATCTGATGAGCCTGCTCGCCCATGGCGAAGCTACAAAGGACATGGACCAGTTTGAAATGCTGGGAAATGTCATCCTGCTGATCATTGGCGGGAATGATACGACGCGGAACTCCATGTCCGGCGGCGTTTATGCCTTGAACAAATTCCCCGAAGAGTTTGACAAATTACGGGCCGATCACAGCCTGATCCCGAATATGGTGTCCGAGATTATTCGCTGGCAGACCCCACTCGCCTACATGCGCCGCACTGCGCTCGAAGACGTCGAAATGCATGGCAAGACCATCAGGAAAGGCGATCAGATCGCCATGTGGTATGTCTCCGGTAATCGCGACGAGGACTTCTGGAACGAAGATCCCAATCGCCTGATTATCGATCGCAAGCAGGCGCGTAATCATCTGTCATTCGGGTTCGGCATTCACCGTTGTGTCGGCAATCGTCTGGGCGAGCTCCAGTTACGAATCCTCTGGGAAGAGATCCTGGCCCGGTTTGACCATGTCGAAGTGATCGACGAACCGAGCCGTGTCTCAAGCTCTTTTGTCAAAGGCTATAGCTGGCTGCCCGTGGTGCTGCACACGAGAACTTAGTGGCCTGTCGATTGATAGGTTGCTGAATTGCCGACGGCGGTGGCAGAACCATAGACCGAACCGTTGCTGCCCTGGGTCACCGTACCACGTGCGGTGATTGAGGCATCATTGCGTTGAATGGTTGAGCCCTGCAGGCTGGCATCGCCGCAATAATTACAAAGCGTCGCGGTGGCTGCGTTTCCGATTGAGGTCGCGTTCACGATGGCATGACCGCCGTCCGAGGTCCCGCCGGCAAAACTGGCACTCGTGTAGACGTCACCAAAATTGTTCTGAATCGCGTTCAGGCCTGTATCTGATCCAACATTTGAAATCAGTGCCGAGTTGCCGACCCCGTAGGCCGTTGACGATGCGCTGCCATACCAATTGTCGAGCGTGACATAGGTCTGCCCATCAATGCTGGAATTATTTTCCTGATACAGCTCAGAGCCTTCCCGACCGAGCGTGGCATAGCCCCATTCATTGTGCACTGTGGCGGAGTTGCCAAACGTGCTCGTGGCGGCCTGTACATGAGTGCCATAGGTCTGGTAGACATCGGTTGAGCCGGAGATTGTTTCGCCCGCAGCCGTCGTCTGCACCGCGCCGTTCAGATTGGCCGAGCTCCAGCCAACCGATGAAACCGCGTTGCCTCCCGCCGTTGTGACATAGGTTGCCGAATGACCGTTGCAGCAGAGATCCGCATCGGTTTCGGCGCGAACCGACCCATTGCTGTTCTGGATCTGGAAGGCGCCATTCTTACCGAACTCGTCTTCCGGCACAGAGACATTAGCCATGGCCGTGGTTGCAGATGCGATATGACCGCTGCCGGTCATGTCGATCACCGTATCCGCTGACACATCGCCATAAGCGTCCTGATCGGCGCGATAGGAGTTGTTCCCGTTCCAGGTCCCGCCGGTTGACGAGTTGCCATAGGCCGTTGTGGTGACCACTGTATTGCCTGCCATGCCTCCGGTAACCGTGTTTTCTGCACCGACTGCGCCCAGCAATTCCTGCTCAACGTCGAGGTCGAGATCACCGCTTTTCAGCGCCCCTGCCGCAGCATTGCCAACAGCTGTTGATGTCGAAACAACCTCCGGTGCGCCGTCGAGGACATCAAGCTCCATTTCGCTCCACACGGTGCCGACCTGGGTTTGATCAATCACAATTGCGGAGACTTGCGTATGGTCGGTTTCGTCTGCTTTTGCAGGTGGCACAATTGCCAGGGCGAGCGCCCCTAAACCGGCCAGGATCAGTATATGATCTCTTTCATCAGCCATTCCCGTTCCTCCCTGTGCAGACTACTTTGATTCTTCGAAATTTGCAGACTGACGTCCCCGAATGCCGCTATCGCGCTTCTCGTGCCACTTGTTCTGGGACTCTCTTGATCCACCATCATAGTGATCGAGTTGAGCGGTTCTTGGCCGGTAGTCGCCGGTAATGCTGTTGGTCGAAATCAGGCCTTCGGTCAGAGAACACACATCAGCATTGGGCGCGCCGTACAGGTTGGCCATCATTTCCAGCGTGGCGCGCTCAATGACTGAACGAACCGCGAGCTGGATCGGCTCCTGCGCGCGGCCGCCTACACCGATATCGAAGACATTACCGTTGGCGAAGTCAAAGACACCAACCGACAGTTCGCGTCCGATAATCTGTTTCTGGTAAGAGATGACATCGACAACTTCCAACGACTTGGTTTCAACGAGGCGCAGGTCGAGGCCGACATTGATCACGAACAGTTTCGCGTCCGCAGTCCCTTTGGCATCTTCGGCATCGACATCGCCAACAAAGGCCTCACCGCCAACCGAGCGGATATTATTGTTGAGCTCGGTAATCCCGCCGACCAGATAGAAGTCTGAGCCAGGGATTGAGCCTGCCTCGATCTGACGGAAATCCGATTGCGATCCCTCGCCAATCAGCTTGTTATTGGCATATTTCAGCTCCAGTTCGGACACCGATGTGTCAAACCGCTCGACCAGACGCGCCCCGCTTTTGGCAAAGGCGGAGATCGCCATCAGGGAAGCGCCCTGAGTGACGCGGCGCCCGCCTTCATAATCGGCCTTGCCAGTGTAGTCGAGGATCCGTCCAACTGCGATGCGCGGCGCCGGAATGCGGGACTGGCGTGCAAACTGCCCCATACAGACCAGACCCTGAGAGTAAGGCGTCGGGTTCGCGGTAACTGGCGCACTGCCAATGGGTTTTGTGTAGTTTCCGCCGGGGCCCGCCACCGGAGAGATGCAGCCAGCAAGGGCCAGAGCAGAGCCAAGAATGGCCGCTGAAGTCTTGATCCGTCGCACGAAAGGAAGGGTCGATTTAAGTGTCATTAGAAGTCGAGCTCCCCGTTCAGAACGACATTCTGGTCGCCATTATTGATTTGTGTGGAGTCAATGATGATCGTGTTGTTCGATCCATTGGTGATGACATTGAGCTGATTTCCAACCGCGGTGCCTGTGCCGAGCATGCCGTTTGCGCCCTCGGTTTGCCCCCAGCCCGTATAAAGCGACGTGCCGAGGCCGGTGCCGCCTTCGATCAGACCGTCAATGACAACGCGGTTGCCGCTCTGATCGCGGCTGCCAATATCGATGGGGCGAGATTCCTCACCGTATCCGTAGCCGTATGGACGCTCAAATTCCGAAATAGACGAGGCCGCTTGGGCCGCAGCGCTGCCTGAGAGCAAGAGTAAACCGATTGTAGAGCCTGCCGCACAGGCGGCGAGTTGTTTGTATGTTGACGTCCAGGTCATATGGCCGCTCCCTTATGCGGTTGTGTTGCAGCTTGGACTGCAACGTGCGTGCCACGAATTGAGTGAAATGCTTCTGTGCTCGCCTGTCTGGGGAACAGGGAATTCCCCAATTGAGACCTGTAAATGCGAGAAACTCGCCTAACCTGTATCGAAATCGAACACTGCCCCCGGGAGATTCTGCGATTCGCGCGAGCTGTGATAGGACTAAAGAAAACGAAGGAGGTGAGGAATGCTAATTGAATCCATTCTCAAGGATAAAGGTGGGATCGTCACGACAATTGAAGCGGATGCCACGCTCAGTATGGCGGCGAGCCTGCTGGATACTAAGAAGATTGGAGCTGTGGTGGCGCTGGACGCCGACGGCTTGATTGCCGGTGTTTTGTCAGAACGCGACATTGTAAGACACGTGGCCCGGTCTGGCGCGAGCGCCCTGACCATGCGTGTCAGTGATGCGATGACGCGCGGTGTGATTACCGCAACCCCGGGGGAGACTGTTGATGCCTGCCTCGGGCGGATGACGGATCGCCGGATCCGCCATTTGCCTGTTGTTCAGGACGGAGTTCTGCGCGGGATCATCTCAATTGGCGATCTGGTAAAATGGAAAATCGACAGCGTTCTGGCCGAAGCGGAAGCCATGACCGCTTATATAAAGAGCGGTTGACGCCAAGCGCAGACGGGCGGTTCGCTTGACAGGCGAAGAAAAAGCATGGTTTCTCGCAAATAAGACTTGCCAACACCCCCGAACAAACGCTATATGGTCGCTTCCTTCGGAAACGCCTCCAAAGCAGCGAGGCCGAGACTGTTCGGCCCTGACGGTTTGGTTTGGTCAAAAATTCAGAAAAGTTGCGATTGCAACGATTTTTGTATCTTTGGCTGTTAAAGGGAGTTGACGGGGCGAAGTGCGGTGAATAAAAGCCGCGACTTCAACGGAAATGCCTCTCCTTCTGGCGGGGCCGGTTAAACGGCTCAGCGGGAGGTTTTTCGGCTCAAAATTGCAGATTTTGGTTAATTCCGAAACCTCTGCAGAAAGTCGGAAAAAGGGTGTTGACGGAAAATTCGGTGGCTATATAAGCCGCCACTTCCGGTCGGCGGGCGGCAACGTTCCAAGGGCCAAAATCGAGCCTCGGCTCAGCTGTTTGACATCGCAGGAATTAGGAAGAGAAACGTAGGCGGCATAGGCGGCTAGCGGATTTCGCAAGAAGTCCAACCCGACTATGACGAATGCGTTTTAAAGAAAATTCTTATCGCGCCAGACCGGCTTGCCGGATCTGGTATGTGACAAGGGTTTTCCGTCAATACGCAAACAAGCTTTACAGCTAAATGTGTCGCTCCATTTTCCTGGAGCATATGACACTTCGTCAGAGGTCAAAAACTCAACCTGAGAGTTTGATTCTGGCTCAGAACGAACGCTGGCGGCAGGCTTAACACATGCAAGTCGAACGATATAGTGGCAGACGGGTGAGTAACGCGTGGAAACGTGCCTTTCACTACGGAATAGCTTTTGGAAACGAAAGGTAATACCGTATACGCCCTCCGGGGGAAAGATTTATCGGTGAAAGATCGGTCCGCGTTAGATTAGCTAGTTGGTGAGGTAAAAGCTCACCAAGGCGACGATCTATAGCTGGTCTGAGAGGATGATCAGCCACACTGGGACTGAGACACGGCCCAGACTCCTACGGGAGGCAGCAGTGGGGAATATTGCACAATGGGCGCAAGCCTGATGCAGCCATGCCGCGTGAATGATGAAGGCCTTAGGGTTGTAAAATTCTTTCGCCAGGGATGATAATGACAGTACCTGGTAAAGAAGCCCCGGCTAACTTCGTGCCAGCAGCCGCGGTAATACGAAGGGGGCTAGCGTTGTTCGGAATTACTGGGCGTAAAGCGCACGTAGGCGGACTATTAAGTCAGATGTGAAATCCCGAGGCTCAACCTCGGAACTGCATTTGAAACTGGTAGTCTAGAGATCAGGAGAGGTTAGCGGAATACCGAGTGTAGAGGTGAAATTCGTAGATATTCGGTGGAACACCAGTGGCGAAGGCGGCTAACTGGACTGATACTGACGCTGAGGTGCGAAAGTGTGGGGAGCAAACAGGATTAGATACCCTGGTAGTCCACACCGTAAACGATGAGTGCTAGTTGTCTGCAGGCATGCCTGTAGGTGACGCAGCTAACGCATTAAGCACTCCGCCTGGGGAGTACGGTCGCAAGATTAAAACTCAAAGAAATTGACGGGGGCCCGCACAAGCGGTGGAGCATGTGGTTTAATTCGAAGCAACGCGCAGAACCTTACCTACCCTTGACATGCCTGGCTATCCAGAGAGATCTGGAGTTCCTTCGGGACCAGTGCACAGGTGCTGCATGGCTGTCGTCAGCTCGTGTCGTGAGATGTTGGGTTAAGTCCCGCAACGAGCGCAACCCTCATCCTTAGTTGCCATCACGTTTGGGTGGGCACTCTAGGGAAACTGCCGGTGCTAAGCCGGAGGAAGGCGGGGATGACGTCAAGTCCTCATGGCCCTTACGGGTAGGGCTACACACGTGCTACAATGGCAGTGACAATGGGATAATCCCCAAAAGCTGTCTCAGTTCGGATTGTCGGCTGCAACTCGCCGGCATGAAGTTGGAATCGCTAGTAATCGTGGATCAGCATGCCACGGTGAATACGTTCCCGGGCCTTGTACACACCGCCCGTCACACCATGGGAGTTGGATCTACCCGAAGATTGTGAGCTAACTTCGGAGGCAGCAAGCCACGGTAGGTTCAGCGACTGGGGTGAAGTCGTAACAAGGTAGCCGTAGGGGAACCTGCGGCTGGATCACCTCCTTTCTAAGGATGGTTCATGATTTATCGCTTCGGCGATTATTATGACCTCCAAGACAAGTCAGTCTTCTTTGACTGACACAAACTATGCAGCTGTTTGTGCCGTCTTCGTTTCTCTTCCTTCATTCGCAGATCCCGCTTGGCCGGGATCGCAGCCTGGTGCTACCGGGCAGCCTATAATCGGGGCCGGTAGCTCAGGCGGTTAGAGCGCACGCCTGATAAGCGTGAGGTCGGAGGTTCAAGTCCTCCTCGGCCCACCACCCTTTTCGGGGCCTTAGCTCAGCTGGGAGAGCGCCTGATTTGCATTCAGGAGGTCAGCGGTTCGATCCCGCTAGGCTCCACCATTTCCGAACGGTTTTGGCCTTGGTCAAAAGATTTTGATCCGGTGGATCAAAATCAGTGAGGGAATGCTTGAGCGCAGGCGAAAGCTCGCAACCTTCCGGAAGCGTGATGTTCGGAAATAGTTTGTTTTGGATTGTTCCCGTATCGGCCTTTGGCCTCACATGGAACGTGCTCAAGGCTGCTGACGTGGCGAACTCATGCTTAAACGCGAATGAAGAAAGTGTCCAAGTTTCCGGCCCTATGGCCGGGATGTTTGTAATCGTAAGGGAAGATTGATCCGCCTCGCTGTATCGAGCAGCACGCGTTCAAGGTTTGCACGAACCGAGAGCGACCATGAGGTGAGCCTGTCATAAAGGGTCAGTCTGTAAAGAAACCAACAATGTCTGATCGAAACACGTATGTGGTTCGTGCGCGCCTCTCGGGGCGTTCACCTCCGCACACGAGTTTCAAGAATGAGATCAAGCGTCAAAAGGGCATCCGGGGGATGTCTTGGCGGTAAGAGGCGATGAAGGACGTGGCACTCTGCGATAAGCACGGGGGAGGCGAGAGCACCCTTTGATCCCGTGATTTCCGAATGGGGAAACCCATCTCCGAGATGTAGGACTATTATTCAGCTTCGTGCTGAATGCTGGTCTTACATTTCAATAGAGAGATATATTACACTGAATACATAGGTGTTAATAAGCGAACCCGGGGAATTGAAACATCTAAGTACCCGGAGGAAAGGACATCAATTGAGACTCCCTTAGTAGCGGCGAGCGAACGGGGACCAGGCCTGGTCTGAAATAACGGGAAGCTTCTGGAAAGGAGCGCCATAGTGGGTGATAGCCCCGTACCGGTAAAATGAAGACCTTTTCGAGTAGGGCGGAACACGTGAAATTCTGTCTGAACATGGGGGGACCACCCTCCAAGCCTAAGTACTCCTTACCGACCGATAGTGAACAAGTACCGTGAGGGAAAGATGAAAAGCACCCCGACGAGGGGAGTGAAACAGACCCTGAAACCGGATGCCTACAAGCTGATGGAGCCGCAAGGTGACATCGTACCTTTTGTATAATGGGTCAGCGACTTAGTGTTGTATGCAAGCTTAAGCCGATAGGTGTAGGCGTAGCGAAAGCGAGTCTGAATAGGGCGACCGAGTATGCAGCATTAGACCCGAAGGCAAGTGATCTAGGTATGGGCAGGGTGAAGGTGCAGTAACATGCACTGGAGGCCCGAACCGTTGCACGTTGAAAAGTGCTCGGATGACCTGTGCCTAGGGGTGAAAGGCCAATCAAACTTGCTGATAGCTGGTTCTCCGCGAAATCTATTTAGGTAGAGCGTCAGATGAATACTCCAGGGGGTAGAGCACTGAATGGGCTAGGGGTCCACACCGGATTACCAAACCTTATCAAACTCCGAATACCTGGAAGTACTATCTGGCAGACACACGGCGGGTGCTAACGTCCGTCGTGGAGAGGGAAACAACCCTGACCACCGATTAAGGTCCCCAAATAATAGCTAAGTGTGAAAGGATGTGGGATTGCTCTGACAATGAGGAGGTTGGCTTAGAAGCAGCCATCCTTTAAAGAAAGCGTAACAGCTCACTCATCAAGCGATCCTGCGCCGAAAATGTAACGGGGCTAAAGCTATTTACCGAAATCGTGGGCTCGTAAGAGCGGTAGCGGAGCGTTCCGTAAGCCTGTGAAGGTGCACTGTGAGGTGTGCTGGAGGTATCGGAAGTGAGAATGCTGACATGAGTAGCGACAAAGCGGGTGAGAGACCCGCTCGCCGAAAATCCAAGGGTTCCTGCGTAAAGCTAATCTGCGCAGGGTTAGCCGGCCCCTAAGGCGAGGCCGAAAGGCGTAGCCGATGGGAATCACGTTAATATTCGTGAGCCATGGAGTGTGTGACGGATTTCGAAAGTTGTATCTTCTTAATGGATTGAAGATGCAGCCTGGAAGTCCCTGGAAATAGCCCTCCTATAAGACCGTACCCGAAACCGACACAGGTGGATAGGTAGAGAATACCAAGGCGCTTGAGAGAACGATGCTGAAGGAACTCGGCAAATTACCTCCGTAACTTCGGGAGAAGGAGGCCTCACTTTGGGCAACCAGATGTGAGGGGCACAGACCAGGGGGTTGCGACTGTTTATCAAAAACACAGGGCTCTGCGAAGCCGCAAGGCGACGTATAGGGTCTGACGCCTGCCCGGTGCCGGAAGGTTAAAAGGAGATGTGAGAGCGTCGAATTGAAGCCCCGGTGAACGGCGGCCGTAACTATAACGGTCCTAAGGTAGCGAAATTCCTTGTCGGGTAAGTTCCGACCTGCACGAATGGCGTAACGACTTCCCCACTGTCTCCAACATCGACTCAGCGAAATTGAACTCTCCGTGAAGATGCGGAGTACCCGCGGTCAGACGGAAAGACCCCGTGCACCTTTACTACAGCTTTGCAGTGACGCTAGGGCCGCCATGTGTAGGATAGGCGGGAGGCTTTGAAGCGCAGCCGCCAGGTTGCGTGGAGCCAACCTTGAAATACCGCCCTTGGCTGTCTTAGCGCCTAACCGCGACGTGACAGCGTCCGGGACCCTGCATGGTGGGTAGTTTGACTGGGGCGGTCGCCTCCCAAAGAGTAACGGAGGCGCGCGATGGTGGGCTCAGGCCGGTCGGAAATCGGCTTTTAGAGTGCAATGGCATAAGCCCGCCTGACTGCGAGACCGACAGGTCGAGCAGAGACGAAAGTCGGCCATAGTGATCCGGTGGTCCCGCGTGGAAGGGCCATCGCTCAACGGATAAAAGGTACGCCGGGGATAACAGGCTGATCTCCCCCAAGAGTCCACATCGACGGGGAGGTTTGGCACCTCGATGTCGGCTCATCACATCCTGGGGCTGGAGCAGGTCCCAAGGGTTTGGCTGTTCGCCAATTAAAGTGGTACG
>JASJAO010000013.1 GCA_030066975.1 Henriciella sp. | reverse complement strand
TCGCGTCTCTTCCAGACGCGCCCAGCTCTGTATCCCAGACGTGCTGCGCACGGTCTGGATTTGAGTCATGCTCTCCGCTATCCCCCCGCCATGTCTCGTCTGTTTGATGCCTATATTATTGTCGACTGGAGCGCGGCGTCGAAGCCGACGCGCGGCGCGAACTCGATCTGGATCGGCATGCTCGCGCGCGATGCCCGGCTGAAATTCCGCTTCACGGCGGTGAACCCGAAGACCCGGGCCGAGGCGCGGCAATTCCTGAGCGAGGTGATCGCCAAACTGGTCAAGCGCGGCGACAAGGTGCTCGCCGGGTTTGACTTTGCCATGGGCTATCCGACCGGCACAGCCGACGCCATCGGGCTGATCGAAGACGGCAAAGCCCCCTGGGCCGCAATGCATGATCACCTCGCCGCCAAGGTGAAAGAGCGGGATGACAACTCAAACGCCCGCTTCGCCCTCGCCGCGGGGATGAATTACGCGATGACCAAAGGCCCGCATCCCTTCTGGGGCGCGCCGAAACGCGATGTCGCCAATTCGCTGTCTGCGAAAAAGGGCGATTTCTCAACTGGGCTCGCCGAACACCGCCTCACCGAGGCCTGGATCAAGCAGAGCTTCAAGGCCAGCCCGAAATCGGTCTGGCAATTGCTCGGCGCCGGCGCGGTCGGCAGTCAGGCCTTGCTCGGCATCCCGGCCGTGCATCATTTGCGCGGTGCGATAGACGGCTCAAAACTCTGGCCGTTTGAGACCGGGTTCAAACCGCTAACGCCTGCAGATCTTGAAAACGTGCCCTGCGTGTTCGCCGAAGTGTATCCCAGCACGGTCGATCCAGTGCTTGAACCCGGCGAAATCCTCGATCGCGCGCAGGTCAGGACGCTTTCGAATCGCCTGCAAACACTGGATGAAGCGGGAAAACTGGCCACCGCGTTCGGCCCGCCGGATTCGCTTGAAAGGGGAAAAATTACACAAGTTGAGGTGGAAGAAGGCTGGATTCTCGCAAAATAGTGCGAAATCCCCCGTATTTATTGGCTTTTCGGGATATTCAGCCCCACCGAATCATGGACTATGGCCCCTACGGCGCTACCTGCCGTTACTATTAAGGGAGAGCCCAATGAATAAGGGTGAACTTACCAAAGCAGTGGCTGAAGCCGCTGACATGTCCCAGGCCGAAGCTGGCCGCGCTGTGGACGCCGTTTTTGATTCCATCTCTGGCGCCGTCAAAGGCCGTCAGCAGGTTGCAATCGCCGGCTTCGGAACATTCGTCGCCAAAACGCGCGGCGCCCGCGAAGGTCGTAACCCGGCCACCGGTGAGAAGATCCAGATTGCTGAGAAAACCTCAGCAGCTTTCAAGCCAGCATCGGCTCTGAAAGACATCTAGGGTCTTTTTGTTCTTCGGGACAAACTCAGGCGGCGCGCTCACTTAAATGTGGCGCGCCGTTTTCCATTCCAGCAAGGCCCATTGCGCCGCGCCGGCGACCAGCAAGGCGAGCAGAGCCGCTTCCATCATCCCTTGCGCCCCGCGGTCCCAGACGATGCCGAACAGGTAGCCTGCCGGGATCATCAGAACGAAAAATGAGGCAATGTGGATCGCGGTCGGTAGCCAGACAATGCCCTGAGCTCTCAGCGCCATGGACGCGGTCGCCTGCAAGCCATCAAATGTCGTGGCTATCGCTGCATAGATCATCAGCGCAGCAATCGCAGGCGCCAGAAGAACCCCATCGGCTTTCGCCCGTTCGTTGACGAGGCCGAGGACGATCTGATCCTTGAACAGATAGATTCCGATCGCGAGAAGCGTGCCCACTGCAAAGGTCGCTGCCACACCCAACCTCGATGCGTCACGCACGCCCACCCGGTCATTGCGACCGACTTGCTCGGCCACACGGACGCTGGTTGCGGTGCCGATGCCAAGGAAGAACATGAAGCAAAAGCCCATGACCTGAACCGAATAGCCATACACCACATTGGCTGCAACACTGATAAAGGCCGCAATTGTAAAGGTCAGATTGAACCCACCCCACTCAGCCACATTCGAAACGGCCGTGCCTACCCCGACTTTCAGCTGGCGTTTGGGTTCATCCGCTGGTCCGCGATCAGAGGGTGCAAAGGCGGGTGTCAGCCAGATGACGAAGATCATCAGCGCAATGGTGATCGTCCAGCGTGATCCCGTCGTCGCCCAGGCGACACCTTCCGCCCCCATTTGCGGCATACCCCACCACCCTGCCACCAGGGCGAGATCGATGATCAGATTGATCCCAACGCCAAGATAAGACGTGATCGTGACCAGAAGCGGTCGCCGCAAGGCCTCAAGATAATACCCGCAAGCGGTCGAGATCATGAAGCCGAGCAGGCTGAACGACAGGATCCGGGTGACGATGGCCGTCTCATTGGCAAATTCCTCCGGTGTGAGAATCTCACTGATGTCATTGTTGGGATTGATCTCGACAAAGAGCAGCCGATACAGGCTGTCCGCGCTGATATAGACCAGCGCCATCAGCCCGAATCCCAATCCGACAGACCACAGCAATCCACGCCGAAAGATCCGGCCCGATTGATGCTGCTCACCGCGGCCGAGCATCTCTGAGGTTAGCACCTGAACCCCGAGCAGCAAGCCCATGCCGAGGCCGAGCGCGACGCCGATCGGCAGCCACGAGTTCAGGATGAAAGACAGCTCATGCTCCTGACCCGAAATCTGACCAAGTACAATCGCATCGGTCAGCCCCATCAGCATCCATGCCATGCGCGACACCGCGATCGGTGCCGCAAGTCGGAGAAGGTCAATGATTTCAGAAGCCTGCGCCCAGGCAGGCAATACCCGTTGTTGGGTCATGGTATATTCCTAAGGAGATCGTTCGATTAGCCCAAAGCGGGCATCTCGTCGAACGCGCTCAGGACTCTACCTAGATTTTAGCTGGCCACACGGGTTGTCATGGTTTTCGCCTCTTTAACGCCCAGCAGCTTGTCGGCGATTAAGAACGCAAGTTCAAGCGCTTGTTCGCCATTTAGTCGAGGATCACAATGAGTGTGATATCTTGACGACAGGTCGGCTTCGGAAATCGCTTGCGCCCCGCCGATACACTCGGTGACGTCCTGGCCAGTCATCTCAAAATGAACCCCGCCGGGAACACAGTCCTCAGCCGTCAGGACATCAATGAAGTTGCGAACCTCCGTCAGGATGCGATCAACCGGTCGTGTCTTGAACCCATTCATCGTGGTCGTGTTGCCGTGCATCGGGTCACAGGACCAGACCACGGTGCGTCCACTTTGCTTGACCGCGCGGGCAAGGGGCACAAGCCCCGCTTCAACGCCGTCGGCACCAAACCGCGAGATCAAGGTGATCCGCCCGGGCTCGTCATTCGGGTTCAGCGTTTCAATTGTGCGCAGCAGCTCGTCCGGCTCAAGACCCGGGCCGCACTTCATGCCGATTGGATTTTTGATTCCTTTGCAGAACTCCACATGCGCATGATCGACCTGGCGGGTACGATGGCCGATCCACAGCATATGAGCCGAGGTGTCGTACCAGTCGCCCGACGTTGAATCGACGCGCGTCATGGCTTCTTCATAGCCCAACAACAGGGCTTCATGAGAGGTGTAGACCTCAACTTGCGCCATTTGCGGCACGTTGCCGGCATTGATGCCGCACGCATCCATGAAGGCCAGGGCGTCAGAGATTTTGTCCGCCATCTCATGATACTGCGCGCCAAGCGGCGAGCGATCGACAAAGCCGAGCATCCACTCATGCACATTGGCGAGCGACGCGTAGCCCCCCTGACTGAACGCACGGACCAGATTCAGCGTCGATGCCGATTGTGAGTATGACTTGATCAGGCGTTCAGGATCCGGGAGGCGAGCCTCTTCGGTGAATTCCATACCATTGATATTGTCCCCGCGATACGACGGCAGCGTGACCCCGTCTTTCGTCTCGGTTGGAGACGATCTCGGTTTGCCGAACTGACCCGCCAGTCGCCCGACTTTGACCACTGGCTTCGACGCCGCATAGGTCAGGACAACCGCCATTTGCAGCATAACCCGCAACGTGTCGCGGATATTGTCGGCACTGAATTCCTTGAAGCTCTCTGCGCAATCGCCGCCCTGCAGCAAGAAGGCTTCACCTGCGGCGACCCGGCCGAGCTGTTCTTTCAGGTTGCGGACCTCACCGGCAAACACAAGCGGAGGAAACTCAGCCAGACGCGCCTCAGCCGCAGCCAGTGCGGCAGGGTCTGGATAATCCTCTGGAATGTGCTTGGCGGGGCGTTGCCGCCAGCTGCTCGGCGTCCAGGTCATACGAAAACTCCTTCAAGACGGCGTCTATTGCACAAGCTACCGGCAAAACTCAAGAGGATGGCTGAAGAGATGACGCCAAAGTGTAGCCGAAATGCCGTAATCAGTTTACGCGAAAGTCTAACTTCCCAAACATGGACCTTAGAATGTCCCACTTGTTCATTGCTCACGGTTCTCGCGACGTCGATGCCCTGTTGACGGTGCATGAGGCCTTGCGTCAGGCCTCAATCCCGACCTGGTACACGCCGCCCGGGCTGGACGACAAAGCCGAATTCGAAACGGTCGATGAGGCGATCGACAATGCCTTTGGCATGATCGTCCTGGTGTCAGCCTCATCGGTGCGGTCCGGCGCAGTTCAGGCACAACTTCAACGCGCGGCTGAACGCGGCCTCACCCTGTTTCCTATTCGCAGCGACAATGCGCGCCTGTCGCGGCAGTTCAAATCCCTGCTTGCCGATCAGCTGACCGACGCGCTGAGCGATGAAGGGGCACTCGATCGGCTCGTCTCCAAGGTGCGCAACCGCTATCAGCGCCGCTGCCCGGTCATTGCGGTCATGAACCTCAAAGGGGGGATTGGCAAAACAACGATCGCTTCTCAGGTGTTCGGTGCCTGGCAAGCGAGCCTTGGTGGGCGAACCTTGCTGATCGATCTCGATCCGCAATACAATCTGACCCAGACTTTCTTTGATATGGATCGCGCCGATGCGAGTGCGGCTAAGGACAAATCGGTCATTTCCCTGTTTGAGCGCTCCCGCCTGCATGCACCTGAAATCGCTTCGCCGGCTGATAACTGGTCAAGCATATCGACCGAGCCATTCTCACCGCTGAACCGAGAAACGCTTACCCACGATTTGCTCGGCGTTGATGGGCCGGGAGGGCGGCTCGACCTGATCTCTGGACAGTTTGAAATCTCGAAATACGCTTTCGCGCCGAGCCCACAGTCTCTCGCCCTGGTCGGTTCCAATTTCCGGCGCATGATCGACCATTATCGCAGCGCCTATGACCTGATTGTCTTTGACACCAATCCAAATGCGACATTCCTGACGCGCTGTGCCCTGGAAGCGGCTGACCGCGTGCTCGCGCCGATGCATGCCGACAATTACTCATTGCGCGGTGTACGGCTGCTCAATCAGGTGATGGGCGAGCAGGTCAGTGACGACAAACGACCGGACCTGTCTGTCCTGTTCAATGCGGTTGGACGGTCTGAGCAATCAGATTTCGAAGCCGATGCGCGCAATGGCGTGTTTGATCAGCAGGCCGGGTTCAATCTGTCTGGTAAATTGCTCACGAGCGCCCTTCCAAAGTCCGGCCATCTCGTCGTGCGGGGCCCGGATGAAGACGAACAGCCCTGGCAACAACTCGTTATCCATAAAGGCCGCGGCGGGGGCTTAAGACCGATCCGAGAGACACTGAAGGCGATCTCAATGGAATTGAAATCGCTTGTCGAGCAGGAGACGGATCAGAGCAGCGCCTGACGCAAATCGGTACAAGAAACCCCAAGTTTCAACCAGGGGCCTAGATACCAGAACGGTTAGTGATCAGGACTGCTTGCGCCCGAACGTTTTCGGCTTTGTACTCGGTCCGAACTTGGGTGAAACGCCAGCTGAAATGAACTCGAGGCCAGCATTGAATTCGTTCTGCCAGGCCAGCCGAGCCTTCCGATTTAGTCCAATACGCTGCGCCTTTACCCATACGGTCGCCGGCAACGTCGTGCGCGTGCGCAGGCGAATGCGAACACCGGTTTTCGAAATGTCGACAATAACGACTTCGCTCAGATCCTTGTTTTCAGCCGTGAGGGAACACAGAACCCAAGTGTCCTGACGGGCGGCAAAGCGCTTATCAGTCAGACGGAACGATTTCTTGTCATCCGTTTTCGGCCGCTGAGACGGCGGCAGCAAACGGTTAAGGTCGACCTGAGCAGTCGATTTGTCAGACTTTGAGGAGAATAATCTTCCCATTTTGGTTCACTTCATCCAACTTACTGGACCTTACGATCCGTCAGGGTTGTCACAAAAACTCTATCAAAAACATAAAAGAACAATCAAAAATCGATCATCCTGTTTCAGATTGGGTATCCGTAGTATTCGCTGCAAAAAAAATGCCGATACGGGCTGTTTAGACCCCTACCGGCACTTTTTTAGACTTTGGCTAAACTTTGTTAACCTTGCTTGAGCTCGTCAAAAGGAACGGTTTTATCCACCCGGACATCCTGAGGTAGGCCAAGGACACGCTCGGCGATGATATTCTTCAGGATTTCATCAGTCCCGCCAGCAATACGGAGACCCGGAGCCCACATGAAGCTCTGTTGGAACAGCGCGTCTGCGGGCATCGTATCGGCGTCCGTCATCAGACCGTAATGGTCCTGCATTTCGATCGCACTGTTGCAGATATCCTGTAACTGGTTCGCCGTAATGATCTTGCCAATCGAGTTCTCAGGCCCGGGCGTCTGGCCCTTGGACAGTGCGGTTTGCGTGCGCAGCTTGGTGAGCTTGTAGCCTTGAGCGGCGACATACCAGTCGGCCAGCTTGTCCCGAAAGGCGCTGTCACTGATCGTGCCAGCCTGTTTGGCGTAATCCATAATCTCGGACCAGTCCGGGCCGGGTGACCCCCCAACTGCGAGGCGCTCATTCATCAGGGTCACAATCGCGACTTTCCAGCCCTGGCCAACCTCGCCGAGGCGGTCACTGTCCGGGATGCGCACGTCGGTGAAATAAACCTCGTTAAACTCGCGGCCACCCGACGCCTGGTGGATGGGGCGGGCTTCAACACCTTGCTGTTTCATGTCCACAATGAACATGGTCAGGCCCTTGTGCTTCGGGGCCTTTGGGTCGGTCCGAACCAGCAAGATGCCGTAATCAGAGTAATGCGCGCCGGACGTCCAGACTTTCTGGCCATTGATCACCCAGTCGTCGCCATCTTTGACGGCGCGGGTTTTCAGACCGGCCACGTCGGACCCTGCAGCCGGTTCAGAGAAAAGCTGACACCAGATTTCCTCGCCGGTCAGAGCCTTCTCAACATAGCGTTTCTTGTGTTCATCTGATCCAAACGCAATGACGGTTGGAATACACATGCCAAGACCGATCGTGAACGGACCGGTTGGCGCATCGAACTTACTTTCTTCCTGACCCCAGATGACGTTCTGCATCGAGGTGCCACCGCGGCCGCCCATTTCCCGGGGCCAGGTGATCTGCGCAAACCGGGCGGCGGCTTTTTTCGCCTGCCAGTCCTTGGCGCGGGCCATGAACTCTTCACCGGACACACGCTGGCGCAGGGGTTTTGCGCCTTTCGGCTCCAGATGTTGCTCCAGAAAAGCGCGTGCTTCGGCGCGGAATTCAGCTTCTTCTACGGTATCGTTGAAATCCATATCTGTTCTCCCTTAGGCCGCATTCTTGGTTTCGAGTGCGTGAACCAGTTTTTCTTTCCAGATCTTCGGCGCGCCAGCTTGCACGGCGAGCAGTTTCGCGCGGCGATAGAACAAGTGGCAGTCAACTTCCCAGGTGAAGCCCATCCCGCCATGAGTCTGGATGTTTTCCTTTGAGGCGTACCAATAGGCTTCAGATGCTGCGAGGCGCGAGGCGGCAGCTGCTTCCGGCAGCTCTGCGGCATCGGTCGACAGGGCCCAGGCCCCGTAATAACAGTTGGACCGCGCAACCTCGTTCTTCACATACATATCTGCCAGCTTGTGCTTGATCGCCTGATTGCCTCCGATTGGCCGCCCGAACGCGTAACGCTCCTTGGCATAGTCGGTTGCCATTTCGAGACAACGCGTTGCACCTCCAAGTTGCTCAAACGCGAGCAGGATCGCGGCGCGGTTCATAATCGCCTCATGTAGTGAGGCACCGTCTCCAACACCGCCGAGACGCTCTGCGGGCGCATTGCTAAACACGAGTTCGGCGTGGCTGCGCGTTGGCTCAAGTGTTTTCACCGGTTTTCGAGAAACGCCAGCTTCGCGCAGATCAACCAGGACCAGGCTGGCCCCGCTGCCCTCTTTGGCCAATACGATCGCATGGGTGGCGACATCGCCGTCTGTGACCGGCACTTTCGTGCCGTTGAGGACACTACCATCAAAACTTGTCGAGAGCTTTGCCGGGTCTGGATGACCTGGCCCCTCACTGACCGCGTAACAGCCAATCACGTCACCGCTTGCGACGCCTGGCAATATCGCGCCTTTCTGGCCTTCGCTTCCCGCAAGCATCAGGCCTTCGGCAAAAAAGTAGACCGTGCTCGCAAATGGCACCGGCGCCAGAGCGCGTCCCATCTCTTCGGCCAGAACGCACAGTTCAAGACTGCCCAGTCCGAGGCCGCCATGGGCTTCCGGGATCGTCGTGCCGAGCCAGCCCATTTCAACCACTTTGTTCCACACCCCGGCATGATGGCTCACATCGTCATCGTTCAGAACTTCACGGACATGCTGGGTTGTGCATTCTGCTTCGAGGAATTTTCGAGCTTCGTTCCCCAGAAATTTCTGATCGTCAGAAAAATCGAAATTCATGGCTGTTCAGCCTCCCTTACTGGAATTTAGCGAGAGGATAGCGCGGTTGACGTGCACGGAAAGCCGTCACGTGGGGGCAAGCGCGCCACGGTTAATCCAGCAAATTTCATCCATCATTTTCATCCGGCTGAAAAACCTCTGTGATTATAGCGACAGGAACGGGAGACTGATGACTCATGGCCAAGGCACTCTTTCACAAGACACAGCGTGTCTTCGTAAAACCTGTCGGAACATATGCCCTTGTCGAGAAGGTGATCCCGCATTGGGTGAAGGGTGTCGAAGAACCTCTGAAGGTAACTTATGATGTCGGCCTTGGGCGCGAGTTTACCGCAGGCGAACTGGTTTCCGAAGACACGATGCGCGGTCGCGGCACCTCTGAGGAACGCACAGACGCCCTTTTGGAATCGTGGCGCATTCAAAGGCAGAACAATCGCTGGCAGGATGAAGACACATCCAATCACCCCTACCCTGGAACCTATCCGGTGGTGCTCACCGACGACTCCGATTGGGGCGGCTGGCGTGTGCCGGGAGCAGAATACAATCGCGACCCCGCCCGAATTGAGTATCAGGCACGCATGATCGTCAACGCTCCTGATCTTGTCAGGCTGACCAAAACCCTGATCCGTGCCGCGCAGGCCAATCCTGAGAGCGTGCCGAAAGACATGCTCGCTCCGCTGAAGCGTGCCAGCCTGATTTTGCGGCATGTCTACGATGTGGCGGATCAGCCGATGCAGGCCGCCGAATAAGGTCCACCGCGCCGCTTTTGCCGATTGCAAGCCGCTTTGAGTCGCTTACATCTGATCGAAACTCAGATGAGGGCCTTTCATGCGCACTGATACTCCCGTTCAGATCAAGCTTGCCGACTATACGCCGTATCCCTTCGCGATCGAGGCGGTGAAACTGTACTTCGACCTCGATCCCGAACAGACGCTTGTCCGCTCGGTTCTTCAGGTCCGCCGGTTGGGCGAAGGCGATATGCTGCTGGACGGTGAGACGATTGAACTGAAATCGATTGCGCTGAACGGACAGCCTTTGTCGGCGTCAGCCTATACGCTGACGGAAACCGGGCTCACTCTGCATGACGTTCCAGATGAGTTCGAGCTGGAAATTGAGGCGTTCACGCACCCGGAAAAGAACACCGCCCTGTCGGGTCTCTACATGTCTGGCGGTCGTTTTTGCACACAGTGTGAGTCCGTCGGCTTCCGCCGGATCACGTTCTGGCCTGATCGACCAGATGTGATGAGCCGATTTGAAGTCAGACTGGAGGCCGACCGCGACGCCTATCCGATACTTCTGTCAAACGGGACGCCGGGCGCAAGCGGCGCTGTTGAGGGACAACCGGCTAGACACTTTGCCGTTTGGGACGACCCGCATCCAAAGCCGTCTTACCTGTTTGCGCTTTGCGCCGGGGATTATGATGTCTACCGCGATCAGTTCACCACGATGGGCGGGCGAGACGTCGACCTCGCAATCCATGTCGATAAAGGTGATGCAGACCGCGCCGCCTGGGCAATGGAAAGCCTTAAGGCCTCGATGAAATGGGATGAGGACGTGTTCAAACGCGAATACGATCTGGGTGTCTTCAACATTGTGGCGGTGCGCGATTTCAATTTCGGCGCCATGGAAAATAAAGGCCTGAACGTCTTCAACTCAGCCTACGTGCTGGCGGATGAAGCCACCGCAACCGACATGGATTTTGAATCGATTGAAAGCATTGTCGGACACGAATACTTCCACAATTGGACCGGTAACCGGATCACATGCCGCGACTGGTTTCAGCTCTGCCTGAAAGAGGGCCTGACCGTCTTCCGAGATCAGGAATTTTCCGCCGATTTACGCTCCAGGCCAGTCCAGCGCATCAAAGATGTGATCAATCTGCGCGCCCGCCAATTCGCAGAAGACGCAGGCCCGCTGGCGCACCCGGTGCGCCCGGCAAGCTATGCCAGCATCGATAATCTCTACACCGCAACCGTGTATGAGAAAGGCGCCGAACTGATCCGTATGCTCAAGACCATGATTGGTGATCAGGCCTTCGCGGACGGCATGCAAATCTATTTCGACAAATATGATGGCAGCGCCACGACGATTGAGCACTTCTATAGCTGTTTCGAAGAGGCGAGCGGTCAGGACCTCGCCGACTTCCGGCGCTGGTACAGCCAGCCTGGCACACCAACAGTTATCGCTGAAGAAGACTGGGATGAAGCGACGGGTGTGCTGACCATTCAACTGCGTCAGCACAATCCGAAAACACCCGGCAATGATGATCCTAAACCGCTGCCAATGCCGATCCGGCTGGCGGCGTTCAAGCCGGTCGGTGACAAGCTGTCGGAAGAGACTGTGATCCTGAAGGGCGCAGACACGGAGTATCGCCTGACAGACCAGTCGGTGCGTCCGCTGGTCTCGATCAATCGCGGTTTTTCAGCCCCAATTCGCCTTGAGCACAAGGTCTCGGACGAGGTGAAGCTGCAACTGGCGCGGCTGGACGATGACGCGTTCAACACGTTCAATACACTGCAAGGCTTTGTCCAGGCTGAAATCCTGGACCTGGCCTACAATGGCAAAGCGGATCCAGACCGAGACATCGTTGCCGCGGTTGGCGAAGCGGTGCGCGGTAATTTTAAAGATCCGGCCTTCGCCGCGCTGCTCACACGGGTACCGAGTGTCGGAGAGCTTTTCCTGGAGCAGGAACCAGCCGCGCCCTTAAAACTCGCTGCGGCCAAAAAGGCGCTGCAAAAGGCACTCGCGCTTGAGTTGGAACAAGATGCGGACGCAATCTTGAAAGCCGAGACGCCCGCCACGTTCAAACCCGATGCGGAGCAGGCTGGAACGCGGGCATTGCGGTCGGCTATGGTGACATTGATCGCGGCGCTGGACACGGACGAAGCCGATGAGAAAATCATGGCCCAGTTCGACACGGCCAAAAATATGACCGAAAGCCTGTCCGCTCTACGCGCCCAATGCACACTGGGTCGCGCTGGAAAAGCGAAAGCGATTACCGCATTCGAGCAGAAATGGCGGGACAATGCACTCGTCATGGACAAATGGTTTGCGGTTCAGGCGGCTACCGGTTCGGCAGAAGACGTTCGCGCGCTGATCGCTCATCCTGCTTTTGAGCTGACCAACCCCAACCGTGTGCGCTCAGTGATTGGCGTGTTCGCCATGCAAAACCTGGAACAGTTCCATGCGCCAGACGGTTCAGGTTATGCACTGGTGGCAGAGATCATCACGCAGGCTGACAAGCTGAACCCTGCCCTTGCGGCGCGTCTGACGCAGGCCTTCGAGCAATGGCGAAAACTTGAGCCGGAAGCCAAGGCAAATGCGCAAAAGACCCTGAACCGCCTGAAGAGCGGCGATCTTTCGAAAAACACGATGGACATTGTTGTTCGCGCCCTGAACTGATCCCTTCGAGCAGCTGCAGAATCGTGTCAGGGTTAACCAATTCTGAACTTTCGAAGTCGACGTTGCAGAAGACATTTGAGCGTTCTCGTAACGCGTTTTTTAGGGCGCCGGGCTGTGGTCAGTCAGAATGACAAACACAGGAAAAAGTCACAGATCTCAGGGAAACAGAGCGGTTCACCTCTCAACCTGACAACGGCACTCTTGTTGATCCTGATGATCGAACTCATCGCGATTGGTTTGAAAGTCTTCGATGACCGCCAGTCCTCGATCAAACACAACCAGCAAGTGGTCCATCGTGAAGCGCTGGCGGTGTCTGAACACGTCTCCGGCAAAGTCGCCGGGGTTTCCCAACTTCTAAGCCTCAGCGCGGATGCCGGCTGGTCGACACGTCGCACACAGCGCGCTGATTTGTCGATCCATTCAGTTGTCTATTTGACAGATGCGCTGACCGCGCTTGAGGGCACCCGACTTGGCGCCGCAGGTCAAACCGCTTCAGGTTTGAACCGTGAGGGCGTGACGAGTGGGCTTACAGAGCTTGGCGATCTGGTTGTGGCGTCTGACCCGTCAGACGGGGTGAGCCGTCTCGCCATCATCCCGGCCGAGGTCTGGGTTCCGGACGCTTTGGGCGATCGCAAGATCCAGCTGATAGATGGCCGCGAAACCGGGCGAGTCGATAATGACCCCGGCCTGATATCCGCCTGTTCACCGGTTCGAAACAGCGCAGCCTCGATCTGTGTCACCGTGGGTCGACCGTTAATCGGGCAAACAGATTGGATCAATCTGGCGATCTATGCCTTGCTTTTGCTGGGGCCAGCTCTTGTCATTCTTGGCCTGTTCAAACTGGTGGAAGAACGTGGCTGGCAATCAAAGGCGTTCGAGAGCGAAGCGGCCCGTACCGGGCAAATGCTCAACACCGTCCTGAAAGAGACCCGGGCGGGCGTCTGGTCCTGGGACGCAGACACTAATCAAATCTGGCTCAATGAAGAGGCTGCAGACCTGATCGGTGTGCCAACCGCAGGTCTGTGTTCGCTCGACCAGTTATTGCCGCGTATCCACATCGACCATCAGGACATGCTGGCGAGCGCACTGCAAACGCTGCCGAGCCGCGGGTTTATCGCCCAAACCGTCGCCAATGCGCGCCAATCGACCTGGTTTGATATCCGTGGCGGATCGAATCCCGAAGATGCCAGCGTGAATGGCATCATCCTGGATGTGACCGAAACGCGGGTAGCCCTCTCTCAGGCCAAACAGGCCGAACAGCGATTAAAATCTGCACTTGAGGGTTTTTCCGGCCCATTCGCGCTCTGGGACTCCAATAAGAGATTGCGTTATTGGAACCGCGCTTTTGCCGCAGTTTTCAATCTTGAAACCGTTCTGCGTGACGGCATGGGCCATGAAACTGTGACCTTGTCGCAAGCACCCGCGATTGTTGAACGTCGCCGATCTGATGGGCGCAATGGCGACGAGATGATCAAAGTGGCCTCCGGCAACTGGTACAAGATTGTCGAGCGCCGCACGATCAATGGCGGCATGATCAGTATTGGCCTGGATGTCACCGAAGATGTTAAGAACCAGAACGAACTTAACGTGCAACGCCGCGCTCTGCAGAGACTGGTGCACGACCTCGAACGCTCCGAAGGCCATGCGGGCGAACTGGCTGGGAAACTTAACGAGGAAAAACTCCGGGCCGAAGAATCAGCCAATTCAAAGAGTGCGTTTCTGGCCAATATGAGCCACGAGCTGCGCACCCCATTGAACGCGATCAATGGCTTCTCAGAAATCCTGGTCAGCGAGTTGTACGGCCCCCTCGGAGATCAACGCTACAAAGACTATGCGAGTGATATTCTGGCCTCCGGACAGCATCTGCTCGACATGATCAATGACATTCTCGACATGGCTAAGATTGAAGCGGGCAAGATGACCGTTGACCTGCGTCTGATCGACCTGATTGATCCGGTCGATGCCGCCATTCGCATGATCAGACGCAAAGCCGAAGAAAAAGGCATCCGGCTCAGTCTGCATGCCAGTGACAATCTTCCCCGCGTCGACGCCGATCACCGGGCGATCCGGCAGATGATCCTTAATCTCGTCTCCAATGCGATCAAATTTACCGACGAGGGCGGCGAGATCAAAATTGGCATTGATCTTCGCCGGGACATGCTCCGCGTGGCGGTTCGCGACAATGGGGTCGGCATCCCCGCAGACGCTCTGAGCCGCCTGGCAAAGCCGTTTGAGCAGGTTAGCGATACACGCGATCGTAATTATGAAGGCACCGGCCTGGGTCTCGCGCTAACCAAGTCTTTTGCTGAAATGCATGGCGGGCGCCTGACGATCTCAAGCCGCGAAGGCGTTGGCACGCAGGTCAGTTTCTTCATACCCGTTCCCGCATCCGAGAGAGCGAAACTGAAATCCGCCAGCGCGGCCTAGCGTTCTATTCAGCTGGCCCTGCCTCGACAGCGCTTGCGGCAAAGGCAGCAAGATCAGCCACGCAGGCTTCCGTTGCTGCCTTCAAAGCGAGCGCTCGATCCTCTGCGCGCGACGTCGTGGCCAATGACGACGCTTTCACAATGGTTTGGCCGACCAGAGACCGTTCGGTGACAGAGATCACGCTGGCCGAGATTTCGCATACAGCCTGATCTCCCTGCAGTGCCAAGAGGCGAATGCGCCCGGCCAGTTCGTAGGGCGCGCGGAGTCCAGTTTCGGGAAGCAGCGCCGCCCCCTCGCCCGAGTTTGAAAAGCTGTTCACCAGTGCCAGCTGAATAAGGCGTGTCGACCGGCCTGCCCATTCGACGGTGGGAACCAGTCTCAATGCGCCTGTCGGATCTTCGCTGATCATGGCTTGTCCGGAGAAGATTTGAGGAGATTCCGGCTCACGAATGACAAGACTCTGGTCAAGTGGCCCGGCGACTGACACTGCCTCTGGCCGATACAGGCTTTCAGGTGCGACCGGCGTTGGCAGTACCGACACGCAGGCCGAGACGAGAAATAGCCCGGCGCTCAGAATGCCGCATCGGATCGGGTTTGCGCGCCGCATGATCAATTCTCCTCATAGGGTAGTGGTCGGCCAACGACGAGCCCCTGCGGGTTCTGTTCCAGTTCTCGAACAACCCGATCGAGGCGGGCGATCAGGGTTCTCATCTCCTGCGCGGCCAGGGCAGACTGTCCCATGGTTTCATTGGTCGGGCCTTCGATCAGTTCGGTGGCCACCTGGATGGCTTTGCGACTTTCAGCCAGCGTGGTGTTCGCCTCGCCGGTCGCCTTACTCAATTCATCAACGAGCAGCTTCAGTTCACTATTCAGCGTCGCGAGTTCGGACTCCACAGATGTCATCACGGTGTTCGCGGAGGCCGAGGCCTGCGCCAACTCATCACCAGCTCTCTGCAGCGAACCGAGCGTTCCGCCAAATTGTTCCAGAAGCGCCTCATCATCAGCCGCCAGCGTGCCGGTAATCGTTTCGATGTTTTTCAACGCGCCTCCAAAGGCCTCAATATTCTCCTCTGTGAGCAAGGCGGAAGCTTGCTCCAGCGTGATACCCGCCTGTCCAATAATCTCTGCACCGCCATCAAACAGGGCGGTGAGCGGTGTCGGCCCAGCCTGTATGACCGCAATATCTTCGTAGGGTTGGACCAGAAGCGGTCCGGCTTGCTCCGATCCCGCGGTAATCTGGACAAAAGTCACACCCGTGATGCCTGCAAAATCGATTACAGCCGTCGAATCCGCCTTGACCGGTGTCGAACTGTCAATCCGGATACGGGCGCGGACTTTGGAGGCATCGCGGCGGTCAATCCGGACGCTTTCAACCTCGCCGACCTTCACCCCGATATAACGAACCGACGCCCCTTCCTCGAGCGAGACCGGTCCTTGAAACACGATATCGTATTCTGAGAAATCGCGATTGAACTGGGATGAACCGAGCCACAGCACAAAGCCGAAAACGGCGAACACCGATATCAGGACAAATGCACCGATCAATGCATAGTTTGCTCTTGTTTCCATCAGAGCGCTCCTGCCATAGCTGCCCGCCCGCGCGGACCTCCGAAATACTCTTGTATCCAAGGATGATCATGCTTGCGCAGTGCATCCATTGTATCAACCGCGATCACCCGCCTTTCCCCCAGAACCGCAATGCGATCGCACGTCTGGCGCAGCGTATCAACATCGTGGGTGACCAGGAAAACCGTCAGTCCCAAGGCTTGCTGCAACTCTCGCACCAGGGCGTCAAATGCTGCCGCCGTAATCGGGTCAAGGCCGGCAGTTGGCTCGTCAAGGAACAGGAGTGGTGGATCAAGCGCCATGGCGCGGGCGAGCGCAGCACGTTTGCGCATGCCGCCGGATAGGTCTGATGGAAACTTCTGCCCCGCCGAGGTTTCGAGGCCTGCCATGCGGATTTTCTGGTCTGCCAGATCCCGCATTAGTGGGATTGAGAGCTCCAGATGTTCGCGCATCGGGACCATGACATTTTCCTGAACCGTCAGATTTGAAAAGAGCGCCCCATCCTGAAACATGATGCCCCATAGTTTTTGCAGCGCGGCGTGGTCTTCACCAAACATATGAATGACGTCCTGCCCGAACACATCGACCGCCCCCTCAGACGGCATTTTCAAACCGACTATGGCGCGTAACAGGACTGATTTACCGGTGCCCGACGGGCCGATCACGCCGAGGATTTCGCCCTCGTAGACATCAAGATCCAGGTTCTCGTGAACGACATGGTCGCCATAAGCGGTCTTCAGACCGCGCACCCGGATGGCAACCTTCCGGCTCATAGGCCCAGCTCCATGTAGAAGATGGCAAACAGGGCATCAATGACGATGATGGCAAAGATCGACTGCACCACCGATTTGGTTGTGTGTTCCCCAAGCGATTGGACGCTGCCGCCTACTTCCAGGCCCTGTCGGCACCCGATCAGCGCAATGGCGAGCCCAAACACCGGTGCCTTTGACATCCCAATCCAGAAATTCTCCATCGGCACAAAATCCTGCAATCGATTGAAGAAAACGGTCGGATTGATATCGAGCGCGAGCCAGCTGACGATGACGCCGCCTGCCAATCCGGACACCATGCCAATAAAGGTTAAAACTGGCAGCATCAGCACCATGGCGATGACCCGCGGCGCAACGATGACGTCCATCGGATCGAGGCCGAGCGTCTGCATCGCATCGATTTCCTGACGCATCTTCATCGCACCGATTTGGGCCGTAAATGCTGAGTTGGTACGCCCTGCAATAATGACGGCAACCAGCACCCCGCCAAGCTCGCGCAGATGCCCAATGCCGACAAGCTCAACAACGAAAATGGTCGCGCCCAGTTGAGCCAGCGAGGTCGCGCCAATGAAAGCGACAACCATGCCAACGAAGAAAGACAGGAAGGCGACGATCGGCACCGCGTCCAGGCCACTTTCTTCCATCACCGATACCAGAGCTGTCCATCGCATCTTGCCGGGTTGGGTTACAACTCGCGATACACTGACCAGAACACCGCCCATAAAGGACAGTGTTTCAAGCGTCTCTTTCCAGACATGCTCGGCGCCGCGCCCGGTGCGCTCCAGCATATCCACAAAGCCATGTGGTGCGTCCTTGATCTGGTCAGGTTCCTCGCAGCTGAGTGCCACGGCCCGCGCCTGAGACAACAGCGCCAAAACCCTGTCAGGGGCATTCAAAACCAAGGGCTCGCGATCAGAGATCGTGCGGAAACTGCGGTCGATGATAAACGCACCGGCGGTGTCCAACTGCCCAAGCTCCCCAGCGGCGAGATGCTCGACATTGTCCAAACCGCCGTTGGAGACAAAGTCCCGCAACTTTTCTTCGACCGAACCGATGGTCGCAATGGTCCAATCCCCTTGCAGCACAAGCTGAGGGGCCTCTCCATCTACGCGGTGAAAATCCGGCGCGGACATGAGTTGGCCAATCCTTAGTCTCTGTTTACCCTAACGCATGCAGTATTAAGGCCAAACGCGGTTGACCGATCAAATTTCATCGACCTGGAAGACGATTTTCCAATGCCGACCATGACTATCACGCCTGTCTCATCACCGCTGCGTACAGCGTTTGCAATTTCGCGCGGGGCCAAAACCAGCGCAGAAACCATCCGCGTGGACATTCGCGACGGTGAGCATACCGGGCGCGGCGAATGTGTGCCTTATACACGCTACGGCGAAAGCCGGGCCAGCGTTGTTGCGCAATTGGAGGAGATCAAAGCCGACATTAATGCCGGGATGAACCGACTGGACGTGCAGCACCAGCTCCCCGGCGGCGCAGCGCGGTGCGCCGTGGATTGCGCCTTGTGGGACCTGGAAGCCAAGCAATCAGGAAAGCCTGTCTGGCAGTTGGCTGGTCTACCCAAACCGGCTCCATTGGCCTGCACCATGTCGCTCAGTCTCGACACGCCAGAAGCGATGGCTCAGGCCGCCACCGAGACATCGGCAAAACTTCTAAAACTGAAGCTTGGCGGCCCGGAGGATATGGCTCGTATCGAAGCGGTCCATCTCGCGCGGCCGGACGCCGAATTGATCCTGGACGGCAATGAGGGGCTTGATCCGGACAGTTTTCCAGAACTGATGAAGAAGGCTGGAGAGAACGGCGCAATCCTGATCGAACAACCCTTTCCAGTCGACCGGGATGAAGCGCTTATGCGACTATCCGGAACTGTTGCCATTTGCGCCGATGAAAGCGTGCACACATCTGAGCAAATCCAGGCCTTGTCGCAGAAATATGATGCGGTGAACATCAAGCTCGACAAATCCGGCGGTCTGACCGAGGCGCTGAAGATGGTTCAAGAAGCTCGCACCTGTGGTTTAGGCATCATGATTGGCTGCATGGTCGCGGGATCGCTCAGCATGGCCCCTGCCCTGCTTCTGGGTGGGCTGGCGGATATTATTGATCTGGACGGCCCACTCTGGATCGCAGAAGACGTAGACCACGGTCTTGAATATCAGAACGGAACGGTTCTCCCAGCTTCGCCAGAGCTTTGGGGTTAAGCCGGTTCAGGCTCAGGAAACTCTGGCGGACTGGGCATGCGGATCATCGCTGTGGCCATCAGATGCATCCAGATTTTGGTGTTGAGGTCTCGGCTCGCTTCATCGCCCTTGGTCTCAAGCGCAGCTTGCAGCGTGATCAGTTCCTGCGCGAGCGCGTCGCGCTCTACTGTCAGGTCCGAAACCTTGACGCTTGAACTTTCCGGCACCGCCACATCGTGACCTGCGAGCGCGAAAAGGCCTCTCATACCAGCTATTTCGTTGACCAAACGATCGGCGGCGCCGTCCCAGGCCTCCCCCGCCATCACTGCCATAAAGCCTGCCATGGCCGCGTGTCCGCCGGAATAGTCACCTTCGAGTTTCGGCGCGACTTCTGTGACCAGCTTGTTTCCGAGCCGCCCAAGCACCATGCCGATATCAGTCATTGCGTGACTCCATATTTTGGGCCAAGGCGCATCGCGAGCATCAACTCATGCGCAGCATGGGTGAACCAGCCCGACCAGGCCAAAATCGGATCATCATTTTCCGCATTGGCAAAGGCCTTCTCTGACGTGACCCAGATGCCGAGCGCTTTTACGTGTGCGAAGATCGACCACCATTCAAACGCCGCAGGGTCAAACCGGCAGCCAGACGCGCGCTGCCAGATCTCGATCGCTTCAGGCCAGGGCAGAAAGCCTGCCGCGCGTTCCATATCATTGCCGCACCAGAGCGGGTCGGTCGCCCAGGCGAGATCTTCATAAGGATCGCCGATATGCGCCATTTCCCAATCCAAGATCGCATTGATCGATCCGGCTTCGTCATGCAGGAAATTCCCGGTGCGATAATCGCCATGAACGATGGACAGCCGTTGTGCTGGCGGTGGTGGGTTTCGCTCCAGATGGCGGATCGCTGCCTCAGCAACCGGTTGAGGCGATTTCGCGTTGCTGCGAATTTCATTACTCCAATAGGCTAGTTCGCGCTTCCAGCAGGCGTCCGGTGCCGGCACTTCGACCTCGTGGGCCAATGCCGAGCCTTCAACTGGAAGTGCTGCAATTGATCCGAGATGCTGGAAGAAATCCCGACCGATGTCGGCGCGGTGCGGTTCAATCATATCGAGTTTGAACGGGTTGGCGACCACGCCCCCTTCAATCCGGCCCATCACGAAGAAGGGCGCACCGAGGGCGTCATTCTCTGTTTCGAGGAACAAGGCTTCGGGCACCGGAATGTCCTTTTGGCCATAGGCGCTTCTGATCGCCGCAAACTCCACGCGGCGCTCCGTGTCGATCAGACTGTCCGGCGGATCGCGGCGCAGAACCAGTCCTTTGGTCTTCGGACCCGTCGCATCATCATAGGTGAGATCAATCGAATAGGTCTGCCGTGACGCCCCGCCATGAATACGCGCGACATTCGCGACTGAGACATTCCGGGCTCCCAGCAGCTTGGCTTCGGCATAGGCCGCAAATCGTGCGGCGAGTTCCGCCTCAAGCATCAAGCACATCCTTCCAGCCGCTGGGGCCGTGCGGGCCGATACAGAGCTGTTCAAGAATACCGATACCTTCGCTGCCTTGCCCATCCGGGCCGGTATGCGTCGCTTTTACAATGGCCTGAATGTGCAGGTTTTCTGGGTCTTGCCAGGGCATGTTATCGGGCGTGAAGTCTTCGCGTTCGATCGCATAACCGCCTTTGAACACGCCGTGCCCCCAGCTGGAGTGGCCATAGCCGATGCCTTTCATCTGAAACGTGGAGACCGGCTCATAGGTCACGTTGTGCTGGCCGCCATGAGCGTCGATGACATCAAGGCTTGCAGATGCTGCCCGGCGCGACCCCTCGCGCCATGTAATATCCATTTGCGGGCGGTTCATATGCATCAGACCATCATTGTCCGCACCGTCCATGGCAAAGACCGATCGCGTATTCCAGGGGCTGCCTTGCGCGTCTTCATTGACGTGGAAATAGAGCGAAGCGTTGGGGAAATTGACCGGGGCCCAAAGCCAGTAGAATTGCGGTAGCTGGACCGGCACAACCGCCTGTGGATCGCGCTCACCTATAGGGCGCACCCCCCAGGACCGATCGCGAGTCCCGTAAAACTCACGCACGGCGATCTCCTCGCCATCGACCCGGATGGATCCCGTCCAATGACCATTCTGGGTCATACGCGTGCAGTCAATCAACATGCGCGGGCCTTGCCGATAGGTAAATCGTGGTTCTTCGACCGGGAAGTGGCGTCCGGTGAAGTGCACATCGAGCGCAATGCCCTCTGCCTCTTCCAGCTTCAGGTTAATGCGTTTTAATTCTTCAATCACGGTCACAGAGAGCGGCCCGACACTCGTGTCCATACGCTCCATGCCGAGAATGCGGCTGACATGAACAGACTTCTGTACATTGTCTTTCAGAATGGAAACCGCGCCATCCATCACGTTCAGATGCGGGTAGACCCCAAAGGAGGCAGCGAAAAATATCGAACCGTCTGCATTGTACCCGTTAAAGAAATAGCGATCGTAGAAATTCCGATCAGACCCGGAAAACGCGATCGGCTCCGGTGTCTGGTGAATGGGGTATTCGTCACCTTTGGTCAGCACGCTTCATCCTCCCGTTGCGTGATCACTTGGCGGATCATCTGCTGCGCTTTAGTTGGCCTGCAAGCGTCAACGCCGTCAATGCCTTCCGGAGGGAAACCATGACCAGCAAAGTCTCTGTCGAAGAGGTGAACGCGTTTTATGACTCGGTGTTTCTCGGAGAGGGTGAGCAAGAGCGTGTCGAGGAGGTGAGAGAGAACTATGCCCGGGTTCGCCAGCCGGTAAGCAAAGCGAATTTACGCCCTGGCGGATACATAAACGGTCCAACGCAGATGGCGATTGCCGATAGCGCTGCTTACATAGCCGTGTTCACCCGGACCGGGATCACGCCGATGGCGCTGACGAGCAATCTCAATATCAATTTCATGCGCCCGTGTATTGGCGAGGCGGTGGTCGCTGAGGCTCAGCTTCTGAAACTCGGGCGAACTTTAGCCGTGATCAGCGTCGAGATCAGAGCTGAAGGCAGTGACAAACTCTCGGCCCATGCGGTCGTCAATTATACGTTGCCAAGGGAAGACTGATGCTTGTCCCGATTGCTGCTATTGCTGGTTTCACCGCCGTTGCCCTCGGCGCGTTCGGGGCGCACGGTCTCGCCGATCGGCTGACCCCTGAAGCAGTAGCGTGGTGGGACACAGCAACCCTCTATCTACTGGCACATTCGGCCGTCGCCTTGGCGGTTGGCTTGTCTGGACGCGCTGGTCTGATCAGCACAGGCGGCCTGATCATGATTGCAGGTGCGGTGCTGTTTGCAGCAACGCTCTACGCCATGGCGCTCGGTGCACCGCGATGGTTTGGCGCGATCACACCGATTGGCGGCGTCGCGATGCTCGCAGGATGGGCTCTGATTGGGTGGTCTGCATTATCGTCCAACTCATAGAATCGATCCCGAGCCCCAGTTTGGCATGCGCCTCCCGCTAGGTGACCCCTCGCCACTGTTTCGATCCGTGCCTACACCTTGCACAAACAAGACTTAAAAAAAGGAGGGGCCCATGAGCCTGTTCGATCTTTCCGGAAAATCCGCCATCATTACAGGTTCATCACGCGGCATCGGCAAAGCCATCGCAGAACAGATGGCGGAGGCAGGTGCCAAGGTCACGATCAGCTCACGCAAGCCCGGACCGTGCCAGGAGGTGGCTACTGCGCTTAACGATAAGCATGGCGAAGGCACCGCGATCGCTGTCCCCGCAAACATCTCCTCCAAGGAAGAGCTGCAGCGCATGGTCGACGCGACCAATGAGGCGTTTGGCAAGGTGGATATCGTGGTCTGTAATGCCGCCTCAAATCCCTATTACGGGCCGATGGAAGGCATTTCTGATGATGCGTTTGAGAAGATCCTCTCCAACAACATCATCTCAAACCACTGGCTAATCCAGATGTGTGTCCCGCAAATGCGCGAGCGTAAAGACGGCGCGGTAATCATTGTCAGCTCCATCGGCGGGCTTCGCGCCTCGCCTGTGATCGGAGCTTACAACATTTCGAAAGCAGCTGATTTTCAGCTCGCGCGCAATCTGGCTGAGGAATACGGCAAGGACAATGTGCGCGTGAACTGTATCGCCCCCGGACTGATCAAGACCGATTTTGCGCGGGCACTTTGGGAAAACCCTGAAACATTGAAGCGGGCCACGTCGGGCACGCCGCTTCGCCGCATTGGTGAACCAGTGGAGATTGCAGGTGCAGCCGTTTACCTCGCAAGCGCAGCGGGCAGTTTCATGACCGGTCAGATGATGATCGTGGATGGCGGAGCCACCATCAACTAGAGGTACACCAACATGCAGACAGTCGACGTCTACTGGTCATTCAGATCTCCATACTCCTATCTTGCGACCAAACGCCTACGGGCCTTGCCGAGCAAATGGGACGTTCGTGTGCGGCCCCGTCCAGTCTATCCCATTGCCATACGAACGCCGGAATTCTTCAGCGAGATCCGGCCGCAATGGGTGCCGTATCTGATGCGGGATGTGGTTCGGCTGTCGCAGTATCTGGATCTACCTCTCGGGCCATTGAACCCTGACCCTGTGGTCATGGATATGATGACCCGCAAGATCGCCGAGGAGCAGCCTTATATCCACCGGCTGACACGGCTGGGGATATTGGCTTGCGAAGTCAGCGACGAGGCCGGTTGGGCCTTCATGGATGAAGTGTCGACCTTGATCTGGTCTGGCGGGGCCTGGACCGAAGGCACAGCGCTTGCCGAAGCTGCGGCGCGGGCCGGTCATGATCTGGCAGAGCTCGACAAAAGACAGGAAGCCGAAACAGAGCGACTGACCGAAGCGATTGAGGCCAATCAGGCTGAACAGGACAAACATCATTGGGGTGTGCCACTTATGGTGTTTGATGATGAAGGTTATTTCGGTCAGGACCGGATCGACCTCCTGGAATGGCGCCTGGAACAGGCCGGGATCGCAAGAAAGCCATGAACGCGCCCCGCCGAAACCTCTCGCAACAGCAACAGACTTTTTTCGACAATCTCCGCTCAGGGGACTGGCAGCTGCCGCCGGGGATCCGGAATCTGGGCATTCGCCCCCAGGATTGGCTGAAAGAGGTTCACTATGGCTACACGCGCTATGAATGGCCGAACACTGGTGATCGCGACATCAACACGGAGCGGGTGTTCGGCGGCTGGATCGCGGGATTTTCGGATCATATTGTATCGATGACGATGGCCAGCGCACTCGAGGATGGCGAGTGGTTCACCACCACAGAGCTACAGACGCGGATCTTCAGACCCGTACCGCATGGCTTGATCTCAATCGAGGGACGTCTCGTCAGCCGGGGCCGTTCGACCGGCTTTGTTGAGGCCGACTGGCGCGACGAAAAAGGCCGCCATCTCGCCCGGATCAGCGCGGCGAAGGCCATTCGCAAACTGGACGAACTGCCCAACCCCGTCGGGTGATAGATCGATCGCGACTGGCATGGATCGCTTTGGTGGGCTAGAAACCAAGGACTGATCTGTGGAGGGACACCGCGATGATCCGTTCATTTCTCATCATTGCCTCGCTGTGGGTGATCAGCGCGAGCGCCGTGGCGCAGCAACGTATTGCTCTGGTCATCGGAAACAGCGCGTACGAGACCGAGGGGTGGTCTTTGGCAAATCCGGTCCGGGATGTACGTTTGGTCCGCATCGCTTTGGAAGATGTCGGTTTTGACGTCCACACAGTCACAGATGCGACGGACGATGAGATGCGAGCGGCGTTTCAGCAGCATGGCGACCGACTGGCTGCGGCTGGTGACAGCGCGGTGGGATTCGTCTTCTTTGCCGGTCATGGCATTCAGAGCCAGGGGCTGAATTATCTTATCCCGGTCAATGCCAGCATCTTCACCGAAGCCGATGTCTGGCGAGATGCCCCGCGTCTGGAAGACTTGTTCATGCATCTGCGCCGGGCTGGCAATCAGACCAATTTCGTCGTTCTGGATGCCTGTCGAAACAATGGCCTGCTGCGCAGCGTGCGCAGCGCCAAGGGCGGCTTGGCCAGCACGCAGAAAACGCGTGGAACTCTGGTGGCTTTCGCCACGCAGCCGGGCAATGTCGCCGAAGACGGCGCAGGACGCCGCAACAGTCCTTATGCCAGCGCGCTTGCCGCGTATCTGCGCAAGCCGGGCCTATCAGCGGAATCCATGTTTCGCGGCATCGCGACACGCGTAGAGATCGACACGTCCAACAAGCAACAGCCCTGGATTGAAAGTGGTTTGCGCGGCGAAGAGGATTTCTGTTTCGCGGGCTGCCGCGCTGCGATGCGCGCGCCTTCAGATGAAGCCACTGACCTGCAACAGGCCTTAAACTCCGGATCGATCGCTGAACTCAGCCGGTTTCTGGAAACCTATCCGGCGACCTCCAGCCGAACCATTGTCGATCGTGAACTGTCTCGCTTGCGTTCGCTGGCGACCCCCGGGGATGGGCGGTCTCTGGTTGAAGAGCCAGGCCGCAATGGTGTGCCAGCACCGCGTGTCGGCGAGTCCTGGCAGCAATATACCGGGCTCGTCATTCCGGGCTGCGAATCCAGTCCTGACCGGGACGAGACGCTGTGCCAGGCGAACAAAATCGGCTGGAGCCCGGACGGGTCATTGCTCGCGGCAGCGACGACCACCGGGATGGTTCATATTCTCGATCCGGTCACCGGGGAAGAGCTCCACAAATGGTCGGCTGGATTTCTGGAGCCGGCGACAGATCTCGCCTGGAGCCCGGACTCCAAACACATCGCGCTGACATCACTGTGGAACAATCGCCTTGCCGTGTTCAATGCGAAAACCGGGTATGAGGTGGTTGAAGCGCGGATCATGGATGAAGAAGGGCGTGGGTTCACAAACGCCTTGGAATGGAACCTGGAAACCGGACTGATCGCTGTTCCCTATTGGGATCGATTGCGCTTGCTGGAATTTGACGGAGAGGCGCTGAATCTCGTGCAGGATATCGCAGCGCCAGACGTCGATGTTCGAGGCCTATCGATGCTGGGATCCACCATTGGCCTCGCCGGACAGACTTTCTTTGAAGAAAAACCGAAACTGCAAACCTATCGGATCGCGGGTGAAGCCGGGTTCACGGATATTCCGGTAACGACAATTGCCGCGCCAGATGGATTCGCTAGCCGGCATGCCACGTCAATCGCGATCGCCCCGGATGAAAGCGCTTTGGTGATTGGAACATTCGATGGCTGGGTGCAGGTCTATGACGCCAAAACGGGCGAGCATATTGTCGATCTTGTCAGAGGCGCCATTGCCGAAACGGATGATTGGTCAGCGGTAAATTCCGTAGCTTGGAGCCCTGATGGGCAACGTATCATCGTCACAGATGAAGACCCGCGCGTCCGTGTCTTCAGCGCGGTCGACGGCAAACAGGTCGCCTCACTTGAGTCGAACAAATTCAACACGGACGATGCGGTGTTCAATCCCGCTGGAGACCGGATCGCAGTCGCCTCGATAGACGGGACGATCCGCCTATGGAGCCTGCTCAGCCAGTAAGCTAATTCTCGTCAGGAACCGGAAACCCGCGATCGCGCATCAGTGCCGATACATTCGCGTCGCGTCCGCGAAATGAGCGATAGGCCTCGGCCGGATCGATGGCGTTGCGCGGTGCGAAGAGGTACTTCACCATCTTTGCTGCCAGATCTGGGTCGTAGAAACCACCGGGGGCGCTGGCAAACAGCTCTGCGGCGTCAGAGGTCAGTACATCCGCCCACATATAGCCGTAATAGCCTGCCGAATATCCTTCGCTGGAAAAGACATGCCCGAAATGCGGCGAACGGTGTCGCATGACAATCTCGTCCGGCATACCAAGGCTGGACAGGGTTTCGCGCTCAAAGGCATCTGGATCAATGCCGGTTGGATCTACCGTATGATAGCGCATATCCATCAAGGCGGAGGCCAGATATTCCGTCGTTGCAAACCCCTGATTGAAAGTGGCGGCAGTCTTGATCTTCGCAACCAGATCCGCCGGGATCGGCTCGCCGGTTTCATGATGCACCAGATAGGTATTGATGACCTCATCGGTGAGCAACCAGCGCTCCAGCAACTGCGACTGGAACTCAGTGTAGTCACGCACGCCGCCGTTCAGGCGCGGATAGGCAATGTCGGCCGACAGGTAATGGAGCGCGTGGCCCATCTCATGGAAAAAGGTCTCCGCATCGTCCCAGGAGATCAGAACCGGTTCACCGGGTGCGGCTTTGATGAAATTCGAGTTGTTTGACGACAGCACGGTCGTCTTCCCGTCAAACGTCGAGTGGCCGCGATACATGCTGGCCCAGGCGCCCGAACGTTTCCCCTGCCGTGCAAAGGGGTCGAGATACCACAGGCCGATATGGGCACCGGTTTCGCGATCCGTCACCTCCCAGACCTGAACATCGTTGTTGAAGACCGGCACGCTGCCTTCCAGTACGGGTGTAAACTCAAAGCCAAACAATTCGCCGGACACGAAGAACATAGCATCGCGCAGCTTATCCAGTTGAAGATACTGTTTCACCTCGTCCGAATTCAGGTCGTATTTCGCCTTGCGGACTTTTTCGGCATAGTAGCGATAGTCCCAGGGCGCGATAGTGATGCCCGCGCCCTCCGCATCGGCGATCGCCTGCATATCGGCGACTTCCTGCTCGACGCGGGCAAGCGCCGCAGGCCACACCGTTTCCAGCAGATCAAGCGCAGTATCCGGATGTCCGGCCATGCGATCTTCAAGACGCCACTCGGCGTAATTGGCGTAGCCCAGCAAACCCACACGCTCATGACGCAGCTGCAGAATTTCAGCGATGATGGCGTTGTTGTCATATTCATCGGCATTATCACCGCGGTTGTAGTATGTGCGCCAGACTGTCTCTCGAAGGTCCCGCTCATCAGAGAAAGTCAGGAAGGGTGACATGGACGAGCGTGTATTGGTCACCGCATACTTGCCCACTTCACCGCGACTGGCGGCAGCACTTGCGGCAGCGGTAATAAAGCTTTCGGGCAAGCCGTTCAGCTGATCCTGTGTCAAATAAGTGACGTAGTTTTCTTCGTCTGCCAGCACATTGTTGGCAAAAGCCGTATGCAGTTCCGAGAGGCGTTTATTAATCTCAGCGTAGCGTGCCTTCGCCTCACCTTCCAACATCGCTCCGTTCCGCGCAAAGCTGTCATAGGTCAGCTTTACAACGCGCTGCTGGTCCGGTCGCAGCGTCTCCATCTCCGCGCCTTCATAGACCGCTTTGACACGGGCAAAGAGCGGAGCATTCTGAACAATTGCAGAGCGATGCTCGGATATTCTTGGGGCCATTTCCCGCTGAATTTCACGAAACTCCGGTGATGACTTGTTCGACCGCCAGATGCTCCAATAAACGTTCACGCGATCGAGCGCCGCGCCCCGCTTTTCCAGGGGAATGATTGTGTTGTCGAACGTGGGAGGTTCCGGATTGGCGGCGATTGCATCGATCTCGGCAAGTTCCTGCGCCATCGCGGTTTCAAGCGCGGGTTTCAGGTCATCAAGGGACATTTTGTCAAAGGCTGGTACCCCGCCATAAGGCCCCGTCCACGCCTGCAGCAACACGTTGTCTTCAGTTACAGCGGTGTCGGTCTCTGCGTCCACAAGCGCCTCCTCTGCGGTATTCGAGATACTTTCAACATCCGGCGTTGTGGTGTCCGTCGACGCACAGGCTGACAGCGTAATTATTGCGGCACACGCCACAAGGTGAGAACGAATAGACATGTCAGGCCTCAGCTTGGAAAATTCTTTGCGCACAAACCAGCCGGTTTTGCGACATCTGTCCAGTCTGGGTTAACCACAATTTGCACGTGCCGCGGCGCTGGCTCGGCGTTCAGCCCGCCTGAGCTTCGTAGCGGAACTCGATGATTTGAGTCAGCAGGTCGCTCTTATAGTTTTCCGGCACAGGTTTTTGTCCGACAAGCCATGCAAACACTTCCCAATCGGGCGTTGCAAGCAGGCGCTCAAACTCCGCCAGGTCCTCATCGCTCATCGTCGCCAGGTTCTGATCGGCAAATGTGCCCATCAATAAATCCATCTCGCGAAACCCCCGTCGCCAGGCTCGAAACTTCAGTTTGCGGCGACGTTCATCAAGGTCTGCGCTGGTCATTTTGAATCTCCTGATTTCAACCATGTAGCGCAGTCATTGCTGAATTCACAGTACAGAGTGTCGCGGCCCCAACTTGCGCACCGGCGGCGCTTCCGCGCATAAGAGGCGCATGCGCGATGAACGCCTCTTTCCACTGTTTCAACCTTTGGACGCCTTGCCGGGTATTGGACCGAAACTGAAGCCGGTCCTCGAATATCTGGTCGGGGGCGAAACGATTTGGGAGCTGTTGCTGCATATGCCGGAGCGCTGGCTCGACCGGCGGCCCGTCGACAGTTTTGAAAATCTGGAACCTGGCGAAGTCGCAACCGTACGCGGCGAAGTGCATGCGATCAAAGCGCCCTATAACGAACGGGCACCGACCCGGATCGAACTGTTCGACGGAACCGGGTTCCTGACCATCACCTATTTTCGCGCCGATTCCAGATGGCTTCAGGGTCAATTTCCGGTTGGCAAGGAACGTATCGTTTCTGGCCGGGTGGACGAGTATCGCGGTGAGCGTCAGATGAGCCATCCCGACTTCGTAATGGATCCCGCCAAAGGCGAGATGCCCCCGCCGGTCGAACCCATTTATGCCTTGACGGCAGGTCTCACCAACAAGCGCGTGCACGGGTCGCAGCAAGCGGCCTTGGACCTTGTGCCGGAGGGTCTGCCGGAGTGGATTGATCCAGCACTCGTCGCCAAACGTGCCTGGCCAGGTTTCCGTGAAGCGCTCATCGGGGTACATGCGCCGACCATCTATGACGAGATCGCACTGTTTAAGGCACGAGAACGATTGGCGTATGACGAGGCGCTGGCGCGTGAACTGGCTTTCGGCCGGGCCCGCGCCCTTCGCGCGCAGGAAGATGCCCCGTCCATTCCGCCATCACCGGACGCCCTGAACCGGCTCGTCAAAACCCTGCCCTTCAAACCGACGGGTGCACAAATCCGCGCGACGAAAGAAATCATGGCCGATCTGGCCGAGCCACATCCGATGCGGCGTATGCTGCAAGGTGATGTCGGATCGGGCAAGACACTGGTCGGGGCGTTCGCGGCCATTCAGGCGGCAGCAGGCGGCTTTCAGTCCGCTTTCATGGCGCCGACCGAAGTGCTGGCCAATCAGCAGTTTGAGACATTGGATCGTTTGCTCTCTCCGCTCGGGATCAATGTGGCGAGCATTACCGGGCGCGACAAAGGCTCGGTGCGGGAGTCCAAGCGAATGGGTCTCTCAGATGGCTCGATACAGGTTGCAGCGGGCACACATGCTCTGTTCCAGGAAGGTGTCGTCTTTCGAAACCTCGGATTGGTCATCGTGGACGAGCAGCATCGCTTTGGGGTCGCTGACCGTCTGAAACTCGTCGGCAAGGGCAAGGCACCACACACTTTGGTGATGAGCGCGACGCCCATACCGCGAACCCTGGCACAGTCCATTCATGGGGATCTCGACGTGTCGATTCTCGACGAAAAGCCGGTCGGGCGCAAACCGATCGAGACACGCGCCATTCCAGACACGCGGATAGAAGATGTAATCGCCGCAACTGGCCGTGCACTAGCCCGTGGTGAGCGTGCATTTTGGGTCTGCCCCAGAGTCGACGCAGACACCGAAGATGGCAGCTCGGCGGTTGCCCGGGCCGCGATGCTTGAAGACGCTCTTGAGGTGCCCGTAGGGCTCGTGCACGGCCGGTTGAAAGCCGATGAAAAGGATGCAGCCCTTGAAGATTTCCGGTCAGGACGCACCCGGCTTCTGGTCGCCACCACAGTGATTGAGGTCGGTGTCGATGTCCCGGAAGCAACCATTATGGTGATCGAACGCGCCGAAGGGTTCGGACTGGCTCAGCTGCACCAGCTTCGCGGTCGCGTCGGCCGGGGTGACAAGGACAGCTTCTGCCTGTTGCTGTATCGCGCACCGCTGAATGAGATCGCACGCCAGCGCCTGGACACACTGCGTCATACCGAAGACGGGTTTGAAATTGCCGAGGCAGATTTCAAACTGCGCGGCGCCGGTGATCTGCTCGGTAAACGCCAGTCGGGTATGGTCGCTTATCGCTTGATCGACCCGGTGCAGCACGCCGAGTTGATTGACATCGCGCGTCAGGATGCCCGGCTGGCAACCGAAACCGCAGACAAGATAAGCCCGGCACGCGCCGATGGCCTAGCGCTTCTCAGTCAGCTCCTCAGCCCGGACATCCGATTCAGCGAGTGAACTGATCTCCTCCAGAGTCTCTGACTCGAGTTGAGGCTCAAAGTCGGGAACGACCAGTCCGGCAGTCAGGATCATCTTCGCGCCCTCCTCGACCGTCATATCCATCTCGATACACTCTTCGGGGGCGACATAAATTAGAAAGCCAGATGTCGGGTTGGGAGTAGTAGGTACAAACACGCCGATCTTGTCCGTTCCAAGCTTGGCGCCGATTTCGCCCTTTGCGGTCGACGACACGAACCCGATGCACCAGGATCCGTGTTTGGGGTATTCGATCATCACGCAGCGATCAAAACTGGCTTGCTGATTGTTGGCCAACACTTCGGTCAGTTGCTTGATCGCCGCATAGACGTTTTTCACAATCGGGATGCGGCTGAATATGCGGTCCGTAGCCGTCAGCAGCGAGCGACCCACCAGGTTCGCGGTAATGGCGCCAAGAACGGTCAAGGCGACGACCAGAACCAGCACACCAAAGCCCGGAATGGCATAATTGGTATAGGTTTCAGGTTGCAGAATAGGGGGTAGCCAGGGCCTGACCCGGCTGTCGATAAAAGTGATCAGGAACTGCAGAATAAAAAATGTGGCCGCGAGCGGGGCGGCAATGACCATACCGGCAAAAAATCGGCCTCGCAGCCAGGCAAACAGCCCCAGTTTCTGGGGCGGGTCTGGGTCGGGGATCATGTCGTCAGGGGTCAATCGATTGCTCATTCCGCGTTTGAAACCTTGCGCGCAGCATTCCTTCTACTCGAAACCTGCAAGCTTTCGGTTAATTGTGGCAAAGATGGGATCAAAAATCGATATTCAAACCGCGCTCGGCAGCTAGTGGCGCGGCGCACCGTCAGAGCCAGCTTCGAGGATTGAGATCACCGCATCCCAATGCGCGAGCGCATCGGCGTCCCCCAGTGCCGCGACCTCCGCCGCGCGAAGCGTTGCGATGACAACCGCGTCTTCGCCATATTGGGCCTCAAGGGTCATCGCCGCAGTGCGCGCCTCGGCTTGCAGATCAGATGTCACCGCCAATGCTCCGCAATCCAGGGGGTCGGCTTCACGTGCTTGTAGATCTTCTTGTGCAATGGGGCTTTCCATTTGCCGTCCCGTGCTTCGTCCGGGTCTGGTCGACCGGTAAAGGCAACGATTTTCGTCTCGGCAGGCAGTTTCGGCGTCACGAACCAGTTCATCGGAAACTTCGGCATCAGAGAGTGTTTGAAACTCACACACCAATTCTCCGGCCAGTAGATTTTGTCCGGGATCATTGAAGAGACATACTGCTGGCTCGCACGAAACTCGGCGTGGATCGGCGCACTGTCACGCTCGTATTTCTCGAAGATGTCCGTGTGCTCTCCGATCGTCCATTTGTAGACGGACGTGTTGCCGATGCCCTCGCCTTTCTGGGTCCAGTTTTCGGCGATACACATCTTGCCGGGATGAAACTCCCAGAACGGGTCCATATTGCCGGTGACAATCAAATCGACATCAAGGAACAGAACCTCACCTTCAAGGCCGCCGAGGCCTGGCTGCCAGAGCGAAATCTTGCGCCAGGGATACCATTTCCAACGCTCCGGCAGACCGGTGATCGGGGGCAGCGGTTGGTATTCCACTTCTGGCAACAATCCGGTCTTGTCATCGGTGAAGCAGACGAAGCGCAGGTCACCCGTCACATTGCGCCGGACCATATTGTAAAGGCGGTTGGCAAAGTGCGCAGGGTAGCGCTCACCCCACTTCATACAGATGACAGTCTTGATCATGGCTATGCCCTAATCCCATTCTGACTACAGCGCCAGACAAGAGCGCTGCACAAAGCACAGCTCTAGCGGAACTTTCTTTCATCCGATCAGGAAAGTGTATCGTATCAAGACCATACAGCCGCTGCGAGTGGAGGATTGGCGATTTCAGCTGCAGATTCAAACCCTGCCATTGTGTGGTTTCGCCGCAACTTGAGGTTAAGCGACAATCCGGCTCTAGGCGCAGCGATTGAGCATGCAGGCGAGAATCTTATCTGCCTCTATATCTTCGAAACAGACGACACACTCCGCCCGCTGGGTGGGGCGTCCAAATGGTGGCTGGACAAATCACTTCGCACTCTGAAAACAGATATCGAAGCGTTAGGCGGTCGGCTCATTCTACGCAAAGGCAAGGCCAACGAGACCTTGGCCAAGGTTGTTCAGGAGAGCGGCGCGAACGCAATCTTCTGGAACCGCCGCTATGACGAGGCGGGCCGCACTATCGATGCGGCGGTCAAATCAGAGCTCAAGGCGCAGGGATTGACCTGCGAAAGCTTCAATGGATCGGTCCTCACCGAACCCTGGACACAAAAAACCGGCTCTGGCGGCTATTACAAGGTCTACAGCCCTTACTGGCGGTCGGTGCAAAAAGCCTATCAACCAGAACCGGTTGCTGCCGCTCCCAGCAAACTTCTGTCGAACACGTTGGCCAGCGACGACTTGGAGAGTTGGGCTCTGCATCCTCGATCGCCTGACTGGTCAACCGGATTTGATGCCGATTGGACACCCGGTGAACACGGTGCCGCGGCGCGCTTGAACGCTTTTCTAAGCGGTCCGGTTTCGAACTATGGCAATGACCGAAACCGTCCCGACCTTGAAACGTCCACCTCTGGCCTATCGCCTCATCTGGCTTTCGGCGAGGTCAGTCCGGCCCAGATCTGGCGGGCGACTAAGCTCCGGGTTGAGACAGGTCAGATTGATGCGAAAGGGGCTCAAAAGTTCCTGTCAGAGGTCGCCTGGCGCGACTTTGCCTATGTCCTGCTGTTTCACAATCCGCAGCTCGCCAGCGAGAATTTCAAACCCGATTTCGATGGCATGCCTTGGGAAGGCAATGCCGACCAACTCAAAGCCTGGCAGCAGGGTCGGACTGGCTATCCCATTGTCGATGCCGGTATGCGAGAGCTCTGGCATACCGGCTGGATGCACAATCGGGTACGCATGATCACTGCCTCCTTCCTGACCAAGCATCTGATGATTCATTGGCGTGATGGGGAAGACTGGTTCTGGAATACGCTGGTCGATGCCGATCCGGCATCCAACAGTGCAAGCTGGCAGTGGGTGGCCGGTTCAGGCGCGGATGCCGCGCCCTATTTTCGGATCTTCAACCCCATCACTCAAGGGGAGAAGTTTGACGTCAGCGGCGACTATGTTCGCAAATGGTGTCCGGAGCTTAAGCGCTTGCCGCGAAAATTCCTTTATCAGCCTTGGAAAGCAGGGCCACTCATCCTGCGTGAGGCGGGCGTCGAACTTGGCGCAAACTACCCGCATCCGATCGTTGATCACAGTGAAGCCCGAACTCGCGCGCTTGCTGCCTATGAAACCCTCAAGGAAAGACGAGACGCCGCATGAAACGCATCGCCATTATCGGTTCGGGAATCTCCGGACTCGGAGCCGCTTACGCTCTGAAGGATACAGCCGACGTGACGCTCTATGAAGCAAGCGACCGCGCCGGCGGTCACGCCCACACCATGGATGTCGACTATGACGGAACTTCCATCGCGGTAGACGTCGGGTTCATCGTCTATAACGGTCTGAACTATCCCAATCTGATTGGATTCTTCGATGCTATCGGCGCCGCGACGGAGCCGAGTGACATGAGCTTTGCGGTGTCCAACCCGCAAGGCTTCGAGTGGGCCTCAACGCTGAAAGGCATATTCGCACAAAGAAAAAACCTGCTGCGGCCACGCTTTCACCGGTTCTGGCGAACCATTCTCCGTTTCAATGACCTCGCCCGAGAAGAACTTGAGCACGACAGAATTGACGACATCACGCTCGGTTTCTGGCTCCAGAAGCACGGGTTCGAGGGCGACTTCCTCGAGAACTATATTCTGCCCATGGGCGGCGCGATCTGGTCCACACCAGAGGCAGAGATGCTGAACTATCCCGCACGCAGCTTCTTTCAGTTTTTCGAAAATCATCGCCTGATGCATAAAGAGCGCCCAAAGTGGCGGACCGTGAGCGGTGGCTCGAGAACCTATGTCAACAAAGTGTCTGCGCTTCTGGGCGAGCGGATCCATCTCAACCGCGCGGTGTCTCGCGTCGCGCCGTTCGGAAATCGCGTCCAGGTGACCGATCAGAACGGCACCACCGAAATCTATGACGATGTCATTCTCGCCACCCATTCCGATACAACGCGCGGGCTGCTTGATCCGGCCTATGAGGATATGCGGTTCCTACTCGGATCGGTGGAGTATCGTCCAAACGATATCTACCTTCATCGGGACCCAAGCCTGATGCCGACCAGGAAAGCCGCCTGGGCCAGCTGGAACGTGTTGAAACAGGACGGTCCGGACATCTGCCTGACCTATTGGATGAACCGGCTGCAGAATTTGCCGAATGATTGCCCGCTATTTGTGACGCTGAATCCGGAAAAACCGCCCGCCGAACATCTGATATTCGCGCGGATGTCAAAGGCTCACCCACAATTCGATGCACCGGCAGAAGCCGCGGTGCGCGCGCTGAAACGCGATCAGGGACGCCACAATATCTGGCTCGCAGGCGCCTGGATGGGCAGCGGCTTCCATGAAGATGGACTGAAGTCAGGATTGTCGTGCGCGCTTTCACTGGGCGGGCAAGTGCCGTGGACAGTTGAGCATGTCGATATCGTCACACCAATGACGCGCGCTCCAGAAGATGATACAATTGTTTTCGAGGCCATTCGAAAGTGAACAACACAAACATTATCCAACCCCCAGCCATGCGGCTTTATCGTGGGCATACAACCCATCAGCGATCCACGCCCTTTAAGCATCGCTTCCGATATGGGCTGTCGCTGATTGACATCGATATCGACCGTTTGGACGAGGCCGCCGTGCAAAGCCGACTGTTCAGTATCGAAAAGCCCAATCTGTTTTCGTTCCGCCGCGAGGATCATGGCCTGCGCAAGAAGGCCGCGCTTCGTCCCTGGGCAGAGCGTCAGTTCGCCGACGGCGGGATCACACTGGATGGCGGGCCGATCCGGCTGGTCACTTTCCCGCGGCACATCTTCTACAAGTTTGCGCCCATCTCCTTGTGGTTTGGTCACGGTCCGGACGGTGAATTGCGGGGGATCCTGTACGAAGTAAACAATACGTTCGGGGAACATCACACCTATGTGGCAGCGACACCGGACACGCTGCGCCATCAGCACGCTGCAGACAAGGTGTTTCATGTCTCGCCCTTTTTCGACCTTTCCGGTCGCTATCACTTCACGCTTCGCAAGACAGAGGACCGCCTCAGCCTGATTGTGGAGACACGGCACGGTGAGGCCCAGACGCATGTTGCTACGATCCAGGCCAAAGCCTCCCCGGCAACAACACCAATGTTTGCCAGACTGGCTACGCTAAAACCCCTTTCCAGCTTGGCTGTGACGCTCGCCATTCACTGGCAGGCCCTCAAGCTGGTGTTCAAGGGCGCCCGATATCATAATCGTCCTGCCAAACCGGACCAGCCAAACACATTTGCTAAAACGACAGGGCATCCCCGCCCTGCACGGGAGACTGCCGCGTGAGCTACACAACCATCAAAGACCTTGGCACCACTCAGCCGGAAGTGATCCACGCGACCCCGCAATCTATCCGCCAGTTGGACGACATTCCGGCCAGCTTTCGGATCAGCGCGATGATGCTGTTGAGGGCACGCCGGGGCGCGATCCAGTTTCATCTCGTTGATGGTCGCCGGGTGCTGTTTGATCATGGTCTGCCAGGTCCGCGGGCCGAGGTGATCGTACACGACTACAATTTCGCCAAACGCGCCGTGGCTGGCGGTGATGTCGGGTTCGCTGAAAGCTATATGGATCAGCAATGGTCGACCCCGAACCTGACTAAGGTCCTTGAATTCTTTTCAGAGAATTTTGAAGCTGCAGGCCAGCTCGCTGTCGGCGGCATGTTCGTGCGCTTCGGCAACATGATCCGCCACGTCTTCAATCGCAACAGCAAGTCTGGTTCCAAGCGCAATATCGAAGCTCATTACGACCTCGGGAACGACTTTTATCAGACCTGGCTCGACGATACGATGACCTACTCATCAGCGCTTTACACCTCGCCCGATCTGTCTCTTGAAGAAGCTCAAACCGCAAAATATGCAGCGATTGCCGATGAACTTGGCCTGACCGATGGTCAACGTGTTCTCGAGATTGGCTGCGGTTGGGGCGGCTTTGCGGAATATGCGGCCAAGCATCGCGGCGCGGACGTTACCTGTTTAACCATCTCCCCGTCTCAGCGGGAATTCGCACTCGAACGGATGCAGCGCGAAGGCTTGTCGGACAAGGTCAAAATCCTCCTGCAGGACTATCGTGACCATCAGGGCGAATATGACGGTGTGGCTTCGATCGAAATGTTCGAGGCGGTCGGCGAAAGCTACTGGCCGAGCTATTTCGACAAGGTCCGCACCAGCCTGAAACCGGGTGCAAAGGCGGCCCTCCAGATCATCACGATCAAGGACGAGCTGTTTCCGAAGTATCGCAAACGGGCTGATTTCATTCAGCGTTACATTTTTCCGGGCGGCATGTTGCCAAGCGAACTGGCCCTGCGCCAACAGATCCTGAACGCCGGGCTTAGCCTCGAAGACGCAACCTATTTCGGCCCGGACTATGCCAAGACGCTGCGGCTCTGGGCCAAGGCATTTGAAGACCAGTGGTCCACCATCCAGACAATGGGCTTTGACGAACGCTTCCGCCGGATGTGGCAATTCTATCTCAGCTATTGTGAAGCCGGGTTCGATAATGGACGCATCAATGTCGGCCATTTCAGAGTTGGTCGGGCGTAAGCTGATTTCTGGCTAAAAAGCTCTCAAAGCGCCTTTGGAATGATTTCTGGTGGTTCGGGGGAGACTTGAACTCCCGACCTCACGATTATGAGTCGTGCGCTCTAACCAGCTGAGCTACCGAACCGTCCGAAGCCGTGTCCAATACACGCCTGACCAGCATGGTGCAACTCCCTCAATCCAGCATTTCCGCAACGTGTTCAGCGATGGAGAGCGACGCGGTCAGACCGGGGCTTTCAATTCCAAACAGATTGATCAATCCGGCACCTGTATCCTCGATACGAAAATCTCCGGAAGGTTCGCCCGGCCCGACCAGTTTCGGCCGGACACCCGCATAATCCGGCGACAGCGCCCCGTTCGGCAAAGATGGCCAATATCGCCGCGCGGCCTGATAGAACAGCTCTGCTCGGTTCGGATCGACGCGATAATCAAATGGCGGCGTCACCTCTTCTGACAACCATTCAGCGTCCGGTCCGAGCTTACCGCGGCCCGCAAGATCAATCGTCAGGTGCAACCCCAAACTGGCACGCCCGGGCATGGGGTAAATCAAACGCGAAAAGGGTGTTTGTCCAGATACGCTGAAATAACTGCCTTTCACGAATCTTGGCTTCGGGAACCGGCCCGGGGGCAAACCATCAATCTGGCGAGCGATATGAACTGCGTTGTGCCCCGCGGCATTGATGACCGTCCTGGCAAGCAGCCGCGCCGCTTTGGCCCCTCCTGTCTCGAGTTCAACGCCCTCTCCCTTGATCGCGCCCCCGACAACCGGCGTCTCGAGGGCGACCACGCCGCCCGCATCTTCCAAGTCACCCTGCAGCGCGAGAAAAAAGGCATGGCTATCGAAAATACCGCTCTGCGCCGAATGCAAGGCTAGGGAAACGTCCGGGTGCAGAGCCGGTTCCATCGCCCGCGCCTCCGCGCCGGAGATCAGGTTTATGTCTTCAACACCATTGGCCCGTGCCCGGTCCGCCAGGTCGATCAGAGCATCTGTCTCGTCGCTTCGGGCCACCACCAGCTTTCCGCACCGACTAAATGCGATGTTGCGCTCATTCAGATAAGCGTAGAGCAATCGCCGCCCTCGCACACAATGCCGAGCCTTTAGTGACCCGGTAGGATAGTACAATCCTGCATGGATGACTTCAGAATTCCTGGAGGATGTATGCGTCGCAATCTGCTGTTCTGCTTCAAGAACAACCACGTCGCGCCCGCTGATCGCCAAAGCCCGCGCCACCGCCAAGCCAATGACACCCGCGCCAATGACAACACAGTCTGTTTCGAAGCGGTCCATAAAATGACTAGATGCGCGGTTTTGTGATTGGGCCAGAACGGAATCTGCGCTATTCTGACGCAGATGTGGAAAGTCGTCGTACTGATCTTGATCTGCTCCCCGCTGGCGAGCGCTGAACCCTCTGCTCGGCTCTCTGCCTTTGTGGAAGGACGCTATCTCGAGGCCGTGTCGCTTGCCGAGGCGGAGCCCAGTTCGGACAGTCTCGCCTTTGCCGCGCGTAGCCTCCTTGCAGAAGCGATGAGTGCCGAAACCCAGGTACCGTCCCCAACACTGGCCGAGGACGCTGAACGCTTCGCCCGTCGCGCGCTTGAGGCTGATCCCCAGCATATTGAAGGACGACTGCAACTGGCCATCGCCTTGTCACTTCGTGCGCGTCCGATGTCGACGCAACAGGCGCGCAAGTCGGGTTATGGGACTGAAGCGAAGAAGCTGGCTGAATCCGTGCTCGATGATGATCCGGACAATTTTTACGCCCATGGATTTTTGTCGGTCTGGCATATCGAAGTGGTTCGCCGCGGTGGTGGTCTCGGCGCTGCCGTGATGGGCGCTTCGGTCAAAAAGGCGAAACGGCACTATCAACGTGCGATCGCGATTGACCCGGAGGATGCGTCGACCCACTGGCAATATGCGCGCGCGCTCGCTGCACTCAACGCGCGAAAATATCGCGAAGATATCCGAACCGCGCTGGAAGCAGCGTACGCAGCTTCGTGTGAAACTCAGCTTGAGAGCGTCATGAAAGCGCGCGCCGATTTCTTGAAAACAGCGTTAAAAGAACAGACCCACCGCGAGATCGAAACACTTGCGGCCCGCATGCTTTGAGTAGGGTTGGACGGTGCGCTCGGCGCCAAAACTCTATATCCAAAAATGACGGTTGCTCTGTTTTGTGCTAGTGTCTGCCATCATAAAAAAGATGCGCGAGCTCCCCTGAAAGCACCAGCTTTTTGACATTGGAGGATACGCAATGGCTGATCTAAATATACCGATCGATCCTGTGTTGAGCGACATCAACAGCAAGGGCACCGACATCGTCTCAATCCAGGGATTTGCTGCTGGCAACAAACGCGGCATTGTCAGCTTTTACCCTAGTCGAGATTCGAAATTCTTTTTCGAAATCAAAGAGAAAGACATCGTCGCTGCGATGGAGTCCGAGACTAAGCACGGTCCTTGTACGCTATTGGTGTGCGAAGATGCAGATATTCAGATTGAGCGATTGAACCCGCTTCTTATGAAGGCCGGTGACCTAGCAGATCAGATCAATGTGGACTCCGATTGTGGGTGCGGCTCAACAAGCAAAACAGCCGCGCTGCGTGCCGGCATACAGCCCGTCAGTCCGGAACAAGCCGAATGCAGAGGCAGTTGTTTCGACAAATTCCTCGCCTGCCCTTACAGCGCTGAACGATGCAACGCCAGGTACTCTGCCTGCAACACCGCGTGCCAGATTTTCGGTTTGACGCCGGGTCTGACAAACAGTTTCGCTTTCTGAAGGCTGAAAAACGTCTTTGGAGCGACACGGGTCTCGATCGGTCGCCAGCCACCGCGAACCGAACTCGCTCGTCCTGGCGTATGACGCGCTGACCCCGCTCTTCTTACTCCGCCGCTATGGCTTCGGTCGCTTTGGCCTCTTCCAGGAAACGTTCAGCTTCAAGCGCGGCCATACAGCCCATGCCGGCTGCGGTCACGGCCTGACGATAGGTCTCGTCTGTGACATCCCCGGCGGCAAAAACGCCGGGCACATTAGTCGCGGTCGAATCCGGCGCGGTTATCAAATAACCATTGTCCTGCATGTCGAGCTTGCCAACAAACAGCTCCGTCGACGGCGCGTGACCGATGGCGATAAACACACCGTGCACAGGCACGTCTCCAATGGCGCCGGTTTTCACATTACGTAGGCGCGCGCCGGTGACCCCAAGCGGTGTTTCATCGCCGAGCACCTCGTCCAGGACCGTATCCCATTTGACCTCAACCTTTGGATGATTGAGCAGACGATGCTGCAAGATTTTCTCGGCACGGAAGCTGTCCCGGCGATGCACCACTGTGACTTTGCTGGCAAAATTGGTCAGGAACAAAGCCTCCTCGACAGCGGTATTGCCACCACCAACGACGAGTACTTCTTTGCCGCGATAGAAGAACCCATCGCAGGTCGCACACGCTGAGACACCAAATCCCTGAAACTTGTCTTCGCTTGGAAGGCCGAGCCATTTCGCCTGCGCACCGGTCGAGATAATCACGCTATCGCCGGTATAGATGGTTCCACTCTCGCCGATCGCCCGGAAGGGGCGGCTGTTGAAATCGACCGAAGCAATATGATCCTCAGCCATTTTCGCGCCCATTTTCAGCCCGTGCTCCTGCATTTTCACCATAAGCTCGGGGCCCTGGATCTCAGCAAAGCCCGGATAGTTTTCCACGTCCGTGGTGATGGTCAGCTGTCCACCGGGTTGAAGCCCGGCCACGACGAGCGTGTCACGCATGGCGCGCGCAGCATAGACCGCGGCCGTCCAGCCCGCAGGGCCCGATCCAATGATCAGGATCTCAGCATGCACGGTGGTTGGTTCTGAATCGGCCATTACCTGCCTCCTTGGCCGCAAGGGCCGACTTTCAATCAGCCCTCGTTATGGGGATTCGCAGCGCAGGAATAAAGAGGCAAGCCGCGTAACAGAGCCGTGAGGTCTAGTTTTCCACACCTATTGCCCAGGCCCAATGTCCATTTTTGCCCTGCCAGGCGGCATAAGCCACCGGACCGGCTAGTCCTGAACTGTCCATCAATTGGCGCGTCCAATCCGGTCCAGGTACCATACGTGCTGGATGAATCCCCCAGAGCAACTGCGCTTGACGAAGACGTTTGTCGACCGCTGAGCCATATAGAATGGTCTGGCTGCCGCGTACGCGAGAAAACTGAGCCAGGCGAGGGATATCCCCTGTTCGCAGCGCCAGAGGGACGCCATTGCGCGCGGCGATCTCATACGCGGTGGCTGCCACGGAATCGATATCGTCGCGGGCTTCACCACCGCCATCGAACTGCCCCATCGCCTGGCGATAGTCATCTGCGCCTTCGACAGAGCGAATGATCCGGTTCATGATCGCAACTGCTGTCGCCGGATGCCGCCCGACTGCGGTTTCAGCTGACAGCATAACTGCATCTGCCCCCTGATAAATCGCCGTCGCGACATCCCCTGCCTCGGCGCGGGTCGGCGCAGAGTTCTCGATCATACTCTCCAGCATTTGCGTCGCGACGATGACCGGACAGGCTGCATCGCGGCAGACTCTCACGATACGTCGTTGAATAATTGGCACTTCTTCAGGTGGAAACTCGACCCCGAGATCTCCACGCGCGATCATGACGGAGTCTGTCGCAGCGACGATGGCTTCCAGATTATCAATCGCCGCCGGCTTCTCAATCTTCGCGACGATCAGCGCCTTATCGCCAATCAGGCCGCGCGCTTCTGCGATGTCAGCGACAGTCTGCACAAAACTCAGCGCGACGATATCGACATCCATATCCAGCGCAAAAGCCAGATCAGAGCGATCCTTTTTCGAGAGCGCGGGGACCGGAAGCGCTTTCCCGCGGACAGTAAACCCTTTCCGGTCCTTCAACACGCCCGGGACCTCAGCACGCACGCGAGGGCGATCCCCTACAGATAGAACGGTAAAGATCAGCAAGCCATCATCGGCGAGGATCGTGTCCCCCTCCTCGAGAACGTCCAGGATCTCCTTGCGCGGCACTGGAATGGTCTCGGGGGCGTCCGTCTCATCGCCCACGACGAGATCATATTCAGCCCGGAAACCGAGCTTCAAGGCCCCATCCGGAAACCGTCCGACTCGGATCTTCGGCCCCTGCAGATCTGCCAGCACCGCCAGCGGGCGACCAAGCCCCTGTTCAACCATGCGGATCGCCTCGCAGGTTCGCTTGTGTTTTTCCTGCTCACCATGACTGAAATTCAGTCGAAATATGTCCACGCCCGCTTCAGCCAGAAGACGAATGGTCCCAGGCGCAGAACTTCCAGGCCCGAGCGTGGCGACGATTTTGGCGCTGCGACCACGCGGTGCAATCAGTTTGGTCGCCATAATGTTCTATGTCCCAAGTGCAGCGGCTTCAGCGGCCCGTTTGGTAATCTCATCCCACTTGCCAGCGTCCATGTCAGCTGGCGAGGCAATCCACGTCCCCCCGGCCGCAATGACATTCGGCAGGCTGAGATAGTCGTTTGCATTGTGAGGCTTCACCCCTCCGGTGGGCATGAAGTCGATATGAGGCAATGGGCCACTGAGTGATTTCAGGAAGTTTGCTCCACCAGCCGCTTCTGCCGGGAAGAATTTCTGCACACCATAGCCTTCGTCGAACCGCGCCATGGCCTCACTGGCGGTCGATACACCGGGCAGGATCACCCCGTCATGATAGGCGAGCGCTTTGATCAGTTCAGGACTGGTCCCCGGCGATACCAGGAAATCTGACCCGGCCTTCAAGGCCGCATCGACATCTCCTTCGCTGCAAATGGTCCCCGCGCCAACGATCATTTCCGGCTCGGCGCGCTTCATCTCTCCGATCACTTCCAGTGCAACCGGCGTACGCAGCGTGACCTCGACGGTGCCGAGGCCGCCCGCTTTCAAAGCCGCGGCGAGAGGCGCCGCATGAGCCACTTTCTCTACGGTCAGAACCGGAACAATCGGCGCGTCGCGCAAACTGTTGTGAAACGTCGCCATATTGATCATGCAGCCAGTTCCTCATCATAGTGCAGGGCCGCCGCACCGATTAATGCCGCCTGTCCGGAATGCAGCAGCCTGATCGGTATCGGCAACATATAGGATTGCTTTGGACCCCGATTGAAGAAACGCGCAAGGCTTTCAGGTTCGCGCAACCAATCGGCCAGCCGCACGGCCACACCGCCGGTAATCACGACCCCGCCCGTGGTGCCATTCGTAACCGCTGCGTCCCCCAGTGCATCGAGTGTCGCGCGTGCCCGGATCTGGCAGATATCGCGAGCAATACCTGGCTCGCGTTTGGCTTCCTCAAGCAATTGAGCTGGCGGTGTTCGAACCCAGGGCACACCATAGATCTCGCAAATCGCGCGATGCACGGCATCCATCCCGGACCCGGACAGGACCAGCTCTTTCGACACGTACTCAAATCGATCCCGCAAACGTTCGGCCAGCGTCCATTCGAGCTGGGTACGGGGCGCAAAAGCCGCGTGTCCGCCTTCGCCGGTAATCACCCGCCATCCAGAATGCCCGTCCGGCAGCAGCGTCGCGACGCCAAGTCCGGTGCCGGGCCCCGCCACGAGGATCGGGGCGCGGCCTTTTGGACGGACCCCGGTATGCAGCGTCTCAAACACGTCTTCCGGCAATTCCGGAATAGAGCGGGCCATGGCGGCATAGTCGTTGACCAGCTTGACCGCCTCGAAGCCAAACTTGCCCGCAAGTCTCTGACCATTGATGAACCAGTTGCGATTGGTCATCTCGATCGTGTTGTCGATCACCGGCCCTGCAAACGCGAACAGGGCCTGTTTGCACAGGCGATGATTGCGCTGATGCAAATAGTATTCGAGCGCAGCTTCAAAATCGGCGTGATCTGAACCAGCCAGCACACGGACATCATCCAGCAGAAGCGCCCCATCATTCTTGCGAATGGCTTCCGCCAAGCGCACGTTTGTGCCGCCAATGTCTCCGACCAGCACCGGTTCATGCATTAAGATCGCCCTCCACCGATGAGAGAGAATACGCTGCCACCGGTTTCTGCGTCGGAAACACTTGCTCGGAATCCAGCGAACATTTCCCGGCCGAGTCCTTCTCCGGTTCGGTTCGGCCGAAACACCACGGTGTCGCGCTGCGCCAGTTCGCTATCCTCAATCGCAAGATCCAATCGTCCAGCCGGTGCATCGAGACGGATAACATCCCCATCCTGAACACGCGCCAACGGCCCGCCGCGTGAGGCCTCAGGCCCCACATGAATGGCGGCCGGAAACTTGCCACTTGCTCCAGACATGCGCCCATCGGTTACCAAGGCGACCTTGTGTCCCTGATCCTGTAGGGCGCCAAGAATGGCGGACAGGCCGTGCAGTTCCGGCATTCCATTGGCCGCAGGGCCCTGGAACCTAACAACAATAACGACATCGCGGTTCAGTTCACCGGCTTTAAACGCGGCCTTCACCGCGTCCTGAGTATCAAAGACCCGGCATGGCGCCTCGACCGTCCGGTTTTCCGGTTTCACGGCTGAGACTTTGATCACGCCACGGCCCATAGCGCCGTCCAGCATCTGCAGCCCACCAGTGCCCGCAAACGGATCATTGTAAGGACGGATGATATCGAGGTTTCCGCTGGTCTCCGGCGCTTCGCGCCAGCGCAGCTCATCCCCATCAATCCAGGGTTCTTGCGAATATCCTGAAATCGGGCCAGCAACGCCCATCGCCTCACCATTGATCAGTCCGGCATCGAGCAGTTGGCGCATGACAAAGCCCATACCGCCAGCCGCGTGGAAATGATTCACATCCGCCGGACCATTGGGATAGATTCGGCACAGCAGCGGAACCACACTGCTGATCGCCGAGAAATCCTCAAGCCGTAGATCAATCCCTGCTGCCGCGGCCATCGCAGGCAGGTGCAACATGTGATTGGTCGACCCGCCGGTGGCCATCAGACCGACCACACCGTTCACGATGGAGCGGGCATCGATCACGTCGCTGATCGGCTTGAACTCACCTTGGACAGAATTAGCGAGGCTTTGGCGGACCGCAGCACGGGTCAGCGCCTCGCGCAGGGGGGTGCCCGGATTGGGAAATGCCGCCCCCGGCAAGTGCAGCCCCATCACCTCCATCAGCATTTGATTGGAGTTCGCGGTCCCATAGAACGTACACGTGCCTTGCGTGTGATAGCTCTCTGATTCAGCCCGCAGCAACTCGTCGCGCCCGACATTGCCGAGCGCGAACTCCTGCCGAATACGCTGCTTTTCAGGATTGGGCAGACCGGAGGGCATCGGCCCGGCTGGCACCATGATGTGAGGCAGCCAGCCAAACCGAAGCGCGGCGATGACCAGACCCGGAATAATCTTGTCGCAAACACCCAAGTGCAGCGCGGCATCAAACGTATCGTGGCTCAGCGAGACCGCCGACGCCATGGCGATGACGTCCCGGGAGAACAGCGATAGGTCCATGCCTTCCTGGCCTTGCGTGACGCCGTCACACATAGCAGGTACCCCGCCAGCGACCTGAGCGGTCGCACCGTTTTTACGGGCTTCGTCTCGTATCAATTCCGGATAACGCTCGAACGGCGCGTGCGCGGACAGCATATCATTGTAGCTGGTCACAATGCCAATATTCGGCCAGGTGCCGCCGAGCAGCTCAACCTTGTCCATGACCGCACAGCCTGCAGAGGCGTGCGCCAGGTTGCCTTCCGACAGCTTGTTGCGGGCAAATCCATCTGGCCGCCGGGCATTGACCATTTCCAGATAAGCGGCGCGGCTGTCAGATGAGCGGGCCTCAATCCGCGCGGTCACATCTGCAATCACAGGATGAAGTGCGGTCATTCAGATACTTTCCACCATTCTCTATTGTCCGACTTTAGCAGCATTTGCGACTCAATTGGACCTTCGGAAAGCCCCGCCGGATAAGACCGCATCGGAGCGTCGGCCTGATCCCAGGCCGCCAGCAATCCATCCACCCAGCTCCAGGCCGCCTCAACTTCTTCGCGTCGAATGAACAGAGAGAGATTGCCGCGGACGACATCCATCAACAGGCGCTCATACGCATCCGGATATCGCACAAGGAAGTTGTCGCCGTATGACAGATTGAGTGGCAGCGACCGAATGCGCAGTCCGCCCGGCCCCGGCTCCTTGATCTGCAGAAACAGTTTTACGCCTTCATCCGGCTGAACATTGATCACAAGCCGATTGCTTTGCGCGGATTCAGATCCGAACATATCCACAGGGGTCGGCCGGAACTGAACCACGATTTCCGAATGCCGCTTTCTGAGCCTTTTTCCTGTACGCAAATAAATCGGGACGCGGGCCCAACGCCAATTATCCACGAAGGTTTTGATCGCGACAAAGGTCTCGGTCTGGCTGTCATGCCCAAGCTCTTCGATATAGCCCGGAACCGCCTTTGAGTTGACCGCGCCCTCGGCGTATTGGGCCCGGACCGTTGTCTCGTTCGCCACGTCTGCCGTAACCGGGCGAAGGGCCTGCATCACCTTGATCTTCTCAACCCGTATGGCATCACCATCAATCGAGTTGGGGGGCTCCATCATGATCAGGCAGAGCAATTGCAGAATATGGTTCTGGACCATATCCCGCAGCGCGCCAGACCCATCATAATAGCCCGCCCGGTCGCCCACGCCATAGTGTTCAGCAACCGTAATCTGGATGTGATCAATCGCGGTCCTGTTCCACATTGGCTCAAACAGGGAGTTCGCAAAGCGCAGCACCATCAGGTTCTGAACCGTCTCTTTGCCGAGATAGTGATCAATTCGATAAATGCACTCTTCCGGGAAGACTGCACCAACGCCTTCATTGATCGCGCGGGCGGAAGCAAGATCAGTCCCAATCGGCTTTTCCAGCACGATCCGGCTATCATTGTCCGCCAGTCCAGCCTGGCCCAGCGCGTTACAAATCGGAACATAGATTTTCGGCGTGACCGCAAGGTAGAAAATGCACGGCCGGTCTTCCTTGCGATTGAGCAGCTTTTTCAGAGCTTTCCAGTCTGCCTTCGGATCTGTGGCGTCCATCGAGATGAAATGCAGATGCTTCCGGAACGCGTCCCATTCCTCGCGTTTGATCGAATCTTCCGTCGCTTCGTCGCAAGCTTCAAACGCGAATTCACTGAACTCATCGTCGCTCATCGCACTTCGCGACACGCCGATAATGTTGGTGCTTTCCGGGATCTGCCCATCGGCCCAGCGGTGATAAAGCGCTGGCAGCAGCTTGCGCTTTGAGAGATCACCCGTTCCACCAAAGATCACGATGTCGAACGCCTCGACAGGTATGAACTTCGCCATCGTGTCAACTCCGCCCTTAGATCGGCTGCAGCACTAACATACTGACAGCGATGTCAAATTCAAGTCCATACTTATGAGTGCCCCGCATACCCGCCGCACGCTTAAGTTGCTGCGCGATATGAGGCAATGAAAAAGCTGACCGGTCACCCGATCAGCTTTTCATCTGAAAGATCAGTTGCGGCTCTTGTCGACCAGGCGATCATTTTGGGCCCAATGCATCATGCCGCGCAGCTCTTCACCCACTTCTTCAATCAGATGCTCATTCATACGGGCTCTCTTGGCCAGGAAACTCGGAGCGCCCGCCTGGTTCTCAAGCACCCAGTTGCGCGCAAATGTACCGTCCTGGATATCTGTCAGAACGCGTTTCATCTCCGCCTTGGTTTCATCCGTGATCACGCGCGGACCAGACACATACTCGCCATACTCAGCCGTGTTCGAGATCGAATAGTTCATATTGGCGATGCCGCCCTCATAGATAAGGTCGACAATCAGCTTGGTCTCATGCAGGCACTCGAAATAGGCCATTTCAGGTGCGTAACCCGCTTCAACCAGAGTCTCGAACCCGGCCTTGATCAGTTCCACGATCCCGCCGCAGAGTACAGCCTGCTCACCGAAGAGATCGGTTTCTGTCTCTTCCTTGAATGAGGTTTCGATCACGCCAGCGCGGGTGTTGCCAATGCCTTTGGAATAAGAGAGTGCGACGTCTTTCGCAGTCCCGGTTGCGTCCTGATGGATGGCGACCAGACCCGGCAAGCCAAAGCCCATCTGATATTGCGCACGCAAAGTATGACCCGGACCTTTCGGTGCTGACAGGGAAACATCGACGCCGTCCATCGGACGGATCAGGTTGTAGTGAATGTTAAAGCCATGACCGAACATGATGTGCTGCCCGGCGCGGACATGCGGCTCGATTTCATTTGCCCAGAGTACGGCCTGCTTCTCGTCCGGCACCAGGATCATCACCACGTCAGCCCACTGCGTTGCTTCAGACGGCGTCATCACGGTAAGGCCTTCAGCTTCGGCTTTGGGCTTGGACGCTGATGTGTCCTGCAGCCCGACGCGGACGTCCACGCCATTGTCTTTGAGGTTCAACGCATGGGCATGACCCTGGCTGCCATAGCCGACGACTGCAACTTTCCTCGACTGAATGAGGCTGAGATCGGCATCCTGCTCGTAATAAATGGCCATAGTAACTTGCTCCTTAAATATCGATCGATTTCTTGTATCAGGCAGCCTGGGCTTCAAATCCCGCGGCTTTGAGCGCCAAACTGAGGTTTTGTCCAGCTTCAACCCTAAGGGTATGCCCGCGCGTCCGCAGGTCTTTCTCCAGCATCCGGATCTGCCCCATCGCCGCCGCATCGAGTGCCGTCGCTCCGTTGAGGTCGAGATCAATGTCACTGCTCTGGTCGCATGCTGACACAAAGGTAGAACGTAGCTGATCGCGATGAGCTAATGACGCATTGCCGGTCAACGCCACTCGCTTCCCCTCCGTCTCCACAACCAGTTCATCACGCTGATCGGTTTTCGCAGCTCGCTGCAGGACGGGTAAGCGCGTGCGAGCGAGCGCGAGCAAAGCTGTTCCGTCATTCCAGTAGCGCTTCCAGAGGCTCGGCTCTTCAATAATCCGCCAGATCCATTCCAGTCCCAAACGCGACACCCAGCGCGGCGCCCGCTTAATCGTCCCGGCCACAAAGTCTACAACCGCGCCGAGATGCGCCAGAATAGGCGCTTCAAGTGTGTCCAGATTGCGTTCGATCCAGGCTTGGCCCTTCGCCGCCCCAAGCGAGACAAGCACGAAGTCAGGACGAGCCGCATTGATCTTAGCACAAATCTCCGGCGCGCTCATCGAGGCCACATCCCCAAACCCCGGATTGTGCCAGCCAGCAGGTTGGAGACGACCATTCTCGCGCTCTAAAGCCAGATAAGCCGCTTCCGCAGCGCCTTCGCGCCCGCCAAAGAAATAGACCCGGATCGGTTTGGCGTCGGCGCTCGTGTCATAACGCAGGTGGTTAAACAGGTCTGAGCCTGCCACTCGCTCCTTGATCGGCATACCAAGCCGCCGGGCGAGCCAGACAATTGGCGCACCATCGGCGAGACTGAGATCTGCGTCGACGATCTGACGCATCGTGGCCGGATCTTTCAAAGCGCGCACCAGCCAGTTGACGTTTGGCGTTACAAAAGACAGCCGCTCTCGCGTTTCAACAGCCGCTTCGATCTGCGCTGCGGCTTCAGCGACAGTGACATTGTCTATGGGCATGCCAAAGACAGCCCAAACGTCTCGATTGAATGGCGCGCGCGATGCCGGGGTCATCCAGGTTCGGCCCCACGCTTGATGGACAGGACGCCGGTTCGGCTGACCTCGTTCAAGCCGAGCGGACGCATCAGCGCACAGAACTGGTCGATCTTGTCGCTTGCGCCGGTAAGCTCAAAAATGAAACTCTCATTGGTCGTATCGATGACCCGGGCCCGGAAAATCTCGGCGATGCGCAAAGCTTCAACCCGCTTGTCGCCAGTTCCTGCCACTTTGATCAGCGCCAATTCTCGCTCAACCCCGCGTTTCGACTTGGTCATATCGGTGACGCTCGCAACAGGCACAAGCCGCAGCAACTGTGCCTCGATCTGCTCCAGCATTTGCGGGCTACCGTTGGTAACAACCGTGATCCGGGAGCGATGACGCCGCCGGTCGACTTCTGCGACAGTCAGGCTTTCGATATTGTAGCCGCGCGCCGAAAACAGGCCCACGACACGGCCGAGGACCCCCGGCTCATTGTCAACAATGATCGCCAGCGTTCGGCGCTCATCGGCCTCATCAATATGGCTCATATCATAGGCGCTGGCGGGAATATCGGTTTGATTTGAACTCATTGAACGGTCTCTTTATGGGCATCAATCTGTAGGCCGGGTCGACGTGACTTCAATCTGGTTTTCAGGCTTTCAGCGATCGCGATCGCATCCTTTCGATGCTCAAGGCGTTGATCATCATAACGGCCAATCACAGTGTCACGCCGGCGTGGGTCGAGATGGGCTTGCAGCTCTGAGACAAGCAATCGCCGACAATCTGCGATAAACTCAGCGCTGTTATCAGCGGTCGGGCCATCTGTGCGGCTAAGTGATTCCAGCTCATAGTAAGCGAACATCAAGGCATCCAGAATCGGCGGACGGGCGCCGCGATAAGCCCCTTCCTTGTCCGCCCCCCTGCTGCCTGGGCCGACATTGGGAAAGAATAAACGTCCGCGTTCGACGAGCGATGACACAGCGAGCATCAAGTTCACTCTTTGCTGAAGAAAGCTGGCATCATTCTGCTGGTGTTGCCGCGTCCGAGCGAACATAGCAGCGCGGTTCAGAACGTCGATGCAGTGATTGCCCCAGGCCATACTCTGCGCATCCACACCATGTCGAAGATTCTCAAGCTGGATCATCCGCTGACGACGGGTCTCGGCACGGCTGAGTAGCGCTCCCGTGATCGCCACGGCGGCAGAGAGCACAGCAATCAGGACATCGAGATTATCTCGCATGAGTGTCAGCATGGCATTGAGATCCATTTTCGTCCCTGCACGATTGCCCCCTGCATTGCCAGACCACAAAGCAGGTTGAAAGCCTTCAATCACCTGCGCCGCCAACATTAAACCAGACCACGTCCTGTTTCGTCGATTTCATCACCGGTGATCTCTGACAGGATCATTTCATTGTGCGCTGCTCCCGAAGGGATCATTGGCAGACAGTTTTCAGCTTTTGTGACGCGGCAATCAAAGACCACCGGGCCGTCATAATCGATCATTTCCTGGATCTTGCTATCCAGATCCTTTGGATCGTCACACACCAGGCCGAGCCCCCCATAAGCCTCTGCCAGTTTCACAAAGTCTGGCAGACTGTCCGAGTAGGAGTGCGAATAGCGCTCTTCATGCAGCAATTCCTGCCACTGGCGTACCATACCCATCCATTCATTGTTGAGGACAAATATCTTGATCGGCAGTTTGTGTTGAACGGCTGTGGAAAGCTCCTGCAGAACCATCTGTACGCTGGCTTCGCCAGCAATATCGATGACGAGCGCGTCTGGATGCGCCGCCTGAATGCCAACCGCAGCTGGCAGGCCATACCCCATCGTGCCGAGCCCACCACTGGTCATCCAGCGGTTTGGCTCCTCGAAATGATAGTGCTGTGCGGCCCACATCTGATGCTGGCCAACTTCGGTTGAAATGTAGGTGTCGCGATCCTTGGTCAAGGCATGCAAGCGCTCAATCGCGTATTGCGGCTTAATCTCCGTATCGCTGCCACTGTAGGCAAAGGACTTTCGGGCGCGCCAGGCATTAATCTGCGCGCGCCAGTCGGTCAGATCCGGTTTTTCGGGGCGGGTGCCTTTCCAGGCCGTGTTCAGCGCTGTCAACGCGTTTCCACAATCAGCGATGATCGGCAGCTCAACGGAAATCACCTTATTGATTGAGCTGGGGTCGATATCGATGTGGATCTTTTTCGAGTTCGGCGAAAACGCATCGATCCGTCCGGTCACTCGATCATCAAACCGTGCACCGACACAGATCATCAGATCACAATCATGCATCGCCTGATTGGCCTCATACGAGCCGTGCATGCCCAGCATGCCAAGCCAGTCCTCATGGCTTGCCGGAAAGGCTCCTAATCCCATCAAGGTCGACGTCACAGGAAAGCCGGTCGCCTTTTGCAGGTCCCGCAGTGCTTGCGAGGCTTCCGGGCCGGAATTGATGACGCCTCCACCGGTATAGAAAACCGGTTTCTTTGCTTTACGCATCATCGCGATGGCTTCTTCGATCAGGCTCGGATGCGGCTCAGTTTGTGGCTGATAGGTCCGCCGTGTCACACCGTCCTTACCGATATAGCGACCCGTCGCGAACTGAACGTCCTTTGGGATGTCGATAACCACCGGTCCCGGACGCCCCGTCGTTGCAATCAGAAAGGCCTCATGAATGGTCCGGGCCAGATCTTTAACATCCATCACCAGGTAATTGTGCTTGGCGCAGCATCGCGTAATCCCGACCGTATCGCATTCCTGAAAGGCATCCGTTCCAATCAGATGTGTTGGCACCTGTCCTGTGATCACGACCATCGGGATTGAGTCCATCATGGCATCGGCGATGGGTGTTACCATATTCGTTGCGCCCGGACCTGAGGTGACCAGAGCAACGCCTGCCTTTCCTGTTGAACGCGCATAGCCTTCCGCGGCATGCCCAGCGCCCTGCTCATGCCGCACCAGAATGTGTCGGATTTCCGGCGTCGAATAAAGCGCGTCGTAAATAGGGAGCACCGCTCCGCCCGGATAGCCGAACATCACCTCCACGCCTTGTTCCTGTAGCGCGGTGATCACGATTTCAGCACCCGTCATCATACGAGCTTCTGTATCGGCGCCAGGATGGGCTTGGGTGTCCATGACATTTTCCTTCATAAGAGCAGCAGTTGAACGACAGACAAGAAAAAAGGGCCCCCGGATAAGAGACCCTAATGATAAGCATCTGTAACTGATTTAACGTCAGTTACAGATGCTTAATCACGAGTACGATTGTTGGACGCACGATGCGTTTCCTCCCAAAATTCGAGCCTGAGGCATATATTACCCCTTAACTGCCGTCAACCTCCTTATATAGGGCAAGAATGACCCTTTTTCGATCATCGAGAGACATGGATGGAATACGCGGCCAGAACGGGAATTGACGCCCTATCCAGGTGAACTGACGCTTGGCATATCGACGCGTGTCTCGCTTGGCATGTTCAGCGGCGGCTTCGGCTTTCATTTCACCACGCAGGTAGGCCATCAGCCATGGAATCCCATGCGCTTTCATGGCCGGCAGGTCTTCTGGCAAGCCCTGCTCCATAAGCCCGCGCGCTTCCTCCATTGCCCCTTCCATCAGCATGCCTTCAAACCGCTTGTCGATCCGGGAGTACAATCTGGCACGCGGAGGCGTGAGCGCGATCCCTAGCCAGTTCTCATCAGCCAGAGCAGGCCGGGTTTTCTTGCCTTGAAAACTGGAAATAGATTTTCCCGTCGCCAACCAGACCTCAAGCGCGCGCGACAAGCGTTGCGTATCTCCCGGGCCGAGGCGTTCCGCCGTTGGCGCATCCACCTCTAACAGGCGCGCATACAAGGCGTCGGATCCACCGCGCTTGTTGATGTCCACGACTTCAAGGCGAATATCCTCCGGGACGGGCGGGATTCTCGACAACCCGTCGACGAGTGACAGGTGATAAAGCCCCGTGCCGCCGATCACGATCGGGACTTTTCCCCGGCGCTGCACATCAGTGATCTGTTTTTTGGCTGCCTCTAGCCACTTGCCGGTTGAATAGCGCTCAGAGGCCGGGATATGACCGAAAAGGTGGTGCGGCACCTCGGCCATCTCCTCTTCTGTGGGGCGCGCGGAGATCAGCTTCAGGTCGGCATAGACCTGCATCGAGTCCGCATTGATTACCTCGCCTTTCAGGATTTTGGCCAAGGCCACCGAGAGCAGCGTCTTTCCACTTGCCGTCGGCCCATGAATCAGGATTGCAGATCTCATCAGTCCAGTCGTAAGAAAGCGTTCGAACGGCGTAAAGACAGGAAAGCCTTGATGACGGACAAAATCGCCCAACCTACGCATGTCGCCACAGCGGTGGCCCCCGCGTCCACGGGTTTCATGCAACTGGGCCAAGCCCTGGAAGCTGCTGCGCGTGCGGCTGGGTTGATACAAACCTCTGCTGTGAGGCTGCTGGGCACAGAGGAAAAATGGGCCGCTGTCGAGTTTGACGTGGCTTTAGCAGAGGCCTCTCTGGGGGCGGCTCGGCAGTCCATTGAGACGGCCCTTGCTGACATGGGCGATGTCGCCATTCTACCGGCAACCGAGCGGCGGAAAAAACTCCTCATATCAGATATGGATTCGACAATCATCGAGCAGGAATGTCTCGATGAACTCGCCGCCTATGCAGGTTTGAAAGATGAAATCGCAGCGATTACCGCGCGGGCCATGGCTGGAGAACTCGATTTTGAAGCCGCTCTGACGGAACGCGTGGGGAAACTCAAACGCCTGTCGCTCACCGCGCTCGAGCAATGCTACCACGAGCGGATCAGTCTGATGCCCGGTGCGAAAACGCTCACGGCAACCATGCAGGCGCACGGGGCCTTCTGTCTTCTGGTCTCCGGCGGGTTCACATATTTCACCTCCCGCGTCGCTGAAAGCGCGGGCTTTCAGGATCATCGCGGGAATACGCTGATCGATGATGGCACCCGGATCACCGGCGATGTTGGTCGCCCGATCCTCGGCCGTGAAGCGAAACTGACCGCCCTCAACGAAGCCACAGAGAGGCTCGGCCTGGAATATGGCGCGGCCCTCGCCATGGGTGACGGAGCCAACGATTTAGCCATGATAGAAGCTGCGGGTCTTGGCCTTGCCGTTCACGCCAAACCGGTGGTTGCGGCCGCGTCAAATGCCGCCATCAACTGCACTGATCTTACAGCCGCACTATACTTCCAGGGCTATACAGACAGCGAAATCGTCTGGCGCGACTGAACCGGTCGATCAGCCCGCGCCGATCACTTCGTCGATTACAGGGTCAAACGAGACGCTGCGCTCGGGCTCTTCGACCACATTGCCATCGATCACACGGCGCACCATTTTCGGCGCTGCAGTGGCCTCACCTTCGGGCCGCGGCAGAGCGGCGGGCTCACCAGTGGTGGCTGATTTGTTCAACATCATCGCGTTGAGTTGCGCAGTATTCAGATCGATGTTCGTCTCAGGCGCGGGCGCAGCAGCCTGAATCAGTTTGGCCTTCGGCGCATCTGAAAGCTTCTCCGGCACCAGTGTCGACAGGCCACTGCGGCGTTGCGCCAACCGGCGTTCCTGACGGGCTGAGGCCTGCGCCCATTCCTGCCCGCGTGGGAACCGATAGAAAATATGCGTTCCAATCTGACGGGTCTTGACCAGGCCGGAGTTCCAGACCGGGTTCACATAAGTCGCGTGATAGTGGGTGGCCCCAGCAGTTTTGGTCTCATTCAGCCCCATCAACACATGCGCGGCAACCGTGTTGGCTTTATCCCAACGCGATCCGCGCGGCTTTTTGCCCATCGCCCCGTCACAGGTGAAAGTGAACTGACAACCGGTGGTTCTTGTCGCCCCCTGATACACAACATCGCAAATCGTGTTCGGATACCGGTGATCCTTAACGCGGTTCATAATCACTTCGGCGACGCCGAGTTGCCCGGCGCTGCTTTCGCTGCGCGCTTCATAATAGACCGCTTCTGCCAGACACTGCGTCTGGCGAACCATGTCATCCGCCCGCGCCATATGCATGGGCTCAAAACTCTTCAGTCCGATCAATGCAGCGCGATCACGCTCCAGCGCGGCGTAGCGATTCAAAGCCGAATCCGTGTCGCGCTCCAGTGAATACTCGACACTGCGTAGCCAATCATGCTCCAGCAAGGGCGATATGTTGGGTTCTGCGCGCAGCGCAATGGTGGCATCCCGCGTTTCGGCCAGTCGAGCTGTCCGCTCGCGCATTTCGGATGCGTCCTGAAGATCAGCATTCACACTGGCGAGCATCGGCAGGCCGACGGCGAATGCGGTCACACAGACAGCGCCGAAAACGCCCTGGCCTATGACAGCCATACGGCGTGTTGGGGTATCGGCCTTCCACCAGCGCGAAAACCGCGCTGAAATCGACCCCCGAACAGGGCTGTGGTTAGTTGATAGCGTCATATCTTCTATGGTCCCACCAGTTTGAGAGATCTCTGTCCCTGCAAACTCCACGCCGTTAGTTTCAGACGGACTTGAAAACACGTCCCAAGAGGTTGTCTGTATGGTCATTTACTTGGCCCAAATTAGAAAAATCAATTCAAGTGCGGCGCTCCTCATAACGAATTTCCGGAGCGAAGCAGCGTTGAATGGCAGTAATTTGCGTTAAATTCGAAGCAATGTTGCCTGCAACGCACGGATATTGTTACGGTTTCAAAATGAGTTCGCCCATTAAGCGAATAATCTCAGTGCGTTAGCTTGTTGCAAAAATACAACTCACCCCAGCCTGCGGGGATGACACATTTCCGTGAGATCGACCACTTTTGAGGCAGATTAGCCCTTGGTCAAGGCCGCATGGGCAGCTGCCAGCCGTGCAATTGGTACCCGATAAGGTGAGCACGACACATAATCCAATCCGATCCGATCACAGAAGATAACCGAGGCTGGATCTCCGCCATGTTCGCCGCAGATTCCCAGTTTGATACCAGATCGGGTCACCCGTCCGCGCTCAGCCGCGAGCTTCACCAGTTCACCGACGCCGTCCTGATCAATGGTTACAAACGGGTCTTTCTCATAAATCCCCTGATCTTCGTACGCGCCGAGGAACCGCCCGGCATCGTCACGGGAAATCCCGAGGGTCGTCTGCGTCAAATCATTGGTACCGAAAGAGAAGAATTCGGCGGTATTGGCAATCTCGCCAGCCCGCAGCGCCGCTCTTGGCAACTCAATCATCGTTCCGACCAGATAGTCGAGCTCCATGCCAGCTTCCGCAAACACAGCCTGGGCAGCGCCATCAACGACGGTTTTCAAAATATCGAGTTCTTTCTGCGTGGCGACCAGAGGGATCATCACTTCGGGTGTTGGCTTGGAGCCTGTTTCCTTGGAGACGGTTACTGCGGCTTCGAAAATCGCCCGTGCCTGCATTTCATAGATTTCCGGATAGGTAATCCCGAGGCGACACCCGCGATGGCCCAGCATCGGATTGCTCTCATGCAAGGCATCGGCCTGCGCTTTCAACTTCTTGACGTCAACACCGGCAGCAGCAGCCACTTCTTCCATCTCTGCGTCACTGTGCGGCATGAACTCGTGCAGCGGCGGATCAAGCAGACGGATCGTGCACGGCAGATCCCCCATGATCCGAAAGATTTCGACAAAATCCGAGCGCTGCATCGGCAGCAGCTTGTCCAGCGCAGCGATACGGCCCTCGGTCGTTCCGGCCAGGATCATGGAGCGAACGACCGGGATACGATCGGCGTCGAAGAACATATGCTCGGTTCGGCAGAGGCCGATCCCTTCCGCGCCAAACTCTTTTGCTACCCGAACATCCGCCGGGGTTTCGGCATTGGTGCGCACATTCAGGCGGCGCGCCTTGTCGGCCCAGGCCATCAGCTGGCCAAAATCTCCGGAAAGGTCCGGCTGTTCCATTTCGACCTCGCCGAACAGGACCTGCCCCTCAGCGCCATCGACAGTGATGATTTCGCCTTTCTTGATTGTGCGTCCGGCCACGGTGAACGTTCCGGCTTCATAGTCGATTTGCAGTGAGCCAGCTCCACATACACATGGGCGTCCCATACCCCGCGCCACAACGGCGGCGTGAGAGGTCATCCCACCACGCGCCGTCACGATCGCTTTCGCCGCATGCATCCCGTGAATGTCTTCCGGGCTGGTCTCGACCCGAACCAAAATGACGGCCCGGCCCGCCTCTGCCAGGTGCGCGGCCTCGTCACTGTCAAACACAACCTGCCCGACCGCTGCGCCTGGACTGGCCGGTAGACCTGTGACGATCACATCGCGTTTGGCATCCGGCGAGATGGTTGGATGGAGCAGTTGATCAAGCTGACTCGGTTCAAGGCGCAGAATGGCGTCTTCTTGGCTGATGACCCCTTCTTTGGCCATATCAACGGCAATTTTCAGCGCTGCGGCAGCTGTTCGCTTACCTGTCCGTGTCTGCAGCATATAGAGCTTGCCGTCTTCAACGGTGAACTCAATGTCCTGCATGTCGGAATAGTGACTTTCCAGCTTGTCTGCGACAGACACCAGCTCCTGAAAGACCGCTGGCATCACTTCCTCTAGCGGTGCCTCGTCGGAACCCAGCTCATCGGCGCGGGCGCGGGAGATTGGCGCAGGTGTACGAATGCCCGCGACCACATCCTCGCCCTGCGCATTGGTCAGAAACTCGCCATAGAATGTGTTCTCACCCGTCGAAGGGTCGCGCGTGAACGCAACACCGGTGGCAGACGTCTCGCCCATATTGCCGAAGACCATGGACTGCACGTTCACGGCTGTGCCCCATTCGGCCGGGATATCATTCAGCTTGCGATAGAGGATCGCGCGATCATTCATCCAGCTGCCGAACACGGCTGAAATTGCACCCCAGAGCTGTTCACGCGGGTCATCCGGGAAGGGCTTGCCGAGCTCGCGCTCAACCGCGCGCTTGTACTGAACAACAATTTCCTTCCAGTCGTCGGCCGTCATTTCCGTGTCGAGCTGGTAGTCATGCTTTTCTTTATAGTCGTCGAGAATGTACTCGAACGTGTCGTGGCCGAGCCCCATGACCACGTTGGAATACATCTGAATGAAGCGGCGATAACTGTCATAGGCGAACCGGTCGCCAGCCTTTGCGGCAAGGCCCTGCACCGTAACCTCGGACAAGCCGAGATTGAGCACCGTATCCATCATTCCGGGCATAGAGGCCCGCGCGCCGGACCGGACCGAGACCAGCAAAGGGTTCGCCGGATCGCCAAACGTCTTCCCGGATTTGGCTTCCAGCGCGGCGAGCGCTTCATCAACCTGCCCCGCCAGACCGTCAGGGTATTTTTCGCCGAGATCATAGTATGCGGTACACACGTCAGTTGTCAGCGTGAACCCGGGCGGTACCGGCAGGCCGAGGCTCGCCATCTCCGCCAGATTGGCCCCCTTCCCGCCAAGCAGATTTTTCAGCGAGGCGTCGCCATCAGAGTTTCCGCCACCAAAAGAGTAGACCCATTTCACGTCCGTCATTGTATCTGTGTCCGCCATGTCCCAACTCCTTGTTCCGCCCTGGAGGCGACTTGCAATTCCTCGACCAGAAACCCCAGCTTTCCAGCGCAGCGATGCTAACCGTCATGTCTCTTGCTCGGAATCAAGGGGTGAAACAAGATGACTGCGCTGTCAGCGACATTCTTGCACAGACTTAAACTAAGACCGCAACCGATGCGATGTGTTGCAGTGCAGTACGATCACGAGCGGCAGTCTACGAAGTGTGCCGAATTGAATAAGGCTCAGCCCTCGATCTTGCTGAAGTCGGCAACCGTTCCAATCGCGCGGCGCATCATGTTGAGCAGATTGAGCCGGTTGGCGCGCACCTTGGCGTCCTCGGCATTGACCATCACACTGTCCGGTCCATCAAAAAAGGCATCGACCGGCCCGCGCAAGCCCGCCAGAGCCGACATGGCAGCGGCAAAATCCTCAGCCTTTAGTGCGGCCTCAGCATCGTTGGTGGCTGTTGTGATCGCTTTGAACAAGGCCTTTTCGGCTTTCGCGTCGAGCAGGCTCTCGTCAACAACGCCATCAAACGCCGCGCCGTCTTTCTTCTCTTCCGCCTTCAGGATGTTGGCCGCGCGCTTATAGCCCGCCATCAGGCTTGCGCCGTCTTCCGTCTCAAGGAAGACACCGAGCGCCTCAACACGCTTTGTGATCAGCACGAGATCGTCTTCGCCCAGAGCGAACACCGCATCTATCAGGTCGTGGCGCTGGCCTTGATCGCGGAGATATTGTTTAAGGCGGTCGGCGAAGAAGGAGAGGAGATCAGAAGTGGTTCGCCTTACTGCCTCAAAAAACAAACGCTTGGCCGGTTCCGATTGTTTTTTCCACGGGCCAGGCGGGAAGCCTTCAATCAACCTTGAGCCCCGCGGGGCAAACATCCAAAAAAATGGATCTCGAAGGGCCTGATCCAAAGGCAGTCGAACCTCATTCTCCAACACAATCCGCACAACCCCCAGCGCAGCGCGGCGCAGCGCAAACGGGTCCTTGCTCCCGGTCGGCTTCTCATCAATCGCCCAGAAGCCGACCAGCGTGTCGAGCTTGTCGGCCAGTGCCACAGCGATAGCGACTGGCTCATTGGGCACCGCGTCGCTCGGGCCTTGCGGCTTGTAATGATCGCGGATCGCGTCGGCGACGGAAGTGTCCTCACCCGCTTCCAAAGCATAATATCGCCCCATCACGCCCTGCAGCTCCGGGAACTCATACACCATCTCCGAGACCAGATCGGCCTTGCACAGCCGTGCCGCGCGTTCGGCTATATCCCGGTCTGCCCCGACCTTTGGCGCAAGCTCCCGCGCCAAAGCCGCGACCCGCTCGACTTTGTCGGCAATCGACCCAAGCTCATCCTTGAACTTAATCGCTTCTAGTTTCGGCGCCATCGCCTCAAGCCCGGTCTTCTTGTCATTCTCCCAGAAGAACACCCCGTCATCGAGGCGCGCGGACAGCACTTTACGATTGCCCGCCGCCACCGCCTTGCCGCCATCGGCTGGCTCGATGTTCGCGACCACAACAAAATGCGGTGCGAGATTCCCCGTCTTGGGGTCTCGGACCGAGAAGTACTTCTGATGCGTGCGCATGGAAAGCTGGATCACTTCGGGCGGCAAGCTCAAATAGGCGGGATCCATATCACCCAGGATCACGACCGGCCATTCGGCAAGGCCGGTGACTTCCTCAAGCAAGCCTTTGTCCTCAACCAGTTCCAACCCAGCCGTCTCGCAAACCGCTTTCGCGCCTGCCTCAATCTTGTTGCGGCGATCTTCGCGGGTCAGCAGAACATGCCCCTCCCCGCCAAGCTGGCTGACATAATCGTCCAGGCCGGTCACCTTGAACGGCCCGCGGCCATGGACGCGGTGACCTTCGGTCAGATCTCCGCTCGCAAGGCCATCAATCTCAAACGGCACGACTTTGCCATCGAACACGCACAGAATGCGTTGCAGAGGTCGTACCCAGCGCAGCTCTCCGGTGCCTGTGCGCATCGATTTTGGCCAATGGAAGCCGCGCACAATCTCCGGCACCAGTTCAGCGATAATCTCCGGCGCATCGCGGCCTGGAATAGATCTGGTGGCAACGTAAAAATCGCCCTTTTTGGGATCGCTGCGCACTTCGGCTTCGGAAATATCGCTCAGTCCCGCGCCGCGCATAAAACCTTCGACCGCTTTCTCCGGCGCGCCGACCTTCGGGCCTTTGCGCTCCTCGACCACATCCGCTGACCGAACTGGCAAACCCTCCACCGCGACCGCGAGACGCCGCGGCCCCGACATGGACGCAATCTTGAGCTCTCCAGACAATCCACCTGCCTTGAAACCGTCCAGCACGGCTTTTTTCAGGTCCGCTTCAGCCTTCGCCTGCATGCGCGCAGGGATTTCTTCGCAGAAAAGCTCGAGGAGAAGGTCAGCCATAGTCACCGATATCCGTTAGGGAGAAATCTATCGGCACACGCCTTACGCGCCACGCCGATCCGGTCAAGATCAGCACGCATCTTCCAGACTTCAGATCGGTGGCTTAACCGGCGAAGCGCGGACGCAGCGGCGCGCGGGGCAGCGGCGTATCATGCATCATGGCGAGCACTTCAGCGGCTTCTTCGTCGGACATTTTCGACGCCAGATGGCGGGTGGTGAAATGTCCGCGAAGCTTTTCGTCCTCCAGATACCCCCAATCGGTGACTTCAGCCTCGCTGAAACTGACCGGGTCACCCATTTTCAGATCACCGCGCAGATTGAACGGCTCGTTAGAGAGCCGACCCGTAATCGTCGCCTCGTTCCGTGAGAGGTCTGATACCCAGACATATTCCAGGCTGCCATCTTCGGTCGGCAGGCCCACTTTAACGGTGAAACTGCGTTGCCCCGCATCCGGCAACTCCATTTGCCGGAAAAAATGCGGTAAAGTTGTTTGCGCTTCGGACACAGCCAACTGCATGCCCGACTCGGTCGGATCGGCTTCAACCGTATTCGAAATGTCAGGTTCAGCCTGGCTGAGTCCGAACCTGTCACAGGCCGATACAGACAAGCAGAGCCCGATCAGCGCCGCAGCCCACAGGGTGGGTCTTTTGCTGGATTGGGCCATGTTGAACGCCTCTCAATTCACTTGAATGAGCGTCTACATTACCCTGAAAGTCTTATAATTTCGTGTGAGAACCATCGCAAAGTGGTTGCTTTCCGGTACGCTTGCAGGCGCAGAAAAACACTTTCCCGGTCTTCGGCGCTTCCCAGCCTTCGGGAGCAAATTCTGTCGGTTTGTGCGATCCGTCACAGAAAGGCTGTTTGCTGGACCGCCCGCACGTACACCACCAATACATCTTGCCTTCTTCGACATCGACGGCGATCGGTTCTGTCCCGCCAATTTCAGGTTGATCGGTCATTCGGCGTCTCCTTCGCTCAGAGGTATCGGACTGTCATGAAAGCGCGCGCGCAGAGCATCCGTATTGGCCTCAGGCGCAAGGTTTAGCATCGCGCGCGTCGTATAGGACCCGCGCAGACGCCCCGCTTCTGTATAGCCCCAATCGACGATGTCTGTCTCGTCGAACATGAGCGTATCGCCGGTTCGGAACCGGTCATTGCCACCATTCTCGATCATCACCGCGCCGCTCCAGCGCGTCTCGCCGGTCTCTTGCAGATACTCAACCCAGACATAATCGATCGCGTAGGCGTCGCTCGGATGTTTAATCTTGACCTTGAACTGATCATCATCATCGCCAGGCGCACTGAACTGGGCCCAGAAGACTGGCAGCGTCTCCTGCGCCGCAGCCATCGCTGCTTTGATCGATGCATAATTGTAGAGCGGCGGCTGGTCCGGCAATTCCGGCGCGTCTGTTTCAATCAGTGGCGGCAACGGCGCTTCGGCATCTCCGGTATCGCTCCCGCCGCTGCACGCCGCAACTGCCGCGAACAGAGCGACAGAAGACAGTCCGCGCCTCACGCGGCCCGCTCCGCTTCCTGCTGCGCCCAGAGCTCTGCCGCGCCGCGGGCAAGGTCTCTCACCCGGCCAATATAGGCCTGACGCTCTGTTGGGCTGATCGCCCCGCGCGCATCAATCAGGTTGAACGTATGGCTCGCTTTCAGCGCATAATCATAGGCCGGCAAAGGCTGCCCCTTCTCACGCAACAGGTTCGACTGGCTCTCACAATCGCTAAACCAGCGCAGCAGCATCTCCACATCAGAATGCTCGAAATTAAACGCAGACTGCTGCTTCTCATTCTCCAGAAAAACGTCGCCATAGCTGAGCGGTACCGCGCTATCTGGCGCGTTGAACGGCAGATCATAGACATTGTCGACGCCGAACACATACATAGCGAGCCGCTCCAGCCCGTAAGTCAGCTCACCAGAAACCGGAAACACGTCCAATCCCCCAACTTGTTGGAAATAAGTGTACTGGCTTACTTCCATACCGTCGCACCAGACCTCCCAGCCGAGCCCCCAGGCCCCAACGGTCGGGTTCTCCCAATCATCTTCGACAAAGCGAATATCATGGACCGTCGGATCAATCCCGATCTCATACAGGGAGTTCAGGTACAGGTCCTGCAAATCCGGCGGGTTCGGCTTCAGGATCACCTGAAACTGGTAGTAATGACCAAGCCGCATCGGGTTCTCACCATAGCGCGCATCGGCCGGGCGGCGGGACGGCTGCACATAGGCCGCGCGCCATTCCGTCGGCCCGAGTGCGCGCAGTACAGTCGCTGGATGCAGTGTGCCCGCGCCAACTTCCATATCGTAAGGCTGCAGGATGGCGCAGCCCTGCCCGCCCCAATAGGCCTGCAAGCGTAGGATCAGATCCTGAAACGATGCGGGTTTGTCTTTGGCTTTCGGTGCAGTCATGGCGAGCAGCTCAGATGGTAAAACACGATCTTCCTCCGGTAATGCGACGCTGCGAAAACCGCAAGCGCCCGACCTGTCGCCGGAATTTACAGCCGAGATTGCAGATCGCCCCTTTTGCCACGCCGTCAGCTGGTCCATCTATGAGACACGCACAAAGGGGAGACCATGCAAATGGCTGGAATGAATCTTATGGAAATGTTGATGGGCGCGGCCGGGAATGGCGCGCGCGAAGAGCTCGGCTCACAACTCGGCCTGAACCAGGATCAGACGGGCATGGCCCTCAAGGCCCTGATCCCGGCGCTCTCGGCTGGCCTGCAGTCCAATGCGCAGCAACCGGGCGGCATAGAAGCTTTGCTCGGTGCGCTGTCCAAGGGCGATCACGATCAATATCTCGATCAACCTCAGCGTCTGCGCCAGCCCGAAACCGTTATGGATGGCAACGCCATTCTCGGCCACCTGCTCGGCTCCAAAGATATGAGCCGATCCGTCGCCAGCTCCGCGGCACAGAAAACCGGGCTCAGCGATCAGTTGATGAAAGCCGCCCTGCCCATGGTCGCCAGCATGGTGATGGGATCGTTGTCCAAACAGACCAAGGACCCGAGCGTCGCCGATCAGCTGATGGGCGCCCTCGGCGGTCAGACCCAGCAGAAAAGCGCGGGCCTCGGCGGCCTGCTCGGTGCGGTGATGGGCGGCGGTGCGAAACAGCAAAGCACTGGCGGCATGAGTATGCTCGGCAACTTGCTCGACGCCGACGGTGACGGCTCCGCCATGGATGACATCTTCCAGATGGTGATGAAAAACCGGCGATAGGGGTGGGCTGGGTCAGCAATCGCTCCGCGAACGAGAAGGTGAGCCGTGCGAACGCCGATCACCGGATCATACTACCGCGCCTGCATATCTTCGCAGCCGGTCGCGTTAGCGATCATTTGATCCAGTGGATCAAATTGAAGGCGGAGAAGGCCCGGCAGGGCTCAGACCCGATGCGTTCGGTGGCGCTCGAACCGATGGCGCGCCAGCTCACTCCATGACATGGCCGGTATAGCCGATATCATTGTCATTCGCCGCCGCGGAGGTCTGCTTCTCTCCAAACGGGGTATAGTGCTCCCGCCAAGAAACTTTGCGAAACTAAACCAGCAACCAGGAGTGGGGCTGAGAGAGCCGCGCCGGGATTGACCCATTGCCGTGAGCGCGACCTTTGTAAATGAAACGATGCGAGATGAACCAAAAATGGTGCCCCGGAGACGTAGATGTTGGAACTGCTGAAACCTATCACGATCTCGTCCTGACCCTAGAAGAATGGGGCCAACAGCTTCGAGACGCTGGCTTTGAATCTGTCCTTCTTGAAACGGAAATTTTCGAGGGGCCAGAACTATGAGGCGGCCCGGAAACAACAAAGTCAGAGAGCGTTTCAGCGAGGCGCATAGTGGCGAGATCACAATCCGTCCTGCTCGCAGGCGGAAATCTCCTCCGCCTTACTCCATCCGCTTTACGGAGGAAGAACGCGCTATCCTCAAACGCGAGGCCGGGAGCCTGTCTGAGGCGGCTTACATCCGCAAAAAGCTGTTTGAGGATCAACCGCACATCTTTCAGCGTTTGACCCGAAAACGCCGCGCTCCGAATGTCGATCACGCTGCACTTGCGCAAGTGTTGGGACAGCTTGGGCAATCTCGCCTGCCCTCCAACCTCAATCAGATTGCCAAGGCGGCAAACATCGGCGCATTGCCCGTCACGCCCGATCTTGAGGAAGAGCTAAGAGAGGCTTGCCGGGCAATATTCGCGATGAAAGCCGCGCTACAGTCAGCCTTAGGAATGAAAACCCCATGATGCTGGTCGGTAATCAACGCGGCGGCGCGGCGGATTTAGCGGTTCATCTTATGAAGCCGGAGAATGAGCATATCGAGGTGTATGAGCTTCGCGGGTTTGTCTCCGATGATCTTCATGGAGCATTCAAGGAGATTGAGGCGATTAGCCGGGGAACACACTGTAAGCAGTTCTTATATTCGCTAAGCCTCAATCCACCGGAAGATCAGAGCGTTCCCACTGATGCATTTGAAGCAGCCATTGAGCGGGTTGAGGCCAAGCTTGGTTTGACGGATCAGCCCCGCGCTATCGTCTTTCATGAAAAGAAAGGCCGCCGCCATGCGCATTGTGTGTGGTCGCGCATCAATGTGGTGGAGATGAAAGCCATTCAAATGTCTTTTGATCGAGAGAAGCTAAAGCCTGTTTCACGAGATCTGTTCATTGAACATGGTTGGAAAATGCCGGCTGGCCTTGCCAATCGTGCGAACCGGGACCCGCGGAACTATTCACTAGCGGAATGGCAGCAGGCGCGGCGCATCCAAAGACACCCCAATGAGATCAAACGCGAGTTTGAGGATGCGTGGGCGCTCTCAGATTCAAAAGCAGCCTTTATTCATGCGCTTGAGGAACGTGGATATCGGGTTGCGCGAGGCAACAAAGACCGTCCTGTTGCGGTAGATGCACAGGGTGAGGTCTTCGCCATAGCCCGAAAAGCAGGTGTAAAGACGAAAGATGTCCGTTCCCGGCTAGGCGATATGGATGATTTGCCTGATGTCGATACGGTCAAAACGCAAATGGCTTCTGAGATGGGCGATACCATCAACCGTCTTAAAGATGAACTTGAGCAACAGTTTCAGAAGACAAACTCTGAGTATGAAATGCGCCGCAACGCATTGGTGGATCAGCAGCGATGTGAACGCCAGACATTGAAAGACAAACTTGAAAAGCGTCAGGCTGAGGAAAGCCGGAAGCGTCAAAGCCGTTTCAGAAAAGGTGTGGCAGGCTTTTGGGACCGTTTGAACGGCAAACACAGGCAAATAAAGACGCAGAATGAGCTAGACGCTCAAGCCTGCCAAAAGCGTGATGCAAAGGCCAAAGACGCGCTTGTGTTCAAGCATTTGCAGCAGCGTCAACGCTTGGCTCTATTCAAGATCAGCTTACGGCGCAGCTATGGTCGTGAACGCTCACGCTTGGAGTACGATCAGCGGCGGTTTTCTGGGCCGGAGGTCTTGCCATGACAAACACTTGGCTCAAACGCCCTCCCGAGCTTTCAAAGCCATTGGATAGACCGCAGGTCCGATTGCCAATGTCCGCATGGACAGATTTCGGTTTAGTCCCGCCAGATAGCTACTGGCCTCAGTATAAGGCCTTTTTGCAGGGCAACCCACATCACGCGCTCAACCACCCAGATCACCGCTTAAACCGTAAAAAGACGCGTTTCTACGATATCTCTGGCGGATAGTTTCATGCGGCGGTCGGCAACTCTTCGGATTGCATCTGGCGCAAACGCGCAATGCGCTCTCTGGCATGGGCGCAATAGCGCTCTTCAACATCTATGCCGATATAATCGCGCCCATGCAGGGCTGCTGCAACTGAGGTTGAGCCGGAACCGGAGAATGGATCAACCACCACGTCACCCGGTTTGGAGAAGCCTTTAATTAGAGGCTCGATGACGCTAACGGCTTTTTCTGTAGGGTGGTGTTTATTGCCCGTATATTCCCAAGGCAGCACATCCGGGATTGGGTTTTGGGGTTTCTGGGGCCAGCCTTTTGCAAGCACAAATGCGCTTTCGTGCCTGTATCGTGTATGACCTTGCCGGGACGCATAGGATTTGACCCAAACGATATGGCCTACCGTGGCAAAGCCAAGTGATTTCCAGCGCTCGGCAAACTCTGCCACGGCATTCCAGCCATAGAAAGATATGCAATAGCTACTGGGTTTTAGAATGCGGTAGATTTCATCAAAGACGCTTAGAACGGCATCCGGGTTGTCGTCATTTGCAAGGGTTCGCCCCAAGCGGTCTTTGTATTTCACAAGATAAGGCGGGTCTGTAACGACAAGATCAACGCTTTCGTTAGGTGCATCTTTCAAAACGTGCGCGGCATCACCGCAAATGAATTGGTTGGTTCTCATTTCATGGTCCTCCTATTGGGTATGGGTTTCGCTTGTGAAACCCTGCCTCGTGGCGAACAGCGGGTGTGCAAACGGAAGAGAAAAATTGACGGCGGGCGCAGGCGCTTTGCGCCGAGCCTCGGGAACCGTCCATTTTTATCGAAGTGCGCCGAGGGCGGAGCCCTAAGCCATTGATCGTCAAGTCCGAGCAGGACCGATGAATTCCTATGATGGACGTTATCAGAGTGCAGGCTAAACCCCAAACCAGTCACTGGCGATACGAAGTAACTCCAAAAACCGGACATAAAGCGTGGGGCTCAAAGTTCCTTAAACCGGCAATAGCGGTTTGTTTGTTGATCCCGAGAGAAACCTTAATTCTGCGATTGGTTTATCTGCCCGTTCTACCTAATTCAGTCGCCAGTGAGCCCTATAAAATGTTTGCGAGAGTGACTATCCAAAAAACTAAAAACGAATGAAGCAGAAGAACACGAGTCATCCTATATCGAGAAAATGGCAAACGGTTCGGCAACTATTCGAGAAACAATCTTTATTTCCAAGGCGACCCCTGGAGATGATCCCTTTGCATTGTGGCTGGCGCCAAGACTTGAATCAGAAGGGTATAAGGTCTTCGCTGATATTCTGAGCCTCGACACGGGTGATGTGTGGCGCAGAAAAATTACCGACACGTTGCAAACGGAAGCGGTTAAAATGCTGCTCTGCTGCTCCGATGACACTCTGGCGCGCCGTGGCGTGATCGAAGAGATCGGCATCGCAGAGGACCTCGCCAAGGAGCTTAAGGACCCAAACTTTATTCTGCCCTTGAAAATGAAGCGGTTCAAAAAGGTCTTCGGGATCGGTGAGCTGCAGTATATCAATTTCGAAAATAGGTGGGCGGAAGGGCTCGCTGAACTTCTTAAATCGCTAGAGCGCCAAGACGTCCCCAAGGCATCCAAGGGCGAGATCAATCCCAATTGGGCGGCCTATCAGCGCCGCCAAGCGGTCAGCCTTGAAGATGAACCGGAAGTTCTGACCTCCAATTGGCTGCGTATTCTGTCTGCGCCGGACAAGCTCTATCTTTTGGAGCCGACAGGTCCCTTTGACGTAGAAACATTAAAGGCGCGGGCGGCCGATTTCGTCCTCCCGGTCATTGTCCATGAGCGGGGTTTGCTGACATTCGCCTCACCATTTGATCTTGAAGAGCATTTCCTCAGTGTGGGACGGTTTGAGGCCAAAGCCGAGACTGCTCTGAGCAACTTCATGGAGCATGGCTCTGAGACGATGGGCATTGAAGCGCGCGACGCCAAGAATATGGTGGTCAATCTGTTTCGGCAGGCTTGGGAAAAACATATGAGCGCCAAAGGGTTTTACACCCATGCTTATGCGACGGGCGCGGCCCATCATGTAGATGCAAGCCAGATCGACCTGAACAAGCGCATCTCCTGGGGGCGCCAAGGCGAACGACGATCGTCGGTTCTCCGCAATAAGGCGCGGGGCAAGATCTGGTCCTATGGCGTGTCCGCCCAGCCGAGCCTCTTTCCCTGGCCTCATTACCGGATGAAGGCGCGGGTTTTGTTTTCGGAAGAAGACAAAAACACGCTGAAGGTGATTGGCGAGAAAAAGGACCAGCACCGCCTCCGCCGCTCGATCTGTTCGTCGTGGCGCAACAAGGCTTGGCATGGTCGGTTAATGGCCTTCCTCGAGCTGTTGGCGGGGGACAGTCCCTACGTCGATCTACCGGTCGGAGGCGGCGGGTCGATCACAGTAGATGCGATGCCGGTACAAGTGACCTCGCCTAAGACCGCGCGGCAAGTCTTCGTCCAAAATGAAGAAGCCGAGGAAGAGGATCTGACAACGCTGAGCGGTCCGCCAGTTGTGCACGATACAGAACCAGACGCGGAGGAAGACGATCAGCTCGCTTTTGAGAAGGAGTCCGACGATGACAGAGTTTCCTGAAACCTCGCTCGCGACCTTGCATATTGACGAGCCCCGCCTTGGGTTCGGGTATGGTCAGATGTCGGATCACCCAAAGGATGGTTTGTTTCTATATGGACCGCAGGCAAAGGCTCAGCGCCAAGAGATCACGGTCGGGGTGATCGGCACAGAAGATGGGATCGGATATTTCAAAAGCTGGGCGAAGACCCTTGTCCGAGGCGTTAAAATCCCACCGCGCGGCCCGCGCGACAAGCATGTCCGTCTACATCTGTCTGACTTTCCAGGGTTTGCAGAAGCCTATGGGATCAAATTAGATCCGGAACGCCTCGTGTCCTACACGCTGGACCTCGACGAGATTGAGGCCATGACGGCGATCGCCAATCACCATGAAGCGGTGGCGAAAACCGTGGAGATGTTTCTCGAGCCCATTGAAGCGCATTTGAAAAATGAGGAGCGCGGGGTGGATGTTTGGGTCTTTGTCGTCCCTGAAAAAGTGTTTGAGCGCTGCCGCCCGCAGATGGGGAAGAAACGCAAAGTCGTACTCACCCCGGGCGAGCATGTCAAAAGCCAAGCTAAACGTAGCGACATGCCACTGCTTGCTGGGATTGTAGACACAAGTGATGAGGCGATCTTCGACGATGTTCCGGATTTTCATCGCCAGATCAAAGCGCGGCTTTTATCGCTCGGGGCGCCGTCTCAGCTAATCCGGGAAACGACGCTCGCGCCGGACGCGTTTTTAAACAAAGCAGGCAAACCGATCCGCGGCACGCAAGACAGCGCAACGGTGGCCTGGAACCTTGCGACGGGGCTTTATTATAAAACGCAATCGAACCCGCCCTGGCGCTTGGCCGATATGCGCCTGGGGGTGTGTTATGTCGGACTGATCTTCAAGCTCATCCCGAACCATGCTGACAATCATGCCTGCTGCGCCGCGCAGATGTTTCTAAGCGAGGGCGACGGCGTGGTGTTTCGTGGTGCCAACGGCCCGTGGCTAACCGAGCGCAAAGAGTTTCATTTGAGCAAGGCGGGCGCCAAAGCGCTGATCGAGACGGTGCTTGAAACCTACCGCACACGGTTTGATGAATACCCCAAAGAACTCTTCATTCATGGCACCACGAAATTCAACGATGAAGAATGGGAGGCGTTTGAAGAGGTGGCGCCAGAAGGCACCAATATTGTCGGAGTTCGGATCAAGCCCAGCCACGGGGAAATGAAACTCTACAGAAACGGCGATTATCCAACCTTACGCGGCACGGCAGTGCTGCTCGATGACAGCGATGCCTATCTGTGGACCTCTGGATATGCCCCGCGCATCGACACCTATCTTGGGCCCGAAACGCCAAACCCGCTTTTTGTGACTATCTTGCGGGCGACCAATGGAAAACCTGATTTAGAACGGGTGCTGACCGATATTATGGGGCTGACAAAGATCAATTATAATGCCTGTAATTATAGTGACAGCGAACCGGTAACTATCCGGTTCGCGAAAAAAGTTGGCGATGTTCTAGTCATGGGCAGCGCCAAGGACGCGGAGCGACAACCCTTCAAATTTTACATCTGATTTCGCGCCCATACGGTCGTAAAAAGGTCCGTCTATTGGAGGCTGGCGTGATAATTGCTGTCAACAGTTGCAAGTGCATCTGGCAAAGATGAGATTGATGTGACGCTAAGCATCGTCCTAGCGGCAATAACTGCGCAGGTTCCTGGGGTCGACCCTGACTCCAAACTTGTCCGTTGCATCAATATGGACATGTGGCGTAATGCCGGGATACCTGAGACCGATGTTTTGTGCTCGCCCTATCAGCTGTCCAGCTTCGATTGATTGGCCGGATTCAACACTAGGCTCCACGTACAAAATCCGAAGCTTCAGTTGCTCTTTGGTTTCGATTTCAACCAGCTTGAACTCGGTGCCAAGATAAACCACGCCAATACGCAATACTGTACCTGACACGGGAGATGTAACGATCTCGCCCGGATCGAACAGATAGTCGAGACCTTGGTGAACCCGGCTGCCTCTAGAAGCGTTAAAGCCGCCCGCTCCATAAGCGTCTAGCGCGCGGACTTGGTGGCTTTCAAGTATGAAGCACCTAGCTCCGTTTTCTGCGCTTGCAGTGAAGCTCTGCGTTAAAGTGCTTATGGATAGAGCAATTGAAGCGAGCGCGTGATCGAATCTCATGAGGCATCTCCTTTGGATGCCCAAACGGTCTCAAATCTCGCATGCAATATCGCCGCAAACCCAAGCAATTATGAGCCATCACAAACCGGTTAAAATGCAACCTCGCCCGCTATATTGGCTTCGCCGCGCAATTGTATGAAATTTTGATGCAATCTTCGTTGCAACTCGTTGAACTTACACGCATCCGGCGATACGTTTTTTCCGAATGATGCGTGCGGAGACAAAAATTTGGTATGACCAAAAAACCTGAATTTTTTGAATTTGCCAAAAAGCTGGATGCGCTGTTCACTTACGCAAACTCAAAGCCGCAAAACGACTATCCGACGACAGCCAAAGCTCTCGTCAAAGAGCTCAGATCTCTGGGACACCTTACCAATGCAAGCCGAATCTCCGACGCGAAGAGCCTGGTAGCTCCCAAATATCTTAGCACAGACGTGCATGCCGCGATATTGCAAGTTTATGAACTCAAATGGCCGTGTATTTTTTACCTCGATGTCGAGGCACTTGGGAATGGTGAAAGACGGCGCGATACAGATGCAAAGACGTTTTATAATTTTCTTTTCCCGAGCCGAGACCCGGTTGAGATTGAAGCCTCAAGCGTGGTCGAGCGCAAAAATTCAACACCATTTCCCAACCCGCGGCTCTTCGTATTCGATTTAGAGCAGGTCGAAACCGACGATCATAGTTGGAGCGGGCTTATTGTCGCGAAGCCTATGGTTATGCCGCTTTCTTGTGGGCGCGAGGAGCTGACCGAGAGCCAGAATAATCTTGTCGATACCCAAGCCGATGTCACATCCAACACGAATCAATCCGGTGAAGAGAAAATCGTAGACCCTGTCTTCTTAGGTTGCGTGTCTTTGGGGGAGTTTCGAATCGATATGAGCTTAGAAGGCGACATCGAAGTTGAACGCGAAACCGAGCGCACAATCGATTCAAACCCAAATCTGTCTGTTCGCGAAGTTGGTACCAAAGCTGCGCCCGCTTGGATGGTTGCTAATTATGCGCCGGCTCAACCCTTGAATGAAAATGTAAAAATCATGAATCCGGCGACCTTTACCGTCACCCGAATGGCGCTAGATGCGTCGTTTACGTTGGGCGCTTCGATCCAAACACCATTCATGAGGGTTGCTTTGAACCCAGACTTAGAGAGCACCGTCGGGCGAATTGACAGTGAATTGCGTACGAAGATCGAACGTATTGCCGAGCGAAAGATAGAGAAGAGAATTATCAGTTCTGAAGACCGCGTGATTGATATGGGGTCAGAGCGATATGTCCGAAAACAAAGGGAATTCGGCGATGGGCGATGATCTTCGCTCGATCACATTTGATCTGCCGGAGGGCATTCCTCAAGGCCAAGTCCAAGAGATTGCCTCACGCACAATCCTCGATCTGCTACATAGTAAAAAGAACACATTTAGGGAACTCTTGGGCGCTGCGAGCTTAGATGAGGCGGATATTGCAGGCGGGAGTTGGCGCAATATCTGTTTCGATGGAGAAGATCTGCGCAATCTAGATTTTTCTAATACCGACCTCACAGGGTGCACCTTTGATAGGTGCAAAATCAGAGGCTGTAAGTTCAATGCAGCCGTTGTAGATTGGGAAGCCCTGGAACAAGCATCGGATTTTGACGCGTTTTGTGGCGACGTTTTGGCACAATCGCCGATCGATCTCGGTGTTCCAAGTCACGGTGAACCAGTTGCTCATAGAAACATTGCAATTAGTGATTATCCAATTGTTGGGGCAGTTGCTGAGCGCTCTACGCACGTTGATCTCGTTGATGATCGAGGGAACTTCTATCGTATTTTTGATGATGGTAGGGCAGAGCGCTTGGAAGAAGCAGATGGGAGCCGTTTGATCCAAGTCGATGGACTGGAGCACCGCAGCGCGGGCGCGCGGCTTCTATATCAAGACAAAGTTGTCATAGTCAGAGATGATGAAATTCAAACGCAGGCTTCATTGTACGCCCCTGCTGAATCCAAATTCAATAAAATGCAACTCAGCTATCGCTTGGGGCTCCTTGAAAGCGACAAGGAGTGTTTCATCATCGAACTCGGGGCAGAACCGGGGTTTGATCAGATCCAAATCGCGAAGAGCTTCCGCAAAAAAAAGAAGCGCAGCTTCGTCTTTGATGCTGGTTACGGGCTCTACCAAGACGATACGCTTGAACTGTTTAACCCGGTTGGGGACCGCGTCGCCGAAACGACTTATTCAGGAACGGCAATTTCCTCTGTCTACACTCTGAGGGAAAACCGACTGCTCATCTGTCTCACAAATGGAGACTTAGAGTATTTCGATTTAGGCTTTACGCCGCAACGCTTCCAAATGTCATTGAAACGTCCTAAGCGCTTCCATCTTGGAACGAGCGCGATTACTGGATGCGAGCTAATTCATCGCAACATGGTCTTGCTTTGGGGCTTAAGGCGACATGCGGTTTTACTGTCTTTGCATCACGGAACCTGGTCGAGACTAAGCGTCCACAATTCCTACCTAAGTGGCGCCAAGCCCATCGCGCGGGATGCAATCATATCATGGGGAAGCACAGGGGATATTCGTATCAGCTATTGGAACCAGGAACGCTTAGCGTTTGAAAAACGCAATATCGAATTCAATCGACATCGCGCCGGCGTCATCGGCGTGACGGTTGCGCCAGGCGAACGAGGACTAGCTTCTTGGGACGAAAATTCCCATGTTGTATTTTGGAATATGGACGGGCAATTCTTGGGGTCATTTCATGCACGCGGTATGTCCAAAATTGAACGCGTGACTTTTCTAGGCCGCGGCACGTGTATCGTTTGGGGGAACCAGTCCGAGGTGTTTTTGTGCGAAGATCCGACTAATCGACAACCGAATCTGTTCTTTTGAATAGTCAAAACCCGATCAAGGAACCTTCATTCGAAAAAGGTCCTATCAATATCGCAGACTTACAATTTGAAGGTCTCGATTTGGACAGACAATGCAGAGCTATGAAAAGTAAATCGCTGTTTTCACCGTTTCATAACGTCAAACGCCGAACGACAACGTTTTTTCAACGCCGTGCCCATTGGCGCTTATTTGCCCCTGTCTAATGTCTGCTTTCGCTCGCGTTTCAGCCGTTCAGAGCGAGCCTGACCAACGGCGATTTCTCGCCAGAAACAGTCGGTCACTTTACATGTGCCAATGGCTTGTGCGCTCCATTTAAGACATTGCCCCCAACTTTGGTAAACTCCACTAAAAATCGCAAATCATTGAAAATATATAGTTTTATGTAGCGTTTCTTAGCCATTTATAGCCTGTAGTATTGGTTCATTGCACACTCAATTGCAATGTCACGGCCAGCTCGTAGCCAGATGGTGTTATCGAGGCAGCCCGGGAAGATATCTCCTTCTAACGCGAGAGATAGGCTATTGATCGAAATCGATTAAATTCTCAGCTTGGGGTGAATGACATTGCGGTGATTTCAGCCTCGGTTTCGTTGTCAGACGTGCCGCGTTCGTTGACGTCGTTGGCAGTCATCTCTTCATACAGTTTTGATAACTCCCCATTCTGAAACGACGTTCCGTAGTTGTTGGTTTCGTGGCAGTCTCCATGCGTGTGAATCCCGATAGCTACCAATTTTTCTTCGCCCGTAGTTATTGTCTTGACTGCGAGAATTGGAGACCCAGATGATCCGGAATTCGTATCAGCCTTATGATTTAGCACGCGCGCTACCGGGGCATCCTCGACTTTTGTGATACTAATCATTTCCCCAGTTGCACTTTGAAGTGTTCGTGTCGTCTTGCGGTTCGTATGCATGCCGTAACCAGCAATTTCTATTTCATCTTGGTTCGTGGCATCCTCTGCGAACGAGAACCCTGAGCCGTAAGCGTCAAATGGAGTGTCTTTACTAGATCCACTTAGGTTATGTCCAAATTGGAATATTCCCCAATCAAGACCGCGCTCAGGATCATCGACCTCTTCGCATTGCCGACACTTAATGGAATTGATCACAAGTGGGTAAACATCTTCAAGGCTTCCAAGTTTGGGGCTGCCCAATCTTGAATCCGGAACGTTGAACTCTACTCTAATCAAAGACCTATCTGTATCAAGGCAGTGCCCCGCAGTAGCCCCTAAGCCGCCTTCGAGCATAAAGGCCGTGCAATATGGTTCTGTCGTTTTTTGTTCCACCAAGAATGAAACACGACCGATGAATTCAATTTTTTTCTGAACTCGGTCATCGGTTCGCCCGCATGTCGTTTGTGCGACGGGTGAGCTCTCGGGGACTGGGCTCACGTTTGTGTCTTCTTGGTCCTCGAACTGCGCATTGTATTGATCTGCCTCACTGGGGACCATGTAGATGCGTTCCAGAATCAGCGAATCTAAGACAATCGGAGATTGTCGAATAGTTCTATTATCAATCAGAGAAATCGTGACTTCGCGGCCTTCAAAAAAAGAGGATGTGCCGTTAGAATTTACGATTTCGTCTAACTCAAAAGTCTCAGTGTAGCCTGATATTGGGTTCGTGATAGAAAGTTCGACATTCTCTTCCAGTTCGACATCTAACAGCCGGATCGCCATAACGCCCTCGGAATCATTAGACACGGTTCGCGACTGAACGAGCCGTTGCGTCCGAAACGCATCTCTAGTGGCAGGTGCGAGTTCGTCCATTTTGACGAACAAACCAGCTGAAGAGTGCCCAACAAGGTTCGCCGAATACTGAGCGAGGATAGTCTCATATGCATGCAACTGCGTTTTGGCCACGGGGCTCATTTGGAAGAGCTCTGCCGACATTTCTTCGGCTCGTTCTTGCGCCTCTTGATTTGGGAAAATCCACAAGAATGTTCTCGACCTAAGGTCATCAATTTCAAGTTCTAGGTTTTCTAACGCTGTACGAGTCGATTCATACTCAGCAATAAGTTTCTTCGTTTCATCAAATTGGCCATCCAAAACCTGTTTAGAAGTTTCGGGCGGCGTCCACGTATCATATGTGATCTTCGGTTGCGCTTGAGCTTGTAGAATCAGGGATAAAGCGAAACCGTAAATCATGAACGATAAGAGACTGCATTTAATTTGAGTCATCGTCATCAGAACCAAGAGCCGATTTCAAGAGCTCTTCAAAAGCAGTTTGAAAATCGCCCTTATTATCTTCCCAAGCTTTTGAAAGGACCGTCAACGCCAAACTTGGCTCCTCGCTTTCGACAACAGAGGCGGTAATAGATATCGGTGCTTTCCAGTCGTCATTTCCCAACGGCAATCCAAAACTAACGTCGGTAAGAGTATCCGCTTCATAATACCGTCCGATAGACAATTTCCCCAGGTTGATCGGAGCACGAGCAATCGTGGAGTCCTTTGTTATGCCAGACGCCGATTCAATCGGTGTCTTCGAAAAGCCCAGTACAACGGCTACGTTCTTTTGACTGCTTCCATTTCGACGAGCTGATGTGGAAGCGTAACGTAGATGCTCCGCCGTTATCTCGAGCGAGTCGCCCGATGAATTTAAGTTCAGAAGGAGCATAAAGTCGGGATAGTCAGATAGTCCGAGCGCCTGCAACGAAGGCTGAGGGATTTTCCCTTTTCGGCGATCGTTGAAATTTGCTTCACCGATCGTTCCGCGAACGATACCGATGCAGTTCACATTGCCGGGATTTTGCATAATCGCACCGCTGGCTAGGAACGCACCATTGAGATCCTTTTTCCGCTGATCGACATAGGCATTGATAGCTCCGAATACGCTGTCAGCAGCGAAGCTGACGAGTGGTGCTATGAGTAGGGATAACCCAGTTTCATTATCCGGTGGCGTAACTATGTCTGAACAAGTATTGGTTGATGTTACAATGAAGGACGTATGCCTTGTCGTGGCTTCGGTGACTGATCCGCCGCGGCTCTGCGCATTGCTTGAAGCGCAAGAGGCGACCATAGCCATGAATAGGAGCGAGATTAAACTATATGAACGCATTGTATCCCCCAGAGTTCCACCAATTATGGCTAATGCGTTATCATCAATAGTCTTGCGCAGCAAGAATGTGTAATTATGCAATCCAAGTAAAATAATATTACTGATTTGATTAAAGAGAAAATTTTATTTGAATATCCCTCCATTTTATAAAGGGAAATCGTATCAAATTGATCTGCATTTCTTGTGTGCCGTGCGAGCTTTGGGATAGCGAGCTGACGGCGATACGCATTGCAACACTATATAAATGCAGGAAACTAACTTTATTGTTTAAGATACAACGAAATTGAGCGGCGTGAAATCATTCCTGAACGGATCTTGGCCGTTGTAACCTAGTCAGGGTTGGGAGCATCAACACTCGTACCATTTGACTTGTGTGTTAGGACGAGCATAGCAATGACTACGATTGCTAATACGGTGCAACTGCTCCTAATAATTAGGTAATTATTCTATTAGGTATGAAGCCACGTGTTGGGGGGGCGATGAAGAACAATGCCGTTGACGGGATGGTAAACCTCACGCTCGGTGTGGGTTTCTCCATAGCCTGTCTTCCCGCAGGAGCTGCTGCGGTGAGCAGTGCAGCAATAGCTGGAGCGATTGGCGCAGCCAACTTGATATCATTGGTTTTTGAACATCTAGAGAAATCCAAGGTAATAAAGAGGACCCAACTAAAGCAAATAAAGAGCGATCTACGTAGCGCGATCGATAACGAATGGGAGACTCACTCCTTTGACAATATCAAGACGGCGAACGCAGCTAAAGATTTCTTCTTAGCAAATTATGAGAGCCTGCAACTTGGCCGAACTTCAATCGCAGAATCGTTCGTGAACTCCAACGACTTTCCCGAGGTTGCCGCCAGGCTGGTACTGTCTGGCATCTCTTCAGATGAATTAGAGGGCTTTTCAAAAAAAAGATATGTGGAAGCATCAGACATAGAGAATATCCTGCTGTCAGTTCTCAGCGAGAGTTTCCTGGCTTTGTCTCGTCGCAGTGATTTTATCCAAGCGATCACTCCTGAGCTTCAAGTTGCGATCGCTCATGCGATTGGAAAACAAGTTGACAAGCTCAATAACATTGATTCTGCGATAAAGACTTCTAACCAAAAGTTAGACAAGCTTTTGACGGCGATCCGAGAGTTTGAAGACAACATCGAATTGAAGTTTAACGACTTACAGTCGGCTGATTTGTCCGCATTAAACGAAGATCTTAGCAGCTACGAAACCGAAATAAGACGCCTCAAGAATACTTCGCGAAGCGTGCGCCTTTCGTATTCTGATAAGCTCAGAGAGTCCGGCGAAGAACCTCCGCAATCAACAGAGCTGAAGGTCACCGAGACCCTAATCCGAAAAAATGTTGCTAAGAAAAAACAGATAGAAAATAGGATTGCGGAGATCGCGAACTCGGAATTACGTTGTTCTGTTCTGTGTCGATGGATAGATATTCCAGATTCTTTCGAGCAGTCCATGTCGCGATTGACTCCTAAAATTCATGTATGGGCTGATACCGTAAACTTCAGAGATGCAAGGCGGGAACAACAGGTTAGCAAGATATATGTAGACTTAGACGCGATGGTGACTCCGGCAAACACTCACATGGAAGACACCGAGCAGGAAAAAACCATCCCAATCCAAGACATTCTCATTTCCCAAGAAAAGCATTTGGTCATTTTGGGGGGGCCTGGGGCGGGAAAAACAACTTCCATGAAGAAGTTTTGTAATTCGTTTTATAAGCGGAGCCGCAAAGAAAATTTTGAAAGAGCCCCAATACTCATTCGTGTCAGAGAACTACACGTTGATAGCATTCATAGCTCTTTCATCCAAGAAAAGGTGCTCTCTGAGTTAGGAGTAATTGTTCAGTTTGATAGTTATGATTTATCTGGAGAACACAAGGCTTCTATCTTGGAAGACCTTTATGGCGAGGTAGCTCGCATTTTCAGGCCTCTAGTAATAATTGATGGGTTCGATGAGTGTAAAGATGACCGATCTAAACAGGCCCTTCTTGATTCATTTAGGCGAGCGTGCCGAGTAGCGGATCCAGATCAAGGTGCGTTCCATGTGCTAACTTGCAGAACTGGTGAATTTAGCTACTCATTAGAAGGAGTTCGGGTTTTTCAGCTAGCTCCATTAAACCAAGAGCAAATAGATCTCTTTGCTCGACGTTGGCTTGGCCGACAACGGGCATCTGAGTTTACGAAACAGCTTCTAGACACAACCTTTGCCGATAACTCATTGAGACCATTATTTTTGGCCCATCTTTGTGAGCTATTTGAAAGGTTGGATAAAGTTCCTGACCGCCCAAGTTTGGTCTATTCTAAAGTCGTGGGGTTGCTCGTTGAAGATTGGGATAGTCAGAGATCTGTGAAGAGGGCCCACTTACACGACCACTTCAGGGGGGAGCAAAAGCAAAAGTTCTTAGGTCAATTGGGTTATCTTCTGACAACTAAAATTAACTCCGAAGTATTTAGCGCCCAAACTCTTCGAGAATGCTATCAATCAATGGCTCCTGACTTCAATTTACCCATAGACGCGTCTATTACTATCGCTTCAGAGCTTGAAGCCCACACAGGTCTATTTGTTCGATCTGGGTACGATAAATTCGAGTTTTCTCATAAGTCTCTTCAGGAGTATTTAGCGGCTCAGCATGTTGTGGGCTTACCGCGAATACCATCGGAGAAAAAAATTCTTCGAAGATTAGCAACCGAGCTCGCCATTGCCGTCTCAATCTCTACGTCCCCGAATGATTATTTCGTAGAATTGGCGCTCGAAGTTTTTCCTAAAATTGAGCCATCATCGCTTTTTATGAACGCATTTCTTTCGCGTTTGATATTGGAGAAGCCGATACTGAATCGTTCTCAGATGACCACTCTTGCAATCATGGCTCTCGCTAGCAGTTACGGCGGTTCAGATTCAGGTGACAAAAAAAAGAAGAACCGAGAAGACGAACAACAGAAGCTTAGAATGGTAATAGAGCTTTTAAACGGAAGGGAAACAGACTTTCTAATCAAGTACTATGAGTTCCAATATTCTGCGAATTCACTCTCAATAAAATGTAAACTTCGCGATAACGTTGGCAGAAATCAAAGACTGCCAAGATGGGTGAATTTAAGTCGTGAAGCACTAGAATTTTTCACAAAGCATTAATCGAGCAGCTACCCGCAAGGGACACTTATCAATGCAAGAGGCTCAGGTCGTACTAACTGTTTCATAATCAAATCGACACCAACCCTGTCTAGGTTGGGTGCTCACTAAGCAACTGTCCACCTTTGAAAGCATAGAAGACGCTCGGCGAATAGGCCTATAAGTCTCGAAAGGGCCAAAGGATGTCCCCCATGGTACCCCGTTGCGGATATCAGAAGTGAGTGCAAACCGTCATACAGTCTCAATGAAATTGTCTTGCTGAAAACATCTCCCTGAAATGGTCATGGGGTTTTTGGGGGTAGCAGGAACGCTCCCTTAAATGGCGGGTGTCGGGGGCCAAATTCCCTGACGAGTGATGGAACGGCGATACGTTCTGGATGGCCCGGTGATAGCCCTGATTTGGAATGCAATTGAAGCTGAAAGCGGAATTGGAGTGACTTTCAGGGCTTGAGGCGGGCCATGGCGGAAGGTGGTGCACGGAGGGAGAGCGCAGCGGCCCTCCTGCCAAGATAGCGTGTGTACTACACGCACATCTTGCGCGTAGCGCTAAGCCGGGATTTCAGGTCAAACTATGAATTGATAGATGAAATCAGTCCGCAGGCTTAGGCGTGGGTGCTTCATGCTTCGGGCCGTAGTACAATTCAGGTTTTTTCAGGTCTAGCCTCCATCACCCCACGATTTTTGCAGGAAGGTCAGATATCTCAGGCGAAGCGTCTTTAGAGAGCCATCCAAGGCTTGCTGCACTTTTGCGGGCGTAAGGCCATCGGGCACCTCTGCCGCGTGACGTAGTAATATCTCCGGTGGGATGCCTGAAGTCTGCCTCAGCATTCTGAGGCGACTTAAAATCTCATCGGTAAGTTCAACTGACGGGTCATCTTCCAGCGCGGCCCACGCCTCGATCACAAAGTCATAATGCACCTTTTTGACCTGATTGATCCGCCCGCCCAGCCAGTGCGTGACCATTGCATGATTGAGGCCTTGAGGTCGTTTTGCACCATAGGGTTTCAGGAGCGCCTGCGGCCCAACAGATGTCCGTATGCGGTGCTCTTGAAGCACTCGAACTCTGTCTTCGGTTAGAGCTAGCGTTTCCTCGTATTTCATCACTCTCAGTATAGATTCAATACATTGTATTTTATACGAATTTTATCTAATTTTACATATTTGTTAAAAGCTGTTGTGCATAATAAAAATGCCTCGGAAATGACGATATGAATTTTGGTCATTCTGAGTTGAAAATAATTCAACTGAACGCCCGAAAAGAGGCGAAATACAGGGAAAGTGGGGTGTGCATGGCGACACCGGAAAACACAGCACAGGATCAAGTTTCAGGCGGATCAAGCATCGCTGACAAAGCGGCTTCTTCTGCCCTGAGAACCCAACTGGACGAAACCCTCGCCAATAGCTTCCGGGTCGCTACAGGCTCTGCCGAGCAGCGTGTGCAGGCTAACATGGTACGCCAGCTTTGGTCCGGGCAATTGGACCCCAGCCAGCTTAGCATCCGTATCAACGGCGCGGACCTCATCATTCTCAGGAACCAGCTTGAGCAATCGGCAGCACGAAAGTCGGCGGAGAACCATCTCTTCTTGGTGACGCTGAATGCCTTGCAGGATCAGATTGATGCGCTCGGTCGCCAGATTGATGACATGGAAGCTGACTTTGAAAACCGCTATGGCGATGCATGGCGCGAGGATCTGGCGCTTGACATATTGGATGAGGATATCATTCCGCAGCGCATGGACGGTGAAAGCCTTGCCGATTACCGAGATCGCGTGGAGCAAGCGCTCATTGATGAGATGCTGGATGAGAACGGCAATATCAAACCGGAATATCGTGATCACCCGAAATATGGTGAGTTCGCACAGTGGGCGCGGAAAGAATGGGAGTTAAGGCAAGCCAGAATTGCTGCGGCGGAACTCGACAGAGTCGCTAATGACCCAGAGGCATCCACTGAAGAACGGAATGCTGCTTTTGAAACAGCGAATGATCAAGCGCTATGGCTAGCAAGAGATGAAGGTTCAGAAGCGGCGCAACGGGCGGCAGAAAGAGTTGCTGATAAGAGAATGGACAAAACAACCGCTACTTCAGCAAGCGCATCTGAAATGGACGCATTCTCGTCATATACTGGCTAACTAAAAAACTGGTTCCGGCCCAGTATCAGCCTCCGCCGTTTGAATGATCTCGTTCCCGGTACAAATATGCTCAACAGCGACGTTGTCGGTGAATGGAAGCACCTCTCCCATTCTCAAGTTGGTTTCATAATGACCATCATAGAACACTGAAAATCCTGTTCCCGGCTGATCGTTCTGCTCGAAGAAAACGCCAACTTCCGATACACATGAATCGGTAGTGGCGACATCAACTAGCTTGTCTTGAATGAACTCAGGCGAGAAGCCCTGTCCTGTCCCGTAAAATACCGCGAAGGATATGCCGTCTGGGTGCAACTTTGCCCAATCGCCTGCGGCGTTTTCTGCATCCTCTGAAAAGCTGACCGGAATGACCGAGGCAGGGACTACATTTGCCTCCTGCGCATTCGCAGTCGCCACCATTGGACTAAGCGCGAGTGCGCCCGCCCCAACCATTGCGGCTGCTTTACCTGTGAATTTTGATACTATGCCTGCCATATCAGGTATCCCAACTATTCCAGTAAAGTTGGGATTGAGGTTTAGCGCATTGTATTTGCTTGGTTATTCACACCGTGAGCACGGGCGTATATCGAAAAGCAACGGCGCTAAAAAGCTTGTAATTATTCATCTTTTTCAGTAATACTAAGAAAAATGGAATAGTAATCATTCAAAAATATAAACAAAAATGCCGACATTTAAGTGCTTGCATTTAATTTATTATGTATAATGCTCTCGCAATATTGTGCGCGAGGACATAAAGGACGCATCATGGCTGCATCGCAGATTTGCAAAAACCCTAATCACCCAAAGAAAGGGTCTTCAATTAAAGTTCACCCGATCCGGGACCGCACCGCGATTGCCGATATCAAGCGCAAGCTTCTGCCCAGCCCTCGAAACCATTTGATGTTCGTCATGGGCATTAACACGGCGTATCGTATGAATGAGTTGCTCTCACTAACGGTCAGGCAGGTTGAATATGCGTTTCCCGGTACGATCATTGATCTCAAGCAGAGCAAGCAGGACCGATACCGGGCCGTCATGATCAATGAGGCGGTGTTCCCGTCTTTGTCGCGCTGGCTGGCGGAGCATCCGGCCCCCAATAAAGATGCACCGCTTTTCCCTTCACGCAAAACAGGGGATGCTTTGAGCGTGAGCACGTGCTGCTCTTTGGTGAAAGGCTGGTGCGCAGAGGCCGGTTTGCAGGGCCACTACGGATCGCATACGCTTCGTAAGACGTGGGCGTATCATATGCGCATCACATACGGGCAGCCTGTGGAACTGATCATGAAAGCACTGGGACACAAAACGCCGGAAGAGACTTTGCGCTATGTCGGCATCCTGCCTGAAGAGGTGCTGGATTTGTATAAGATTGCGGTTTGAGGGTTACTGTTCAGGTGGCAAAGGCTTTTGAGACTCAGGATACATTGTATTAGCGATCAAACGCATCGAAATTCTGTCATTTCTCGCCGCGGCGTACTCGTACGGTCGCCGATGCCGAAGATCCCTCACCCAAACAATATCTGGTTCGACTTCTAGTGCTGCTTTTAAAAATTCAACGCTTCCAAAAGCTGCGGCTTCATGAGTGGGGGTTCTCCCATCTTCCGGCCTTACTTCTCTGAGTGACTGGCCTTCCAATAAGGCTTGCCTCATCATTGCGGGATCGTCATTTCGAGCCGCAAGGAATAAATCAGCAGTAACATAGCCTTCTTCTGAGTTCACGATTTGCTTATTATGCGCCATTCGTCCACTCGACGCAATATTTATTCAGTATACGGATTATTTCTGGCGTCTGGTACGCTGTACTTAGGTTTGCTTTTCTGTATCCATCCGACGTAAAGCTACAACGACTTATCGTGTTAGAGACACGTTCATAGTAATTTGTACTCTGCACTTCCATGGGCTCGCCAGAAAAGTTCATGCTAATTGTATTCTGGTGCTCAAAGAATGACCTCACGGGTGAGCTTGGATCGGAAGCCTCTGATGACGAGAAGAAAAAATCAGCATGCAGCCAAGGTTCGTAAAGGCCACTGTTCGTTTCGTTCGATCCTCCATCTGGACAATCATACAACTCCGGCCTGAGTTCGGAGTCCAAATACACAAGGCTGCCATGTGCGACTTCAACTATGTGATCTTCTTGGACAATATCGATTGGGTGTCGAAGCTCATGACTTAAGTCTGCTCCGTCCCAGAACACTATCAAGGTGCAGTGAGCAGCAATGTCTCCTTCACTCTCAATGCGGAGGAGACACGAATATGGTGTTTTTCTATTTCCGGCGCTGAAATGTCCAAAGAATACTGTTTCGTTGAGCACAGAAAGAGGAAGGTCACGTGGACTGATAATATGCCGGTGACCAAACATATCCGCGAGCGCTCCAACGTGGTACTTGCGCCTCGCTAAGGCGACATTCTTTTTTATCAAGGAGTATAGACCGTCTGGAATTTCAGTCACAATGAACCGGTCTATGTACTTGAATTGCTTTTCTGTACGTTTTGATGAATTTCCTTCCAACCACGATTTCAGATCCGTCATTGAAAGTTTGTCGTTAGCTCGAACTTTCTTCCCCCGACGAAACTCATCTTGGCTAATCTTGCCGGTTAGAAGCGCTTGTTCGGTTTCGATCTTGTCTTCTGGCTCCATAATGCGGTCACGCAGTTTCGTGTGGCTAATGCCCTCTTGTTTTTGGTATTCGAGTAACAACTCGCGATAGTAATCCCATTGTGTGACCGGAACGTAGAACGTGTCACTCCTAACAATCCTAAGCTGTTCCGGCGTGAGTTTGTGATGGCTTCCAGTCGGCTGAAGCTCTGAAATGGAAACAGAATTTCCATGGATGGAAACAATATTTCCATGGTCTTTCTTGGGTTTGCCTTCAGTACTGTCACACATGATTACTGACCTTATCAGGGACTAGATATTTATGAAAACTCAAAAATCGATCACCCCATCTGAGATGGGAATAGCAGAGCTGTACCTAAGTTCTGACATCGTAGCCTTGCCAAAAGAAGCCACCCTTGTTGGATGTCTCATGGTCTCTACGCCCCTATTCGTCTGGGGCGAGATCCTATTCAAACAAACCGCCGAGACGGGCAAATTCACTTACTTTGTCGGTGGTACCGCAGTCTGCACGCTGGCGAATATTCTGTATTTGCAGGTCATTAGGGACGGACTGGCAGTCGGATTTCTTCTGACAACCTGCGCCATGACGCTAGCAGTTTTGGCCTCTGGTGTGTGGCTGTTTGGCGAGACAATGAACGTCCAAAAGTGGGCGGCCTGCGTCTTCATGCTGATCGCATCAGCGCTGCTCGCACTTCCTGAAAATCAAGCAACCGCATCCATTTTGGCTGCGAACGCCAATGGAGAATTTTGACATGCGTATTTTTAAGATCCTAGCGGTCGTGTGCGAGGTCGTAATGATCCTGCTTCTCCTTGCGATCTGCTCCAAAGTAATCAGCGTTTACGATAATATCCCTCTGCCGATCCTGAGCTACATTTTTCCTGATCTGCACGTGAATGACGTATTCGCATTGATGCAGGCGATGCTGATCGCGTTGCTACCAGTCTTTGTCTTTAAGACGGCATTTGCGTCCGATTTATTTTCGAATTCAGCAACGTTCTTTGCGACAAAGATGAACCGGGTTTGGTTCTGCCTCGGACTTCTTGCACTCATCTTCGTATTCAGCCTTGAGCTTTATAATCTTACGACCGAGGCCAAAGTTGGTCTGGAAGAGTTAATTGATTGCGATGGGAATAACCCATTCTGCAATCAACTCGCAGTCGATGCTGAACGCGAAAAATTAATGTGGCAAGCAGAACGCGCCTTTCCCCTGGCATTGCTGTTTTCAAGCATCAATCTCGTTTTCGCGGCGGTGACCGCCCGTCTTTTTCATTCCCCAAAAATCTAAGCAAACGGAGATCGGTTATGAAATACCTTTCCATTTCTCTTCTTCTCGCAGCCACGGCTTTAAGCCCAATCCAAGGCGCGTCAGCGCAACTCTTCTCGCGCAAACCCAACCTTGAAGTGACCTATGTGGTCGTTTCAAAGAGCGAAGGCCTATATCCGGCGAGTGACAAACCTATTGTGGATGCAGCTTTTGTTCACACACTTCAAAATGAGATTGAAAATACCTCTGGTGATCGGCGCAGAAACCACCGCATCCAGATCGTCAAAACAACCGATGCGACGAACGCTGTATTTTCTGGTTCAGCGTATGAGTTAGAGCGCGATGGCGGCTTTATTTTTTCACAGATCCAAGGGTTTGATCGCAGATGTAACGATCTGGGACGCACCTACGCCAATATCAGCCGCGATATTGCTATTCATGGGTATGAGAGCATCCGCATTGTTCATATCGGCCCATTCGTAGATGTTCCATCCCCGTGCGATAATGTGACGTCGGTTCATGTCCCCCAGACTGTGAGTGCGGGGATTCAGTTGGCAACCATCCTCAGTGAGGCCGAACGCGCCGATTTTTCAGCGATGATGGTTCACAGAGATCAATATGCGCCGCTTTGGGATTATCTGAATGAGGATAAAATTTCAGAGCTAAAGTACCACACGGTTGAAATTCTCAGACCGGATGAAACCCGCACACGGATCAACTTCACAGCTCAACGTGCTGCTCCACAGACGGGAGTTGAACAATGAGAGTTCGGATAAAAACAGCTTCTGTACTGATCGGCGTTTTGGGCTTGTCGGCATCTTCAGATGCGCAGATTCTAGTATCAGATTTAGAGCCTAAGGGTGAGGTTAATCTGAGCCTCACGCCTGTGGAGCAATTTCAACAAGACCTGGATTTGTACGGCCCTCAGTTCGGAATTGTTGAACACGTCTCAAAGACAGGTGACCCTCGATTAAATAGGAGTGTGACGGACACGAACGCAGGTTTGACCTTCATTTCTCGCTTGGGTGATTTGTCCGTCAAACGCATTGAAGATTCTGCCGATGGAGAGCCACGCTATGTCCTATCCTTGAAGGATGGGCGGACTTCTATGCCAAGACGCATGAGGCCAAATGATATTCATCTGATTGATCAAAATGCGAATGATGTAGCGTTCAGATTATCGCCATTCACAAACACCAACTTGCCTGTGTCGGTTGTAATTATGCTCGACGCTTCTGGTTCCATGAATGGTTACATGCCTCAAGTCGTCAGTGCTGCAAATGCACTCTACGATGAATTGCCTGAGCACTTTCGCTGTGAAGCGCTAGCGTTTGAAAGTGAGCATACTTGGTATGGCAGTCCATCTTTAGCGTGCAACAGCAGGAACGTTTCAATCCCCGCGATTCAGGCTAACGGCGGAACGAATTTATTTACTGCGATGGCGGCGGCGTATCGACGGCTAAACACACGGCCCGATGACGTGATAAAAACCTTGATCGTCCTTACAGACGGAGCACCGGGTGATAGGTCGATACGGTCTGAGGCGCAGGCGCAAAAAGGCGATGTTCAGACCATATTTATATGGCTTGGCGACAAGTCTCAGAGTGCCGAAAGCCAATTTCTAGGCCTTGCTGATGCCTATGTTGACGATCCCGAAGGGGCTTGGCGACATCTCGATCAGATTTTCTCTGTCTATTCGGATGCGTTGAGCAAGCAAAGCGTTCTGACCGTATCTGGAAACCAGCCATGAGCGGTAAAACAGAACGTCAGGGGCGGTTATTGCCGTCTTTGGTTATCGGCGGCGCTGCATATTGGGTGTATTCAAAAACTGGCCCCGCGATGATCGGCGCTGAATTCATTCTGGTGCCATCGCTCGCATTGGGCATGTGTACTATCGCCCTCTTTTCCGGTTTGGCTCAAATTACAAAAGGCTTTGGGGATCTTTTTGAGTGGCTAAGCGCACAACAAACCACTGGCCTGAAAGGCACAGCCGGGCTTGTGAAGGCGCTCAGAGAGTTGGGAGACGACTATGAGCCAAAAAAGCTAGGCCCTTACTGGGGCGCCTTTGAAGAAAAACCGGGGCGCTACACCGAGATCATCAGTCAGATAGAAGGCAGCGCTATGGTGTGCGGTACCAGTTCATCCGGCAAGTCATCGAGCATCGTTATACCCACCATACTCACAATCCCCTCATCGAAGCTTGTATTAGATTTTAAGTCAGGGAACCTCGCTTGTCAGCTTGCGGAACCACTTCGTAGAGAGGGTGAGACCGTTCGGATTTTAAATTTTGCAAACGCCAACATCGACATTTTAGGCGAGAGCGATTGCTACAACCCGGCGCATATCATTACGGACTGTTTCAGGCGCAAAGATGGCATTCTTGAAGTGTTTGAATTGCTCGAAGAAGAAGCCGAGCAAATCTACCCTGAACCTGCAGAGTCCAATTCCGGTCAGACCGACAATACGTATTTTCGGAATGGCAGCCGCTTTCTTATATCTTGGACAAACCTCACAACCCGATTGATTGATGGCGAAACAGCCACGATGGGCGATTCAGCCACGATGTTGATGGATCGTGATTCCATGCTGCGTCATGCACTCTGGGGGTGTGGCAGGCTTCCGACAAGCGAGGACCCTGAGCACCCAGAATATGCGAGTATGCCGCTAGAGGAGTGTGAGTGGGCAAAAAACGACTTGCATGATCCTCAGGATGTCATCGATTTCATAAGTCGCTATCGTGCTATGTGCGCACGTGTTGTCAAACTCCTGACAGACACCGACTCTCGAACAGCCGATCCCTTCTTGGAAGGGGCGCAACAGATGATGATATCAAAATTCGGGATCGCTACTCGTAGCAATAAAATCACGAACAAATCGACATTCCGATTTTCGGATCAGAAGGAAGGCAAAAGGCCCACCACCGTATTTCTGGTCGTTGACCCTAATACACTCAAAGCGCAGGGCCCGCTGATTTCACACATACAATGGTGTGCGATGCAGGAGTGGAAGCGCCACCCTAACAAGCATCGCCCCACGTATTTGATAGCTGATGAGTGTGCAAACTTCCTCATCCACGATCTCGGAAAGCTTCTGACTTTTGCACGTGCTTACTGCCGCATGATCCTGTTCTTGCAGAACTTCAGCTCATTTCGTGACGCCTACTCGCAAGAGATCTTGTCTACCCTGCTTTCAGAAGCGGAAATCCAACTCTACTTGCCGGGTACGCGTGAGAAAGAAGTCTTGGAATATGTCGTATCCAAGATGGGTGAGACCAGTGTGATGACGCGCGGCAAACGCGGGGATCGTGCCAACGGTGGTCTTAGCATTGATGGTGTAGATTACCGCGAAGAAGGTCGCCCTCTTATGACTGCCGATGAGCTGAGAAGAACGGATGACGCCGTTCTTTTCATCCGGCGCAATATGGCTGCTCTAGTCTCTGTCATTCCTTACGCTGCAATAGACGCGTTTAGGCTCATTGTTGGAATTGATCCGTTCCACGGCAAAAAATGGCTTCTCCCCACCCAGCTACGCTTCACACGCGACTTAAGGAGGAGGCCCTATGAATAGGTTGGATAAACCAACTCTTGCAGGCCTTGTTTTCAAGGCCTTAAGTGGTGGCTTTAGATATTGGCTCATCATTCTGGTAATCGCGAGTCTCGTCAACCCTGTCGGGCCGCATTTGAGGTGGTCGTATTCTTATATCGGTCACTATTCTGATAAGACCTATGTGCGTTGCGACTACGTTGGCTCACGCGGCATATTAGAAGACGTTCCACATTTACCTCCTAAATGCCCGATGGTTGTCATACTCGATACACGGCGGTGGCAACGGTGAGGTGGTTTTGGCAAAAACCCGCACCCGCTGAAGCACCGGATATCCGCTACGCGCATCCGAACCATGAGCTGTTCAACAAGCGGCTCGAAGAGCAACGCAATCCTTCACCACCCTCGAAAGACCTCACGGCACCGTGGATGAAAGCCGATACGCTCTTAAGGCTACCGCAAGTCGGCGACAACTTTGAGCAAAGTGCTGACCGTGATGCGATGTGGCGCTCTCAGGATCGTCATAAGGAACTGGCTAAGTCTACGTCCACGGACACGGGAAGCATTTCAGCTGTGAAGGACAGTGATGTTCCCAAGCCATCCCTTAAGCCCAAAGGCGATTTGCGCAAACGGGCTGACCAAGCGGCACGAGAGGATAAGTGGTTCGCCGCTTTGCGTGATACCGTGATGGATGACGCTCAAAGAGCGGCGGAAAACATCCCAAAACAAATGCCAAGTAAAAAGCCGGAGCCAAGCTTTGATATATAATGTTCTTGCTTTGTTCTATTTTAAGTTGTAGAGTCCAATCCTTTTTCACTCCGCCCAAACCAAACGAAAGGAGACAAACATGAGTGTAAAATATTTGAGTATAAATGACGGGGAGATGATCCCCATTGATATGGTCAAGCGTGTCAGCACGATTGAACAAATTGAGCGAGAATCACTCTCACGCTTGGGCGATCACGTTGACCCTTATCGTTTCAACACAAAAGTCGAGATCGCTGATGGTTCTAAATCATACGCGCCCGAATCAGTATCGGATATCTCCAAGCAAGGTGTAGGCCTTGTTGCCGTAACGGAATCATCCTTTGTGCCATCAGCGAACATCACAAAAGCGAAAAACATCACGGAAGCCGACCGTGCGCGATTTAACAAGAGCACGGGCCGGCCTCTTTCAGAGGGCTTTGTCTCTCAAATCGAAACCAAAGCTGGAATGGTGCTTTCGACAGAAAAAGCGGAAACGGTTCTGGATCGCAGGGCGCAAGTTACCGCGCAGGCACGAACAGCCCCTCAAAGTTCTCAAACGGAAAAAAACAATATGGGGCAGGCTCGGGATGCCGTGATGGCGCAAGTGCCAACCACCCAGCCGCAACAAAACTCTCAGACCCGAGTACAATCGCCTGAGCCAGGCCGAGAACTCTAGGCCCGGAGACATCCGGGCCAAAAGCCAAAAGCGCTTCTTGTGGGCCGCCGCTGATGTGGTGGCCCCAAGAAGAGGAAAGGAGCGCACATGAAAAACACGAAATAAAAGGATCACCGCTATGGATGAAAACGACCATACATATGAAACAACACATGCCCCACCTCCATTGGAAACAGGGGTTCTTAATAACAAATCGGCACGTATCGAATTTAGCCTAGAGAAGTACCGCCCCTACCTAGAGGATGCGGAGTTAAGCGAGACGCAGAAGCTCGAATTGCTACAAGCGCTGTGGCTCATAATAACCTCCTTTGTCGATCTCGGCTTTCAGATTCATCCTGTCCAACAAGCCTGTGGACAACATCAATTCACCGAAGCTGTGCTCCCCATTGAGCGCGGTGATGCGTTATGCTCTCAAATGAAATCCTGCATCGAAGATTTTAGAAGTTCCGGCGCGGAAGTCGTGCCTTTGGTTTCAGAAGGAGGCACGCCATGAAGCAATTAGAACCCAATTCAAACCACGCGGCCTCCCCGGTATCTTGGACAGCTCTCATTTGCTGCCGGATTTCCGATAAGAAACAGCTCAAGGGCAGTGGTCTCGATAGTCAGGAGCATCGTTGCCGGGAACATGCGGACATCCACGGATATCCCGTAGAGGCCGTTTTCACAGAAACCGTTTCAGGGGGGAAATCCTTACTCGATCGCCCTGATATTGTTCAGCTTCTCGCGCATCTGGACCGAAACAAAAACAGCGGCAAAAATTATGTGGTGATCTTTGATGATCACAAGCGATTTGCCCGCGAGGCTGAATATCATCTCATCCTGAGGCGATTGCTGCGTGAACGTGGCGTGCGCGTGGAATTTCTAAACTTCCGGCCCGAAGAAAGCCCAGAAGGCAAGTTCATGGAGCTGATGCTCGCAGGACAGGCCCAGCTAGAGCGCGAACAAAATGCGCGCCAGTCCAAACAAAAGAGCATCGCCCGATTAGAGCTTGGCTATGCGGTGCAGTCTATACCTCCGATTGGCTACAGATACGTGCAGGCACGCGGGGGCGGTAAAGAGCTGGTGCGCGATGAACCGCTAGCGTCTATCGTTACAGAAGCCTTGAATGGCTTTGCAACCGGGCGCTTCAGCTCTGAGGCTGAACTCACGCGGTTCTTGGAGTCCCAGCCTGAGTTCCCGAAGGATTTGCCCGGTGGCGGGATTCGCCAATACAAAGTGGTGCGGATGCTCCGAAAGAAGCTTTATGCCGGATATGTCGGCATGCCGAAATGGGGCGTTCCCTATCGCGAGGGTGTCCACGAGCCCTTGGTTTCAAAAGCCAACTTTGCCCGCATACAAGACCGCCTTGATGGACGGGTTTACGCTGCTGCCCGCAAAGACCTTCATCATGATTTTCCGCTTCGTGGGGCGGTAGATTGCGTCTCATGCGGTGTGCCTTTGACTGCCGCATGGAGTACCGGGAAAACCAAGCGCCACCCTTATTATCGCTGCCGCACCAAAAGCTGCGATCAATACGGGAAGTCTATTCGCAAGGAAGTCATTGAAGATCAGTTCGTGGAGCTTCTGTCCTCTGTGCAGCCTAACGGCAAATTACTGGGCATCGCGCAGATGATGTTCGAGGACTACTGGGCGATGCAGAAGGATATAGCGGCGAGCAAGCTGAGCGCTTTGCGCAAGCAGCTCTCGGCCTATGAGAAGCAAATTGAAGCGCTCGTGGATAAGATTGTTACAGCCACCAATCCAAGGATCGAAAAGGCCTGTGAAGACCGCATTCAAGGCCTTGAAGAAGACAAATGCGTGGTACGTGAGCAGATGGAGCAATTGAGCAAACCACGCACCCCCAAACGAGATTTGTTTGAACTCGCTGTTCAGTTCCTCGCAAGCCCTTGTTATCTTTGGAAAACTGATCGCTTAGACCTACAGCGTTTAGTGCTGAAATTGGCCTTCCCGGCACACCTTTCCTACTGTCGAGAGGGTGGGTTCTTGGAACCCCAAATATCGTTGCCTTTCAGTGTGTTAGGCAAAAATAAAGCGTTCAGGGAAAAATGGTGCCGCGAGGGAGAATTGAACTCCCGACCTCATCATTACCAATGAGATGCTTTTGCCATGGAATCAAAAGCTTGGCTGTAAAAATTACCAGGACAGACCGAAAACAGCCGGGCAACAGCCGAAAAAACGGTAAAATCTCGATGGCCGGTTTTGCCCATGTCTGAGACGGCCGGTTTTACTCATCAGGAAATGTACGTCTGCAGCATCTATTCTTGTCTGGGCGCGTCGACACACAGCGAATACTCGGAGGCACGCTGGCAGGGTCGGTCCGCACGGCATCGCGAAATCGTCGAGCGTCTGATCGAGAAAGGCGTCCTCTCGAAGCACGAGCCAGGCGTTCCCGATCGACTACATGCGATCAGAGGATCAGCGCTCGGCCTGGACCTTTCGATCGCGTATGATGCGCTCCCGCCAGACCGAAAAAGACGAGCGATGCGGGCATTGATGAATGACGAGGATCGAATCTGATGGCCGACGAGATCAATGACAAACTCGAAGATATTCGACGGGGACTTGCGTACTCACTACGCCTGCCTCCTGAGCAGCTTCGAGACCACCGCGCGACGGCTATGGCGCACCTTGCAGCCGCGAGCGACCACGCGCGCCGCGCCGCTGAAAATGCTGTGCTTCAACTGGCAGTGAGGTCGGCGCATGATCTCGTCACAGAACGCTGTTTCGATGAAGGCGGCTGTGGGGCTATTCTCTTCCATCCAGGGCGCGCGCAACGAGCTAAGATCGTCTGCTCGCATTGCGGCACCGAATACGTGCGAACCGTCATGCCATCTTTTGTGCAGCACCGCAGCGACGATGATCTTACAGAGGATGAAAAACACATTGTCGTGCCGATGGATCCGGCGATCACCAAACCTATTGCAGACCTCCATGTCGCATGGATGGAAAAACACCAATCCTGTCTTCCGGATTTCCGAAGTGAGCAGCGCGCGTATCAATTGCTGCGCTGCCATCCAGACGTCATCAATTGGGCGCAAGCCGCGCCAGTGATCATTTTCTTTCTGCTCGCCAACTACTCGACGGAGGCATCGCGCAACCTCGTTCGATCGATGGCCGGCGCCGGAAACTCCACGCGAGAAGTGATGAAGATCCTGAAACTGAGTTGGCCAATGCGCAAACTCACGATGATTAATGATCTCGCTTATGCGTTGTCGCTCCACGAAGAGCTCAAGATGCTGAGATGTCTGGAGTCGATAGATCCTCGCGTTCTAGGCAATTCGATCCAGAGCATGTCAGGATCCGTCGAGTGGATCCGGAGAGCGACAAATCTCCTGGCGGGTGGTGTGCGCGATATGGGAATGGCGTGGCAATTGGATCAATTTAACTTCATGCTCTGCCATATCGCTCACTTCGACTTAGAACAGATTCATCACTATCGCGACTTCATTCGCGACGAGAATGTCAGTTTTGACCCGCGCTGGACCGCGCAAGAATTCTTGAAAGCGGTGAAGCGATGGGAAGAGACGTTTGTTAGCGGATTGTCTCAGTCTGAATTGATCGAGCGTTTCGGGCCCGACCACGCCAAACCGATCTCGATCGCGCCGCTACCGGAAACATGGACCGATGAGAAAACCGGCCTCACCTGCCAGGCGCTGCTCACCGGGCCCAAACTCCACGAGGAAGGTCAGATCATGAAGCACTGCGTCGGGTCCTACTGGTCTGACGTGAAGATGCGCCACACCGTAATCTACAGCGTCCGCGATGCCGACGGGAAGCGAGTCTCTACGCTCGAAATCTCACTGAACTCGACTGGAATGCCGATAATCGAGATGCCGCTCACGGAATCGGGGTCCGCGCGGCGAAAACGAAAGGAACGGGCCAGGACTTACCGAGATGCCGCAGGAGTGCTTCATATCGCGCCTGACGTGACCATCCGACAGCACAAGGCGCGGGCGAACCGGTCGCCAGACGAGGCCGCGCAGAAGACCGCGCGCCGCCTGGTTCATCTCATCAACAAAGGCGACATACTCACCTGATCTGGAATCGGAAAGCCGACGCCCAAATTGACGCCGGCTCTTACTCTAGACCTGAACCTTCGACGCGGTGATCAGCGTTTCGTCGTGTTGCTCAGCGCAACCGCCAATTCATGAAGCGACCCGTCGAAAAGCCGCCTCCACCCTCGCTGTGATCCACGGCAAAAGCCGCTTAGGTCTCTCTCTTCGGGGTGTATGATTCCGGGTTATGGGTATGCAGCCGAACCGTCAATACGGAAGGCTAAGCCGCCCGGTCCCGCTGCTCAATTGGCCAGGCGATACCGGCCGCCGCGAGTTTCATGCGCAGAAAGATCACGCAGGCGTCGGAAGGTCCGCGAACGTTCAGCCAGTTATTGACGGTCGTTTTGGAATACTGGCCTCCGGTCAGCTCCGCCATTTCCCGACCCAAGTCGACCGGTCTCATATTCAGCGCGTCCAGCGCGGCTCTGGCCTCTTCTTTCGTCATGCCAGGCTCAATATCAGACCCAAAAAAATATGTCAAATGACGCACTTTTTGGGTTGCAAAAGTAATTCATATGACATATATTAGAAACCATGGAAGGGACAAATAGACCCGACCATCACTCCAGAAACCCAACTGGAACGGCATAAACCAAAGGGGTCGCGATCCGAGAGGGTTGAAATCGACTAAGGCGACGAAAGCTAGGACGGTGAGGATAAGGCGGCAGATCGAGCCGCCCGACAGTAACCAGACGATGACGAGTAAGCAGGCACCTTAGTTTAAAACGGTGAGGGGGAAGGAAGGGAGGCGACCTAGCGAGCCGTGTCAAAGAACATGACATGGCAGAAACGAGCACCGGAACACCGCAAAGCCAGCAACAAGCCTTCGGGCGGGAAACAGGAATACGGGTCACCCGATAATCGCATGGCAGAATATCAGCACCACCATGAACACGGTTCACTTGGTCGCTTCCTTAGGTCGCGGGATGTGTGTCCCGCCTGATGAGCGCAAAAGCGCGAAACCAGCAAACCAAGGACCCGATAGGGTCACCTGAAAAGGAAAAACCCATGAAACCCAAACTAGAAGATTGGTATGTCGCGCGCGGTGCTATCGTCGCTATTTCGCTCTTTTGCGCAGTGTTTGCGATCTATTATTGGGCGTCGCCGCTTTGGGCGACGAATAAGCCGCTGGCGATTGCGGTCGCCATCGGTTTCGGTGTCTCGGCACTGATCACACCCTGCGTTGTCCCAAAACTCTTTCACACACGGGGCATCGCGCTTGCCGGACTGCTGGCCACCTGCGCGGTGTTCAGCACCGTCGATTCCATCGGCGTCGCCGGTGGTTTCTTAGGTCTTGAAAAGGACCTGACGCAAGCCGAATTCGATTCCGAAACAAAGGTCTATACGGCTGAACGCTTGGCGTTAAGTTCAGCCATTGAGGCAAAGCAGACTGCAATCGACGCTTTGCCATCAATGGCCGACGTTTGTGTCGGTCACGGGCCGCAGAACTGCGCGGCACGGCAAAAGGGCCTCACTGACGATCGAGGTTTGCTTCTGAGTGACCGCGATGCAGCGCAGGGCCGTCTCGACGTTCTGGCAAAGCCGGAACGCGCGGACCGCTTCAACGATGACCATATGACCTACCTGTCATTTGCCATTCAGATCGTTCTCGCCTTTGGCCTGATCGCTCTGGAAGCGGCCCGTCACGGCAAGTTCAATCGCGAGATGCAAGCCTATCAGGCTGTGCTCGCCGAACGCCGCGCCGAACGCGAGAAAAAGCAAAAGGCGAAAGCCCGCGCCGGATCTCGCAAACCCGCAAAACCTGCCGCCCCAAAGCGTCAGGAATTCAAACCCTATGTGATCGCCGCAAACGACGCATAGACGGATTTTTCAAGTTGCGCCGTGGTCCCTCTGGACTGCGGCGTTGCTCGAGCAATCCGCTCGAAACGAACTGGTTCAATTGGTGAGCAATGAAAGGAGCACCAATTATGGAACTTGAACAAGTGCCGCTGGAATGGTTGTGCGAAACGATGCGTTTAGATCGGATCGCCATGACAGACTCTAATCGAAAGGGTCTCGGGATCATTTATGATGAACCTTCATGGATTGAGGGAATCGACCCGGCCATGGATGGATCTGGGGCCGATATCTGGCTGCTGGACGGCTCAAGCATCACGGTCGAAATGACCGACAAACGCTTTAGCTTCTACATTCCAAAGGAAACCTAGAGCCCTTCGGGGCTCACCTATTGGACCAATTCACAAACCCAGGGCCCACGGGCCTGCCAAAACAGGACCCTAGACAAAATGAACGCTGCGAATGATAACGAGCCAATGAATCCCGACGCGCTTTCCCCATCCACCCTGACACGGGCTCAGTTCTGCACCATTCAAAGCATTCTTGGTCTGTCCAACAGTGAGCTGGCCCGCGAGCTCAACCTGTCGGAAAAGAACGGTGGAAAGCGTGTCACGGAGTACAGGCGCGGCACGCGTCGGATTACACAGAATCTGGCCGCTGACATGATCGGTCTGCTACGTGAAGCCCGCGATGAGCGCGAAGCCGGTTAGCACGCCCCCATCGCTGGCCCATCTCGCCGCCAATCTCGGCGCCTACAAGTATGCGATTTGTTGCCAGGACCGGCGCTGCGGTCACGTCGCCGTCATACCATGGGAGACCTTCCCCCAGGATCTGAGCGTGATCGACCTGAAGGCCGCGCTCGCCTGCTATCGCTGCCGGCACAAACAGGTCGAGGTCTATCCGATCGATTGCCGCACCAAAACGGCGGGCGGATTAGCCCAATAGCGAACCCGGTTCGCATTTTTTGAACGCCAGGCACAAAAAAAAGCCCCGCCATCCCGGCGGGGCCTTTCGAACTATGCTCGCTTTTTATGTCGTCGCCGTTTGCGCGGCGGTGGCAGACGCTTGCCATCGTCGATGATATCATCGCCGGGAACGCCGACCACCATGTAAGGTTTGTCATCGGGCAAGATCAAACGCCCGTCCCTGATTTTGACATTGATCAGAACACAATCCCGCCCCGCGAGTATCGACAGAGCAATGTGTCTGAGGGCCTGCAGAACATCCATGGCATTCTGCCTATTCCGGACCCTTCTTTGGCGTCTTCTGGCGTGCCTTGATCCGCTCTGCCCAGGCATCCGCGAACGGCTGCAAGATCGGTTGAAGTCGCTGGATCAATGCGGCGCCGGCGAAAAGAAGCCCAATCGAGATGACCATTGTCACCTGATTGTGCGAGAAATCTGCGCTTGTGCCCTCGGCGAGTTTTGTGATCGCCGTAGGCGCGTCACCCGCCATGATCGCCTTGTAGGACTCCGCTAGCTGGTTGGGAGACTTCGAGAAATCAGGATCCGCCATTGTCTAGCCACCTTATCGACATTGGAAATGCGATTAAAAGCGGGATCGCGGTCAACAAACTGATCGAGACACGCTCTCGATCGTAACCCGCCCAGGCCCGCATCATATCACTGAACGCGTACGCGCCCGAATGCGCCAGTGAGAAAGCGATGACCGTTGCGAGCAGAACGCCGAAGAAGCCCTTCGACTGCCTGACACCAAAGACGGCAAACACCGCGAATACAAAGAGAATCAAGGCCCATCCGACGTGCGCGATCATATCAAGCTCCTTCTGTGGTTTTCGGTTGGCGGTACTTCACCCAATTGTCGATCATCGTGAAAATGATCATCAACATCTCAAAGAATAGAAGAATGCCCGCGCCGACGAAGAACGCGCTCACGCCCTCCGTAATGTTCTCGGCGAGAGACATGGTCGAAGACTGCTCTGGCGTCGTGGCCATGGCATTGCGAATTTGCTGCTGTTTAGCGGCGATCTCTTCGCCCTTCTCCTCATATGTCAGTCGAAGCCGTAGATCGGATTCGATGTCGAGAATCGTCTCGCAATATCGGATGACGTAGAAACTATCGCCTGTGCAGAAATCCGGTTCTCCGACGCGGACATGCTCTCCGACGGGTTTGCCCGTTCTGACACCGTTCGTATTGAGTGCGGGCTTCGCGAGCTCCAAGCGGAGGTCCTCCGAAAGACTCTCTGAGGATTTCTGCGGAAACCCTTGCGAATACAGCATGGCGCTCCGTTCGGACTTGAGATCCCGGATTTCGTCCTCGAAGATTTCGATGTCCACATTCGCGGTTATGATGCCGGACTTACGGTCACCTTCGACTGCGGCCTGATAGCTGGCGCCAGCCAAAGCGACCACCAACATGCCGATAAATGTCACCGATCCGAAAATGGCCTGGCCGGTCCCGTCCTGCTGCGCGATATCGCGCCCCCAGCGACCAGCCGCGACTTTGATGCCCAGCACGAAAGCACTGCCGCCCAGACCCGCCATATTGGCGAGCAGAGGGTCGTTTGGAAAGATTCGACTGAAGCTGTTGAACGCTAGCGCCATAGCGAACAATGCCAGCACCCAGGACAGAACGAACCATATGCCCTTTCCAGCAGCGTCCCCGATATCGGAGACTCGCTCGAGCTGCCGTTCGACCCATCCAGAGATTGTGAAACCACGCTTAAGACGGTCATCGCGAGCGGCTGCAGCAAGTTCTTTCGCTGTCACATCGTCACCGCTCTCGATGATCACTCTCGAACCATCAATCGTGACCTTGTTGTTTGAATTACCCATCCTTCACGGCCTCCTGCGCCGCCCGTTCATTGTCTTCCCAAGTTTCCCACAATTCGACCCGATCAAGGGCCCTTTTCGCGACCTGAAAGCAGGCCTCGAACCTCGAAATCAACTCGCCGTATTTGATGTCAGCGTAGATATCCTGACACGGCTCCAGCCGTTTGAGCGTAACCGTCTCACTCTGACCCGTTTTCGGGTTCGTGACCTCGATCGTCGCCCCCGACACTGGCGGGCTCTGGTCTGAGAACGCCAACACTACCATCAAACTCTTCTGAGGTGGCGGTAGCACGATCTCCGGCACAACCGGTGATGTCGCGCACGCCGACATAAAGCTCGCACACAATGTCAGAAGGCACGCGCCTTTGTAGCCAGTCATTTTTCATCGCCTCCAGCCGGTTTAGAAACATCGTCTCGCGCGCCTCGGCTTCCCTCGAAAACCGGATCTTCTCGGCGAGCGCCGCACGATTGGCGGCTATCGCATCTTCGCCGGCCTCCAGCGCGGTCTGAGCCATTTCATAACCTTCGCGGGAATACTGGCGCTCATAGCCGATCGCTGCGTGACGCTCGATCTTCTCATTGACGAGGATCTGGACATAATTGTCTGTAATCCGCTCCAGCAGGCGCGCCTGTTTAGAGCGCGCGGAGTCGAAACCCGCATTGTACGCGAACCCGTAAACGCCGACAGCGGTCAGAACGCCGACAATGATCGAGACTGTCGACCCGGATTTCAGAAGGTTAAGCAAGGGGCACCTCCAAGGCTGCAAGCCACTTTGTGTCGTAGTGATTCTTGCGATAGGCGGGCCCGTTGTAGTGGCGCCCGACACCATGACCGTCTTTTTGCCGCAGAGCTTCGTGAAGCCGCGGCGATGATTGGATGAAACGGATCACCGCGTTCACCTGGCCATCTACGGTCATCATGGCTTTGTAGAAAGCTTCCGGACTATCGAAACCGCACCTGTCATAATTGAAACCCATGATCTGGAACGCTCCGAAGGAGTGCGCCTTGATCGCGGGTCCGGCTTGCAATTGACGCATCGACTGAAAGCCGTCCCAGCGCTTCAGAAGGTCGAGACGATTTTTGAACCGGTCAAACTGTTTCGCTGCCTTGGTTGCGCGCCGGTACTCCGTCCACCAACGGGCTTCGAACCGAACAATGGGAACGCCCTCGATGAAGGGGCGGTCGCGTGTTTCAACGATCGATATCGCGCGCACTGCCAAAGGGTCGAGATCAAGCACTTGTGCCGCGCGCAGATGCTGTTCAAACGGCACCCGTGCGGCTGGCTCCGGCCAAGGCGTATCATGAAAGATACGGGCTCTTGAGACCGCGCCGCCACTGCGCAGGGCACTTAAGAGTTCTCGACCGCTGATTCTGGGGGGAGCCATGGCCGCGCCTACACCGTATCGACGAAGGTTGCGCCGCTCATCACGTACTCGAAATCAGCTTGCACCGCTTCGAGCGCTGTCCGTCCGGATGCCGCAGGCTCTTCCATCACAACGCGATAGACGTGAGGAATATCGACGCCGTCG
>JASJAO010000012.1 GCA_030066975.1 Henriciella sp. | reverse complement strand
TGGTCTGCCTCAGAAAAACTGGCCCATAGTTTGAGAGAGGATCGGCTCTGAAATGGAGTTGAACCATGGGCAAGAGAGCCAAGCCTGAAGAGATCATTGCAAAGCTGCGCGAGGTGGAGGTCCGCCTCAGCCAGGGCGAGACGATTGCGCAAGCTGTGCGTGCGATCGGCGTGACCGAGCAGACATTCTATCGTTGGCGCAAAGAGTATGGCGGCCTTCGGGTTGGCCAGGCCAAACGCATGAAGGAGATCGAGAAGGAGAATGCCCGGCTTCGGCGCGCTGTCTCTGATCTCACCCTCGACAATCAAATCCTGCAGGAGGTTGTTCGGGGAAAGTACTAAGCCCTTCACGGAAACGCGTTGCGGTCGATCATGTGGTGGACAAGCTCGGTGTCTCGTTGCGCCGGGCCTGCCGTGTGGTCGGCCAGCATCGCTCGACACAGAGACGCGAGAAGACACCCCGGCACGATGAGGGCGCACTGACAGCGGCCATTATATCGCTGGCGGAGCGGTTTGGCCGATATGGCTATCGTCGGAGTTGCCATTGTTGCGCCATTGGTCCGAGCGACAATGGCGACGCCTTGCTTCGAGAAGCAGGCTGGTCTGTTAGCACGGGCCGTGTCTATCGGTTGGACAGGCGAAAATCGATTATCAATCGATTTTCTGGCCAACGGCGACGTGAAGGGCTGAAAGTCCCGCAAAAACAACCCAAACGTGGCCGGCTCTGGCTGAATGATGGATCATGCGTTCGGCTCAGGCCTGCCCAGAAAGGCCATGTCTGGTCCTATGACTTCGTCCAGGACAGGACGCATGACGGTAAAGTCTTCCGCATGCTCTGCGTCATTGATGAGTTCACCAGAGAGTGCCTGGCGATCCGTGTCGAACGCAGACTGAACTCGCGCGATGTCCTCGACACGCTCGGTGAGCTGTTCCTTGAGCACGGCCCACCCGAGCATATCCGGTCCGACAATGGGCCAGAGTTTATCGCCACCGCTTTACGCGAATGGCTCGAGGCACTGGATGTCAGGACGCTCTATATCGAGCCGGGGTCGCCTTGGGAGAACGGATACTGCGAGAGCTTCAACTCTAAGCTCAGAGACGAGCTACTGGCTCGTGAAATCTTCTATGACCTACGCGAGGGGCAAGTCCTGATCGAGAACTGGAGACTGTTCTACAATACCGCAAGACCCCACTCATCGCTTGGATACAAACCGCCCGCTCCAAGAACTATCTTGCCCGCGACCTTCATGCCGACTTATAGATTGGAGGCGGCATGAACGCCGCTACAAACCAACCGTCGATCCTAACATTACGGTTGGGCCAGTCAGATCAGGCAGGCCAGACCGATCATCAAAAATAGCGGGCAATCAGTTTTGCTCACAATTCGATTGCTTTGAGTGGGACCGAGTTTATAGACTTACGGTGTGCTTTGGCAGCTCAAGCTTGCGGTCGTGGTAATTGAAATGAGTGTGCAAAAATGAGTTTGAAGCGCCAAGATAAACGGGAAAGCACCTTAATATGGATGGCAATTGGGAAAACTTCATATCCTTAAATTCACACGAGGAATCAACCTTTGAGACGCTGCCAGCTGCGGCGACGCATTATGAAGCAGATCAATGGAAGAGGACTTGGGAAAAACTCGACTTTCAAGACGCGGTGGAACGAGATGTATTCCCGCTGCCGCGTACCGCTGATCGCGAGGGTTACTATGGAGAAAACCATTTCAGCTATTGGGCGAGTGGGTTGAGCGATACCAAGGACCTCTTGGATGCTGCACAACTTCACGATGTTGAGATCGAGAGCTATTTGGATTTTGGGTGCGCCTCAGGACGCTTGATACGTCATTTCGGCGTTCAGCATCCCGATGTTCAAACCTATGGGTGCGACATTAACAGGCTTCACGTGGAATGGTGTAACAGGTTTCTACCTTCGAGTATTAAGGTTTTTCAAAATCATTCAATCCCAACACTACCGCTACCTGATAACACGCTCAGTCTCGTTTCTGCTTATAGCGTTTTTACACATATTGAAGCGTTTGAAACTTCATGGTTGATGGAGCTGAGGCGAGTTCTAAAACCAGGAGGTATTGCCTGGATCACCGTGCACACGGATGCGACTCTAAAGGCAATGGATGAGAAATGGCCGCTGTATAGAGCAGTCCAGCGTCATCCTAAAAGAAGTGAGTTGCTCTCACCAAGCAACGAATTCGTTGGGGACCGGCTGGTGTTGCGTTACAAAACGGATACATCCTACAGTAGCAATGTTTTTTATCGCAAAGAGTATCTTGAGAGAAACTGGTCACGCTTCTTCGATATTCTGGATTTCAGACATCGGTTTCCACGTTTTCAGGATCTCATAATCCTGCAAAAATCCAAGTAGTTCAATCTTACCCTTGGGGGCACCTAACCGCGGGTTGCGAGACGCGGTTTGAAGATGAGTATGATTTAAAACAGTCATACAGCCCGGAGGCTCTGGCTCACATGCATCATTGCGGTTGCGAGCTTCAAATAATAAGTTCCAACGGTGTGGCGAATGTGAGCCGCTCGCGTAGTGTGTTGGGGTAGTCGTTTTGGTTATGCTTCATGTCAATGCTGCTAAGGGGCCCTTCGCTCCGATGGAAGCAATCAGGGATCTGTTCCAGGGGTTGGGGCAAGTCTCTCTGTGGACCACTTTCGCATGGGATGAGATCGAGCATCGCTACCGACGCAGCTATCTTGGTGTGATCTGGATCGTCCTGTCATACCTGATTTTTGTTGCGGCTATTGCCATTTTCTTCGGCGGGTTCTCGGCCATGGAAAATAGCCGGTTTACGGTCTATGTAGCTGTGAATTACGCGATATTTATATTCCTCATTGGCAATGTGACTGATGGTTGCGACGTGTTCCGAGTTGCTCAGACGTGGATAAAAAGTGCACCAATACCGCACTCGGTATATATATACAAAAGTATAGCAAGATCGTTATTCACTTTCGGGATTAACGTCACAGTTGCGTTGGTATTGGCTTTTGCGATGGGGTGGCAAATCACGGTTTATGCACTGTTCACTATACCAGCACTTGCGGTTATTTTATTGAATACAATCTGGGTTCAGATCGTTTTAGGATACTTGTCTGCCCGACTTCGTGATTTAAAGCATCTTGTACAGGCTGTGACTCGCGTGCTATTTTTCACGACGCCAATTCTCTGGGTGAGAGAAGAACGAGAAGGCCTCGTCGGCACGATAGCTGACCTTAATCCGTTTACGCATTTCCTCGAGATCTTCGCTGCGCCGTTGCTGGGGCGTTATCCGCATTTAGGCAGCTGGATTATTGTCGGAGCGATAACAGTCTGCGGATATCTCTTAGCGATAGTTGTTGCCGGTTATTCGCGTAAGCGGCTGGCTTATTGGTTGTAGAGGACAAGTTATGCCATCTTACCGGAGTAATCGTCAGCCTCAGAAAGTGACCAACGCGCTTGAACAACGAGATATTTCGCTCGAAGCAAATGGTGTTAGCGTTACGTTCCCAATCAAGTCGTCGCCTGCTGGTCACCTCGGCGAGAATTCCAATGGACGTATGGTGACGAACGAAAAAGGCGAACTGATCGCATTTCGGGCGTTGGAAGACGTTTCATTCAATCTCAGGCAAGGAGATCGCCTAGCGATTGTCGGGCGAAATGGCTCTGGTAAAACCACTTTGTTACAAGTCTTAGCAGGCATCTTGTCACCCGATCAGGGACGCGTGACAACTTGGGGGCGATGCACGAGTTTGATAAATATCAATCTTGGCATTCAACCCGAAGCGACGGGCCATCGCAATATTACACTTCGGGGGCTCGCTGCTGGCTATTCGCGCCAAGCCATCGAAGAAAAAAGGGAAGCCATCGCAAAGTTTTCTGAACTTGGCGAGTTTCTGAAAATGCCTATGGAGGCCTACTCAGCGGGTATGCGTATGCGACTAACATTTGCCATAGCGACAGCATTCGATCCTGAATTGCTCGTCCTTGATGAATGGTTGAGTGCAGGGGATTCTGCTTTCAAGAGAAAGGCGACTCAGCGAATGCAGGAATTTGTTCGAAAAGCGGGGATTCTTATTTTGGCATCGCACAACCGAGAGCTACTTCTCCGAAACTGTAATCTTTGTATCTGGCTTGATGCCGGGCGCGTAAGAAAATTTGGTCCTGCTGAGGAGACAGTGCAAGCATACGAGACTTATATGCGGGATATGACTCAGCGCATGGAACAACCTGACCAGGTTGCCAAGGTTGTCGGAGCAGGCTGAACACACGGGCGGGACAGTTTTGCAATGTTGACCGAGCCAAGCTTGGATTTCTTGTCGCTCAACTCCGCTTCAGTAAAGGTTTTAGCGTTTTGCCCATAGCCTGACTGGCCCAATCGCTTTGAAAGACTCAGTGGTTCGTTTGCAGCGGTTTTCACGTCGCCTTTAGCACGTGAGTCGGTTGAAAGTCGTGGTCTGCCTGACCTGTTCCCCAAGCTTGGGCCACCCGGTTGGAGGATTTTCCGGGTTTCCGGTTCATGTCAGTAAAACCTGTAAAGCAAATTAGGAGTATGATTAATGCTGAGAACGAAATTCAACAAATTAGTCATTCACTACATCAGTGAGAGCAAATATTCTTTGTACTCGTTCTTATATTCTCCGGCTATCTCAGACAGTGCATCGTCGTCAATGAATCCCTTTCGCCATGCAATTTCTTCAAGACATGCGACTTTGAACTTTTGGCGTTTCTCCAGCATTTGAACGAAGTGAGAAGCATCTAGCAAACTATCAAACGTTCCAGCATCTAGCCAAGCTGTTCCGCGGGACAATTCTGTAACACGGAGATCTCCTTGCTGCATATAAATCTCATTGATCGAAGTGATTTCGATCTCGCCTCGCGCTGATGGTTTGACCTGTTTGGCAATATCTACAACGTTGTTGTCGTAGAAGTAGAGGCCAGTGACGGCCCAATCGCTTTTTGGTTCTTCAGGCTTCTCTTCGATCGAAATAGCCTTGCCGCTATTATCAATTTCTACAATACCGAACCGGTGGGGATCACTAACTTTGTAGGCAAAGATGTTCGCTCCTTTTGAAATTTGGCCAGCTTCAACAAGTTGTTGTCCGAGTCCTGAGCCATGGAAAATATTATCTCCAAGTGCTAGGGCACTTGTACCGCCATTGATGAAGGTTTCGCCAATCAGAAAAGCGTCGGCGAGGCCCTTTGGTTCATCTTGAACCGCATACTGAAATTCCAGCCCCAGTTTTGAGCCGTCACCCAATAATCGCTGAAACAAGGAGCTCGATTCCGGTGCTGTGATTATCAGAATTTCACGAATGCCCGCTAGCATCAGCAAACTGATGGGATAGTAAATTAGCGGTTTGTCATAAACTGGGAGCAACTGCTTTGAGATACTTAATGTCAACGGATGGAGCCTCGATCCAAGCCCTCCGGCCAGAATAATCCCCTTCATTAAACTCTCCTCCGCTTCAATCCTGCTCGTATTGTCTAACGAGCCTTCGAACGCAATCCCTGACTCCCAGCCTCCAGTGGGGCAATTCTATGCCCCAGCGCCGCTTGACCACATCCACAGACAGGCAAGAGTTGATTGGGCGTCGCGTTCGTGTGGGGTACCGATCGCTTGAGATGCTCTGTACTCTCGCGCTTGGTCCGCCAATTTGTGTGCTTTCATCAAACACGGCCCTAGCAAGCTCAGCCCAATTCGCTTGGCCAAGTCCCGCCAGGTGGTATGTTCCCCATGGCGGTGGTACGTTTAAACAAGACTTTTCGATTCGAGAGCATAGTGACAATATTCCGTCTGCCAGATACAAGGCATAAGTCGGGTTTCCGTACTGGTTATCTACAACGGTTATATCTTCTCGACTGGCGGCGACGTTCAGCATGGTTTTAACAAAGTTATTTCCAAACGGGCTAAAAACCCAAGCTGTACGAAGGATAACATGCCGAGGATTCTCTGTGCGAACCGCCTCTTCGCCCGCCAATTTGGACTTTCCATAGACTCCCAGCGGTCTTGTCTGGTCGGTTTCCAAGTACGGGCTGTTCTTCGACCCGTCGAAAACATAGTCCGTTGACATGTGAATAATCGGCAGCCCTGCTCGGCGAGCCTCTGCTGCTAAGTAATACGCCCCTTCTTTATTCACGTGATATGCGCTTTCTGGTTCATCTTCAGCGCGGTCCACAGCCGTGTAGGCTGCTGCGTTGATGATCAAGTCAGGTTTGACGTGTGCTAGGGCGGATGAAATCGTTCGGCGATTGGTTAAATCCAATTCAGGGCGACCCACCGAGTACAGCGTATGATGAGTTGCTGCTCCGATCTCAACTAAGCTCCGCGCAAGTTGCCCTGAACGCCCGGCGATGAGTATTTTCATTACTCAGCTGCAGTCTGTGTTTCCAGTCCGAGCCGTTCGCCAGCATAAACGCCTTTGCGTAGCACTGACCACCAATCTTCATTATTCAGGTACCAGTGAACCGTCTTCTCAATTCCCGACTCAAAAGTCTGATCGGCTTTCCAGCCCAACTCTGTGGTGATTTTGGATGCATCAATTGCGTAGCGCAGGTCATGGCCCGGTCGATCTTTGACATGGGTAATCAGCGATCGTGCTGGTCGGTCGCTTGGTTTAAGTTCGTCCAATAATTCACAGATCCGTTCTACTACTTCCAGATTCGTACGCTCGTTCATACCTCCAACGTTGTATCGTTCACCAGGATTGCCTTTTTCGGCAATGAGGCAGAGGGCCTTTGCATGGTCATCCACATAGAGCCAATCACGCACGTTTTGGCCGTTCCCATAAACCGGCAATGGTTGATCATGAATTGCATTCAGAATCATAAGGGGAATCAATTTTTCCGGGAACTGATAGGGCCCGTAATTGTTGGAGCAGTTTGAGATTACGACCGGCAGTCCGTAGGTGCGTTGCCATGCCGTCGCTAAGTGATCGGATGATGCCTTGGACGACGAATAAGGCGACGATGGATCGTAAGGCGTCGTTTCGCTGAAAAAACCCTCTGCGCCAAGGGAGCCATAAACCTCATCGGTTGAAACATGCAGAAAACGGAATTGATCTTTCCGTTCATCGCTAAGCCCGTTCCAATAGGCTCTTGCGCCTTCAAGCAAATTATAGGTGCCAATGACATTAGTTTGTACAAATGCGCGAGATCCTGTAATGGATCGGTCAACATGACTTTCAGCTGCCAAGTGCATGATAGTACTAGGCTTTTCCTCTGTAATTACTTCAACCATTGTTTGGGGGTCACAGATGTCCAACTTTAGCAATTTATAACGGGAGCTCTCCGCAATAGGCGCTAAGGATTCGAGATTCGCAGCATAGGTGAGTTTATCGATGACCGTAACGTGCGCGTCCGTATGATCGATCAAATGTCGAGTCAGGGCTGAGCCAATGAAACCAGCACCACCTGTGACGATAATTTTCATTCTACACCACTCAAACTAAATCTCTTGTGCTTCGGCCATTAAACACATTCCAACTGGTTGGCCATTCCTTTTCATCGTACACCTTTGCTCGGCTACTTTGTAGTGATGACTTGTAGACGAAAACTCAAATGCGAATCTGACATTATCAAGGTCGGAGCCAGCGATCTGGAATGTGTCAGACAGGAGCCCCCAAAGCTATGTCACGCTCGGGCTTCGCTCCGTACATTCTGCAAAACTCTGGGAGCGGGCAACAGCATTGTGAAGGTTGAAAACCTCTACTCTTAAACAGCTGAACGCGTTTATGTACAAGCAGGTGTTCACCCCAAAATTCGTACATATCTAGATTGAAAATACCTAAGGTCCGCAAGAGATTCACGGACATTTGCACTTTCATTCGTTAGTTGTCTTATCGGCGCAGGCTTGATAACCGACGCTCTGCTTACTCCTGGTCCCCGTCGGGCTGACATCTCAGCAGAAGGTATCTCATGAAACGCGCATTGATTACCGGCACCACCGGACAGGATGGCTCATACTTGGCGGAGTTTCTGCTGGCGAAGGGGTATGAGGTTCATGGGCTGAAGCGGCGGTCCTCGTCGTTTAATACTCAGCGCGTCGACCACATCTATCAGGACCCGCATACAGAAAATCGCCAGTTCACATTGCATTATGGCGACCTGACGGACAGTTCCAATCTGACGCGGATCCTGCAGGAAGTGCAGCCTGATGAGGTCTATAATCTCGGCGCCCAAAGCCATGTTGCGGTGAGCTTCGAAGCCCCGGAATATACCGCCGATGTGGACGCGATGGGCACCCTGCGTCTGCTCGAGGCGATCCGCCTGCTCGGGCTTGAGAAGAAGACGCGTTTCTATCAGGCCTCAACCTCGGAGCTGTATGGCCTCGTTCAAGAGATCCCGCAAAAGGAAACCACGCCCTTCTATCCGCGCAGCCCGTATGCCGTGGCAAAACTCTATGCCTATTGGATCACCGTGAACTATCGCGAATCCTACAACATGTATGCCTGTAACGGCATCCTGTTCAATCATGAGAGCCCGCGCCGGGGCGAGACATTTGTGACGCGCAAGATTACGCGCGGCCTGGCGAATATCGCTCAAGGGCTCGAGCCGTGCCTCTATATGGGCAATATGGATGCGCTGCGCGACTGGGGGCATGCGAAAGACTATGTCCGCATGCAGTGGATGATGCTGCAGCAGGATCAGGCCGACGATTTTGTGATCGCGACGGGCAAACAGATCTCGGTGCGCGAATTTGTCCGTTTGAGTGCGGCAGAACTAGGCCTAACGTTGCGATTTGAAGGCAAAGGTGTGGAGGAGGTCGCGGTGGTCGAGGCCGTGCTCGGTGACAAGGCGCCGGCTGTGTCCGTTGGTGACACGATCTTGCGGGTTGATCCGCGCTATTTCCGGCCGGCCGAGGTCGAAACCTTGCTCGGTGATCCGACCAAGGCGAAGGAAAAACTGGGCTGGGTGCCTGAGATCACAGTGGAAGAAATGTGCGCAGAAATGGTCGCGTCAGATCTGGAAGATGCCAAGCGCCACGCGCTGCTCAAGGCGCATGGAATGGACGTGCCGATCGCGGTTGAGACTTAACTATGGAACGCGATCTTGAGGCCAAAATCTTTGTCGCGGGGCATCGTGGGATGGTTGGATCCGCGATTGTGCGCTGCCTGCAGGCGCTTGGGCACACCGACATTGTCACCGCAACGCGCGCCGAACTGGACCTGACCAACCAGGCTGAAGTCAGTGCTTTCTTCGCCGATCAGGCCTTTGACCAAGTTTATCTCGCTGCGGCCAAGGTCGGTGGCATTCACGCCAACAATACCTATCCGGCTGCGTTCATCTATGAGAACCTGATGATTGAGTGTAATGTGATTCACGGTGCTTATAAGGGCGGGGTGAAGCGCCTGTTGCAGCTCGGCTCGTCGTGCATTTATCCGCGTGCAGTGCCTCAGCCGATGCGTGAAGATGCTTTGTTGACCGGCGTGCTAGAGCCGACCAATGAGCCCTATGCGATCGCGAAGATTGCCGGGATCAAGCTGTGTGAGAGCTATAATCGCCAATACGGGGTCGATTATCGCAGTGTGATGCCGACCAATCTCTATGGGCCGGGCGACAATTTTCACCCTGAAAACAGTCACGTCATCCCGGCACTGCTGCGGCGCTTTCATGAGGCCAGGCTAGCGGGCGCGCCAAGTGTCACGATCTGGGGCAGTGGCAAACCGATGCGGGAGTTTCTGCACGTCGACGATATGGCGGCCGCCAGCGTGCATGTGATGGAACTCGATAAGGTGACTTATGAGGCCAATACCGAGCCGATGCTGAGCCATATCAATGTCGGTACCGGCGTAGACTGCACGATCAAAGAACTCGCCGAGACGATTGCCAAAGTCACAGGCTTTGAGGGTACGCTCGATTGGGATGCCGACAAGCCGGACGGGACGATGCGCAAACTGATGGATGTCTCGCGCCTGAAAAGCCTCGGCTGGCAATCCACCATCACTCTCGGAGACGGCCTGAGGGACGCCTATCAATGGTTCCTCGACCATCAAGACAGTTTTAGAGCGAGTTAAGTATTTGCCAGCGGCTCGCCATGCGCGCGAATAATTTCGGCGGCGAGGTCGGCGTCTTCAGGGGTGTCGACGCCCCACATGGCGTGCGGAGAGGCGGCGACTTTGACCACTTCGATCCGCATGCCGTTTTCGAGGAAACGCAATTGTTCCAGGCCCTCCAGCGCTTCGTATGTGCCGGTCGGCAGGCTGACAAACCGCTTCAGGGCAGCACGTTTGTAACCGTAAAGCCCAATATGTCGCCAGACCGGAGACAGCGGCGACGCCGCGCGCAGATCGGCTTCATGGCGAATGGCCGGCAGGAGGGTCTTGGAGAACCATTTTGCTTCATTGTTCCGGTCGAACACACAGCTCGTGCCGGAAAACGGTTGGTCCTTCTTGCGGGCGCGGACCATATCCAGCTCCTCCCAACTCAGCTGAACAATCGGCGTGATCACATCGCAGGTTGAGGTCGAGGCCGCAGCAATCAAATGCTCTATATAGCTGATAGGCGTGAACGGGGCGTCGCCCTGCAGATTGATGATGAAGTCCGCGTCCGGCTGGTGCAGATCGGCTGCGGCAAGTGCGCGGTCGCTGCCGGAAGGCAGATCCGGGTCGGTCATAACGCTTGGCGCGTTCAGGCGCTGCGCCAGATCAACAATATCGGCGTGATCGGTGGCGACGACATAGTCGACATCATCACGGGAGGCACTGACTGCAGCGGCGATCTCGACCACCCTTTGCAGCAGCGTCTTGCCTTCAATCACGTGAAGCGGCTTGGCTGGAAACCGGGACGATCCAATTCGTGCCGGGATGACGATCAGCGTTTGCATGGACCTCGGAGTCTCATCTGCTAAAGAGCAGGGCAGTTCTACAGAATAAATTAAAAGCAACCAGTCCCCTATTGCGCACACGGCCCGTTTGAGGCATGTAAATTTTTGGGCCATGGGGTGGTGCAGAGTAGCGTTTGGGGTGTCTCTCTTGCCAAAATTTTCAATCATTATCGTGTCTTACGAGAGTGAAGACTGGATCGAAGGCTGTCTTGAAGGCCTGCAGCAGCAAACCTTCGAGGACTTTGAGGTGATTGTCGTCGACAATGCCTCCAAGGATCGCTCCGCCGCGCTCGCAGAGGCGTTTGATCTGCCCGATAAAACGGTGATCAGCGCGCCAAAGAACCTTGGTTTTGCGCGGGGCTGTAATCTTGGCGAACGGTCGGCGCGTGGAGAGTGGCTGGTCTTTTTGAACCCGGACACTGTGGCCCGGCCAGACTGGTTGCAGGAAGTCGTGAACGGCCAGAAGCGCTATCCGGCGACGTCGGTATTCGCCAGCGCGCAATATGAAATCGGGGCCACGAACCTGCTCGACGGCGTCGGCGACGCCTATTTCGGATTTGGCATTCCATGGCGCGGCGGCTTTGGACATCCCGTCAGCGCGCTGCCTGAGGAAGGGGAGTGTTTCAGCCCCTGCGGCGCGGCTGCGGTCGTGCGGCGCGAAGTGTTCCGGAAAGTCGGCGGCTTTGACAAACGCTTCTTCTGCTATTGCGAGGATGTCGACCTAGGCTTCCGGCTGCGTCTCGCCGGAGAGCGTTGCGTGTTCTTGAAGCGCGCCGCCATTGATCATAAAGGCAGCGCGATCAGTGGACGATATTCTGATTTTACCGTCTATCACGGTACCCGAAATCGGATGTGGACCTATTTCAAGAACATGCCGCTCGGCCTGTTGCTGCTGACGGCGCCGGGGCACATTGCGATTTCGCTTTATCTCCTTGTGCGGTCAGCCTCCAACGGGACGTTCCGCCCGACCCTAAGAGGCCTGATCCACGGCCTCGTCGGATTGCCGGGCATTCTGAAGTCCCGAAAGCGCTATGCGTCGAGCGGACCGCGGGTCAATATCGCCAATTCCATGACCTGGAATGTCAATGATCTGCGCAAGCGCCGGCCAAGTGTGCGGGAATTTGAAGCCATCGAGGCCTGATCACCGCAATCGATGGCTGGCGATCTTGCGGTCGCTCGTCTAGGACCCACGACCATGATTGATATTTCGCACGTAGGGCGACCCGCCTGCGGCGAGGAAGAGGCGAAGACAGTATGAGAGCACTTTCCCTGAAAGATCGAGACTGGGCGATCGGGACCGGTCAGCCTCTGGCTGTGATTGCGGGCATCAACGTGCTCGAAAGCGAGGACCTCGCGCTGGAGATTGGTCAGGAGCTGAAAGCGATCTGCGCGGATCTCGACCTGCCTTGCATGTTCAAGGCGAGCTATGACAAAGCCAATCGGTCTTCAATCACGTCCTATCGCGGTCCGGGCCTCGATGCGGGGTTGAAGATGCTTGCCACAGTGAAGGCCGAGCTTGATGTGCCGACCCTTACCGATGTGCACACACCCGAACAGGCTGAGCCCGCCGGGGAAATCGTCGACATCCTGCAGGTGCCGGCCTTCTTGTGCCGCCAGACGGACCTGGTCGTGGCGATTGCGAAAGCAGCAGATGCAAAAGGCGCACTGGTCCAGGTCAAGAAAGCGCAGTTTCTGGCCCCCTGGGACACCAAAAACATCGTCTCCAAGATTGGCGAAGTGATGCCGGAAAAACGGGTCATTCTGTGCGAACGTGGGACGAGTTTCGGCTATAATAATCTGGTGGTCGACATGTTGGGCATTCAACAGATGCAGGCGCTCGGTTGTCCGGTGACAATTGATGCAACCCATGCCGTCCAGCTTCCCGGCGCTGACCCGCGCACCAGTGGAGCTTCGACCGGCGGTCGTCGGGACGGCGTGGCCGTGATTGCACGGGCCGCCATTGCGGCTGGCGCAGACGGGGTCTTCCTGGAGTTTCATACCGATCCGGACAAGGCGCTGTGCGATGGGCCAAGCTGCCTGCCGATCAGTGACGCGCGGGCTCTGCTCAGCGAACTCAAAGCCCTGCATGAGATCGTCAACTAGCGCGCAAGATATGTCGGCATCGCATCAGATCTACATCGTTCGCCACGGCAATACGTTTGATAGAGGCGATGTGGTGACACGGGTCGGCGGGCGCACGGATTTAGCGCTGTCAAAGTCGGGGCAGGCTCAGGCGGCGGCGCTTGCGGCGTATTTCAAACAACAAGGCATCGTTCTCGATGAGATCTATTCCAGCCCCCTACGGCGCACGATGCAAACCGCGCAGGCGATAGCGGCGCAACAACCCAACGTATTGAAGGTCCGCCCGGTCGCGTTCCTACGCGAGATCGATTACGGGCCGGACGAAAACCGGCCGGAAGCCGAAGTTGTCGCCCGAATTGGACAAGCAGCGCTGGACGCCTGGGAAGCCGACGCCATCGTGCCGGACGGCTGGCAGGTTGACCCAGAGGGGTTGATCCACGCCTGGTCCGAATTTCTGGCCAAACTGGCGAGGCCTGCGACACCCAAGACCAGTCTGATCGTCACCTCAAACGGCATCGCCCGCTTCGCCCTGAAAGCGCTCGGCGACAAGGCCGCGTCCGACCATGCTCTGAAACTTGCCACGGGGGCTTTGGGGCGGCTTGAGCTGAACGCAGACGGGGCCTTCAACGTCGCTGTCTGGAATATCCGGCCTTAGGAGCCGGCTCTAGGGTGCGAGGGATTTTAGGAGTTTTGAGGCCTGGTGACTGCTGAAATTGTCGGGCAGGGGGGCGCGGAAGATGAGGACGCGGCTCCAGATCGGGCCGGTGAGGGTGTCAACGGCCTCATCCAGATCGAAGTCCCGGCGAATGATTTTCTTGGTGGCGATTTCAGCGAGGACTAGACGCAATGGCGCGCGAATATTGTCCTTGATCCAATTTCTCCAGGCGTCGCCCGCCTCCTTGTCATCACAGGCGGCCATCAATGCGCCGCGAAACACTGCATGACCAGAGCCAGCTTTCATTGCCGATTCAAGCGGTTGCAACAGGTCAGCAATGCGCTCAACCGGATCGCGTCCATGCGTTGAGCGCGGCGGGAGTTGCGTCAGCGCGGCCTCGACACACATTGTGCCGATCGCCGGCCACCAGCGATAGATGGTTTGCTTCGAGGCTTTGGCATGGCGTGAGATTTTATCCACGCTGAGCTTGCGCCAGCCATTTTCCACCAGCTCTTTTCGGGTCGCCTCAAGAATGGCGGCGCGAGAGTCTTCACTGCGCCGAGGGCCTTGCCGACGTTTCGCTGGGGCTTTGGTCATTGTCTGGAGATCGCCTTATCTATTACGCATCGCGCGGTTTGCCGTACGACCCGTTTGTCTGTTTCCATCGTGGGCGTCAACTGTCTTGTGCCGGATTGTGTTCAATCCCTGCACATTCAGAGTTGTTTGCCCGTTCGCTGCCGCCTAAAGCTCCGCCCATGCCTTTGGAGACACGGGGTACTCTAAAGCAGATGCCGGACGACAGAGGGATGAAGGTGCATGTTTGAACACCTGGAGATCGCAGGTCTCATTCTGGTCAAGCCAAACCGGCATGTCGATGCGCGAGGTTGGTTCAGTGAGAGCTATCGCGCCGATGCCTTTGCGGCGGCTGGGATCATGGACACGTTCGTTCAAGACAATCATTCCCGCTCCATCGGCAAGGGCACGATCCGCGGATTGCACTTTCAGATCCCGCCACACGCCCAGTCGAAACTGGTCCGCTGCACGCAAGGGACGATCCTGGATGTTGCGGTCGATATTCGCACCGGATCACCCACATTTGGCCAGCATGCAAGCTGCGTCCTGTCGGCGGAGAATGGTCATCAGCTCTACATGCCACCGGGTTTTGCCCATGGCTTCTGTACGCTGAGCGAGGAGGCCGAGGTACAGTATAAAGTCTCTGACTATTATGCACGAGACGCTGAACGGGGCCTTGCGTGGAACGATCCTCAACTGGCGATTGATTGGTCTTTACACGGGGCGTCGCCAATCCTGTCCGACAAGGATCGGAACTTGCCTCGGCTTGAAGACTTGCCAGCGTATTTTACCCAATCCCAATAAAGTCGGCGGCATCGGGTCAAACCGTCGCGCGGTGACGTTCGATTCAGTCTGGTCGCGCGCATGAGTTCACGATAGAGAGCGGGGGCCTGTTATCCGTATGTTTTGGGGGCTCTTTTGGACGTTGCCATCTCCACCCTGCTTTCGCCCATCATTCTGTTTTTCGCGCTTGGCATGGGGGCGGCGCTGCTCCGCTCGCAAATGTCGGTTCCGGAAGCCTTTGCCAAAGGACTGGCGCTTTATCTGATGATGGCGATCGGCCTCAAAGGCGGGGTTGAGATGTCGAAGAATCCACTGACCGTTGAGGTCATGTTGGTGTTGCTGGCCGGTGTGGTCCTGTCCTTCATTGTGCCTGCCATTTCCTATTTTTTTCTGCGGGTCACGACCAAACTCGATCAAACAAACGCTGCGGCGACGGCGGCGCATTATGGATCAATCTCGATTGTGACGTTCGTTGCTGCGACCGAAGCGGTGCGCATGTCCGGTCTCGACAGTTCAGGTCATATGGTGGCGGTGGCCGCGCTGATGGAAACCCCGGCCATTGTCACAGCGCTGTTTCTGGCCAATCGCGGGGCGAAACGTGAGACGCCGGTTGCCGGTTCAGAGCGAGGCGAGCTGATCCGCGAAGTGGCGCTGAACGCGTCTATCGTGGTTCTGGTCGGTGCCTTGATCATCGGCTGGATTGCCGGGGAAGAGGGCACGGCGCGCGTTGAGCCGTTCTTTGTCGGTCTGTTCCAGGGCGTCCTGTGTCTGTTCCTGCTGGATATGGGCCTGTCGGCCGGGCGTGGTTTGCGCCAGGGCTGGCGCGAGCTTAGCGCCGCAACCATTGGTTTTGGCCTCTATATGCCGCTGGTGTCCGCGGCGCTGGCTGCAATCGTGGTGATGATGCTTGGCATGGATACCGGCGATGGCGCTCTCTTGATCACACTGGCGGCGTCGGCTTCGTATATTGCCGTGCCTGCCGCGATGCGCCTGGCTTTGCCCAAGGCCAAGCCGTCCATCTATCTCACCCTGTCTCTGGGCGTGACATTTCCATTCAACGTGACCCTCGGAATCCCGATCTACATCTATCTGGCGGGTCTGATGTCCGGTGCGGGAGGCTGATATGTATCAACGAAAACGAATAGAACTGATTATCGAAAAGATGGCGCATAAGCGGGCCGGGCGGATTTTCGAATCGTGCGGCATGACGGGTTATACGGTGTTGCCAGCGCTCGCCGGGTATGGCGGCGGAAATCGCTGGTCGCGGGACACTGATATCTCGGCCAGCCGCGACATGGTGGTGATCATCTCTATCGGAGATGTCGCCCGCGTAACCGAGACGATGACGCAGCTTGAAGACCTGCTCGGGGAGCATATCGGCGTTGTAACTGTCAGCGATGTTGAGGTCCTCAGACCCGACCGTTTCTAGCCTCAGGCAGAACCTGCGGACTATTCAGAGCCCCGCTCAACCGCTTCCGAGATCAGCTCCCGCGCGCGCTCAACACCCGCCCAGCCATCGACCTGGCTCCACTTACCTTTTTCAAGGTCCTTATAATGGGTGAAGAAGTGGGTGATCTTTTCCACCAGGATATCCGGCAAATCGCGGAAGGTTGAGACCTTGTCGTAATAAGCGGTCAGTTTCGGGTGCGGGACGGCGAGGATTTTCTCATCCGGGCCTTTATCATCGGTCATCATGAGAACGCCGACCGGGCGGGCACGGACCACCGCGCCGGGCACAAGCGGCCGGTTGCCGACCACCATCACGTCGATCGGGTCTCCATCAAGGCTGAGCGTGTGCGGCACGAAACCGTAATTACAGGGATAGCGCATCTCTGTGTAGAGATAGCGATCGACAAACATCGCGCCGGACGCCTTGTCGATCTCGTATTTAATCGGGTGCCCGCCGAGCGGCACTTCAATGATGACATTGAGGTCGTCTGGTGGATTGTTGCCGCAAGTGATCTTGGTAATGTCCATGGGAGAAAAATCCTTGAATGTCCCGCTATTTCTGCCAGCCGCTTAAGCGTCCCCAACCATTCGTCAACCGCGTTTTGGGCAAGGCGCGGCAACCTGTCCGTGCATAAAGCCTGCCAGCTGCAGCCTGATCGCTGGCGAGTATGGAGATCCGGCGGAATCAGTCGGTCAGGGAATAGTTGAAGCTTACGGATATGCGCGGGTCTTCGTGGCTGCCGGATATCACTTCATGTCGCAGCCAGCTTTCCCACATCAAGACATCGCCGGCGCGCGGTGAGACATAGAAAAACCGGTTCTCAGTCTCGGGAACAGATTTCAACAGTTGCGGTGCCGCCATCATCAGCCCAAGGCGTGGATCTTCCAGCTTTAGATCGCCGCTGCCCGGCGGCATGGCGATATAGCAGGTGCCGGAGAGGACGCTGCCGGGGTGGATATGGCCACTATGATGCCCGCCCTCGCCGAGAATATTCACCCAGAGACTGTCGCAGGTCAGCCGCGCCGTGCCGAGATCCCAATGCAAGCATTTCGCAAACTGGTCAGCGGCTTTGTCGAGTACGTTAATCAGTTCAGAAAAAGCCGGTGCGCGGTCCGGAAGGTCGTTCAGAGACGCGTAGGATGTATAGCCGGGATAGCCCTCGCGTTCGCACCAGGCATGCCCTGCGGCATCGCCGTCCTCTAGCATCCAGCAGGCTGCTTCAAGCTCTTCGATCAGCGGGCCGTCCGGCAGACGGGTCTGATGCAGCTTTGTCGGGAACAAGGAGCGTGTGGACATGCGACGAGCGGTAGCCCCCATGCGCGGGGAGGTAAAGACCGACCGAACCGCCTGCGCGGCGCGGGCCGCTCACTAAAGCGTTATGGCGCGTCGAAAAGATTTCGCTTTGTGGTCTCAGCGTTCTAGGTTAACCTGAATAATATACGAAATGTTCAGGCATTATAGGAGGCTCACAATGGTGACGCTGGTTGTAAACGGACAGCAGACAAGCGTGGATGTGGATCCGTCAACGCCTTTGCTTTGGGCCTTGCGAGAGCAGTTGAAACTGAACGGCACCAAGTTTGGTTGCGGCATTGCGCAATGCGGGGCCTGTACGGTGCATCTGAACGGTGTGCCGGTCCGCTCGTGCTCGACGCCACTTGCGGCCGCTGAGGGCGCTGAGGTGACGACAATTGAAGGCGTCGCAGCACCGGACGGCACTTTGCATGCGGTCCAGCAGGCCTGGATCGACGCGCAGGTGCCCCAATGTGGATACTGTCAGTCCGGCCAGCTCATGTCGGCGGTTGCATTGCTGAAGGACAATCCAGACCCCACGGATGCCGATATCGATGCCGCGATGCGCGGGAATATCTGTCGTTGCGGCGCCTATGGACGTATCCGCGCCGCTATCAAAGCCGCCGCCAAAGCGTAGCGCCACTTAAAGGAGACAAGACGATGGGAAAGTGGACACGTAGAGGCTTTATCACAGCGGGCGTTCTCACCGGCGGTGTGCTGGCCGTGGGTGTTGGTATTCGCGAAGGTCATCGCGCGCCGAAACTCGCGGGCATGATGACGGATGACGGGGAGACATTGATCAACGTCTGGGTCAAACTGGATCAGGACAATGTCGTTACCGCAATCGTGCCGCACAGCGAGATGGGCCAGGGCGTCTGGACTTCGATGACGCAGATGCTGGCTGACGAAATGGATGCCGACTGGGATAAGGTGACGTTCGAACAGGCGCCCGCGCATGAGGCTTATGCCAACTATCCGCTGGGCCGTGAGTATTTGATGGGCGATACCAAGGTACCTGGCTTTGTTCAGGACTCGCTGAATGGCGGATTCCTGCGGATCGCCCAATCCATGGGATTGCAGATTACCGGCGGCAGTACGGCCGTTCGGTTTACCGGCATGGGCGGCATGCGCATTGCCGGGGCCGCAGCGCGTGAGATGATTGTGAAGGCTGCCGCCAAGGAGTGGCGTGTGCCGCGCTCCGAATTGCGCACCGAGAAGAGCTATGTCTTCCACGATGGATCGAACCGGTCTGCGCCGTACGCCGCGTTCGCCGAACAGGCAGGCGAATACGCGCCGCCAACCCAGCCAAAGCTGAAAACGCCGGATCAGTATACGTTCATGGGCAAGTCCATGCCGCGACATGACATACCGGCAAAAGTCAACGGCACCGCGGAGTTCGGCATTGATGTTGATCTGCCCGGTATGAAGTACGCAGCCGTGATGGGCCCACCGGTGCTGGGGTCAATGGTCGAGCGGGTCGATGACAGCTACGCGACCGACATGCCGGGCGTTGTTAAAATCCTGAACAAAGAGAGCTTTGTCGCTGTGGTGGCCGATGGCTATTGGCAGGCTGAGAATGCGCTGCGCCAGCTTGACGTCACCTGGACGAAGACCGGGGCCGAGACGCTGAATCAAGCTGATATCTACAATCAACAGCGGGCGGCGATCGATACAGGTAAAGCCAAAAAGGATGTCGCTGTTGGCAACGCGTCGAAAGCCACCGCCGGGGCCGCGCGCGTATATGAGGCAGAGTATACCGTGCCGTTTTTGGCACATGCGGCGATGGAACCTCTCAACGCCACAGCCTGGTTCCATGACGGCAAGATCGAGCTTTGGTCTGGCCTGCAGAACCCGCTGGACATTCGAAACCAGATTGCGGCGACCATGGACGTCAATGAGCATGACGTCACCGTCCACAATGTGTTGCTTGGCGGCGGCTTCGGGCGGCGCGCCATGCCGGACTATCCGATCATGGCCGTTCAAATCGCCAAAGACTTTGATCACCCAGTCAAGATGATCTGGTCGCGTGAGGAGGACACCCAGCAGGACTGGTATCGCCCGGCCGTGGTCAGCCGGTTCAAGGCTGGGCTCGACGAAGAAGGCATGCCGGTGTCCTGGGAGAATGTGTTTGTTGAAAAGCACGATCCGCCAGAGGCCTCGCATATCCCTTACAAGATCGACAATCAGCTGATCCAGTTCGCCGAGAGCGCGCATCATGTTCGCTTTGGCCCATGGCGCTCTGTCGATCACACTCAGCACGGCTTCTTTATCGAAAGCTTCATCGACGAGCTGGCGCATGAAGCCGGGATGGACGGCTATGCATTCCGCCGCAAACTGGTTGAGCATGCCCCGCGCTATCTGACCGTATTGGATGAGGCGGCCAAGGCGGCCGACTGGGGCCGTGCGGTGCCGGAAGGTCGCGGTCTCGGCATCGCGCTGGTCGCCTCGTTCGGGACCGTTGTCGCGCAAGTGGTCGAAGTGGATGTGACCGGGCCGGAGCCCCGCGTCGTGCATGTCTGGTGCGCCGCAGATCCCGGCTATGCGATGAACCCGGATGGCTTCATTGCCCAGATCGAAAGCGGGATCATCTATGGTCTGACCGCAGCGCTCTATGGCGACATCACCATTGAGAATGGCGCGGTGATGCAGTCGAATTTCCACGACTATCCGATGCTGCGGATTGATCAATCGCCGGAGATCACAGTGAAGATCATCAATAGCGGCGCCCGCGTGGGCGGCGGCGGTGAGCCCGGCACACCTCCGATTGCACCGGCACTCGCCAATGCCGTGTTTGCCGCCACCGGACAGCGCATCCGCAAACAACCGATCGCCAACCTCAATGAGGGTCTGACCTAGCGCTCAAGCCGATTCCCCGCGGGACAAAACGCGCCCGCGGGCGGATCAGTCGGCCGGACGAGACTTGTTCAATCGCATGCGCCAGCCATCCGGCGAGACGCCCGATGGCGAACAGGCAAAAGGGCGCGTCTTCTGGCAGATCGAGCGTGATGGCGAGCGCACCGAGCGCTGCGTCAATGTTAGGGCGCTGGCCCAGAATATCGGTCGCATCCTCAAGGACCCTGGCCAGTTCTGATCCAAGATCCAATGCTTGCAGCAGAGCGGCAGCTCGTGGATCGCCATCGGGATAGAGCGTATGGCCAAACCCCATCGCGTAACCGCCAAACTCTGCGCTTTGATTGATGAGCGAGGTGAGATCGTCCTGCGCGAGGGCTGATCGCAGAAAGGATTGCGATCGCGATGTCGCATCGCCGTGACGGGGACCGTTCAGCGTAGCGTATCCAGCGAGCGCGGCTGCGGCGAGTGGGGTGCCAGTGGAGGCGGCGACGCGCACCGCAAAGCTGGACGGGTTCAGCTCATGATCGCTGATCAGGACGAGGGAGCGTCTCACCCCATCGGCACCGCTGTCGCTCAAGCGCCAGGCGGCCTGCAGACGTTTGTGAATAGGGCCAGCGTGGCGTGTGCCAATCATCGCATCGGTAAACCCTGACAAAAGCGCCGCGGCGTCCCGGCCTGCGAGGACGCCAGATGTGCGGCCCAGTGTGGCCGTCCCGCTTGCAGCGGCGTCGGCGAGAAACGCATAACCTCTGGCTTTCGTGTCCGCATGATCCGGGATCGTCATGGTCGATGCGGGGCCGTCGGAAAGTGGCACCACGTTCCAGTGATGCGCAGCGACCTGTTCCAAGCTCAGTGTCTCTGCGAGATCTCTTGCCAAAGCCTCGCCGAAATAAAGCTCGCCATCGCGCACCGTGGAGATGCTGCTCTCCAGCACGGGTTCGCCCCAGGCAATTGTCCCGGCCGCAATCTCGGCCCGGGCCCGGGGGCGGCGTTTCTTCTGTGACAGCGCGCGAACATCATGCCGGGAATAGAGACTTTTGCGGCTGTCAACGGGGTCTGCGATCGCGCGGATACGGCCCCGACTGACATAGGCATAAAGGCTCTGCGGCTTGATTGACAGCAGCACCAGCGCCTCTTCGGCAGGCATCCAGTCTTCCAAATTCATAACATTGATTATATTGATCAATATTGACTTTAGTCAATCCATATCGATGTCTGGATCCAAAAAGGAGACAGGATATGGATGCAGGCTTAGAAGGCGTAGTCGCCGCCCGAACGGTTCTTTCAGACGTCGATGGACAGGCCGGGCGCTTGATTATTCGGGGTCATCGGGTCGAGGATCTCGCCGCCTCAGCGAGCTATGAGGAGACGGTCCACCTGCTCTGGAAAGGGTTCTTTCCCGAGCTGCCGGACGTCGCTGAATTGAAACACCGGCTCGGACAAGCGCGCGTCCATGCGTTTCAGAGGATGCAGCCTGTCTTTGCGGTGATGGCGAAGCAGCCGCCGATGGAAGCGGTGCGAACGGCGCTGGCACTGGGACAGGATGGTGAAGATTTGAATACTGCGATCACGGCGCTTGCCTCTGCATTGGTGGCGACGGCGGCTGTGTCTCGCATGCAATCAGACGCAGCACCAATCGCGCCGGATGCTTCACTGTCGCAGGCTGAAGACCTGCTCCACATGATTTCAGGAACCCGTCCCGACGCCGAGCTTGCCGCGGGTATGAATGCCTATCTGGTGACCGTATCTGAGCATGGTTTGAACGCGTCGACTTTTGTGGCGCGCTCTGTGGCGTCGACCCAGGCGGGCTTGCTGTCTGCGGTCATCGGTGGGGCGTGTGCCCTGAAAGGCCCGCTACATGGCGGCGCGCCCGGCCCGGTTCTGGATATGCTCGATGATATTGGGGCGTTGGAGAACGCGGAAGATTGGATCCTCACCGCCATGGCGCGCGGAGACCGGCTGATGGGGTTCGGCCATCGCATCTACCGCGTGCGAGATCCGCGCGCCGATGCTCTGAAGGCGGCTGCGTCCGAACTGCCGCAATCGGCCGGACGGCTGCAACTGGCACAGGACATTGAGACCGAGATCCTCACCAAATTGGCGCAGAAAAAGCCGAACCGGAAGCTTGAGACCAATGTTGAATACTATACCGCCATTCTGCTGGAGGCGCTTGGTGTTCCCCGGTCAGCCTTTACGTGTGTCTTCGCATGCGCCCGCGCCGCTGGCTGGATCGCGCATGCCCAGGAGCAGCTTGAAACCAAACGGATCGTCCGCCCCGCGTCGGAATATGTCGGACCGGAGGCGATGGAATTGGCGTGATCGGTCAAAACTCTGGCGCGACGCGGCAAGAGTGAACCGCGTCAACTTTCTAAGGCTTGGCTTGCAGCAACCGAAAAAGGAGCAAGCCAATGCATTTTCTGCGCAAGAAGAATGATCTCACTCTGGTCCTGGGTGGCACCGGCAAGACCGGGCGACGGGTCGCCGAACGGCTGAAAGCCAGGGGCAAGTCCGTTCGAATTGGATCTCGTTCTGCCGTCCCGTCTTTTGACTGGGACAATGAGGCGAGTTGGGACGCTTGTCTGAATGGGGTGACCGCCGCCTATATTACCTACGCGCCGGACCTTGCCATTCCGGGTGCAGCGGACGCCATTCAGGCCTTTATCCACACGGCCAAACGGGCCGGCGTCAAGCGTCTGGTCCTACTGTCCGGCCGCGGCGAGGAAGAGGCTCAGGCCTGTGAGCGGATTGTTCAGGACTCAGGTCTCGACTGGACCATTGTCCGGGCAAGCTGGTTCAACCAGAACTTCTCCGAAGGCGCCTTTGTCGACATGGTGCTCAACGGCACAATCACGCTGCCCGCTGGGGATCAGGTGGAGCCGTTCGTCGATGTCGATGACATCGCTGATGTTGCGGTCGCCGCCTTCACCCAGGATCACCATGTCGGTCAGATCTACGAGGTCACCGGGCCGAGATTGATGACAATGGCCGATATCGCCGCCGATCTGTCCCGGGCGACGGGCCGCAAGATTTCCTATGTGAACGTGCCGCACGAGGCCTTTGTTGAGGAGATCGCGAGGTCCGGCGCGCCGAAAGATGTGACCTGGATGCTGGACTATCTCTTCGCCACTGTTCTCGATGGCCGCAACGCGCACCTGACCGACGGGGTCGCCCGCGCGCTCGGACGCCCGCCGAAGGATTTCGCCACCTATGCGCGTGAGGTGGCTCAGACAGGCGTCTGGACTAAGGCCGCCTGAGCCAATCCAAACCGCTTTGGCCCGCTGTGAGACCGAGTGTCTCTGCAGCGGGCGCACCACCATAACTACCTAATTCAAGGACAGACCCATGACTTATGATTGGCCCCTTTATGCCTGCCTGTTTCTCGGCCTGTGGAGCGCTGTGATCGGCGGCGTCTTCTCCGCTTTTTCCGAATTCATCATGTCAGGCCTCCGACGTACTGAACCGGCAGGCGGCATCGAAGCGATGCAGCAAATCAATCGTACCGTGATCAAAACCCAGTTCGTCGCCGGCATTCTCCTGATCCCGCTCCTTTCCACTGCACTGGCGCTTTACGCCATGGCGGCGTTTGAGGGCTCTGCCCGCGCGCTTCTGATCCTTGCGGCATTCGTCTATGTCCCGACCGTTTTCCTGATGACGGTGGCTGGAAACGTGCCACTGAACAATAAGCTGGATCGTCTCGATCCAACGTCCAGCGCCGCTGCGGAGTTCTGGACCGACTATGGTCGTATCTGGACCCGGCTCAACCATGTGCGGACCCTTGGCAGCGTGTTGACCGCTTGTCTCTATCTCGTTGCGGCCATCATATTGATCGAGAGCGGTCAGGTTTGAAAATGCGAGGCGTGGTCTGCCCCTTCGACAATTCGCAGCTCTGGGATAGAGTGCGCGGATGGGGCAAATCACGTCTCTTTATGTCTATAAGGTCGTCGGTCAGGCCAGTCCTGGGGTCGAGACCCGTGATCTGGTTGAAGGCATGGGTCTCGATCCGGATGGGCCGGTTGAGACTGCGCGAATGGTCTCGTCGGCTGACTATTACCGGTTCTTCGAAGCGCTGGTTGAGCGCGACCCGGACGGGCTGATCCTGCCGCTTCGGATCGGTGCCTCAATGCGCAGTGATGAGTATGGCGCGTTTGGTCTTGCCTGGAAGTCCGCCCCGGACTTGCGCGGCTCCTATGTTCGGTCAGAGCGCTATGGCCGGGTCCTCGGCAACGCAGAGGTGTATCGTCTCGAGCCGGGTGAGGCGGGGGTTTATTATACGCTTGAGAAAGCAGGGGAGGATCGCCTTGGCATGCATATGTCGAATGAAGCGAGCCTCGCAGCCGTCGCGACCATCAGTCAGGAAGTGAGCACAGCTCCATTTGTACCGAAGGCTGTCTATTTCAAACATATGGCGAGAGGCGACCCATCTGCCTATGAGGCTCATTTTGGTTGCCCGGTATACTTCGGGTCGGCGCGCGACGCGCTGCTGGTGCATGAAGCGAGCCTTGCGGCGCCGAACCGGCTTGGCGACACAACCATCGCGCAGTTCTTTGATCGGCATCTGGAGCAGGAGCTCGCTGGGCTCAGCGATGATACTGGCCTCGAACACCGCGTGCGGAGGGCCGTGGCGCAGGCGCTGAGCGAAGGCATTCCATCACTCTCGATGATTGCCAGAGGCCTCGGCATGAGTGCGCGCACGCTGCAAAGACGGCTCGCCGAACAAGGGCGGTCCTTCCAGAGCCTGGTGGACCTGGCCAGACGGGATCTAGCTGAGCAGCTTTTGCGCGACACTGACTATAGCCTGGCTGAAATTGCCTTCCTGACCGGATTTTCGGAGCAAAGTGCCTTTACGCGCGCGTTCAAACGCTGGTCCGGACAGACACCGCGCTCTTATCGGCTAGCCTGATGTGATGCTGTGCGTGGGCGCTCACTGCCCTAAAGCCAAACAGAGCGCGGTTCAGATCCGCCGCGTATTGGTCGTTCAAGAAGAGTCGGACTGAGGGCGCATGGACCGGCTGCACCCTATCTCCCTGAAAACGTTCGACTTTCAAAATTTTTTGCCGAAAATCGGTGAATCCTTATTGAAAAACAATAATATCGTCCCCAACTCCCAGTCCATCAGCGGAACACTTCCCCTCACTCACTCTCCGCTGACCAGGCCCAAAGCCTGAACTGAAAGGAAAAGAAAATGAACCCGCAAGTCCGCGAAACTGAGCCCTCACCGGTCGCGGCCCCTTTGACCCCCGTTGCGACGGGTCTGGTCGGCGCGATCCAGATCGCCAAGCCAGCCGTCGAGATCAAGGCCCCGGCCAGCGACCCCCAAGTGGATCACGGCCCCAGCCTGTTGGACAAGCGGCGTAGGCGTCGCGCTCGGCTGAGCAACCGCCACTAAGTTTCATCTCTCATTCCGATCGAAGGCCGTCTCTCATCCGGGAGGCGGCCTTTTCATATGGGACTTGCCGTCCTAGGCGCCGAGTTCAACCTCCAGCTGACGCAGGCGTCTGCGGGCTCGACTGGTCGCCATCTTGACTGCGCCCGCTGTCGTGTCGAGCAATCTTGCCGTCTCGGCGCCGGTGTAGCCATAAACGGCCGTCAGGATAAGCGCTTCATATTCACGCGCTGGAAGCTCCGCCGCGATCATGTCCAGAAGCGGTTCAGCCGGTTCATGCAAAGCGACCGGTGCGGCAATGGCCAGTGTCTCTGCGGCCTCACGTGAGCGCTGCTTGCGCCGCAATTCATCAATCCAGAGATTCGTTGCCATCCGCAGAACATAAGCGCGGGTATTGTCTGGTCCGCCGCAAATCCGGCAGATGGCCAGGCTGCGCAACAATGTGTCCTGCATCAGATCCTCAGCCAAAGCCGGATCCCGGGTGAGTTTCAAACAATGGGCGCGAAGCAGGGGACGAAACGGGGTCACGTCCCGATCGAAGAAATGATTTCGAAGGCGGTTCAGCGCGCGTGTCCAGTCGGCATCGGGTGGTCCACAAGTCTTTTTCATCAGCCTGATGTTACCTTTTTGCCGCTTGGCGCGTCTTGAGGGGTACAATCGACATGGAGGATTTCGAAATGCAAGACAAACCGATACTTTTCATGAGCCCCGGCTCACATCACTCTCGACGCGTGACCCTGCTGGTGCACGAACTGGAGCTGGAGCTTGATGAGCGGGTGGTCGGCGTGCGCCCACCGGGCATGGGCGGCGAGAATGAGCAGCCGGAGTTTCTGAAGATCAATCCGGCGGGCAAAGTTCCCGTGCTTCAGGACGGGGAACTGGTCTTGTCTGAATCAAACGCGATTATGACCTATCTGGCTGAGACTTACGGGCCGACACCGCTCTGGCCGCATGGCGCTGCTGAGCGCGCCAGGATCGCGCAATGGCAGTTCTTTCAGGCCGCGCACATCTCTCCAACGGCTGACGGATTGTTATATGAGAATGTTGTCAAACCGATGATGGGCCAGGCGGCTGATCGCGGTGCTGTGGAGCGTCTCACCGCCTCATTTCATCGATGGTGCAGGGTGCTGGAAACCGGGCTCGACGCGGACAATTATCTGACCGGTGCACAGCTCACCTGCGCAGATCTGTCAGTGGCCTGCGCGTTTATGTATGACCGTGCCGCACAACTGCCGCTGGCTGAACACCCGCCTGTGCAAGCCTGGTACAAACGGATCCAGTCGCGACCATCATGGGTTGCGACTGAACCGCCAACACAGCCGCTTGAGGGCTGACACGCCAGGTTACATCTGCATCGTCCAGCCTTCGACGCCCATCGCAGCCTGACGGACCGCTTCTGACATGGTCGGGTGGGCGTGGCAGGTGCGGGCGACATCTTCGGATGAGGCGCCAAACTCCATGGCGATGCAGATCTCGTGGATCAACTCGCCGACGCCAACACCGATCATATGCGCGCCGAGAATGCGGTCTGTGCCTTCCTCGGCGAGGATCTTCACAAAGCCCAGCGTCTCGTGATTGGTGCGCGCGCGCGAGTTCGCCATGAAGGGGAACTTGCCCTTCTTGTACTTGATCCCGGCCTCTTTCAGCTGGTCCTCGGTCTGACCGACCGTGGCAATCTCCGGATTGGTGTAGACCACGCCCGGCACCAGATTGTAGTCAACATGACCGGCCTTCCCGGCGATCAGTTCAGCAACGGCCGCGCCATCATCCTCAGCCTTGTGAGCGAGCATTGGGCCATGGATGCAATCGCCAATCGCCCAGACACCGGGGGCGACTTTGAAATGATCGGTGGTTTCGATCACGCCGCGCTTGTCAGTCTTGCCGCCGACATTTTCGAGACCAAGGCCTTCGGTATAGGGGCGACGACCCACCGCGACGATGACGATGTCGGCATCCAGGCTGTCGGCGTCGCCGCCAGCGGCAGGCTCAACATTCACTTTCAGCTTCGTCTTCAGTTTCTCGACACTTGTTACTTTCGTGGACAGCTTGAAATCGAGCCCTTGTTTCTTGAAGATTCTCTGGGCTTCCTTGGCGACTTCGCTGTCTGTGCCCGGCAGGATGCGATCAAGATATTCGATCACGGTTACCTCAGAGCCTAGACGCGACCAGACTTGCCCCATTTCGAGGCCGATCACGCCGGCGCCGATCAGCACCAGCTTCTTTGGAATGGCTTTTAGTGATAGCGCGCCGGTATTTGAAACGACGCGCTCTTCGTCGATCTCAATGCCCGGCAGCGTGCTTGGCTCTGACCCGGTGGCGATGACGATATTCTTGGCGGCGACCATCTGTGTCGAGCCATCAGGGGCGGTCACTTCGACCTGTCCGGCGGCGACAATTTTGCCTTTGCCGTGAATGTGGTCGACCTTGTTTTTCTTCAGCAGGAAGGCGACGCCCTTGGTCAGGCCGTCCACCGCATCGGCTTTCTGCGCCATCATTTGCGGTAGATCGACTTCCAGCTTGCCGGTCTTGATTCCCATGCTGGCAAAATCAGTCTTCGCCGCCTCATAGAATTCCGACGCATGTAACAGCGCCTTTGACGGGATACAGCCAACATTCAGGCAGGTGCCACCGAGTGTATCGCGCATTTCGATACAGGCTGTCTTCAGCCCCAATTGTCCGGCGCGAATTGCGCAATTGTAGCCGCCGGGGCCGCCGCCGATTATGACGACGTCATAGGTCTCTGCCATGGATAGTCTTGCCTGTGTGTAGCTGTGATCTGAATGTTCGCGAACCTAGTGTCACAGACAGCAATTGCAATGCGCGAAACGCCTCAATCGCGACGTAGGGTAAGGATGAACGCAACCAGGCCAATTCCGGCCACCGCGAACAAGACTTCATCAAGCCACAGACTGATATCAGCTCCGGCGAGTGCCATGAGCGCGGCCAGCGCGGTAAAGATCGCCACGCCAATAAGGCTGACAATCGCGCCGCCGGGCCGGGAAAACCCGGCCATCGCCCCGCCGATGATGATCAAGGCCGCTCCAAGCAGGCGGATGAAACTTGTTGGGGGTTCAAACAGAGCGCTCGCCAAATCGCCGCCTCGGCTGGTGAAGGCGAGCACCGCCTGCAATCCACCCCAAAACAACCAAATCCCAAGCGCGGTCAGCCCCAACGCAGCTATTCGACGAAGCAACATTTCACAGTTCAACCACACAGTCTGAGTCGGCGCAAACCGAATGTAATCATGCTAGGCTTGAGCGACGTCACGCTCGCGCGCAAACTTGAGCCCATTGGTGGTCACAAGGGCCAGGAACAAGGCGGTCAGAATAATCAGGTATACCGCTTCGCTTTGCCAGTGATGGACGTGACCGCGCCCATAGACCATGGCCAGCGTCTGCACGCCGAACAGGCAGGAGGCGAGCCCGGCAAGCCCGGCGCCACCCCGTCTTTCGGTCAGCGCGGCAAGCCCGGCAATAAAAGCCGCCATGGCGCTGAGCAGACGCAGCGAGTATTTTGGATCAAACAAGACCTGATTAAATTCGGAGAACCCGGCACTCTGAAAGTACAGCGCGATCGCCGCGCCGGTTTGCCAGATCAGCAGCGTACCGACGAGGCCGAGGGCCGCGCCAGTCAGTTTTCGGGTCGTATCTTTGGTCATGGCGCTATCCTCAACACACTCCCTGACGACTCTGCCTTGGGAGTTTGAAGGCGGCGTGAAACCGATCTATAAAATTTGATCGATTTGCCACTGAGACTGAAATTCGACGATACGACCCGCGCCGATTCGTTTCAGCGGGCTTTCATGCGCGATGATGAAACAGGCAATGGCGGCGTAGGTGCGCGTCGGTCGTCTCTACTCGCGATCAAACGCTTTGGCGACGAGGGGGCGCGGGCGGGACGAAGGCGCTTGCCGATCCCGAAGCGACAGCCCCGCCGTATCATGGAAATTTCTGACCTCTTTTGTTTGTGAGTTTGACCAAAACAGCTAGTCTGGAGACTATATCGGGAGGGATTGGGTATGAGTGTTGGTGTAATATTTGTTCACGGCATGGGTGAGACCAGTGGTGGATACTCTGGCGACATTCAAAGCTTGTTACGCGAGTACATGCCAAGTGCTGTCTATGAGGGTCTGAGATTTCAGGAGGTCTTCTACCAGGACATTCTGCAACAGAACGAAGAGCGCTATTTCAAAGCCGTGAAGGGGCGTCTGGATTGGGACAATTTGCGCCGGTTCATGCTGTATGGATTTTGTGATGCGGCATCACTGGAGTCCCAAAAGGACGGTCCAGACAGTCCGTATTATCTCGCCCAGAAAGAGATCTTGAGCTGTTTTAAGGCTCTGCATAGACGCATTCCGGCAACCGCGCCGATGATTGTGGTGGCCCAATCGCTCGGCGGGCAGGTCATGTCGAATTATTTGTGGGACGCCAACAAAAAGGACGAACACGGCCAGCCTGTCCCGGCCCGACATGGGGTCTGGAGCACCGATCCCGGGCTTTCACCGGATCAAAGCTGGTTCTGCAGGGGCGGGCGATTGGCGCGGTTGTTTACAACCGGGTGCAATATTCCACTCTTCGTGGCGGGTCGCGATGAAGACCAGATTACGCCGATCTCGCCGCCAAACAGTGCGTTTAAGTGGTATAATTACTATGATCGCGATGACGTTCTTGGGTGGCCATTGAAACAGCTGAGCCCAGCCTATGCTGATCGTGTGATCGACAAGCCAATCCGGGCCGGTCTGCTCGGCGGACTTACACCTATGAGCCATGTGAATTACTGGAATGACCGAGGTTTTCTGAAGCCTTTGGCGAATGAGATAAAGAGATTGTCTAAAACCGCGATGGTCTAGCGCCGCGCGTCCAAATCTGACGAACATGTGCAGGTCACCGAACGTCACACTTGGCGATATCACTTAATGTGATAGGTGACGCTCTGAAAGTTTGCTGAAGAGATGTTTTCATGACCGTGATGAGCGATTCCGATGCCCTGGAAGGCATGACCCCAACTGAGGAAATCAATGTTCGCGAGGTGTTTGGGCTCGACACGGACATGGTTGTGCATGGGTTCAAGGACCGCACCGAATATGTCCCGCAGATCGATGAGAGCTATCGCTTTGATCCGCAGACGACTTTGGCTCTGCTGGCGGGCTTTGAGCACAATCGACGGGTCATGGTGCAGGGCTATCACGGCACCGGGAAGTCCACGCATATCGAGCAGATTGCGGCCCGCCTCAACTGGCCGATGATCCGGGTCAATCTCGACAGCCATGTCAGCCGGATCGATATGGTCGGCAAGGACGCCATCGTGCTCAAAGACGGCGCGCAGGTCACCGAATTTCGCGAAGGCATTCTGCCCTGGTCGCTGCAGCGGCCGGTGGCGATCACCTTTGACGAATATGATGCCGGCCGCCCGGACGTGATGTTTGTCATCCAGCGGGTTTTGGAATCCAGCGGCAAACTGACCTTGCTTGACCAGAACCGAGTGATCGAGCCGAACCCCTATTTCCGCCTGTTTGCGACCACCAATACGGTCGGCCTCGGCGATACAACCGGCCTCTATCACGGCACACAGCAGCTCAACCAGGGCCAGATGGACCGCTGGAGCATTGTCACCACGCTCAACTATCTGGAGCATGATGCCGAAGTGGAGATCATTGCCTCCAAGGATACCGGCGTTGATAGTGAGACCCTGTCCAAAATGGTGCGGCTCGCAGATCTGACGCGAAACGCCTTCATGAACGGGGACCTGTCAACTGTGATGAGCCCACGAACCGTGATCACATGGGCCGAGAATTTCGCCATCTTTGGCGATCTTGGCCATGCGTTCCGGATGACCTTCCTGAATAAGTGTGACGAGTTGGAACGCCCTCTCGTCGCAGAAATGTATCAGCGCTGCTTTGCCGAAGAACTGCCGGAAAGCGCGCTCATGGTGAAAGTGGCCTAAAGCCAGAGCCCCATGAAAATGTACATTCTGATCAGGGACAGCGTGCCGGACGGCTTCGCGCCGCTGATCGCTGCGCATGCGTCGCTCGCCTGCTACAAACAGTTTGAAGCCGATCCGGACATGCAGAGCTGGATCAATGGCGTGTTTCGTAAAGTCATCTGCCGCGTGAATGACAAGGAATTCGAAACCGCCAAGACATTCGAGCGGAGGACGATACTGACCGAGTCTGCGCTCGATAATGACGAGGTTTGTATCGCCTTCTGTCCGCGCGAGGATTGGCCGAAACCGTTCCGGTTCTACCGGATGTGGAAACCGAAAAGGGATCGTTCTGATTAATCGATCAGCAGTATTCGAGAACTTTCTGATTCGACCTTCGTCCATTGCATTTCGTACAAGTGCCCCATAAGAGCCAACATCGCCTTCGCGTCTGGACATTCGTCGGGAACAAAAAACCAGTGATCTCGGTGAAAAACGGAGACAGCGGCTTTTCCTTCTTGCGGCTTATTCTCGCTGCTGCGAACCACGAAGAAGTGATCCGAAATAGCTTTCTCCCAACCACTTGGCGGCAAGCAAGTCTGCTTGGACTCGTTATTGGAGCTATCAGATTCAGCCGTAACATCGCTTTGCGGATCGTTGACTACTCGATGTGTACTTTCAAGGGTATTCTTGATTTCGATGGTTGGCGTATAAGCTATTCGGTTGTGGTCGTCAGGCACATGTACAGCTTGCGATAGTGCTGACAGGGCACCGAGCAAAGATCTTCCTACGATGGGATAACTGTTTGCACTTCTCGTCTCCACCCTAATAGCATTTTCAACGACGGTAACAGCAGAAGTGCATGGGTAGGTAGTGCTTTCGTCAGAGTCATTTGTGGGGCGTTCGTCACTTGGTAAGGAGCATCCATGGGGGAATCTAAAATCGCCAGCGTCATTGAAAAGCTTGTCTATTTCTTTCCTTTTTTCTGGTTCAAGCGAATTTATTGATCGATTTATCAGTATTGTTATATAATCAACGAAACTTTTTTTCCTATCAACCTCTTCGACTTTTCTGTCCGATAATATTTGAAAAGAGTTTTGCAGCTGTAGTTCTCGAAGACTATCAGCCAAGTTCAAGAAATCATGATTGTCCGGAATGATTGTGGGAGTAGGTCCCGCGACTGAGCGCGCGTTTTCGTAATCGAACAGACGCGCGATGCAGCACACCATAAGACGTTCGATGCTCCAGCCTGACTGGCTCAACAGAAGTATCGATCTTACGGGCATCGGCTCGAGCAGAACCGCCGCATAGGCCTCACCACTTAACCTCTTGTAAGCGAATTGAGGCGCGAACTGTCGCGTTCGTTTTCCGCTTCCGGTCAGTGTATCGCTAGATGCCGCGCCACCGATAGCAGCTAGCGGTGTTAGTGAAAACTCTGTCGTCTGTGTTCGATCGAGCTGAATTATATCGCTCTCAAGAAACTGTATCGGATCATTGTATCTTAACTTCACAATATTCAAAAGAAGTTGTGCTTGTCGTGCATCTGATGTCGCGTTCGAGTAATTAACGGTATCAGATGTAATATCGATCTGAGTAATTTTGTTCGCGCAAGATGAAACCATAAACGCTACTAAAAATATCAATGCAATCTTCATGATCAGAGTTCCCCAACCCAATCTATAAGAAAGCATAAGTATGGTTAACTGTAAACGATTATATCTATACAGTAGGGCTCCCGAATTTGGTGTCTCTGCCTTTGGTTAAAGCAATCAGTGAGTTGAGATTCAGCGCTTAAGCTTCTGCTGCCCAATCGAGCGCATCCTCAAGACGATCATCACCCCAGAACAGTTCTTCGCCGACGGTAAAGCTGGGTGCCCCGAAGATTCCGATCGCTTGGGCGGCTTCTGTATTCGCCCGCAGCTGCGGTTTGAACTCGGGCAGCTGGCTTTGGGCCAGGATAGCGTCCGGGTCGCCACCGGCAGAGATGATACAGTCTGTAATCACTTCGGGCGTGGAGATGTCGCGATTGTCTGCAAATTGCGCGGTGTATATGTTCCGGCAATAGGTGATGCCCCAGGGCTCAGTCAGCGCGGCGACCGCAATTCTTAGGGCGGGAATACTGTTCTGCGGGAAGGCGCGTGGGTCGTCGCGTGTAGGTCGCTGAAACGGCAGGCCGTATTTCCGGGTTCGCCGTTCCATATCGCGCCACATGTACCGGCCCTTGCTCGGATAAACAGAGAAAGGTGAGGTGTTCCACCCTTGAGCAGCGAAAATTGGCCCCAGTGTAAATGGTTTCCATACCACGCTCACGTTCCGGCGAGCCGCTTCATGCTCGATGCGCATCGCCGAAAGGTAGGAGTATGTTGAGGCGAACTCGAACCAGAAGGTCACCGGTTGGGTCATGTTTAGCACATTGACGAACCTGCCCCGGGTGACGTCAACTGATTTTCAGGTTGGAATTGATCCACTGGATCAATTCGTCACTGCGTGATCGCCGAGGAAAGCCTTCGCAAAGTCCTGAACCCACGCTAAGTGAGGCCTATGTCCAAGACTGATGACGCCCCTTATGAGCTGTTCAAGCAGGCGCTGACCGCGACCACAAAGGCCATGTCGGCTGAGCGTGAGGTCGAGTTGAGCTTTGCTGGCGATGGGCCGCGGGCGGAAGAGAAGCGTATCGTTCTGCCGCCGCCGCCACGCGAGCTGTCCCCTGGACTGGCGGCGAGGGCGCGTGGGGAAGCTGATGCTGCGGCCCTGCGCATGGCCCACCATGATGTGGCGGCCCATGCCGCCATCCGGCCACAGGGCGAAATCGGACGGCAAGTCTATGAAGCGGCTGAACGTGCGCGGATTGAGAGCATCGGTGCGCGCGCCATGCCGGGCACAGCTGAGAATCTCGATGCGGCTTTATCGGCGCGTTGTGAGAAAGCGGGCTATGGCCGAATTGAAGACCGCCAACAGGCGCCGCTCGCCCCGGCGATTGAATTCCTGCTGCGCGAACGTTTGACCGGGCGTGCTTTGCCGGAACAGGCTGCACGCTATGCGTCGCTGTGGCGCGATGAAGTCGGCCCGCAAAGCCAGCGGCCCCTCGACGGCCTGATCGAAGAGATCCAGGACCTTCTGGTGAACCAGTTGCACGATCAGAAAGCCTTCGCTGAGACAGTTCAGAAACTCGTACGCGACTATACTGAAGGCGAAGCGATCAGTGATGAACAGGGCGAGGACGATGAGGCCTCCGAAGACGAAGCCCAGAACAACCAGTCCAGTCCCCAGGATGATGGCGAGTCTCCCGAAGAGACCGAAGGCGCCACGACGGAGGAAATGGAAGCCGGCGATGCCGAAGACATGGAAGGCGAGGAGACCAATGTCTCTGTCGATTCCGATGTCGACATGGAAAGCGAAGAAGACCCTGACGATAATGATGATGGGGCAAAGCCCCTGCGTCCAAATTATCGCGACGGCGATGACAAACCGGACTTTGTCTATAAGGCCTTCACTAGGGCGAATGACGAAATCGCGCAGGCCGTGGACCTGTGCGACGCGGAAGAACTGGCCCGACTGCGCGCCTATCTCGATCATCAGCTCGAGAGCCTGCAAGGCGCGGTGTCGAAGCTTGCCAACAAGCTGCAGCGCCGCCTGATGGCGCAGCAGAACCGGTCCTGGAGCTTCGATCTGGAAGAGGGCGTTCTAGATACCGCACGTCTGACCCGTGTGATTACCGACCCGACCGCCCCGCTGAGTTTCAAACAGGAAGATGACAGCAATTTCCGCGACACAGTTGTGACGCTGTTGCTGGACAATTCCGGCTCGATGCGCGGACGCCCGATCATGGTTGCGGCCTTATGCGCCGATATTCTGGCGCGCACGCTGGAACGGTGCGGTGTGAAGGTCGAAATCCTCGGTTTCACGACCAAGGCTTGGAAAGGTGGGATCAGCCGCGAGGATTGGGTTAAGGCGGGCAAACCTGCCGGGCCGGGCCGACTTAATGATCTGCGCCATATTATCTATAAACAGGCTGATGCCCCGTGGCGGCGGGCCCGCAAGAATCTCGGCCTGATGATGCGCGAAGGCCTGCTGAAAGAAAACATTGATGGCGAGGCTCTGGTTTGGGCGCATGAACGCCTGCTGGGGCGACCTGAACAGCGTAAGATCATGATGGTGATCTCAGATGGTGCGCCGGTCGATGACAGCACGCTGTCGGTGAATGTCGGCAATTATCTGGAGCGGCATTTGCGTCAGGTCATCGAAGAGATTGAGACCCGCAGCCCGATTGAGCTGATCGCGATTGGCATCGGTCACGATGTGACGCGCTATTACAAGCGGGCCGTCACAATCGTGGATGCCGAGCAGCTCGGCGGAGCGATGACGGAACAGCTCGCCGACCTGTTCGACGAGAATGGCGAAGCCCCCAATCCAGTTGCCATGGCCGTACCGCCTCTGACCCGCGAAACGATGAAACCGGGCGCCGTTAGCGGTTCGGGTGCTGGTGCGCCGAAATATGGCGGGCCGAAAGTGGGTTCGGGCCGTGATGTTCGCCGGACACGGATGTAACGGTCATCATCTCGCCACGCATGGCTGGGTATGAGGGGAAAACGGTCATGGAGATGTTGATGAGATCCTTGCTGGCGACATCAACGTTTATTGCGCTCACGGCCTGCGCTGCCCCCGAGCCAACGCCAGGGCCAGCCGCGGCAGTGCCTGCAGACGTAAGTTCAGAGATCGTGCCATCGCTCGAGGCGTGGGATTTTGAAACAGCCGCGGCGGATCTACGCGCTGCCTCTTGCCCGGATGGCGTCGAGTTTACACGCGCCCAAAGTCTGCCACTTGGCATCACCGAGATCGATCGTGGACCGGACGCGCAAGCCGATGCCATAGCAGGCCTTGTCTTTGCCGGTGCCTGGCATCTGACGGCAGATAATCCAAGTTTTGGCGGCCTGTCGGGGCTCGACACGCTGAGATCGGGGTCCTTGCTTGCAGTCAGTGATGCGGGCGCTTTTGTGCAGATCGGCATTGATCCGGACACCGGTGCGCCGGATGGCCTGGGCTCGATCAGCTATATGCTGGGCGCCGAGGGTCGGCAGCTCAAAGGCAAAACCAGCGCTGATGCTGAGGGGCTTGTGTTCAAGAACGGGCTCGCTCTGGTCAGTTTTGAGCGTGATCACCGGATTGAAGCGTTTGATTTGGAAGGGTGTGGCGCAGCGGCCCGCGCCGCCCGGGTTGCTGATTTGCCGGGTCAGGTCGAAGGCGAGGACGTACCGAACAATCGCGGCGCAGAAGCGCTTTCCTTTGATGACCAGCTGTTTATCGGGTTTGAATTTCGTGGTCCCAAGGGCGCGCCAACCACAAGACTAATGGAGGATGGATCGCTGGACCTGTCGCTCTATGAGCGCCCGCCAGCCTTCCACCTTCAGACTGGCAGCGACCTCGAAAATGGCGGCCGCGCGACCGTGTTTCGCGCCTACGACCCGGTGCGGGGAAACCGCATCCTTGTTGAAGTCACAACAGCTGATGGACGCACGGGCGAAGCGCGCCTGAAATCGCCCCTGCCGGTGGACAATTTCGAAGGCATTGCCTTTGGGACGAACCCGGAAAGCCAGACGCGGATCTGGTTGATTTCCGATGATAATTTCAATCCGGACAATCAGCGCACACTTCTGTTTGCGTTTGACGTCTTGGAGTAGCGGTTAAAGCGTCCGTAGCGCACTCAGCACACCGGCCATATCGCCGGGCAGGGGCGCTTCAGCGAGCACGTCCTCGCCGGTTACTGGGTGGCGGAAGCCGAGACTGGCCGCATGCAGAGCCTGCCGATCAAGCTTTCGGACAACCTGCATGCTCTGGTCAAAAGCAACGCCGCGCCCTTCAGCCTTGATGCCGCGATGACGCCCATAAACAGGATCGCCAATCAACGGCGTGCCTTTGTGTGCCATATGGACCCGGATCTGATGGGTGCGTCCGGTCTCCAGTCGGCACTCGATCAGCGCCGCGGCTGGCCGGGCCTCAACCTTGCTGATCTGACCGAACGTCTCAAGCGCGCGATAATGCGTAATGGCATGACGGGCCTGACGATCCTCGTCGTCGCGCACCACCGCCATCTTCTTACGATCGGTTTTTGAACGCGCAATCGCGGCCTCCACGGTGCCGGAAAGAGGGCGCGGCGCTCCGCGTGTCAGTGCCAGATAAGTCCGATCGATGTCATGCGCGGTGAACAGCGCGCTTAGCCCGCTATGTGCGGCTTCGCTCTTGGCGCAGACGAGCACGCCGGTCGTATTCTTGTCGATCCGGTGGACAATCCCGGGGCGCTCGACCCCGCCAATGCCGGGCAGGCTGCCTTTGCAATGGTGCAGCAACGCATTGACCAGTGTGCCCGTCCAACTGCCGAGCGCGGGATGGACCGCCATCCCGGCAGGCTTGTTGATCAGGATCAGGTGATCATCCTCGAACAAGACGTCGAGGGGGATGTCCTCAGGTTCGGGGTCTGCGGCTCTTGGCGGCGGCAGCGTCACGACATAGCGGATGCCGGGAACAACGCCTTTGCGCGGATCAGTCAGCGTCTCGAACAGACCGTTTTCGACTGCAATGACGTCGCCGGACTGGATCAAGGCTTTGGCGCGCGACCGCGACAGCGTATCAATCTGTTCGCTCAAAAAACGATCAAGACGTGTGCCTTTGTCGGAGGCTTGCGCGGTTGCAGATAAATCTGTCATGATCGCCTTATAGACGTGTCTTGAAGTCTGCGTCATGGTGCAAGTGCTGCAGACACCGCGCGGCGGCGATATTTCCAACGGGGAGCTTGGATATGACGGATCTCACTCGACGGGGCTTATTGGGGGCAGGTGGCGCCGCTGTCGGCCTTGCGGCGTGTTCGGAAGAGGTTATTTCAGAGCCCGAGGGCCGAATTACCGTTAGTCCAGATACGCGCACGGGCTATCCTGGATCTGTAAGTTTTGATCATGGCGTGGCTTCGGGAGATCCGCTATCGGATCGGGTCATCCTCTGGACCCGGGTAACGATAGATGGCGAGTTTCCTCAGGCACCGGTCCCGATCAGCTATGGGGTCTTCGCTGACGAGGCCAAAACCCAACCCGTCGCCTATGGCGTGGCGTCGGCTTTGCCTGGCTCCGATTTCACCGTGAAGGTTGACGCTGATGGCCTGGAGCCGGGTACGGAATACTACTATCAGTTCGTCGCCAAAACCACGGCTGGAGACGTCAATTCGCCGACCGGGCGAACCAAGACTACAGCCGCGTCTGGCGGGGCGCCGGTGCGGTTTGCTGTCATCTCCTGCTCAAACTACCCGTTCGGCTTCTTCCATGTGTATCGTGAGATCAGCAAGGATCGCGCCCTCGATGCAGTGATCCACTTGGGCGATTATCTCTATGAATACGGCGTGGATGGCTATGGCGGCTCGGTCGGGCAGACGCTTGGCCGCAATCATGAACCGCCGCTGGAGATCGTCTCCCTTGGCGATTATCGGATGCGCCATGCCCAATACAAGCTGGACCCTGATCTTCAGGCCGCCCATGCCGCGGCGCCATGGCTGTGCACCTGGGATGACCACGAAAGCACCAACAATTCCTATCGCGACGGCGCTGAAAACCACAATCCTGAGAATAATGAAGGCAACTGGTCCGACCGTAAACAAGCTGCCGTTCAGGCCTATCTCGAATGGATGCCAGTGCGCGATCCTGAAGCCGGGCGGCTGCGCGAAAGCATTTACCGCAAGTTCGACTTTGGCGATGTCGCTACCGTGATCTGTCTCGAATCGCGGCTCACCGGCCGCTCGGACGAGATCAGCTGGTTTACCGAGGTCGGAGGCCTGGCCGCGGCGGAGATCCCAGTTGCGGCGGCCGCCACGATGGTGAAAGTCAATGACAAGAGCCGGACCATGTTGGGCACGGTGCAGGAATCCTGGCTCAGTCAGGAGCTGAAAAGCTCAGTCGCGAGCGGCAAGCCCTGGCAAGTCCTCGCCAATCAGGTGATCATGGCCCGGGTGCGCCCGCCCAACTTCAAGCAAACGCTGAGCCCTGACCAGATCGCCGCGCAGCAAAACGGCTTCATCAAACAGTTGATCGAGTTCAGTCAGCTCGGCCTGCCGATGAACCTGGACGCCTGGGATGGCTTTCCGGCGGCTCGAAACCGGCTCTATAACAGTGCCAGCGCGGCCGGGGCGCGGCTGGTCACACTGACCGGCGACACACATACCGCCTGGGCCAATACGCTGGTCGATGAGAATGACGAACGCCGCGGGGTTGAGTTTGGCTGTTCAAGTGTCACCTCGCCCGGTTTTGGCACCTATATGACCGGTGTGGATGGGCTCGGGCAGCAATTTGCCGACGCCAATCCTGAAGTCGACTGGCATGATACCGATGGCAAAGGCTGGATTCTTGTTATTTTGGAACCTGACAAGGTCACGGCGGTGTTCAACGAAGTCACCGATGTGACCCAGGAAACCTATACCGCATCAAAAGTGGCGAGCTTCTCGAGCGCGGTGGACGGCGCGTCGATGACCGCGCTGGTGCCTGACAGTTAGGCTCTACCTGGAGCGAAGCTCTTTACGCATCCGGATCGTCGGCACCACCACGCCGTCATCATAGCGGGTTGAGACATCCTCAATCGCGACATAGCCGCAGCGTTCATAGAGCGGCAGACCGGGCGCCGTGGATCCAAGCTCCATGGCGGTAAAGCCTTCGGCCATAGCGGCGTCTTCACCCAGCGAGATCAGCAGGGACCCGATGCCCCGCCGCGTGAATTCAGGATGGGTATACATGGCGCGGATCTTGGCGGGCTCGCAGCTCGGGTCTGCCAAAGCATCATCCCGGCCTTCGGTCTGATTGCCGCCAAACAGCGTGCGCCGCCTGGACCAGCCGCCACAGCCGACCAATGTGTCCCCTTCAAAGATCAGGAAATAGGTCCCGTCCTCAATCAATAGCGTGTCGATCCCCATCGAGTTGCTTGAGCGCGCCACTTGATCTGGATCGAGAAAGTTCGGCAACAGCTTTGCCATTGAAATTGCCATCAAGGCCTCGATGTCTGGAGCGTCTTCCAGCGTCGCGATCCGGTGGGTAAGTGTCATGCAACAGACCTATCCTCAGGCTAAGCGGCATTCAAAGAAGAGATGGGGTTTCCATCAATTCATTGCCTGCATAACTGAATTTCACGTCGATGGACTACCCGTCTGCACGGTTTGCCATCATTTGTCCGTCAACGCAGAAGACAAGGAGACCTATCATGATTGATATCAGACGTTTTTCAGATCTTGGGACTTTCCGGAATGAGTGGCTGAACGCGAACTTTCATTTCTCGTTCTCCAACTATTACGCCCCCGATCGCATGGGCCATGGCAAGCTTCGGGTCTGGAATGATGACACGATCCAGCCCGGCACCGGCTTCCACCCGCATGGCCATCGCGATATGGAGATTATCACCTATGTCCGCACCGGTGCGATCACGCACAAGGACTCGATGGGCAATACTGGCCGCACCAAGGCGGGTGATGTTCAGGTGATGAGCGCGGGCAGCGGGGTCCAGCATTCTGAATGGAATGAGGAGGACGAGACCACAACCCTGTTCCAGATCTGGATCGAACCGGCAGAAACCGGCGGTGAGCCCGGCTGGGGAGCCCGGGAGTTTCCCAAAGGTGACCGGTCGGGCAGCTGGGCGATGCTGGCCAGCGGTTCGCCCGAGGACGATGCCCTGCCCATTCGTCAGGACGCGCATGTCCTTGGCGCGACGCTTAAAGCGGGCGAAAGCCTCGACTATGAAGTCAAGGCTGGGCGCTTCGGCTATCTGGTTCTGGCAGCTGGATCGGTCCGCCTGAATGGAGACGTCCTGAACGCCCGCGATGGGGCGGCGATTACCGGGGCTGAAACCGTGACGCTCGAAGCGATTGAAGACGCTGAAATCGTCTTTGTGGATACGCTGTAGAGCTCATCGCGCCGGTATGATTGGAACCCGTACGATAAATGCGCTATATTGTACGGGTTCTGATCGTAAATCATAAAGGAGCCTGCCCATGAAACGCCTACTGACTTCCCTCGCCGCGCTGGCACTCCTTCCTGTCGCCAGCGCTGCAGAGATTAATGTGACTTTCAGCGAAGAGCTGACCGAGGACCTGATCGAAGATTACGGTGAAAAGGAAGGTGACTTTCTGATCGAAGAAATCACTGAAGACTTGGAAAAGGCGTTCGAAAAATATGGCGTAGACCCGGCCAAAGTCGACGTAACGATCATTGATGCCCGTCCCAATCGTCCGACGTTCAAACAGCTGGGCAAACCGGGCCTCAGCTTTCAGTCCGTCTCCGTTGGACGCCTTAAACTGGAAGCCAGCGCTTATGACGCGGACGGCAACCTGATCCTTTTCCAGGAGCACCGCAGCCTGAACCGCGATATTCGCGACTCGGTTGGCGCTGGCACCTGGTATGAAGTGAAACGGTCGTCCGATCGGTTCGCGCGCAAGTTTGCGAAAACCATCGCAGGTCAGTCCTCCAGCCCTGCCTCCTAAATCGAGGTCATACCGCTGGGTCGCGGAAGCGTGCCTGAGTGATTAAGCCAGCAGGCGGCTACAAATGTCTGTCTGCTGGGCCTCTTCCACGCCGAGTGTTTCGATCAGATAGGTGTCGAGCGATCCGGACTGCGCGGTAATGCTGTCCACAGCAGCGGTCAGGAAGTCCGCATGCACGCCCACGAAAGGGTGATACACCTCTTCTGGATAATCCTTGCCAATATGCTGGTTGAACAGGCGTGCCATTTCTGTGAGGCGGGTTTCGACATTGGCGGCTTTATTGGTCAATTCATAATCTGCGAACATTTCGGCTTCTGACACGCCCAATACATGGTGGGTGAGCGCACATAGGATGCCGGTCCGGTCTTTGCCAGCGGCGCAATTGACTACCGCCGCTTGTCCGTCGCTCAATCCTGCCAAGGCGTCGAACCAGGCCTTGAACGTATCGACATGCTGTTCCTTGTAGGGCGCAGCGCGGTAATAGTCGGCCATCCAGCCGCGGGCCTCCTCGGCATTGACGGAAACACGGGAGAGAAAGTTGACGTGCGGGGCCTCAGTTTCGCGGCCCTTGTCACTGGACAGCACCTCTACGCCTTCGATTGGCCAGCGATGGCCGTGGCGTTCGCGCTCATCCGGGCGGCGCAAATCGGCCTGAACCACGATGTTCAGGGCATTGAGCTGGTTAATGTCGGTTTCACTCGCTTCCCCGAACTGGGCTGAGCGATACAACATACCGGGCCGGATCGTCCGTCCGCCACTGCCCGAATACCCTCCAAAGTCGCGGAAGTTTCGGATGTTTTCGAACGGTTTCACACGGTCTTGCATTCTGCGTCTCCGATTGGCTTTGGAGGTCAGCTAGTGTGGACATCGGCTCACGTCCAGGCGGACCTAGCGGAACGGGGGCTCGTCAAACGCGCGCAGCTTGCGGGAGTGGAGGGCCGCCCCTTCGCTGGCGAGCTTTTCCAGCGTGGCCACCCCGATCTGCAAATGCTGGCTGATCGACTTCTCGTAGAACTTGTTCGCTGCGCCGGGCAGTTTGATCTCCCCATGCAGCGGTTTGTCTGAGACACAGAGCAACACACCATACGGCACCCGCAGGCGGAAGCCGTTGGCGGCAATCGTCGCGCTTTCCATATCAATCGCAATCGCACGTGACTGGTTGAAGCGGCGAGCCGAGGCGGTAAAGCGCAGCTCCCAATTACGATCGTCAAGTGTCGCCACCGTGCCGGTCCGCAGTCGCTTTTTCAGCTGTTCCCCGCTCTCGCCGGTCACCTCTTCGGCTGCCTGTTGCAACGCGACCTGAACTTCAGCAATCGGCGGCACCGGAATATCCGGCGGCAAGACGGAGTCGAGAACATGGTCATCGCGCAGATAAGCGTGACCCAGCACATAGTCGCCAATCGCCTGAGAGTGGCGCAGGCCGCCGCAATGGCCAACCATGATCCAGACCTCCGGGCGCAGGACGGCGAGGTGATCGGTAATGTTCTTGGCATTGGACGGGCCGACGCCGATATTGACCAGCGTGATCCCGTCGCCCTCCGGCGTCATCAAATGATAGGCAGGCATTTGCGAGCGACGCCAAGGCGCCGCGTCAATCTTGGCGCGCGCATCGGTGGTGTCGGCATCAACGATCAGACCGCCGGGGACAGACAGGCTTTGATAACGCGAGTCGTTGCGCACCTGTTCCACGCCCCAATCACAAAACGCATCGACATAACGATGATAATTGGTGAACAGCAGATAGCGCTGAAAATTCTTGGCCGGCGTGCCGGTATAGTGCTGCAGGCGCTTTAGCGAGTAATCGGTTCGGACCCCGTCAAACAAGGCCAGCGGGCGATTGTCATAGGGCTCAAACAGCTCGCCATCAGCAATCTCATCGCCAATATCCTGCAAGCGCGGCGACGGGAACCATTTGGCGAGCTCGGCCGGATTAATCTCATCCAGACCGTCGGCCTGGCCTTGTTCCCAGACATAAGCATAAGGGATCTCAGAGTCAGAGCGGCGGACTTCAACCTCAATGTCATAATCCTGCAGCAAAGGCTCAAGCTGTTCTTCGAGATAACGCCGGAAAAAGTCCGGCTGCGTAATTGTGGACGCATACTCACCGGGCTCGGACATTTTTCCGAACGCACGGGAGATGGGCGGTGGCGGGCCGTCAGGGTTATAACGGATGACGAGTTCCGGATAACAGAAGGCCCGGGCATTGCGGACATCATCTGAGGGCGGGATCCCGTCTTTCAGATAGGTTTCCAGCGCCGAGGTCAGCGCGCTGACGGAGGCTTCGTATTCGATGCAAAGCGCATCAATTATTTTTTTGGGTGTATCGAGTTTTGACATGCGCCCCTTTGCAATAAAGGCTCATTCCGGTCAACGACACTTTCAAGAAACACCTTCGCGGTCTGGCAAATTGATCATTCGGCCTCTGCATCGGACACAATTGCGTAGAGACGCACCACTCCATCAGTTTCCGACTTGCCATCCACAGCTGTCAGCCAGCCGGGCACGCGGTCGGCCTCCATCTCTGCGGCGAACCCATCGGGCGCAAGCCGCGCATAGCGGGCGGTCTCGTTCAGGCCCCGGCAATAGAGCATATGCGTGGCGCCCATGGCGAGGATCTTGTCGCGCGCGGCCTCTGTCGGCCCGAGGAAGACATCGGTCGCGTTCTCAATCGCTTGCACATTGCGGTGATAGGGCCCTGCAAACACCGAATGTGGCGTCCGCACCAGGACGGTGGTTGAAACATCGATCGACGTGAACAGGTTTAGCGGCTCCATGTCTGCAAGCTCTGCATACGCCTCCTTGTCGCGGCAGATCGTATTGTAGGCCTTTTTCGGCTCGCCGGTCTCTGGATCAAGCGCGACGGGCGGCGCGAGTTGTTGGCCGAGCACATTCCAACTCATCGGCGTCAGGCAGATCACACCGGCAAACAAAGCCAGCATCGGTCCGGGGCCGCGCTTCTGCCACCAGGTCTCTGCCAGCAGACCAAGCGCCCATCCGGCGGCCACGACGCCAAACACGTGCGAGAACGTCGTGCCCCGAATCTGCCAGACCGTTGCCGCCGCCGACAGCAGCATCAGGAGCCCAAAGACGGCGCGTGGGGCTTGCTGACCAGCGGGGGCTGATCGGATCATCAGTCCGGTCGCGATCAGTGCAGCCAAAATGAAACCAAACTTCCAGACGGCGTCCGCGGGCTCCTCAGCCCAGACACGGCCTATGCTCTTTGCTTCGCCCACCGCCTCGAGCCAGGCAACACGGGCCTGATCAGAAACCTCCGCATAGGGATCGCCCAAGCAATCAGGTTGGACGGTATAGACCAGCGCCAGCGTCACCAGCCCGGCCGCAATACCGGCGCCGGCTCGTTTCTGCCAGGTGTCGAGCCCGCCGCCAAACACGCCGATAAAGGCGAGGAGGGCGCCGCCCCCGACAAGCCCGGCAAAGTGCGACGTGCCATAGGCATCACAGACCATCCGGCGAGAACTGAAACCCGGCGCATCAGCAATGTAGAACAGGCATGCGAACCCGATCAGGGCGGCGCCAAACGCCGCCAGCCGCGGCGCTTCGGTATGGCCGCGCACAATCCAGAACAGGCCCATGGCGAGCACGAGCGCCCCGGCATAGGGCAGGCTCTCAATCGCCACTGAAAGCATCGCGACAAGGCACCCGGCGACCAAAATGCCGGAGCGAACGGACATGGTCATCGACAGCGCCGCTGCCGTCCCGATCATGGTCAGTGTCACAACGAGATTGTGATGATCGATCCGGCCGGGCCAGAAATTATAGATCGCTGCGCTCAATCCAAACCCGAGCAGCGCAAGGGCTGCAACCTGTCCGGCGAGCTGAATGCCGAGCCGGCGCATGATCACGACCAGAGCGGCCATGGTTACGCCGAGCAGAAACGGGGGCCAGAGCGACATGCCAAGCGCTTCGGCTTGGGCCTCGCCAATCAAGGGTGAGGTGAGGAGGATGACCGCTGCAACAAACAGGTCCGGCAGGCGCGACCAGTGCATGTTGCCGCCTTCGGGGTTCAAGAACCGGCTCTGATCGACATCGAACCAGTCTTGCCCGTTCAGCAAGTCGCGGATCTGCTGCAGGCGCATCATGTCATCATTGCCGGGAATGACCCCTGCGAAGATATCCAGAGCATGACGCCCGAGGCCGAGCAGGATCAGCGCCCCGACCAGCCAGAGCGCCCATTTGCCCTGTCCCAAGGCGCTTTCACGACCAAAGTATGAAGATGTCATTAGGGATTTACCGCCTCTACCTTACCCGTCCTTAAGTATGATCTGCTTCTGTCACAGGGAGGTTACTGAAAGGCTTTCAGCGATGCGTGCGACCCCCGCCGGAACGGAAATTCGCGATCTGAACATCGCGCCTGAGACGCCGAGAATTGCCATCACCATCCCTTGCTACAATGAAGCGGTGACGATCGCGAAAGTGATTGAAGATTTCCGCAACGCCCTGCCTGAGGCAGACATCTATGTCTTCGACAATAACTCGACCGACAATACCGCACAGATTGCCGCCGACGCTGGGGCGATTGTGCGCTGTGAGCCGCGCCAGGGCAAAGGACATGTCGTGCGCCGTATCTTCGCTGATGTCGAAGCCGATATCTACATCATGGCCGATGGTGATGACACCTATGACGCGTCGCTCGCCCCGACCCTGGTTGAGCTGTTGAAGAAGAACCATGTCGATATGGTGGTCGGCGTGCGTGCCGGTGTCACGGAAGATGCGGGCCGGGAGGGTCATGCGTTCGGCAACAAATTGTTCAACCGCGTTTACAATACGATGTTCGGAGACCAGTTCACCGATATCTTCTCCGGCTATCGCGTGTTTACGCGCCGGTTTGTGAAATCATTTCCAGCTGTATCTGCCGGTTTTGAGATTGAAACCGAAATGTCTGTTCATTGCAGTCAGCTTGGCATCCCAACACTGGAACGCCCGACGCCCTATGGCGTGCGCCCTGAGGACAGCCATTCGAAACTGCGCACGTTCCGTGATGGCTTCCGCATTCTCGGCATGTTCGGGCTGCTCGCCAAGGAAACCCGACCCGCTGCCTTCTTCGGTCTGATTGGCTTTGGCTTGTTGATGCTCTCAGCTGTGCTGTTTGCCCCTATTGCCTGGACTTATGCGCAAACGGGTCTGGTGCCGCGTATTCCAACTCTGATCCTGACCACCGGGCTTGGCATTGCGGCTACCATCACCGCCGTCTCCGGGCTTATTCTCGACAGCCTCGCCCGCGCCCGTCTTGAGGCGAAGCGGGCTGTGTTCCTGAGTTTCAAAGCCCCGCAATGGTAGAGAAGTACAAGGCGTTTGCCATCCGTCTCAGCCGTTTCGGACTGGTCGGCGGCCTGGCCTTTGTGGTCGATGTCTGCCTGACCGTGACCCTGATGGAAAACGGCCTCGACCCATTCTCCGCCAGACTGATCGCAATCCCGATCGCGATGCTGGTTGGCTGGCGGCTGAACCGCGCCCTGACCTTCGGGGCCAGCGGGACCAGTCAAAGCCGCGAAGGCGCGCGCTATGCACTGGTTTCTGTTGCGGCGGCGGGCGTAAATTACACGGTCTATACGCTGCTCATGTTGGCGCTTCCCGGGCTTTGGGCCATCATTGCGATTGCCGCAGCCACCATGGTCTCTATGCTGGTCTCGTTCACCGGCTATCAGTATTTCGCCTTCCGCAAAGTCTAATCGAGGCGCCGCACCAGATGGCCCATCTTGCGGCCGGGTTTCGGATGACGTTTGCCATATAGCGTGAGCACACCGTCAGTGGCCGAAACTCCGCTATGGGCAAAGATTTCATCACCGAGCAGGTTCAACATCTCGGCCTTGTGATAGCGGGTGACGGGCCCCAGCGGCCAACCGGCAATGGCGCGAATATGTTGCTCAAACTGCCCGGTGGCGCAGGCCTCTGGGGTCCAGTGCCCGGAGTTATGCACACGCGGCGCAAACTCATTCGCAAGCAGATCGCCATTCTCCAGAACAAAGAATTCCAGCGCCAGAACACCGACATAATCGAGCGCATCCGCAAGCTTTCGCGCTGCCTCACATGCGCGCGCTTCAACCTCGGCATCCAATTGCGAAGGCACGACCGAGCGCCTGAGAATCCCATTCGTATGGTCATTGCGTGGCAGATCATAACAGATCGACTCACCCTCAGCGCTGCGGGCAATGATGACCGAGACTTCGCAGGAAAACGGCACCATCGCTTCCAATATCGAGGGGGCATTGCCCAGCGCGCGCAGAGCCTCGGCATAATCATCGCCCGCGGCAAGCCGAACCTGACCCTTGCCATCATACCCGTCGCGCCGGGTTTTCAGGATGGCCGCGCCGCCAAACCGCTCAATCGGCGCGGCGATCTCTTCAGCTGTATTGATTTCAGCAAAGCGGGCCGTGTCGATACCGCACTGGTTGAGGAATGTCTTTTCCGCGACGCGGTCCTGAGAGACTTCCAAGGCCGCTGCACCGGGCCGGACTATAATCTCATGGTCTATCAAGTGCGCCGCTGTGGTCACCGGTACGTTCTCAAACTCATAGGTCACCACGTCACAGCCCCGCGCCCAATCGAGAACCGCGTCCAGATCTGTATAGGCGGCCACTCTATGATCCATCGCCACACGCGCGGCTGGGCAATCGGCTTCCGGACACAGGATAGAGACATCAAACCCAAGTTGCGCCGCAGACCCGGCAAGCATCCGCCCCAGCTGACCGCCACCCAGGATGCCGATCCGTGAACCGGGGGAGAGCGGTGTCATTGCTGAGGTCGTTCGGTTACGGACTGGGTTTGCCCGGCGCGATAGGCGGCGAGTTTTTCAGCCACGTCTGCGTCCTGCAGGGCGATGATTGACGCCGCCAGCAAGCCCGCATTGATCGCGCCTGCGGCCCCGATGGCGAGTGTGCCCACCGGGATCCCCTTTGGCATCTGGGCAATCGAGAGCAGGCTGTCCATCCCGTTCAGGGCCTTGGACTGGATCGGCACGCCCAAGACCGGTAGAGGCGTCATGGCGGCCGTCATGCCCGGCAGATGCGCAGCCCCGCCCGCACCGGCAATGATCACCTGCAACCCGCGTGATGTTGCCGTCTCGGCATAGTCATAGAGACGTTTGGGGGTGCGATGAGCCGAGACGATCTGGGAATCATAGGCGACGCCAAGCTCGTCCATGACATCACAGGCGAGTTTCATCACCGGCCAGTCTGACTGGCTGCCCATGATGACGCCGACAACCGCATCGGGATTTTCAGGAGTGGGGCTCATTGTAGCCTCATGCAAAGCGCGCAACATAAAAACCTCCGTTACTGCGTCAACCGTCAGGACTGCCCGGCCGCGACGACTGGGCAGGTATGGCAGTTTCAGCTACAGTTCCACGATGGCTGAGCCCGTTGAAACCCCCATCGATTCTGACCCTTTGCCTGGCGAATCACAGGCAGAACCGGTGAATGCACGCCGCCGCCTGATCGGGGCTTTGGGCGTTGATCTCGCCAGCCTGCCCAAACAGGTTCAGGCAGCTTTGGAAGCCCTTGCGGGCGAAGTGCTTAGTCTACGTGAAGAGCGGGCCGCCCTGCAGACCGCCCTTGAGACAGCAGAGCTTCTGGCGGATCGGGATGCTTTGTGTCCACTGTTTAACCGCCGTGCATTTGAACGCGAACTAACCCGTGAAATCGCACTCGCCCAGCGCTACGGAACGCCGCTGTGCCTGATCTATATCGACCTCGACAATTTCAAACTGGTGAATGACCGGTTCGGGCACGCTACCGGCGACGATGTGCTCAAACATGTCGCGGGCCTGCTGGTAAAGTCTGTGCGCCAGACCGACATTGTCGGGCGCCTCGGCGGCGATGAGTTCGCCCTGGTGCTGACTCATGCAGAGCTCGCTGACAGTCAGGCCAAAGCGGCCCTTCTCGAACGTCTGATTGAGGCCTGTCTCATCCGCGACACAGCAGCGGAGCATCTGGAACCGATCCAGCTTGGGGCCTCATGCGGGACGGTGGAATGGTCGCGTGGCATGACGGCAGAGGTGCTGATCAACCTCGCAGACGAGACAATGTTCCGCACCAAAGCGGCTCGAAAGGCTGCCGTCCGCCCTGATCCTGTATAGTCCGTTACAGGCTCGAAAATCTTTTTGATCCGCCGTGACTCGAAGGGGTATTCATGCTTTTCTTGAAGGGCTGAAGACACAACCCATTCACTGAGAAAAAGGAGACTGTCCATGTCCTTACAAGGTCGGATCGAAGAGCTGGCGAAACGTCATCGCGAACTCGACGAACGGATACACGCGGAACAGAAAAGACCCGCCGCCGACATTTCAGTTGTTAAGGATCTCAAGCGACAGAAACTCCGAATTAAAGAAGAGATGGGTATGCTGCGCGCAAGCTGACGCGTAATCCGGCCATCCTGCCCGGACCCGTGTTGGTGGCTGGGCAGGAGAAGGTCGCCATGGAAAAACCGGTAACGCTGGTCATTGGCCTCGGCCAAACGGTCGGTGAAGCACTTGTGCGAAGGTTCCTGGATGAAGGCCATGACGTGCTGGCGGTCGATCCGAACCAGGCTTCCCTCGACAATTTAAGCAAGGTCAGTTCCGACAAAGTGGAACTGCATCACGGCGCGGTGCACACGCGGCTTGGGCTCCGCAATGCGCTCGCCGCTGCGCTTGAAGCCTATGGTCAGGTCAACAATGTTGTGCTGGTCCCGGAACTGCCGGAGCCGGATACGCTACTGGGTCTCGAAATGGAGGATTTTGAGACGATTCTGATGAAGACGGTGCGCGCCAGCGTGCAAGGCATTCGCGTCTTCTCCAACATCATGAAAGAGCAGGTCCAGGACCCCGGCAATGCGGCGGAGCGTCGGCGTCAGGCCGGAACCTTTACGTTTGTTCTGTCTCTTGGCGCGAAAATGGCGCAGCCGGGCTGGTTCAGTGAAAGTGTCACCCAGCATGCGGTTCTGGCGGTCATCAAATCGGCCGCACTGGAACTGGCGCCGGATCAGATCCGGGTGAATGGCGTCGTTGCCTTGCGTCCGCGGGCCGAAGGGCGCGAGCCCTGGTTGCGCGACCGCACGCCAGTCGGACGCACGGCGATCGGTGAAGAGATCGCCGAAACCGCTGTGTTTCTCAGCAGTCCGGCCAGCTCAATCATCACTGGTGAGGCGATTATCCTGGATGGGGGACGGCGCCATCTGTCCGGCCTGATCGAACAGCCAGATGGCTAAAGCCCCGTTGGGGTGCCGACCTCTAAAGTCGCTCAATCCCTATTTCGGATGGCAGATGACCGGCATCCAGGTATAGCCTTTGACAAAGGCCCCAGAGGTCAGCTCAGGCTCTTCGAGAACCTCGATATGGCTGAACCGCGCCATAATCTCTTCCCACAGGATACGCAGCTGCAGCTCGCCGAGACGGTTTCCGACACAGCGGTGGATGCCGAACCCGAAGGACAGGTGATTGCGGGCCTGGTCGCGGTCAATGATCAGACGGTTTGGATCTTCCTTCCAGAACCGCTCATCCCGATTGCCTGAGACGTACCACATGGCAATCTGGTCGCCTTTCTTGATCGTCTGGCCATGCATCTCGACATCTTCCAGCGCGGTGCGGCGCATGAAAGCGAGCGGTGTCTGCCAGCGAATCACTTCTGACACCATGTTCGGGATCAGGCTGTGATCGGCTTTCAGTTTCTCATATTCCTCAGGAAACTTATTCAGCCCATAAACCGAAGCGGTCATCGAGTTCCGCGTCGTGTCATTGCCGCCGACGATCAGCAGGATGACATTGCCGAGCAATTCCTGCGGGGACATGTCCTTGGTCTTCTCACCATGCGCGAGCAGGCTGATCAGATCGTTGCGCAGGGGCTCATTCTGCTTTTGCTGATACATGCCCATGAACGTGGTCAGGCATTCCAGAAGTTCAGCTTTCCACTGATCCAGTCCGCCGGGACAGATGTCCGGGTTCTCTCGATTGGTCGACACATCCGACCAGCGTGTCAGCTTGCGGCGATCTTCAAACGGGAAGTCAAACAAGGTGGCCAGCATCATCGTGGTCAGCTCGATCGAGACCGTATCGACCCAGTCAAACGGTTCGCCGACGGGCACGCTGTCGAGCAGGTCCTGCGTGCGCTTGCGGATCAGCGGCTCATACTCTTTGAGCATGTTCGGCGCGACCGCCGGCTGCACGGTCTTGCGCTGTTCTGAGTGCTGCGGCTCGTCCATCGCGATGAACATGGGCAGCTCGAAGTCTTCCAGCGGCTCACCGAGAACAATGCCACCATGCTCCCAGCTCGAGGAGAAGCGTTTGTGGTCGATGTCGATCTTCATGATGTCTTCGTATCGGGTGACTGACCAGAATGGCCCGACAAAACTGTCCGGTGTCCAATGCAGTGGCGCTTCATCACGCATCCGCTTGAATCGCTCCCAATAGGCGCCCTGGCGCCAGATTTCAGGATCGGTGATGTTCAGCTGATCAATCGCAACGGAATAGGCATCCGGCACCGCTTCACCGAATCTAAGGTAATTCTCATGCAGCGGATCACGTTTGGTAATGTGAGGACGCTTCAGGTCGTGTGAGATCTTGTGAACGGTGTCTGCCAATATTGCCTCCATTGCACTCGGTCTGCAGGCCGAGATTTCGCGTTAAGAGAGAAATAGCACAGACAAGATGAAAAAACCATGACGCATGCGTCATTTTTTTGTTCAAGTCGAAAAACGTTCCGATTTCGCTTTCACCAGAGACGCGCTAAGCGCCTTGAACAGCGATTTTCGCTCCGCCGGGGTCAGGAAGCGACCAATGACCCAGGCCTTTCCGCCATAAGACAGGCGCAGCTCACTCGGCTTGCGGGTTGGGTAATCGAGGTTGAGGGACACAAAGGCGGTCGGCAATTCAACATGGCGCGGCAGCTGACCGGGCTCTTCATGGTGAAGTTCGATAGACTGTGCCGTCACACGCACCTGCGTGCGCTGGCGCAGCGATCTGAAATTCCGCCGAAAGGCGAGCCAGATGATCAGAACATCGAGGCCGAAAAAGCCAATCACCGGAAACGCGCCCATGGAGATGAAGGCGACGCCCGCGACAAAACTCACCGCGCCGATGATCGACATTACAATCAGAAAAGCGCGCGGGCTGAGCGAGCGATGCGGAGTCAGCGCGGCGTCGAAATAGATGGTGTCTTCGGTCGGCTCCATAACCGCGATATAAACCGAAGCCGGGTCAAAACGACAAGCGTGGCTTTGCGCCGCAAGCGCCCGTTCTCAGATGATCTTGAACAGGTCCAGCAATTCGGGCAGGGCGGAAAGTGCGGGACCGGCATGCCGAGACAGACGGTCCGGCCAGGGCTGCCCGCTCGGGTTAAACCACACTGCTTTTAGCCCGGCGTCTAAGGCACCGCACACATCCGCTTCCGGGTTGTCGCCCACATACAGACACGCCTCGGGTGACAAGCGCAACTGTTCGGCGGCGCGATGAAAGATCATCGGATCCGGCTTGCGCACACCTTCGGCCTCCGAGATCAGGATCACCTCCATCCGGTCTGCCAAACCAAGCGCGGCAATAGTTCTCGATTGCAAGCGCGTTTCGCCATTGGTGATCAGCCCGCAGGGCATGCCTGACCGCCGCAAGTCTGCAAGAAGGTTGCTCATGCCCGGCATCTCAAACGCCTGCGCTGTGCTGCACTGATAATAGTCCTCGAGCAGATCAGGCGCCGCGTCTGGATCACCGCCAAATGCAGACAGAAGTTCCGGATAGACAACCGACTTGTGCCTTTGTCCCTTTGCATCAAGCCGCAGAAACCGGCTGCGCCAGGTCTCCAGTGAAACCTCGCCCAGCCGGGGCTGGAACCGCGTAAACTGATCGGCGAGAAACTCCGGCAAGGTCCGCGACCGGTCAAACAGGGTTTCATCAAGGTCGAACAGAACCGCTTTGATCATAACTGCTTTTCGTTCCCTGCAATCAGGCTTAAAGGCTCACCCTATGGCTCAAAAGACATCAAAACCTAAACGCAAACGCGCGCCAAAGACCTTCGGCAAGGAGAAAGCCGCGGTGCTTTATGCCCGGCTTGCCGAAGACCGACCTGACCCGAAGACCGAACTCGACTTTGTGAACCCGTATACGCTTGTGGTGGCGGTGGCGCTGTCAGCGCAAGCCACAGATGTCGGCGTCAATAAAGCCACCAAAGGCCTGTTTGCGGTTGCCGATACGCCGCGGAAAATGCTCGCGCTTGGCCTTGAAGGTGTTGAGCAACACATCAAGACGATCGGCCTCTGGCGCAACAAGGCCAAGAATGTCATCGCGCTCAGCCAGATGATCCTCGATGAGTTTGACGGCGATGTCCCTCAAACGCGCGACGAGCTGGTTCGCCTTCCCGGCGTCGGTCGCAAGACCGCCAATGTCGTGCTGAACGAAGCGTTTGGGCAGCCGACCATCGCCGTCGACACACATATCTTCCGTGTCTCGAACCGCACCGGGCTCGCCCCCGGCAAGGACCCCGATCAGGTCGAAGCGAGCCTGGAGCGCACCACGCCAGACGAATTCAAACACGGCGCGCATCACTGGCTCATCCTGCATGGCCGCTACACCTGCGTTGCGCGCAAGCCGAAATGCTATGTCTGCACCATTCGTGATCTCTGCCGCTTCAAGGAGAAAACGCCTGATCCGGCCAAAACCTCGTCACTTGCGCCAAAGCGGGCCTAGCGGAGAGGACAGGCCGTCGCCCTCGCTGGCTCATGTCACAATATTTTCGAGCAAGTCGCCGACCATATAGGCCACCGCCGCCGCAGTGGCCCCAATCGCCAGCGTTTCCAGACCCGACCACCACCAGCTGCGGCTCGACCACCGTGATTTCAGCGCGCCGATACAGAAGAAGACGACCCCGGTCCCGATCGAGGCGGCTGTAAACACCGGACCAATTCCAAACAGGTAGGGAATAAGCGGGACGGCCCCGCATAGGACAAAGGCGACAAAGGTTGCCAGGGCCGCCGGTACCGGAGGGCGTTCCGTGCGCGGCAATCCAAACTCTTCCACCAGCATGAAATCGATCCAGCGCTGCTCGTCTGCAGTAATCACTTCAACGGCGCGTTCCAGGTCCTCGCCCTGAAAGCCCTTTTGCGCAAAGATTTGGCGGACCTCCTCAATCTCCCCGTCAGGCACGAGCTTGATATGGCGCCGCTCCATGTCTCTGACATTGTTGAGCGCCTCGTTTTCGGCTTTCACACCGCTATAGTTTCCTGCCGCCATGGAGATGCCATCAGCGAGCAGGTTCGCGATCCCGAGAACTATCACCACAGAGTGTGACAGTCCGGCGCCTGCCACACCGGCAACAATCGCAAAGGTCGTGATCGCGCCATCAATGCCGCCGAGGACCCAGTCGCGCAGATAGCTCGGCTTCGGTGTCTGAGCGAGCCGGTTCGCGATGGCGTCGGCAGAATGTTGATGTTCAAGGTCCATTGCTTCAACCTTGGGCCGGACAAAGACTGAAACCCCAGATTGCGTATCCAGCCTGTGCACGCAACCACTTACTCAAGGAACAAGGCGCTAGCGGCTTGAAATGCCACGAAGGCCGCGACGAGAAGAATCATGATCGCGAAGGCCATCCGGGCAACGCCCAGCCGCTCGGCAAGGGCTTTCGAGAGGAGAATGCCTCCGATGCCGCCCACTGCGCCACCGGCAAGAAGCAACAGGATCAGCCTACCATCGACCAGACCGGACAGGGCATAATTGGCCGATGTCGCCGCGCCAAAAATGCTTACAGAGACCAGAGACGAAGCGGTGGCATTGGCCATGGTCATCCCGACCGCGAGCATCAGGCCTGGCACAATCAGAAAGCCGCCGCCAATCCCGAAAAAGCCTGCCGCCAATCCGACCACGAGCCCGGTCGGCGCGAGCTGAAGCACCATGCCCGGTGTCAGCGTGACATCCGGGTCCCCAGCGGTTTTCGGCTTGCGGAACATGGACAAGGCAATCATCGTCATGGCTGCAGCAAAGCCGAGCATGAGCACATCGCCTTCCGTGATCTTGGCGAGACTGGAGCCGAGGATGGAGCCGATCAGTCCCGACAGCGCAAACACGATGGCACACGGCCATTTCACCCGTCCGCCGCGCCAGTGACCGATCAAGCTGAACAGCGCAATGGCTGCGACCCCGGCTGCAGAAGTGCCGATCGCGATATGCGGATCCTCAACGCCAACCAGATAAATCAGCAAGGGGGCGGCCAGCACAGACCCACCGCCGCCAAATGTGCCGAGAAACAGGCCGACAATTGCACCGCTCAGCAGGGTTAGCGTGATGAGGTGGGGTGTCAGCTCGATCATCACTCACCTAGGCGGACTGGCGCCGGTTCCATGGCATGGCCTGCAACAGCGTGGCCATGCCGCACCAGCCGCTGATCCCGGCAAACATCAATCCCGCGCCGACAAAGGCAGACAGCCCGAACAAGGCGGGGGTCACAAACCAACCCAGTAACACGCCGATCAGGACCAGACTGCCAGAGGTGATTTGTACCTGTCGATTGATCTCAAGCGGCGCCTTCGCGTCTTTGGCGGTTGGCAATCCAAGCGCGCGCCATGCGTCCAGACCGCCTTCCAATGTAAAGGCTTCACCGTCGACATGTTGGGCCAGTCGGGCGCAGTTGGCATCCGTGCGCATCCCGGACTTACAGTGAAAAATGGCGTGTTGATCCGCCTCAAGTGTCAGGTCGGCATCGTCCAGTGCCGAGACCGGCAGCGAGATGGCACCGGGAATATGCTCTCGTGCATATTCGTCCCGCTCTCGAATATCGATCAGGACCGCGTCGCCAGCCTTTAGCCGATCAGCGGCCGTTTTTGGGTTGAGTTTCGTCAAAGTTGTCATGTCAGCATCTCCGGACAGTAGATTTTCATCAGGGTTTCGATCACTTGGTGAGCCGCCGGATCAGACAATCGGTAATGGATCGTCTGGGCTTCGCGCCGCGTATCAACCAGGTCCCGCGCCCGCAGCACCGCAAGATGCTGTGACAGGGCCGATTGCGACAGGCCGCTATCAGCCTGCAACTCGCCGACGGAGGCTTCTGAGGCACCGAGGCGACAGAGAATCATTAGCCGATGCGGGTTGGCCATCGCCTTGAGCAGACTGGCGGCAACACTCGCTTTGGCCTCGAAGAGCGCGGGATTAAGCGGTTCAAGAGTGTTCGTCATGGAGTTAATATATTAGGTATTGCTAAATTAGCAAGTGTGAATATATGAAGATCGAAGGAGATACGCCTATGATCCACATTCATGCCGACTTTGATGAGGCCACCAACACGGTGACCTATCTGGTCGAAGACACCGCCACGAAACAGGCGGCTCTGATCGACCCTGTCTTGGATTACGAACCGCACCGCGCCGCGCTGCAGACCCATTCGATTGATCGTATTCTAGAGGACATACGCTCACGCGGCCTGACCCTGACCTGGGTGCTCGATACCCATGCCCATGCCGACCATCTCTCCGCCGCCAGCTATGTCCGCGAGCAAACCGGCGCCAGGATCGGCATTGGCGCGAAGATCACAGAGGTTCAGAAACTGTTCCGCCCGGTTTTCAATGCCACTGACGTTTGCCCGAACGGAACGGTGTTTGATGCCCTGTTTGAACACGGTGACGAGATCCCATTCGGATCAACGGTGATCAAAGTCCTGCACACACCCGGCCATACGCCAGCCTGTGTCACCTATCTGATTGAGGAGGCAGCCTTTGTCGGCGACACGCTGTTCATGCCGGACTATGGCACAGCGCGCGCCGACTTTCCCGGCGGAGATGCTCGGACCCTTTATCGCTCCATCCAGAAGATCCTGCAGCTACCACCGGAGACACGCATCTTTGTCGGGCATGACTACCTCCCGGAGACGCGAAACGCAGTCGCCTGGGAAAGCACGGTGGCCGAACAATTAGCCTCCAACATTCATTTGCAGGACCGCGACGAAGACGCCTTTGTGAGCATGCGCGAAGCCCGCGATGAAACGCTGAAAGCGCCGCGCCTGATCCTGCCGTCATTGCAGGTGAACATCCGTGCGGGCGCCCTGCCACCCCCAGAGTCCGATGGCCACACCTATCTGAAACTTCCTGTGAACCGGATTTAGGGTGCAGACGGGGGCCGAACGACAGCCTCCAGATTCACCGCCAATAGCCAAGATGTGCTAGTGGTCAGGGCCCCCCAACTGTGATCAGATTCCAGAAACTCTGCGGGCAGATGGAGCAAGAATCACAGGAGGACGCAATGAAACAGTCAATACATGGGGCCCTCGGCGTCCTGTTTGTGACAGCGGTCATGGGCTGCGTCAGCCCAGCTCTGGCCGACGATGATGAGCGTAGTAAGGCGCGCGAACGCATGCCTCAGGTGATTGAATGGCAGGGCCATTATCTCGTCCTGGAGGGTGAAAACTTCCTTCCTGTGGAGCGCGGTCTCGTCACACCGAATGTGTCACTGTTTAAGGTCGAGGAGGGCTATCTGCCCTCGGGCGCGATCACGCTGGAGACAGAGATTGAAGGCTGTGACCCGGCTGAGAGCGGCGGGCGACGCGTCACCGATACAGGTGAAGCTGAAAGCGCGCTCATGGCAGAAGCGGCGATGGACTATGCCAGCGCCGAAGCCCGGCGCGGAGAGCTGCGCCAGTATTGTCCTGAATCCCTCGGCCGTATCTTCGGATCGGGCTCTTACGTCTTCGATGGTGATTATAACCAACTCGCCGGTCAGGACTTTGATGAGGGTATAGGCATGTGGCTCGGACGCTTCCTCTACGGTGAAAAGGAACAGCCAAAAGATGTTCTGATCATCGGCGAGGGCGGCGTGAAACGCGCCGAGGATCCGGCGCTCGACATCTACACCTACGATAATGGGATGATCGTCGACGTCCTGTTTGATCCGGCCACCTATAATGGACGCCAGGATCCGGGGCTCGGGGACGACGGCGTTGCGCCGGCGCCGGAGCTGCCGGTCACCGTCGCCTTCCGGGTGGGGGAGGGGCTCAGCGACTTTGACTCAGACGGCCTTCCGACAATGGAAGCGGTCATCGGCCAGCTGGACATGGCCCTGACCGATCCTATCAATGCCGCACTGTTTGAAAGCGACATCCTGCTCATCTCTCGCGGGGCCACACCGGAAACCTTTGAGAAGGTCGCCAAACGCCTTGATGTGATCGAGAACAAGCTACGCGAACGGATTGGCGAAGACGCCAATATTTCCGTAGTCTCACTCGGCGTCGCGGTTCCTGTTTGCGACGACACAGACCCGGACTGTTGGTACCTGAACCGCTCTACCTTACTCTACTTCCGGCCACGCTGAGCGCGGGTCACCCACGCCCAACCCGCTAGCGATCCAGGATGGCGTCGATCAGGCCGATGGCTTCATAGCTCGCCCAATCGGCGTCTCCTGCGAGTTGAGCGATTTTGGTGCCGGTCTCGTCATAGATCACGGTGGTCGGGAATCCGCGCCGCGCGCCGCTATCATAGACAATGTCCCAAGCCACCGGCGCGGCGTGATAGAAATCAAGCACACCGCCTGAGAGCGTGGCGAGGCGCTGGACGGCATAATCGCGGTCTTCTTCCGCATCCACGCTGATGGCGATCACTTTGAAATCATCGCCGCCGCGCGCCGTCTGCAGCGCGGCGAGAGACGGCATTTCCTTCTCACATGGTGCACACCAGGTCGCCCAGAAATTCACCACCAGAACCTGACCCTCATAGGCCTGAAGCGTGGTCTCTGAGCCATCAAGCACCGTGAATGGCGCAGTCGGGGCGGGGAGGCCGCGCTCAGATGTGTCGAGGTCAGCCAATTCGCCTGTGGCAAACTTCGCCACCGGATCGCGGTTGCTCCCCTTTGAAGAGGCGCTAAACACGGCGTAAAGCAGCGCGAGGATCAAACCGGCAAACATGGCCGGGATGGCAATGCGGGTAAAACGGTCCATGGGGCGAAGGCCTCAGATAGATGACAGTAAGGACAGAGGCGATATGGCAAGTGACACGTCAAAAGGCCAGCAAATGTGGGGTGGGCGTTTCGCCGCGCAGCCCAGCGATATTATGGAATCGATCAATGCCTCGATAGACGTCGATCGGCGCATGGTGCGTGAGGACATTGCCGGTTCCCGCGCGCATGCCGACATGCTGGCCGAGCAGGGTATTATTTCCGAGGCCGATAATGAAGCGATCCAGGGCGGGCTCGACCAGATCGTCACCGAGGTTCAGAACGAGACCTTTCCTTACCGCGCCGAGCTGGAAGACATTCACATGAATGTCGAAGCGCGCCTGAAAGAGCTGATCGGAGAGCCTGCCGGTCGGTTGCACACCGCGCGCTCGCGCAATGACCAGGTGGTCACTGATTTTCGCCTCTGGACTCGCGGGGCACTGACCGAAGCACGCCGCGGCCTGCAGCGCCTGCAGCGCGCGCTGGTGATCGCTGCCGAGACCCATACAGATGCCGTGATGCCGGGCTTTACCCATTTGCAGACCGCCCAGCCGGTGACGCTTGGCCATCACCTGCTCGCCTATGTCGAAATGCTGGAACGTGATCGCTCGCGCATGGATGATTGCGCGCGTCGCCTGAATGAGAGCCCACTTGGCTCGGCCGCGCTCGCCGGAACCGGCTTCCCGATTGACCGCGAGGCGACCGCTGAGGCGCTTGGCTTCTATCGCCCGATGGCCAACTCGCTCGATGCCGTCTCCGCCCGCGACTTTGCCCTCGAAGCCTTGTCCGCGCTCAGCATTAGCGCCACGCATCTTTCACGGCTTGCTGAAGAGATTGTCCTCTGGACCAGCGCTCAGTTCGCCTTTGCCAGCCTGTCGGATGCCTGGTCGACCGGGTCCTCCATCATGCCGCAAAAGCGCAATCCGGATGCCGCCGAACTGATCCGCGCCAAGGCGAGCCTGATCACCGGCCAATTCTCCAGCCTGCAAGGCGCGGTCAAAGCTCTGCCGCTTGCCTATGCCAAGGATTTGCAGGACGACAAGGCGCTGACCTTCGCCGCGTTCGACACGTTTGGCCTCTGCGCCGAGGCGATGACCGGCATGATCGAGACGATCAGCTTCCATCGGGAGAACATGCGCGCGGCCGCCACCAAGGGCTTTTCCACGGCGACCGATCTCGCCGATTTCCTGGTCCGCGAGCTGAAAATGCCGTTTCGCGAGGCCCACCATGTCACCGGGTCACTGGTGGCGCTGGCTGAGCAAAAGAGCATCGATCTGCCTGATCTCAGCCTCGCCGAGATGCAAGGGGTCGAACCACGCCTTACAAATGATGTATTTTCCGTGCTGACTGTTGAAGCGTCCGCGATGAGCAGGCAAAGCTATGGCGGCACCTCACCTGTCCGCGTGGCTGAGCAGGTTGAGCAATGGAAACAACGGCTTGGACTGGAGCAGTCAACATGACCCGGACGATCAAAACCGCGCTCGCCTTTTCAGCACTTGCTGGTCTGGCGGCCTGTGGCCTGCGCGGGGACCTGGAACGCCCGCCGCCAATCTTTTCCGATCCGCCATCTGAAGAGGCCAAAACACCGGTTGATGCCCCTGCCGCTTTTGCCGGGGCCTCGACACAGGACAATATGACATATCTGAACTCGCTGGGTGGCGAGATCCCGAAACCGGCACCTGATACAGATGTGACGGAAGAGAATATGGGGGAGGTCAGCCCCGGCTGATAAGCGCGTTTGCACCATTTTGAATACAAGTCCGGTCGCCTTCACTGCGAAGGGGTCGACCTGAACCTGATCGCCGACACAGCGGGCACGCCCGTCTATGTCTATTCCACCGCGACCTTACGTCGGCATGCGCGGGTGATCGCAGCTGCCTTTGAAGGCCAGAATTGCCTGATTGCCTATTCGGTCAAGGCCAATGGCAATCTTGCGGTTTTGAAGACCCTCGCCTCTGAAGGGTGCGGCGCAGACGTGGTCAGCGGCGGCGAAATGCGCCGGGCCATGACGGCGGGGATCCCGGCCTCGAAAATTGTCTTCTCCGGCGTCGGAAAAACCCGCGGTGAGATGGCGCTCGGCCTGGAGATCGGCATCCATCAGTTCAATGTCGAAAGCGCGGCCGAACTGGAAGCACTGTCTGAAGTGGCAACGTTTCTCGGCAAGACGGCCCCCGTGGCCCTGCGGGTCAATCCAGATGTGGCTGCAGGTGGACACCCCAACATATCGACCGGCAAGGCTGGTGACAAATTCGGCGTGCCGTGGGCCGATGCGCCCGCCTTGTATGAGCGGATGAAAGACCTGCCCGGCATCAAAGCGGTGGGCGTCGATGTCCATATCGGGTCGCAGATCGGGGAACTGGCACCCATGCGCGCCGCGTTCGAGAAAACGATCAGTCTCGTCAAACAGCTGCGTGAGGCGGGACACGACCTGACCCGGATCGATCTCGGCGGCGGGCTTGGCATCCCCTATAAGTCTGACGACAGCCCGGCCCCGCCATCCGATTATGCTGAAATGATCCGAGAGGTCACCGAAGGGCTCGGGCTTGAAGTCATCCTCGAACCGGGCCGGGTGATTGCGGGTAATGCCGGGGTCATGGTCAGCGAGGTTCTGTATCATAAACCGGCCCCCGACCGGACCTTCCTGATCATCGACGCGGGGATGAATGATCTCATGCGCCCGGCTCTGTATCAGGCCCATCACGACATCTTGCCGGTCAATGAGCCCGCCGCAGGTACAGCCGAAACCCGCTATGATATTGTCGGCCCGATCTGCGAGTCGACAGACAAATTTGCCGCCGAACGCACAATGCCGGAGGTCGCGGTCGGTGATCGGATCGCATTTATGTCATCTGGCGCCTATGGCGCTGTGCTCTCAAGTCAGTACAATGCGCGGCCATTGGTGTCTGAAGTTTTGGTCGATGGCGATAATTATGCCATCGTCCGCAGACGCCCTAGATTTGAAGACATGATTGAACTGGAGCAAATGCCAGATTGGCTGATCTGAACCGCATTCCCGGCGTCAAAAGCCTGATCACGCGGACTGAGCGTCGTCTGCGCGACATCGCTCTGTGGAAAGCGTTCTGGCCCTTCATCGCGCTGACAAGCGTGTATCTGATTGCGGCCTTGCTAGGCGTGTTCGAAGGCGCGCCCAAACGGCTCGCGGCCTTTGCGGCTTTGCTCTTTTTCGCGGGCACCATCATCGCGGTTTTGCGAGGGGTTAGCCGGTTTAGATCCCCACCCCGGGAACGCGCGATCGAAGAGCTCGACCGCCAGTCTGACATGCGCCCGCTGGCCTCGCTTGCCGACCGGCCGGCCATTCCGAACAAGCAGGGCGTCGAGCTCTGGACCGCGCATGAAGAGCGTTTGACCGACGCACTGCGCCGTCTGGTCGTCCCGCGCTTTAAATCTGATTGGCAACGGATCGATCCCTATTATCTGCGCGCTGCCCTGCCTGCCGCATTACTGGCCGCAGTGGCGCTCAACCTTGTCCTTGGTAACAGCATCTATTCACGTCTCTCGAGTGCGCTGTCGCCGGATTATGGCAGCCTGTTCGGGGCAGAAAATGTCAGGATAGAGGCCTGGGTGACGCCGCCGCCGCACACGGGCCGCGCGCCGATTTTCCTGACCGAAGATCAGCAGAACCTGCGCGTGCCGAAAGGTTCCGTCATGACCCTCCGGGCCCAGGCACCGTCTACGCCAAAGCTGCGCACCGAAACCCGAAGCGGCAAGGACACCATAGACTTTACCGCCACCCCCGACGGGGCCTTTGAGGGCGAAGCCACGATTGAAGCTGATACCGTCGTCTCGGTGCGTTGGTGGGGCGAGCGTCAGGCCTGGACGGTGCTCGCCTCTCCAGACGATGTTCCGACCGCGACCTTTGTGGAGGTCCCGAAACTCGGCAAGACTGACCAGACCGAATTTGAATGGTCTGTCACCGACGATTACGGCGTGGAGACGCTGCACTTTGCCATTCGCCCAGCTGGAACCACGCGCGAGCCGGACCTGGTTGAGATTGATCTTGGCGCGGTCTTCCCGCGTGAAGCCAGCGATGCCAGCCGTCTCGATATGACCCGCAACCGCTGGGCCGGGGCGCGTGTCGATGTCTGGTTACAGGCGACTGATGGCGCCGGACAGATCGGCAAGAGTGCGCCGCATGAAATGATCCTGCCGGAGAAACTGCTCCTGCAGCCTCTGGCCAAAGCCATTCAGGACGTGCGCGTCACCGTCCTGCGCGACGACACGCCTTATGCCGAAACCTTGAACCCGGACGCTCTGGTTTCCGACGGCCTTTATGCCTCTGCCACGCAGCGCCTTGCCCAGCAGGCGCCTGCTGGGGTGCAGCGGGCCGCGATCATGCTGGAGGCGGTGACCTATGGCGCGCCGCGATATTATGAAGATATCCTGATCTATACGGGTCTGCGGTCGGCCCAGCGCACGCTGGAAGCCTCGTCCTCGCTGGAGGAGGCCAAGGCGACGGAACCACTGCTTTGGGGCCTCGCCTTGCGGGCGGAATATGGCACGGCCGCCGACGCGCTTGCGGCTCTACTGGCGGCCCGCGCTGCATTGGAAGAAGCCCTGCGTGACGGCGCCAGTGAGGAAGAAATCGCGCGCCGTATGGAGGCCTTCAAGGACGCCGCACAACGCTATGTTGCCGCGCGCATGGCTGAAGCCATGGCCAATGGCCTCGAAGCCCCGCCGTCCAATACAGACAGTGCGCAAGGCCCGGGCGGTTCCAGCCTCGGCGGACAGGATTTCTCCGACATGCTCGACGCCCTGCAGGATCTGACCGAGACCGGCGCGACAGATCAGGCGCGCCAATTGCTCGCCGACATCACCAATATGCTGGAAAATCTCGAGTTTCAGCAGGGCAGCGGCTCTGGCGAGGGCTTTCCCGGCATGCCAGGCGAGCCGGGTGAAAGCGAAGATGATGTCCCTCAGGAAGAGCGCGAACTGACCGAGACGATGCGCGAGCTCTCAGAACTGCTGCGCCAGCAACGCGAGCTGAATGATGAAACTCTCGCCCAACAGCGCGGCGAAGGCAGCGAACAGGGCCAGACCGGCGGCCAGCCGGGCGGTGAGACGGAGGGTGAGACCAGCGAGCCTGGCGGTGAACAAGGCCAGGCCGATGTGCCCGACTGGATGGAAGGCGAAACCGGCCAGTCTCTGGCCGACCGTCAGAATGAACTCGGCGATCTGGTCGAGGAACTCGCCCGCCGCAATGGCGGCCTTGGCAGCGATGCAGAGGGCCAGGACGGCTCCGGCGGTCTGCTTGACGAGGATCAGCTCGAAGCCATCGAACGCGCCCAACGCCGGGCCGGCCGCGCGCTCGAAGACGGCAATGAGCTGCGCGCCCTGCGCAATCAGGAACAGGCGACAAGGCAACTCCGCGATCTCGCTGAGGGGCTTGCCGAACAACTTGATATCGCCCGCCAGGAACGGCTCGGCGAAGGCGCGCCGCAACCAGGTGAAGCTGCCGCGGACCCCTTCGGTCGATCCTCCACTGGTGGTATTGATGACAGTGACAGCGTCGATGTGCCGGACGAAGCCGAACGTCAGCGGGCCAAGGACATACTCGACGAGTTGCGGCGCCGCTATGGCGATACGCCGGACGAGGAAGAGCGCGACTATCTCGAACGCCTGCTCGACCGGTTCTAGTCCCTCATAAAAAGAAACCCTCGGCGCTCAAAGCACCGAGGGCGATACAGATAGACCTGTGCGTCCTCAGCCTATTCGGCGGGCTCAGGCTCAGCAGGCGCTTCTGGCTTCACAAATTTCAGCGTCATCCGGTCGCTTTCGCCAATCGCGGTATAGATGGCCGGGTCAAACCCCTCAGGCGTGTTGCCTTCGCGGTCTTCGGTGCGGCTGACCGGGGGCAGCGTCCAGACCCCGAACGGATGATCAGCTGTGTCTGCCGGATTGGCATTCACTTCGCTGGAGGCGGCAAATTCAAACCCGGCCGCAGCGGCGAGGCTTTTGACAAAATCCTCATGCACATAGCCGCTGGAGCCGCGCGGGTCCTGCTCAGCGCTCGAGGGCAGGCGATGCTCTACAACGCCCAATGTGCCGCCAGGCTTCAGTGCGGCATAGGCATCGGTGAAGAATTTCGCCGTATAATCACCGCTCATCCAGTTATGGACATTGCGGAAAGTCAGAACCGCATCGACACTTCCAGCTTCTGCAAGCGGACCGGATTCGGCCGAGAATGCGCTCAGCTCAACTGTGCCGAACGTCTCAGGATCGGCTGCATATTTCGCCATATAGTCTGCAATCCGGCCCTCGATTGTGGCTTTGCGCTCACCTTCAAACACAGCCGGGTCCCAATGCGCTGCGATCAGCGTCCCGCCATCAAGAGCGAGATAGGGTGCCAGGACGTTGGAATACCAACCGCCACCGGGCCAGATCTCGACGACGGTATCGCTTGACTCAATTCCGAAGAAATCGAGTGTTTCAGCCGGGTTACGGAAGCCATCGCGGGCTTTTTCAGCATCGCTGCGCCACGCCCCGGCAAGCACAGTCTCCATTGACGGTGCTTCGGCAGTTTCAGCTGCCGCCTCCACGGGGGGTGGAACCGGGGCCTCGACCTCAGTCTCGGTGGCCGGTGCATCCGATCCGGAACAGGCCGCCAGCGCCAGCACGCTCAGGCTAACCATCAAGTGTGTTTTCATTTTCAATCTTCTCCTCAGGGGGCTTGAATCGCTGATATTCGATCCTCACATAATGCGTGTAGCGATGCTGCCAAGCAGGTCACTACCAGAGATTTTCGCCGGTGCCGATTGTCGGGCTGGGTCTACGGAAGCCTCTGAAACCTACTGTCCGGTGTTACGCAAAACTCCGCCGGGCTCAGTTGCTCATGAAAGGACTGAACTGATGAGTACGATTGATTTGACCCCCCTTTATCGCACAGTTGTCGGCTTTGACCGTATGGCCAATATGCTCGACACCGCCTCTCGTCTCGATGGCGCACAGGGTTATCCCCCGTACAATATTGAGCGCGTCGCTGATGATGAATTTGCGATCGAGATTGCGGTTGCCGGTTTCGGCGAGGAAGACCTCGAAATTGAAACCAAGGACGGGCTGTTGACCATTGCCGGTCGCAAAGCCCCGCCGGCCGAAGACGCGCCGGAGCGTGACTTCCTGCATCGCGGCATTGCAGAGCGCGGTTTCCTGCGCCGTTTCCAGCTGGCTGACCATGTCATCGTCACCGGCGCAGCCCTGAAAAACGGTTTGCTCCGCGTGGAACTCGTCCGCGAGTTGCCGGAAGCGAAGAAACCTCGCAAGATTGAAATCGGCGCGCCATCTAAAGGCAAAAAGCCGAAACTGATCGAAGGCGACAAATCCGCCGCCTAAGACCCTCCCCCGAGTAGAGTTGGAAACGCCCCGGACTGTTTGTCTGGGGCGTTTTTTACTGATCCAGCTCGATGCAATGTGAGGGTGTTGCTCTTTCGAGCGACCGCCTCAATGTCCGATCCTATTCTGATTTTAGTCCACCATATCCAGCAGATATTGCTCCAGCTTGGCGCTCTGCGTCTGCAGATTGAAGTGGTCCATCGCAAAGGCCCGCCCGGCAGCGCCCATTCGCGCCGTCTGATCCGGGTCGTCCAGCAGTTTGCGCAGCGCGTTGGCGAGGCCCGCCGCATCGCCTTCATCGACCAGATAGCCGGTCTCGCCGTCTTTTACGCATTCGGGAATACCGGCGTGCCGAGTCGCAGCCAGCGCGCAGCCTGACAGCATCGCCTCAATACAGACAAGTGGCAGGCCCTCCGCATCGCCAGAGCTCGCGCGTTTGGAGGGGACGCAGGCAATCTTGGCTTCGGCCCAGTGTCTCGGCATCTCATCAGCGGGTACCCAACCTGCCAATTCAACGGCCACGCCGGATGCGTCGAGCTGATCCAGCAGACCTTGTTCGAACACATCCCGCTCGCTCTCAGGTTTGTTGCCACACAGCCGAACCGTCCAGCCCTCAAGTGCCGGGCCGAGCTGCGACAAGGCGGCGATCAGCGTGTCGATGCCTTTCTTCTCCGTCCAGCGCCCGGCAAAGACCAGCAGGTCGGACTTCTCGCCCGGCTGAAACACGTCCGGATCTGCGGTGTTGTGATGCACGATCATCTTCTCATCCGGTGCGCCTTTGGCGAGCAATTCTCGGCGGATGAAGTCGCTGCAGGGCAGAATCAGATCAGCCTCGTTCCACAGGGCCGCGCGGCGCCGGTTATAGACCCGGATCGCGCTGGGTTTAGTGTTCGCGGTCTTGGTCGCATCGCCGCCATAATAGGTCACCGCCAGCGGCAGGTTGAGCTTGCGCGCGAGCGGCAGGGCATAGGCACCCGATTTGCCAAAGCTTGCATGGATCGCCACGGGATTGAGATTGCGCAGGGCCTGTTCCAGCTGGCGGGAGATCAGGCCAAGTTGCTTAAAGCCCGACTGCCCCAGCGGGCCGTGCAGCGTATTCAGATCAATCGCTTCGGCGCCTTTCGGGATCTCGCCATTGATCTTGTGCCCGATATAGATCGGACGCAGCCGTTCAAACGCGCTATAGCCGCGCGGAATGAAGCTTTCCGAGGGCGTGAACATCTTGTCGCAATAGGCAAGCAGGGTCTGCGGTGCGGTCATCGGCGCTCGATAGCTGGCCAGTTCAAGCCGGGCAAGGCGAAAGGTCTCGCGTAAAGGCTTCAAAGCCGCTCAATTTCATGTTGAACTCCAAAATACTGTTTTGAAGCTGACATGATAGAGAAAGACGGCCCATGGACCTCGCCGCGCCCGGTCTTGAAAGTGATCTGCTCCGGCTGGACGTCCTCAATGAGGGGCATCGCGCGACGCTGAAATCCTCCACGATCGAAACCGCGCTCTGGTTGTGGATGCCCGCTATCCCGGGCGGAACGCATTTCGACAGTTATTTCGATTACATGATGAAGATGCAACAGGCCGGAATGGTGGTCCTGTATCTGCTGTCGTTCAAGTCGGACGGAGGGTTTGCCGGACTGACCGGGTTTGGAGAGATCAATCGTCTGCACCGCCGCGTACGGAACTTGCTGGCCTGGTATCCGCCGGAGCTGTTTGAACCCAAACTCTATCTGTCGTCGCAATTGGCGATGTTGCGACGTGCGCAAAGCTGGGGGGTGCGGCGAATTGAATGGCAGCTTAACACCAGAAACAAATTCATGCTGGAACAGATCGAACGGATCGGCCCGAAGCGTGAAGCCGTATTGCGAAATTATGAGCGGGTTGCAGATGGCAGCTGGACCGACAAGATCGTGTTCTCTCTCATTCGCAACGAGATCGAGGAAGCCGCCCAGCGCATGGAGGCTCAACTGGTGCAGATCGTGCCGAGCTGAGCGCTCAGAAACTGCTCATAGCACCAGCTGCGTCTGGGTGACCAGACAGACTTTCTTGCCTTGCGGATCTGTCACTTCGGTTTGCCAGACCGAAACACGCCGTCCGTTTCGAACGGGCGTTGAGATACCGGTCACCAAAGTCCCTTCCGGAGGACCGCTTAGGAAAGAGGTATTGCTGTCAATCGTGGTCGTGCCTTTTGCGCCTTCTGGAAGGGCGAGCCAGGCACCGGTCGCGCCGAGTATGTCGCAAAACCCCATCATCACCCCGCCGTGCATCGTTCCGCTGGACGTACATAGCTCTTTGCGGATCAAAAGCTCAGCCACCACACGCTCTTTAGAGGCCTCAAGGAAGGTCAGTCCGAGCAGCTTCGAATAGGGCTGAGCTGCTGCAATCTGGGCGAGCGGATCCATCATTGTGTCCTCTACGAATATCTGCGCAACAGGCGACAGATCATGTTACGATCCTGAAACTGGAACAAATCCGGGATGAGGAAAAGACAGACGTCGCGTCGCCTGCGACGGTTCTTGGTGACTTGGCAGCCCTGGCGGCTTGGCTTACAGCACGGCTCGCAATCAAAGAAAGTCTGAAAAACGATGAGTGCATACCGCCTGTTTGGATCTGAGACCTCGCCCTATTCGGTGAAAGTGCGTTCATTCCTGCGCTATAAGGGCGTGGAGTTTGAATGGGTCGGCCGATCCTCCGCGACCGAAGAAGAGTTTCAGGCTTTGGCGAAAGTGCCAACTGTGCCGCTGCTTCTGTCACCGAACCGGCCCGCCAATCAGGATTCGACGAGCATTCTCGCTACGGTTGAGGCCGATTTTGATGAACCGTCCGCGGTGCCGGAGGATCCGGCCTGCGCAGTGCTTGCACTCATCCTGGAAGACTATGCTGATGAATGGCTGAACAAGCTGATGTTCTTCAACCGCTGGGGCCAGAAGCCGGATCGCGTGGTGGCCGGTGAACGCACGCTGGAACAGCTGCTGGATGGCAATCTGCCGCGTGCCAAGGCCAAGGCGCGAGATCAGATCATCAAGCGGATGAAAGAGCGTTTGCCGCTGGTCGGCATCGAAAAGAAGAATGAAAAGCTGTTGAAAGCCTCGTTCGAGCGGTTCTTTGCCCTGCTTAACGCGCATCTTGAAAAAACGCTCTTCCTGTTTGGCGGGCGCCCCTCGGCGGCTGACTTCGCTGTGGCAGGTCAGGTGCATCAGCTCCTGCTCGATCCAACCCCTGCAGACTGGTTGCAGGCGAACGCGCCTTTTGTGGTGGCGTGGAGCGAGTTCATGGAGGCGCCAAAAGCGGGTGGCCCGTTCAAGCCACTGTCTGAACTTGCGGACACGTTGCTGCCGCTGATGCGTGACGAGGTTGCGGTCACCTATCTGCCCTGGGCGACGGCAAATGTCGCGGCGGCGGCCGGCAAGGCGGACCGCACGTCCATCAAGATTGACGGCAAGGCTTATGAACAGGTGACTCAGCACTATGCGGCGCGCGCCTTCAAGTCCGTGCTGAGCGCGATCGAAGCCGGAAAAGAAGCTGAGGGGCTGGCCGACTTCATGGACGCAGCCGGAATCAAGGTTTAGCGCTCGTCCTCGCCTGGGCCGGGACGGGTCTCATCGGCCCAGACATCAAATGTCGCGACGACAATGTAACCGGCGTCGAGATTGATCCCGGGCACATCCTCAAGCGTGAAGGGGACAAGAACCGACTTGCCGCGAATAGCAGGCTCGATTTCGATCACATCACCCGCGCCGTGGTTCAGGACTGCCTTTACCCGTCCGAGCTTGTCATTCCTTTCGCCGCGCACTTCCAGTCCGACCAGGTCCTCGACATAGAATTCATCCTCGTCGGCCTTTGGAAGCTCGCCCCGTGGTACAAACAGACGCGTACCTTTCAGCCTGTCCCAGTCTTCCTTTTCCAGCGGTTTTTGCGGTGTGACGACGAAATGATCCTTGGCGGGGCGAACCGACTTTGGCTCAATCAGAATGGCGCCCGTCTCTGATAGAAGCGGGCCATAAGCGAACAGGGCTTCGGGATCTGCGGTAAAGCTTTTCACGCGCACATCGCCGCGCACACCATGCGCACCCGCAATTTGTCCAACAATAATCAACTCGGTTGGTGATTTGGTCATTCCGCGCGTTTACTGACAGACGCAAGGGAATGGAAGGTTCCATTTTCCGTGTAACGCGATTAGGACTGCGCGATCTGAAAACAGGATCTGGAGCGATGACAGACAAATTGCCGATCACCATCAAGGATGTCCGCGATGCGGCTGCCATTCTGGACGGCCAGATTGAGCGCACACCGATGCGTTACTCGAAAACTCTGTCTGGCATCACTGGCGCTGAGGTCTGGGTTAAGTTCGAGAATCTGCAATTCACCGCAGCTTTCAAGGAACGCGGGGCTCTGAACAAGCTGACGCGTCTGTCGGATGAGGAGAAGACCTCCGGTGTGATCGCTGCCTCGGCGGGCAATCACTCGCAAGGCGTCGCGTATCATGGTCGCCGGCTGGGGATCCCGGTTACCATCGTGATGCCGGTCACCACGCCGTTTAACAAGGTCGAGCATACCCGCGCGTTCGGCGCTCGCGTGCTGCTGGAAGGCAACACGTTTGACGAAGCCAAAGCCCATGCCGAACAGATCCGTCAGGCAGAGGGACTGACCTGGATTCATCCCTTCGATGATCCGCTGATCATGGCCGGGCAGGGTACGGTCGCGCTGGAAATGCTGGAAGACAAACCGGATCTTGACACGCTGGTGGTGCCGATCGGCGGCGGGGGTTTGATTTCGGGCATGGCGACCGCAGCCAAGGCGCATAACAGGTTCATCCGAATTGTCGGCGTCGAAGCGGCCATGTATGCCGGAATGCGCGCCCGCCTTGAAGGGCGAGAGCCGTCAACCGGCGGGGCTTCTATCGCCGAAGGGATCGCGGTCAAAGATGTCGGTCATCTGACCGAACAGGTGGTGCGTGAACTGGTCGATGATGTTGTGATTGTCGAAGAAGCCCACATTGAACGCGCCATCACTCTGCTGGTCAGTGTCGAGAAAACCGTGGTGGAAGGGGCTGGCGCGGCTGGCCTCGCTGCCTTGCTCGCGCATCCGCAGAAGTTTGCCGGACGCAAGGTCGGGCTCGTCCTGTGCGGCGGCAATATAGACACGCGATTGCTGGCCTCTGTGCTGACGAGGTCGCTGGTTCGTGAAAAACGGATCTCCAATATCCGCATAATCGGCGATGACACGCCAGGCCTTCTGGCTCTCGTGTCGAAAGTCATCGGAGATGCGGGTGCCAATATTATGGAGGTTGGCCATAACCGCATCGCGCTGGACGTCCCGGCTAAAGGAGCTGAGTTTGACATCCTGATGGAGACCCGAGATGCGCAGCATACCAATGATGTGATTGAAGCGCTGACGCTGGCCGGCTACCCACCGCGCACCAATTAGCAGTGCTGGCGCGCTTATAACTGGCGCAAAGGTCGCGGATTTGACAGCGACCCCGTGACAGGTCTGTTGAAGCTGTCTAGAGCCCACTCAGTCCCATAACAGGAGTATCTGCCATGCTTCGTAAACTCGCTCTTGCTGCTGCTAGTCTGGTTCTGGTGGCGTGCGGTAATCCAACAATCACGTGTGAAACAATGTTCAAAACAGTCTCCGTCGACGACATAAACGATCCATTAGCCTCGTTGATCCCCTGGAACCCTAAGAAGAGCGGAGTGTATACCACTGAAAGCGGCTTACAGTTCGCAGTCATCAAAAACGGGTCTGAAGGAGCAACCTGTCCCGGCCCGCGCGACCGGGTCAGCGTGATGTATGATGGCCGTTTGAATGATGGCACCGTGTTTGACAGCTCGTATGAGCGCGGTTCAACCTCCAGCTTCGGCGTCAATCAGGTCATCTCGGGTTGGACCGAAGGTTTGCAGCTGATGTCTGAAGGTGATGAATTTGTGTTCTTCATTCCGAGCGAACTTGGCTATGGTCAGAACCCGCGTCCGGGCGGCGTGATCAAGCCGGGTGACGATCTTATCTTTCGGGTCGAGTTGCGTCAGGTTGTTGAGGCGCCTAAGCCGCGCGAGGTGGATACTGAAGCCTGGGGCAAGTATACGCCCTGGAATTCTGAGCTGGACGGTATCCAGAAGACCGAGTCCGGCCTTGAATATGTCGTTCTGGCCGAAGGCAATGACGCCGGAGCTTCGCCACTGCCGAACGAGATGGTCGTGGTCTATTATGAAGGCCGGTTCGCGGATACGGGCGATATATTCGACAGCGCGTTCAAACGTGGTGAAGCGGCGATTTTCCCGGCTAATGGCGTCATTCCAGGCTGGGTTGAGGCGCTATCCATGATGAAGCCGGGCGATCGCTGGCTGGTCCATATTCCGTCAGACCTGGCCTATGGACCACAGGGACGCGGACCGATCCCACCAGATGCTGCGCTCGATTTTGAAGTCGAATTAATGGATATTATACCTGTCCAGTAGAGGCAGGAGCATAACCTGCGCCGGGATACGCAAGGAGGCTGGCCTGGACAATGGCCAGACAAGTAGCAAGGGGAGTGCTATTCATGTCCGCAACACGTTCGACGATTTTACTCGCGGCTGGCGCGCTTGCGCTAACAGGGTGTGAGACCCTGCCAGCCCTGCCGGGAGGCACGACGGGTGTCTTCACCGGCGTCTCATCCGCGCCTTGCCCGGCTTATGCGCCTGGTCCGTCAGAGTTTACTGCGCCCTTTCCGGCCAAATGCGATGAGATGGAGCTTTCGGCCAGTGGCTTGCGCTGGATCCCCATCAAATCCGGAGACACGTCGCGGGGAACACCCGGACCAGATGCCACAGTGGTTGTGAACTATGAGGGTTTCCTCGCCCAAGATGGCGTGAAGATTGACAGTTCCTACTCCCGCGGCGAGTCAAGCGTGTATACCGTTCCCGAGCTGTTGGACGGCTGGGGTGAGGTCATCCAGAAAATGTCGCCCGGTGATGAATGGCTGGTCTTCATCCCGTCAGAGCTTGCGTTCGGCAGTGAAGCCGTCGGCGAACTGATCCCGGCGAACGCGGATGTCGTGTTTCAGGTGGAACTGGAAGGCTTTTTGAGTGCGGCGGATCTTGCCGCCGCCTCTGGAGCGGACGCTGCAGCTGAAGCCCCGCAGGCGGTTGTCGTCGAGGCTGCTGGGCCCGACATGCCCGCCTGGCAGGCCTTTCTGCCCTGGGATCCAAACAAGCCCGGCATCAATCAGCTGCCGAGCGGTGTGGCTTATGTCACGCTCGAAGATGGGAAATCGGAAAGCCGAAATGCACTGGTCGGTGACCAGGTCGTCGTTCACTATGAAGGGCGACTGGCCGAGACCACAGAATTCTTTGACAGTTCCTGGTCGCGCGGGGCACCGGCTGAATTCGAAGTTGGGAAACTGATCCCGGGATTTGATGAGGTTCTGACTTATATGCGCCCGGGGGATCGGGTGCTCGCCTTTATGCCGGCGGCTCAAGCTTATGGGGCAGACGGTGCGGGCGAAGATATTCCCCCGAATGCCGATCTGGTGTTTCAGATCAACCTGATGGCGATCACCGAGCCTGTCTCAGAGTAGGGCAAGACCTTAGAAGCCAGAGCCAGGCCGTGCCAGATAGGCCTGTTCCGGCCCTGTGCTTGACCGTTTCAGGATCGCATTTCGATGCGGAAACCGGCCAAACTCGCGGATCACGTCCCGATGCTTGACGGCATAGAGCAGGGTTTCATCGACCAGTGTCTTGAAGGCCGGACGGCTGTGACGGGCCAGTTTTTGGTATTGGCTGACCGAGAGATCCTGATCCGGCAACTGTTCTGAATGCTCGAGTGGGATGTAGAAAAAGATCTTCTCCACCTCGCTCAGCTCTGTGTCTTCGCCGAGCATCAGGCCTTCCTTACAGAGCCCAAGCGCCAGCTTGTCATGGCCAAAAGCGAGCGCGTTTCCGCGAAACAGATTGCGGCTGAACTGGTCCAGCGTGATGATGGCTGCAAGCCTCGCCCGCGGGGCCGCAGCTGCCCACCGGTCTGCAAGACCGCTCGCCAGCGCTGTGAGCAGCGGCAGAAACCGATCCGAAATCTGCTGATCGGTGGCAAAGGATTTCTGGAACCAGAGCTTGTTCTTCGTTTTGGCCACATAGGCATCATCTGTGGCCGCGCCAAACCAGTAATCGAGAACAGCGCCCGGTGTGGGCAGATGGGTCATTCAGTCGGTTTCTCCGGACGTCTTGCCACCATCATGTAATTCACCTTGTCATCTGAGGACAGGCGCCACTCGTTCACAATCGGGTTGAAGCTCACCCCTTGCGTCGGCTCGGCCACAAGCCCGCCCTGTTTCAGCGCCTGCTCGATTTCGCTTGGGCGCAGGAATTTCTCGAACTCATGCGTGCCTTTTGGCAGCCAGCCGAGGACATATTCCGCGCCAACAATCGCCAGCGCAAACGCTTTGGCCGTGCGGTTGAGGGTGGCGATAATGGTCAGGCCGCCCGGTTTGACGAGCGCTGCGCAGTCAATCAGGAATTGTTGTGGATCTGCGACATGTTCAACCACTTCCAGATTGAGCACGACATCGAAAGGCGGCTCGCCGGCCTCTAACAGGCCTTCAACCGTTCCGGCGCGGTAGTCGATTTTCAGGCCACTTTCACGGGCATGGGTGAGAGCGGTCTTGATGTTCGCCTCACTCGCATCCACGCCGGTGACGCTTGCGCCGAGCCGGGTCATCGGCTCGCTGACAAGACCGCCGCCACAGCCAATGTCGAGCAGGCGCAGGCCCTCGAACGGGCGCTTGGCGCCAGCCTCCAGGTTAAAATGTGCTTCGATTGTATCGCGGATAAACCCAAGCCGAACCGGGTTGAAGCGATGCAGCGGGCGGAACTTGCCCTTTGGATCCCACCACTCTGCCGCGATCGCGGAGAACTTGGCGACCTCTTCGGGATCGATGCTCGGCGTGCTGGGTGCTGTACGGGTTGCTTCGGCAAGCTCTGCCATTGGCTCTCGTTCCTGATTGCGATTTTCTGCGCCGCGCTTTAAGGACGCGCTTGGTCTCATTGTGATTAAGATGGGTAGGATTGGCGAGACGGCAATGGCGCGCAGTGTTTTGAAATTTGGTGGCACCTCTGTGGCAGATCTTGAGCGGATCTCGCATGTCGCAGACATTGTCGCCTATCGCGCAGCGCGAGGCGAAAAACTGGCGGTGATCGTATCGGCCATGTCAGGGGAAACCAATAAACTGGTCGAGCTTGCCCGCGGCGCGGCCGGGGAGCATGTCACCGGCCCGGACTTTAACGATGAATATGATGTTGTGGTCGCGTCCGGGGAACAGGTCACTAGCGGCCTCTTGGCGCTGTCCCTGCGCAAACGCGGCTTGAAGGCGCGCAGCTGGCTTGGCTGGCAGATGCAGATGAACACACGCGAAGGTCACGGCGCAGCCCGAATTGACGGCTTCGCAGAAGATAGCGGCCTGTCAGAAGCGGTTGAGGCAGGCGAGGTGGCAGTGATTGCAGGATTTCAGGGCGTGACATCAGAGGGACGCGTGTCGACCCTTGGACGGGGGGGCTCCGACACCACCGCAGTGGCCGTCGCTGCGGCTCTGAACGCTGATCAGTGCGACATCTATACCGATGTGGATGGCGTCTACACGACCGACCCCCGCATTGTTCCACAGGCACAGAGGCTGGAAAAAGTCTCTTACGAAGAAATGCTCGAAATGGCGTCTTTAGGGGCGAAAGTCCTGCAGACACGCTCGGTCGAGCTGGCCATGAACCACCAGGTTCCGGTTCGGGTATTGTCAAGTTTTCCAGCACCTGACGCCGACAATCCCGGAACCTGGGTATGTAGTGAGGATGAAATCGTGGAAAAGCAGATCGTCAATGGTGTCACGTATTCTCGCGATGAGGCGAAGGTTACGCTGTACGGCCTGGAAGATAAGCCTGGTGTCTCGGCGCGCCTGTTTGCGCTGATGGCCCGGGAAGGCGTCAATGTCGACATGATCGTGCAGGCCAATGCGCGGGGTCCTGAACGCGCCAATATCGTGTTTACCTGTACCAGCGCTGACAGTCAGAAAGCCGAACAGGTCCTGCTCGGCAGCAAAGACATTCTGAACTTCGAGAGTATGGATGTGACACGCGATGTTGCAAAAGTATCGGTGATTGGCGTCGGCATGAAAAGCCATACCGGCGTGGCCGAAACCATGTTCGAAGCCTTGTATCAGAAAAATATCAATATCGATGTGATCTCGACGTCCGAGATCAAGATCTCGGTGCTGATCGATGCTGACTATACCGAACTGGCCGTTCGCGCCCTGCATACGGCGTTTGACCTTGACGCCACGTGAGCGGGCCTGTCATCTGAATCCCGATCATGCCAGACAGTTTCTCAATCCCACGGCTCTTGATGAACCGCCTGCGGGCGGTCATGGCTGCAGATATGGATACCGATGCCCGGCTTATGCAGGTCGTGCGCATGATTGCCGGTACCATGGTGGCTGACGTGTGTTCGATCTATCGCCGCTCTGAGGATGACCGGTTTGAACTGATCGCGACAGAGGGCCTGCGGCTCGATGCGATCCATCGTACCTTCATGGCCGCGGATGAAGGCCTGGTTGGCCGAATTGCGCGCACAGCCCAGCCGCTATCGATCCAGGATGCGCCGCGCCATCCGGATTTCTCTTACCGCCCGGAAACCGGTGAAGACCCTTATCATGCCTTTCTGGGAGTGCCGGTCCTGAAAGGCGGCCGGGTGATCGGCGTACTGACCGTACAGAATCAGTCCGAACGGCTCTATGAAGACGACGAGATCGACAGTTTGCAAACCATTGCGATGGTGCTGGCTGAGATCGTGACGCCGGGGACAAGCGGTCCTGAGCAGAGCAACGCCACCCGCGAGCGTCGCTCGGTGAACCTCAAGGGTCGAAGCCTCTGTGATGGACTTGGTTTGGGCCGCGTTCGACTGCACGACCCGGTGATTCCTGCCGCGAAATTCTTTGCCACCGACAGTGCAGCAGAGGAACACCGTCTAGAGAGCGCGCTCGAAGAGCTGCATCTCTCCATCGACAGACTATTGGCCGCGGAAATTGGTGGGCTCTGGGGTGAGCCGCGTGAGGTGATTGAGGCCTATAAATTGCTGGCCTCCGATCCGAGCTGGGCGGAGCGGTTGAAAGAGGGGGTTCGCAGCGGATTGTCCGCCGAGGCATCAATCGATCGCCTGCGCCGGGAGCACCGCGCCCGGTTTGACAAAGTCAAGGATCCGTATCTTCGTGAACGCCTGCATGATCTGGAGGATCTCGATAACCGTTTGTTGCGTGTTCTGGCGGGATCAGAAGACTCCTATCTGAAATCAGACGGCAGCGAGCCAGAAGTGCTGGTCGCCCGGCGTCTCGGGCCGGCAGAGTTGCTCGACTATGGCAGCTCCGGCCTGACAGCGATCATCCTTGAAGAAGTCGCCACATCCAGCCACGCGGCGATTGTTGCTCGCGGGCTCGGCATCCCGACAGTCGGCGGTCTAGATGGGATCATGACGCATGTCTCGCGCGGTGATCAGGTGATTGTCGACGGCGAGGATGGCTCCGTTCATATCCGTCCGGACGAAGGTCTGCTGAAAGCCTATGAAGCGCGTCAGATTGTTCGCAGTGAGCGTCAGGCCACGTTTCTGGCACAGCGAGACGAGCCGAGTGAAACCGTAGACGGGCGACCGGTGCAATTGATGCTAAACGCCGGGCTCGGGATCGATATGGAGCATCTCAACACGACCGGGGCGGATGGGATCGGATTGTTCCGAACTGAGTTTCAGTTTCTGATGTCGGATACTTTACCCACACTGATTGATCAGATCGATTTGTACCGGAAAGTGCTGGACGGCGCGGATGGAAAACCGGTTCATTTTCGAACACTCGACCTAGGTGGAGACAAGCTACTCCCAAACCTGAACGATGCGCGCGAGGAAAACCCGGCGCTCGGCTGGCGGTCCATTCGGTTTGCGCTCGATCGCCCCGGCTTGTTTCGACGGCAAATGAGAGCCCTGATTCGGGCCGCCTCAGATCGCCCGCTTTCTGTAATGTTTCCCATGGTCACGAGCGCGCACGAGTTTCGTCAGGCCAAGGCGCTGCTGGAGGGTGAACTGGACTGGAGCGCCAGGAGAGGCTTTGCGGCGCCCTCCGACCTTAAAGTTGGCGCGATGCTTGAAACGCCTGCGTTTGCATACGCGCTTGAAGATCTCGGAAATGAGGTCGATTTCGTTTCGATTGGCACAAATGATATGATGCAGTTCTTTCACGCCGCAGATCGGATGACGCCTTCAGTGTCAGATCGCTATCCGTTCATTTCGCGGCCCGTGATGCGGTTTCTCGATCAGGTGCGCGAGACCTGCACCAGACACAAGGTGCCGGTGTCGATTTGTGGTGAGGTTGCAGGCCATCCGATCCACGCGCTGTGTCTGGTCGGACTGGGATATGACCGGCTGTCCATGCCAGCTGGTGGTATTGGCCCGGTCAAGCTGATGTTACGGAGTTTAAACTTGGCAAAGTTCCAACCGGACTTCAAAGCGCTGATTGATGAGCGGGAGCCGGCCTTGCGTAACGGAGTATTAGAGCTTGTGCGGCAACAAGGGATAGAATTGACGGATTCATGAGCTGACATGAACCGCGACGCAGGGTAGCCTTTACAGATATGGATCAGTCACAAGACACACATCCAGAAGACGTCGTCACCGAAGATGAGGTGATGGCCAGCGTCGGTGATCAGCTGCGTGAGGCGCGTGAGGCTCAGGGTATGTCCTTGCGTGAAATTGCGACCACGACACGGCAGTCACTGGATCTGCTGCAATCACTTGAGGCGATGGAAACCAGCCATATCTCGCCGACGATTGTCCGCATGCAGGCCAAGTCCTATGCGTGCTTTCTCGGACTGCCGGGCGACGAAATCGCAGCTGGCTTCTCAGCGACACGGAGCGCCCCAGAACCGGAAAACATGCCCCACATGCCCACGGCGGGCCGGTCATTGGCTTTGGGGCGCGTGCTGATCCCTACCGGTGCGCTTTGCATCGCGGCTCTGTTGGGTGGGGCGGTGTTCTTTGCCTTCCAGGATCGTGTGGGCAGCACAGTTGAGGCGCCGATTGCCAGCAAGCTGTCGACCTCAAGTTCGGTCACATCGCAATCATCGCTGCTGAACCAGGCGGTCAAAAGCCCTGAGCTTGCAATCCAGGCGGTGCGTTCGGCCTGGATCGAAGTGCGCGGATCAGACGGGACCATCTTCCGCAATCGCAAGATGGCGGCTGGCGAAGTCTACTATCCCCGCATGGGCGCCGGATGGACGATCACAGTGCGAGATGCCGGCGCGTTTTACTGGACCCTGGATGACCATGCGATTGGTGCCGTCGGCGAAGATGGCGAAGCGCTGTATTCTGAGAGTGTAGACGCGGCGACGCAGAGAGGACTGGCGCAGCTCTCAAAGGCGCTGGCCGAAGCCAAGTCCGGAAGCCAGAACTAGGATACCCGATTGTCCAGCATAAGCGGATAAAAGAAAAGCCGGACCCCCGCTGGGGTCCGGCTTTTTCTTATCTGGTTGGCGGTTCAGCTACTCTTCGTACAGTTCTTTCTGCTGTAGCAGTTGGTTGAACACTTCGCCATAGTGGCCAGGGTCATCACCAATGGACAGACCGGCGCGGCAAGTTGGTGAGCAATCGTAAGAGAAATCGCGCCCAGCCCGGTTCACGGTCACGAGATTGGACGTGTTTGTAGTGACGACAAGGTCTGCCGCGTAAAGCGTTTTGCCGTCCTTGTCGAAAATCAGCAGGTTGGTCGTCCCGAACGTCTTGCCGCTGATGAACAGGAGATGTTCATCATGCACACCGATATCGGCGATGTTCGGGTTACCGATCACTACGCTGGCCGCCTCACCCTTGATGCGCAGCGGCTTTGATTTGCCCGCTTCGACTGTGAACTGTCCGGCATGAGCAATCCCGGCAACGGCAAGACTGGCAACAGCGATACCCACAGACTTGAATACATTCACGGGAACGTCCTCCGAATTTGATCAGTTTTCAGTTTGACCGAATAAGGTTAGCTGAATCCTAAGAGCAGGCACTCTTTATAACAGGCCAGAACAGCGCCTGAAATCACGACTTATTTGGTTAATAGCCTCTTGTGTTTCATTCAGGAAGTTTCTGTTTGAGTTTACAGGATTTTCAGCGCTGCGGTGTAGAACCTATCTCGTTCCGGGAAGAAAAACCCGAAAGCTCGGGACGTCGACAACCTGCATAGTGGGAGTTTCCAATGCGTAAATTTTTCAAGAATGAGTCTGGTGCAACTGCAATCGAGTACGGCCTGATCGCTGCTCTTATCGCTGTTGCTGTTATCGGTGCTGTTACTACTCTGGGTAACAACACTTCTTCTACCTTCAACACAGTTTCTGAGCAAATGGTTTAAGATTCTGTCTGAGTAAATGGTTCGGCCTTCGGGCCATTCCAGGGAGCCGCCGGATTTTCCGGCGGCTTCTTTGTATTGGGGCCTACATATGCGGGTCTGAGTTCAACTTACAAAGACCAGCGAAGAGGCCAACCCTCTGGATTTTCCCCGTGTCCGAACAGACTTTTAAACAATTTGTGTCAGTTCGGCATGATCAGATTTGGAGCGCGCCCATGATCGCCAGTCTCTTTGCTCTCAGCTTTTTCGCCATGTGCCTGTTTGCAGCGCTGCGCGATATTGAGACGCTGACAATCCCAAATTGGCTGAACGCCTGGCTCGCTTTTCTGTTTTTGCCTGCCTGTATTCTGGCCATGCCCGGTTGGGGCGTCTTCTTTGATCACGTTCTGATCGCAGCGATCGCCCTGATCGTGTCTTTCTTTCTGTTCGGCTTCGGCGTGTTCGGAGGCGGAGACGCAAAAATGATCCCGGCGGTGATGATCTGGATTGGCCCGGCCGGCGGGATGGACTTTATGTTTGCCATGGCGGTTGTCGGCGGACTGCTCGCCCTGATTGTGCTCATCGCCCGGCGTTTGGTCCCGGTTCCGACCACGCCGGTTTTTGGTTCGGCAGTGTTGGAAGAGGCCCATGGCATCCCTTATGGCGTGGCGATTGCGGCAGGCGCATTCATGGCGGCACCAGCGTCTCCATTTCTTACCAAATTCCTAAACGAAATCATCGTATTCGGTTAACTATGCTTTAGGCCCCCCATGCGAATATTCGAAGAAATCACCCCAGTACCGGGTTTGGACTTCGAAGGATCTCGTTCATGTCGCCGATGCGTATCATCATCCTCGCCGTTGCTGCCATTGCTGCAATCGGAGCCGCTTTTTTAGTCAGAAACCTCGCGGAAACATCTGGCGGCACCGACTCAGGGACGCCGGTAGAACGAATCGTAGAAGTCGAAGTGTCACAAATGAAGGTTCTGATCGCACAGGCCGATCTGCCGGTTGGAACGCTTCTAACGCCGGAAAATTTCGAATGGGCAGACTGGCCGGAGAAAACGGTTAATCCGAACTATTTCACTCAACTGACCACACCAGAGGCGATGGAAGAACTGACCGGTAGTGTCGTCAAGACCGCGCTCTTCCTGGGTGAACCAATTCTACCCCAGAAGATCGTGCAAAAGGGCGAAACCGGTTTCATGGCCGCCCTGTTGGAACCTGGCATGCGCGCGCTCGCTGTCGAGATTTCACCTGAATCCGCTTCGGCCGGGTTCATCCTGCCGGATGACCGAGTCGACGTAATCCTGACCCAGGACGTGGAGCTAATGGACGGCCAGGGCATGACGGAACGCACACTGACCACCACAATTCTGCAAAACGTCCGTATCTTGGCCATTGATCAGACATTCGGTGATGTCGAGGGCGTCCCGACCATGACCGGATCTACCGCAACGATGGAATTGACGCCGGAGCAGACGGAAGTCGTGACCTTGGCGGCGCGGACAGGTTCACTGTCGCTCACGTTGAGAAGCTACGCCGATGCCAATTTCAATAATGGACAAGCACTGTCCAAGCCCGACGTGTTCGAAGACGTCGATACGGTCGCACGGGTCATGATCTACAAAAACGGTACTGCTACGGCAGGGGGAAGTTGATGAAACGCAATCGCTATCTTCTAAGAGCATCGCTGAGTGCGCTTGCATTGGCCGGTGTTCCGACCGTGGCAGGGGCTCAGAACCTGATGGGCGTCGAAGTGGTCCAGTCTGGCGACAACAATGTCAGCAAGACGGTTAAACTCAGTCTCGACAAATCGACCATCATTGAACTGGCCCGACCGGCTGCGGATGTTGTGATCACCAATCCTACCATTGCTGATGCTGTGGTCCAAACGGCGCAGCGGATCATTTTCCGCGGCAATGAAGTGGGGCAAACCAATGCCTTTATCTTCGATGCCTATGGCAACCCGCTGCTCAACTTAGAAATCATTGTGGATATCGATGTTGCCGAGCTGGAAGACCTGATCTCGCGTTATGTTCCTGATGCCCGGGTCAACATTGAAATGATCAGCGGGAGTTTCCTGGTCAAGGGTACGGTCGAAAACCTGGCGCAGGCCGATCAGGTCCTGCAGCTTGTGAAAGCCTATTCGACCGAAGCGGACGACACGCCAATCGTCAACATGATGTCGATCGCGGCCAAGGATCAGGTCATGCTGGAAGTGCGCATCGTCGAGATGCAGCGCACCGTAGTTAAACAACTCGGCGTCAACCTTTCGGGCACGACGAACTTTGGCGAACTGGCCAATCTTACCGAGCAGACCGTGTTCGACCCGACAAATACCGGGGAAACAGTGCTCGCACCGGGGGAGCCGTTCACCAATACGTTTGGGGTCTCAAGTTCCAATGGCTACAATGTGGCAGGCACCTCGCTCGGGGGTTTGTCGACGAACATTGGCTATACCAACTATGTCGGTGATACGTTTCAGTCCTCAGTTGGCGCGACCATTGACGCGCTGGAGCGAGTCGGGATCATCCGTACATTGGCTGAACCCAACATCATGGCGGTGTCGGGCGAGTCAGCGAAGTTTCTGGCGGGCGGTGAATATCCGGTGCCCGTTGGATCGGATGAGAACGGCAACATTTCCGTCGAGTTCAAGCCTTACGGCGTCGGGCTTGGCTTCACACCGTTTGTTCTGTCCGAAGACCGGATTTCTCTGAAAGTCTCGACCGAGGTTTCAGAATTGACGAGTGTCGGGGCGCTGCAGGGGGAAACCGAGACCACGACCAACCAGAACGGCGAAACCACGACGGTGCAGGGCCTGACCATTCCCGCCCTTACCGTTCGCCGCGCCGAGAGCACGATCGAGCTGCCATCGGGCGGATCAACCATGCTGGCAGGCTTGATCCAGTCTCGTTCCAGACAGACTCTGGACCAATTGCCGGGCATCAAGAAGCTGCCCATCATCGGCGCTCTGTTCCAGTCTCGCGACTTCCTCAACGAGGAAACCGAAATGGTTGTGATCGTCACGCCATATCTGGTCGATCCGACCAGTAAGGCGGCCTTGCGCACACCCGCGGATGGGTTCGTCAACGCCACTGATCCAAGCACGATCTTCTTTGGCAAGCTGAACGCGACTTACGCTCAAGCTGGCGAAGAACTTTCGCAAGATACCTACAACGCCCCAGTCGGCTTTATTGACGAGTGAGACCCATCATGAAGATCCGTTCAATGAAATCTACATCTCTGATCACCGGCTTTGCTGCACTCCTCCTCGCAGGATGCCAGTCGGGCTCCGGCACCAATCCGCACGTCCCGACGTCGTACTATTCGAACAACGCGCTTGAGCGCTACGACATCGATGTGCAGACGCGCACGGTGTACCTGGAGGTCAATATGCAATCGCGCGACGGGCAGTTGCGCATTGGTGAAATCGCCAATGTCAAAGCCTTTGTTGCCGACTACAAGGATCGTGGACACGGCAAGCTTGTAATCGCTTTGCCCAAGAACGCGCCCAATCCGCGACTCGCCGTTGAGGCGGTCGCTTTCACACGCGAAGCGGCATGGCAAGCCGGCGTCGATTATGACGAAATCAAAGGCACCGCCTATGATGCGTTTGGCGAGGACGACGCACCCATGATCCTCGCTTTTACGTCCTATGAAGCGCTGACGCCGAATTGCCCGTCTATCGGGACAATCGATATCGCGAATGCCGTTTCGAACAATGATCTGCCGTCGCTGGGCTGCGCAGTACGCACGAACATGGCCGCAATGGCTGCAGATCCGGGCGACTTTCTGGCACAGCGAGTCCTGGCCGAGGGGGACCCCGATCGCCGACTGGGCATGTTCGAGAACTGGCGTGAAGGCAAGCCGACAGGCGCGGAACGTATTGACGATGAGCGCGGCGCCATTTCCGGGGCGATCAACTGATGCCTGAGACCGGTTCAGAGGAGTAGGAAAGTATGAGCAACGAGAATACACTCTTCGACGAAGATTTCGAGATCGAGTTTGACGATGATCTCGATTCCGATCTGTCCAGCGTCTTTGAAGATGATGACGACATAGCGCCCACCGAAACAGTCGATCTTGATGCGACCCAGAAGGAACTGGAATCCGGGGTCGCTTTTCCCGAGCCTGAACATTCAAACTCGCCGGAAGGTGGGGATCGCGCGATCCCGGCCATTCTTGCGGTCGCGTTCTGCGAAAACGGCAAGACGATGGAGCTGATGGAAGCTGTCGCGGCTGACCGGCGCATGTCGCAAGCCAGTGTCGAAGTGCATGAAGGTGGGCTTCCGGCGGCCATCGAATACCTGCAACAGCATGCGACCCCCAATCTGCTACTGCTGGAATCATCGGCCCCGATGGCGACAATGGTAAACCAGATTGATGAACTGGCGGACCATTGCGACGAGGGCGTTCAGGTCATGGTCATCGGTGCAACCAATGACATCGCCTTGTATCGCCAGCTCATGGCACGCGGGGTGAGCGAATATCTGGTCCCGCCGGCGACCCCGGTTCAGGTGGTCCGCGCCATTGGCAATCTCTTCTCGGACCCGGATGCCCCTTTTGTTGGGCGCTCCATATCTGTTGTTGGTGCCAAAGGCGGGGTCGGCTCCTCGACAATTGCTCACAATCTTGCCTGGGCTCTGTCAGAGGGTGTTGGGGTCAACACAACCTTGATCGATCTCGATTTGTCGTTCGGGACCACTGCGCTCGACTTCAATCATGAAAGTCAGCAAACCGTCGCGGACGCGCTTCTGGCGCCGGAACGGGTTGATGACGCAGTGATTTCCAGACTGCTGGCCAAAGCCACGGATCGCCTTTCACTGTTCACAGCGCCAGCTTCTGTATCGCAATTGATGGAAATCCCGTCTGAAGCCTATTCGATTGTGATCGATGGGGTTCGCCGGGTCATGCCATTTGTGGTGCTGGATCTGCCGCACGTCTGGAACCAGTGGTCATATGAAACGCTGGTTGGCTCTGACGAGGTCATACTGGTGTGTCAGCCGGACCTCGCATCGCTCCGCAATGGCAAGAATATGATCGACAAGATTTCAGCAGACCGCCCGAATGACGCGCCGCCACGAGTGGTCATCAACATGATCGGCGTGCCGAAGCGCCCGGAAATCCCCGTGAAGGATTTTGCCGCTGCAATTGGCGTCGAGCCAGATATCGCTCTTCCGTTCGATCCCCAACTGTTCGGAACCGCGTCGAATAATGGTCAGATGATCTCTGAAACCGATCCGAAAGCGAAACCGTCGCTGGCGCTTGACCATATGGCGATGCTGCTCACCGGGCGCGATGTTCAGCAGGAATCAAGATCCTTCTTCAAGAAACTCCTCGGAAAGTAGGGAGCGCATAGAAAATGGCATTCGGTAAGCGTAGTGCAGGGGCTATACCCTCAAAACCGGCTGCACGGCCGCCGGTCGCAGCAGCGGCTGAACCCTCGGCTGCGGCTAAACCTGCTGAAGCCAAGCCAAAGCCTGCGGCGATCAAACCGCCCAAAGCCCCAATGGAAGAGAAGGTTACGAATGTCGATAACCGCTCTGAAGAGTATTACGCCACCAAGACGACGATCTTTAATGCGCTGATCGATACGATTGATCTCGGCCAACTGGCCCAGCTCGACCAGGACAGCGCACGTGAGGAAATTCGCGACATTGTGGTCGAAATAATCGCGATTAAAAACGTCGTCATGTCGATTTCCGAGCAGGAACATCTGCTCGACGATATCTGTAATGATGTGCTGGGCTATGGCCCGCTGGAGCCGCTGCTGGCGCGTGATGATATCGCCGATATCATGGTGAACGGTGCCGACCTCTGTTACATTGAAGTCAACGGCAAGATCGAGCGCACCAATATCCGCTTCCGCGACAATGCACAGCTGATGAATATCTGTCAGCGTATCGTGAGCCAGGTGGGCCGCCGCGTCGATGAAGCGAGCCCCATCTGTGACGCGCGTCTGCTGGACGGCTCTCGTGTCAACGTGATTGCGCCGCCGCTGTCGATTGACGGGCCTGCGCTCACCATTCGTAAGTTTAAGAAGGACAAGCTGAAGCTGTCCGATCTCGTCAATTTCAAGTCGATCTCTGAAGCGGGCGCTGAAATTCTTCGGATCATCGGACACTCGCGGTGCAACGTCTTGATTTCCGGCGGTACGGGCTCCGGTAAAACGACACTGTTGAACTGTCTGACCGGTTTCATTGAGCCGGGCGAGCGCGTTATCACCTGTGAAGACTCCGCCGAATTGCAGCTGCAGCAGCCGCATGTTGTCCGACTTGAAACCCGCCCGCCGAACATTGAAGGGTCCGGCGAGATCTCGATGCGGGATCTGGTCAAAAACTGTCTGCGGATGCGTCCTGAGCGGATTATCGTGGGTGAGGTACGCGGGCCTGAGGCGTTTGACCTCTTGCAGGCGATGAACACCGGTCACGATGGCTCGATGGGCACGCTGCACGCCAACTCACCGCGCGAGGCGCTGTCTCGTGTGGAATCCATGATCACCATGGGTGGCTTCTCTCTGCCAGCTAAAACCATTCGCGAAATGATTGTCGGTTCGATTGATGTGGTTGTGCAGGCCTCGCGTCTGCGCGACGGTTCAAGACGGATCATGTGTGTGACCGAAGTCATGGGACTGGAGGGCGATACGATCGTGCTGCAGGACCTGTTGAAATACGAAATCGACGGCGAAGATGAAAACGGCAAGGTGCGCGGCAGCCATCGCGGCACCGGCATCGGCCGTCCGCGGTTCTGGGAGCGCGCTCAGTATTATAATCTTGAGCAGGATCTCGCCAAAGCTCTGGACGCATTGGGATAAATCATGGATCTGCTCGGCGACAATCTCATCTACGTCATTGGGGCGCTGGCTTTCGTCGTTATCGCGGCGGTTGGCCTGGTCTTCACGGCAGATTCCGGAGCCGAGAAAGCGGCAAAGCGCGCCAAACAACTTGGGGCCGACGGTGGGACCGGTCTAACCCGGAAAGCGAACAAGAACGACCCCAACGCCATGCGGCGCAAACAGACGCAGCAAATGCTGAACAAGCTGCGTGAAGAGGATAAGGTTCGCCGCCAATCGCTGATGGCGAACAATATTGAAGACAAGCTGCGCCAGGCGGGTCTCGAAATGGCACCTCCTGTCTTCTGGACGATCTCTGCCGTTCTGGCCGGTACTTTCGGGCTGCTCTTCTTCATGACGGGTGCCTCCGGTCCGCCGCCGATTATGGAATACGAGCTGCAGGCCATTATCGGCCCTGAGGCATCTCGGATTGCGACCCTCGCCGCCGCGATGATTGGCGGTGGTATCGGTTTTCCGCGCTGGGTGCTCGGTATGATGGCCAAGAACCGCAACAAGAAGATGATGAACCAATTCGCTGATGGCATGGATGTGATCGTTCGCGGTGTGAAATCCGGTCTGCCATTGACCGAATGTCTGCGCATCATTGCGGCTGAAAGCCCTGCGCCCCTGGGACCGGAGTTCAAACAGCTCACCGACAATGTTCAGATGGGCATGACAATGGATCGCGCGCTGCAGACATTTTACAAGCGCGTACCGCTCTCAGAGGTCAACTTCTTCGTGATCGTGTTATCAATCCAGGCCAAGGCCGGTGGTAACCTGTCTGAGGCCCTGGGCAACCTGTCTGCGGTTATCCGTTCACGGAAGATGATGCGAGAAAAGATCAAGGCCTTGTCATCGGAAGCGAAAGCCTCCGCGATGATCATCGGCTGTTTGCCTTTCGCGGTGGCCTTCATGGTCTACACGACCACGCCCGACTACATCATCGAGCTCTTCATCAAGCCGATGGGGCACATGATCCTGTTCATGGCCTTCTGCCTGATGGCCACCGGCATCACGGTGATGCGCAAAATGATCAATTTCGATATCTAGGGGGATGCGACAATGATGGAATTTGCAGCCTCCTTAAGTGATCCGGGCACGCTCGCGGCGATGTTGGCGGCGGTGGCGATGTTCGCGACGATTACGTCTGTGATGTTGCCGGCGCTGCGCGGGGACAAGCTGGAAACGCGCCTCAAACAAGTCACCGAACAGCGCGAAAAACTGCGCCTCGCCAACCGGGAGGCGATTGCGCAACGTGGCCTGAAGAAAGAAGCGCGCGGCACCATCAGCGATATTTCCAAGAAACTCGATCTGCAGAAGATGCTCGAGGATCCGAACATCGCGATGAAGCTCAATCAGGCAGGTCTACGGGGGCCGCGCCCTCTGATGATCTTTTACTTCTGTCGCTTCTTCCTGCCCTTTATCGGCGCGGTCGGGGCGTTTATCTATATCTTCTTCGTCAACGATCATGATCTGTCGATGCAGATGAAATACGGATCGATCGTTGTCGGCGCGGCTGCCGGCTTCTACGCGCCGAACATGTATGTCGACAACATTGCGCAAAAGCGGCAGCAATCGATTATGAAGGCGTTTCCGGACGCGCTTGATATGATGCTGATCTGCGTCGAATCGGGCATGTCGATTGAGATGGCGTTTGCGAAAGTCGGTGCCGAAGTGGGCACAGCCTCGGTTGAACTGGCCGAAGAGCTCCAGCTGACAACCGCTGAACTTGCCTATCTGCAGGAACGCCGCGTGGCCTATGAGAACCTCGCCGCGCGTACGGGCCATGAAGGGGTCAAAGCGGTTACCATGGCACTGATTCAGGCGGAGCGGTACGGAACGCCGCTCGGCGACGCGCTGCGCGTAATGTCTAAGGAAAACCGTGAAATGCGTATGGCGGCTGCCGAGCAAAAAGCAGCGGCGCTCCCGGCAAAACTCACCGTGCCGATGATTTTGTTCTTCCTGCCGGTTCTGTTCCTGGTGGTCCTTGGACCCGCCTGGATCAAGATCACGGAAATGAACGAGGAAAATAACTAGGGTCAGGACCCAGCGGTCAGGCGTGGTTCAGCAAAGAAAGTTGCGCTTAGCAGACGTGTCGAGACCTATCCGCCTTGCGATCCGCGCAAGCGTGGGCGCAGGCCCTCTTCTGTTGTTGACTCAGCGGCGACGGCATCGGCCGCGCCGTCCAGATTGAGAGGCGCATTGGCGTCGGGTAGATCCAGCATCACTTCTTCGGTCAGCGCCTCTTCGCGAACAGCAGGCATCTCCGTTTCCGGGCCCTTGACCTGATCCAGCGTGTCGAGGTCAATCTCGCCTTCAAACTCGAAGAGTTTCTGAACACCGAGCATCCGTTCCAGGGCCATCCGGTTTGATTCCATTGTCCCTTTCGGCGCGTAGGGGTCGATTTCAGCGACCTCGTCGAACCGTCCCTGAAGGCCAAGAATGAGCACCAGATTCTGGCGCACGCGGCTGTCGGCATCGTCCATTGAAGCGGCTTTACGCAGCTGCTCCTCGGCTGCTTCCAGATCCCCTGTCAGCGCCAGTGAAAGACCAAAATTCGCAAGCGTTGATGTCCGCTCTGGCTCACGATCCAGGGCGAAGGCATAGGCGCGCTGAGCTTTGTCATGTTCGCCGGTGCGGTCAAAGGCAACGCCCAAAGCCGCGAGGGCCGTGGCATCCGTTTCAGGTGAAAAATCAGCCGATCGCGCAAACGCAACGACCGCCTGTTTGTGTTCGCCTTTTGCGGTAAGGCTTCGACCTAGTTCCAGAAAGATTTCATGGCTTTGCGGATGAATAGGCAAGCTGGTCATGGCAATCTCGATCGCACGGTCATGACTGCCAATGCCGCGCAGCGCACGCATCAGGGGCACGATCGTTTCCAGATTGGCTGAGTCCTTTCGGTACTCTTCGGCCCAGAAGTTCGCTTTGGTCAGTGGATCTGAACGCTCCGCCTGCGCGATTTCTTCGGGCGTTGCCGGGGCTGAAGCCGCTTCAATAGCCGCTTTGTAGGCCGCTTCAGGATCGTCGGCGCTTGCCGTTGACGTCGAAGCACAGCCCGCTAACCCCGCCAAAACCAGGCAGGATACGGTGGACAGGATGAGATTCGGTCTGGACATAGCATAGGCTCCGGCGCTGTAACGTGGGGAGTTTGCCGCAAGCCTGGTCAAGAACAGGTTAATAGAACTGGCAGTCGCATTAACTTTAGAACGGACCGATCAATGCCCTCACACCCCGCTTTTCTCGCCGCTTCTGAGGCGCCCGCTGACATCTACCTTGTCACCAGCGCTGAATGGGAGGATGGCATTGATGTGCCGGATGCGCTGATCAATCTGGCCAAGGCTCAACAGTTCAAGGCCAGTGCGGGTCAGATCATCCTGGCCGCCTCCGACGACGGAACTGTTTCGTCGGTCTTGTTTGGCCTCGGTGCAGGCCGTGATGCGCTGGCTGTCGCCGCACTATCGAACAAGCTGCCAGAAGCCGATTATGCGATTGCCCGAGACGGCGGCTTACCGATGTCGCAGATTGCTGCCGGTTGGGCTGATGGGGTCTATCGGTTTGATCGCTACCTGTCGGACAAGGCCGTTCCCCCACGCCTTGTGGTCGGAGAGGGGGACGCGGCTGAGTCCATCGTCCGTGAGGCCGTCGCCATCTCGGGCCTGCGTGACCTGGTCAACACGCCGGCGGAAGACATGGGGCCAGCGCAGATCCAGGGCGCGATCAGCGATCTTGCGGAACGCTATGGCGCAACGCTGGAGACCACGATCGGCGACGCCTTGCTCGATGCAAACTATCCCATGGTCCATGCCGTCGGTCGCGCGGGGCCGCAGGAACCGCGTATCATGGAGCTCAGCTGGGGCGACGAAAAAGCGCCGGAGCTTGCGATTGTCGGCAAGGGCGTTGCGTTCGACACAGGCGGTCTCAATCTCAAAACGGGCAATTATATGCGCCTGATGAAAAAGGATATGGGCGGCGCGGCACATGCGATTGCGCTGGCAGAACTGGTCATGGGCGCAAACCTGCCGGTCCATCTGAAACTCTACGTTCCCGCCGTCGAAAACAGCATTTCCGGAACAGCCTTTCGGCCCGGCGACATTTTGTCGAGCCGCAAGGGGTTGAGCGTCGAGATCGACAATACCGACGCAGAGGGGCGCTTGATCCTCGGCGATGCTCTCACGCGCGCATGCGAAGGCGATCCCGATCTGGTCATCGATTTTGCCACTTTGACCGGGGCCGCCAGAGTCGCCCTCGGACCAGATCTCGCGCCTTATTACACAGATGACGAAGCGCTTGCCGGAGCCATTTCAACTGGCTCAGACGCCAGTGGCGACCCCGCCTGGCGCATGCCCCTCTGGGACCCTTATGTCTCGCTTCTAAAGAGCCCGATTGCCGATCTGGTCAACAGCGCAGCGGGCGGTATGGCGGGTTCCATTACTGCAGCCCTGTTCCTGAAACAGTTTGTCGAAGCCAAATCCTGGGTGCATCTCGATGTCTGGGCCTGGCGCAAAGCCAAATACGGTCAGCCCGAAGGGGGCGCGGCCTGTGGTCTGCGCGCGATGTGGGAGATGATAAAGACCCGTTACGCCTGATCGTCGGTTCCTGCGTCGAGGATATAGCGCGGACCAGGGCCGCGCGCCCAAGCTTTGTCTTCCGGGTTATAGAGCGCGCAGCGTTTCAGCGACAGACACCCACAGCCAATGCAGCCATCGAGATTGTCGCGCATACGCTCCATCATGGCGATACGCTGATCGAGTGATGCGCGAAATGTTCGACTGATCTTTGTCCAATCCTTGCGTGTCGGTGTGCGTTCATTCGGCAGTTCTTTAAGCAGGGATACGATCTGTTCGATCGTAAACCCCATTTTCTGCGCAATCATCACGAAGGAGAGCCGACGTATGTCTGAGCCTTCATAGCGTCGCTGCCCGCCGGAATTGCGGTCGGGGGTAACCAAGCCCTTGGTTTCGTAAAAGCGGATTGCCGAAACAGACAACCCCGTTCTGACAGATAAGTCGCCAATCGACAGACCGGTTTTCATTGTATCAAAATTCTCAAAAAATAGCTTGACCTAAAGTTAGGTTTAGGAATTACACAAGTTTCCGGACAAGGCAAATCTGGAGCTAAGGAATGTCTCAAGCGACTCTCGAACACGTTAATATCACAGTGACCGACCGCCATCGCACGGCGGAAATGTTGCAGCAGCTTTTCGGCTGGCAAATACGCTGGCAGGGTAAGTCGGGGCTTGGTGGCGACACAATTCATGTTGGCACAGCCGATCACAGCTATATCGCCATCTATACGCGGCCCGAAGGCGCCCCCGGCAAACCGATCAATGGGCGACTCAATCACATCGGGGTGGAGGTCGAAGATCTCGACGCCGCCGAAGAGAAAGTCGCTGCGATGGGGTTTCGCCCGCACAATCATGGCGACTATGAGCCCGGTCGCCGCTTCTATTTCCACGATCACGATGGGATCGAGTACGAGGTGGTCAGCTATGCTTGAGGGCGTGTGTCAGGCCTATCTCAAGCTGTTTGCCAAAGATGGCGGTCGCATTAGCGGCCGATATCATTGATGCCGACCAGGGCCTCCGACACGTGATCCACGAAAAGACGGGACTTGCCGCGCAGTTTGCCGCCAGTCCACACCACCGACAGCGGCAAGTCACTGCCGCGCCAGTCCGGCATCACCCGCTGCAGCACGCCGGACCGGACGTGGTCGCAAACAAGCCAGCTTGGCCCGATAAAGATGCCCAGCCCGTCAATCGCGCCTTGCAGAAGTGTATCGCCGGATGAGCCTCTGAAGCGCCCGTCCATATTGACCCGCACTTCTTCACCGGATTCCTCGTGTTTCAGCGTCCATTGCTGTCCCTGAAGTGATTGACGGAAGACCAGTCCGTCATGCTCTTTCAAGTCATCCGGGGTCACCGGTGCACCGCGCGCTTCGATATAGGACGGGGCCGCCCAGATGCCGCGATGGGCCACCATCAGGCGTTTCGCCATCAGCGCGCTATCATTCAACTCGCCCAGCCTGAAAGCGATGTCGACGCCTTCCGTGACAAGATCGGTATAGGTATCGTCTGTGAGCAGATCGATCCGGATATGCGGATGCTTCTGCAGGAAGCCGCCAATGGTCGGTGTGATGACGAGTTTCGAAAAGGAATGCGGCGCGCTGATCCGCAACATACCGACGGGTTCCTTGTCGAGCCCTCTTGCCTCGGCTTCGGCTTCATCAAAGTCAGACAAGATGTCCTGCGCGCGATCATAGAAGCGCTGGCCAGCCTCGGTCAGGTTGAGCGCTCGCGTCGTCCGGTGGAACAGCTCCGCGCCGATCTGATGCTCGAGGTCCTGAATGCGCCGCGACACGGTCGGCTGTCCGATGCTGAGGTCGGCAGCGGCACGTGAGAAACTGCCCGCATCCGCGACCCGCAAAAAAAGCCGCATGGCGTCGATCCGGTCCATATCTCGTCCTTCTTATTCAGAAACTGCATGGGGTATATGGGAAGAAGTGACATTCTTCCAATCGCTATTGTGACCCATGTTCGGTCCATCGCTGGCGGATCAGCCGCCCCCGACTGCTAATCAAAGGACCAATCCAATGGCCAAATTCCAACTCCACGACGCGACCACCGCGCCCGATGGCGCGCGCGACTTCCTGGCAGGCGTCCACAAAAAGATGGGCTTCATTCCGAGCCTCTATGCCGTGTTTGCTGAAAACCCCACCGTGCTGAACGCCTATACCCAACTCTCAGATCAACTGGGTAAATCCGGCCTCACCCCGCTGGAACAGCAGATTGTCACCATCACAGCAAGCGTTGAAAACCAATGTCACTTCTGTGTTGCGGCACACACGACGATTTCAGAAGGCGCAGGCCTTGATCTCGATGTGATAGCGGCTGTCCGTGAAGATCGCCCCATCGCTGATCCGCGCCTGGAAGCGCTGCGCATCTTCACAAAGAAAACCGTGATTGATCGCGGCTTCGTTTCGGACGCAGATGTCGATGCGTTTCTGGCCGCTGGCTGGACGCGCGCCAATGTGCTCGCGGTTATTCTCGGCGTCGCCTTGAAAGTGATTTCCAACTACACAAATCACGTCGCAGAAACGCCGGTCAATGCCGCTTTTGAAAAGCATGCCTGGACCCCGAAAGACAAGGTCGAAGCCCTCGTATAGGCCCCGTCCAGCGTTCGCGCTGGCTTCATGTTCCCCTTCCCCGATGAAGCCGCGCGCACCCCGCTCTTCCTTTGCGAAGAGCGGGGTTTTCTTTGTCTGCACGCGGCGTGATCACGAACCCGTCGCAATCTGATCGCGGTCTCGTGAACCGGCCTCACGCTTGTGTTCATAGCAAGTGATGAGAGCTGCATTTACCTAGTGATCACAGCCAAGGAGGACACAATGGCACATGACACAACATTCACTGAAACCGAACCTGACGCCGCAAATCTGATCACGAAAGCGAAGACCTACGCCCCGCACGCGATTGCCGTCATCGCGTCAATTGTCTTTCTCGACAGCCTGCGCTTCAAGTTTACCAACGCGCCGGAAACCCAAGAGATTTTTGGACGCCTGAACGATTGGGCGGCCAGTCTCGGCGCAGACGGCTTGTTCGCTCAGACAGGCCTGTTAAGCCAGTATGTCATCGGCTCGGCAGAGGGCATTGCCGCGAGCCTGCTCTTGCTCGGCATCCTTCCGGCTTTCCGCCGCCTGCAGGCAATTGGTGCGCTGATCGCTTTTGCGGTGATGAGCGGCGCGGTGAACTTCCACTTGTGGACCCCGCTGGGCATTGATCCCAACAATGATGGCGGCGGCCTGTTCATGATGGCAGTCGTGGTGTGGCTGACCTCCGCCCTGCTGATCTTCATCCGCCGCCGTGAGCTGGCAGCGATCGCGGCCGGACTTCGCACAACCCTGTTCCCAACGCGCCACTAGCGGCGTCAAAACTTGATTTCACGAAGGATAGACCCATGAAACTCCGTACCCTTATCGCCGCCGCCCTTGTCGCTGCAGCCCCAACCGTCATCGCCGCGCCTGCGGCCTTCGCGGACAAAGACCCGATCTATACCGGCCGGTTCAACAATGTCGCTGTTCAAGGCCATGACGCGGTCGCTTACTTCACCGTGGGCGAACCGGTCAAAGGCTCGAAGGATTTCACTTCTGACTATCAGGGGGCTCAATTCCGCTTTTCGTCAGCCGAAAACAAAGCCGCCTTTGATGCAGACCCGGCAAAATACGCCCCGCAATATGGCGGCTATTGCGCCTGGGCGGTGTCTCAAGGCTACACAGCCAAAGGGGACGCCGATCACTGGGCCGTGGTCGATGGTAAACTCTACCTGAACTATAACAGGTCGATCCAGAACAAGTGGAACGAGGATCGTTCCGGCTTCATCACCTCTGCAGACCAGAACTGGCCGACGGTGCTCACGAAATAGAGCATGTCCCCCATCCCTTGGCTCTCGTGAGCCAATCTGGCCAGGACGCCCCTACACGCCAAGCCTGTGTAGGGGCGTTTCTCTCTTTGAGTCCTATCGAGACATTGAATTTACAAAAATAAAATGTGCGCAGGAGTTTTTTGTGTAAAGGTGTATAAATTATACAAATTTCTCATGTAAAATATTTAAGTGATACTTAAACAACACTTACTTTTGTGAATAATACGTCACGCAAATACTTCACATTCTGAACACAATTCGAGCCGATCTCCTGCCTGCGCAAACGCGTAAAACAGGAGAAAAACAATGAAACGGACTCTTTCCTCCCTCGCTGTCATCACAGCGATCATGTCGAGCCCATATGCACTGGCTGAAGGCTGGTATGCTGATGCTGGCTACACGCATTTCTCAGCCGATATTGAAGGCACGTCCGGCGACTCTGATCTTGATGCCATTACCGGTCGTCTCGGCTATGATCTCACACCGAATTTCGGTGTTGAGGGCGAAGTTGGCTTCGGCCTTGACGATGACGATTCAACAGTCGCCGACGTCACGACGTCGATTGGTCTCAATTATGTGGTCGGGCTCTATGGTAAGGCGCAGATGCCGCTCGGTGAGCGTGCGAGCCTGTACGCCCGTGCCGGCATCGTAAATGCCGAACTTGAAGCCGATGTCAGCGGGATCGGCAGCACCGAAGAAAGCGAAACAGGTGCCGGTTACGGCGTCGGCGGGACGTTTGACGTTTCAGAGCGTCTTTATGTGCGCGGTGACTACACACGCTACGACATCGAAGATGTTGAATCGGACGCGTTCACGCTTGCTGTCGGCATGAGATTCTAGCTCCAACACGAACCGATACGGAAAGCTCCCTGGCGCGCTTGGCCGGGGAGCTTTTCATGTCGGTCATCAGCCAAAGTTCACACTCAGCTAATCTCGCTCGGCCCAGGTCTTCAACAGATGGTGCGCAACCGCCATGGGGGGCGGCGCATAGATCTCTGGATGCGTCCCGGCCATCACCTGGCGCGCCTCTTCACGCGTGATCCAGCGCGCGGCTTCCAGCTCGTCCTGCTCAACTGAGACCTCTGTCGTATCGGCTTCAACGATAATGCCGATCATCAGCGATGACGGGAACGGCCAGGGCTGACAGAACAGATACTCAGCCTTGGCAGGATCGGCTTTGATCCCGGCCTCTTCCTCCAGCTCGCGTGTCGCGGCCTGTTCAACCGTTTCGCCCGGTTCAACAAAGCCAGCCAAAGCCGACCAGAAGCCCGCAGGCCACATCGCCTGGCGCCCAAGCAGGCACTTGTCATCTTTCACCGCTAGCATAATCGCGACGGGGTCGGTGCGCGGAAAGTGCTCTGCGCCGCAAGAGGGGCAGATGCGTTTCCAGCCCGCTTCTGCCACATCGCTTGGCGCGCCGCAGCGCGAGCAATAAGAGTGGCTGCGATGCCATTCGAACAGGCTGCGCGCAGTCGCCGCCAGATTGCTCTGCAATTCCGGCAAGCCCGCTGCGGCAGCGCGCATATCTGAAAACGCGCCTGTGCCGGCAATCAGGGAGCTCTCAAGGCCAAACGCCTCCGGCATCTCAACCGCAAAAATCGGGCTGCCCGCCTTGTCCTTGCCCATGAAGATCCGGTCTCCGGGCGGGGACAGTTTGGCCACTTCCGGTCCCAGCCAGACGAGGCTCTGTCCGCTATGCTCAACCAGCGGGGCGCCGTTCTGCAAAAGGAAGATCAGAACCTCATCGCTGGTAAAAGCCTGATCGAGCCAGTCGGTATCTGTGCGCAGATGCGCCGCGCGATCGTTAGGCTTGCTGCCCAGCGGGATGTCATTGGATGTGGTCAAACTCAGGATCCTTTACGGGCAATAACCAAAACAGATGCGATAACCATCTGGATCGGTGACCACAACTTCCGTGCACCCATACTCGGTTTCCTCGGGGGCCGCATAGGGGGTGTGTCTTTGATCAAGCTGTTTCAGCAAAGCTGGCATATCTCGGATCCAGATATAGACATCCCACAATCCGCTGATCAGCTTGCCGTTCGGCACGCCTGTGTCGGCATCTTCCGGACAGACGCCTTGTTTCAGCATGATCGAGGCCGTCGGCGTATCGGCAATCGCGAATCCCGGCGGATCGCCCCAGATTTGTTCGACCTGAAAGCCGAGCTTATCGCGATAGAAGTCGACCGAGCGATGAATATCCTTAACGACCATCACAGCCGCGCAAGAGATGTAATTATGTGGATCTGTGCCCCCGGTCATACGCTCAGCCTATTGTGAGCCGACACCTTGTCAAACCTCTTTTGAATCGCGATATAGCCCTTAGGAGGCTGGCGGTGGACGGGTCTATCGCCAACCGGGTCAGGTCGGGAACGAAGCAGCCCTAACGATTTTCGGCACGGGTCACTGTCCAGTCTCCGCTCATACACAATCTGCTAGTAGACCGAGTGTATTTGCGCCACTTCCCCGATCAGTCTGCCATTGCACAGGATTGAAACCCGTTCGCGCGGTTGGCGGCCAAGCGGTTCACGATACCCCACAATCCCCGCATAGCCTTCACCGCCTGGGCGCAGCTCCAGACTGAGGTCAGCCGGGTCTTCCCCCTCAACGCGAAACGCCATCCACTGTTCCAGTTCGTTAAGGCGAACGCTGACGACCAGTCTCGCCTTCGCGCCGTCGGTTGAGGGCTGGCGATTGATCCAGGCGCTTGCAGATTTAACGGATGGGCACCCGTCATTGGCTTGTACCTCTTCGTCTGGAACCGAGCCGCCAAACATTGTGCATCCAGACAGACAGATCAGGGCGAAACAGACCGCGAGATGACGCGGACCTACCACTGCGTCCTCAGATTGAACCAGCTGACAGCCTGCGTTTCTGCTCCCGAGATATGATTTGGCGAGGTCGACAAGGCTGTTGCGACGTGCATCTGCCAGTGCGGTCCGATCCGCAGGCCATAGCGCACTTCAAAGTCGACCTGACGCCCGCTCGGGGTCAGCGCGACATCTCGCAACCCGGTGATAATCGTACCATCGCTGGTTTGACTGACCGGCAGATCAAGCACCATTGTGCCCGTCTCAGCCCGGCGAGGCTGCGCGACAGAGACGGACAGATGTCCGCTGCCTAGTGGTCGTTCGGCGCCGACGGACCAACCACTGGTCCAGACATTCTCCGTCTTTAAGCCCGGAAGCGTAATCGCCGCAGCTTCGATCCCGCCCGAGAGCTGCCAGACCCGCGAAATCGCCCAGCGCCCTTCAATCGAATAAGCGGTCAGTTCTGTTTCATCCTCGCCCGCACCATATCTCGACTGCAACTGTCCGCCGAGAGCTGTGGCTTCATCGCGGGTGGTGCTGACCGCGCCGCGGAATGCCCAATTGTCGCCGAGCCGAGTGACGCCAATGCCATTGGTCTGGCGAAAATCATTTTCACTCGAGAACACGTCCAGACGATACGTGTCGGACACATCATGGCTGAACTTCGCCCAGCTTCCTGAGGTCGAAAACGGTGTTGTGCCCGTGGTGTCTGTGATCAGCGACACATCCGGTGCCAGGGTGGCGATCCCGCCGCCACGGCCAAATTCCACGGAATTGTTCTGAAACTCATAGCGCGCTTGAAACGTGCTTTCGACTTCCTGCTCATAGGGCAGAAGCGGATTTTCACGCAGGCGCGGTGTGGACCAGTTCAGGCTGATCGGCCCGGCAGAAATCGCGGCGCGCTCCGCAGCGGCCCAATCGGCGCGCTGGTCAAGGTCAATGATCCGACTGCCAAGATAATCGCTGGGCACAGCTGCCATAGCTTGCACCGGATCAAGCTCAAAGCCACGTTGATATTTGTCCTGGAAGACCAGACCGTCAAACGCGCCGGAATTGACGGCGAAGTCTCCAAACGCGCCGCTGGTCGGCAGGATCGCGGCTGAAACAGGCACCACTTCCCCATTGATGCTCATCGTGGTTTCGCCTTGCGGGCTGAACGCCGCTTCGACGTTCAGGACCCCAACACCTGAGACAGCATCTGTGCCAACACCCGCGGCGATGCCAAGGATTGGATCCGGGTTCGGGTCAACATAATCGTCTGCTGTATCAAGAATGATCTGCAGCGCATCTTCCGGGCTCAGATTGGGAAACTGCTCCAGCAAGAGGGCAAGCGTCCCGGCCACATAAGGCGCCGCGAATGAGGTGCCAGACACGCTGTAATAGTCGCCAACGGAGTCCGCATCATTGTCGGGGTCATCCGGGAACGTCACGTCATCATCCGGGCCCGTGGTGACGACAGACTGTCCCGGCGCAAGAATATAAAAGTCAGCGGCGTCTGTGCCCGCACGGTTGGAAAAGTCAGAGATCACACCGTTCTGATCAATCGCGCCAACTGCAACCACGCGGCCGAGCGAGGCCGCTTGTCCGGCGATAAAAGCCGGTTCGTTCGGTGTGGTCCCTTTTGCGGCGACCGGATTGCCGTTTTCATCTGTACCCGGCGGTTCGGCATCATTGCCGGCTGAGATCACAAACAGGACACCCTCTGCGGCGGTGTCCTGGATGCTGTTTTCCAGAATGTCACTTTCATCGATCTCGCCGCCGAGCGAAAGATTTATGATGTCTGCGCCGGCGTCTGCTGCCGCTTCAATCGCGCGCACCAGATCCGGATCGCGGAAGAAACAGCCTTCATCCTCGCCGGTTTGCAGGCAACTGCCCGGCGCATCGGCGCGGACATGGATAATATCGGCATTATAGGCGACACCGTGAATGTTCACCCCGCCGGCGCCTTCATCTTCGGGCGTGGTGACATCATCATCACGGCGGGCGCCGATAATCCCGGCCACCAGCGTGCCATGGCTTTCTGGATCAACATCGTTTGCCGGGCGATTGGCAAGATTGCCGTCAACATCGAAACAGGCGGCATTGTCACAGACATCTATGGTCTGTGAGATCTGACCGTCGAGGTCGGGATGATCTGCCACGATGTCTGTGTCGATAACCGCGACGGATATGCCTTCGCCAGTGGCGCCGACCGAATAGGCGGCAGAGGCACCGATCAGCCCAAGCCCGACCGTGCGGTCATACTCACTGGTTTCAAAGTCAGCGGCCGGTGCGGTCGGAGGAGGCGGTGCAGGCGGCGGGGGCGGAGATGCAGGAGGTGGGGGTGCTGGAGACACGGGGGTTACCGTGCCGCCGCCACTGTCCCCTCCGCCACTGCTTGCGCAACCAACCAGTCCAAGTGTTCCCGGAAGAAACAGCCCGGCCAGCAAAAGTGAACGGACAGATGCCGATCGAAAAAGTCCAGATTTCATTCGCTCCTCCCACGAATGACCTGAACCTTACAGGCTAGGACTTAACGGACAATGTTCGACTTGTTCACATTTGCCTGCACTGGCGTCGCCCAAGATCATTCAAACAAAAAGCGATCGCTATTCAGATCTGGGCGGCGCTACGCGTCCAGACTGTCAAGATAAGCGTTTGCCCTGGCGAGATGGGTATCGCGTTTGCCGGGATCCATCTTGCGGACCATAGAGACCATCATCGCCCAGCGCGGGTTCTTTTCCAGCGCCTCGGCATGGGTCCAGATCCATCGCCAATACAGGCCATCCCAGATATCGCACCACTCGCCCTTGGGATGATTGCCCATTTTCTTCACATAGGCCGACCCGGAAAAGTACGGCTTGGTCGTGATCAGACCGCCATCGGCATTCTGGCTCATCGCATAAACATTCGTCACCATCACCCAGTCATAGGCATCAACAAACATCTCCATGAACCAGCGATAGATGTCATCTGGATCAAACTCACAGAGAAACATAAACCCGCCGAGCACCATCAGTCGCTCTATGTGATGGCAATAGCCGGTCTCCAGCACGCGTTTGATTGTGTCATCCAAAGGCGCGATGCCCGTCTCTCCCGTCCAGAATCGCTCAGGCATTTTCCGTTTCTGGTTCCAGTGATTGGTGGTGCGCATCCGGACACCGAGATCCTGATAAGTTGCGCGCATGAACTCCCGCCAGCCAATGATCTGACGCAGGAATCCTTCCGCTGAGTTGAGCGGGATCTCGGATGCTTCCATATGCTCCAGCGTGGCCGTCACAACCTGCTTGGGCGTCAGCAGCCCGATATTCAGCATCGGCGTGATCGCACTGTGCCAAAGCAGGCTCTCGCCTTTCAGGATGGCGTCTTCATACGGTCCGAACAGCTCAAACCGCTCGCTTAGAAACCGCGTCAGCCAGACCGCCGCTGCCTCATGATCGGTCGGCCAGAACAAGTTTTCCAGGTTGCCGTAGTTGTCGGGAAAATCCTCAAGCACACTGGTGCGCGCCTGTTGATCGATCTCATCCACCTCTTGCAGCGGCCAGAGCTGTGGCACCTGAGCCTGCAGTTTCTTCGGGACCTTTTTACGATTGTCCTCATCGAAGCTCCAGCGCCCACCGACCGGCCCGTCGCCCTCCATCAGAATGTTCAGGCGCCGCCGCTGCGACTTATAGAATTCCGCCATGAACCAGCGTTTCTGGTCTTCGCGCCACAGCCGGTTTTGAGTCTGTGTGTTCAGAAATGACGGCGTCGGCAGGAGGTCCAGATCAAGCTCGTTCGCCTGCGCGTAGGTGTTCAGCCGCTTCTCAAGGCTGAAATCAACCGGGTCACAGGTGATCAAGGTCTTAACGCCTTGCCCAGCGAGTCGTTCCACGGTCGTCTTCAAGACAGCCACTTCCGGATCATAACGAACCGTGTCCACAGACAATCCCTGATCCGCAAGCCGCTGCGCATAGCGAGCCATACTGGCCCGGTGCAGCCAGAGTTTCTGCTTGTGGAACCGCATGGGGTATTGGCGATCTCCAAAGAAGAGCGGATCCTCAATCAGGACCACGCGTTCCGGCGCCTCGGTCAGGCTTGGATGCTCGGCAAACAATTGGTGCGGAAAAATCAGCAGCGCTTTGGTCATGCATGCGACCTAGAGCGCTCGGCGCTTGCCGCCACCCCCGAGTCCCTGCCATAAGCGTTTACCATGACGGAAACGCCCGAAACACCGGAAGAGCATGAGCGCGATGACGCGACCTTCTCCATGTTTGGAGACGCTGAGATGGGCGTGCCAGGGGATCAGGGCTATCAGGTGCTGGCGCGCAAATATCGCCCGCGTCTGTTCTCTGATCTGATCGGACAGGAAGCGATGGTGCGCACGCTGAAAAATGCGTTCGAGACCGAGCGTGTCGCGCACGCCTTCATGCTGACCGGTGTGCGCGGGGTCGGTAAAACGACTACAGCGCGCCTGCTCGCCCGCGCGCTCAATTACACCCGCGACGGGCATGACGCGCCGAGCATAGATCTCGATCCGCCCGGCGATTTCTGCAGCGCGATCATGGCAGGCAATCATCCCGATGTGCTGGAGCTCGACGCCGCCTCCCGCACCGGTGTGGCGGACATGCGCGATCTCCTCGACGGTGTGCGCTATTCGCCGGTCTCTGCGCGTTACAAAGTCTATGTGATTGACGAAGTGCACATGCTGTCGACGGCATCTTTCAACGCACTGCTCAAGACCCTGGAAGAGCCACCAGCGCACGTGAAATTCATTTTTGCGACAACGGAAATCCGCAAAGTCCCAATCACGGTTCTCAGTCGCTGCCAGCGCTTTGATCTGAAACGGCTGGACAGCGGGGCACTCGCCGAACATCTCTCTAAAATCGCTGACAAGGAAGGCGCGGACGTCTCCGAAGAAGGTCTCGCTCTGATTGCGCGCGCCGCCGAAGGCTCGGTACGCGACGGACTGTCCATCCTGGATCAGGCGATCGTTCAGGCCATTGACGGTGATCAGGTCACCGGCGCGCGCGTCCGCGACATGCTCGGATTGGGTGATCGGCTCCGCCTGCTCGACGCGTTCGAATTTGCCATACAGGGTGACGCACAAAAAGCGATCGAAGAAGTCGCTGACCAGATCAAAGCCGGCGCTGAGCCGCTGGTCATCCTGAAAGACATGCTCGAAATCGCAGCCGATATCGCAACGGTGCAGGCCGCAGGCGACGGCTATGCCTTGCCCGGTCCGGCGGACTGGACAACCCGCACGCATGACCTCGCCAAGGCGCTGAGCCCGGCCCAGGCACAGCGCAATTGGCAGATCCTGCTCTCAGGCTATCGCGACACGCAAACCGCACCTGAGGCAGATGTCGCACTTCGTATGGTGCTGTTGCGTCTTGTCACAGCGGCCAATCTGCCATCCCCGGAAGAGGCCGCGCGCCAGCTGATGTCAGGAGGGGCCTCGGGCGGCGCGGGAAAGCCTGAACCGTCTGCTGCGCCGCCGCCCGGCCAGGACGCGCCCGCGATCACGTCCTTTGACCAGGTGCTCGATTTGCTGGCGCAACGCAAAGAAGGCCGCCTTTGGGGCGAAGCCCGCCAATATGTGCGCGCCGAGCGGTGCGGTGATCATCAGCTGATTTGCGCCCTCGCCCCCGGTGCCCCAGCTGATTTGCTGCGTCGCCTGACCGATTTCCTCGAGTTGGAAACCGATAGCGACTGGGACGTCTCACAGACCGAGACCGACACAGAAACCTCAAAGGAGCGCGAAGCCCGCGAGCGCCAGGAACAGTTTGCCGCCGCCCGCGAGATGCCATCCGTTGCTGCCGCGCTGAAAGCCATACCGGGCGCCGAGATTGTCGACGTCGAAGATGTCGCGGAGGTGCCTAAAGCCCTTGAAGATCCAACCCTGCCCGACAATGTGGTGCCCTTACGCCGAAGTAAGAAAGACAGCTAGATGACCGACCTCACCAAGATCATGCAGCAGGCTCAGGAAATGCAGGCCAAGATGCAGGAAGCTCAAGACAAGATTGAGCAGACTGAAGCCGAAGGCATTGCCGGCGCTGGGCTCGTGTCCGTCACGTTGAAAGGCAAGGGCGAACTGATTTCGGTGAAGATTGACCCAAGCCTTCTGGCCGACGAGGCGGAGATCATTGAGGATCTGGTCAAGGCAGCGCACCGCGAGGCCCGCAAGAACCTCGATCACGCCATGGAAACAGCCATGAAAGAAGCCACATCCGGCCTCGGCGGCCTGATGCCCGGCTTCAAAATGCCGTTCTAGGCGGGACCGCCTGCCGCAACGATTTTCTCAGAGCGACCGAAGCCTCCGACCTTAGCGTCCGTTCTGGGGCGAGAATCGGACGCTCGCTACGCATAATTAAGGTGTTGAATTGGATCAGCATACTGAGCGAGATGCACGACGTATTACTCTCTCACGATGCTGACGCCGCCTCGATGCGCTCGATAAGAATCTGTGCCTCTTCCTGAAGATGCTCGAGCGATTCACCATGAAATGCTGCAAACTCTGCGGTTGTCCGAATAACGCCCTGCATCTCCGGATCGAGCCTAACAATCTCAGCCAAGACATCGAGGTCAATACTTATGAATGGGCTTAGACCATGTTTCTGCCCCACAAAAACAGTGTGATCCCGAAACGGTCGATATGTATTGTCATGGCTAGCCATAACATTTGTCCAGAACGTCTTGTATCGCTGCAAATCCCTCACGACTTGGCGATCTTTGACAATTGAAAAATTACCAGCCGCGATAAGCGCATTTAGCGCGGCATCATTCTGAGAGGGATAATATCGCGTTGTGATGAGGGACCAATACGCCGACGCCTGATCAGCCGGCAAAACTTCAGGCGTACCCACCAAAATATCGCTATCTGTGAAGGTGTTCAGCACTGAAAAGGAAACCTGAGTGACAGGATCAAGACCCGACTGTTCCAGAACAATGTTTGCTGCATTTACACTCAGCTGCGCCGCTTCAGTAGCTGAGGCCAACACGAGCGAATCCTGGCGCAAGTCATCGAGCAATTCGAGGAGTACTTGCTGCTCCCTCAGCGCTTCGGTACGCGCATCATTCCAGTTCGCGACCTGAATACCGATAAACACACCGAAAACCACGATTACAAGATCAAGGCCGACCGCTGTCCAATTTTGTTCTTTAACGTGTTTCGTGATGCGGCGTAGCAGCATACTTTTCCCCAATTTCATCTAGCGAGGACCATGGAACAAACATGAGATAATGCAAAGGCTTATGAAAGAAGGCGAGGAATATCGGTTCGACGAGCGTCCGTTTTAGGGCGTCTTAAGCCACTGGTTTCCGCTCTGATTTTGTTGGATAGACCGCCGTCTATCCTCCCCCTGAAATTCTCGCGTACACTCCTCCCCATGGACATTCGCTTCTCTGTTGCCTCTGTACAGCACCTGCCGGTCTATCTCTGGCCGTGGGTGTGGTGGCAGCTGTTTGCCGTGAAGCGCTGGTGCCGGATGAACAACCGCAAGGTCCT
>JASJAO010000014.1 GCA_030066975.1 Henriciella sp. | reverse complement strand
AGGCGGCATGAACGCCGCTACAAACCAACCGTCGATCCTAACATTACGGTTGGGCCAGTCAGATCAGGCAGGCCAGAAGAACCCGCCGCTGATGCGCATCTTCGGCATCATTATTGTTGCTTCGATTTGCCTCGCTATGTTCAATAAGAACATCCTCTACTTCTTTAAGTACAATCTGGAGCGCCCGGATTTGAGGCTTTGGGCGCTGATTACGCCCGCGCTTTGTCTGTTTTTCATGGTGCCGGTTTGGGTGATGGTGGCGGGGCGCAGCTCGAAACGCACAGCTCTCCTGGTAGGCGGAGGTATTAGCCTCATTGGATATATCGCGTTCTTTCTGGTGCCCGAAACGCCCGCCTATGTGATGACGGCTATTCTTCTGATCGGGATAGGTGTGTCGGCATTGTCCGTCATGTTCTGGTCTATGCTTCCAGACACAGTCGAATACGGCGAGGTCCACACGGGCGTGCGCGCCGAGGCCAAGACGTTCGGCTTCGCCACATTCGCACAAAAGGCCGCAGTTGGCGTGAATGCGCTGTTGCTTGGCGCTCTGCTCGACGGGATGGGTTTTGAGGCGAATGTAGAGCAATCCAGTGACGTCTTGCTGGCCATTAAAGCCATTATGGTCGGTGTGCCAGCACTCGGTGTTTTGGCGATTTTTGGCTTGCTATGGGGTTACCAGATCGATCACCGCGCCCATGCCAGACTGCGCCATCAGTTACAGACGGGAGCGAACAGGTGAACATGGAGGACGTTGTACTTATTGAGCTTCAAGAGCTCAAACTGTGTAACATTCTTTAGCCTATTTGCGTATCAATTCTTACATTCCTATATGTGAAGTACATTGAAATCATTGATTTTACTATGAGTGGTCACGCGCATCGCCCGCTCCAGATTTCTGTTCTAGAGTTCGAACAAGTATATCCGGATAGTCCGTTCGTTCGAAGCTGTGTGTTCCCAACATTGGGAAATGATCTATAAATGGCACGGTCGCACCGGGGTGGCTCCAAACCCATCCGTAACTTCGAGATCGCCGCGTCATGGCAGAGCGCACGATAGGACACGCTGAGAAACCAAAGAAGTGCGGGTGAGCGCGCGTCGCTGTCTTGCCGCCCTGCGCCGCGAAACGGTTGATGGTGCCGCTAGGGTGACTTGAACACCCGACCTCCGCATTACGAATGCGATGCTCTACCAGCTGAGCTATAGCGGCGACCGGTCAGAGCGCAGGGTCATAGCGCCGGACTAGTGTTTGGGCAAGGTCAGTCCACAGGCCGACCGGCGCCGATCAGTCTTCTTCGGGGACGTAGTCGAGCGGCTGTGATGTCACGCTGGGTGAGGGGACTTTCGGATCTGATTTCGCTGGCGCGGGCAGGCCGATTGGGCGACTGGCATCAAGCTCACGCTCGGACGCTTCATAACGCGGATGGATCAGGTTTCCAGCGTCGCCAAAGGCATAGACCAGACGCGCCCAATCTTGTTGGGTGTAGTCAAAAGCCGTGCCTTTCGGATCAATATCCGACCATTCCGGTTCACGCGATGCTGTCACCGCCATACGGCCCCAACGATCAGCTTCTGAGGGGTCTCCGTAGCCGCGCAGGGCCTTTTCCAGCAAGAGACAAAGGCGCGCGGTTGGGTTTTCTTCGACAAGCAGCGCGAGTGCTTTGACGGCGCTCAGCCAGTCCTGTTTCGACATGGCGAGTTCAGCTTTGATAATGCGGCTTTCGCGATGATCGGGATGTGCGGCAATCAAAGCTTCCAGCCGCGTATTGATCGTGCTTTGCGGCGCGTTCGGATCGAGGCGACGGCAAAGCTGGGCAAGTGCCGGGTGCGGACGCGCCTTCCAGCCGAGCTCCAGCACGTTCTGCGCCGCTTTGGCCTTGTCGTCGATCATCAGTTGCCGCGCGCCGTGCCAGGCAGCCTGTGGGAAACCCGGCGCCGCGCGAATGGCCTCGGCGAGCAGGCGCTGGGCTTCCTTGCGTTCTGAATTCTGCATCGATGTTGCAAGCGCGGTGTAGAGCACGGCGCGGCGACGGCGCAACGGATCGCCCTTGATATTGCCCCGCTTTTCGCCGGTGGTGAGCGTGTTCAGCGCCTCTTGCCACTGGCCATTGGCAACCTGACTGTCAAACAGCGAATTGAATGGCCAATCGGCATCCGATTTCAGCTCCAGCGCTTCCCGCGCGCGCGTTTCTGCCGACAGGCGATCCCCGCGCGCACTGGCCGCAGATGCGGCGCCGCGCAGCCCGGCCAGTTGACCACCCGGCAGTCGTGCAAGCTGCCCCCAGGCGCGCTCGGCGCCGGACCAGTCGTCAGACACTTCTGCCGTGCGGGCCTCAAGCAACAGTTTCAACCGGTCATCATCGGCATGCTGGGCCGCCTTCTTGGACAGTTTGCCAGCAAGTACCGCGTCACCGGCTTCCGCTGCGAGCAAGCCATCTGCCAGTGCCTTATTGGCGTTTCGCACTTTCGCGGCTTTGCGGGACTTGCTGAAACGAAACGGCAGGCTGAGCGTGCTTGAAACAAACCACCAGAGCAGAATGACCGCACCACTGAGCAGGAGCAGGCCGAGCAGAGCTGCAACCGGGCCCAGCTCATAGGTTGTGCCCATACCGAGATCGAGGATCAGTCCGCCAGGCAGGCGCGAAGCCCACATTACCAGAACAATGGCAAGGGCAACGACAAGGATTATGACAAGCAGAAGTATCATTCGCGGTCTTTCGCAATCATGGTCAGGCGCAAGCCCTCAAGTGCCTGTTCAAGTTCGAGGCGCTGATTCGCACTTTGCAACCATTCGGTGAAGACGGCCTGAACATCCGGCGACAGAGGCTCGATCGCCTCAATCGCGGCGGGCAGGTCTCGATCAGTCAGTGCGGTTCGGGCCATGTCGATCTGATCGGCGGTGCTGACTTCTCCGTCACGGCGGACGGTGACGGCGTTGCCCAACATGGACCTCAGCCAGCTGGTGGACCCGCCCTGCGCCTTGGCATCGACATCAAGCGCGCGGTCTTCAAGCTGGGCAAACGTCGACTGCAACTCCGTAAGCGTTGGCGTCTCGGTACTGGCAAACCTTGCGAGACTGGCGACATTTGGATCGTTTGGCAGGCTGAGGGCGAGTTTTTGATGGCTGACCAGGAAGGGGCGGCCGCGCCGCGCCGCCGCTTCAATCGCTGAGAGGGCAAGCGCCGCTTCGGCGGCCGTGCTGTCTGCGCCCGGGACAGCGGCCGGATTGAGATCGGCCTCGATTTTCTCGTCCAGCGCACGCAGACTGTTGCGCAGTGTGTCAATGTCGGCAGCAAGCGTAGAGATCTCAGCGGCGCCGGGTTGAGGTGTGTCAGAAAACCCCGTTAGTGCGTTTTCAAGGTTTTCCAACCGATCGAGGATGAGGGGATTAACCGGAACGCTGATCGGCGCGCCCGTCTCCGGATCGGTTCCATCAGAAGACGAAACGACCTGGATGGCTGACAGCGTCTCACGCAGCTCTGAAGTATCGCGTGAAAGATCCGACAGCGAGCGCTCAATACTGTCGAGACGCGTGACCAGCGTGGCGATCGCATTCTTGGTATTGGTCGATGCGGTTTCCTGTTCTGCGAGCGAACTGCGCAGCGTTGCATAGGCCGTTTCGTTTTGTTCGACTTGATCGCGCAGCTCGCTGATCTGCGTTTCAAGCGCCGACTGCTCGTCTGCGCTTCCCCCCAGTCCGGGTACCAAACCACTCGCCACCGCGATCGCTCCGAGGCTGACAAGCGCTATGAAGGCGATACCTGCAAAGATAATTCGCTTGGCGCCACCACCTTCGCGCGCCTGCTTCGGCGCAGGTTCGAATTCAGCGTCAATTGGAGCGCTGTCTTCGATCGATGGAGTGGCGGGGTTGTCCGTCATCGGTGTCGTCTTTCAAAGAATCGGTCTGCGAAGCTTACTCGGCGTTGCGTTAGACCGAAAGTGTGGCAGCGGCATGTCTGAGGGCGAGCATCAAGGCCTCTTCATTGGGGGCGTCAGCGACTGAGATGGTTAATAGGCCCGCGCGCTTCAATGGGGCTGCGGCGCGTTCTGAAATGGCGACACTGTGTATGTGCTGGGGCACGCACCCTTGTGTTGCGGCCATAACCGCATCCGCGCCTTTTCCGGAATGGACGAGCAGGATCGCAGGATGTTGGCTGGCAAAGCAGGCCAGGGCTCCGTCTGACAGGGAGGGCGCGGGGATCGCCCGGTAAAGCGGGGCAAAGATCGAGCGATACCCAAGCGCGTCTAAACTGCGCGCCAGCTCTCCCGTGGCGGCGGCATTGGCAACATGCAGCAGCGGCAGGTCTGATGATGGCGCATGAGCGGCGATGAAGTTTGCAAGGTCCACACTGTTGCCCGCAGACTCATGCACGGTTCGAAATCCGGCAAGCCGTGCCTCTGCTGCCGTTGCCGGTCCCACGCACCAGGCCGGCAAGTCGCGAGACGGTTCCATCTCGGCATAAAACCGTACGCCATTTGCGCTGGTGAAGATAAGGCCGGAGACATCGCTGGTCTGCGGGAGCGACACGTCTGCGTCGCGGCGCAGCTCCAGCATTGGGGACAGGATGGGCTGAAAGCCAAGCGCCTCGACCGCTTGTGCGGTTTGCGACGCGCCGGGTTCGGCCCGAGTTATGATCACCGGGACTGCGTTCATGCGTCCTCGAACACGGGCAGGTCGCCACCAGCCGCCTTGCGAATTGACTGGCCGACGGAGCGTCCAATCTCGGCAAGCTCTGTATGGGTGGCGCTCAGCAGCGCCGTCGCCTCAGCGGTCCACTTTTGCTGCCCGCTTGGGTGCAGCACTTCGCCCCGAAGATGCCAGCCCCCATCGCGCAAGCTGAGGTGGGCCGCCATCGCGGTGCGGCAGGAACCATCGAGCTCAGCCAAAAAAGCGCGTTCGGCGATCGCCTGGTGTCTTGTCTGTGCATCGTCGAGCCCGTTCAAAGCGGCCTTGAGAGCAGCACTCATGTGGTCCGGGCGCGCCGCAACCGCGATAATCCCCTGCGCGGCGGCGGGCAGCATGTCGGCCATCGGAACAGGCGTCGCAAGGTGCGCCAGCTCAAGGCGTTCGAGGCCTGCCATGGCCAGAAACGTGGCGTCTGCCTGTCCGTCTTCGAGCTTCTTCAGCCGCGTATGCACGCTGCCGCGAAACGGAATGACGTTGAGGTCCGGACGCAGCGCCAGGGCTTGTGCTTCCCGGCGCAGGCTTGCCGTGCCAAGCGTGGCGCCTTCAGGCAGGTCCTGCAGCCGACGGATACCAGGCCGACCAATAAAGCCATCACGCGGGTCCGCGCGCGGTGGGAAGGCCACAATTTCCTGACCCTCTGGCAACAGACTGGGCACGTCTTTCAAACTGTGAACGCCAATATCCACCTCGCCGTCATCCACGGCGCGATCAATCTCACGGGTGAACAGACCCTTGCCGCCGGAATTAATCAGGCGCTCTGTCGTCAACTGATCGCCTGTGGTCTTGAAGGTGATAATTTCACCCTTCAGCGCGCCGCCAGAGCTGGCCGAAAGCTGGCTCGCCACAAGTCGAGCCTGATATAGCGCGAGTGGGGACCCGCGGGTTCCGATCCGAACAATCTGCTGGTCTGGCATTTGGGCTCCCGGTTTACGCATCCTTGAGCTAAGACGAGCCATAGCTGCGTGCAAGCGGCTGCGTGCGATGGAGACGAAAATGCGCGTCCTTTTAATGGCTTTGGCCATCTGTTTGGCTGGCTGCTCGCCTGCCCCCGCCCCAGATGCTCAGGAGGCACGCCTCATCTCGCCTGCGCCGATCTCACGCTGCATGAACCTTGGGGGCGCGCTCGAGAGCCCGGCGCGGGAAGGCGAGTGGGGGTATACCGTCCGCCGGCAGGATCTGGATCGCCTGGCGGCCGCCGGGTTCGACACGGTGCGATTGCCCATTCGCTGGTCAACACGGGCCGCGCTCGCACCACCCTATAAGATCGAGGCGCCGCTGATCGAACGGGTTGAAGAGATCATCAGCTGGGCCCGGGAGGCCGGTCTCAACATCATCGTCAACGTGCATCATTATGACGAACTCAGCGAGGATCCCGACCAACATGAAGCCCGGCTTGAGGCCATCTGGGCGCAACTGGCTCTGCGGTTTGCCGGGATGCCGCCAAATGTGATCTTCGAGACGATCAATGAACCTTACGGCAAAATGACGGTCGAGCGGACCGATCAGCTCAATGCCCGACTGTTAGAGATCATCCGCGAGTTCAATCGCACGCGCTGGGTAATCCTCGGTACAGCGAATTGGGGCAACCTGGATGCCTTGGAAGACAGCGGCCCCGTCTATGATCCGCGGGTGATGTTGACCTATCACGACTATAACCCCTTCGCGTTCACCCATCAGGGCGCCTTCTGGGCAGACCCCCCGCAACCGATCGGTGTCAGCTGGGGTAGCAGAAGCGACCTTGAGGCCATGGCCGCGCGGCTCGATAGTGCACTCGCCGTACAGGAGCGGCAGCGCATGCCGGTTCTGGTGGGAGAATTCGGCGTCTATGAAGAGGTGCCAGTTGCTGAGCGCGCGCGCTGGACGCGGGCGATGCGCGAGGGCATGGAAGCGCGCGGTCTGGGCTGGTGCTATTGGGATTATGCCACCACATTGAAAGCCTATGACCTGGAAACCGAAGCCTGGATCCCGAACCTCTATGACGCGTTGCTGGGCGAGGACGAAGAATGAACAAAGCTGTCACTGTACTCGGGATTGAAACCAGCTGCGACGAAACTGCCGCTTCTATTGTGCGATTGAGCGATGAAGGCGTGGAGATCCTGTCTGATGTCATCCGCACCCAGGTCGAAGAGCATGCGCCCTATGGCGGTGTCGTGCCTGAAATTGCCGCGCGCGCGCATGCGGACGTCGCCGACGAGGTTGTGGCGCTCGCCCTCAAGACATCGGGCCTCGCCCTCAGCGAGATAGATGCCATTGCAGCGACCAGCGGCCCTGGGCTGATCGGTGGGGTCATGGTCGGCATGATGACCGGCAAGGCGATCGCCATGGCCTCAGGCAAACCATTTGTGCCGATCAATCACCTTGAGGGGCATGCCTTGTCGCCGCGGCTCGCCGAAGACTGCCCCTTTCCGTATCTGCTGTTGCTGGCCTCGGGCGGGCATTGTCAGTTCATCGCGGTTGAAGGTCTGGGTCGGTATAAACGCCTCGGGACCACGATTGACGACGCGGCGGGCGAAGCGTTCGACAAACTGGCCAAAACGCTTGGCATTGGCTTTCCGGGCGGGGCGGCGGTGGAGCGTCTGGCAAAAGCTGGAGATGCGACCCGTTTCGACTTGCCAAGGCCGCTGCTGTCACGACCGGGGCTCGACTTGAGTTTCGCCGGTTTGAAAACGGCTGCCGCGCGGATTGTCGAAGCCGAGGAGCTGGACGACAAGGCCCGCGCTGATCTGTGCGCAAGTTATCAGGCCGCGATCACCGATTGCCTGGCGGAGAAGACCCGGCGGGCCTTGAAGGGATTTGCAGCAGACCGAACAGGAGCGGTTCGGTTGGTCGTGGCCGGCGGGGTTGCCGCGAACCAAACAATCCGGTCTCGTCTGGACGAGGTTGCCCGCGCATTCGGAGCCCGCTTGATCGCGCCCCCTTTGCGCCATTGCACTGACAATGCAGCGATGATTGCTCTGGCGGGGGCTGAACGTATGCGAGCGGGATTGACTCCAGAGGACGGATTAGCCTTTGCCGCGCGTCCGCGTTGGCCCTTGGATGAAGCTTCGGCGCGCACCAATCCGATCTATGGCGGCGGTAAACGGGGCGCTAAGGCTTAACGTATGGCTCTAGAATTTGAAGGCTGACCGGAGACGAATACCGGCCTCGATGTCCTGCTGGTTCAGATCATTGATGTTCACGGCATCGTTCGATCCAAAGCTCAGCTCACCGCCAACGCTGATGCGCGGTGTGATGCGGAAATCAGAACCAACTGACATTTCTTCGGCAGGCAAAGGTGAGGTTGTTTCGCGAGAGGTCATATCGACACTGACGCTCCACCGATCTCCTTTGACCCAGGCCAGGCTGAATGTCTGGGCCGGTTCGGCTTCCCAGACCGGTGACGAGATATCGGTGCTGGAAAAAGTGAACTGTTGATACCAGTCAGGCTGTGCCTGTTCGGTTTCCGCAAGTGAAGGTACCGGCATTTCAGGCACGTCATTTTGCGCCATTGCCGGAAAGGCAATCGCGAAAATCAGTCCAAGAGATGCGATAACAGCCCGCATACAGTTCTCCTCACGCTTTAAATAGCAGTTACGCGTCTTAATAGAACCTTAATTTCTCGTGAGAGGCAGGAAATCTGTGAACAGTGTGATTTCCACCACAATGGCGTGAGATTCGCTGTCATTATTGGCAGTTTCAAGCGTCTCGAACGTGTATCCGGCGCCAATTTGTAAACTACTATTAATTTCCCTTGCGGCACCCAGTTGCCAGGCGGAGGCGCCGAGGTCGGCGTTTTCATCATCCGATTCGCCATAATTGACGGACCAGTCAAGCCCTGAGAACGGTCGGGATACCGCAATACTCCAGGCGGAATAGTCGCCGTCTGGCAGGCCGTTATCGCTGCGCAGCAAAGACCCGCCAAACGTCCAGTCGCCGGTTTCCAACCGGGTGCCCGCGGACCAGGTTTCCACCGTCGAATAGGGCGCAAGCCCGGCGCGGTCGCTGACATCGGCGCTGGACCAGCCAAAACCCATATCAACCCGCAGGCCGGACTCTCGGAACCGGTGCGTGCCGTTCAGGGCCAGCTCCACACCATTTTCGATGTCGGGGGCACTCAGGCCGAGACCGGCAGCTGGCCTGCGGTCCAGGCCATCGGCATCAGCCTCAGGCGTGAAACTCAGCCCGGCGCGCAGACCGAGTATGCGCGGGGAGGCGTAGGACAGTTTCAGACTGGGCCCAGTCAAATCATGGCGTGTGCGGATCGCCGACAGGTTCGATGGCGTCAGAAGCGGGGAATCAAGTCGCGCATGGCTGAGCACAGACGGCGCACCCTCAAAGAAACGATTGGCCACGCCCAGATCCTTGCCGATCCGGACCTCTCCATACCCGCCATCGACTTGCAGATAGGCTGTTTCGAGCCGCCCTCTCAGATCCGAATCGTCCCGGCCCGGGGCCGCTGACAGACCTGAAAACGCCCCGATTGGGGCGGTTACCTGATCGCCAAATCCGCCGGTGAATCCGGGACGCTGCTCATGATCCTGCTGAACGCGGAGCGCCGTCCGAACGCGCCAGCGTACGCCGTTGTCGAGGACGCGCTCGGCCGTGGCATTCAAGGCCCATTCCGACAGAAACGAGTCGATGTCGCCGTCGCCATCGGTCTCCGAGACCGGGGTCACTACCAGCGTGGCTTCACCTTCCAGCTCGAACTCGACAGCGGGCTCAGCCTGCACGTCCGCCACAATTGTGCCGCTTGCCGCGAGCAGGATGGGGATCCAACGCATATCAGGGACCTTTCGACCTCTCATAACCAGCTTACACACATCGATACTGGCCGACTGGGTTTCAGCTGTTATAGAGATGGCCAGTCAACAAGTTCTTGCCAACGGGAAATGATCAAATGAAGGCAACAGGAAGAGTTATCGCAGCCATGTTGGGTTCACTGGCGCTTTCTGGCTGCCTGTTCGGCGGTGGCAATAATGATGCCGAGATCAGCGTGGTTGAAGATATTACCGGTGGGTCCAATCCGTATCTGTGGCGGGCCAGCCTGGACACGATGGAAAGCTTGCCGCTGGTGGACGCCGACCCTCTGGGCGGCACCATAATTTATGACTGGATGAGCTTTGATGGCGTCGACAATGAGCGGATCAAGGCGACGGTCTACATTCTCGATTCGCGTCTACGCGCAGACGGGGTCAAAGTGTCGGTGTTCCGCCAGATCAATCAGGACGGCACATGGGTCGATGCCGCCGTAGATCCTGCAACTGGCATTCAGCTTGAGAACGCGATCCTATCACGCGCGCGCAATCTCAAGGCAGCTGAAATCGGTTAGATGGCCGATATCCCAAACTCTCGAATTTAAAACACATGGGGGAGGCGATGGCCTCAAGATACGATCCGCAGGTAGCGGAACCCAAATGGCGTGAAGCCTGGTCTGAAGCTGACCTGTTTCGGGCCAAATCTCCGGCTGAGGCAGGTGATGCGCCCAAGGCCTATGTGCTTGAGATGTTTCCGTATCCGTCGGGACGTCTGCATATGGGGCATGTCCGCAACTATGCCATGGGCGATGTGGTTGCACGGCACAAAAAGGCCAAAGGCTACAACGTGTTGCATCCCATGGGGTGGGACGCGTTCGGCATGCCGGCCGAGAATGCTGCGATGGAGCGCGACGTTCATCCAGGCGATTGGACCTATCAGAACATCGCCGCGATGAAGTCTCAGTTTGAAAAACTTGGCCTGTCGCTCGACTGGAGCCGCGAGTTCGCGACCTGTGACCCGGACTATTATGGCGAGCAACAGCGTCTGTTCCTGAAATTCCTGGAAAAAGGCCTCGTCTATCAAAAGAAAGCCAAGGTGAACTGGGACCCGGTCGACAATACGGTTCTTGCCAATGAACAGGTCGTCGACGGCAAGGGCTGGCGCTCCGGTGCGCCGGTCGAACAGCGTGAGCTGGTCCAATGGTTCTTCCGGATCACCGATTATGCCGAAGACTTGCTGGACAAAGTCCAGAAGCTGGAGCGCTGGCCGGAAAAGGTCCGCACGATGCAAGCCAACTGGATCGGGCGATCTGAAGGCCTGCAAATGCGGTTTGAGTGGACCGGTGGCAGCGATGAAATACTGCGCCAGAACGTGGCCGACATTGATCAGGTCATGGCCGATGGGATTGAGATCTTCACCACCCGTCCTGACACGCTGTTTGGGGCGAGTTTTATCGCCCTTTCTCCGGATCATCCCCTAACCATGGAGATGGCCGCGGGTAATGCGGACCTGGAAGCCTTCCGGGCCGAATGTGCCAAGATCGGCACGTCCGAGGCTGACATTGAGAAAGCCCCGAAAATGGGTTTCGATACGGGTCTGAAAGTCGAGCACCCGTTCACGGGAGAAGAACTGCCCGTCTGGATCGCGAACTTTGTCCTGATGGGTTACGGCACCGGGGCGATCTTTGCCTGCCCGGGGCATGACCAGCGCGACTTTGATTTTGCCCGCAAATACGATCTGCCCATCCTGCCCGTCGTCAAACCGAGCGACAAAGAGGCTGCGAGCGCCGCTTGGGTCAGTTCAGGCGAAGGCTCCGACATGGACACAGCCTATACCGGCCCGGGCACGATCATGAACTCACAGTTCCTGGACGGCATGGAGATCACGCCCGCAAAATCAGCTGCGATCGCAAAGATCGTTGAACTCGGCCAAGGCGAAGGCACCGTAAACTACCGCCTGCGCGACTGGGGCGTGTCGCGCCAGCGTTATTGGGGCTGCCCGATTCCGGTTATTCACTGCGGCGATTGCGGCATCGTGCCGGTGCCGGAGGCTGATTTGCCGGTTGAGCTGCCGAAAGATGTAAGCTTCGACAAGCCGGGCAATCCGCTTTTCCACCACCCGACCTGGAAAGATTGCACCTGTCCAAAATGCGGAAAACCGGCGCAGCGCGAGACCGATACGCTCGACACGTTCAACGATTCCAGCTGGTACTTTACTCGTTTTGCCAGCGTCGATGATCCTGAAGAGCGCGCCTATTGGCTGCCGGTGGATCAGTATATTGGCGGGGTCGAGCACGCCGTCCTGCACTTGCTGTATTCACGCTTTTTCAGCCGCGCGATGCGGGACGTCGGCGAACTGAACCTCGCGTCCGGAGAACCGTTTGCGGGCCTCTTCACCCAGGGCATGGTCACGCATGAGACCTATCAGTCCGAAGATGGCCGCTGGTTACAGCCCTCGGAGATTGAAGACAGAGGCAGTGGTCTGGTCGAGATCGGGACCGGCCAGCCGGTCACGGTTGGCCCGATTGAAAAAATGTCCAAGTCGAAGAAAAACACCGTCGACCCGGACAATATCATCGCCACCTTTGGCGCGGATACCGCACGCTGGTTTGTCCTCTCCGACAGCCCGCCAGAGCGCGATGTCGAGTGGACCCAGTCCGGCGCGGAAGGCGCGGCACGTTTCGTTCAGCGCGTCTGGAGCGTGTTCAACACGTTAAGCGCGGCCCCACGCGATGGTCAGCCCAATGACGGTGATGCCGCCACCGCGCTGCGCCGTGCTTCCCACAAGGCCGCGCACGCCATCGATACAGCAATCGAAGAGTTCAGATTCAACTCTGCGATCGCAACCGTGCACGAATGGACCAGCGTCCTGAAAAAAGCCGAACAGGGCGGGGACGACCTGCTGCATGCCCGCTTCGAAGGCGCGTTTATGCTCGCACGCTGCCTGACACCGTTCATGCCACATCTCGCCGAAGAGTGTTGGGCTTTGATCGATGGTCCGGGGCTTTGCTCGGCGGCGGCCTGGCCTGAGGTGGATGACAGCCTGCTGGTGGAAGATAGCGTGACCTTGCCGATCCAGGTGAACGGCAAGCGACGGGCCGAGATCAGCGTTCCGAAGACCGCGTCCAAGGATGACATCGAAGCCACAGCGCTCAGCGAACCGGCGATAAAGGCCTTCATTGATGGCAAGGACATCAAGAAAGTGATTGTTGTTCCCGGCCGGATCGTGAATATCGTTGTATGATGAAACAGGCACTGATTGCGATTTCGGCTCTTGGTCTGGCGGCGTGCGGGTTCACCCCGCTCTATGCGACAGACACCGGCGGAGCTGGAAACATCCAGATTGAACAGATTAATGGCCGCTCGGGTCACACGTTGCGCAAGGCGCTGATCCAGCATCTAGCGCCCGGCCTGCCGGGACTGGACGGTCCAGCCACGCTGACGATTGAACTGGATGACGGGTTACAGCGCTTGGCCCTGCAGCCGGATGAGGCGGCTTCGCGTACGGATGCCACAGCGCGGGCGGATTACGTGTTGGCCTTTGATGGCAACGCCATTTCCGGACGTGTGGAAGCCGAAACCAGTTTCCTTGTGCCGTCCACGCCCTATGCGGACATTCCCGCTCAGATCGATGCCACAGAACGCGCCGTCTCGGTTCTGGCGCGCCGCATCACTGATGATATGCGTCTCAAGCTTGCTCAGCTGGGCGAGCCCGGGGACGCTGAACCGGCCTCATGAAATATCAGGGCGACAGCGCATTGCGCTTTGCCAAACGGCCGGACGCAGCCTGCAAACTCGCTTTGGTGTTCGGTGACGATGAGGGGGTTGTGGCGGATACCGCAAACGCTCTGATCGCCAGTTGGCAGAAGGCGGCGCCTGCAACGGTGCTGACTCTGGAAGAAGATGACGTAAAGCGCGACCCGGTGACCCTGTTCGATGCGCTTGAGGCCCAGTCTCTCTTGGGTGACGCCACAATCATCCGGATCCGCACCAAGGGTGAGAAACTGTTCAGCCTGTTCAAGGACGTTCTGGCCATGGCGGCCGATTCGCCAGATCGGATCGCCGCGAATCTCGTGCTGCAGAATGGCACGCTGAACACGCGCTCGAAACTGCGCACCGCGTTTGAAGCTGCGCCCAATGCGGCCGCCCTGCATGTCTTTGCTGACAGCGACACGGACATCACAACCAGAGTTCAGGCCTTCTTGAAGGACCGCGGCGCAGAGATTGACGAGGCGGCGCTCAGCGCATTTGTCTCCGGCTTGCCGGGGCATCGCAGTCTCGCCAATGCTGAAATGGAAAAGCTCGCCGTCTATGCCCATGATCTTGGACGCCCGGTCAGCACCGGCGATATTGACGCGTTGTGCGAGACCAACGCGGATGAGAGCGCACGCCGGGCCGTCCTGCTGGCCCTGGATGGCAATGTCAGTCATGCACAGGCCGAACTCGACCGCGTGGTCGATGCGGGTCTGTCACCGATCAGTCTGGTCCGGATGTTCGAGATGGAAGCCAGCCGGATGCTGGCCGCCGCGGCCCTGCAGGGGGATGGCGGCGGCGGCAATGTCGGTATGAAGCTGAAACCGCCCGTCTGGAAATCCGAATGGCCAGCCTTTCAGGCCCGGCTGCGAAAGTGGCCAACGCCGCGCCTCGTCCGATTGGTCGAGCGTCTGCATGATATGGAAAAGACGGCGAAATCGCCCGGCGGCGCGGGGATCGCGGATGCAGCCACGCGTGAACTCTTCACCGCCCTCTATTCCGCTGCCGCGAGATAAGGTCTGCCCGGGCCCGGAAAAGCCTGATAGGGCGGAGAGATGAATTTCCGCGACTTCATCCTGCTGTCAGCCATCTGCTTTGTCTGGGGGCTGAACCTTGTGGTGACGCGTTGGGTCGTGGCCGATGCGGGCATACCGCCCCTCTTTTTTGCAGCGATACGATTTGCAGGTATTGCACTGGTTCTGTTCTGGTTCCTGCGCCCGATCCCGAAAAGTCTCGGCACGTTGTTTCTGATCGCGATGGGCATGGGCGCGTTTCATTTTGCGTTTCTGTTTCTGGGACTGGCGAACGCAGAGGCGAGCGCGGTCTCTGTGGTGGGGCAACTTGGCGTGCCCTTCTCGACTCTAATGAGCATGGCGTTTCTCGGCGAAACTGTTGGCTGGCGCCGAGGGCTGGGCATCATGCTCGCATTTGCCGGGGCCGTTTTGATCGCGGTTGATCCGGCGACGTTCACGTTCAGCTATGGCCTGCTCTATGTCGTGGTCGCAGCTGCTGTGGCTTCGGGCGCCGGGATCCTGATGAAGAAAATGCCGCCGATCAGCGCGCTTCAAATGCAGGCCTGGATCGGTCTGTTCAGTTTCGCGCCGCTGTTCGCCGTATCCGGCCTGGTTGAGGGGGGCAGCGGCAATTGGCAAAGCCTGATCGATGGCGGCTGGTGGGTTTGGGCGGCGACCCTGTACGCGATCCTGGCTGTCAGCGTGTTCGCGCATGGCAGTTTCTATACATTGATCAAGAAGTATGACGTCTCGCTGCTCTCACCGCTCACCCTGATGACCCCGATTTGGGGGGTGGTCCTGGGGGTCGTCTTGCTGAACGAGACCTTGAGCCTGCAATTAGTGGTCGGCGCTTTGATTTCACTCAGTGGGGTCTTTGTCATACTCGTGCGTCCAAACCGGGTGATGCCGGAAGCGGTGTTGGGCGACAAAGTCAGAGGAGTTCCCGATGGAGATTGAGGTCCATGCCAGCCCGAACTTCAATCAGCGCAAGGCCGCGATTGATATGTTGGTTCTGCACTATACCGGCATGGAGACCGGGCAGGCCGCCCTGGAGCGCATGTGCGATCCTGCGGCGGAAGTCTCTGCCCATTACATGGTCTGGGAGGATGGCCGCGTCTTTCAATTGGTGCCGGAAGAGAAGCGCGCCTGGCATGCCGGGGTGTCAACCTGGCAAGGCGACGAGGACCTCAACTCGCGCTCAATAGGCATTGAGATTGTCAATGGTGGGCACGACTTCCCGCTGCCGGGCGGCGTCCTGCCGCCTTATCCGACAGCTCAGATCGAGGCACTGATCGACCTGGTGCAAGGCATTCTGGCGCGCTGGGACATTCCCGCGCATCGCATTGTCGGCCATTCAGATATTGCCCCGGCCCGCAAGGATGACCCGGGCGAGCATTTTCCCTGGGACCGACTGGCCCGCGCCGGCGTCGGGCTATGGCCGCTCACCCGCTCCGACAATCCGCTCATTCCAGCAGATGTGATCACCACGGGCCAAGCCGGTGAGCGTTTAAAGGCCATCCCGCCGAGCCTGCGCGGCGCAGGGCTACAGCGCGGCTCGCAGAAAGGTGCCGTTGGGCGCATGCAAGCCATGCTCGCGATCATTGGCTACAACCTGCCAGAAACAGGCGTGTACGACGCCCAGACCGAAGCGGTCGTTCGGGCGTTTCAGCGTCGCTGGGTGCCCGATCTGGTGACCGGGAATGCCGATCTGGAGACCCTGCGCCTGATCGGTCTGGTGAGTACGCTGTACAAGATCTCTTACGACAATGCGCCGTAGCGCCTAGCCACCGGGCTGACGCTCGACCAGTTCAACCCGCCGATTCTTGTCCCGACCCGCTTCACTCTCGTTCGAAAATACCGGGACGAGCGGTCCCACACCGTGCGGCTCCAGCCGTTCATGCGCGATACCGAAATCGTCCTTCAGAGCGTTTGCCACCGCGCGGGCTCGATCCCCTGACAGGCCGTAATTATAGCTGAACGTACCCACCGAGTCGGTGTGCCCGACCACATAAAACAGCTTGTCCGGATTGGCGTTGAGATAAGCCGCGATGTTCGTCAGGGCTTCATTCGATTCCGGCAGCAGGTCCGCACTGTCAAAATCGAACACGATACCGTCCAGCACGACCCGGCCATATTCGGCCATGTCAGAGCCAATCGCTTCGGCATCGACGATGACCAGTCCGGTCTCTGCAGCTTCGACTTCAATAATATCGATCAGGGCCCCGATATAATTCTCTGAATGCTGTTCGACTGTGATGACCACATAAGCGGTTCCCGCCGCACGCTCCTTGCGCGCCACGACTGACCCGGCCCCGCCAGACGAAGACGTGCCTGCAAACAGCGAGTTCTGCGGCCCCTGTTCAGTGATCGGGTTGGCCGCGTAGGCAACGCCAATCCAGTTGGTCGAGCCAATATCCGCCCCACGCCGACTGTCAGATATGCCTTTGGCGAGGATCTCAAAATCCTGCGCTTCGAGCGCCTCAAGATAATTCAGATAGATCTCCGAATAGGTTCGCTCCTCGCCTTCCAACTCGTAAAAGGTACGGGTCACCCGGCCTTCCGTTTCGATCCAGTCATCAATCTGGCGATACCCGGTGACCGGACCGATCGCGACCTCATAGGGCATGTAGTTTTCGATTTTTTGCCAGGCGATCGATTGGCCCGGATAGCGTTCGATCATCGGGTGTTCCTGCACACCTTCAACATCTTCAGCCGCAGCCAGACTGCCTGCTCCCAGTCCGATTGAAAGTGCGAAAACAAATGCGGTAAGTGTCCGTCTCATAGCGTCCCCTCTATGGTTGTTGTGGAACCATTAACCACAAGTATGAGGCGTAAGGCAATCAGCCGGGCGGGTTGAAAGGTCTGTCGCTGCTGAGAGAAGGGATCTTGCGGCGAGCCTTGGCGACCTCTGACAGATCAAGCTCAGCCGTAACAATCGTCGGCTCCGCGTGGTCGGCCTCGGCCTGAATTTCACCCCAGGGCGAGACGATCATCGCGTGGCCATAGGTTTCGCGCCCATCCTGATGGCGTCCACCTTGGGCCGGGGCGAGCACAAAGCTACCGGTTTCGATGGCCCGCGCTCTTAGCAGGGCATGCCAATGGGCCTCACCGGTCACTTTGGTAAAGGCCGCCGGGCAGGTCAGGATGTCCGCGCCCGCCTGAACCAGGCTGCGGTAAAGCTGCGGAAACCGCAAGTCGTAACAGATGGTGAGCCCGATCTTGCCAAACGGTGTGTCGGCCAGAACCGCCTTGTCACCTGGCCGGTAGGCACGGGACTCGCGGTAGCTCTGGCCGTCATCCACCTCGACATCAAACATGTTGATCTTGTCATATCGGGCGACAATTTCACCGTCCGGATCAATCAGAAACGACCGGTTGGCTTTGCGGGGGTCGTCCTCGAGTGTCAGGGCAAGCGATCCGATCAGCAGCCAGACCTTGCGCTGTTTCGCCTCGGCCCGGAGCGCCGCCAGGGCAGGGGAGGCGGCTTCGCTGACAATCTTGCCTTTCGACAGGCCGGGCCGGATGTCCACAATATTGGTCATTTCCGGCGTGGCGATCAGGGTAGCCCCGCGTTTTGCGGCCTCTTCGATCATGGTCAGCGCGGTGATAATGTTGGGCGCGACCTCAGTCCCGCACCGCATCTGCAGACAGGCGACTTTGACGGTCGACATGGCTAGAGATCCTCACCCTCAAACGTGATCGGGCCGCGTTTCAGCCGCGAAGCGGTATCCCATTGCGTTGCAAGCGCCGCGCCCAGCAGCAGCGTGTTCACTGACAAAGCGAGCCAGATGAAGCCGATAATCACCGAGGCGAGCGCACCATACAGCGTCGTCAGCACCGAGTATTTCAAATAGAGCTGGAACAGAAATGTTACTGTCAGCCAGGCGATGGCGCTGACGGAGGCTCCGCCAATCATCGGCCAGCCTTTCGAAACGCGGCCATTCAGTGACACCGCCAGGATCAGGTAAAACACAGCAAAACTCGCCACCCATTTTGTAATCCAGATCGTCCCGGCCAGCGTTGCAATCTCGCGCGCAAACTCGGTGGCAATGCCGCCATCCTGATTGCGGATTACCGTCAGGATGATCTGTGCCCCGCCCAGCACCCAAACCATCAGGATCAGGCTGGTGGCGAGAATTAACGCAATTCCCTGATAGCGCAGTATTCCGGAGGGCCGGGTTGAAACCGCAATCATCCGGATGCCGGTAATGGTCGCCTTGGTGCCCGCCATGGCCGCCCAGATCACAAGGATCAACGCCACGCCGACTTTGATCGTCAGGTTCTTTGGCGCAAGCGCGGCCACCTCATCCATATCGGTCGCCGTCAGCGGGACGACATTGGAGGCCATCACGCGGTTGATCGCTTCGGCGAGCTGTCCGGATAGCTCCGCCGGCAACAAGGCGAAAACCAAAGTCGTCGTCAGATAGGTCAGCGGAAAGACGGAAAACAGCGCGTAAAAGGCGATCCCACCCGTCACAATCCGCACATCCGGTTGAGACAGGCGATAAATCGCGTCCCAGATCGGCAGGATCAGGGTGTGCCCGAAAGGCAGATGATCGATCCGTTCGCGCAGCTTTGAAAACATGCGGGGCCACTTTTGTTGCTTCGCCAGCAGGGTTCGCAGGTCAAGCTAAGAGATGGGAACGGGCCCGGCAATGGCCAAGGTTTGCCGGAATTGATGCAATCTCACGCATCTGTGTGGTCGTTTTTTTAGAGCTTTTGTGTCAAATGGCGTGAAACTCGCTTAGGGTGCAGACACTTAAATTTTGTTGCGGAGGTCATGTGATGAGCAAGGGTTGCAAGGAAAAGCGTGCAGAGCGGGGCGAGCCCCGGTCAAACGCTTTGACGCTGCAGGCCGCCGCTCAGCAGATGAAGGCTGCTATGGTTCACTCCGGGCATCGGCCTTTTCCGTCCTTGGCCCAACTTGCAAGCCTTTGCGGACCTTCAGGCTTCCTGCGACCCGGCGCCTTGCAGGATCAAAAGAAACGCCGCCCGCCGCGGCAAAATTTATGGGTCTTCACCCTCGTTTGAGCTCATGACAGAAAAACGTGTCCTCTTGATCATCGCTGGCGGTATCGCCGCTTACAAGTCGCTGGAACTGATCCGCGAGCTTGGCCGCAATGGAATCAAGTCCCGTTGTATCCTCACCAAAGGCGGCGCAGAATTTGTCACCCCGCTATCGGTTTCGGCTCTGTCGGGTGAGAAAGTCTATACCGAACTGTTTGATCTCGATGACGAGTCCGAAATGGGTCATATCCAGCTGTCGCGGTCTGCCGATCTCGTGGTCGTCTGTCCGGCCACGGCAGACCTAATGGCCAAGGCCGCCCATGGGCACGCCAATGACCTCGCCTCCACAGCTCTGCTCGCCACCGACAAGCCGGTCCTCATGGTGCCCGCCATGAATGTTCGCATGTGGGAATATGCAGCGACACGACGCAACGTCGAAACCCTGCGCAGCGATGGCGTCACCGTGATGGAGCCCGACGAAGGCGCGATGGCCTGCGGTGAGTTCGGCCCCGGGCGTCTACCTGATGTCCACGCCATTACCGCGCAAATCGAAGCCATGCTGCATGATGGGATGGACTTACCGAGCTTCGGGCCGAAGCCGCTTGCCGGACGCCATGCACTGATTACAGCAGGCCCAACGCGCGAGCCGCTTGATCCGGTCCGTTTCCTGTCCAATCATTCCAGCGGTCGACAAGGCTATGCGATTGCCGGGGCCCTTGCCGCCGCTGGCGCGCGTGTGACGCTGGTGTCCGGTCCCGTTTCACTGGAAGCGCCACGCGGGGTTGATCTCGTTCCGGTCGAAACCGCGCGGGAAATGCTCGCCGCGTGTGAAAAAGCGCTGCCTGCAGACGTCTTTATCTCCGTGGCAGCGGTCGCAGACTGGCGCCCGAGCCGCGCCGCTGCGAAGAAACTGAAACTCAAGGAAGGCGACAAAACGGCGCCGCAAAGCCTCGATCTCTCCGAAAACCCGGACATTCTGGCGACCCTGTCACGCAAGAAGAAAAAACGCCCGACCCTAGTGATCGGCTTTGCCGCCGAAACCCATGATGTCGAGGAATTGGCACGGGCTAAACTCAAGCGCAAACGCTGCGACTGGATTGTGGCCAATGATGTCAGCGGCGACGTAATGGGCGGGGCGGACAATCAGGTTTCACTGGTCACCCCAACCGGCGTCGATCACTGGGACCGGATGGACAAGACAGAGGTCGCCCGCCGCCTCGTCCTGCGCATCGCCGAAGCTTTTGAAGGTGAACTGGCCGGAAAAGTCGCTGCCGAGTAGCTGTCATATGCTCCCAATTGCGATAGATTGGACCTTCGGCCAATCAGGGGACGAGACATGGCACGTACAATTCCGACCGATCAGGCTTTGCTGGCAGAGATCCACAAACGCTACCTGAAAGACTTCTCCGCCCATAGCGAAGAGAACAAAATCCGGCAGACCAAGATCTGGGTTCCCATCGATATCGAAGCGCTTGGCCGGAAATTTCGCACAGATCCAGACCTGATCTTTGGCCGCCTTTACTACCACTTCAACGGCAAGTTCGCCTCGTCGACCGGCGATGGCGACGCGGTCAGCTTCTTCCACATCCGCATGGGCAGCGATAAGCACGTCGTCAACTTCCCACTGCTGACCTCCGTGCTGGCTGATCTGCAGGACAATCAAAAACGGTTCGTTATCTCGACCCGTATGGCGGCGCTCTCGCTCATCGTTTCAAGTGTGTCCATCATCATCGCTGTGTTCCTTTAAGGGCCCGCGGCTTGACTCCCGCGTCCGACTCCGTCGCTTTGACGATTATGACTGATGTGACTGTATCTGTGCGGCCCTTGCCGCATTTTGAGGGCCTGACCTTGCCGGCCTATGAAACCGTGGGCGCAGCCGGGATGGATGTGCGGGCTGCGATCGCGGACGCGGAGACGATCGATCTTAAGCCCGGCATGCGCGCTATGGTGCCCACTGGCCTCAGCGTCGCGATACCCGAGGGCTATGAGATCCAGGTCCGGCCGCGCTCGGGTCTCGCCGCCAAACACGGCCTCACCTGCCTCAACGCGCCCGGAACCATTGACAGCGACTATCGCGGCGAGGTGAAAGTCATCCTGATCAATCATGGCGACGAGACATTTGTGATCCAACGCGGTGAACGGATCGGGCAACTGGTGCTTGCGCCGGTGACCCGCATTGTCTGGGCTGAAACCGAGACGCTTCCCGACAGCGAACGTGGCGCAGGCGGGTTTGGCAGTACCGGACGTTAATTGATTATCGTCTGGGCCTTGTGTGACTTTTCTGATAGACTATATATCGATTAACAATAATATTTCGCAAGGAGTTCCCCGTTATGAGTATCGATAGTCCGTTCACAATGGTTGTACTGATCGTATTGATCTCTGTCGGGGCGGGTGTCGTGAACAATTGGCTCAAGATGCGGGCGAATTCTGGCATGGATGAAGAGACGCGGGTCCGGATGGAAGATCTGGAGCGGGAAGTCATCCGTCTGCGCGAGCGGGTGAAAGTGCTGGAAAAAATCACCACCGACAAGGACTCGCACCTGCGAGATGAAATCGCACGCCTCGCCTAGGCCGGACCGCTCAGTCGCCCGTACGACGAAACGATTTACCGATCACGTGCGCCGCGATGGCTGAGATACTGAAGCCGAACAAGCCCAGCACACCAACATAAGTCAGCGCGGTCCAGCTCCGCGCCTCGGCGCAGCCATCCGCGCACGATCCAAGTTTCAGGACATAGAAACTGTAAAGCGCTGTCGCCGCACTGAAAGCGGTCAGCATCACCAGGGCGATGGTCAGCCATTTCAGCATCAGTCCAAGCATCAGTGCCTCTCTATCTCGCAGCGTTGCCTACCTGATCACAGGAAGGGCGAGCGCGCCAGTTCTTCTGCCAATATGTCGTAAACGACGCGGATCCGCCGACTGGTATGAAGTTCGCGGTGGGTCACCAGCCAGACCGGCACCGGGATCGCAAACTGATCCGGCAGAATGGCGTGCAGGCCCGGATCCGTCAGTCCGATGTCCTTGGTCAGGATCCCGATCCCCATACCCTCAGACACCAGTTGCCGCATCGCGGTTCCGGATGGTGTATTGATGCGAAAATTATTGAGGCTGAGGTGAAGACCAAACCCCGCCAGTTCTCCGAGCAGGCGCTCGTTCTGATCAAAGCCCACAAAGTCAGCCTGCTCGACATCTTTCAGGGTTTCAATCGGCCCGAGATGGTGAAGATACTCTTTGGATGCGTACAGATGAGCGACGGTTTCACCCAGCAGTTTCGCGATCAAGTCCGGTTGAGTGGGGCGGGCGTGGCGGATCGAAATATCCGCCTCGCGCTGAGTTAGATCCTGTACCTCATTCGAGGTGATGATATCGAGTTGAATCTGCGGTGCCGCTTCGCGAATTTTCTTCAGGATCGGCGGCAAGTGATAGGTGGCGAGCGCCGCTGTTGCGGTGATCACAACCTTACCCTTCACTTCCTGTGATTGGCCCGATGCGACCAGCGATACGCGTGTCGCCGCCTCGCCCATCACGCGGACATGTTCGAGCAAGTCCATGCCCGCCGTAGTGAGCGACATGGCGCGTCCGGCGCGTTCAAACAGGGTCACACCAAGAGTCTCTTCCAGCGCGGCGACCTGTCGGCTCAGCGTGGGTTGGGTCTGCCCGAGCGCTCTAGCCGCAGCCGACAAGGAGCCCTCCTCGGCCGTCGCAAGGAAGGCGCGGACCTGATTCCAGTCAAAGGCAATGGCCTGCCAATTCATCCATTTGCGTATACATCACTTCCATATTTCCGCAATTTCTATTCGTTATGTGCATACTTAGCTTTCGGGCATGAGATATGATCACACATGCATTCCTCGCCATGCGGGGCTGATACAGGAGCGCAAGATGCCCGACAAAGCCAGGTTCTGGAACAAGATCGCTGATAAATATTCGCGTCAGCCGATCGCCAATCAGAAAGCCTATGAAATCAAACTCGACCTGACGCGCGAGTATTTCACGCCGGAGTCAAATGTGCTGGAGTTTGGGTGCGGTACGGGCAGTACGGCAATCCTGCATGCCCCTTATGTGAACCACATTCTGGCAACCGACGTGTCACCGGCCATGATTGATATCGCCCGCGGCAAACTTGAGCCAGAGGGTGTGTCCAATGTGACGTTTGAGGTCGCTGACATGGACGACTATACCGGCGCGCCATCAAGCTTTGATGCCATTCTCGGCATGAATATTCTCCATCTTGTCGATGACCGGATGAAGGTGATGGACGCGGTATTCCGCGCGTTGAAGCCCGGCGGTCATTTCATTTCCAGCACCATCTGCCTGCGGGAGAAACTGTTGTTTCGGATGATGGAGCCGCTGTTTCCGATCATGCACTCGATCGGGCAATGGCCACGGGTGCGGCGGTTCAGCGCCCAGCGTCTGATTGGTGATGTGGAATCCATCGGATTCAAGATTGTTCATCAGTGGCAGCCCGGTAAAGGCCCGGTCTTGTTCCTCGTCGGTCAAAAGCCGCAATCCTAAAACATTTGTAGCACCCGCTACGCCATGCTATGTCCTCGGTTCTTCAAAGAGGGCATACAATGACGCTATTCAGAGGCTTCTTGGTCATCATGTGGTTCATACTCCTGATCTACACAGGCGTAGTGATCGCCAATCATGGTGCTAATCTGATCCCGGTTTTCTTTGGCGATATGCTTGCCATGGCTTGGCCGGGACAGTTCAATCTCGACTTTATGGGCTTTCTGGCTTTGTCGGCGCTCTGGACCGCCTGGCGAGCGAAGTTCTCGGCTGCCGGTCTCGGACTCGGCGTCGTTGCCTTCTTTGGCGGCATCGGGTTTCTCGCGCCGTACCTGTTCTATCTGACGTTCAAAAGACTGGGCGACATTGAAGGTGTCCTGATGGGAGATCGCAAACGGCCCGCTTAAATCAGCGCCGCGTCGTCTTTCGCAAACTTCGCCAGCAGATAGGCATCTGTGTTTTCGATCGGGTCCAGCTTGCCAAACGCGAACGCGTTGCGATCCATGACCAGATCGCGTGGGCGTAGCGCCCGCGAAATTTCCAGCCCTTCCAGACTGCGCGCGCGCGAAAACGCCACATAAGCCTGACCGTGGGCGAACATGCCGCTGTCAAAGTCGATATAGACCTTCTCCAAGGTCAGACCCTGGGCCTTGTGGATCGTCACCGCATAGGCGAGCCGCAGAGGCACCTGTTTGAACGTCCCGACCACTTCACGCGAGACTTTCTTGGTCTCCGGATCGATCGCGTATTTATATTTCTCCCAGGCGGCGGGCTCGATCTCATAAGTGTGGCCGTCCAGCTCGACCAGAACGTTCCGCCCGGACCAGCCCGCGACGGTGCACAGCGAACCATTCACCCAGCGCCCCTCAGGATCGTTCTTGATCAGCATCACCCGCGCGCCTTCCTTCAGCTCCAGATCGGCTTCGGTGGGGTAGGATTTCTCATCAAACGTGCCTTGAACCGTCGCGGGGAAGATTTTCTCTTGTCCCGGCAGTTCATCCAAGCGCGCCTGATTGATGCGATAGGCATTGGCATTGTTCGGCGTCAGAACGACATGCGTTTCGCTCGCCTCAATCGCGCTGCGCTCTGAAACCACGCTTTGCAGGACACGCTCATCGGCGGGCGTGATCCGTCCCTGTCGCATGGCGCCCAACAGGGCAAGGAAACGCGGATCGGCTTGGCGAAACACGTGCTTGAGGGCCAGCAAGGCAAACTCAGCTTCCTTGAACGCGGGCGCGTTGAAGAAATAGTGCCCACCATAGCGCTCGCGCAGGATCTCGTCCTCTTCACCGCGCACCACCGGCGGCAGCTGATGCAGATCCCCTGACAGGATCATCCGCACGCCGCCAAAAGGCCGCTTCGATCCGCGATTCAGCTTCAGCGACCGATCGATCGCGTCCAGCATGTCGCTGCGCACCATCGAGATCTCATCGATAATGATTGTTTCCGTGGTTTTCATCAGCCGCGCGGTACGCAAACGCTTCACATCGGTCGGCTCAATCAAGCGCGGTGGGAACTTGAAGAAACTGTGCAGCGTCTGACCGCCCGCATTCATCGCCGCCACGCCGGTCGGGGCCAGAACGATGGCCGTATCCCCGGCCTCAGCCATAAATTTTCGCAACAGTGTCGTCTTGCCGGTCCCGGCGCGCCCGGTCAGGAACAGATTGCCCTGCGCCCCAGCTCCCGTCGCCACCCAGGTTGCCGGCTTCTCATAGATCGTGTCCGGGGTATCCGTTCCAGCCGGAACAAGGGAATCGCTCATGCGGGGAGTTTAGGGGGTTTCGCCCCGGTTTGGCGAGGATTGTGTGCTGGACCCGGTACAGTTGGCGCAAAATGGAGCTCAAAGAGCGTCTGTCGGCCTTACCGCGCGTGTCGATACTCAAGCGGATAGGTGTAGCGTTCATCTCCATAGGCGCAGGGCTCGCCGCATTGGTCGACCACGTTGAACTCAAGTGTTCTGACGCCAGCAATGGCCGACTCGTCGAACACATCATTCGTGCAATTCGGCTCGATATCATAAGCGCGTCCATCGGGGCCGATGAGGAAGGTGGCATCGCAGTTTGCGTCAAGCTGGTCCCAGATCGCCGCCTCCGGATAGGACACTTCGGCACGATTAAGCGGGTGATGACATTCACGATGCGGCTCGCATATCTCCGTCAACGGCCCCGATAAAGCTGCTTCCGGTATGGCGGGCATGGTCTGCGTGAACTCTTCAGCCTTGTTCTGAGCCACCAAGTTGCACCCGGCGACCCCGATAAGAACGGCGCTTGTTGCGAGCAGGCTGGCTAGGGCTACATTCATAATGCAATAATATTACTTTTATGACTCCAGACAAGCTTGGCCTGATTGAGGGGTGAATCATCGTGGAGAGCGACGATAGCCGACTACAAATGCCGCCGGGCGACCTCAACTCCAAAATCGGCGAAAACGTCATCCCGATAGTCTCTCAAAGCGCCGCGTTGCAGGTCGATAGCGCGCCCTTTGGATCAGACTGACTTGCCTATTGGTCAGATCACGCCGGAGCGTCTAAACACATCACATGCCTCTCCTGCCGACCGACATCGAGCGTCACAAGCGCCATATCCTGCTGAAGGAAATCGGCGGGCCTGGCGTGCAGAAATTGCGTGCGGCGACAGTCACGCTGGTCGGTGCCGGGGCACTTGGCGGACCCTGTGCGCTCTTCCTTGCCGCAGCCGGGGTCGGCGCGATCGAGATCTGGGATGATGACAGGGTCGATCTCTCAAACCTTCAGAGACAGGTTCAATTCTCAGAAACCGATATCGACAAACCGAAGGCTGACTGTCTGAAGTCCCGTATCATTGCGCTCAACCGGGACTGTCAGGTGACCGCCCGACAGGCGCGGTTTGAGGACGGGTCCACCCCGTCAGGCGATATCCTGATTGATGCCAGCGACAATTTTGAAACCCGCTTCCGGCTCAACCGTGTCGCCCATTCCAGCGGGCGGTTTCTGGTCTCCGGCGCAGCGTCGCGCTGGGATGGGCAAGTCTCCGTGTTTGCCTCTGGGCGCAATCCGCACGCACCCTGCTATCAGTGTTTCGTACCGGAAATGCCGCCTGAAGCGGAAGCCTGCGACGAGGTCGGTGTCGTCGGCGCGCTCACCGGCCAGGTGGGCGCGGCGATGGCGATGGAGGCGATCAAGCTGATCACCGGGGCAGGTGAGCCCCTGATCGGGCGCCTGCTGATATTTGACGGCCTGCAAGGGACAACCCGGACGCTCAAACTTCGTCCGGATACGGATTGTTTGGTCTGTCAGAAATGAATCTTTTCTTTGACAGGCTTCTATTTTGACGGTTTTACGACGGTGTTGGGCTTTGTGGAGTATGCAATGTTACGCAGAACGCTAGCTGTTGTACTGACAATTGTTGCCATCCTCGCAGCCGGCTGGTTGGCGCTTCGCCGCGCAGACATTCCCTATGATACGCTGGAAACCGCTTATGCGCTGCCGCAAACCCAGTTTCTAACGCTGGATGATGGGTTGAAGGTTCATTTTACCGATACCGGTCCGACCGATCGCTCGACCCTGATTCTGGTCCATGGCTTTTCAGCCTCGCTGCACACCTGGAATGACTGGCGCGACGATCTGGATCAGGATTTCCGCGTGATTACACTCGATCTGCCGGGCCATGGCCTGACCCGGGCAGACCCTGATACCACGGGCGCAATAGATCGCTTTGTCGAAGTGGTGATTGAAGTTGCCGACAAGCTGGACGTGACTTCATTTACGCTTGCCGGAAACTCCATGGGCGGTAACACAGCCTGGAAGACCGCGGTTGCCCACCCGGACCGAATTGAGGGCCTGATCCTGGTTGATGCGTCCGGCTGGCCTGAAACCGCTGAAGAAGCTCAATCCTCGCCGCTTGTTTTCCGATTACTGGCGAACCCGCTGGCGCGATCCATCTTGAAAGACATCGATATGACGTCGCTGGTGCGATCCGGCCTGCAGGACTCCTACACCGATCAGAGCTTTGTCACTGACGAACTCGTGCAGCGCTATGTCGATCTGTCGCGTGCGCCGGGGCACCGGGCGACCTTGCTTTCCATTATGGCCGGCGAGCGGGAGCCCGCCACATCCGCCACCTTGTCGATGATTGACGCACCGACTTTGATTCTTTGGGGCAGTGACGACAAACTGGTTCCGGTGGCGCATGCGCAAAAGTTCGCCGACGCGATCCCGAACGCTAAAACCATCATCTATGAAGGCGTTGGTCATCTGCCACAGGAAGAGGTTGCCGCGCAGTCCGTGGCCGACGTGCGCACGTTCATGATGGATGTCGAATGGCAGGCGCTGGATGAAGAAGTGGTCGAATCAGCCGGCGATCCTCGCCTGGTTGAGGATCGCGACGCTCAGGAAGGCGGCTGAACCGTTACTCTTCGGCGCTGAGATCGGCGAACATCAGTTTGGTGAAATTCTGTGTCGTGATGAATCCGCGGCCCCAATCGGTGGTCCAGTCGGCCAGCGGGTTCTCAGCCACGATCGTGTCGAGATCCTTGCCGGCGTCAATTTCCGCCTGCAATACGCGCGTCGTATCGCTCAGCATGGTGAGGATACCTTCAATGTCTTCGGGTTTCGCGAGTGGTCCATGACCCGGGATAATCTTTGTGTCGGCATTGGTTTTTGAAAGGATCTTTTCCGAAGCGGCGGCGAAGCCCGCATAGGATCCGCCCGAGGTGATATCCACGAACGGAAACGCACCATTGAACATCAGATCGCCGGTATGGATCACGTTGGCTTCTTCAAAAATGATGAAGGTGTCGCCGTCTGTGTGCGCGTTCGGGGTGTGAACGAGACGGATGGTCTGCCCGTTGAGATACAAGGTCATCTTGTCATTGAACGTGATCACGGGCCAGGCTTCTGGCTCAAGCGCCGGGGTCGTGTTCTCCTGGCCGAAAAAGTCGCGTGTGACATCGACTGTTACCCGGTCACGAACCCCATCATGGGCAATGATTGTGGCTCCGGCCTTGCCGATAATCGCATTGCCCCCAACGTGATCGCCGTGCCAGTGGGTGTTGACGAGGTAACGCGGCGTGTCGCCAGCAATGCCGTCAATTGCGCTCAGGATGCCCGGCGCCATATCGGCATATTGCGCATCAATGACAAACACGCCGTCGTCCCCGACCAGCACGCCAATATTGCCGCCGCGGCCCTGCAACATGTACAGGCCGTTGCCGAGATCGGTTGTGACCACCGGCGTTGGCTGTGTCTGTTTTGAGAAATGAACCTTGTGCGCGCTGGCAACAGGCGCAACCAAGGCAGTTGAAAACAGCAGGGCGGCGCTGAGAAGAATGCGAGGCATGGGATCACTCCGGTTACTTGGGACAGTGATCATACGTGATTGACCTGCAATGGCCAGTCACAAGGCTTTGATGGTATTCAAGTAAGTGTTGCGGTCAGCCTCAGGCCGCACTCACTTCAATCATGCTCGGGCAGAGAATTTCCGTTATCTCTTCGACGGTTTCGACGGTCCGCAGCCGATCCCGCAGATCGCCGTTGCGGAAGGTGCGACTGACCTGTGCCAGCGCCCGCAAGTGATCGGCCCCTGAACTGTGTGGAGCCAAAAGCATGAAAATCAGATCACAGGCCCGCCCGTCAATCGCATCGAAATCAACGCCCTCATTGAGGCGAACAAATGCGCCGACCGGTGCGGTCAGTGCTTTGACACGCGCGTGTGGGATCGCGACGCCTTCCCCAACGCCGGTCGAGCCGAGATTTTCACGCTCGATCACCGCATCCAGGATGTCGCGACCTTCAATGCCGAGTTTGTCACCAATCGCTTCCGCCATGGTCCACAGAACCTGCTTTCTGCTGTCTGAAGACTGAAGCCCGAGAACAATACCCTCCTTCAGGAGGCTCGTGAGATCATTTGCCATCTAAATTCGACCTATGAATTATCCAGGTGAGGAATGTCCGGCTGGGTCAACCCAGCCAATATTGCCGTCTTCTCGGCGATACACCATATTAAGGCCGCTGTGTTTCACATTTCGAAACAAAACGGCAGGGGTTTCTGACAGTTCAAGCTGCATTACCGCTTCAGATACTGACATTGTCTTAACGTCAGAGGCCGATTCCGCGACGATCAAAGGCGCGTCGCCGTCCGGTTCTTCTTCTGCCGAGCTCTGAATGATGAACGCGTTCGCCGGCTCACTGGGCATCGGCGAACGACGGTGATGATCTTTCAACCTTCGATGGTAGCGGCGAACCCGTTTCTCCATCTTGTCCAGCGCGTCTTCAAGCGCGGCATAGGCCTCTGAGGCCTGACCTGTGGATTGGAGAATAATCCCCGAGGGCAAATGGACGTTACAGTCCACGATCACTTCATATCCGCGTTTTTCCACGGTGACATTGCCCTCGAAGGCACGGTCAAAATATTTGGTTACAGCATCTTCCAGACCGTCAGAGATTCGCTGCTGCAGCGCGTCTCCGACACTCATATGTCTTCCAGCGATTTGAATCGTCACGGAGCACTCCGTTTCTCTCTGGCCAGATTATCCGGCCAGCGCAATATTGCGACCCCCACGGACGAAATATCCGTTACTATTCAAGCGAATGCAAGGCCCGTGCCCAAGATTCACCTAACCTTATGGTTAATTCAACCTTGTCAGTCTCGTAGCAGCTCGTTGATTCCGGTTTTTGACCGGGTTTGCGCATCTACCGTTTTAACGATCACGGCACAGGCCAGCGACGGGCCGCCCTTCGGATCTGGCAGGGTGCCGGGCACGACCACCGAATAGGGCGGGATCTTACCATAGCTGATTTCGCCGGTCGCGCGGTCAACGATCTTGGTCGACTGGGTAATGAACACGCCCATCGCGATCACGGACCCTTCGCCGACAATCACGCCTTCCACCACTTCTGAGCGCGCGCCGATGAAGCAATTGTCCTCGATAATCGTCGGGTTGGCCTGCAAGGGCTCAAGCACGCCGCCAATTCCGGTTCCGGCAGAGATATGGCAATTCGCCCCGACTTGAGCGCAGGATCCAACCGAGGCCCAGGTATCGATCATGGTTCCGGCCCCGACATAGGCGCCAATGTTGACATAGGACGGCATCAGGACGGCACCGGGCGCAATATAGGCCCCGCGTCGCACCGCGGCGGGCGGCACCGCGCGAAACCCGGCGGCCTGAAAATCCGAGGCGCCCCAGCCTTCAAACTTCGACGGCACCTTGTCCCACCAGGTTCCGTGATGACCTGGGCCGCCATCAACCAGACCATTGGGGTTCAGTCGAAATGACAAAAGCACGGCCTTTTTCAGCCACTGATTGACGGTCCAGCCGCCCTCGCCATCCGGTTCAGCGACCCGGACTTCACCGGAATCCAACAGCTCAAGTGCGGCATCTACGGCTTCTCTGATCTCTCCCGACGTGCTGGTCGATAGAGTGTCACGTTCATCCCAGACATTGTTGATCAGGGCAGCTAAACGGTCAGGCATGAGGCTCTCTTCTTATTGTCATTCGGGTCAATCCACGCAGAAAACGTGTCAGATCGTCGGTCACATAATCTATATGTGGAGGGTGGTCATCCCCTATTCCGGCCGGGCGTGCCGCCTCTGGCTCGTGGCTCCAATCCTTATCCGATTGGACCAGCACGGTGACAAAGCCCATACCATGCGCCGGGGCCAGATTGCGGGCAAGATCTTCAAAGAAAACAGCCCGCTCAGGCCGGATGGCGAATTTTGAGCAAAAGGCGTCATAGGATGATTGCGCCGGTTTAGGCGTATAGGCGCTGTCTTCTATGGCAAAGGCGCCGTCAAACACCTGGCTGAGCCCCATATATTTCGTCACCCGGTCGACATGGACGCGTGAGCCATTGGTGTAGACGTATTTCCGCCCCGGCAGACCCGTAATCGCATCGGCGAGGCTTGGGTCCCGGGGCAGGGGCGAGAGATCAATCTCATGAACATGCGCCAGGAAATCGGCGGGATCCATGCCGTGCAGGGTCATTAGCCCGTTCAAAGTCGTCCCATGCTCGGCATAGTATTTCTTCTGCAGGGCGCGCGCTTCGGTGCGCTCCAGATGCAGAAATCGCGCGACAAAGTCCGTCATCCGCTGATCAATCTCGGCAAACAGATCGCACTCGGCGGGGTAGAGCGTGTTGTCGAGGTCAAACACCCAGACATCACGGTCGGACAAGTCGGTCGGCGCCGACGGCGGGTCAGCCAGCATTCGCGGCTCCAAAGCCGACAAAGTCCCGCTCAAAGAACTCAAACACCAGTTTGCGATTGGTCGGGGCTGGTGTCGCCACAAACAGGCCGGTCCGATAGGCGGCTGTTTCGCAAGCCTCATTCCCCGTGATGGCAAACTTGGCGCGCGAGACACAGAACGGGTCAGTCCCCCGGCGAAGGGTCCGAATCTCGCCCTCGCCAATCTCCATCTCGGCATAAGCAAAGTGTTCAGCCTGCAGCAGCGGCTCGTCGATTACCCGCGCGCAGCCGCCGGCCTCAAGCAGCCACCAGCCGCGGCTTTCCCAGCCTTCCCCGCGCCGCCGCGCCATCGCGCTCCAGATCCGCTTGTCGGTGCGGTTACAGAACGTCAGGCCGACATTACGCGAGCGTTCAATCGCCGTCTGTTCGAGAATATCGATCAGATCCGCATCCGTGGTTTCTGCGTTCAGCCCATTGGCTTTCAGGAAATCCCCGATCGCCGCGCGGGTCTTGCGGCCCAAATAGCCGTCAATCCGGCCTGAATAGACGCCTGCATTGTCGAGCAGACGCTGCACCCCGGCGGCGCTCGCCTGTTCCAGATTGCGTTTCTCGGTTTCGGTAATCTTGGTGGTCCAGCGATTGCGGCGCTCGATCAGGACCGGCATGAACTCGCGTGCTTCCAATCCCATGATCGAACAATCAGGCAGGGTCTCGATTGAGAAACTGCCAGTCGGGTCGATGCAGAGCGGGAAGTCACCTCCCCAGATCCGCCGTCCGCCCCGGTGCGCCGCCGAAGAGCGGCCATAAAGATAGTGAACGCCGGGCTCCAGCGGACCTTCCAGAACCGTCTCGCACGCGCCGGGGCGCAACCGCGTCCAGCCTTCAACCACTGTGCCCTGGCCTTCATGATGGGCCGCTGCGGCCTCCACCACGTAACTCGTCTCGTTACAGACTTGCCAGCCTGTGGCTTCCTGCGCGTTGGCCTGTCCCACACCGCCCAACGTAAGTGCAGTCACAAAAACCAAGAAAGCCAGTCTAATAAATAATTGTGCCTGCGCCATGTTCGGTAAAGAGCTCCATGAGAAGGGCATGCTTTGCCCGTCCGTCCAAGATGACCGCCCCGCCAACGCCATTCTTTACAGCATTCGCGGCAGTTTCAAGCTTTGGAATCATACCGCCCTGCACCGTGCCATCCTCGACCAGGGCGGGGATGAGGTCGCGGGCCAGCTCGCGGATCAGGTTCTTGTCCTTGCCGAGCACGCCAGCGACATCGGTCAGAAGCAGCAGACGTTTCGCGCGCAGCGCCGCGGCAATCGCGCCTGCCGCGGTGTCGGCATTGACATTATACCGCCGACCATCTTCGCCGACCCCGACCGGTGCGATCACCGGAATAATCCCGCTCTCTCCGGCCGCCAGATCAATCAACACCGATGTGTCGACGCGGGCCGGTTCTCCGACAAAGCCGAGATCGATGACTTTCTCCACCTGGCTGTCCGGGTCACGTTTGGTCTTCGTTGCCGGGCGCACGCGCATCAGATCGCCATCGGCGCCAGACAGGCCAATCGCGCGCCCACCGGCGGCATTAATCGCGCGCACTATCGATTTGTTGATCGGGCCGGACAGGACCATCTCCACCACTTCCATGGTCGCATCATCGGTCACGCGCAGCCCGTCGCGAAACTCCGACTGAATGCCCAGCCGGTCGAGCAACGCGGCGATTTGCGGCCCGCCGCCATGCACGACCACCGGGTTCATACCGAGATGTTTCAGCAAGACCACGTCCCGCGCGAACGCGGCTGACAGCGCCTCGTCCACCATGGCATGCCCCCCGAATTTGATCACCACGGTGAGACCGGTATAGCGACGGATATAGGGCAGGGCCTCCGAAAGCGTTTCAGCCGTCAATTGCGCAGGTTTCAAAGTATCATCGCTCATGCGCAGCGCTTTAACCCGCTTCGCCAAGCACGCAAAGAAAAACCCGATTGCGCGTGTTATGAACCATCTGAATGTTTAATACCGGGCCTGGCCTGTCGCTTCCCATCATCATATCCGAAGACATGCAGAAACAGATCGAACGAAATGCTGTCGATTTCACCGCGCTCGGAATAATAGTGCCAGATGTCTTCAACTTTCGCGGTTGATGCGCTGTCAGCCATGTACAGACCAGCAATACCGAGCTTTTTAATGAGCTGGACTTGCTCACCTTCGAGTTCATTTGCATGTCCCTCAAGGCCGTCGAGCATCGTCAGGCATTGCGTTTCAAGATCGCAGATATGACAGAAATCACGCTCCGTGGCGGTGCGAGGCTCGATTGCGGAACGTTCGATCATGCGACAACTTTGTGAGAGACTTTCATTGGACATAATCGCATCCAGCTTGGTCAAGCTGACATGCGGGTCATAGCGCAGCCTTTGCAGGGCAAATCTTCTTTCTGAATGCGCTCCGATATCCTCTAAGGCAACGTCTGGAAATCTCTTCTGGTAAAGTTCCATACTTTCAGCACATGAAGGAATCTGAAGCACCGTTTCTAGGGCGGTCGCCGCGTTCCTATACTTTGATGTTATGGCGTCGGAGCGTTTTAGAAAGCTCATGAATTCTTCTGTACTGACGCCGAACTCACGCTCTCCGTTGGTGTCCAGAAACTCCAAAAAAACTTCCATGCCGCCGGGGTGAAGTTCGTCATTGAATACATGGGGGATGACGTCGAAATTCATCGAGATTTGAATGAAGAGCTCATGAAACCCAGGATTTTCAGGAGCGATCTGTTCCAATTGGAACTTCATCATATCGCGCTGGCATTGGCAGCCGTTGAGAATGGTATCTGGAGAGACAAAGTCGGAACCCAAAGTTCGTTGAAGCTCGTCTTCCAAATATGTCGCGCAAACTTCCACCGGATCAGACGCCCGCAATAATTCCGCGAAATCGATGTCGGAGGCTGGAGGAATCTTATCTTTTTTAGTCGCTGGCTCGGTTGCTTTCGCACAATTCGCGATCAGGAAAAGCGCCATACAGAGCATTGTGATTAGGTTCAATTTGACCATGCCAACCTCTCTCGATTCCAGAGGTGTGTGACAGAATTGTCCTAATATTTACGCGTTGTTCTATCCCATTTTCGAATTGCTCCCGAAATCATTACTTTACCTTGTTTTTCGGGTCGCAAAAACATTCAAGAAAAAGCGCGCGTCATGAACACGCTGTGTGGGTCTTCGCTATAGTCGCCGAAGGGGCCGCAAAGGCTGAACCCGTTGCGTTCATAGAGCCGCCGCGCCGCTTCAAACCCGGATGAGGACCCGGTTTCGAGGCTGAGCCGTGTATAGCCCCGGCGGAGCGCCTCAGCGATAATGTGATCCAGCATGGTCTGCGCGAGCCCCTTGCCGCGATGGCGCGCCAGCGTGTGCATGGATTTGATCTCGCCATGACTGTCAGAGAGGTGTTTCAGCGCGCCGCTGCCGACCAGGTCTGACCCCTCCCGCAGCGCCCAAACCGTGACATCCGGTGTCTTCAGCCCATCAATCGGCAGGAAGTGGCAACTGCCCGGCGGCGAGAGGTCCAGCATCAGTTCGGCATGAGTGTTGATCAGGGCAATGAAATCCGGCGCCGACAGGTCTGCCGCTGTAATCGAAACGCTCATCTCAAACCTCCGCCAGCTGTCCAATCTCTGCCCTGAGTTCCGGCAAGCCCGCCCCTTTCTCAGAAGACGTCACCCGCACAATCGGATGGGCAGCTGGATGTTTCTTGATTGTCTGCCCAATGTCGAGCCGAACCTTTTCGCGCTCGGTCGCTTTCACCTTGTCTGACTTGGTCAGGACAATCTGATAGGTCACCGCAGCGGTATCGAGCATCTCCATCGTCTCAAGGTCTGGCGCCATCAGGCCGCGGCGGCTGTCAATCAGCAGGAAAACCCGGCGCAGATTGGCCCGGCCCTGCAGGTACTGTTTGGTCAGGCGGACCCATTTGGCTTGCTGGCTGCGCGAGACTTTCGCATAGCCAAACCCGGGCAGGTCCACCAGCCACATCCGGCCCTCACCCAGATCGAAATAGTTGAGCTCGCGTGTCTTGCCCGGCTCGGCTGAGGCACGCGCGAGCCCCTTGCGATTGAGCAGGGCATTGATCAGGCTGGACTTGCCGACATTGGACCGGCCCGCAAACGCGATCTCGGGCCGGTCACCCTCTGGCAACTGGCGCAGATCGGCCGCGCCGAGCACAAACTCTACGGGTCCTGCGCACAGTTTACGTCCGGCTTCTAAAGCCTCATCTGAAAACTGAGGCGTCTCGGTCATCGCTACTCTGCGGGCTTTTCAGCCCGCCCGAGTAATCGTTTAACCAATTTGTCGAGCTCCGTCTCCACCCCATTGCGCCGCATGATGTAATATTGCTGGATCAGCGACAGGATGTTCGACCAGACCCAGTAGAGCACAAGCCCCGCTGCAAAACCGCCAAACACGAACATAAACACGAAGGGCAGCGCCATCATGATGGTGCGCTGGGTCGGGTCCGGCGGCGGCGGTGACAGCGCCTGGATCCCGGCCATGGTCACCCCGTACAGGATCGGCAGAATGCCAATGCCAATGATGAAGCCCAGCAGCGGGATCGCCTTCACGTCGGCTGCCGCCCAAGGCAAAAGGCCGAACAGGTTGCCGATCGCCGTCGGGTCCGGCGCGGACAGATCGCTCAGGAACAGGAACGGCGTGTGGCGCATCTCAATCGTCACATACAGCGTCTTGTAGAGCGCAAAGAAGATCGGGATCGTAAACAGGATCGGAATACAGCCCGCCAGCGGATTGGCTTTCTCGCGCTGATAGAGTTTCATAATCTCCTGCTGACGCCGCTGCGGGTCCGCCTTGAACCGCTCCTGCAGCTCCTTCATTGGCTCGGCCAGCTTCTTCATCTTGGCCATCGATTTATAGCTCTGATTGTAGAGCGGCACGAGCGGCAGCTTGACCAGAACGGTCAGTGCCAGAATGGCGAGCCCAAACGACCCAACCACGCCTTTCAGCCAGTCGAGCAGCCAGAACAGGCCCTTTGTCATATAATAGAGAATATTGCCCCAATCGATGGAGTCGCCAAAGCGCGGAATGCCCGCTGCCTGATAGGCATTGACGATGTCATACTCTTTCGCGCCCGCGAAGATCCGGTTGGTGATGGTCTGGGATTCGCCCGGCTGCAGGGTGATGTCTTCCCCATCCAGGGTCAGCTCCAGCGCGTCTTCGCTGCGGTCCAGCTTTGCCCGGAAGCTTCGTTCCTGCTGTGGGACAAGCGCGGCCATCCAGTACATGTCGGTCAATCCGACCCAGCCGCCATTCTCGGCCGCGCGGGTGCCATTATCGTCGGCTTTCTTGATATAGCGGCCTTTGAAAATATTGTTGTAGCTGCGCCAGGTCAGGGCTTCGTCGAAAGCCCCAATCAGGCCCTGGTGCACAATCCCCATCCGGCGCGAGGAGCGCGGTTCGGTGACTTCCAGAAAGTCCTTCCACTCGCCATAGCGACGGACATAGCCGACGGGCGACAGCGTGATCGCACTCTGGCGCGTATTGGTGAGTGTATCGGCGAACGAGAACATGTAATTCTCATCGACGCTGACGATCCGCTCAATCTGCACCCCGCCGCGCTCGTAGGTGAGCGTGATGGAGCCACCGGGCAGCAATTCATCGCTGGCGGCCGTCCAGCCAGCTTCTGCGGCCATCACCGGGAAATACTGACCACTGGTCGGCTCCAGCGTGCTCCAGGTCCAATCGGCAGAATACCCGCTGACCTCGCCATCAAGGCGCGTCTTCGGGCGCAGCAGGCGCAGCTCTTCTTCTTTCTCGATCGTGCGATAGTGGTCCTTGAGATTAAGATCATCGAGCAGCGGTCCGGACAGGTTCAGTGAGCCATCAACGCGTTGCACATCGAACGCGACCCGCTCAGTCTGGGCCAGCGCCTCGGTCACTGTTTCAGCATCGACCACAACCGTGCCGGGGGCGCTGACCTCGGGGCGTTCCACCAGCGCTTCCTGCTGTCCGGCATTCGCAGCGGCCTGTTCCTGCGCAGCGCGCCGGGCGGCCTGCTCCGGATTGACGACAATCACCTGATAGAGAAACACAAAGGCAATCATCAGCGCCATCGCGATGATAAAGTTGCGCTGGTCCTGAGGGTCCATGCCGTTTCGCTGCTGCATCATGGGAGGTCTCTATTCCCTAATAGAAAGACGGAGGTCAGGCGTTGCCCGCCCCCGCTGAAAACTGGTTGGCGAGGCTTATCAGGGCGCTTTCCATATCGTCAAGCAGCCTGGCCCAGCCGATTGTCGCGGTGTCTTTGCGGGCTATGAACACATAATCCACGCCCGGCTGCCCGCAAGCAGGCAAAAGCTGCTGGGCGGCGGCGCGTAACCGGCGTTTGGCGCGATTGCGGACCACCGCATTTCCGACTTTTTTCGTGGCCGTGAACCCTTCACCGACCTCATCGCCGCGATGGCGGTTCCTCCGCGCCTGAACCACCAGGGATTTTCGGTGTTCCGATCGCCCCCCCCGCACAAACACAAACTGGGGCCGCGTCTTCAGACGAATGATGTCTGGCGTATCCAATCGCGACTATTCAGCCGCTATGGACGGCTTATCCGGCTGTTCAAACTGTAATTCGCCATCTCGACCGACGGGCAACAAAAGTCCATGTTTCCTATGTTCCTGATGCGTGTCAGCATCAGCTGCAGCCAGAGCCCGCTTCACTTGCTCGGGCGTCAGGGTAACAGAGATTTCGGCTGTCTGGTCCTTGTTCATAGCGTCGTCTTACCACAAAGGGGTCGACAAAGACATTCTTATGCAGACAGAACCTTGCGGCCTTTCGCCCGGCGGCGTGCGAGGACTTTACGGCCGTTCTTGGTCGACATGCGCAGGCGGAAGCCATGGGTGCGGGCGCGTTTGACGCGGCTCGGCTGGAATGTACGTTTCATGGGCCTGTCGCCTCTTGATCGGTGTTGTTTGTAAAAGCGGGGCTAATACGAGTGCGAGCGGTTGAGGTCAAGCCGAATTGCACACAGATCGCCCTGTAAAAACTGTATCACGCGGAGGTGATCAGTTGGGATAGGGTCGTGACGCGACGAAATTCCCTTCAACTCGTATATGGCGCTCAGATGAGAAGCCAAGGAGCGCAACCTATGATACGCAAGCTGATTGCTGCTGGAGCTATTGCCATGACCCTCGCGACCGGACCTGCTGGTGCTGAGACCGATCCGTTGCATTCCGACTGGGATGATCTGCTGGGCACTTATGTCGTCGAAGGCGAGGACGGTGTAAACCTGTTCAACTATGGCGGACTGAAAGCGAACTTTCAGGACACTGCCAAACTGAACGCCTATCTGGAGCAGTTTCACGACCTCGATTTCGATACGCTGACCCCGGACGAGCAGTTTGCCGCCTATTCCAACATCTATAACGCACTCACCATTCAGCACATGATCGGCCGTTATCCGGTCAAATCCATCCGGTCGGGCCATCTCGTTGGACCCTGGAAGAAAGTCTTTACAGTCATCGACGGCGAGCAAGTGTCACTGGACGATATCGAACACGCCATCCTGCGCGTTCAGTTTGACGACCCCCGCGTCCACTATGCCGTGAACTGCGCCTCTTATGGCTGCCCCAACCTGCAGACCGAGGCCTGGGTCGCTGAAACGCTCGACGAAGATCTCGATCAGGCTGCGCGCGATTTTATCAACCATCCTCGCGGTGTGACCGTTCGTCGGAATGGCAGCCTGCAGGTCTCAACCATCTATAAATGGTTCAAGGAAGACTTTGGCGGCAGCAATGACGGCGTGATTGAACATCTGCGCGAATATGCCGAAGGCGACCTGGCCGAAGCCTTGAAGACGGATCGCAAGATCCGCAAACACGAATACGATTGGGCGCTCAACGACTACAAAGACCCAACAAGCTAAGAACAAAAACCAAGGAGGAGTGTCGCCATGGCCGACACGGAAACGCAAAAACAGGGGTCCATCTGGATCAAGCTCTGGCCGGTTTATCTGATCGCCGCGGGCCTCATCCTCGCCGTGTCACAGGGCTGGCATCAATATCTCACGTTGGAAAGTCTGTCAGAGAATGCCGTTTGGCTCGACCAATTGGTGAAGGACAATCTCCTGCTCGTGCTTGTTGCCTATATTGCGATCTATGCCGCCGCCGTAACCTTCATTATTCCGGGCAGCGCGCTTACCATTGCTGGCGGGTTTCTGTTCGGTCTTTATATCGGTTCACCGGCGACACTGGTCGGGGCTACACTCGGCGCGTCCATCCTGTTTTTCGCGGCCAAAACCTCGCTCGGCAGTGTGCTGCGCCAGATCGCTGGACCGTTCTTGGGGAAGATGGAGAAGGGGTTTAACGACAACGCGCTGTCTTACATGTTCGCGCTCAGATTGATCCCGATTTTCCCATTCGCGGTGGTCAATATCGCGCCCGGCCTGCTCGGTGCCAAGTTCCGCGACTATTTCATCGCGACCTTTATCGGCATCATGCCTGGCACCGTCGCCTATACCTGGATCGGGGCGGCCATCAAAGGCACGCTTCTGGAGGGCGGCGAAGTCGACATTGGCAGCCTTGCCTCCAACTTTGTGCCCGCCTTTGTCGCGCTCGGGGTCGTTGCCCTGATCCCGGTCGCGTACAAGAAAATCACCGGACGCAAGTCCGAACCGGTGGAGGCGTAAATGTCCGACACAGTCGCCCGCGTCAGCGAAACCGAATTCAAGGAGGCCAAGGCTATGGCAACCTCATCTCGCCCCTCCGGCGCCAAGCGCCAACTGAAAGCCGACCTCATCGTGATTGGCGGTGGCTCAGGTGGCCTCTCGGCGGCAGCAGGCGCAGCCATGCTCGGCCTTAACGTCGTCCTGTACGAGAAAGCTGAGATGGGCGGGGATTGTCTCAACTATGGCTGTGTCCCATCCAAGGCGCTCCTCACCACCGCCAAATATGCCCAGAGCGCTCGCGAAGGCGCGAAGTTCGGCGTCACCACATCCGACCCGAGCGTCGACTGGACCGCAGTGAAAGCTCACGTGCGCAAAGCCATCGACACCATCGCGCCGATTGACAGCGTCGAGCGGTTCGAAGGGTTGGGCGTGACCGTCATTCAGGAGCATGCAAGCTTCAAGGACAAGAAAACCATTCAATCGGCCACAACTGAAGCCACCGCCCGTCGCATTATCGTATCTACCGGGTCTGTTGCCTTCATTCCTTCTATTCCGGGGCTCGACGAGACCCCTTACATTACCAATGAAGAGATCTTCTCTCTGCCAGAGCAGCCCTCCCATCTGGTCGTTCTTGGCGCCGGTCCGATCGGACTGGAAATGGCGCAGGCCTTCAACCGTCTTGGCTCCGAGGTCACCGTCATCGAAATGGGCCGCGCGCTCGCCCAATCGGATCCGGACCATGCCGCGATCGCGGTCGAGGCGCTACGCGAGGAAGGTGTCACCCTTCTGGAAGGCCACAAGGCCGTCAAAGTCACTGGCACAGAGGGACAGGTGACCGTCGATGCCGAAACCGGAGACGGCATCAAACAGATCACCGGCAGCCACCTTCTGGTCGCTGTCGGACGCCGCGCCGTGATGGATGGCCTTGAACTGGAGGCAGGCGGTGTTGACCATGACCGCCGCGGCATTCAGGTCAGTGACAAGCTGCGCTCGGTCTCCAATCCCCGCGTCTGGGCGCTCGGCGATGTCGCAGGGCAGGGCCAGTTCACCCATCTGGCGGGCTGGCATGCCAGCGTGTTTACCCGCCGGGCTTTCTTCAAACAGGCGAGCAAAGCCTCAGACCTGCCGCTGCCGGCCGTCACCTATGTTGCACCGGAAATCGCGCAGGTCGGCCTCACCGAAGCTCAGGCTCGCGCCCAATATGGCGACAGTGTCAGCGTCTCGACCTTTCCCTTTCACGAAAATGACCGCGCCATCGCTGAGGGCAAAACCCTGGGCGAGGCCAAACTTATCATCCGCAAGGGCAAACTGCTCGGCGCGTCCGTGGTCGGGGACGGGGCAGGCGATATCATTCAGATTGTCGGCTATGGCATGTCGAACAAGCTCGGGGTGCAGTCGCTGACCAATTTCATCTCGCCCTATCCGACCCGCGCGGAAGTGGTGAAACGCGCCGCCAGCGCGCACTTCACCCCCACCGTGTTTGGGCCCGCCTCGAAAAGACTTGTCAGCTTGCTGCAACGCATTCCCTGATGCTAGGCCAGAGCGGTGACAACCCAACACCCCTCTCGGCCCCGCTTCCGCTGGCATGAAAGCCTGTCTTTCAGGATCCTGATCTGCGTCATTGCGGCTGTTCTCATCGTCGAAGCGGTCATCTTCGTGCCCAGCGCCTCCCGTTTCAGAACCGAATGGATGCGCGACCGGGTGCAGGCTGCCCGCGTCGCCGCGCTCGCCCTTGAGGCGGCACCCAGCCGCATGGTCTCAGAAGAGCTCGCCGACGATCTGCTCATGCGCGCGGCGGTGCTTTCGGTGGCCGAGCTGAGCGTCGACATGCGCGAGCAGATCCTCGCCCCGACCGTGCCCTTTGCCGGGCCAACCCTGATGGTCAACTTGACCGAAATGCAAGGCATGACCCGCTTCAACGCCACGATGGGCACGTTCTTCGCCCCCGAAGACCGCCTGCTTGTCATCCGCGCGCCCGGCTCGGCCCCGGGCCGCGTCCTCGAGGTCGTCGTGCCTGAGGCGCCTTTACGAGCCGAGATGACCATTTTCGGACGCAACATCCTGATCCTGTCCCTGATCATTTCCGCCGCCGTTGGCGCGCTCCTCTATCTCATGTTGTTCCTGATGGTGGTGCGTCCGATGCGAAGGGTCACCCAGTCGGTTGAGCAGTTCCGCGACGACCCCGGCAGCTGGACCCGTCGTCTCTCCCCCACGCCGCGGCGCGATGAAATCGGCCGGGCCCAGAACGCGCTCTCGGACATGGAGTCAGCCGTCTCTGAAAGCTTCCGCCAGCAGGAACGCCTCGCTCAGCTTGGGGAGGCCGTCGCCAAGATCAATCACGATTTGCGCAACTCGCTCTCCACCGCCCAGCTTGTCTCGGATGTGCTCTCGCGCTCGGAAGACCCACGCGTCGTAAAAACCCTTCCCCGGCTCGAACGCGCGCTGGAACGCGCCATTCGCCTGACCAGTGACACGCTGAAATATGGCCGCTCCTCAGCGCCCGATGCCAACATCACCGCGCTGCGCCTGTTCGATACGGTCGAAGAAGCCGCCGGTGAGGTGCTCGCTGCCCAGCCCGGCATCACGTTCGACAATCAGGTGGGCCTGCAGGACACCGCCCTCGCAGATCCTGATCACCTGCACCGGATCTGCGCCAATTTGATCCGCAATGCTGCCGAAGCGATGGAGGGCGAGGGCGCGATCACGGCCAGCTTTGAGGGGACTGCGCTAAAGATTGCCGACACCGGCCCCGGCCTGCCTGAGGCGGCGCGCAATAACTTGTTCAAGGCCTTCGCGGGGTCGACCCGCCGAGACGGCACCGGCCTCGGCCTTGCCCTCTCCCGAGACCTCGCCCGCGCCACAGGCGGCGACCTCAAACTCGACCAGACAGGCGACACCGGCACCGTGTTTCGCATCGAACTCCCGGTCGGAGAGTAGGGGCCTTTCCTTGTCCGATGGTAACGACTAGAACCGATAGGCGGCTTAGAGCGCCGAAAAGCGGACGCTTTTGATTTAGGCTTTGGGGCAGGAGCAGACCTGCTACTATTCGCTGGTATGATAATTGGACCATCATTGGAAAAATTGATCTAAGAACTGCTCTATCGATCAATTGGATAAAGAAGAGCTGCTCCCGCAGTTTTGATGAAAGTTAAGGTATTGATTGTCTAAATTACCTATGTTCATAAATCACCTGCAATGTTTGCGCTTGTTAGGAGACAAGTAGTGTGTCGAGAGGATTCTAATGGACAGTGTTTTTACGGTACTTCTAGAACTTTTCGATCGACTGCTGGAGTTTCTTCCAACACCATGGCGGGTTCCAGTTGGAATATTTCTGTTAACCGCACTGTTCCTGTTGCTATTGTGGGGTCTATTTGGTTGGGCTAGAAGGCAACAACCAAAAACAGTGCAAACAGCAAAAAAGCAAGGAGCTTCGTTTGATCTCGTCAGACGAGCCGTCAATCTCGGCTTCTCCCTTGGTAGGTTCGAATTCTTAGACGGTTCGCAGTTCCAGGAAGCAATTGCAGCCGCTCCCGCGGCGCGCGATGAAATTACGCAACTTCTAAACATTGACCCAGCCATTCCGGTGTCATCTGACAAAACTGCTAAAGAACTGATAGCTTCCGTGTTGGTGGTTCTTTCCGCACGCAATGCTGCTGAGCACGGCGCGCTTCTAACTGGAATATGCGCTCAGCGAACTGCGCTTGTAGGCGCATCGAAAGATAACTCAAATAACGAACAGGTGCGATTATTGGCGGAAGGAACGCTTGGCGACGCAGCATCTACGGTAATTCCTGATCGCAGAAAACTTTTCCGCAAACTGCTGTCGACGAAAGATCGGCTGACCGTGGTCGATGTGTCAGAAATTTATTGGAATCAACTTCCCTCCAGCTAGGCGTCTTACCTATGATTTGTCTGGCGAGTTCCTCGGCTGTTTCGGACATGTCATTGTATATCCGCTGTGACGCCGAAAGCAGACCTTCGCTCAGAGGCTTAAAATCGCCCCTTCTGGGTCACTAGCTTTATGTCTCCTCTGTCCCGTGCGGCGTTCACCCTTGGGTTCGTTGGGGATATCGGCTCGCGGTTTGTGCAGCCTGATCTGGTCAAACATGTTGGATAGAAATTTTTCAGTCCAACACCTTCGGAACGGGGCCATACTCCCTGCCCATGGAAGTTCGCTTCACCCTCTCTGCTGTTGCCCATGTGCCGATCTACTACTGGCCCTGGGTCTGGTGGCAGCTTTACCGGCTCCGGCAACAATGCCGCACGGCGCGGTGTGAGATCCTGTGGGAGGTCGATGAGCGCGGATTTGTCTATGTGCCCTTCGTCTCAGACCTCGAGACAGATCTGCTGTTGTGGTTTTGCAAAGAGGTGAAAAAGACCCGCGCGCACTGGGCGCCGATGGACAATGCGTCTGGTGAGATGCATTTGAGCGCGATCCACTATTTAACTGGCAGGCTGATGGAATGCGGTGAGCGGTTTTTGCCGCCTCTGGTCCGGGACGCGGAGTGTATTGAAGCCGTAATCCAAGACAGCTCCTAGAACTCCGCCAATGCCCGCGAAGGCGGGCATCCATGGACCGATCTCAGCCTTAAAAGCTTGAAGAACGTGCGGTCCATGGACACCCGCCTGCGCGGGTGTCAGCGGGAGCCCCAAACGACAATCCGTTCAACAAACGCCGCATTCGCGGCCGCACGCGCTGCCCTTGGACTTGATCCGAGGGTGCTGCCCTAATACTGGATCGCCGGATTGACTTCGACACGTGGGGCGCGTCGACCGGTTTGTGATGTATAATAGGTCGTTAGTTCGGGGCGTTGGGCATCAATGACCGCACGGTAGAGCGTATCACGCACGCAGTTTCGGTGCGGTTCGCCATCTGTCACCCCGTTCAAGCGGCAGACGCGCCGGGAGGCACTGCGGATGGTGCGATAGAGCGCGGCCACATCTTCTTCACTGTCGGCAGACAACGGGCTGGTGCAGATTTCAAAACGCAGCGCACGCTGCCCGAGATCCGGCACACGGCGAATGCTGTTTTTGCAGGCCGCCGCCCGGGCGCGATAAGCCAGCGCGGGGCTGAACACTTGCGGTCCAACCACCTCGCCCTCCGGCGGGATGGACGTTGGAAGACCGCGCCCGACAACCGTCACACCGGCCCGGTCGCGTGTTTCAGCTGGCTCGATTTTGATGATCTTCAGCTGCCGCGCCGCGCTACAGTCCGGGTTCGTCTGACCGACAACCACACTGCATGGGGCAGCTGTGGCCGGAAGTGTCAGGGTGGTCATGGCGCCAAGCGCGAGCAGTCCAGAGAGCAGAAGTCTCATCAAAGCATCCTTCGTTGGATCGGCAGAATTCGCCAAACCTTTCGCGGAGCTTAACATGTTTCGGTTGCAAAACGAGTGGGTTCACCCTCAGCGCGAGTTTGCTATTTCAATGCCCAGATCAGGAGAGTGGCGACGCCCAGCAGAAAGCCCATCCAGCCCCACCAGGGTATGCGGTTTGAGGTTGGCTGCGGCGGCGGTGTTGCGGTCAGGCTTTGCTCCACTGCGTCCATGATCTCGGGCAGGCGTTTCAGCCGATCGGTTACCGCGCGAACATTGGCGGTTACGAGCTTCGCGGCCCCGGCTGGACCAAACTCCTTGCTGATCCAGTCGCGAACAATTGGCTCCGCCGCGGCCCAGATGTCATGATCTGGATCGATCGCGCGGGCAACGCCTTCCACCTGAACCATCGTCTTCTGCAGCAGGACCAGTTCCGGGCGCAAATGCATTCCGAACGTGTGGGTGAAATCGAGCAGCTGCAGCAGCAGCCGCCCCATAGAGACCTCGCTCGCCGCCTTGCCATGGATCGGCTCACCGACGGAGCGAAGGGCCTGCGCAAAATCGCCAACGCTTTTATGAGCCGGGACATAGCCAGCTTCGAAATGGACCTCAGCGATCCGCTGATAATCGCGGCGCAGAAAGCCCCACAGGATCTCAGCCAGAAACCGGCGTTCATTCATCCCGATCCGCCCGATCAGGCCGAAATCGACCAGTGCCAGTTCGCCTTTCGGGGTCAGGATCATATTGCCTTCATGCATATCGGCATGAAACACACCATGCCCGATCGCATGGTGCAGGAAGCCTTGCGTAATCTTGTTCGCCAAGGCCTTGCGATCGAAGTCCGCCTGATCCAGTGCCTCAGGCTGGGTCAGCGGTGTGCCATCGACCCAGTCTGTGGTGAGAACGCGCTTGCTCGATCGGGTCCAGTCCACCGCCGGAATCGCGAAGTAAGTGCCCTCCGCGTCCAGCTGACGCAGCTCATCTGCGCCGCCCGCTTCAAGGCGCAGGTCGAGCTCCTTCTCCATGCTGGCACCCACCGTTTCGGTAAAGGCGACCGGCTCCAGTCTTCGACTGTCAAGCGACACGCGCTCCACCGTTCGGGCTGCGCGTTTGATGGCGCGAAGCTCCCGCGCAATCAGCGCTTCAACGCCCGGGCGCAGGATCTTGATGGCTTTGGCGCCATCCTCGGTCTCCAGCCGATGCACCTGAGCAAGCGAGGCGGCTGCGATCGGATCAGATAGGTTTGGAAACAGGGCCTCGTGATCTTCCGGAAACTGTTCCTCAAGCGCTTGCCTGGCGGCCTTGATCGAAAACGGCGCGAGTTGGTCTTTCAGGCGAGAAAGGTCGCTGGTGGTCTCAACCCCGAACACATCCGGCCTCGTAGCCAGGAACTGACCCAGTTTGATATAAGCCGGACCAAGCTTTTCCAGCGCGGCCGCCAGTCGCTCACCCGGTCGACCTTTCGCGCCTCCGCCAATCAGGCGCAGCGTTTTGCCCGCAATCTTGGCTGGGAAAGGCAGCCGCGCATGATATTCGCCCGGCAGGATCACATCGTGACGCGCGAGTGCGGTTCCAACGCGCATCAAGCGGGCATAGTCGGCGAGGGCCTTGAACATGGTCTAGACAGCCCACCCAAAGTGAAGCGCTGCAATGCCGCCAGAGAAATTCGTCACGCTGACTTTTGCGAAGCCAGCGTCCTCAATCTCGGCCTTGAACGTATCCTGATCTGGAAACCGCCGGATGCTCTCAATCAGATACTGATAGCTTTCCCGGTCACCAGCGACCAGAGCGCCCATCGGTGGAATGATATTGAAACTGTAAGTGTCATAGGCCTGCTGTAAAAGCGGTGCGGTCATATGACTGAATTCCAGGATCGCAAGGCGGCCGCCGGGTTTCAGGACCCGGCGAAACTCTTTCAAACCGGCAATCCGGTCGGCAAAGTTGCGAATGCCGAAGCTGACTGTGACCGCATCGAAGCTGCGATCTGGATAAGGCAGAGAGCTGCCATCGGCGCACACCCAATCCAGTCGATCACCCCATTGTTCATTGTCGCTGCGGGCCCGACCGGCGTCCAGCATGGCGTCATTGATATCGCAGACAATCGCGGTCGCTTGGCGCGCATCTCCCCGGCGTTTCCCAGCCGCGTCCGCACGTTTGAGAAACCCGCGCGCCAGCTCGCCGGTCCCGCCCGCAACGTCCAGATGCCGCTCACCAGGTTGCGGGTTCAGCCGGTTCATCGTGTCATGCTTCCATAGCCGATGAACCCCACCCGACATCAGATCGTTCATCAGATCATATTTCGACGCGACAGACCGGAACACGCCTTTGACGCGATCCACCTTTTCATCGGGGGTCACGGTGTCATAGCCGAATGAGACGGTTTTCTGAGCCGCAGTATCAGTCATGTCGCTGGTCTACTCTGCCTTTCTGCAAAGCGCCATAGACGCGACCGTCGCAGGTTGAGTGCGCTCCGCCCTAATTCGCCCGCATTTGGTGTGTTTTGTTTTCGCATGGGAGTTTGGACGCCAATCGCAGCGCTGATCAAGGGCTTGAGTGCCGATGCTCGGCATTGGCAGATCCTGGCCCTCACCGGTTTGTTTTCGATCTCATTCTTGACCAGTGACTTTGGGGCCCAGCCCAAGCATTTTCTCGCCGCCTTCCTAGGGGCGATGATCGCGCAGACTGGCGGCACCTTGTGGGTCAATGCCAGACAAGCCAAGGCTGGACGGCGGACGTTGAAAGGTGCGCATTGGCGTGGATCAAAGCTGTCAGGCGGAATTGCCCTGATGGCTGACTTTCAGTGGAAGTCGGCACTGATCACATCGCTGTCTCTGTCGATCCTTCTACGCGCAAACTCCGCCTGGTTCTGGCTGGCGGCAGGACTGATCGGGGTCAGCGCCAAGTTCCTGATCCGCTATCGCGGCAAGCATCTGTTCAATCCTGCTTGTATCGGCATCGTCGCGATCAGTCTTCTTGCGGGTAGCGCCGCCTGGGTCAGTCCGGGGCAATGGGGGCAAACGCCGATCTTTGCCGCCTTTGCGATTGGTTTCGCCGCGCTGGTTCTGTCATCTGCAAAACGGCTGGACATCGCACTTGGGTTCCTTGGATTCTTCGCACTCATATTGACCCTCCGCGCGTTCTATCTCGGCGATCCCATGACCATCCCCATGCATCAGATGCAGTCCGGCGCGCTCCTGGTCTTTGCCTTTTTCATGATTACCGATCCGCGCTCTACGCCCGATCACTGGTTGGGGCGCCTCATCTTTGCTTTCGCTGTGGCGGCCTTTGCGGCCTGGCTTAGCTGGGAGCATCATCTGCGTGGCAGTATGCTGTATGCGCTTGCTGCGCTCGCCATTTTAACGCCCGTTCTGGATCGGTTGATCCCGGCAGAGCGGTTTCAATGGATTTCCAGAAAGGGACATGGAAATGAAACTGACACCTCTGCTCAGCGCCTGCGCGCTCGGCCTTACATCGTTCGCGCTTAGCGCGCCCGCGGCCTCTGCCTTTTGCGGCTTCTATGTCGCGAAAGCCGACACGGACCTATTCAATGATGCCTCCAAAGTTGTCCTCGTGCGCGATGATGAGCGCACCGTGATCACCATGGCGTCTGACTATCGCGGGGATGTCAGCGAGTTCGCGATGGTTGTTCCAGTCGTCGATATTCCAGAGCGCGAGCAGATCAATGTTGCGAATCCGGCCTTGGTCGATCATCTGGATGAATACACGGCGCCGCGTCTGGTCGAGTATTATGACGAAAACCCCTGTGAATTGCGTTATCGGCGCGACATGATTGCCATGTCGTCAGCACCTCAGGCGATGGCCATGGAAGAGGCAGCCCCCGAAGCTGAAGCGCTCGGTGTGACGATCGAAGCGGAGTACGAAGTTGGCGAATATGACATTCTGATTCTGTCGGCTGAGGAGTCAGACGGTCTGATCACTTGGCTCAATGGCAATGGCTATCGCATCCCCGATGGTGCAGAAGACGTCGTTGGCGCTTATCTCAAACGCGGTATGAAGTTCTTTGTCGCGAAAGTGAATCTGGAACGTCATTCCGGTTCCAGCATGTTGCGTCCGATTCAGGTCGCCTATGAAGACGAAGACTTCATGCTTCCGATCCGGCTTGGTACGGTCAACGCAGATGGCAAGCAGGAGCTGTTCGTGTTTGCCATCACTCGCAAAGGCCGAGTTGAGACGACCAATTACAAAACCGTGAAACTACCCTCCAACATGGATGTCCCGATCTATGTGAAGGATGAGTTCGGCGAATTCTACAAAGCCATGTTCACGCATCAGACCGAGAAGCAGAGCGGCAAGGCTGTATTCATGGAATATGCCTGGGATATGAGCTGGTGCGACCCTTGTGCGGCAAACCCGCTGTCCCGGTCCGAGCTGCGCGAACTGGGAGTCATGTGGCTGGATGAAGGTGGACAGGGGGACATCCAACCAATGCGTCCGGGATTTGGCCCTCAGCCCGTCGACGCCTTTGTAACCCGATTGCATGTCCGCTACGATGCCGAGACCTTTCCAGAGGATCTGAACTTTCAGGTGACAGGGGATCGCGAAAACTATCAGGGCCGTTATGTCCTGCGTCATCCCTGGCGCGGGGACTATGGGCAGTGCGAGGAAGCTGGTCTGTACGCCGAGGGCCTGGTGGAACGCTGGGATGAAGAGGCCAAGCAGCTCGCCAAACTGACAGGCTGGGATCTCAACGAGATCAAGCAGAAAATGGCCGATGGCGGATACTCTGCGGCGGCCATCAATGTGGATCTGCCCGAAAAGCCAAAAGGGTCCTGGTGGTCACGCCTTTGGGGCAATGACTGACGCTTGATGGGCCAGAAAACGTGACCTTTCCGGATCTGGCAGGCTTCTTGCTGATCCGGAAAGCATGGCGATCAGACTTTCTTCTTTCGGATGGAGAATTTGCGCAAGGGCCGCGAAAGACGCGAGCGGGGCGACAGCGATCGAATACACGCTTGTGGCGAGCCTGATCTTGGTCGGTTTGCTCGGCGCGCTGAGCCATGTCGGCGAGCAGCATGACAAGAATTATGAGTGCGTAGAGCACGCTATTCAGGGCGATGAAGCGACAGACTTCTGCACCGGACGCGGCGCCTGAACAAGGGGCTGTCCGCATTCGTTGAAAATAAATCAACTAAAAGTAGAATTGTTGAAACCTTTCCGTGAGATCGTGGCTGTTGGAAAGGCTTTCTGATGAACAGGCGTGAGTTTCTATTCGGTCAATCCTCCATCTTGGGTGAAGACGTTCCTGACTGGAGCGATGAATCTGGTGCGTCGGCTGTTGAATACGGCTTGATCGGGGCCTTGGTTGTCATCGCGCTCATTCCGGCCGTCAGTCGAATGGGCCAGAATACACGGGAACCGCTCATTTGCGCCAGAAGGTCCATGCGGCGGGCTCAAAGAGGTCGCAAACGGGCACCGCGCTGTGCACGCAACTAGCGCTGACAACTGCTGCAGAAGAAGGTCGAGCGGCCTGATTGGACGATACGTTTGATAGGCGTGGAACAGACTTCGCAAAGCTCGCCTTCCCGATCATATACGCTGAACTGTTTCTGGAAGTAGCCAAGCTCTCCGCTGGTGCTGGCGAAGTCAGAGATGCTGGAGCCGCCCGCCGCGATGGCTTCCGCGATCACGTCGTTGATGGCGGGCGCTAGGCGCGTGTTACGGACCCCTGTCACAGAAGCGGCTTTTCGGCGCGGGCTGATGCCAGAGCGAAACAGCGCCTCACAGACATAAATGTTGCCAAGACCGGCGATCACGCTCTGATCCAGAAGCGCGGCTTTGATTGGGGCGGCTTTGCCTGCAAAGACCTGGTCGAGATAGGCAGCATTGAAGTGATTAGACAGCGGTTCAGGTCCGAGATCCTTCACCCGCGGATAGGTCTCGATATCGTCCATGGGCCACAGCTCCATGAAGCCAAACCGGCGTGGATCATTGTAGGTGACAGTCGCGCCGCCCTCCATATGAAAGACGACATGATCGTGAGCGGGATTGGTGCCGGGATCATGGTGGAAGTCTGCTGTAGGAGCATTATTGACCGTAAACCGGCCCGACATACCAAGATGCATGATCAGCGCTTCGCCGCTGGACAGTTCGGTGACCAGGAACTTTGCACGCCGACCCATGCGCGTGATGGTCGTGCCTTCAACGCGCTCTCTGAAACGATCCGGGAACGGGAAGCGGAGGTCAGGACGATTGACCTCGAGCCGCTCTATCACACGCCCTTCCATGACAGGTGACAGACCGCGACGGACGGTTTCAACTTCGGGCAGTTCAGGCATGGGCCGGAAATAAGGTGCTTAGGGAACCGTCACAACCACCTTGCCGAGCGCTTTGCGGTCGATGAGGTATTGGATCGCCTCGCCGCCACGCTCCAACGGGAAGGTCTCGCTGACATGCGGTTTGATCTTCCCTTCGGCATACATCTGGAACATCTCACCGAGATTTTTCTGATTGCCTGCCGGATCGCGCGCCACGGCTGCGCCCCAGAAGACGCCGCGAATGTCGCACGACTTGAGCAGGGTTAGATTAAGCGGAATCTTCGGGATGCCAGCCGGGAAGCCGATCACCAGGTAGCGGCCTTCCCAGTTCATCGCCCGAACGGCAGGTTCGGCATAGGAACCGCCAACCGCGTCATAGATGATATCTACACCGCCGCCGCCAAGCTCCTTGATCTGATTGGACAGCTCTTTCTGCTGGCCGCGGTCCAACTCGCCAGTCGGATAGACGAGGCCTTTATCGGCGCCTTTGGACAGACAGAAATCGACTTTCGCCTGCGTCGAGCAGGCGGCGATCACTTCAAGGCCCATCGCCTTGCCAAGTTCGACGGCGGCAATGCCAACACCTCCAGCCGCGCCGAGCACGAGCAAGCTCTCGCCCGGCTTCGGATCGGCGCGATCTTTCAAGGCATAATAGCTAGTGCCATAGGTCATCACGAAGGCGGCGGCATCGTTGAACGGCACAGTATCCGGGATCGGAATGCAGCGTCCGGCCTCAAGCGCAAGTTCTTCGCGCATACCGCCCCATCCGCAAGAGCCGATCACGCGCTGACCCACCTGTAGGTTGGTAACGCCGTCGCCAACAGATTTGACCACGCCAGAAACCTCACCGCCGGGGCTGAACGGGCGTTCCGGCTTGAACTGATACATATCCTTGATGATCAGCGTGTCGGGGAAGTTCACACCGATCGCTTTCACATCGATCACAACCTGACCCGGGCCTGCTTCGGCGCTTTCCACCTCTTCCAGAACCAGTGTTTCCGGGCCGCCGGGCGCTTTGGAGAGCAGGGCTTTCATGGGCGTTTCCTCTGTAGTGATTTCAGGTGTTGCGTTGACGCTGCCTTGGTAGCCGTGGCAACGGGCGCTGTGAAGGCGTGACGTAGCGGAGTTGAAAGCGTGGAGACGGCCCTTGTATTCTGGATATTGCTGGGCGTGATTGCGTTCGCATTTGCGCTTGCGGTTCAGATGCGTGTGGTGATCGCACTGGTGCTGCGACGGGCATTGAAGGCCTGGAAACCTGAGTTTGACGACCGCGTTCTCGCGAATGATGCGGTGATTGCGGCTGCCGGTCAGTCGCAGTCCCAGAGCGGGGCAGAGCCGGTTCAGCAATCCGCCGCAGCGCATCTGATCGAAACCTATCCAAACCCGCTTCGGCATTTGCGCCTGGCCCGGCGCGTGAGTTTGGTAGCTCCGGTTATGCTGATTGTTCTGCTCGCGCTCGGCCGATTTAGACTGGGAGTGATCTAATGCGTGGGTATTTTGCGATGGGCGCTGAGGGGATCTCCAAGCCGATGAACCTGGGCGCACTGATGCGCACGGCGAACGCGTTCGGGGCGAGTTTCGTTTATTCGGTTGGCGCAGCCGACAAAGTCCGGACCGCCTACAAAGCCGACACCTCCCGGACGTTCAAAAACGTGCCTTACTATCAGTGGGACACAATCGAAGATATGGCTTTTCCAAAGGGTTGTCAGTTGGTCGGGATCGAACTGACCGACGATGCGATTGCGCTTCCGGAGTTCCGGCACCCGCGCGCAGCGGCCTATGTGCTCGGACGCGAACGGGGTGATCTATCGGCGGAGATGTTGGCGAAGTGCGATCACGTGGTGAAGATTCCGACCAAGTTCTGCATCAATGTCAGCCTGGCCGGGGCTTTGGTAATGTATGATCGCATCCGCAGCATGGGGGGCTGGCGCGATCGCCCGGTCATGCCGGGTGGGCTGGTCGACTAACCCGCGAACAGCGGGGTTGCAGGTGACGCTGCCATAACGAAAAGGACAGTCGCGGCGATCCCCATCACAATCACGGTTAGTGTACGGGATATGGTGTGAGAGCCGTTCATGTGTCTTGCTTTCGTCTTCTGTCGATCTTGATCGCTGTTGCTGATGACGACCAAATGGGGAGCTTTCTCCCACACGAACACTGTGTATGCGGAATAGGGCTCATGCGCGTTTAGAATAGGGCAACATTCGGGCCATTAACCTTCCCGAGCTGGATGGCCCAGGAACTAAGCGATCAGGCCCATATCCTTGGCTTTGGCGCGATAGCTGCGCGACACCGGGACTTCAGTGCCCGATTGAAGGATCAGGACGCTGCGTCCATTCTCGCGTTTCTCATCTGCAATACTGGCCCTGGCCACCCACCAGGATCTGTGGACCTGCAACCCCTCGGCGCCGTCCAGTTCCCGCACCGCATCTGCCAGCCGCATCAGGATCAGTTCTTCACCGATCGAGGTATAGACCCGCAGGTAATGATCCTCCGAAGAAATGGCATGCAACTCGGCATTTCGAAACTTTATCGGAAGACGTTCCAGGAAACTCGATACAGGATCAGGCGCCGCGTTTAAGGCGCCGATGGTCTCCTGATAGCCGTAGGCGCGGTCAACAAGCTCGCTCAAGCCCGTAAGCGCGATCGAGATTACCAGAATGAGCCCGAACAGACGCGGCAGGGCTTCCAGTGGGACGAAATAGCCTTGAACGAGGGTGGCGGTCACAATGAATACCAAAACAGCCAGTGTCGCTGTCAGCGCGGCAATGGCGAGGCCGATCAGCTTCAGGCCGTTGGGGAGGAGGCGTTCATACACCCAAAGTGACAGGCCGCCGCCCAACCCTCCGGACATAACCATGCCGAACCAATAGAGGAACGCGAACGGGTAAGACATGGACTGCGACGCGTCGTATGGGTCGATAAAGGCCAGGAAGGCCGACACTGCCGTGTAGGCGAGTCCCGATCGGCGAAGCTTGTCCCAGTCAATCGCGATACGCAAAGTGTTCGGCCCCTGTCATTCACGCTTCGCGAGTGACATTGGCCGGATTTCGCGAAGGATTCCACCCCTCTTGCGAAGTCGCAGCAGTTCAATGCGTCAGACTTTGTCATATCCGTTTCACAGTCAAACCTAGCCGGCATTGCCGGACATATGAGCACCAACAAAGGAAACCTGTTATGGCCTCTATCATTTCGAAACTCACATCCGTCGCCGCCATGGCCCTCGCGATGCCAGTCATGAGTGCGGCGGCACTTACCGTGACTGTTGAAGGCATCCAGACCGCAGAAGGCACAATTATCCTCGGTCTGTTTAATGAGGAAACCTATGAGGGCGAGGGCGCGGTCAACGGCGCTAATGTGGTCGTCGAGGGTGACACGATCAGCGCGAGGTTTGAAGGTCTGGTCCCCGGCGAATACGCTGTGCGTTTGTACCATGACGTCAATGATGATGGTGAAATGAACACCAATCCCTTCGGCATGCCGACGGAGCCCTATGCCTTTTCCAACAATGCGAAGGGCCGGTTTGGTCCGGCCAGTTGGGAGGATGCGAAGTTCACTGTGTCTTCTGACGACGACGTCCACACGATCACAATGAAATAAGCCCACTGAGATCAGGAGACGGAGCAATGAGTTTTTCTAGACGAGGATTCTTGACGACAGGCCTGGCTGTAACCGCAGCAGCTCGCACCGGACTTGGTAAAGCGATGGCCGAGCCTCACCACAATCTGCCCGACTGGCACGTTGGATATCGTAACGCTCCGGTGAACGGGTTTGATCCAGCTCCGATGCAATTGGTGTTCGGTAAGGCACCTAGCGGCTTGTCCGGATCGCTCTATCGCAATGGGCCAGCGCAGCTGCATCATGGCAAGACACCGGCGAGCCACTGGTTTGATGGGGACGGTCTGGTGCATCGGATTGCCATTGATGATGGCAAAGCCGTTCATTCCGGCCGGTTCGTGCAGACTCACAAGCGTAAGGAAGAACTGAAGGCGGGGGCTTTTCTGGCGCCGGGCTTTGGCACGGTGGGCGACCCCTCCTTCGCGGTCATGTCACCAGATGATGTCAACGCCGCCAACACATCGGTGATGATGGTCAATGGCGAATTGCTCGCGCTTTGGGAGGCCGGGTCGGCCTTCTCCATGGATGCCGAGACCCTTGAGACGAAAGGACCGAAAGTCTGGCGCGCAGATCTCGCGAGCATGCCCTTTCTCGCCCATCCGAAGGTTGAGCCTGACGGCCGGATCTGGAATCTCGGCATGGCTGGCGAACATATGGCAATCTACAAGATTGCCGCGACTGGCACCGTCGAAGACGTCGCGATCGCCAATACCGGCAAGGAATATTACATCCATGACTGGGCCATGACAGAGCGCCAGCTAGTGATCCTTGTGCAGCCGTGGATTAATACAAGTCCTGTTCCTCCCTTCATTGATCATTTTGTCTGGCAACCGGAAGACGGTCTGAAAATCCTGATCATCGACAAGGACGATCTCTCTAGCCGGCGCTGGGTTCAAGCGCCGCCGCGAGCCTTCTATCACACCGGTTCGGCCTGGCAGGAGGCTGACGGAACCCTCCGCATCGACGCAGCGCTATACCGCGAGCCCATTCTTGGCGCGGGCGGCGGAACGGCCGAGATCACTGGTGACTGGAGACAAGAAGATGGGTTTTCTGCAGATTTCACTCAGATCGTTATCCCGCCAGAAGGGGATGCGTACTTGATTGAAACAGGCCTCGACGGCGAGTTTCCGCAGGTCAATCCCGACTTTCAAGGCTTGCCGCGCAAGCTGACAGCACTTGCTTCTGGCACAGTGCCTGGTCGACCGGGGGCGAGTGCACTTTCCGTGCACAACTGGGAGCGCGGCGAAACCGACACTTTCGAGTTTGGCTATGATCGCATGGTCGAGGAATTCCTGTTCGTTCCCAAACCGGGCGGGCTGCGCGAGGAAGACAGTTGGCTGATCGGTCCGGTCTTGAATCTAAAAGCCAAAGCGCGCGAGGTCTGTGTGTTCGATGCCGCCCATGTCAGTGACGGACCGATCTGTATCTGGCGGGCAGACTATACTTGGCCGCTCGGTTTTCATGGCACTTGGGCCTAGGGACAGGTGATCATCTCAATCTCCCCCGATCGACTACTGTGGGGCGTTGTCTTTTCGACCTAAACCCGATTTAGAATCCTGTTACAGGTTTGTTGTGCTTTCGACCTAGAAAGTTCGAACATGGGTTGTTTCAGGAGGATTGGGATGAGGCGTTTGGCATTGATGGGGGTGGGTCTCATCTCACTCGGCGCATGCGTTACAGAGAATGGCGGGATCACGCAGATCTTTGCGCCGAAGCCGGATACCGCTGAGGCGGCGCTCGAGCTTTACTATGACACCATTCCCGACAGCGCGCTGCCGAAAGCGCCTCCCGGGAAGGCGCTACCCGCCGAAGACGCGGTCATTTCCAGGGTTATTCTCGGGTCCTGCCTGGATGAAGAGAAAGACGCCAGCCAGGCCTTGATGAGTATCGCCGAGGAAGAAGCAGACCTCTTTCTGATGGTCGGCGACAATGTTTATGGCGATCGTGACGGACGCGCCTATGTCAACAATGATGCTGATCTGATGGAGCTGCGCGAATCGTTTTCTGATTTGGCGGCTCGCGAAGACTTTCAGGCGATCCGCGCCAATATCCCGATGATGGTCGCCTGGGATGACCATGATTTCGGCGCCAATGATGCCGGCAAGGAATTTCCATTCCGCGGACTTGCTGAGCGTATACATGAAGTCTTCTGGGGGCTGGAAGACCAGGATGTCGGCTACTGGCCGGGAACCTACTACGCACGCACCTTCGGGCCGGAGGGGCAGCGCACACAGGTCATCATGCTGGACACGCGGTACTTCCGCTCGGGGCTGACCCCAACCGACGAATGGGGCGCAAAAGGCAAGGAGCGCTATTTGCCGGCTGCGGACGGGTCTATGCAGGACATGCTTGGGTCGGCGCAATGGACCTGGCTGCAGAACCAGCTTCGCGAGCCTGCAGACCTGCGCCTGATCGCATCCTCTATTCAGGTTATGCCGACGGTGCACGGGTGGGAGGCCTGGTCGCAGATGCCAGCCGAACGGGAGCGTCTTTTCGAGTCGATCAAACGCGCAGGGGCAACCGGGGTTGTGTTCCTGTCAGGCGATCGCCACACAGCGTTCATTTACGAAGAAGCCGGTGTCTTGCCCTATACCGCGACCGAACTGACAGCTTCCTCCCTCAATGTCAGCTTCCTTTCAGAAAGCGATGAGATGGATACGCGCCAGGTTGGCGCTGGAGCCCCGGTTGAGAATTACGGCGTGGTTGAGATTGATTGGGACGGCAAGCGGCTCAGTCTGCTGGTCAAGAACAATCAAGGCGAAACGATTCGTCAGAATGACATGCCCTTCAGCGCGATCGGAATTGACTGAGATTTAAGCATGCTGAGTGTGCAGCACATACCCAGCCCCCTGAATATGCCCAAAGATTGGCTCTGACAACGCAATCAACCTCTCAGTCACGGTTGTCAGAGGGGGCGGCAGTGTTATAAGCGCCCGGTTCTTGGCGGGCTGAGTGCGCCCGCGACATGCTGGAAGAGGCCCAACTTATGAACATTCACGAATACCAGGCGAAGGCGGTCCTGAAGTCTTATGGGGCGCCGGTCGCCGACGGTGTGCCCATTCTAACGCTCGACGATGTTCAGAAAGCCGTCGACACTCTGCCGGGTCCGCTCTGGGTCGTGAAGAGCCAAATCCATGCAGGTGGCCGCGGCAAAGGAAAGTTCATTGAGGCCGCTGCCGGAGAAAAGGGCGGCGTCCGCCTGGCATTTTCCAAAGATGAAGTGATGGAGCATGCCAAAGCGATGCTTGGCCATCATCTGGTCACCGCGCAGACCTCAGCCGAAGGTAAGCAGGTTAATCGCCTTTATGTCGAAGATGGCGCCGACATTGATCGCGAACTTTATCTGTCCATGCTCGTTGATCGCGCGACCGGTCAGATCGCCTTTGTCGCCTCGACCGAGGGCGGCATGGACATCGAGGAAGTGGCGCATGAGACCCCTGAAAAGATCCTCACGCTACCGGTCGGCGGCGGTGTTGATGCAGAAGCGGCTGGAAAGCTGTGTGATGCGCTGAAACTCGAAGGTCAGGCGCGCGCGGATGGGATGGAACTGTTCCCGACGCTCTACAAAGCTTTCACCGAAAAAGACATGTCCATGCTGGAGATTAACCCACTCATCGTGATGGAGAATGGTCACCTTCGCGTGTTGGACGCGAAAGTCTCCTTCGATGGCAACGCGCTCTTCCGTCACCCCGACATTATGGATCTGCGCGACACAACGGAAGAAGACGAAAAAGAGATCGAAGCTTCCGAGTGGGATCTCGCCTACATCGCGCTCGACGGAACAATCGGCTGTATGGTCAACGGTGCAGGCCTTGCTATGGCGACGATGGATATCATCAAGCTGTATGGCGAAGAGCCTGCCAATTTCTGTGATGTGGGTGGCGGCGCCAACGCCGAGAAAGTGGCCGCTGCGTTCAAGATCATCATGAAGGATCCGAATGTGAAAGGCATTCTGGTCAATATCTTTGGCGGCATCATGAAATGTGACGTGATCGCCGAAGGTGTGATCCAGGCCGTGAAAGAAACCAATCTGGCCGTCCCGCTGGTTGTTCGCCTTGAAGGAACGAATGTCGACAAAGGCAAAGCGATCCTTGCCGACAGTGGGATGAACATCATCCCCGCCGACGATCTCGACGATGCCGCCCAGAAAATTGTTGCCGCAGTAAAGGCCTAAGACACATGTCCATCCTAATCGACAAAGATACCAAAGTTATCGTTCAGGGCCTGACCGGGAAAACCGGCTCGTTCCATACCAATCAGGCGCTGGAGTATTTCGGCACCCAGATGGTGGCTGGCACGCATCCAAAGAAAGCGGGCACAAACTGGACAGCTGATAGCGGCAAGGAATTGCCAATCTATGCCAATGCGGCTGACGCGAAAGATGCGACCGGGGCCAATGCTTCAGTGATCTATGTTCCGCCTGCCGGCGCCGCAGCCGCGATCGAAGAAGCGATCGATGCCGAAATCCCGCTGATCATCTGTATCACAGAGGGTGTGCCGGTGCTCGACATGGTGCGGGTCAAGGCCAAGCTGGATAAGTCCAACTCGCGTTTGATCGGACCGAACTGCCCCGGCGTGCTGACCCCAGAACAGTGCAAGATCGGCATTATGCCCGGCAAGATTTTCTCCAAAGGCTCTGTGGGTGTGGTGTCGCGCTCTGGGACGCTGACCTATGAGGCGGTGTATCAGACGACGGTAGCGGGCCTTGGCCAGACATCGGCTGTGGGTATTGGCGGTGACCCGGTCAAGGGCACAGAGTTTATCGACATGCTGGAAATGTTCCTGGCAGACGATGAAACAGAACAAATTATCATGATTGGTGAAATCGGTGGCTCAGCTGAAGAAGAAGCTGCGCAATTCCTGATCGACGAAGCCAAGAAGGGACGCAAGAAGCCAATGGTTGGCTTTATCGCTGGTCGCACGGCCCCGAAAGGGCGCACCATGGGCCATGCCGGTGCCATCGTTTCAGGCGGGCAGGGTGATGCGGAGTCCAAGATTGCAGCAATGGAAGCGGCAGGCATTCGTGTGTCACCAAGCCCTGCCAGACTTGGCACGACCATGGTAGAGGTTCTTAAAGGCTAACTCCGCACTATATAGTGTGGCTCAAGGCGGCCAGACGAGGCCAGAATGACCCCGCCCGGCCGTCCCATTAATCAGGACGGTTGCTAATATGGCAGATGATGGTTCCCCGGTAGGCAATGGTCGCAGCGCGGCCAACAATGCCTTGCTCGATACAGCGTTTCTTTACGGGGGCAGCGCGGTCTGGATCGAACAGATGCAGGCTGCATATGCGCAAGATCCGGGCTCAGTGCCTGAAAGCTGGCGGGCGTTTTTTGATGAGCTCGGCGATGGCCAGGCCGACGCGACGCGCAACGCAGATGGGGCGAGCTGGAAACGGGCCGCCTGGCCAAAGCCTGAGAATGCCGAGGAAACCGCAGCCTTCGATGGCAATTGGACGCTGCTTGAACCTCAGCTGGAAAAGAAACTGAAAGCCGCCGCGCCGGCAGCCTCAGACGCTGACATCGCGCGGAGCGTGAAAGACTCCGTTCGAGCGCTGATGATGATTCGTGCCTATCGTATGCGCGGTCATTTGCATGCTGATCTCGATCCGCTGGGCATTGAGGATAAGGGCTATCAACCTGAACTCGACCCGAAGAGTTATGGCTTTGAAGCGGGTGATATGGATCGCAAGATCTTCATCGATGGTGTTCTGGGGCTTGACCATGCAACGGTGCGGGAGATTCTCGACATTGTGAACCGGACCTATTGCTCGACGCTTGGGATCGAGTTTCAGCACATCTCTGATCCGGAAGAGAAAAGCTGGCTTCAGGAACGGATCGAAGGCCCCGATAAAGGCGTCGCGTTTACGCCAGAAGGCAAGAAGGCCATCCTCAGTAAATTGATTGAAGCAGAAACCTTTGAGCGGTTCCTGCACAAGCGCTATCCCGGCACCAAGCGCTTTGGTCTGGACGGCGGCGAAGCCGCAGTGCCAGCGCTGGAGCAGATCATCAAGCGCGGCGGCGCCCTGGGCGTGAATGAGATTGTCGTTGGCATGCCGCACCGCGGCCGTCTGAACATGCTGGCCGCCGTGATGGGAAAGAAGTATGAGAAGATCTTCCATGAGTTCATGGGCGGCTCGACGCAGGGCGCGGACGATTTTGGGTCCGGTGACGTAAAGTACCATCTCGGTGCTTCGTCCGACCGCGAGTTTGATGGCAATAAGGTTCACCTGACGATGAACGCCAATCCGTCTCACCTTGAGGCGGTAAACCCTGTTGTGCTGGGGCGCGTGCGGGCCAAGCAGGCTATGGAAGCGGAGGATACAGGTGAACTGGACCGTTCACGCAAATTACCTCTGCTGCTGCATGGCGATGCGGCGTTCGCTGGCCAGGGCGTGGTTTCGGAGTGTTTTGCGCTCTCGGGGCTGCAAGGGTATCGCACCGGTGGTACGGTCCACTTTATTGTCAACAATCAGATCGGTTTTACCACGAGCCCGATGTATTCGCGGTCCTCGCCGTATCCGTCTGATGTGGCGCTGATGGTACAGGCACCGATTTTCCATGTGAATGGCGATGACCCTGAGGCGGTGGTCTATGCTGCGAAAGTGGCAACAGAATACCGGCAGAAATTTGCCAAGGACGTGGTCATCGACATGTTCTGCTATCGCAGATTTGGCCATAATGAGGGTGACGAACCGATGTTCACCCAGCCTGTGATGTACACCAAGATCAAGGGCCATAGATCCACACGTGAGCTTTATGCCGAGCGGCTGGTCAAGGAAGGCTTGGTCACGGCTGATCAGGTTGAGGCCGATGTGAAAGCGTTTGAAGTCTTCCTCGATAAGGCATTTGAAGATGGCAAGACGCTGGAAGGCGGTAAAGCTGACTGGCTGAAAGGCGAGTGGGCCGGACTTGGCTTGCCCGAGGATGACGAGCGCCGTGGAAAGACGGGCGTTTCGAAAGCCAAGTTGAAAGAGCTTGGCGAGCGTTTCACCACCCTGCCAGAAGGCTATGATGTTCACCGCACCCTGAAGCGGGTTATAAATGGCCGTGCTGAAGCGATTTCAACGGGTAAAGGCCTCGATTGGGCGACAGCTGAACATCTCGCTTTTGCGTCGCTTCTGGATGAGGGCTTTACGGTTCGCCTTTCTGGTCAGGATTCAGGGCGTGGGACATTCTCTCAGCGCCATAGTCATATTATCGATCAGAAGACTGGTAATCGTCATACGCCGCTCAATCACCTTGGTGAAGGCCAGGCAGAGTATGAAGTGATCGACTCATTGCTGTCAGAAGAAGCGGTGGTCGGATATGAGTATGGCTACTCACTGGCCGACCCGAATGCGCTGGTCATGTGGGAAGCGCAGTTTGGCGACTTCTCCAATGGCGCTCAGGTCTTCTTCGATCAGTTCATTTCGTCCGCTGAGCGCAAATGGCTGCGTATGAGCGGGCTGACTATGCTGCTCCCGCATGGCTATGAAGGCCAGGGACCGGAACACTCATCAGCGCGGCTTGAGCGGTTCCTGCAAATGTGTGCCGAGGACAACTGGCAGGTCTGTAATCTGACAACGCCCGCCAATTACTTCCATGCGCTGCGGCGTCAGATCCATCGGGACTTCCGCAAACCGCTGGTAATTATGACGCCAAAATCGCTGTTGCGTCACAAGCTCGCGACCAGTGCGCTGGATGATCTCAACACCAAATCCTCTTTCCATCGCGTGCTCTGGGATGATGCCGAAACGCCGGGTCGCGAAGGCGAGGTCAAATTGGTCGCCGACGACAAGATCCGCCGCGTCGTGCTCTGCTCCGGAAAAGTCTATTACGATTTGTTCGAGGCACGCGAAAAGACCGGCTCGGATGATATCTACCTGCTCAGGATTGAGCAGTTCTATCCCGTTCCGCGCAAGTCGCTGATGGAAGAGATAAAGCGTTTCTCGAATGCCGAATTGGTCTGGTGTCAGGAAGAACCGCGCAATATGGGCGGATGGACGTTCATCCGTGACGAGATTGAGTGGTGTGCGAGCAAAATGGGCGTTGCCCATCCGCGACCCAAATATGCCGGACGTCCGCCAGCAGCGGCCACCGCGACCGGCCTGATGGCAACGCATAACCGAGAAAAAGAGGCGTTTATCGGCGTAGCTCTTAGTGACAAACCAGTGGAAGACAGCCTCGTTACGGTCTAACGGGTTGGCAGAATTACGAAGCAGAGATCTGATATGACAGACATTATAGTCCCAACCCTCGGTGAGAGCGTGACGGAAGCCACCGTTGGAAAATGGATGAAGGCAGCTGGAGACAGCGTCGCGAAAGACGAGGTTCTGGTAGAGCTTGAGACCGACAAGGTTGCCGTCGAGGTGTCTGCAACCGAAGCTGGAACCCTAAGCGAAATCGTCGCCGAGGAAGGTGACACGGTCGAGATCGGGGCGTTACTCGGTAAGCTTGGTGGTTCAAACGGTGCTGTTGCTGAAACGCCTGCTGCAGCGCCGGCACCGGCACCTGCCGCAGCCCCGTCAGGCGGTGGTGCGTCTGTCGACGTGCTCGTGCCCAGCATGGGGGAAAGTGTTGCGGAAGGGACAATCGGCACTTTCGTCAAACAGGTTGGCGACGCGGTCTCAAAAGACGAGACCATCGCTGAGATTGAGACCGATAAAGTGGCGTTGGAAGTGCCTGCGAGCGCTGATGGCGTCATCGCTGAATGGCTTGTCGCAGAGGGCGATGGGGTCACGCCCGGGTCCGTGATCGCCCGGATTACTGCAGGCGCAGGGGCTGATGTCTCTACCGCTGCTCCAGCGGCGAGTGCAAAAGCACCGGCTCAATCTGCACCAGCCGCGACAGGCGACCGTCCTGTCGCCCCGTCCGTGCGCCGGATCTCTGCGGAGGCAGGCGTCGATCCCGCGAATATCCCAGGCACAGGCCGTGATGGCCGCGCGACAAAGGCTGATGCCATGGCCTATGTGAACATCCCACCAAAAACGGCTGCGGCTGTACCGGTGGCTGCGAAGGCCCCGCGTGACATTGGACCTCGCGAAGAACGGGTGCGGATGACACGTCTACGTCAAACGATTGCGCGGCGCCTCAAGGAAGCGCAAGACACCGCGGCCATGCTGACGACGTTCAACGATGTCGACATGACAGAGGTCATGTCGCTTCGAAAACAGTATAAAGAAGCGTTTCTCGAAAAACATGGTGTGAAGCTCGGGTTTATGGGCTTTTTCACCAAAGCCGTTGTATCCGCGTTGAAGGAAATTCCAGCGGTAAATGCCGAGATTGATGGCACCGACATTATCTACAAGAATTTCTACGATGTTGGCATGGCGGTTGGCACCGAGAAAGGCCTGGTTGTTCCGGTCATTCGCGACTGTGATGAATTGTCGATTGCCGGGATCGAAAGGGAACTGGGAAACCTCGCTAAAAAGGCGCGGGACGGTTCGCTGACGATTGGCGACATGCAGGGGGGCACGTTCACGATTACCAATGGCGGCGTCTATGGCTCGCTGATGTCAACGCCGATCCTCAATCCACCGCAATCAGGCGTGCTTGGCATGCACCGCATTGAGCAGCGCCCTGTGGCGATCAATGGTGAGGTGAAGATCCGCCCGATGATGTATCTGGCCCTGTCGTACGACCACCGTATCGTGGATGGCAAAGAGGCTGTGACCTTCCTCGTCCGGGTCAAGGAAGCGCTTGAAGACCCGGAGCGTTTGCTTCTCGACGTCTAGTCGGTAGTGCCATCGTCAAACCTGATTGCAGCCATTCTGGGTTCCGCCAGAATGGCTGTTTTGGTTACGCGAGACTTGAGCTCAAAGCAGAAATTCTTCTGACTGTTTCAACAGAGTGTTGGCGTCGCCCTCGTAAGATTTTCGCTCAAGATGGGCGGATCTTATGACACAGGCACGAGTTTCGAATATCGAACCAATTAGCCCGGAAGTTGGCGAACAGCCACTTTATACCAGGTCTAATGTCAGGGAACTGGCGCTTGTCTCTCTCATTTCGCCCATTCTCTTCATGGGCAGCCTGATCAGTGCGGCCATTCTGGTCATGTCGGATCTCGGACAGGTGTCTGGCGTGTTCTGGTTCTGGTTGATTGCGCAATGTCTGGCTTGCGCGGCGCTGTTTCTAAGCAGCATTCGAGAGAAATCGGTCCTGTTCAGCAAGGAAATGGTCACCTCTCCGGCACCGCTTCATCGGTTCTCTTTCATCGCGCTCGGGTTCATTTGGGGCGTTGTGCCCGGGATATTGGCCATGATCGAGCCTGCGCCACCTCAGTTGGTCATGGGCGCGGTGCTGTCAGGGCTGACCATGGCGGCGGCGCTTCTGCTACCTATCATGCCAGGGCTCGCCAAAATGCTTTTGACCGGTGTGGTTGGGTGTTTTGCGGCAAACGCATTCTTCTATACCGACATCGAGACCACCTCGATTTCGCTGATCATGCTGAGTTATTTCAGCGGCCTGGCCGTTTGTGCCCGCTGGTACTATGCCCGATTGAGCAAGCGACTTGTCGCGGTTGAGTCCGTTGCAGCGCAGGCCAGAGAATTGAGCAGTGTGTTGAAAGATGTCGGTCACGCCGCTGACACCTATTTCTGGCGGACAGATCGTTCTGGCTTGCTCACCGAAATGGACGAAGCCTTGCATGAGGCGGACATCTTTCGGAAGGGCGTTCCGAATAGACGTCTTATTGACCTGTTCGAACCCTCTGCTGAGCGGGACCTGCTGGAATTCAGGATTTCACGGCAATCTGAAATTGTTGCGCTCGAGTTGGAGATCGCAGCGCAAAAGGGTGAAACAGGATCTTCCTGGTGGAAGCTTTCAGCGCGTCCGGTTTATATCGAAGGCGAATTTGATGGGTATCGTGGGGCGGCCAGCAGCATCACGTCGCTGAAAGCCAGCGAGCGGCGTGCGGCCTTTCTCGCTGAGTATGACAGTCTGACAGGCTTGTTGAACCGGTCGAGTTTCTATCGTGCGGTGCAACTGCATCTCGACGCACCGGCTCTTCCAGACAGTGAGGGTGGCCTGCTTTGGATCGATCTGGATAACTTCAAATGGATCAACGACACGTTTGGTCATTCCGGCGGGGACGAGGTTCTGCAATCAGTGGCAGAGCGCCTGCAAACCCATTGTGAAAGCGACGATGTCATATGCCGTTTCGGTGGCGATGAGTTTGCGATCCTCGCCACTCGCGCGTCTCAGGGGGATTGTTTGCGGCAGTTTGTGGAAGATCTGACCGCTGAGCTCGCCAAATCCTATGAACTCGAAAGCTCTGAGATCCAGTGCAGCGCCAGCATCGGCTTTAAGCGGATCACGCGAGAGGAAGGCGACACCGCTGCGTCACTGATGAAGGAGGCTGATCTAGCGCTCTACTCTGCAAAGTCAGACGGCCGGGCGACCTGGAAGGAGTATTCCGAAGCCTTCAAAGCGCGTATTCGTGGACAACGCGAACTTGCGCGCGATCTGAAACGCGCGATTGGAACCAATGACCTTCAGCTGCGGTTTCAACCCATCGTTGACGGGAAGACGGCGCAGGTGATTGGAGTCGAAGCGCTATCGCGTTGGTTCCATCCGACCCGTGGAGCGATATCTCCATCCACATTCATTCAGCTCGCCGAAAACAATGGCATGATTATCGACCTCGGCGACGCCGTGATGGAGAAAGCGATTGAAGCGGCCGCGGAGCTGCCGGACTCGGTGAAAGTCGGGATCAATATCTCACCGCTGCAAATCCATAGCAGCGCGCTCCTGGGTCTGATCGAGTCCAAGCTGGCGGCAACAGGTGTTGATCCGAGCCGGATCGAACTTGAAATCACGGAAACGGTCTTCCTGTCCGACAACGCTTTTGTCTTGGAGCGTTTGGGTCATTTGAAGGATCTTGGTTTGCGGATCGCCCTGGATGACTTTGGGACGGGTTTTTCTTCGCTGGCCTATTTGCAGCGCTTTCCGTTCGACAAGCTGAAACTCGATCAGGCCTTTGTGCGCGGTATTGAATCGAGCGATCAAAGCTGCGCGATTGCCCGAGCGACGATTTCAATGGCGCACGCGCTCGGCCTCACTGTGACCGCAGAGGGCGTCGAAACCGAGGCGCAGGCGCGCTTCCTTGTGGAGCAGCGCTGTGATGAATTACAGGGCTATCTGTATGGTCAGCCGCAGGCTCAAGCCGAGTTGATTGACACTCTGAAACAAGGACAGGGTTTGATGACAGGATCTGTGGTGCAGTCTGATGGCCGGATCATTTCACTGGCAGACCGGCACGGACCTAAAACCTAAGGCGGGTCCATGACCGTCAGATAGTGCTTTCAGACCGCCGAGACCCCCATATCCCAAAGTGAACTCGTCTGCATCGCGTCCACGGGTTCATCAAGGAAACCGGTAATCACAGGAACGCTGACATCGGCTTGCGTGACCAGAAACAGATGACCGCCATTGTCCACGACATGAAGTCTTGAATTCGGCAAGGCGGTATTCAGGATATGGGCGTTCGCCATCGGGACGATCGCATCCTGGTCACCGGCCATGACCAGAGTTGGCATACGCATCAGGCGAATGAAAGGAAGGCTGGACCAGCCGAGAAAGGCGATGAGCTGATAGACATATCCCATAGGGGCAGGTGGCTTCAGGTTCGTAATGTGCTGACCGGCGCCCTCATCGGCTGCTTCGCCGTACAGGCGCTGGAAATTCTCACGCATGAATTCAGGATCGGAATAGCGGCGCGCGTCAGCCATTTTCGAGATCGCACTGATCTTGCCCGGCACCATCGTCATGCCGGCTGTCGTGGCGCACAAGATCAGCTTGCCGACTGAATTGCGATACTGGAAGGCGTATTGCTGGGCCATTGCTCCGCCCCAGGACACACCCATCACATCGACATCCCCCATGCCAAACCGATCGCACAGCTTGCGCGCCAGTCGGGCCATCATCCAGGGGCGATAGGGAAACCGCGCTGCCGGACTTTCTCCCACGCCTGGCATGTCGAAGGTGATGATTTCACGATCTGTGATCCATTCACCCAATCCGAACGCCAGCTCGAGATTGGCCCCGATGCCGTTGAAAAACAGGAGCGGACGCTTGTCACTTTGTTTGATTTCACTCCAATGGGCGACGCGAACCGTCTGTCCGCCAATAGTCTCCATGGAGATGTCGGGTAAACGCCCCGCTTTTGGTGTCGTGGCCATGCGGCCCTCCCTTATCACTTGGTGCCGCAAGACTTATCAGTCATCTAGTCGAACACGTATTTTCCCGGCGAATCGTAGAGCGGGGGAAACTGCTCCGAACCTTCTGTTGAGGGGGCCGCAACCATCTCTCCAGAACGCTCGTGAAGCCACTCTGCCCAACGAGTCCACCATGATCCAGCAACTTCCTCAGCCCCTGCTGCCCAGGCATCCGCTGTTGGCTCAATACTCGGATTACGAAAGTACTTCGCTTTTGGATTACCGGGTGGGTTGAGAAGAGATTGAATATGCCCGCTATTGGAGAGAACAAATTCGATATTGTCTGAACCGAGCAGGCCCGTCGTACGGTAACAGGCTTTCCAGGGTGTAATATGGTCGGTGACACCGGCAACAATGAACGCATCGCATTTGACGGCGGTCAGGTCGGCCATGTGACCGGCTATCTCAACCTTGCCCGGGTTTGCAAACGGCTGCGTAATCCCGAAATCGAGATAATCGGAATGCAGCGCCGCCGGCAGATTGGTGGTATCATTGTTCCAGTAGAGAACATTGTAGGGCGGTGGGTCTTCGCCCATCAGGTAGTTGTTAACGACATAATTCCAGACGAGATCGTTCGGACGCATCCAGGCAAACATGCGGGCGAGATCGTCACCTTTCAGAATGCCTTTGCGGGCGGAATACCGGCGCGCAATTTCAAGACTGCGCTCTGACACCATTTGCCCGATATCACTGTCATCAGGTTTCGGATTGAGCACGCAGACCTGGAAGGTGAGTGCATTGATCCTGTCGTCATCGGCAGCGGCCAACAGGCTGGCAAAGGTTGCCGTTGTAATGCCACCGGAGCACGCCCCGGAAATATTGATTTTGTCAGAGCCAGTAATCTGTTTCATCACCTCGGTACACTGAATGAGGCTGTCGACATAGTCCGACAGGCCCCAGTCTCGGTGCTCTTTGGTCGGGTTGCGCCATGAGATGATGAAGGTCTGGAAGCCGTTGCGCAGCAGGAATTGTACGACACTGGTAATCGGGTCGAGATCACTGGCATAGAATTTATTGATTTGCGGCGGGATCGACAGAAACGGGATCTCTCGCACTTCTTCGGTGATCGGCGTGTACTGAATGAGCTCCATCATCTCATTCTTCCAGACCACTTTTCCGGGTGTGGTCGCGAGATTGTCGCCGACCTGGAAAGGGCGCCCATCGACCTGGCTCGGCATCCCACCATTCTTGGTCAGGTCTTCATAGGCGTTCTGGAGCCCTTTAATCAGCGACTGGCCGCCACTATCGATGACGCGCTTTTTTGCCGCCGGGTTGGTCAGCAGCGCATTCGTTGGAGAGATGGCATCGGTAATCATATTCATGACGAACTCAGCTCGCGCATGCTCCATCTCGCCGAGTTTCAAGTCGCCGACCCAGTCACGGAGGTTTTCCTGCATCGCCAGATAGGTCTGCATGCCGCGTTTGTAGAATGGGTTGTGCTGCCAGGCCGGGTCACGGAACCGTTTGTCTTTACGCTCAGGCGCGCGCTCAGATTTGCCGGACAGAATCTCATAGGATTCCTTGGCCATTTTCCCCGCAAACTTGGCGTTCGCAACCGGCGAGATGGACGTGCGTCTCAGCATCATGGCGACCGAGCCCAGGAGTTCCTGCCGGTTCAATCCGCCCATCAGCGGGTTTAGTGCTGTTGTCGATTCGGCAGCAGCCTTGCCGATCTGCTCTCCCGTCGTCGCCATGGGAAATCTCCTTTTTCCTCCACACGTCCGGTTACCGGCGTGCAGCAAGGTCTGCTCTAATTCGATAGAGTCTAAATTTAACTAACCTTGCCCAATCAAATTCGTTCCATATTGACGTTTTTCTGTCAAATTGAGCATCAGAACAGGCGTTTCTCGTCTGACGCGAGTGAGAAGATATGAAAACCCGTGATCGGATTCTTGATATCAGTTTGACCCTGTTCAACCAGGAAGGCGAAGCTGCGTTGAGCGCGGTCGATATTGCGAACGCGCTCGATATGTCGCCCGGCAATCTGTATTATCATTTCAAGGGCAAAGAGCCGATCATTGAAGCGCTGTTCGGCCGCTTTGAAGACGAAATGGCTATCATTCTGAACGGCACTCACGGTGCGGTGGAGTCAATCGAGGACAATTGGGTCTTTGTCTATATCGTGCTGGAAGAGATTTACGATTTCAGGTTTTTCTATCGTAATGTTGGCGAGCTTGTCGGTCAGTATCCGGCACTGGCAAAACGGTTTCGTAAAGTACTCGCTATGAAGCGCCGCGCCATCGATTCTGTATTGAGCGTATTGGAGCAGCGGAACATGATGTCGATCGATAAACGCCTGCGTGCGGCATTGATCGATCAGCTCGTATCGACTCTGACATTCTGGCTCAGCTTTGATGTGGTTGAAGGCACCGATCGCAGCGGGCCGCGGCTGATACACGATACGGTTTTGCGCTTCATGCTGCAAATTGTGCCATATATGGGCGCAGATGGTCAGGCTGTACTAGAACGGATGCTGGAGCGACATCGCCAGATGGTTTCGGCCTGAGCCGCCTAATCCGGCAGATCGCTGGACGGCATATGAGTGGCCTTGCGCGTCGCGAACCGATCCTCGAAGGCGACCAGCAGGCAGGCCGCGATTATGATCAGTGCGCCGGTCCAGGTTTGCCAGCCCGGTACTTCGGAAAAGAACAAAGCCCCAAACAAGCCGCTCCAGATCAAAGCCGTATACTCGAGCGGTGCGAGGCGCTGAGCTGAAGTGCGCGCATAGGCAAGGGTCATCAGGTACCAGACTGTAAAGCCAAGCCCACCAAACATCGCGAACAGCGGAAGATCACTCCAGTTCGGCGGACCGAGCGCCCCGAAGGTGATGGGCAGTAAAGCAATGGCGGGTACGGTATTGGTAAACATTGCGATCGTCGTTGCATCTTCCTGTGTGGCTCTCATTCGCAGCATCACCAGGACAAGCGCGTAGAGAAAAGCGGCGAGAAAGCACGCAGCAAGCGCGATTGGGCGCTGGGTTGTTTCAATCGCCTCTGGCGGTGTGGCTGAAATCGCCAGCGCTGCGCCAGCAAACCCGATCAGTGTCGCGACCAGGGCAACCCGGGTAATCGGCTCCTTTAAAAGCACGAGCGCGACAGCGGGAACCATCAGAGCGGCGGTGAAGCCTATGGTCGTCGCTTCCGCCAGCGGCAAATGCATGAGCGAATAGAAAAACAGGAACGCGCATGAGAGCTGTATAAGGCCGCGCATCGTGTGAAACCGGATCGCAGAGGCAGTCGGCATAGGCCGCTTCTGAACTCGGAAAATCGCGAGCGCGATCAGGCTGCCGAACAGAAACCGCCAGGCGAGCAGATGGTGCAAACCGGCATTTGGCGCGATGCCTTTGACCAAGGCATCAATGCCTGACCCCATCGCAATGGCCAGAATAGCGATCAGCAGGGGCGCGGAGAGAAACCAGTTACGCACGGGTTTACGCCTCGCTGAAGCCCTGAGGACCGTCTCAGATCTCTCGAAACGCGTACTGGCGCCAGCCCGACCGGTCGAACGGGGCCCAATCATCGTGCGGCTGGGCGAGACGATCGGCGATTGCGACCATGGCCAATGGGTTGACGCCCAAGCCAACATGACTGGCCGGAACAACGATGTTTTCGGTCAGCGCACCGTGTTGTTCAGACTGAACCGACCCTCGCCAGGACACGATGCCGTCGGTCTTGGTAAGGATCGACGTTGTCGGAACGGGTGGCGCCTTGTCCAGATTGGCATAGCGACCCTCTGCTTCCGGCGCGGTTTCCTTGCCATTAATACGCTCAAACAAAGCGCTAGGTGCAGAATGTCGGCGGTCATTGGAGATTGGGCTGCCGAGTGAGATGACAAACCTCACTTTATTGGGATGCTGTTTGGCCAATTCCCGCGCAAACACGCCGCCGAGGCTCCATCCCACGATAGAAATTTTTTCTGCGCTCCGCTTAAAAATTCCCTCAATCAGGTCGCTCATCTCGGATTCGCGCTTTTTGTTGAAACGAACGTTTCGACCGAGGCCCCATCCAAACGTCTGATAGCCAAGATCATCGAGCAACCGACGCATCGGCCGGGTCGAGAAATCGCTTGCCATAAAACCGGGCAGCACAAGCACAGGATGACCGTCACCTTTTGGCAGGTTTTTCAAGGAGTTACGTAGCAGTCTGAAAGAGGCAAGTTCGAATATTGCCCGCCCTTCCGTCATTGTCCAAAACAGGGACGGCGGCTTTGATGCTACGGTTGTGGTGCTCATTCTGTATCCTCCCGGGCCCTTTTTTAATCAGCCTTGAAGGAAACATGGTCGGTAACGTGCTGTGAGGCAAGGGACCAGCTGAAGTAGAGTACGGTGGTGCAGGTCGCACGGCGGGCGTGTGTGTTCAGTTGAACACACACGTTGGCAGCGGATTTGGCTTAACTTGCTTTAGCTGCGCGCTGCGTCGGTGCCTTCTTTGCGGCGGGCTTGGCCTGGGCTTTTGATGCAGCGGTTTTCTTGCGAGTGGCAGGCTTGCTTTTTGGCTTTGCGGCGGCTGGCTTTTTGTGAAGCCCTGCCGCTTTCATCATTTCCTCAAAGCTGTCCTGAATACATTCAGAGTAGAATTCCGGATCTTGCATCAAAGCGCGGTCTGCAGTGAAGCTGATCGTTGCTTCGCGCACATAGCTTTGGACCACGTGACCAAGACCGACACCATCAACCAGGCACAGCATGCCTTGAAGCGAAATCAGCTTTGCACCGCAGGAATAGATCGGGATCGGAGGTCCGGGGACGTTGGTGACAATGGTATTGATGACCGGGGTCATATTGAAGTTTGCGATGCCGAGCCGTGTATAGGCCTGAGCACCGAGCGCCATGAACAAGGCCGGCGACACTTTGCTGGCCTCGGTCATCTGCCGAGCACCGATCGCGTTTGTCATTTCCTTTGATCGGCTGGTTTGTTCGAACACATAGGACATGCGCTCCGTCGGGTCCGCAATGTGCGTTCCAAGCGGTGCGATCATGGCGCTCACCTGATTGCCCATCGTGTTCTTTTCGCCCTCAGAGCGGACGGAGATCGGCGCCATTGCGGTCATGGTTGTCTTCGGAAGCTCACCATGATGTTTGAGATATTTGTGAAGGGCACCACCAATAATCGTCAGCATCACATCATTGACTTTTGCCCCTTCCGAGAGGCTGCGCAGCGCCTTGATGTCCGAAAGCTCAAATACGCGTCCCTCATAAACCCGGTGCGGGGACACTTTCGCGTTGAACCGCGTTTTCGGCGCCTGAATGGCCGCATTCAGACCAAAGTCACCTTTGATCATCCCCCGCGCCGCCCGATAAACCCCCGGCACAGCTTGCGCGGCCACGCTCATTTGACGGAACGGGTTGATCCAGGCCCGAACATAGCCCTTGGCGAACATACCGAGTTTGTTGGGGTATTTCTCCGGCTTCCAGGTGTCCGGTTCATTTGGTGGGGTGACGGTTGGCTCCGTGGTGTGAAGTGCTTGCATCAAGTCGATGCCAGACATGCCATCAATCGCGGCGTGATGGACCTTGGTGACGACGGCGTAGCAGCCTTTCGGCACGCCTGGCACATTGTCGAGGCCTTCGATCACAGTGAACTCCCATGGCGGACGGTTCAGATCGAGTGGACGGGCAAAAATGCGCGCCGCCTGAATGCAGAGCTGACGCCAGTCGCCAGGCTTTGGCAGTGCGACGTGGCGTACATGAAACTCAAGATCGAAATCGGCGTCTTCGACCCAATAGGGATAATCGACATTGAACGGTACTTTGACGAGTTTCTGGCGCATGGTCTTGGAGAAGCGCATCCGTTCTTTGTAAAAGCGCAAAATGTCTTTGAAGCGTACAAAGCCGCCAGGTGCCGTTGATGGATCGTAAATCAGAAGCGAACCGATATGCATCGGCGAATTGGGCGTTTCCAGCGCCACGAAAGACGCATCCATGCCTTGCAATTGTTCCATAGTCGTCTCCCAGCAGTTCGCCATATTAGCCGATTGGCCTGACGAAACTCTTTATTGAATGTGTCACATTGCGTGCTTTTTATGGATTTGGCGAGTCAGCTTCGCGTCTGGCGGGAACTTTATTTCCGCGTTCTGCTGGCGCGAGGCTCCAACACTGATAGACCTCCACCAGATTTTCAGACAGGGTGTTGAAGGATTGAGGAGAGTTATGAATGAAATGGACCTTAGCTGTATCGATCGCGGCATTGTCGTTTGGGCTCTTGATCGCTTGTAACGGGTCAGAGCCATCGTCGGATGCAGAGCTGACTGTACCCACGCCTCCAATCGAGGAACCGGTGACCGAGGAGGCTGCCGGCCCCACCTCCGAAGCGGCGGAGCCGGTGACAGAGAGCGAACCGGAAAGCCTCGCCGAACCAGTATCGATTGAAGGGACCTGGGGTACGAGCCTGGCCCAGTGCGCCAACTTTCAGGAAGTTATGGACGCACCAATGATCCTCACCATGGAAGGCTATGACCAACATGAAACGCATTGTACGTTTGATACTGTCGTTCAACCGACCCCAAATTCATGGAAGGCAGACGGGTCGTGCAGCGTCGAGGGCGATGACCAACCCATGTCCATGACTTACACGGTTGAGGGTGACCAGCTTATCCAGTCTGTCGAAGACTTTGAGTGGGCGCCGCTTGTACGCTGTCCCTGAAACAAGACCGTTCTAGCGCAATCTGCGTTCAGGGATGCCATAGCTCACGATGCGTTCGCACGCCCAAGTATACTCATCGGAACACGCATCCTGAAGCAGGCGGGCACCACGGATACGATCTGGAGCTCCGCCCTGGCCGCGATAAAGCATGTTGCCCAGCCCGGCGCAGCCGGAAGCATCGCCCATATCGCATGCGGTCTGGTAGAGTTGGCGCGCGTTCGGCCAGTCTTTGGCACCTGCATTCCCGACATGATCGATATGCGCCTGCTGTAAACAAGACTCAAGATGACGCCCGGCGAGGCATGCTTCAGTGTATAGTTCGCTGGCCTTCCGATAGTTTTGGGTCACACCTAGGCCACGGCGATAAATATCGGCCAATTTGTAACAATTACGGGCCCAGAAATCTGTTGCGGCTTCACGGTTTTCACAGAGCTCAGTATAGTTGTTGCGGGCGAGCGTGTACCACTTGTTTGCCTGATCAGGATCAATGCCATCCTCTTCGGTGACGACATCCGTGTAGAGCGTGCGCACCAGTTCCGATGCGTCCACCATGGCCCGATCGGCCTGGATTTCCTTCGCAACTCTCGGCGTCGGCGGTTTCGGACCAAATTGCGCCAAGGCAGGGGATATCAAGACAGCACAGCAGGACAAGGCCAAGCAGAGGCGTTTGAACATCGCAGTCATCTCCAATACGAGTAAATTACATTCTTATAGCTAGGAATGAGGCGCTTTTCTGTCGAGCCTTGCCACGCAGCCATCCGACTGACACTGTTGTGGTTAAAACAGAAAACGGGAGGGACCGCGCCTTGGCAGCAGAAAATCAGAAACCCATCGGATCGGGGTTTGGGGCGAAGACACCCGCAAGCGAAGTCGTCGCCGGTATGGACCTCAGCGGCAAGACCGCGGTCGTCACGGGCGGCTATAGCGGGATTGGTATTGAAATGGTTCGCGCGCTGCAGGGTGCTGGTGCGTCTGTCACCGTTCCGGCTCGGCGTCCTGATGTCGCCAAAGAGGCGCTGGCAGATGTTTCGGATCAAGTTCAGGTTGCATCAATGGACCTGGCGGACATCGCAAGCGTTCGTAAGTTTGCTGAGGAGTATGTCGCCGGTGGCGCGGCGCTGCATATCCTGATCAACAATGCGGGTATTATGGCCTGCCCCGAAGCCCGTGTTGGGCCGGGCTGGGAGCGCCAATTCGGGGTGAACCACCTTGGCCATATGGCCTTGGCGCAAGGGCTCTTGCCTGCTCTGCAGAAAGCCGGTCAGTCTCGACTTGTAGCGCTATCCTCAACAGCGCACATCATGAGTGATGTTCATTGGGACGATCCGCATTTCAACACTCACCCTTATGAAAAATGGAGCGCCTATGGTCAGGCGAAATCAGCCAATGCCCTCTTTGCGCTGGGCGCTGATCGTCGCTGGGACCAGTATGGCGTGACCGCGTTCAGCGTGCATCCAGGGGGTATTTTTACGCCGCTTCAACGTCATCTGAGCAATGAAGAAATGGTCGCGCTCGGTTGGATGAACCCGGACGGGACGATTCCAGACCAAATTCGGGCGATGTTCAAAACACCTGAGCAAGGCGCCTCGACGGCGACTTGGGCTGCGACTTCGCCTCAATTGGAAGGAAGAGGCGGTGAGTATTGTGAAAACTGCGATATCGCGCAACTCGCCACGGAAGACAGCCAACGCTGGGAACATGCGCGCGAATGGATCACGGACGATTCCAAGGCAGACCGCCTTTGGGCGATGAGTGAGGCCATGCTCGCGGAGGCTTAGCCTGCCGCGCTGTAGACAGATCGCAGGTCTCGGCACACAATGCTGAGCCAGGGATGTGCTTAGGCTTAAACATCTGTAAGCAGCTCGTAGTGTAGGTCTGGCTTGACCGTACACACGTCGAGGCGCAGGGAAAGCGCATGGAAATTGCACCGTCATCAAACCAAACGATGCAGTCGGGCCGTTTAAGGATCTGGGGCGCGATAGGAGCCCTGGTGCTTCTTGTTTCCGTTCTGGTGATTGGCAAGTTTGGCGGTTTCTTTGATCCGGAGGCGCTTGGAAACGCTCTGGGCCAATCTATTCGTCAGTTTGCCGACGGGCCGTTTGGCGTACCAGCCTTGATCCTTGCTTTTTGCGCATGTGCCTTCATCGCCGTGCCGCAATTCGTACTGATTGGCGTAGCGGTGTTTGCGTTTGATCCGCTGCTTGGTGCGATTTGGGCATGGGTGGCGACGCTCTGTTCCGGCAGTCTGACCTTCTGGATCGGGCGCTACTCGGGTCAGGGTGTTCTGAAGCGGTTTTCTGGCGCGCGTACAAGGAAGTTCACAGCGTTTATCGCTCGAAATGCGTTCGCAGCGAGTGCGATTGTTCGGAATGTGCCGACGGGTCCGTTCTTGATTGTAAACATGGCGTTTGGCGCAGTGCGATCGAGTTTCCTGCATTACCTCGCCGGGATGGCGGTCGGAATCCTTCCAAAAGTCCTGCTGGTCGCGTTTGGGTTGCAGGCCGTACAGGCTGCACTTGGCGGTAACCTGTGGCTTGCGGCCGGAACTGCCATTGCAGCCATTGCCATCTTTGTGGCCGGACGAGTCTATATCCGTCGACGCAAGAATGAGCAAAATATTGCGTTCGACGGCTCAGAGCCGGTTGACACAGGTGTCTAGCGGGCACAGAAGAAAAAAATGAGCAATTTATTGCCCCTGCTGCTCCTTGAGAGCCTAGAGCTTATCGGCCCCTGGCCGGACGCGTCTGTGAACTAGGTTTACAGATCACGGTCAGGGGACAAAGAGCCAATACGTTTCTTTAGATCTTCAGGCCACAGGCAATGACACAGACAGTCGACACAACCGATATTGTTATTTTTGACACCACCATGCGCGATGGCGAGCAATCGCCAGGCGCCTCCATGACCCACAATGAAAAACTGGCGCTCGGTGAACTGCTCGAAGCCATGGGCGTGCATGTCATCGAAGCGGGGTTCCCGGCCGCATCACAGGGCGATTTTCAGGCGGTAAGCGAGATCGCGCGTCGTTCAAAAACCGCCACGATTTGCGGGCTCGCGCGGTCTACGCCGAACGATATTGATCGATGCGCGGAGGCCGTGCGTCACGCCGCCAAACCGCGTATTCACACATTCATCTCGACCAGCCCTGTGCATATGAAGCACAAGTTGAAAATGGGCGCGAACGCCGTTCTGGAAGCGGTCGGACGTTCTGTGGCGCAAGCCAGAAATCTGGTCGATGATGTCGAGTGGAGCCCGGAAGATGCCACCCGCACGGAGTTTGATTTCCTGTGCAAGTGTATCGATGCGGCGATCACGAGCGGTGCGACCACGATCAATATTCCCGATACGGTCGGATATTCCCACCCTGAGGAATACGGTAGTCTGATCCGGTCTTTGCGCGAGACTATACCTGACAGCGACAAAGTGATCTGGTCGACCCATTGCCACAATGACCTTGGTCTTGCGGTCGCAAACTCCATTGCCGGGGTTCAGGCAGGCGCACGCCAGGTCGAATGTACGATCAATGGTCTGGGTGAGCGCGCGGGGAACGCGGCGCTGGAAGAGATTGTGATGGCCTTCAATGTGCGTCGGGACGGCCTGCCCTTCACCAGCGGCATCGACACGACCAAACTGTCATCCGCCAGCCATATGGTGAGCCGGATTACCGGGTTTCCGGTCCAGTACAACAAGGCGATTGTCGGGAAAAATGCCTTCGCGCATGAAAGCGGGATCCATCAGGATGGTATGCTGAAGAATGCCGAGACCTATGAGATCATGAAGCCAGAAGATGTCGGTGTGTCCAAGACCAGTCTTGTTATGGGCAAGCTGTCCGGGCGCAATGCCTTTCGAGACAAGCTGGAAAGCCTCGGCTACGATCTGGACAAAGAGGCGCTGAACGAGGCTTTCGTGCGGTTCAAGGCTCTCGCCGACAAGAAGAAACATGTCTTTGATGACGATATACTGGCTTTGGTCGATGATCAGTTGTCGGCTGTTGGCGAACGCATCTCATTCCAGAAGCTTCGTGTTGTGGCCGGGTCTGAAGGCCCGCAAACAGCGGACCTCTCAGTGACTGTGGACGGTGAAGTGCACGACGTCACTTGCGAGGGGAACGGACCAGTAGATGCCGTGTTCAATGCTATTCGGAAAATTGTACCACATCAGGGCAAGCTCGATCTCTTTCAGGTCCACGCCGTAACTGGAGGCACCGATGCGCAAGCCGAGGTGAGTGTGCGTTTGAAGGGAGAGGGCATCATGGCGACGGGTCGGTCATCTGATCCTGATACGCTGGTGGCCAGTGCGAAAGCCTATATTCACGCCCTGAACAAGCTTGAAGCCCGTCGTTTAAAACGAATGGCAGCCTGAAAAGCATAAAGAACGATCCGTTCTCAAAACGAATCACTTTTTCATAGTATATCTGCCCCCGTCCCAGTGGTGACGGGGGTTTTCGTCATTCGGAACGGCAAGTACACCCGAATCTGCGGATACATGCTTGCATTAAGGCGATGTAAACGGCACTAGGGTATAAGGCTGGAAATTAACGAATGTATCAGATGTAGTCATCAAAGGCCGCATCTTAGTAAAAAGCGACAGAGATCATGATCGGCAGCCTCCTCGGTGTACTCTCAACAGACATGGCGATTGACCTGGGAACGGCCAATACGCTGGTCTATGTCAAAGGCCAGGGCATTCAGCTCGATGAGCCGTCTGTCGTTGCCTATATGAACCAGGGCGGTCGCAAGATGGTTTATGCGGTGGGCGACGATGCGAAGAAGATGCTCGGCAAGACCCCGCTGAATATGGAAGCCATTCGGCCCATGCGCGACGGGGTGATTGCGGACTTCGAAGTGGCTGAAGAAATGATCAAGCACTTCATTCGCAAAGTGCACAATCGCCGAGCCTTTGTGTCTCCGTTGATTATTATTTGCGTGCCGAGTTCGGCCACCAATGTTGAGCGTCGTGCAATCCACCAGTCCGCACTCGCCGCAGGTGCACGTCAGGTTGAGCTGATTGATGAACCGCTGGCGGCGGCGATTGGCGCTGGTTTGCCAATTGAAGAGCCCGCAGGATCCATGGTGGTCGACATTGGCGGCGGCACGACAGAGGTCGCGGTCCTGTCGCTTGGCGGTCAGGTCTATTCGCGTTCTGTGCGCGTGGGCGGTGACAAGATGGACGAAGCCATCATGAACTATCTGCGCAAGAACTCAGGTATTCTGGTCGGCGAGATGTCGGCTGAGCGCATCAAAAAGCAAATCGGAACGGCTCTGCCGCCTGAGAACGGCGATGGCATGACCGTTACGGTCCGGGGGCGTGCGACCGGTGACGGCGTGCCGAACGAAGTGGAAATTAATGAGCGCATGATGGCAGAGGCGCTGCAGGATCCGGTCAATGAAATCGTTGAAGCGGTTCGGATTGCGCTTGAGGCGATGCCGCCGGAACTGGCAGCTGACATTGTTGATCGCGGGATTGTGCTTACAGGCGGCGGCGCGCTGCTCCGCAACCTGGATGTGGTTCTGCGGGAACAGGCGCGCCTGCCGGTGATGATTGCCGAAGACCCATTGAAGTGTGTCGCGAACGGGTGTGGATTCGTTCTGGAGAATATCTCCAGAATGAAAAATGTTCTTTCGCCTGAAGTCTGATATGGTTGAGACACCCCAGATCTGAGAAGCAGATTGAAGAAAAGGACTAGGGCCCATGCCACGCTTTGCCGGCAAGGGATACAAGAAACGGCCCCTGCGGCGATATGGTTTTTTTATCGCGGTTGCAGGCCTGATTGCCTTGCTGTTGCTCCAGACATCGCCGCGGCTTAGCCAACAGATCGAACCGGTGCGCACGGCGGCGTCGGATCAGCTATTTCACATGTCCAAACCCAGCCTGATTGATCAAATCACGGGGGCGTCCGCCAAGGATCAGCGGATCATTGAACTTGAGGCGCGGGTCCGTGAGCTTGCCCAGTATGAGGCACTTGCCTTGTCTATGGCAGAGCGCCTTGAGGTGTATGAGGACATTCTGAATATGCAGGGTGAGCCGAGCAGTGCTGAAGTCACAGCGCGGATTATGGCAGAGGCAGATGGGCCCTTCGCAGAAGCGTTGTTGGCTAATGCGGGCTCGGTCAACGGTGTCGAGGTTGGCTATTTTGCTGAGAATGATCGCGGGCTCGTTGGCCGCGTCGTGCAGGTCGGCCTACGGTCGTCGCGCATTCTAAAGATCACAGATTTTAATAGCCGCGTCCCGGTCATGGGGGAATCCAGCGGACTGCGCGCCATCATGTTTGGTGGACGTGACGGTGATGGCCGGCTGACCGATCAACCTGAAGCCGGCGCGTTCATTCGGGGCGAACGTATTCTGACATCTGGCGAAGGGGGCTTGTTTCCGCGAGGCGTAGTTGTCGGTACCGTTCAGGGGCAGGGCAATGACTTGAAAGTGGATCTCGCCATGTCCAAAGGACAACTCGGGTATGTGCGGCTGAAAAAATCACCGCTGATACCGGCACCTGAAGCGCTTGATTCACTTGGTGAGACAGTCGAACCCAACGAAGCAGAACTGACCTCCACGGCATCTAGCGGAGGTCAGCCTTGAGCAGGGCGATAGCGCCTTTGTCGATGATCGCGCGCTGGTGGACGAAGGCGCGTCCGCGACTGCGCCTAGCGGTCGGCACAGTTTTGGTCGGTATCGTCGGACTTATGGGCCTGACGCCAAACGTCTTTTTCGGAACCACTGTAAGCTGGCCATATATGGCGCTGATTGCCGCAATAGGCTGGGGCAGAGCAGGTCTCGGCTTTTCGCCGATGTTGGTTCTGATCCTGTTCGGCTTCGCGCAAGATGTGACCGCCTCTGCGCCCCTCGGCAGTTTCGCGCTGGTCAATCTCGCGACCTATGGCCTCAAGGCGGGATTATATCAGGCATTTGATGCCGAACGTTCGCCCGGTGTGAGCTATGGTCTGCCCATTCTGATTTTGTTTATGGGCATCATCATAGTCTGGCTGCTTGCCAGTCTATCATCAAACCATGTGGTTAGATTTATGCCACTGTTCGCGTCTTTTCTGGCAACCATGTTTGTTCAGATGATTGTCGCACCTGTATTCGATCTGGGCGTTCGCGCGGCTGCAGGCCGGGAGGCGATGCTATGATCAACCGACAAGTCGACGCCTTGTTTTCACGCCGCGCGCTGATCGCTGCCGCGGGAGGGAGCGCGCTGTTTGGTGGCCTGATTGCGCGCCTGTTTCAGCTTCAAATCCTCAACGGCGAAAAATACCAGACGGCGGCGAAGGAAAACGGCATCCGCTCCATTCTTGCGCCGCCCTTGCGGGGGCAGATTCTGGATCGGTTCGGGCGCCCCCTTGCATCTCACAGGCAGGCGGGCCGTGCGTCCATTGTCAGAGAGCAGACCAATGATGTCGCAGCAACATTGCGGGAAGTCGCAAAGCATATCGAACTATCGGAAGAGTTGCAGGAGCTTATCGTGCGCACGGCGTCCCGGCGCGCGGCGTTCGAGCCGACCATTGTGGCGCGGGAGCTATCCTACGAAGACTTCGCGAAACTGTCTTTGCGCGCGCCTGACATTCCCGGACTTGTGGTCGAGATGGCGCAGACGCGGTCCTACCCTCGTGGACGGGATTTTGCGCATGTGCTCGGCTATGTCGCGCGCGCGAGCCAGGATGACATGACACGGCTGACAGCGGACGTGAGCAGCGATGAAGGAAACGCTTTACGCCGCCTGTTCAAGCATCCGGATATGCGAACCGGCCGCTCGGGCGTTGAGCGATTTGCAGAGGAATGGTTGCGCGGTGAGCCGGGCTGGCGGCGCGTCGAATCCAATGCAGCTGGTCGTATCATTCGAGAGCTACCGAGTGACGATACCGCACCAAAGCCCGGCCGCGACTTGCATCTAACCGTCGATGCAGAACTTCAGAAGGTGGCGATCGATCGCTTTGGAACCGAGAGTGGCGCGGCCGTCGTCATGGATATTGAAACCGGCGACATTCTTGCCTTCGTGTCGACCCCGGCGTTTGATCCCAACGATTTCGTCAACGGGATCAGCCAGGCAGATTATGATCTTTTGCGGTTCAATGACCGTTCACCGCTGTATCATAAGGCTTATGATGGGACTTACCCGCCCGGGTCTACCTATAAGATGGTGGTGGCGACTGCTGCCTTGGAGGCGGGTGTCATTGATCCACGCGAGCGCGTTTACTGCCCCGGCCACTACCGGTTTGGCAACAATACCTGGCATTGCTGGAAAAAAGAGGGGCACGGCTCTGTCGACATGCACTCGGCCATCAAAGGGTCATGCGACGTCTATTTCTACGAAGTGGCCAAGCGGGTTGGAATTGAGAAGCTGGCGGAAACATCGCGTAAGTTCGGGTTCGGGCAGCGCTGGGATCTTGGCTTGCATGGAGGGCGCAGCGGCGTGGTGCCGGATAATGCCTGGAAGCTTCAAGCGCGGGGTGAGCCGTGGTTTGAAGGGGAAACCCTCAACGTCGGTATCGGCCAGGGACAGGTATCCTCGTCGCCGCTTCAGCTTGCGATAATGACCGCGCGCATTGCCGCGGAGGGGCGCCTCATCTCACCGCAAATCATTGGGGAAGGGCCCCGTCCGGAAAGTGATATTCCGTTCGATGAGCCGCTCGATCCGGACTTTATGCGGCGGATGAAGGCAGGCATGTTCGGCGTTACGTCAGAATGGGGCGGAACGGCCCTGCGGTCTGGAGATCTTGGTCTGGGCGGGCCGCGCCTTGCGGGAAAAACCGGAACGGCGCAAGTCCGCCGGATCTCAAGAGAAGAGCGCGCAACCGGAATACTTAAAGGTGACGACATTGACCGGAAGCTGCGCGATCACGCCCTGTTTGTCGCCTATGCGCCGCATGATGATCCGAAATACGCGATCTCGGTGATTGTCGAACACGGGGAAGGTGGATCAAAAACAGCGGCGCCAATTGCGCGAGACATTATGGCGGCCGCGATGCAGATGGATGCGCGGCGGACCCCGAATTACATGCGCACAGCTAGCCGCCTCTCCGGATCGTCCAGCGGGGGGCTGTAGATATGGCGACAGCGGGCGCAAGCGGATTGAACTTTAGCCGCCGGACATTGTTTTCCAGTTTTACGTCCCTGCCTTGGGGCTTGATCCTGCTGATTTGTGGCATGGCCGTGATCGGTGTCGCGACGCTCTATTCGGCGACATTTACCAACCCCGCCGAGGCCGACCTGCCGATGCGACAGGCCACCCGTCTCACAGCAGCGCTCCTGGTGCTGATTTTTGTGGGCTTGGTTCCATTGAGTGTGTGGCTGAAACTGGCCTGGCCAGCTTATCTGGTCACAGTCATCCTTCTGATTGCGGTTGAGTTTTTTGGGGTAACCGGCGGAGGTGCACAGCGCTGGCTGCAGATCGGTCCGATTGCGGTCCAGCCCTCTGAGTTTATGAAAGTCACGCTGACGCTCGCGCTCGCAGCGTACTATCACAAGCACTGGAATGACAGCTCAGGCGGATTCTTGATTCACTTTCCCGCGCTGATCCTCATCCTCGTCCCGGCGGCCCTGATCTTTCGACAGCCTGATTTCGGCACGACGCTGGCTTTGTTTGCTTCCGGCGGGGTCCTGATCTTTCTTGGCGGGCTCTATAAGCGCGTGATCTTTTCAGTGGCAGCCATCGCGGTGGCCAGCGTGCCGCTTGTCTACATGTTTGTGTTGCAGGATTATCAGCGCGAGCGCGTTGATACCTATCTTGCCCAGCTGACGGGGCAATCGGTCAATGTCATGGATGACGGCTATCAGATTGAACAGGCGAAGATTGCCATCGGCTCGGGGGGCTGGACAGGCAAAGGCTATATGGAAGGTACGCAGTCGCAGCTCGACTATATTCCGGAACAGCACACGGACTTCATTCTGACCGTGGTCGCCGAAGAGTTCGGCTTTCTGGCGACCAGCGGCGTGCTCTTATTGTGGATGTTGATCCTGGGTATGGGCATGGTGATCGCGATGCGTGCGGCGAGCCTGTTTGGACGATTTGCCGCCGTAGGTGCGGTGGCGACAGTTGCCTTCTACATTCTGTTCAACGTTGCCATGGTGCTAGGATTGCTCCCGGTGGTCGGTGTTCCACTGCCGCTTCTGTCCTATGGGGGGACAGTGATGCTTACGACGGCGGGTTGTTTTGGCCTTGTGTGCGCCGTGCATCTCGGGCGCGATGAAGCGCTTCACGGCAAATAGGACGATCATGCCTCCATGTGGGCCTGCGCGTTGATTTTTGTTTCGCGCTGACTAGTGTCCGGCGAAGATAATACCTCTGGGAGAGAAATGGCATGGATGCGATAGGTCGCAAGACGGATACGTGGGGGTCGCGGTTCGGGTTCATTATGGCGGCCGTCGGGTCCTCCGTCGGGCTCGGTAATTTCTGGCGTTTTCCTTATACCGCTGGCGAAAATGGCGGCGGCGCGTTCATCGTCATTTATCTGCTATGTGTGTTGTTCATTGGCTTGCCCCTACTCATGGCTGAGTATGGGATGGGGCGTAAATCGGGCAAGTCGGCAATTGAGGGCGTGCAGTCTCTCGCGCGGGCTGAAGGCAAAACCCAGTATTGGGGGATCGCGACATGGGTCGGCTCGCTCACCGCCTTCTTCATTCTGACATTCTATATGGTGATTTCAGTCTGGTTGCTGGCATTTTTACTGCAGGCGGCGCAGGGCACTTTTGCGGGCATGGATGCAGCATCGTCGTTTCAGAATTTCGCGGGAACCGTGTCGAACAGGTTCTATATTTTGACCCTGCTGTTCTTGTTCCTGCTCGCCAACATTTTCGTTGTTGGTCGCGGTGTGAAAGGTGGTCTAGAGCGCGCGGCCACCATTCTAATGCCGCTGTTTTTCATCATGTTGATTGGGGTCGTCATTTACGCCGTCACGCAAGGTGATTTCGCCAAGACCGCAGCTTTCCTGTTTGAGCCAAAATGGGAAGATGTTGGCTTTAAGACATTCCTATCTGCCTTGGGCCAGGCCTTCTTTTCTATCGGCGTCGGTGTCGGTTTGATGGTCACCTATGGGGCGTACCTGTCGAAAGATACAGACATCCCGCGCTCTTCCGCCATCGTGGTGAGCGCCGACACATTCGTGGCTCTAATCGCTGGATTTGCAATATTCCCAATCGTTTTCGCCGCAGGTTTGAATGAAGCTGGCGGCCCGGGTCTATTCTTCATCTCCATGCCGGTTGCATTCGGTGATATCACCGGGATCGCAGGGACCATCCTAGCGACAACCTTCTTTGGACTGGCGCTATTTGCGGCCTTCACATCGTCAATCTCCTTGATGGAGGTCGGGGTTTCCTGGTTGGAAGAGCGACAAGGGGTCACCAGGATGGGTGCAGCCACCGGCGTTGGCTTTGTGCTTTTCATGATCGGTGCTGGCTATATATTTTCAACCAATCCGGTCATCGATCCCGCAACGGGCGCGGCGGTCGACCTCAAAACTGAGTATCTCGACTTTGTTGACTTTATGACGGAAGGCTTGCTGTTGCCGCTCGGCGGATTGCTGGTAGCGGTTTTTGCCGGATGGATCCTCAGCCGAAACATGCTGACAACTGAGTTCGGGGAAGGCAATGTCATGAATCTGTGGCGTTTCCTGATCCGTTGGTTCGTGCCGGCCTTCATCTCGATCGTATTGCTCTTTGGTTTCCTCGACAAAATCCAGGATCAGTATGGCGTGTATCTGCCAGACTTTCTGACAGCACTGCTGGGCCCTAATAGCTAAGGGTCCGCATTAGCCGAAGCGGCGTCCGAAATCTCGTGTGGCCCGGATCAGTTTGTCGACAATGCCAGGTTCAAGGCTGGAGTGGCCAGCGCCTGAGACGATGTGGAGCTCAGCCTCGCGCCAGACTTTCTTAAGTGCCCAGGCAGACGCCAGAGGCGTAACCACATCATATCGGCCATGGACGATGATGCCGGGTATGTCCTGAAGATGTTGTTCCGCCTGTTCCAATAGCCACCTGTCTCTTGGAAAGAAGCCCTTATTAACGAAGTAGTGGCATTCAATGCGGGCAAAGGCGTCAGCGAAGCTGGCTTCCTCGAACCGTTTGGGACGGCTCATCGGGCCCTGAATCGTAATCGTTTCCCCTTCCCAGCAGGCCCAGGCCCGCGCAGCCTTCAACCGTTCATCCTGATCTGGACCGGTCAAGCGTCGATAGAACGCATTCAAGAGATCCCCTCGTTCCGCTTCCGGGATTGGCGCAATGTATCGGTCATAGGCGTCGGGAAAGAGTTGACTAGCTCCGGACTGATAGAACCATTGAATCTCAGCTTCGGTAATCAGGAAGATGCCTCGTAAGATCAGGCCAATCGTGTGGGCCTTGTGGGTCACTGCATAAGACAAAGCGAGCGTTGACCCCCAAGATCCACCGAAGATGATCCACTTGTCGATGCCCAGCATCTTGCGGACGGTTTCCATGTCGTCGATCAGAGTCCAGGTCGTGTTGTCCTCAAGCTCTGAATACGGCGTCGACTTTCCGCAGCCGCGTTGGTCGATCAGGATAATGCGATAGACCAGCGGGTCGAAAAAGCGGCGCATTTCAGGGCTGGAGCCACCACCCGGGCCACCGTGCAGAGCAATGACCGGCAGCCCGTTCGGATTACCCGATTCTTCCCAATAGATTTCGTGCAGGTCGGACACACGCAGAAAGCCGCTGCGCCTCACATCCACGGGTGCATACAATTTAAGCATTTTTTGCCTTTGTTCACGACCTCTTCACCTATCGACACTTAACTTATGAATAAAGGGTATGGACGGCGAAATTCTCATCTGTATGAGATATTACAGGTGAGGGAGTTTTAACTGGCGGGATTGGCCCATGCGTAAAGTGATTTTGTCACTTTTTTCTATGGTTGCTGTTTCAGGTTGCGCGACGGTTTCCATGATTCCGGGTACCGCGATTGTTGAAACCAATTTATCGGCTGAGCAGTCAGACCTCAGAGCCGCAAGCGACGCCTATGTTCGCTCCGCAAAGGAAGAGAACTGGGTCAAGCCGTCCAATGGCATAGCCGACCTGGCGAAGGTTCTGATGGATGGTATGTCGGGCGAAGAAAAGCCTGCAAATTCCTATCTCGAACAGATTCAAGCCGATATTCCAACGCCGGAATCGCAGCTCGTGGAAATCGATAGCGATGTCCGGCTTGCCGCTGAGGGACTGGCCGCGGTTACTGCGGAAGCGTCGGCCTTTCTTGCTGAGCCGACCGCGGCAGAGACCATCCGGCGCTCTGATGTGATGAGCTACGAGACATGTCTTGTAACCGCGCAGAAGGCACGATCGAGTTTTGTAGAAGCCCTGCAAAGCGTCGCCGCTGAAGGCAGCTTCGACCTTATGCCGGCTCAGGATTCCCTGAGAGACCTGGACCTCGCAATCAGCGATGCACGCAAAATGGCAGACCGACTGGCGGTTCTTCGCTCCGGGCAGTCTCTTGAGACGTCGTAAGACGGTGCTGTGATTTAGAGATCCCAGGCACGCGCCAGTATTTCCGCCAATTGCTTTGTGCGCGTCCTTACAATCTCGGGCGTCCAAGCCACCTTGGTTTCCAGATCACGGGTTAAAGCGTATTCAGGCGTGCCGTTGGCAAAGTAGAGCGCTTTCTTCTGCTCAAACGACCCATTGTCCGCCTTCTGGTTGGACTTCTGGGATAGCAGCACAAAGTTACCGATCGTCTCGCTGAGTTCGCGATGCTGCAGCGAAGATGGCCAGGAGTTTGACCAGGTTGAGTCTTCCGGCAGGTTTCGTGGCAGAACATGTTCAACCGTCGCGCCATTGTCGGGGCCGAGCGGCTTGCCGCCATCAATCGCCGCGTTCAGGCGCAGGGCGATGGCGCGTCTCTGGCTGAACGACCCAAACCGTCCGAGCAAGCGCGCTTCCATTTTCCGTTTCTCATCTCGCGACAGAGACAGTGGCCCTTTCGGTGAAAGGAGTGCTGACAGGTTGTCGGTTGAATCCGCAATACGGCCATAGCGCCTGAGCCTTTGCTTGCGATCGGTCACCACCAGCATCATAGCATAGGCAAATCGCTCGAGCAGCGTAAAAAAGTCCAGTGCGGTTTGTGGGTTGCCATCATGAGTGACCAGAAAACGCAAAGCGGGGGCTCGCCAAAGCTGATGATCGATCAGCCGCAAATGATTGAGCGGTACTTTCACAGCTTCCGTCAGATCCCCGAAATCAACTTCGGCTTTCGATATGGTCACATAGGCGTCGACATAAGCGGGCAACTCCTTCGCGAGGAAATCACGTGCTTTCGTCTTGCCGAGGACGGCTTTTCGAAATCCGGAAGGGTCGGAACTGGAATTGCGATTGTACAAGACGCGGATCTGGTTGAGCAGGTCATCAAAGGGGGAGCCGCCAAGCCGGGCTTCATGCTCCGACCATTGTTTTGAAAACGTGTTCGCGTCGGCGAGGCTGAGATTAGACCGCTCCAGCAAGTCGGTCTTGATAATGTCATGACTGTTTGGCGCTTTGCCGCGCGTGTTCAGGACGCGGAACACATTGTAGCCGCCGTCCCAATCTTCGACCACAACCCGGACAAGCAGTAAATTCTGAATAATCGTCTCCACCATCTTGCGTTGGAGGTCTGGCCCCAGTTTCTGCATCGCCGACCGCAAGATCTGCATGTTCGACGCCATACGGACCTGACTTTCGCTCTCATTCGCGTCGATATCGGTTTGAAGCGTCGCACCGCGCGTTTGAATCGCCTCACGGAAATAAGGGCCATCAATGTGGTTGAGGGAGATGCGCCAGGCTTTCGTTGCGTCGCCGTTTTCACCATCGCTGTCGGCGATAAGCTGATGGATGGCGTCAGCGCGAACCGGATCGGTTTCCAGATCTCGCAACACAGCAAGCAGAATGGTTAAAGTGGTCAAACGCTGCTGACCGTCCACAATCAGAAATCGGCCTTCTTTTTCCCGTACGAGTACGATGGCCCCCATGAAGTGGGCCATACCGGTTTCACACGCCTGGTTCAGATCATTCAGCAGATCGTTGACTTCGTCCTTGTCCCAGGAATAGCTGCGTTGATAGGGCGGCATGGCCAGCTCGAGCCCAGGACGCAACAAATCGGATAGCGTGCTTTCTTGCGCGCGAAGTCCTTTGGTCATCGTATTGAAGTCTTCCACTCTACCCAGCTATTTACCATTCTTGACTAGACTCAATGACCGAACGCTTCAAATCCACGTTGCATAAAGTCGTCAGTATTCAGCGTATCGTAGCGAAGAGGTCACAGCCGTCCATGCGCTTGGCAATGTTTTTACGTCATGCCACGTCTTCTGAAACATGGCGAACCAGTGGGGGCGAAACTCAGCCAGGAAAGACGTTTGTCCGATGAAACGGTTGATCGCATTCGCCATTCTTTTGACAGCCTGTGGCGTAACGGACTCGAACGTAAACGAAACGGGTCCCGAAATTCGGCCACAAGACTTTGTTCTGCGGCCATGCGGTAAGCGGGTTTTGGAGGCCCCCTGTGCACTGGCGATTGCCGGTGGCAAACGTGTCTTGTTTGGCGCCCCAGCCGGGGTTGGCCAAGCACTCGCCACCGACGACCTTGTCCAACTTGATGTGGTCATGCTGTTGTCACTTCGGAGCGTAGATATTGAAGGTTTGGATGAGGTTCGCAATGTCTCGTGGCATGCGGGTCGCCAGTCTCCGCTGCCGGTGGTGGGGCCCGACGGCACGGGCGCCATGGTCCACGCGCTAAACGCGGCCTTCGAACAAGCCGATGCGTTGCGTATTGTCGACGAGGGCATACCGCCTGGTGGCTATGATGCCGCGATCCTCGTATCGCGCGACCTAGGCTTTTTGCCGGACGCCCAGACCGGGTTCGATACAGGTGATCTAACGGTCATCGGGCAGGTTAGCCATGACGGCTATGTTGACTACACGATGACGTATGAAGTCGAACTCGGGCTGGCGCGATGTGGACTGTGGTTTCCACAGGCGGAATCCCCAAGCCCTCCCATAGATGCCGAGCCTAAGACGTGCTCGTCGGTTGATCAGGCTTGGCCACTCTCTGATCAGGTCGTGCTGTTTCAGCCTGCAGAGCGCTAGTTGAGCGCCAATACGACCAGTTCGGTCTTGGGTCGACGACGGAAATCGTGTAAATTCCAAGAAAGACACGATGAGCGGACCAGTTCTATGCCGCAAATCCGAGTATCTGGCATGAAAATTGCGACAGGATTTGGGTGTGTCACGAAGCTGATATGCCGCGACAGTATTGAAACCAGAAAGCGTCGTTGATGTCTTGTTACGTGGAGCGAGCCCATGTTTGGATTACGAAGAAAGAAAAAGCGGCACCTTCGCAAGGCGCACCGCGAGTCGGTTACCAGCTTTTTGATTGGAGACGACCCAAAACAAACGGGCGGACCTAAGTCAGAAAAAACGGCGCCCCCCCCGGAGCAGGATCGCACGCGACCGGAACAGTCTTAGGGGCGTTTCGATGAGCCTACGCGGTTTCTGAACAAAACAGATCTGAGCCTGCCCGATGTCGGATGAACGTCGACCCTCTATCCTGTCGATTGCTGGATACTTGTCCTGAAAAAAGCGACGGGGTCTCACTTTCGTGAGACCCCGGTCTCCCCCGAGACGCCCCCATCCGGCCAAAATATGGCCGTGGACCTGGGGCGATCAGGATTTGTGTCCGTCGTAAGAAGCCTGAGGCAGCATGTCAAATGCAAGAAACGGTGTTGCCCAGTCTCAACTGAATGTGTGACGTCTTTGTCACGCTTTGGCGCGGGATGGGGTGATTCCGGGTTTGACACGGCGTCGAGAAAATATATATTAGTTAGTGAACTAATTAAAAAAGGATGGCGTCTATGTTTTCTCGTCGAGCTATTTTGAAAACCGGGGGTGCCGTTGCCGTAATTGCTGGTGTTGCCGCAGCCGGAACCGTCGGTTGGGTCCATGGGCCGGGCATGGACCGAGCAAGGTTACCGTGGTCACAGGCTGGGGAAAGTTTGGGTGATCCCCGCATAGATGCGCTCGCCTATGCGATCCTTGCGCCCAATCCGCATAATCGACAGCCTTGGATGTTTGAACTGATGGGCGAGACGAGTGTGGATGTCTATTGCGATCTCGACAAGCGCCTGCCGCATACCGATCCCTTTGATCGCCAGATCACGATTGGGTTCGGATGTATGCTTGAGCTGTTTAGTATGGCCGCGGCTGCGAAAGGCTACGCCGTCGATATACAGATATTCCCTGACGGCGAGCCGCAACCTCGCCTGACAACGGATCGCATCGCCAAGATTCAAATCTCCGGTCAGCAGGCGGTCAATGTCGATCCGCTGTTCACGGAGATTCTGGAGCGACGATCCACGAAAGATCCGTTCGACACCTCGAAACCGGTTTCGCCAGAGAGTTTGGCCGCCGTCTTGTCAGGCGCACGTGACAAGCTGAGTACTGGCGGATCTGTCGAGCCCGCCCGGGTCGCACGGCTCATCGATCTCTGCTGGCGCGGTTGGATGATCGAATACGAAACGCCGAAAACGCTGAAGGAAAGCATCGACCTGATGCGGATTGGAAATCGCGAAGTTGTCGCGAATCCCGACGGGATCGATATGGGCGGCGTTCAAATGGGCCTGTTTAAGGCAGCGGGTATCGTGAACCGCGACGCCTTGCAGGATCCAAACAGTCAAGCCTACAAGATTGGCATCGACATGTATCGCGAGATTATTCAAACCGCCGGGGGATTTGCCTGGATCACGGTGCCAGAAAACACGCGCGCCAGTCAGATCGACGCCGGTCGGTCCTGGGTCCGTATGAACCTGGCAGCGCAAAAAGCCGGACTGTGCATCCATCCGCTCAGCCAGGTTTTGCAGGAGTTCCCAGAAATGGCCGAGACTTATGCTGCGACCAAACGGGAGCTGGATGTCGAGGAGCAAGGCGTTGTGCACATGCTCGGCCGGCTGGGATATACGAAGTTTCCGCCCGCTTCTCCCCGTTGGCCCCTGACGAGTAAACTTATACGCTCCTGAGATGACCGAATCGAAATCTGCCGATCCAATCCTGTTTCAAGTGTTCAATGAAATCGGCATCATCAATCAACTCTCATCTACGTGGTTTGCCAAACGTCTGGCACCGGATCTGAACCTGTCTGAGTTCGGCGTACTGAATCACTTTGTTCGCCTGGGCGGGGCCAAATCACCGTCCCGATTGGCGCGGGCCTTTCAAATGACCAAGCCGTCCATGACGGCCATTCTCGGTAAATTATCAGCCAAGGGCTATGTTGAAGTCGTCAGCAGTCAGAAAGATCGGCGGCAAAAGCTGGTCACTATCACATCTGAAGGACGCGCTGCGCGAGAGCGGGGGATCAAGGCACTTGTCCCTGTGGCTGGCGAGTTGCAATCCAAACTTAAGATGGACGACGTGTCGAAAATTCTCCCGACCTTGACCCTGTTGCGTGAAGTCCTCGATGAGGCACGAAACGAAGAAGACGACCTCAATCGATAATTGGCATTTGCCTCAAATCAGCATTAGAGCTTCCAATTCGTTAACACTTGGCCCGTATCTGTTAAGGTTAGCACAGCTTTAAGGGCTTTAACTGGATGTTCGCTGTCTTTTTCTCCCTTTATGCCGTGATCGGTGCGGTAACCGGCTGGGCGCTCAACGCGTTTGCGAGCGTGGACCTGGCCCTGGCGATCTGCGCTGGCGCTGTTGTCACGGCTTTGCTGGGTCAAGTTCACCTGTTCGCCACTCGGGCGAATGACAGCACGGACCTGAATGACCGGATTGATGCTGTTACAGTCTCGCAAAAAGACACGGCCGAGCGGCTCGGTGTGGTCGAGGCGCGTACGGACGCCGTTGAAAGCATGGTGAAACAGGAACTTACCGAACGCCGCGACGCCCTGGTTTCTGAAATGAAGCAGCTGGAAACGGTGATTGAGCGCCTGTCGCGCAGCTTCGAAACGAAGCTCGAAACGGCCGAAACAGACGGGCAGGTCGAGCCACAGGATGATGCGGTGCTGCGAGCCGTGAAGGATGCGCTGGAAGATGGCCGCGTTGACCTTCACCTGCAGCCTATTGTGTCTCTGCCACAGCGCCGGGTCCTGTTCTACGAGGGCTTCACCCGGCTTCGCAGCGCCGATGGTGCGCTGATTCTGCCAGCTGATTTTCTGGACGCAGCAAGGCGGGCCGACATGATGGGCGTCATAGACAATATGATGCTGTATCGCTCCGTCGAAGTCGTTCGCCGTCTGGCTGCAAGGGATCGTCGTGTGGGCGTGTTCTGTAATGTGTTCTCACGCTCTCTTGAGGATCCGCACTTTTTTCCATTCTTCCTCGAACATATGCAAAAGAACCGGGACCTTGCCGGAGCGCTGATCTTTGAGATCAGGGCCGATCTTTTCGCGAATCGCAGCGCCGAAATGAAAGCGGCGATGCGGAAACTGACCGATCTTGGATTCAGATTCTCGATTGATCATGCTGAGAGCCTGAAACTGGATCTGTCCCACCTGCAGGATGCGGGCATTCGGTTCGTGAAGCTGAATGGCGGAGAACTGATCGATCAGCTGCGTGATCCCTACGGTCCGCGTCCAGTGTCTTCGGTCAACCGCCAACTGCGCGGCGACGAAGTCTCCGCTGTGTGCTCGCGATATGGGATTACGCTAATCGCCGAAAAGCTGGAAGAAGAAGCCAGCGTCGTCGAAATCCTCGAATACGCCATTCCTTATGGGCAGGGCCATATTTTTGGCGTGCCACGTCCGATCAAGTCCTCTTTGATGGAAGAAACAGCACCGCCAGCCGAACTTATTCGGCGTTTAACCGCGCGGGCTTGATTGACAGCTAGGTTTGGTTGCCTAGTTGGCGTGGCATGACAAAGCCTGATTTTCCGCCTGGCCTCGAAGCCATTGCAGACCGCTACGATGCCATTCTTTGCGATGTGTGGGGTGTTATTCATAATGGCCGAAGGGCCTTTGACGAGGCGTGCGAAGCCCTGGTTCGATTTCGCGATCGTGGTGGGGCCGTCTGCCTGATTACCAATGCACCAGTGCCAAAGGCGCAGGCGATCCGCTATTTCGATCCACTCGGTGTGCCGCCCGAAGCCTATGATGATTGCGTCACATCCGGTGATGCGACGCGCGAGATCCTGAGTGAGCGCGTCGGAGATGTATTCTGGCGTATGGGATCAGATGAAGGCTGGGAGCATGATAAATTCCTCTACGACAGCCTTGATCTGCAGTTTGGCGACGCAAGATCGTCTGACACCTTATTATGTATCGGGTTGGAAGATCAGGTTGGCGACGATCCGGAAGATTATCGCGACCGCCTCGCCGAAGCAGTCGATCGCGGCATGGACATGATCTGTGCAAACCCGGACATCAAGGTACGTGTTGGAGATCAACTCTACTGGTGCGCGGGGGCTCTGGCTCAAATCTTCGAACAGGAAGGCGGCCGCGTGATCTATCCCGGTAAACCATATGATCCGATATATGATCTCGCCCTGACCAAACTCTCAGACCTGGGCGTCGAGCCCGCCCCTGGCCGCGTATTGTGTATTGGTGACAGCCCTGCCACGGATATGAAAGGCGCCGTACGGCGCAATTATGATGGCCTTTATGTTGGGACCGGCTTGGCGAATCACGGCGCCAACTTCAATGTCGAGGTAATTGAGCTGTTGGAACAATACGCAGTTGGAGCGACATGGGCGCTACAGGGATTGAAGTGGTGACGAAAACTGCAACACACTGTAACAGAGCGTGATCAACAGTTTGGAGGGGGCCAACCCATGACGTTCAAGGACGGCTACAAGTTTGAAGACCTGTCAGTGGGCATGACCCACGAGACGCATCACACCATTACGGAAGACGACGTGGAACTGTTCGCGCAGGTGTCGGGCGACCGGAACCCGCTGCACATGGATGAGGACTATGCCAAGAAGACGGCGTTCGGTCAGCGGATCGCCCATGGCGCTCTGACAGCGAGTTACATTTCCGGCATCCTCGGCAACAATCTGCCTGGCCCGGGATCGATTTTTGTTGGCCTGTCCATGCGGTTTCGTCGCCCGGTCTATATCGGCTCAGATGTCCTGGTACGGGTCGAGGTGTCTGAAATGCAGCCGCGAGGCAACCGGGTGACTTTGAAAGTCTCCTGCATTGTCGATGGTAAAGCCGCGATCTCAGGAGAAGCCGTGGTCATGGTGCCGTCCAAGGACGAGAGCTAGGCGACCTTATGCCGGTTATAGCTCATTATCGCGACGTTCCGGACGCTGTGCGCGGCTATTCCGTCGCACTCGGTAATTTCGATGGTGTCCACGCCGGACATCGCGCCGTGATTGAGGCCGCGGAAACTGTCAATGCTCCCCTTGGAGTGGCGACGTTTGAGCCGCCACCACGGGCTTTTTTCAGGCCCGATGATCCACCCTTCCGGATCTACCGCCCCGCGCGGCGGAATGCACGTCTTGCGGAACTGGGGGCGCAAGCGATATATGAGCTGCCTTTCAATGCTGATATGGCGGCCATGACGGATGAGGTTTTTGCCCGAGATGTATTGTCGGCTGGCATCGGCGCAACCCACGTCACCGTGGGGTTCGACTTTCGGTTCGGGCGCGGGCGCATGGGCGATGCGACGCGGTTGTCGTCTCTGGGGCGCGCTTTCGGATTTGGTGTCACCATTGTTGAGAAAATTGAATCGCTTGGCGCGAAAGCGTCTTCCACCGCGATTCGCGAAGCCCTGATTGCGGGGGAACCTGAGAAAGCGGCTGAAATCCTGGGGCATGACTGGGTCGTCGATGGCACAGTTGAGCATGGCGAGAAACGCGGTCGCACAATTGGGTTTCCCACGGCTAACCTCCATCTGGGTGATCTGATCCATCCGCGTCATGGCGTTTACGCTGTTCGTGCCCGGATTGCCGGGGAGGAAGACTGGCGCGGCGGGGTCGCAAACTTTGGTCGGACGCCAACGACCGGCATCCGCGATCCGCTGCTGGAGACTTTCATCTTCGACTTTGAGGGCGATATTTACGGCCAGGTGCTCGAGATTGCACTTGTCGGGTACTTACGTCCTGAACTGAAATTTGACGCGGTTGAGGATATGGTCGCTCAGATGCACCAGGATGCCGGACAGGCGAAAGCCTTGCTGAAGGCCAAGCCGCTTGCGGCAGGGTGACAGGCGCTGGCGGCTCTGCTAGTGCGCGAGGATGAGCAAAATGACAGCCATACACGTCATTCGAATTAGCGGCCCGGTCGCGCGCTGAGTTGTACGCGAGCGGCCGGGGGAATTGCTTTTAGCCCTTATTTACTTGGCAGACCGAAGACGACCAGATGGCCGATACTGATACAAAATCCGAAGGTAAAAACACCGAAGGCGACTACAAGGATACCTTGTTCTTGCCGACAACCGATTTCCCAATGCGCGGGGGACTGCCCAAAGCCGAACCGAAATGGATCGAGCGTTGGGATCAGATGAAGCTCTATGAGATGATGCGTGCGGACGCGAAAGAGCGCGGCGCGGAACCTTTCATCCTGCATGACGGCCCGCCCTATGCGAATGGTCCAATTCATCTCGGCACCGCGATGAACAAGATCGTCAAAGACATCATCGTGCGTAATCACCAGATGCGCGGCTATGATGCCTCTTACCTGCCGGGCTGGGACTGCCACGGCCTGCCGATCGAATGGAAAGTCGAAGAAGAATTTCGTTCTAAAGGCCGCACCAAGGATGACGTCACTGGTGCGGAGTTTCGTGTGCGTTGCCGTGAATATGCGGCGGAACAGATCGAGGTACAAAAAGCCGGGTTCCGCCGCTGCGGCGTCGAGGGTGAGTGGGACAATCCCTACCTCACGATGAATTTCGAATCTGAAGCTGCAACAGTGCGTGAGTTTCTCGATGTGGCGATGGGCGGACGACTGGTCCGCGGGGCGAAGCCTGTGATGTGGTCACCGGTCGAGCGAACGGCGCTGGCCGAGGCGGAGGTCGAATACAAGGACCGCAAGGTACCGACCATCTGGGTGAAGTTTCCTGTCCGGAGGTATGCAGACGGCTCATCCGCTTTGCCTAGTGACGCACATGTCGTGATTTGGACAACGACTCCGTGGACGATACCTGCCAATCAGGCTGTCTCGTTTAACGCTGGCATTGGGTACGGCATTTACACTGTTGGCGAAGTTGAAACGGAAGAAGAGCTCGGTTTCAAACCTTACGTTGAACAAGGAGAGAAGCTGATCATCGCTGATAGTCTTGCCGAGTCGGTTCGCGAAGCTTCGAAGATTAAGTCTTGGGCTAGTCGGGATGACGTTGGTGGCTCTGAAGTTCTTATGCTGGCGCACCCCCTTTCCGACCTTGATCCGTTCTGGCAGCACGATGTTCCAATGCTCGCAGGCGACCACGTCACCGATGATGCGGGTACAGGCTTCGTGCACACCGCCCCAGCTCATGGTGAGGATGACTTCAATGTCTGGGTCGACTCGGGTCGGACCACCCAGGATATCCGTCAAATCGTTGACGCCGATGGCTGCTACACCGACGAGGTGCCTGAGCCGTTGCGGGGCCTCGATATCATTCGCACGTCCGGAAAGAAACGCGGACAGCCGGGCAAGGTGAACGACGCTGTGATTAAGCTGCTCGCTGAAAGCGGGAACCTTTTGGCGCGCGGGGTGACGACGATCCGTGATGCGCACTCCTGGCGCTCCAAAGCCCCGGTCATCCGACGTGCGACGCCGCAATGGTTCATCTCGATGGATGCCCCTGGCCGGGACGGCAAAGCCCTACGGGATCTTGCCATGAAGGCGATCGAAGAGACCAGTTTTGTCCCGCCAACCGGGCGCAACCGGATCAATGCAATGGTTGGCGACCGGCCCGACTGGCTCATCTCACGTCAGCGCAATTGGGGTGTGCCGATCACTTTGCTCGTGTCGCCGGATGGCAAACCGCATACTGAAGCGCTTAATGACAATGAGGCCGCCACGGTGAATGCCCGCATTCTGGAGGCGATCACGGCCGAAGGGGTTGAGGCCTGGTTCAGCGCCGATGTTGCGACTTTCCTGGACGGCGTCGTCGACCCAGCAGGCTGGGAGAAAGTCAATGACGTGCTGGATGTCTGGTTCGACAGCGGCACCACGCATGCCTTCGCTTTGCGGGATCGCGGTATCATCGACGAGAATACTGGCCAGGCCGATGTCTATATGGAAGGCAGCGACCAGCATCGCGGCTGGTTCCAGTCTTCCCTCCTCGAATGCTGCGCCACCCGCGGCATGGCCCCATATAAAGAAGTCGTGACGCACGGCTTCATCGTCGACGAGCACGGCAAGAAAATGGGCAAATCGGAAGGCAATGCGGTCTCGCCGGAAAAAGTCGCTCAACAATATGGGATCGAAATCCTGCGTCTCTGGACAGCAAGTTCTGACTTTACCGAAGACTTGCGTATGTCTGATGAGATCCTGAAGACCAATGCTGAAAGCTATAGGCGCCTACGCAACACGCTGCGCTACTTGCTCGGCGCGCTGCATGGCTACACCTCAGACGAAGCTGTCCTGCCTGTTGAGATGCCGAGCCTGGAGTGTTGGGTTCTACATCGACTGTCCGAGCTGGATGAGCAGGTTCGGACAGCCTATGCCGGGCACGATTTCAAACGCGTCATGGCCGCGCTGTTGAATTTCTGCGCGGTCGATTTGTCGGCGGTCTATTTCGATATCCGCAAGGACAGTCTCTATTGTGACGCGCCGGGCGATATCCGTCGCCGGTCAGCGCGCACCGTCATGGCGGCTGTGATGGAACGCCTGCTGGTCTGGCTCGCCCCGATCATGCCGTTCACCACAGAAGAAGCCTTCCTGATGAGCGTCTTTGCAGACCGCGCAGAGAGCGTGCATTTGCTGCAATTCCCGGAAACGCCGCTCGATTGGAAAGATGAAAATCTGGCACAACGTTGGGCGAAGATCTTCCGTGTCCGCCGTGTCGTCACCGGCGCTATTGAGATTGAGCGTCGCGAAAAGCGGATCCGGTCTTCATTGGAAGCTGCTCCTGACGTCTATATCAAGGATGCGGACTTGCTTGCAGCTTTTGACGGCGAAGTGGCCGAAGACATCTTTATTACGTCGCAAGCGGACTTGATATCGGGTGACGGGCCGGGCGATGCGTTCACCCTCGACGACGAGGCTTTGGTGCGCGTTGTGCCCAAAACTGCTAGTGGCATTAAATGCGCCCGAAGCTGGAAATACTTCGACCCGGCGAGCGCCGATCCGGAGTTTCCAGACATTACACCGCGTGACGCCGCGGCTGTGCGCGCCATTCGAGGCGGCGCATGAGCAATCGTGTCCGCTATAGCCTGTTCGGTCTGATCCCGCTGATCCTGGTCCTGGACCAGTGGAGCAAATACCTCGTGCTGCAGGAACCGCGTTTTAACGCGCTCGGTTGCCTCGATGGCGCCGAGCTTTGTGGGCGTATTGAGCTGTCACCGATCTTCGATCTGTCCATGGTCTGGAATCGGGGCGTCAGTTTTGGGATCGGTCAGTCCGAGGGCGTGATGCGCTGGGTGCTGGTGATTATGACGCTGGCGATTGCCATTGGCTTTGCGGTGTGGCTTTGGCGCGCGGGTCGTTTGCTCACCGGTCTGGCTTTGTCTCTGGTGGTCGGCGGCGCGATTGGAAACGTGATCGACCGCATCCGGTTTGGGGCCGTGGTCGACTTCTTCGACTTCTCCGGCATCTATTTCATCTGGGTGTTTAACGTAGCCGATGCGGCAATAACTGTCGGGGCAGTCTTGCTCTTTATCGACCAGTTTTTAATGTCACAGGAATGAAGCTGGGGGCGCGCTTGGAATGTTGGACCTAAATTGGCGAGGACGCCCATGAAGAAGACAATGATACTGCTGGCCGCGGGAGGCGCTCTGGCAAGTGTAGCAGGCTGTGCGAGCCTAAGCGGACCTCCTAATACGCCTGATGAGTTTCGGGTTGTAAAAAAGGCCCCTCTGGTTGTGCCCCCGGATTATAGCCTTCGACCACCCTCATCAGGTCAGGCGCAACCGATTGAACTCGACCCCTCACGTACGGAAGCCACCACTGCTTTCGGTGCCAGTGTCGGCCAGGATGCGAGTGCTTCAGAGCGCGCGCTTGTGGCCGCAGCAGGTGCGAACGCCGTCAGCAGCGTCGTGCGAACCCAGGTTGATTACGAGGAAGCTCGGGTGATCCGGAAATCACAATCGGCCATGGATCGTATCATGTTCTGGAGCAGAACCGACGAACCCTATCCGGTGGAAGATAGCGCAACAGGCGGCGAAGAAGTGATGATTGAACGCGGTTCTGGGACCTCACGCCTGAAACTGCCCGGAACTTAAGTCGACCATTGCCAACCGGCCGGAGAAAGAAATGAAGCATTTATTGGCCGGCGGGCTGGCTGCCCTGACGCTTGCAGGTTCGGTCGCGTTCGCAGACAGCGCCGATCAAGCTTGGTCGCCTGAGACCTTTACACTTGAAAACGGCATGGAAGTCGTGGTTTTGCCCGACCATCGCGCGCCCGTGGTCACCCATATGGTGTGGTACAAAGTCGGCGCCGCTGATGAAGATGAAGGTAAATCCGGCATTGCGCATCTGTTTGAGCATGTCATGTTCAAAGAAACTGACGATCTGGCAGACGGTGAGTTCGACAGCATCGTCTCCCGGCTTGGGGGGCAGTTAAACGCCTTCACCAGTTGGGACTACACCGCTTATTACGAACGGGTCGCCAAACAGCATCTCGGCAAGATGATGGAGCTCGAGGCCGAGCGTATGACGGACCTGATCATCGACGAAGATCCGGACGGCAGCTTCATCACCGAACGCGACGTGGTGAAAGAAGAGCGCCGCCAGCGGGTCGACAACAATCCGGGCGTGATCCTGCAGGAAAAAGTGCTGGCCGAGTTCTGGAAAGATCACCCGTATGAGATCACGATTATCGGCCGTATGGACGAAGTTGAAGCTCTCACACCTCAGGACGGGATCGATTTCTATCGCAAATACTATTCTCCCGAAAACGCCATTCTTGTCGTGGCTGGCGATGTCATGGCTGAGGAGGTTCGGCCGCTGGCCGAGGAGCACTATGGCAAGATCGAGCCGTCCGGGCTGGTCGATGGCACACGCAAATGGCGTCCGGTCCAGCCGCTGACCGCGACGCAGGAGATTACTCATAGTGATCCGAAAGTACGCCAGCCCGTCTGGTATCGCTACTATGATGGGACCTCAGCAATCCGTGATCCGGAATTCTCCAACGCGCTGGATGTCGGTCTGCAGGTCCTGGGCGGTGGATCTACCAGTCTGCTTTACCAGGCTCTGGTCGAAGATCAGAAGGTTGCGATCGCGGTCGCGTCTGGTGTCTACAACTTCCTGCACGATGAAGGCCCGGCCTTGCTGTATGCAACGCCATCTCCGGGCGTCAGCATGGAAGAATTGGAAACGGCCTTTGTGGCTGAGCTTCAGTCCATTCTTGAAACAGGATTTGACGAGGCTGACGTCGAACGCGTGCGCAATTCCCTTGCCGCACAAGCCATCTATCAGCGCGACAGTCAGGTCAGTATGGCCAACTCGTTTGGCAGCTGGGTGGCCATCGGTGGCTCGATTGATCAGCTGATGTCCTATCCGGATGATATTCGCACTGTCACCACAGAAGAAGCGCTGGAAGCGGTCCGCCGGGTGTTCGCTGAAGGAAATCACTACATCGAGGCACACTTGCTGCCCGAAGAAGGGGCGCTTTAAGCATGTCGTTTCTGAAACCTGTTCTTGGCGCACTCACCGCGCTCGCTCTGACTGCTTGCTCGCCAACTGTTGGCGGAGTTAACGCCGGTGCCGATGAAGGGGATCCAGGCGACCTGCAAATCACTGTGCATGAGGGCGAGTTTGCCACCATTCAGCAGTTTGTAACCCCGGGTGGTGTCTCAGTCTGGCTTGTGGAAGAACCCTCTATTCCGATCCTCTCCCTTCGCATGGCCTGGCCAGCGGGAACCACGACCGATCCTCACGGTTTGGAAGGTCTGACCAGCGCTATGGTCTATCATATGAATGAAGGCGCAGGCGATCTCGATAGCCAGGCCTTTACCAAGCGCATGGAAGAGCTGAACATGAGCTTCGGTTGCGGGGCCGGGCTTGATTCCACATTCTGCAATGCCTCGATGCTGACAGACAATGCGTCAGAGTCGTTCGAACTCATCGCGCTTGCCTATGCAGAACCACGCTTTGACGAAGGTCCGTTTGGGCGGTTCGTGCGCGAGCAGGAAGTGTCTCTCAATACACGAGAGACTAATCCGCGCTACCTGGCCCGCCGCGCCCTTCAACAGGCTTTGTATCCCGACCATCCTTACGCGCGGGAGACGAGCGCAGAAAGTATCGCTGCATTGACGGCGGATGTCGCGAAATCTCATAAAAACACGATCATGACTCAAAAAGAAGCAATCGTGACCGCGGTGGGGGCGATCTCCCCGGAGCAGCTGGCGCCGTTGATCGATACAGCTATCGCAGGCTTGCCGATCAGCTTCGAACAAACGCTCACGGAAGAGGTTGTACTTGCTGAACCATCAAGTGACCCGATCGTCGTCGATTTGCCTCAGCCACAAAGCCTCGTGACGTTTACTGCGCCCGCCATGGCGCGTGATGATGCCGATTTTTACGCCGCCCGCGTGCTGAACTATACGCTCGGTGGCGGCGGGTTTGAAAGCCGGTTGATGAAAGAGCTTCGCGTCGCGCAAGGTCTGACATACGGCGTCTCCACGCGGATATCTGCGGGTAAATATTTACAGGTCTGGTCCGGTGGCGGGCAGACGAAGAATGAAAGCGCTGGTGATTTTATCGCCGGTATCAAGACTGAAATTCAACGCATCTTCGACGACGGCGTATCCGAAGACGAATTGGCCGATGCCAAGGCCTATATGATCGGCTCTTACCCGCTTGGCTTTGATTCCAATGCGAAAATCGCTGCCAATATGATGAGTGTGCGAATTGACGATTTGCCCGTGGATTATTTTGACCAGAGAAATGCGTTGATCGAAGCGGTGACCCTGGAAGATGTAAACCGGGTTGCGCAAACTTATCTGCATCCAGACAGGTTCACCTTCATCGTTGTCGGGGAGCCGCAAGGGCTCGATAACTAGGCCTGGTTGATGGGGACACTTCGGCCTTTCGTTCTATTTGTACCCATGCTGCTATTCTGCGCTGCGGCTATCGCCAGTCTGATCAATCTGGACGGGTTCTTTCAGTTTGCTGAACAGCTCAATGACTGGATCCTGGCGCAGTTCTCGAGCCTGATCATCTGGTCCGTATTTGGTTTCGTTCTGACCTGCGGCGCTATTGCTGTCTCACCCTTTGGCAAAGTTAAGATTGGCGGGCCGGACGCTGAGCGACTGCTGACGCCATGGAATTGGTTTTCCATAACGCTGTGCACAACGATTGCGACCGGCATTCTGTTCTGGGCCATGGCGGAGCCGGTGTTCCACCTCGCTGAACCCGGCGGACGCGGTATTGCTCCCAGCAGCGAGGCGGCGCAGTCCTTCGCCCTGGTGTCCCTATTCATGCATTGGGCGATTTCGCCCTACGCTATCTATACCGTTGCCGGGCTCGCCTTTGCCTTGTCCTACCACAATCTGGGTAAGCCTTATTCAGTCTCTGGCCCCTTTGGGGTTCTGATTGGCCGAACGGTTCCCAAACCGATTTCAAGCTTGCTGGATATGTCTATCCTGATGGCGCTCGTACTTGGCATGGCCGCCTCGCTTGGGGCCGGTATGTTGATGTTGTCAGGAGGCATTTCCAATCTGGCAGGTATTCCTAATGGCCCAATCCTGTTAGCGCTGGTGGCGCTCGCAATTGGCGCAGTTGTATTGCTGTCAGCGATCACCGGCTTGTTGAAAGGCATTCGCGTCCTGTCGGATATCAATATCAAATTCTTCTTCGCCTTCGCCGCCTTCGTGTTCCTGTTCGGGCCCTGGCAGCAGATCCTCGTCCAGGGCGGTGCAGCCGCTGTTGGCTATTTCACCGACTTTGTCCCAAGGTCCCTGTTTCTGGGCGAGGCCGCAGCGGATCGCATCTGGGCGATGGACTGGACGATTTTCTATTTCGCCAATTGGTTTGCCTGGGCACCGGTGACGGCGATGTTTCTCGGCCGGATTGCGCGCGGCTATTCCGTGCGCGCGTTCATTCTCGTGAATCTGATCCTGCCTTCGATATTCGGGTTGTTATGGATGAGCATCTTTGGGGTGTTCGCGATGCAGGTTGAACTCGGCAGTGGCGGTACACTAAGTGCAGTGGCACAGGCCGATGGAATAGAAGCAATCATGTTTGCGGCGCTGGCCACATTGCCTTTATCAGAGCTGTTAGTGCCGATCCTTCTCTTCCTCGCCTTCATCTCCTACGTCACCGCCGCGGATTCCAATACCGAGGCGATTTCCCAAATCTGCAACCGCCAGGAGGCTGAAGTCGACGACACCCGGCATCAGCCTGTTCTCAAGATGACCTGGATCTTTCTGTTGGCGACGATGGCCTGGATCATGGTGGCTTTTTCCGGAATTGATGGCGTGCGCATGTTGTCCAATGTCGGCGGTTTACCGGGCATGATTGTGGTGATCGGTCTTCAACTCGCGCTCATTCGTATGGCGCTGCAGCCGGCAGCCTCCGGCGTGGTGAAGACCGTTCCGCCTGCTCAACCCAGCGCTCTGACATAATAGGCAACAGACTTTCGCCCCTCGTCATAGGACCGCTCGCCAATCTGCTTAAACCCGAGGCGTTGATGAAACCGGTGCGATCCGGGATTGGGCGGTTCGATATTGACTTCACAGCCGATCTCACCGCGATGGGCGAACGCAGAGAAGGCCGCTTGGTAGAGTTTCTCCCCCAGACGCCGCCCGCGCGCGCAGTCTGACACCGCGATTCGGTCAACATAGATGACGTCGCCGCCTTCACGCGCCAGGCGCGCTTCAAACCATCGCAGATTGGCGCTTGGATAGTCTTTTGTGCCCGGTTCAACCAGTGTGATGAAGCCAAGTGGACGATTTTCGGGGTCAACAGCGATGAAAACTGTCGAAAGGTTAATCCATTTGAGGAGGTCAGCCTCGGTCTCTGAACTCACCCCCGGAACCGAGTCCTGGTTGATCTTGTGGAGCTCAGGCAGGTCTGTCTCGAGGAAGCCGCGTAAGGTCACTTCTTGTTTTCTTTCAGGAGGTTGTGTGGCTTGAGCGTGCGCTCAACCGCTGTCGATAAGGAGGTTGAAGACAAGCGGCAAGAGGGGCTGGACGGGGCGAGTATGGCCTTAAATGCGGCTCTCCATGTGACAGAAGTTTAAGACGAAACGGTCTCAGATTCGGCGTTAGTCTCTCCGAAGCTTAGCAACTTGTTAAAACTGCGGCCTCATTTTCCGGCCGTAAGTTAATGAAATTGCTGACGCTGTTAAGAGGTAGACGTTATGAGGAAACGGTCAGTGCGCTGGGGCGCCGATATTGGCTACCAGGACAAGATCAAGACGCTCGAGGTGAAGACCAACCTCGCGGCGCATGGTCTCAAGGGCAAACTCGCGCAGGGTGAGCTCGGGATCAGCAAGACAGTCACCCGCTCGCAGGCGAAGAAGGATGCCACAGACGGTATTCCCGTGTCCGAAGCGATCACGCAGGACCAGTGGTCTGAGCGTGAGCAGGAGATCGCTGAGAAAGCCGAGCGGGTTCGCCGCGGCCTCACCACTTGGATGAGCAGTGCGACGAAAGCGGTTCGCAACTTCATCACGGATTGCACGCCGGCAGACATTCATCCTGACCATTTGCGGGAAGTGATCAAAGCCGAAGAGAATGAGTTTCGCCATTACGAGATCGATGATGCGACCAGCGCGGCTGAGCATCATGACGCGACCGTTATAGAGCTGCAGGAGTTCCGCAGTACGCATGGCGATCAGATCGGCAAACGCACGCCCGACATCAAGAAGAATGTGGAGCAGACAATCGCCATCTTGATCTTCATCATGATCATCGAGGGCTGCTTCAACGCGCTGCTGTTCAAGGACGCGCAGTCTTCTGGTCTGCTGGGCGGGATGATGATCGCGTTTGGGGTGAGTGCCGTAAACGTTCTGTTCGGCGTTGTCGGCGGCTTCCTGGGGCTGCGCTATCTCAATCACCCGGCAATGCCGATGAAAGTGATCGGCGGTGTGGTTGCCGGGATTTGTGTTCTGCTCGGTATCTTCCTCAACCTGTTTGTTGCCCATTTCCGAGATGCGGTTGAAGCTGGCCTGATTGCCGCCAAAGCATCTGGATCGCTCGCAGGCTTCTCCATGTTTGACATCACGCCCGGCATGGTGATCGGCGATATGTTCCCGAACGTGTTTGGGCTGGATAGTCTGGTTGCGATTGGCCTGCTCCTGATCGGGATCACCATCTTTGCGATCGCGCTGTATGAAGGCTATGACAAACTGTCCGACCGCTATCCCGGTTATGGCCGGGTTTGGCGCAAGGAACGTCTGGCCTATGAACAGCGCCAGGCCGTTCGCAATGGCGTGCGCGATGATCTGTCAGATTATTTTACCCGCTGCCGCTTCTGGTTTGAAACGCAACACAGCCGCCATACCGCGGCCAAGCGTGAGATCGAGAAAGCCATGAATGAGTTGGACGAGCGCCGCGATCTGGCTGTGTCTATCGCGGCCAGAGCTGGCGATCAGGAACGCTCGCTCAAGGTGGCTTACCGTCAGGCCCATCGTCGCCAGCGCAATGCCATGCGTGATAAGCTGGGCGAGCAAGCCGCGGTTCCAGCTTATTTCGACGAAATCGTCACACCTAATCTGCCGCCGTTTGACCATTCAAAAGAGCGCGCTCAGGCCGACGAAGCCCTGCGCACGATCGACAACAATCTGACGGCCATCAATATCACCCGCGAGTGGTTGGAGCAGCATATCCAACAGGTTCAGAAAGGCCTGTCGAGCATTGAAAAGAAAGCGCGTGATGAGATGGCTCGTGTCCGCGAAGACCGCATGACCGCTCAGACGGGTGAGGCCAGAAGAGCCTAAAGGGAGAGTCTCATGCCCAGACCAAGAGAGCGTGGACCGTGGTTTTGGCGCACCGCCATCGCGGTCATGATCTCCGCCGTATTCGGCCTGTTTGCTGTCGCGGCGTTTAACTCGCCGCCCGCGCTTGACGAGCAAACGGCCTGTCGGATGGACCGTAAGGACCCGGCCCACACGATCCTGCTGATCGATCAGTCGGACCCTTTCAACACCAATGATCTCGATTGGGTGTATGAATTCGTCGATTCCGAAGCGCGCGCGCTGCCGAAATATGGCCGCCTTACGGTGCTGACGCCAAACGCGAGCGACCCCTACGCACCGTCTCTGATCTTCAGCCAGTGTTCCCCTGGCAGCGTTGAAGACGCGAATGCGCTGTTTCAGAACCCGCGCATGATCGACGATACCTGGCGCGACACGTTTTACACGCCGCTGGTTGCCGAAGTTGAAGCCGCAATGATCGATACGCGTCAGCCAAGCTCGCCGCTGAGCGAAGCGGTCTTTGCCATCGCTGATCGGGCCGACTTCCAGCCGTCTCATGGCGACCGCCGTGTCGTTCTGGTCTCTGATCTGATGCAGCATTCCGATGGGTTTTCCTTCTACAAAGTCGGGGCCGATTTTACCGCCTTTGGCGAGACCCGGCTGGGCGAAGAAATCCCGGACATGACCAATATTGAAGTGGTTGCCCGGATTGTGCCCCGTCAGATGTATGATCTGCCTCTGAACGATGTGAAAGCGTTCTGGCGGGCCTATTTCCGCCAATCGGGCGCCAGTTACGGCTCAGTCAATTAGACTCCCGAACTGAAGCCTGCACCGTGCATGTGGCGGGTGTTGCATAGAGATCGCCGACCAGCACATTGGCGACGCCCGTCGTCGTGTCGAGGGTTATGGAGATATCCGCGTAGCCGCTTGCCTGCGTCGAGAAGGGGAGGCGATAGCCGGTCCAGATCTCGAACCGCGCGCCGCGCCGCAGATAATTTGGCGCGCCGGTCCAACATCCGGTATAGGCGCAAACACTGATGGCCGTGTCGCTGAGAGAGATGTCCATCGGTGTATGCGCGTCAGAGGCGGTGCAACCGGTCTGATCACAGCCGATTTCAAACTCATGGTTGCGGCACTGCCATACATCTTGACCTTCCGCGACCCCGGGCAAGCCGATAAACCAAGTCAGAACCGCGAGACTTAATCCGGCGAGGTGGGCGATTGTCATGAGCGGCTCCGTTCAGGTCTCTGGCTGATCTGACAGTTCACGTTTGAGTTACTCCAGATCGGAATAGGATGAATCTCTTCAGCCTGGGCTTGTGTGACCCTTGGTCAGGGCTCACATCGTTGAGCACTATAACACAGGCTAGGATGCCGAGGATTGGAGCAAGACCCTATGAGCGAAACATCTGAATATACGCCACCGAAAGTCTGGACCTGGGATAAGGCGAGCGGGGGCCGGTTCGCCAATATCAACAGACCGATTGCCGGACCGACGCATGACACAGAGCTGAAGGTGGGCAAGCATCCCCTACAACTCTATTCGCTTGCCACACCAAATGGGGTAAAAGTGACGGTGATGCTGGAGGAGCTTCTGGCGCTTGGCCATTCAGGTGCGGAATATGATGCCTGGCTGATCAATATCGGGGAAGGCGATCAGTTTGGCAGCGACTATGTCGATCTCAATCCGAACTCCAAGATCCCGGTGATGGCCGATCACTCAACCGATCCTGTGACGCGCGTGTTCGAGTCCGGATCGATTCTGGTCTATCTGGCTGAGAAGTTTGGCGCCTTTCTGCCGACCGATCATCACAGGCGCACGGAAACGATGAACTGGCTGATGTGGCAGATGGGCAGCGCGCCTTATCTTGGGGGAGGCTTTGGCCATTTCTATGCCTATGCGCCGGAGAAGTGGGAGTATCCGATCAATCGCTTTGCCATGGAGGTAAAGCGGCAATTGGACGTGCTCGATCGCAATCTCGCGGACCGTGAGTTTATGGCGGGGGATGAGTTGACGATTGCCGACTTTGCGATTGCGCCCTGGTATGGCGCGCTAGCTAAGGGCTTGCTGTATGACTCGAAGGAGTTCCTGTCTGTGCACGAGTATACCAACGTTATTCGCTGGACGGATCAGCTGATGGCGCGTCCGGCATTCCAGCGCGGGCGGATGGTCAACCGGGCGTTCGGTGATCCGGCGAGCCAGCTGCATGAGCGCCATGATGCGAGTGACTTTGACACCAAGACCCAAGACAAGATCGCACCGGCCGAGGACTAGGCGACAGCTATGAACCGGGCCGATCTGATCACGCTTTATGAAGCTGCGATTGCCGCCGCTGGCGGGTTTGAGCGCAAGGGCAAGGCTAATCCGTACACGTCTGCGAACGGGCACATGTTCAGCCAGATCAATAAGGATGATCAGATCGGCATTCGGCTGCCCAAGCCGCGCCAGGGCGAGTTGCTGGATCAGTTCGGCGCCGGGCCGTTTACATCCTATGGCGCGACCATGCGCGATTATGTCTGTCTGACGGGCGAGATGCTGGATGATCCGGCCCTCATCACGGCCCTGTTGATCGAGGGGTTTGAGTTTGTCAGTGCGATGCCGCCGGGTGGCAAAAAATAGCCCCTAGCGCCGACGCGAGCTGAGCAAATCGCTGAGCGCCATCAGGCCGGCGCGGGCATATTGCGTCGTGGTCGGGCGTTTGCCGCGGGCGTGGCGGACAAAGTGGATGCAGTTTGACCCCGTCAGGTGATAGTCGTGACCGAGCTTTCGTTGCGTCCGGGCATGGGCGAGATAGTCGCTGGCCTCATTGCCGGGATGATGTCTCACGCGCCGACCATTGGCGAATTCGGCAAGGGTTTGGGAGATGACGCCGCCGCGCTCACCATTGTTGGAGAGGATCCGGCCCCCATAAGTGACGACCCCATAATGGCGCATGACGCCATTGAAACGAACGGAGACAATATCTCCCGGACGGTAATGATGCTTGAAATTCATCGATAAACGATATGGGTGTTTTGAGATGGGGTCAAGGCGGGGGAGATGGTGCAACGCCCGTAGTCGAGTTGAGGCCAGCACGTGCGGCCGCGGATGCGGCTGTGTTGAACGAATTGTGGTTAAGCTGCCGCTGACACCCGCGCAGGCGGGTGTCTATGGACCGCAGGTTCCTCAAGCGCTTGGGGCAGAGTTGGGTCCATGGATGCCCGCCTGCGCGGGCATCTGCGGAACGCTAGGAGCTGTCTTCGATGGCGGGCAAACCCCGTGCCGCCTCAACCCGCACATGGCCGACACACCGCTCACCGCATTCCATGATGCGGCCTGTCCAATAGTGAACAGCGCTGAGATGCATTTCGCCGGATTCATTGTACAGGGCGTACCAGTGTGGGCGATAGAGCTTGGCCTGTTGGTGGCACCAGGCGGTCAGGTCTTTCTCGTCGTCGGAGACATACGTGACCCAGACTTTGCCATGCTCGTCGGCCTGCCAGAGGACCTTACGATTGTTCACCCGGCACCAGCGCTTCACGGCAAACAGCTGCCACCACACCCACGGCCAAAGATAGACCGGGAGGTGGCTCACAGCAGAGAGAGTGAAGCGGATGTCCATGGGGAGAGAGTGTACGCGAGAATTTCAGGGGGAGGATAGACGGCGGGCTATCCATGGTTTTTGCAAAGCGCCAAAAGGGGTTTGCTTTTCACCGCGCTAACGCCCTTTGAGCGACGCGGTGGAAGCGGGTTCCGTATCGCGCCTGCGGCGCTCACATGAACCAAGTTCAGGACTGTCCCAGGTTCGGAACCTGCTGTCCTGGAACCGGAGCCCTCAGCTTGGTTCATGCGCCGAAGGCGCGGAACCCGCTTCGCCCGGCTGCGGCGTAGCCGCTCAGCGCCGGGCAAAGTGAAGTGCCCGAAGGGCGGAGGCAGCAACGCGTGCTGCCGAGCTGTTTTGCGGTGAAATCGCACCTTGCCGCGCGGGCCATCTTTACAAATGCGCTTGGGAATATATGTGACACCATAACAGAAGTCAGACGAACGCCGGGCGAAGGCGTTTTGATTTCAACACGCGAAGTCTGAGGTCCAAAATGAACAGCGCGCTTACCCAGGGTCGGGGCTTTGATGCCGCCGCCATCACATTGTCCGGCCTATGCCTGATCCACTGTCTCGCTTTGCCACTGCTGGTCGGTGTGTTGCCACTGGCGGGCGTGCTGGCGGAAGCTGAATGGTTGCACAGGGCGTTTGTCGTGCTGGCGGTGCCGCTGTCGGTCTATGTGATGGCGCGGTGTCAATTGTCGTCCGGTCAGCGCGCGGTCTTTATCATGCTGGCGAGCATTGGTCTGGGCCTGCTGATCGCCGGGGCCTTTGTCGAGGCGCTGCACGATTACGAAACGCTGCTGACCGTGTTTGGCGCCGCCATGCTGGGCGGGGCCCATATCTGGCGCTGGCGCACCTGCCAGACGTGTTCGGCGGGGCGGGGGTAGGTACGCCTCTACTTGACTCAGGGAGACTCTGCCCAGCTTGACTGGGCAGTCCATCATCCGGCGTCAGACCAGCTCACGAGAGCGATCCAGCCATTGCGGATTGTCGGCCTCGATCAGTTCGATTTTCCATTGCCGGTCCCAGCGTTTGATCTGCTTTTCGCGTCGAACCGCCTCGGTCATGGCCTCGAACTGTTCGTACCAGACCAGCTTGATACAATTGTACTTTGTCGTGAATTTTGATCCAACGCCTTGTTTGTGCTGACCGACACGCGCGGGAAGATCAGAAGCAGAGCCTGTATAAACTGCTCCATTCTTGCGGTTTGCCATGATGTAGGTGGCGATGAAATCAAACCGCGCCATCATTTCCCCCTCTCGGTCCCAGAACAAAATTCCCCTGATGGACTGCCCAGTCAAGCTGGGCAGAGCGTGAAACTGTAATCTGATCCAAACTCAGCCATCACGCTTTGCACGGCCCGACCGTGCAACCCATCACCCTTGCTTCGCCGAATGATCGAGAGCGCAGAGTTAAGTACCCTAATCCCGCCAGTATTCGCTGCGGTTTTCGCCATCGAAAGCGGCCTGATTTGAGGCAGCACCGCTTGAACTTCGCAGGTGGTCGCGCAGCGATCATTTGATCCGGGGGATCAAATGAAACCGGAGAAGGCCATGGCAATGGCCCTCCGTGGGTCGGGCCCTGCGCTGACACTTTGAGCCTTTTCGCTAAAATCGCTCCACTAGAGCGATTTTTGGACGCTCAAAGCCCTTAACGCTGCGCTGGCCGCGTTTCACGTTGGTCTCTGACGGGAACCCTTTGCGTCGTTTAGAGGGCTATCGCGCCTTTACACCTTAATTTGATCCCCCGGATCAAATGATCGCAAGGCGACCGGCTCCAAAGCCTCGAAAGGACGGCATCTCTTGACCCAGCCCCGTAATTTCCGGCCATGAATTTGCAGAGTCCTCGAAAACGAGGATGCAAAATGAGAAGATC
>JASJAO010000024.1 GCA_030066975.1 Henriciella sp. | reverse complement strand
GCCGCAGGCTGGGCCACGCTTGAGATATTTGAGGTCTCCGCGCGTCCCAGCCTGCTAATCGCCTAGGTGGGTCCCGTTTCAAACGGCCAAACGGGGCACTTTTGAACCGGCGTTGACAAGGCGTCAGATCGATGAAGCGACGGCCTGCAGGGGTCTTGGTAACGGATATCCGTGCCTCGCCGCGCTCAAGCGCTCTATCCACGAGAACGCCGCCATCTTTGAGGTTTGATCGCGCGAGCGCGACATACTCTTGTGGACGCATGCCACTGTCTGCCGCCAGATAGAGGATGGGACGATAGCGCTCCCATATTCTTGCGGTCTGTCGGTTCTTGGAATTCGCCAGTCTGTCTGCAGCCGAGAGAAGCGCCTGCACCTCGCGCGCCGACGGCAGATCAATCGGTTTGTCGTAGCGTGAACCTGGGCGAACGCTGACACCACTGGCGACATTGCTCGCAATGTGCCCGCGAAGCGCCATCTCTTTGATCACGGAATGAAACGACGACAGGACCTTCTTGGCCTGGTCACGTGTATAATTCTGTAGCAGCCATGATCTGAAGTTCACGATGTCCGGGGTTTGCAGTTCATACAACTCCTTTGACCAGTCATAGGCCTTCATGATGTCTGCACGGTAGCTATAGATTTTGTGGGTGTATGGCGTGACCGGGTCGCGGCCGTCGCGACCTTCCTTGATACAGATTTCAAGCCATCGATCGATCGCCTGCTCGACTGTTCTTATTGAGTTATCGAGCGGCCCAGCAGGCCTGCAACCCAGGTTCTCGGTGAACGCCCGCGCTTCCTTCAGTGTCCTGAACGTCTTGTATGCAAAGCCTGACTTCGTCGCCTTGCTTGCATAGCGCACCTGGAAGGTAGTGCCCTTACTGCCTGTCCTTTTTCTTATATCCGACATTATTACTCAAGAATAACCAATGACTTTGCAAATACAAACAATTATTCAATACTTTACACTGTTTTTTTTCAGCATCAGCTTGGAGCTGATGATAGATACGCACCAACGTGCCTTTTTCGATTTTCAGCCGTCCATCGATCGGGTCTAGGAAAAAGGGTAACTTGCGCTTGCCGGTGGCATCCATCTCAGCCGCCCGCTTCATTTGCCGTTCATTGAGCTTCACGCCCATTTCCGACAGAACGGCCTGCGCTTCATTCAAATCTATGTAGCAAGGCATCTTCATATCCGGGCCCGCTCAATACGGCTCGTAGTCATCTGCGGCGGACCGGTACGGCCCGCGGCAATTGATCTTTTTGACTTCCTGGCCATTGGCATAGCGGGGCTTGACCTTATCACCAAATCCGTTTGTGAGCCTGATGATCAAGAGTGCACCGCGTGAATGGCGCACAGCAAATTCATCTTCGACTTGATGTAATGTCTCAACTAATGCTTGGCGGATTTCAGCAAGATTCATTTCGCCTTGAATATTGATATACATTTTCCTACTCAATGAATTGGTTAATCTATACCTTTATTATACCACGCCAAGATATCGCCGGGCAAATTTCATTCGCAGCCAATCGTTACTGACAGCCGCTTTCAGCGATAAACCGATCGCGCCATCACCCTGCTCGCACGCTCAAAGCAACCAGCGGCTCGCCCGTCAGCCCAAACTGTTCTGACCGCGATCCACGATCCTCCGCTGTTCGGATGACACCTCCCGAACGAGAAGTCCTTTCCCTTGCCGATGATGTGGGGGAGCCCGCAAAGGCTCCTCATCGTGAGGGCCTCCGAACAAAAGGAGGATCATATGGATCGCATCATCACTCCATCCGAGCTAAAAGGGCGCTCACTGCCCGAGCTTCGCGCTCTGTTTCACGAAGTACAGCAGCAACTGGTCTGCAGCGATGACGGCTCGCAAGAGCGCCGCAACGCTCTAACCAGCCTAGATACGATCAGCCGGGCGATGGCACAACGCATGCGCTTCACGCCCTAGCCGTCCCGGCAAACAGCCGGTGCCATTCACGGCGCCGGCTTCTTCCTTCCCAAATTTGCACCGAAGAATTCGGCGGTGGTAATCTATTCTAATGTCTGAAGAAAACTTTAAAGCTGTCGCCGCCAGCACCAAGCGGTTTTTCCAGGATGAGAACCCCGAAACCTTGGCGATGATTGATGATCTCGCCGCGGTCCTGCAAAAGCATCATGATGCCGGGGAGCCCAACCCGTTCATTACAGCCTATACGCTGCTCAAGCTCTCGATGGATACGATGTGGACCTATGGCTCCATGGACGCGATCGAAAGCTATGCCTGCTTCGTCCGCGAGTTCGGCGAAGAGACCCGTACGGTGATCGCCGAGCATTGGCCGCCGCCCGATCCCGAAGGCTTCCAATGGGACCATAAGAAGAAGACCTGACCCAGCGAGGAACCGGCGGGGAACGGCGTCTCACAGCCCGTCTATCTTGGCGGTATGACCAAGCATCAGGACATAGGCACGCAGGCGGGCAGCAAGCTGCTCTACGATCTGCAGGGCGCAGCGGCGCTACTGTCCATGACTCCGGGGGCCCTGCGTGACCTTTGCTACAAAGGCCGTGGTCCGGTGGTGACCAAGGTTGGCCGGCGCACCTTCTTCTACATTGATGACCTGATTGCATTCATCCGCCTGCACCGTGAAGTGCCTCTGCGCTGAGTGAACAAGGGAGCCCAATCCATGACGAGAAAGCCCATTCACAATTATCAACGCCCTGGCACCCGAATCTCAAAAGACGGCTGCACCGTTTTCGCGCGGCTGCGCATTGATCGGCGCGTCTTTGAGCGTGGCCGCAGCTGGGCGAAGTTTCACAGCGCCGCCGATCCAGGCTGCACCGCAGAAGACATCATCGAAGGCGAACTGAACATGGATGGCCAAAAAGCCATCGATAGGGAAGGCTATGAGGCGCCAGCAGATGTCGAAGCGAACTATCCGAAGCCGCAGCCTGCCTCCAAGACGGCTGAGGAAATAGACGATGACATGCCGTTCTGAGCTAGTCCTTCTTCTGTTCCAGCTTTGCCAGCTCATCGGCAAGATGATCAGGCCGCAGATTGGCATAGCGCTTCAGGCTCTTCGGGTCCTTGTGACCGGATATCGCCATCACCGCCATATCCGACCATCCTGCTTCGAAGAGCGAGGATACTCTTTCATGCCGCGTGTCGTGAAAGCGGAAAGGCAGCAGACCGGCGCGCTCCCTTGCGCGCCGGAAGGCAAGCTTGAACGCATTCTCACTCATCGGGAACACACGCGCATCATCGGTACGCTCCAGACCTTCAAGCACTGTGATCGCGCGCGGTGAGAGCGGCACCGTGTGATCGATAACCTTATCCGGGCTGCGGCTGTTCTTCACATCGCGAAAGACAAGCTTGCGCCCTTCCAGATCGACATCGTCCCACTGCAGCGCCAGCAAACTGCCGCGCCGCCCGCCCGTCTCAAAACCAAGCTCGACAAAGGGCAGCAGCCAGGGATTGCGCGCTTCGGCGCACGCTTCAAGAAGCCGCTGCTTTTCTTCCGGCGTGAGGCGCACATCGCGCTGATCATTGACGACCGGGCGCGCAACATCGTCGGCATTGATCGGGTTGACGATCAGTCCCAAGCGGCGCTTACGATGATCGATAACGCGTTTGAGCGTTGAGAGCTCGCGCTTGACCGTTCCCGCCGCGAGCGGCTTGCCGCTCTTGTTGCGCGTTGCAAGTCGCCGGTCGCGAAAAGCTTCGAACTGCTCGGGCGTTAGGTTGGCGACGGCATAGGCGCAAAGCTCCTTCTCTTCGCGTATGAAGCGCTCCAGCCGCTTGCGCTCCGCGTAGCGCGAGGCTTCTCCAGGCCGCTTGTCAGTAACCTCGCGCAGATAGATGTCGATGAGATCGTACAGCGTTGTCCGCTGCGCGGGCGTGCGGTCAACAAAGTGACCGCTCGCCATCTCGGACTCAATGCGGTTTGCCCAGGCCTCTGCCAGCTTCTTGGTCTTGAAGGTCGCAGACTTGGCCGGCCAGCCCTTGCGCCGTATCTTCGCCTGCCAGCGTCCATCACCGCGTTTGCTGTAGCTTGCCATAGCCAAACTGTCCCGGAATTGTCCCGAGCAGTGTAATGGCAAAACGCCAGTTTCCCAAGTGAGGCGCTAAGCTATTGAAATGATTGGTCGGAGTGGCGAGATTCGAACTCACGACCCCTGCCTCCCGAAGACAAGGGTTATCCTTTATTTTATGGATCATTTGGTTATACTTGCACGGAACATCTCGCAAACACCTACAGAACATACGCAAAAATATGCAAGCTTGCATGACTTGCACGGAGAGTCTTGCATAACATACCAACGAGTGCAAACGCGCAAAATAACTCTTGACACGTGATCCGAAAAACCGCAGCCGCTTGATTTTTTGATTCGTTTCTGCTACTGTTCGGGAACATTGAGGGCAGTCTCTGCCCACACACATCTTCTCCAACATAGGTGATCCGATGGCTTTTGACGCTGTTCGCTACGGCGACTCTGCAACCGTTCCGGTCCTCGCAACCGACACACAATTCGTTCGGCCCGTGACCGGTGCCCAGAACGACGAAAACCCAATCCGAGTTCGCGTTGTCTCCGACGTCGATTTCCATGTTGCGTGGAACCGGGCCGCGACGACTTCGGACGCCCGCGTTCCTGCCGACCGGGTCGAAGTCTACGACGTGGGGCCAAACGATGTGCTGCACTTTGTGCGCGTCAGCGCTGATGGCACCGCTTGGGTGACGGTGATCTGATGCAGGACCAGTTCACAAAGATGGTTGGGTCGTCTGCGCATCTGACGAAGCGCCATGAGGCGTTGTTGGAAGAGGTGCATGCGACAGCACGATCAATGGGTGTACATCTTTCTGATGACGACGTGATCGAATCCGTTGAATTCCGGACGGCAGTTTACGGTTCGCATTCTCCGGACTTTGACCAGATCATCGCAAACCTTGATCACATCCCCGCCGTCGTTGAATGGAAGGCCGTGCAACGCCTTGTTGAGCGCCTCGAAGCCGGTGACCCCGACGCCGCCGAAGAGATTGGCGGGACGCCACGCGAGAAGGTGCGCTTTGCGCGCGAGAACGGCCTGACGGGCCGGGCCGAAATCGACGCGAAGCTGAACGATGCCCAGATCGCAGCAATCCGTGATCCGGGGCGGCGCATCGCAGCATATCGCAAGAAGCACGAAGTCCTGAACGAAGAGATTCAACACGACGAACGCTTCATGTCTCCGGCGGCGAAGATCGCGCACTTCCGCAAACAGAACGGAGGCCAAGCATGATGAACCTGTACGTTTCATTGGATGCCATGGCGGCAACGTTGGGCGTGTATCGCGGCGACGTCGCTAAGTTTTTGAAGTGCTGCGGCGTCGCGCACATCCCGGCAGACAGAATTCCGAATGACGCCTGCGACGGCGCAACTGTCAAAGGCTGGGAAGTCGGTGCGGTGGTGGAACTCTTCCGGCGCGCTGTCACGAACTTTTCGGAAGCACAGGAAGAGTACCTGCGCAGCCGCGCCCGTCGGTCGTGGCGCGACGTGAAACTGGGCGTCGAAGCGTGACGGATCAACCCGGATCAAAACCACTTCGCGCGCGTCTGGAACGCTACGCGCAACTACTGGCATCGCCAGAACGGCGCAGCGCTGTCGAGTGCTGGTGCTTGTCTGATCCGAAGCCGGTCAAACCTGAGAAGACGCCGGGGCGCGAAGTGACGGCATCGCGGAACGCAAACCGCGAGGATGTCAAAGACCGTGTCGCCTTCCTTCAAGCGGAGCGCGCGGCAGTATCGGCAGACACTGAGATCGACGCCGATAGCGTCAGCGAATTGATGGAGCGCGTCACGGCAAAGTTCATCGCGATTGGCGAGTTGGCTGAGAACCTTGGCCTTTCAGAACTGGCAGCAAAGTTGCGGCGCGCGACTGTCGTGCACAGTGGCAGAGCCGAACGCTTGCACCGGTTCTTGCCCGAAGCAGAGACCAAGCACGACTTGGATTTGGATGCTGTCCTGTCGCGCTTGCGTCTCTGCACGTGCACGCCATGAGCCACTTCGTCACCGCCCTTCGCCAAGTGATCGAAGCCGACCTTCGGCGCTTGAATGAACTCGAAGCCCGTTTGCAGGAAGCGCGCGGCCCGGTCGTCGCGGGCGTCGTTCGCAGCATCGGCGAGACCTGTGACAGCCTTTCAGCGGCGCTAACGCGCCTAGCCAAAAACACTGACACGATTGCTGTATCTGAGACTGAAACACCTCTGCCGACCAAGGACCCGCGAGGTTTGGAGATCGCAGCCCGGCTGCAAAGCCTGATCGAACACGGCCCATGTGAGAGATGTGGCGGCGTCAGCCGCACATCTGACTGAATTCCCGATGGCCCCGTGAGGGGCATTACCGGCCATCCGGCCATAACCTTCCTTTTCCCGACGAAGGACCCAAGCAATGAGATGGATACATGCTTCCCATTCCCACGACCCGCCACCAAGAGGCTGTACGCTTCATGGCCCTCCACGAGGCCTTTGAACTCCCAAAGAACGAACACCCGCGCGACAGCGAAACAGCGGCTAAGCAGGGCCTGTGTGAAGCGCTGAGCTACGTCCACGGCGCATCGTTCTCGCTAGGCGAAGTGTTCACGCTGTCTGATCGCCTGATGGCGTACCGGGACACCATTTGCGACAGCGGCGAACCCGCGATCTACGACGTCCGCGCCCTCGCTGAACATGTCGGCAGCTACGACCTTGCGCTGATCGCCTGCAAGCTTTGCGGCGCTTGGATCGATGGCGACCAATGGCGCGACGACGGCGTCGGTCACCCCATCCTTCTCACCTTCGAAGACTGGACAGACGATGATTGAGTGATGTGATCCCCGGAAACGCCCCCGATCTTGGGTAGAGTTTTTCGCATCGAATCCCTGGCTGGGAGAGGAGCGGAAACGCATGAAAGCATCGAAGTTCACGGACGCGCAGAAGGCGTTCAT
>JASJAO010000023.1 GCA_030066975.1 Henriciella sp. | reverse complement strand
ACCTGCCTCGTGCTCCCTGATCATCCGTATGATCTGTTCTTCGCTGAAACGTGATCTTCTCATTTTGCATCCTCGTTTTCGAGGACTCTGCAAATTCATGGCCGGAAATTACGGGGCTGGGTCACACGCAGAGACTGCCAGAACGTTTGTCTGAGGTGGCCTAAGGCGTCATTAAGTCGGAAATGTCTAGGTCGAAGGAAATTCTCTCGATGGCCTCGCGCAACATAGGCAGCTCGAAATTCCCATAGTGCGAATGGACGCCGTCAAGTTTCCACCCACCCAACGCGCATGTCGTTGGCGTGGGCAGTTCCGCTCGCCGGGCCGCATTTCGAAAGCTATGTCGAAAGGAATGAAAGCTTATTCTACGGCGTTTCGCGCCCGTCTTTTCGAGCAGTCGAGTGAACCACTTTTGATATTGCGCAGAATAATAGCCACGTGAGCACAGACGCAATTCTGGAAAAAGACGTACGTGCTTTTGATCGCTCATCGCCCGAACAAATTCCAGAAAACCTAAATCGACCACTGCTGGGTGAATTGGTATGTTGCGCCGAGACCACTGCGTCTTCAAACGCTGATCTGCTCGTCCAAGTGAGCCGCCGCGGATGGCCAAATAAGGAATGTCGGCATCTGTTCTTATATCCTGTACATACAGTTGGCATAGTTCATTCAGTCGACACCCGTGAAAGAGAGATAAGACGGGTATCCAAAAGCGCGCCGGTGTTTTCCGCATCGTTCCACGCGTCTCTCTGGTTGGATGCTTAAAGACCGGCGCGTTGAATATCGCCCTCAAATCCTCAGAAGAAAATGCATCGCGCTGTTCATCCGGTCGTGGTCGGTGGCCACGCGGAAAGCTGCGTCGGGGCATGGGGTTTTGAGAAATCATTCCTTGATTTATTGCCCAGTTGAAAACTGCGTTCACAGCATTGATGTCGCCTTGAATTGTCGACGCAGAACGAGTGCTGAGTTTTTGATCCACAGCGAGCTGAGCGGCTGCTACATAGGCAACGTCCCCGAACCGCTTTCGGGCGTTAGGTGGAATGTTTCTGACTACTTGGATAAGACGCCTGCAGTCCTGATTGGTTATACTGTCCAAACGAGTGGAAGCTCCAAATACCTCTTCCATTATTTCGGACACGACGTTGTAGGCGAGTAGCTTTCGTTTTCCGTAGTTTTCGTTTTCCTTTTGGGCTTTGAACTGCCTTAACATCTCCCCCAGCTCTATTTGCTCACTGCTCACCGGGTGCGGCATTATGGGATTTAGTGCAGCCTCAACGCGTGTTTGACCGTTGTGCTTAGCCAATTCAGCACGCCAAATAGACTTTAGTCCTTCTTCGACCCTGCGTTTCAGATAAGCATATTGAGAGGTCGCCGTGTCTACATCAGCTCGCTGCGCGAAGGAGGGACCTATACGTTGTCCTGCAGGTGGAAGAAGCTCTGGAAATCCATTGTCTAGGAGAAGCTGGTGTACGCACTGCTCTATTTCATTGTTCGACGCTTCTCCGCCGCCCAACTGCAATTCACGCAGCAAATCTGCTAAGTGACACATCTCGGCATCGATGTCTGTTTGATTTCTACCAGTCAATAACTCAGTTTCAGCAGGCTCCATATGAACGCGTTGTAATTGTTGCATTGACCAGTCAGATGCCATCTCTGCCGCCTGACGCCTTGTTAAAACCTTTTGGTACGTTGGCCGATCTGTTCGGTATTGCTCAAACTGTTCATTGTAGGCTACCAGCCGACGACTAAGTTCGACTTTGGCTTTGTAACGATCTTTCAGTCCTAAGCTTTCGCGGATCGTCGCGCGCCCAAACTTCTCCTGAACATCTTTGGGAACCCTCATTCGAAGATAGTAGACACCGTTCCGGCACTCCAAGTTTTCGGGTCCGTTTTTCAAGCCATTCAAGTCCATGTGTCACACCTGTGCGTCACAGTTTGATTTGAAAAAGCACAATAAAGACAAAAAGTTACAGTAACCCAAAGGGTTAAGGTGAAATTTGGTGGGCCCGGAGGGACTTGAACCCCCGACCAGACCGTTATGAGCGGTCCGCTCTAACCAACTGAGCTACAGGCCCGTTTCAAGGATGAATGCAAGACAAACGCGGTGACCTTGATTTTGCCGGGATGACTCAATTCAATCAGGAGTGCAAGTGGAACCCTGTATTGGAGAACAAAATGACCCTGATGATGCGATCACGTCCTCGCACTCTTGTTGCGACATTCGCGGTGTTTGGCCTGGCGGCTTGCGGGCAGACTGCGGTTGAGGACCCTGCGCCAGCTGGGCCCGCACCTGAAAACGCTGCGCCGGAACCGGCGGCAATCTTGCCCACCGTGGTCCCGAACGCGCCGCCGCTTGAAAGCGGTCATCCGAACTCGATTCAGCCTGAGACCACGCTCAGTATTTCAGCTACCGGCGAGGTAAAACGCGAACCGGACATCGCATTTGTGAGCGCTGGAGTCACCACAGAAGCTGAAACGGCTTCTGAAGCGATGCGCGCGAACGCATCGGCCATGAACGGCGTATTCGAGGCGTTGGACGCGGCCAATGTTGCACGGCGCGACATGCAGACGTCGAATTTCTCGCTGCAACCGCGCTACGATTATTCAAACCGTCCAAGCGGTTCGTCCTCGTCGCGTTTGGTCGGCTACACCGCCTCCAATCAATTGACCGTCAGGGTCAGAGATCTGGATGCTTTAGGTGAAACTATGGACGCCTTGGTGGAGGCGGGCGGCAATACGTTTTCCGGCCTTCGCTTCGCCCTTGAAGATGATCGGGCCGCGAAAGATGAAGCCCGCGGTCTCGCCATGCGGGATGCAATCGCCCGGGCAGAGCTGTATGCGGCCGCTTCTGGCTATGAAGTCGCCCGCATCGTCACGATCTCTGAAAGCGGTGGGTACGATCCTCAGCCACGCATGATGAAGGCGGCGCGCAGCGAAATGGCGTCGTCCACGCCGGTCGCTTCCGGAGAGGTCGGCTATTCGGTCACTGTCAATGTGGTGTTCGAGTTGCGCCAGTAGCGGAACCGATTGTATCGAGCCATCTGCAAAGTCTGGCCAAGGCTCGGTCTTCGCCTTAACGTTCTGTAAGGGACCGGAGGAGGATCGGGAAATGCGTTTTGTTACAATGGCTTCGTTTGGCTTCTTGGCGGCTTGTGCGACACAGCCGGAACCGGCTCCGGCGCCCGCTTCGCCTGCACCGACGCGAGGATTGGGCGAGCCTGTCATGGAGTCAGCACCGGTCGATGTCGAGGAATATGTAACCGAGTCCGGACGCACGCTCGCCGTAGAACGGGTGAAGGACTTCTTGCCCTTCATTGATGTCGCGATGAACCCTCAGGCGGCTTCTGCGCAATGGGGCATGCCGATGGAGGATCATTACACACGGCTGAAAATCGAGACGCTCAACCCGAAAGCAAGCGACATGCAAGGAACGGCGTCCGGGGCCTATACGAACCGCGAGGCGGACCGGGACTATCGTAAGGAAAGCCGGGGATGGTTGTCCCGGATGATGAGTTCGAAGACCGTCAACCGCACCTTGCTGGCCGAGTTTGATCTCAGTCGACCTGACGTGAAAGCGACGCAGGCCCTGTTTTCAGCCTCCTTCTCATCCAATCGCCAGGATGGGGAGTCCTGGTCAACCGATCAGAGCCTCGCGCTTTATGCGACGCCTTGGTTCAAAGTGTCTCCGAACACCACGGTCACCACCAAACTGCGGATGCAGCTGGCTGACCAGCGTGAAAGTACGGGCGGTAGTGCGAATGTGCTAGGCGCGCTGACCAATGCTGCTACGCTGATCGCGCCGACCACGCCTCTGGTAACCTATTTCAGCGCGCCGGCCCTGACGGATGCCTCGAACTATCTCGATAGCTCGGTCTCGACCCTGTTCGGTCGCGCGATTACGGAGCAGTCGACCGGCACGATGGCGCTGAAAACCTGGGATGGGCAGCCGCTTCTGGTGGTTTATGCCGCGATGCCGGATGCCCGTGACATCCGCAAAACCAAGGATCGCGACATGCTTGGGGGCTGGGCGATTTCCCTGGAAGAACCGATCGTCTCCATGTTCACCCGCGCGACCCAACCCTCCGAAGATGGCAGCGCCGAGTGGCCGGACTATTCGAACGTGAACGGTGCCGATGTTCTGGCGTTTGAGATGGACAAGAATCTCAGCATCTACACCTATATCATTTCCAATCTGGGCCTGTCAGATCGTATCGCAGACTTGAACACGACCGGCGATCCGGACCTGGCGCGGCAGATCTGCAATCGCATCGACCGCGGCTTGACCGGAGATGGCGGGTTCAATGCCTGGGATGCGGCCGCTGGTGTCTACGCGGCGGCGACCAGCGATATGATGACCGAACTGGCCCAAGGCGTGATGACGCGGGCCGAGACGTGCGCAGCGATGGCGCGTTACCACAAGCTCGCTGGATCATCAGATGGGCCTAATGTCTAAATCCCGGCCGTGCCTGACAGTTCAGATGAAACAGAGGCGCCTGTCCGAGGGCTTGAGCCCTACTAGTAGGCTGAACTCGGTGTCTTCGGCTCATTCGCGTCGTCCAGAAGCACGACGGAGGGGACATGCTGGCGGGCCTTTTCCGCTTCAACATGCGCGAAGGCGGCAATGATCACCTTGTCGCCGACCGCAAAGTGGCGGGCGGCTGCGCCGTTCACGCCAATCGTTTTAGACCCGCGCGGGGCCTCGATCGCATAGGTGGCGATGCGCGATCCATTGGTAACATTCCAGATATCGACTCGCTCATGCGGCAGGATCCCGGCCGCGTCCAGAAGGTCCTGATCAATAGACACTGATCCCTCATAATGAAGGTCACATTGGGTGACCGTCGCAGAATGCAGTTTGGCTTTTAACATATTGACCAGCAAAGAAATTCCCTCCCAGAGGCTTTATCAAGCGCCTTCCATCGCGCTATGCATATATGGGGCCACTTGACCGTAGGTAAAAGGGCTTAAGTGCAGTGCAGCAAAGCGGGCTTAAAGCACAAAGTTTCAGCATATGAAAGGGGCGCTCACGTGTTGTCAGTTGCTGCCGTATTTATTGTGATCGGGCTCTGCCAGTCTGCCGCGAAAAGTAACCGTTTCTGGAGGAGGTCCGACGCGTGACTGCTCGATATTTCAGCCCGCTCACCGCCCTGTCCGTGATTATTGCAAATATGATCGGAACCGGCGTGTTCACGAGCCTCGGTTTCCAGCTGGCTGACATTCAGTCCGGATTTCCTCTCATAATGTTGTGGGTGGCTGGTGGGATCGCAGCTTTATGCGGCGCGATCTGTTATGGCGAGCTGGGGGCGGCCCTGCCGCGGTCTGGGGGCGAGTACAATTTCCTGTCGCGGATCTATCATCCAGGCGCCGGCTTTGTCGCCGGTTGGGTCTCGGCGATTATCGGGTTCGGCGCCCCGATTGCGCTCGCGGCGATGACGTTTGGGGCCTATGCGCGCTTTGCGATTGGCCCGACCTTTCCAGAATGGGCGGAGACGGCGCTGGCTGCCGGGCTCGTCTCCATTCTCTGCCTGATCCATGCCGGGCGAAGACAAGCCGGAGGCGCGCTGCAGATCGGTTTTACCGCGATCAAAGTGATCGCGATCGTCCTGTTCTGCGCGGCAGCGATCTGGGCGGTGCCACAGATCCAGCCAGTTCAGTTCACACCTGCTGCAGGCGATGGTGCGCTGTTGACCGGCGGGGCGTTCGCGGTGTCGCTGATCTATGTCAGCTATGCCTATACCGGCTGGAACGTGGCGACGTACCTGTCGGGCGAGTTGGAGCGGCCGCAGCGCGATCTGCCGCGCGTTTTGATCACCGGCACCCTAATCGTGATGACCCTATATGTGGCATTGAACGCGGTCTTCCTGATGGTGGCGCCGATGGACGAGATGGTCGGTCAGATCGAAATCGGGGTCATTGCCGCCGAAAGCGCCTTCGGGCGAGTTGGCGGACAGATTGCAGGCTTTGCACTGGCCATTCTCTTGATCTCGACCGTCAGTGCGATGACGATTGCAGGCCCGCGTGTGCTGCAAGTGGTGGGCGAGGACCTGCCAGTGCTGCAGGTTCTGTCCAAAACCAATCAGGACGGTGTGCCGTCGCGGGCGGTGTATTTTCAGTCGGCTGTCGCGCTCTTTTTCATTCTCACCTCAAGCTTTGATTCAGTTCTGGTGTTCTCTGGTTTTGTCCTGGCCTTCATGAGCTTTCTGACGGTGACAGGCCTTTTCTATCTGCGCTGGAAAGAGCCGGATCTGGATCGGCCTTATCGCGTCAGCCTGTTCCCGATCCCGCCGATTATCTATCTGTCGCTGACGGGATGGACGCTGATCTATGTGCTGATCGAGCGCCCGGTTGAGGGCCTGTTCGGGCTCGGGCTGATCGGGTCGGGCTTGATTGTGTATCTGGTGCTGCGGGCGATGGGGAAAGATGCTTAGTTTTGCAAAGCGCTAAGAGGCTTCGCCTCACGCTTTGCGAAGCGGGTTCCGGTCTGGCTTCGCCAGCCCATGAACCAGGTTCAGGACTGTTTGTATTCGGAAAGATTTGTCCTGGCCCCGGAGCCCTCAGCCTGGTCCATCGCGAAGCGTAGCGTAGCGGGTGACCTGCTTCGCCCGGCTGGCGCGCAGCGCCTCAGCGCCGGGCAAAAACACAAACCTCTCCGAACACCGCCCAGACCAAAAGCCGGACCATCTCTCGATGTCACGTTATACAGAGCTGGGCGCGTCTGGAAGAGACGCGAAGTGACTGCTGACCTCGCGATCAGCGATTTAGCGCCTGTTTCAGACGCGCCCGCGGTGATTTCTCGGCTGTGAGTTCTGATGCTCCACTAGCAGCCTCAACGGGAATCCGCTCTCGCGGCCCAAGCAAGGTTCTCCAGGTTGACCGCTGGTCCCGGAAGGTGCGGCCCGTTAATGCGCACCCCCGACTCCAGTCACCGCATCTC
>JASJAO010000015.1 GCA_030066975.1 Henriciella sp. | reverse complement strand
CTCGCACACCTGCCTCGTGCTCCCTGATCATCCGTATGATCTGTTCTTCGCTGAAACGTGATCTTCTCATTTTGCATCCTCGTTTTCGAGGACTCTGCAAATTCATGGCCGGAAATTACGGGGCTGGGTCAACATCACTAACCTTCAGCCTGACGAGGTCGCAGCCCCGAAGCTTGCTGTCGATGGCAAGATTGAACAGAGCGAGATTGCGAACATCGCCATCGAGTTCGAGCCTAGTACGGATTGACCAGACCTCCTTCATCTTTAGAGCCGGTTTCTGGCCCGTCACTTTGCCGGCTGTGATTTGCGCGCGCTCTGCCGATGGATGAGCGTTGGTGGGTGTGATTGGGTCTTTAGACATGAGACTTCTCCTTTGAAAGCCACCGCAGGAGCGCGGTCGGCCTTTAGGAGGCATGCAATTGACTGGCAGGTTTGCATCAGCTCCGCCATTCGTGCCAATGGCCGTGCTCGGAGCGTCCCTGCTTTAAATGGCCGAACTGTTCTAGTGGGTTAGCGCGCATAATGTGAAACTTTAAGGCAAAACCTTCAACGCCTCGCGCAATGCAGTCTCCAGAGCCGCGGCGGTGTCAGACCTTACAGCGCGGCGTCTTTTGAAGATCCAATGAGTTCGTGTGAGATCAAACTCATCCATCTGAATGATAGAGATTTCTCCAGCTACCAGCTCGAATCTTATGAACTCCTCGCCAGCAAAGGCGACATAGCCACCCATTCGGATCATCGATTTAACCAGTGTAGGCGAGTCCGTCGCAACGCTGATTTTTGGCTGCTTTATCCCCCGGTCTGTGTAGGGTTTCGAGAGGCGTTCTCGAAGCGGCGACATACCAAGTGCGCTAACCCACGGATACAAAGATAGCGACTCTAGGGTTACCCTTGTTTGAAGCAAAGGATGATCGCTTCTAACAGCGATAATATCGGAGCTCCTGGCTACCAACTCAGCTTGAATTTCTTTGGGCTGTACAAAACTATCGAATACTGTGCCGAGGGCGAAATCAATTTCGCCAAGTCTAAGCATCTCAATCAACTGAGAGGTAGGGCGCACTTCGACAGCGATTTCTACGCCAGGGCGTTCGCGCTGAAATGCAGCTATGACGCCGGGTACCATGTCGTAGGCAAACCCCAGCCCTGCGCCTATACGCACTTCACCGATCGTACCGGTCCTCATATTCCGAAGGTCTCGACGAGCGGCGTCGGCCTCTTCAAGCATGAGCGCCGCGCGCTGCACTAACGCTTGTCCGTAGACAGTTAGTTTTGCTCCGCCCCGTCCTCGAACAAACAAAGGGACATCAAGTTCGCGCTCAAGCCGTTCGATGGACTTGCTGATTGCAGATTGAGAAACGCCGCAAGATTTGGCGGCAGCTACGAAGCTTCCTTTTTGAGATGCTTCCAGGAATTGGTTCAAAGCGCGCAGGTCCATTTGTATTCCAATTTGTCTTGTATTTTAGAATATATGTCGTTTGACGAATATTAGATCATTCCTACCGTAGGGCGAAGGTCTTTTTGGGAGGAATTGATGACGAATAAACTCATGATGGGCGTCGCATGTGTTTCGCTTTTGACCTCGGCAGGTGCGGCTTACGCCCAGGACACCGCCGAAGAAACAGAAGCCTCCGTACAGGAACGGATTGTTGTGACCGCACAGCGCCGAGCTGAGAGCATTCAGGATGTGCCGGTGTCAGTTACTGCGTTTACAGGGCCGGACCTCGCTGATCGCGGCGTTTCGGGGACGCTTGATATTGCAGCGCAGGTTCCTGGCTTCGTCGCCAAAGAAGGGACTGGAACCTATTCTGCTGCCGTCTTTCATATCCGCGGCATCGGACAACAATCATTGTTCAACACGCTAGAGCCTGGCGTCGGTTTTTACATCGATGATGTCTACATTCCCCGAACCGTTTTTGGCGCGCGCAGCGTCTTTGATTTGGACCGGGTCGAAGTACTGCGCGGACCACAGGGCACGCTTTACGGTCGAAACTCAACCGGCGGAGCTTTGAAGCTCTATTCCCAAACACCTGACCCTGACGCGGCCGGTGGGCGTATCGAGGCATTCGGTGGAGACTATGAGCGCTATGAGCTTGGCGGCTCCGCAAATGTCCCCATCGGTCCGAATACGGCCTTCAACGTGTCGGCTCAGGTTACCGGCCAGGGCGAAGGGTTCATGGACAATACGGCGCTCGAAGAAGATGTGAACAAGTCGGACTCGCAGGGCTTTCGCGCTGCGCTGCTTCATGATTTTGAAAATGGAGCGCAGTTGGTATTGCGTGCAGACTATGCGGCGCTGGAAGCTGATGGAAAGTATAATTCCGTCCTTGATGATAACGTCACGAGTATCGACGGTGTGCCTACGCCGACGACGTCATTCGACGAGAGCCTGCTTGATGAGACAAACTCACCGCTGCCCTTGATCAATGACTCTGACGAGAGTGGTTTTTCCGCTACGTTTGAACTGCCTACAGCGTTCGGATCCTTCACGTCGATTACGGCTTTCAGAACTTATGATTCCTTCTTGGATCTTGATCTGAATAATGGGGGTGTCCGCTTGGCCGTCGATATGGACGGCGAGTCCTTCTCGCAAGAATTCAAGCTTGAAGGGTCTGCTAGACCAAATCTGGACTGGATCGCCGGCTTGTTCTACTTCGACGAAGTGAGCAATCAGGACTTTATTGTCGATCTCCCGCTCGTTCCGCTTGGGTTGCAGGATACGCGAAACAAACAAAATGCGACGTCGATTGCGGGCTATGGTCAGCTCGACTGGAGCGTTTCCGAGCAGCTCAGCGTTTCGGCCGGCTTACGCTATACCAGCGAAGAAAAAGATATCACGGTGACATCGTTTGGCGTGGGCGGCGCCCCCACCTATTCGACAAGTGATGTTGTCGCACTCGGGCTGCCTGTTGATCTTTCATTTGACGAGTTGACACCGCATTTTGGGGCGCAGTTTGAGGTCTCCGATACGCTCCTGAGCTACGGCTCATATACCCGCGGGTACAAGGCCGGCGGCTTTAATTCAACGGTAGCAGCGGCAGAAGATTTTTTGACCTTTGAGCCTGAATATGTTGATGCGTTCGAAATTGGTGTAAAGGGCGAGTACCTCGACCGGCGTCTAGTGCTCAATGCGGCGCTCTTCCACAACATGTACACCGACATTCAATTTGACCAGCTTACTGAGGCTGGCACTGTCGTAACAGGGAATGTCGGTGAAGCGACGATTTCCGGTCTGGAGCTCGAAACCGACTTTCGGGTGAATGACCAGTTCCGCGTGTTTGGGTTCGCAGCCCTCATGGATAGCGAGATTGAAGAACTCGAGCAGGAGGCAATAGATGCTGGCATCTCTGTGGGCAATGAGTTGATCAACACACCCGACTTTTCCGGTCAGATTGGCGCTGAATTCACTCAGCCTGTCTCGGCAGGCGCGGTCATGTTCCAGGCAAGCGCAAACTATCAGGCTGAACACTGGAACAATCCTCAAAATACACCTCTTGCGCGCATTCCAGAGCGGACTATCGTGAACAGCGTGGTCAGATTCACACCAGAAGATGGAGGTTGGTTCGTTCAGGCAGAATGTCAAAACTGTTTCGATGAGCGGACCTATGATGCCCGTTTATCGGTCGCGTCGGGCTATGTGGTTCAACCTATTGATCCGGCGACTTGGGGCGTTCGCGTCGGGTACGATTTCTAAGTCATGGACGCCGACGCTCTCGGTCCAGGGGTGATGCCAAAACAGAGTGAGTCGTTATCGTACACCGGATCTATCATCTATGAGGATGGATCTGGCTCCATCAGAGGACGCGAGCGCTTCATTATTGGTCAAAACGGCGACGGTCGGATCCTGCTTGCCAGGTGCGAGATCTATGACAGGGCCGTCGCCCGCATAGTCAGCTATAGGGCGAGTTCAGGATTCGAACCCATACACAGCTATGTCGAAGTGAGCCGAGACAACTCACAGTTTTCACATGGCCTGTTTTCCTTCGCCAAAGGTCGCGCACGATTAGAAGATGCCTACGGGTCACATCAAATAGAGTGCGGAAAGCTCGACTTCTTTGGCGCTCATCCTTTGGTGATGGATGGTTGGATTACCGCCCATAAGCTGAGATCAGAAGTCTGGGAGATTGGCGAATCCAAATCTCTATACGGCATGACTTCATCGGTCACCCATGATGGCGCATCCGATCCTGGGCTTCACCTTATTGAGGTCGATGCGCGTAAAGAAGGCACTGAGCTTGTTTGGGTCGAAGGCAAACAAATACAGTGCAACGTGATTACCCTGAAATTTGGTGAGGAGTATCGGGATCCACACCCCGCCTACACAATGTGGATCTCAGACGACCAGCACCAATTGTTCATCAAAGGCGCGGTTCAGGAGTTCGATCGTTACTATAAATTAGAAACCCTTCCGGACTTTGCCTTATGACCGATACATTGAACCCGGACGCCGTTCAGCGCAGCTTTTCATCCTTTCTACAGGCGTTTGAAGCAGCCTGGAACAACGGAGATTTCACCGCGGTTCAAGCGCTATGGTCTCCAGAGGTTGAAGAACCCTGGCATTTTCCTGAGGAGTTGGAGCATCCCGTCATCGGTTGGGCGGCGCTTGAGGCTTACCTGGAGGCCGCCAACCAAGCCATTCATGCCTTTGCGGTAAAAACCTCGGATGGCGCGATTAAGTCCGCCGGGGCTGAAGGGCTTTATGTTTTCAGATTCAACATGCTCTGGCGTGCCGCCATGAAACCTGCTGCGACACCCATTGGTGCACACGTGAAAGTCTCAGGCTTACTCAAAATGACCCAGGGTGAAATGAAGCTGATCCATTATATGGAATCCGGACCAGCCGCCCTGCCATTTGTTCGCGCTGCTTACGAGAAGGCTGCTTCAGCGATGGGATCATTATAATGACTGCCCAGGTGAACTCATGGCCGCGCCCCGTCTTTGCCTGGACCGCAGTCATTGTGTTGCACCTGGCTTATCTCAATGCGTTCGTGGACCGCACAATTCTGGCCTTGCTTGTTGGGCCGATCAAAGCAGACCTTGGCCTCACCGATACCCAATTTAGCCTTGTAACGGGCCTTGCTTTTGGCTTGTTCTACGCCACGATGGGTCTTCCTCTTGGCTGGCTTGCAGACCGGATGTCGCGCAAGAAGATCATGGCGGCAGGCCTTACATTTTGGAGCACGGCGACCGTGCTTTGCGGGGCCGCCCGTGACTTCACAACGCTTTTCCTCGCGCGCATGGGCGTTGGTGTTGGCGAGGCAACATTGTCGCCATCTGCCATTTCCTTGATCTCGGATAGTTTCCCGAAAGAACGCCGCTCGCTGGCACTGGGCATTTATCAGGCGGCAAGCTCTATCGGTGTTGGCGTGGCCTTGCTGGCTGGAGGCGCGGTGATCGCTTGGGTCGCGACCGTTGGGCCGTTTTCATTGGCGCCTTTCGGAGAGATCGCAGCCTGGCGGCTGGTCTTTGTCATTGTTGGGGTCCCCGGATTTGTTCTGGCTGTTGTCGTTATCCTGTTGGTCGAACCGACGCGCAAAGAGCTCTATGTGCCCAAAAAGGATACGCCCACCCCATCGCTTTTTTTTAAGTTTCTTCTCGAACGAGCAGGTGTTGTTTCTTTTCACCTCCTCACCTTCAGCCTGTTTGCAACGTTTGCTTATGGTGTTCTGGCCTGGGCACCTGAATATTTTATTCGGATCCATGGATGGGATGCGACGGAAACAGGCTATCGCTATGGCATCGTGTTTCTGATTTTGGGAGCGCTTGGCGCCGTTCTGGGCGGTTTACTGAGCAATTGGTTGTCGCGTCGAGGTAAAAGCAATGCGAATGCACTCGTTATGATGGCGGGTGTCGTCGCTTTAGTGCCTTTCAGTCTTCTGGCATTTCAACAAAGCTCACCCTGGATCGCGCTTTTCTTGTTGGGAGGTGTCGTCTTCTTTCTGGCCTTCCCATCTGGTGTCTCGCTCGGTCTGATCGCCGACTATACGCCCGGTGAGTTTCGCGGGCGTATGAGCGCGCTCTACTATTTCACGCAAAGTGTCATCGGGTCGATTTTCGGTCCCTTGATTGTCGCGCTCTTCACTGACTTCGTATTTTCTGACGAGGCGCAATTGGGCAGCGCGCTCGCGGCGACGGCGCTTCTAACCACGCCGTTAGCTGCGGTGTTCGCGATTTTAACATGGAGGTTTTCTGGATCGGAGCGACGACGCGAACCGGCGGTCTGAGCGTGTCCCGTTACGTCCACTGCGTCGTCTTAGCTCAATGTTGGATTGGGGGTTGATGGTCTCCCCCTTCACCCCCCAGTCCCTGTCGGCCGGATTGGTTTGGGCTTCTTGCTCCTTTCCTCGCACATCCGATCGACATAGGTCCGCCGAGACTTGATATACCTCGGCGGACCATCTTTTTGGATACAGACCTGAGGTTTATGATAAATGGTGAGTAGAATACCAAGTGGTTTTCGCGCCGACGTGGCCTTCCAATGATCGCACCCTTATTAATCGTGGGTTATCCCAGTTTTTTGGGACTCGATTTAGCGCTTTGGAGCACGATGAATTAAGATGACAAATAACCCAGCAAGGCGGATTTTACTTAATTTTTGATTGGACAAACGCTTGCCGAGGTTGGTGGCCTCAATGTCAAGAATCGTGTACGCTAGCGATTCCGGTATCGTAAATGAGTATCACCATCTGGGAATAATCCGGCATATAAGGGGCGTCTGTTTTAAGGCGTCTTTAAGACATTCATTTGGATATATCGAACGTCAAGTTAGGGCCAAGTCCAGTAGCTCAGACCATCCATTCTTTATGTCTGGTTTTGCTCGCATCGCGGTCGTCCGCTGAGAAAAAGCCGTGCGGCTACTTCTGGCGATTAGTCGCCAAAGCGCCAATGGCCTATTTAATGCGATCTGAGCCGCTGGCTTGACTATTTGCAATCGCCCTTGCTGGTCGAGGAGGCTTATTTGTGCGTCACGAGCTTTGGACGTGGTCATCTTCGTATTTTGTGACGCTGTGTTAGCCTCTGAGCGAATTGTAAACGCATTTTTTTGTATCGCTTTGTCTCTGCTTTCAATGATGTACGTTGCTCTCTGAGCCTCTTTTGAACGGCTTGAGCCCTTGTATAGAGCTGCTGACGGCGGTTCATCTGTTGCAAGATGAAGGCGTCTTTTTCGGCCCTGTCGCGCGCCAACGCGGCCAGTGCATCTTTCTCATTTTGGGCTTTGATGGCGGTATGCCGCCCATTCAGCCGATCCCAGAGCCCCGCAAAACTCGACCGGAACCGAGCTTGCCTTTCCAGGGTTTCCTGCACTTGCCGCTGATCTATTGCGGCCATATACGCCGCACGTTCAGATCTCTGGCGGTCAACAAGAAGCGTTCTTTGCTCTTGGAACGCAGCTTTCTTTTGGGCTTGCTCGGCTTGTACTTGTGCATCCCAGGCCTCAAGCTTAGGGAGCATCGTCTGCGCGATATTGGATCTCGCATCTTCCAGCGATGGGAGTGCCGCTTCATCGCCTAATCGCTCCCGCACAGCTTTGGTTTTTAGTCCCAGTCCTTTTGGCAGACTGAAGTACTCGCCTTGATGATCGACCACGAGATAGTTCCTTCGGTCACCCCGACACAGCTTGAAGCCACGCTCATCCAGAGCGTGTTTGAAGGACACCACATCGTCGCTCACCGCCCACGCGTTTTGAAGGTCAGATTTGATGTCGCGGATATTCTTGCCAATCCGCTGGGCCTGCTGGTGCTCTTCCATCGTGAAGTTGAGCGGATGTTTCTGCGCACGATCAATAAGCCCGCGCGGCACTTCAAGACCATGCTCAACAAACAGCGACCGGGATAGGTCACGCATTTTCATCCGGTTGTATGGAAGCGGAATGGCCTTCATTTCCGCGACATCAATGCGGCTCCAGACCGCATGCATGTGCCGATCCCGGTTATCCCCTTTTTCGTGAAAGATCAGGACGCGGCTTTGACCTTCCAAGCCAAGTGCAAGCTCGGCCCGATCAGCTGCCCGTTCAAAGTCCTCAGTACTAATGTTCGCGCCCTTGGGCGGTGAGAATGACATGCTAAAGAGATGCTGCTGCGCTCTTGTCCCTCTTGCCAGCGCCTCGATCTCCATCAGCGCTTCATAGACGTCCTCGCTCATGAAGCCCTTCACTTCATGAACTGTGACCATGTCGTTGTGATCTGTGCGTAACAGATGCCGCGCGAGATCAGCGCTTCCGCCTCTCGCATTCCCATGAAGGATCATGATGGCGGCTCCGCTGATTTGCCGAGCGCTTTCATGAGAAGATACCGCATCACGGCGATATCCTCGCAAGCTCGCTTGATATCCGCCTCAGTCTCCACCGTCATAGGCAGCGTGCCGAGATTTGAGGCTTTGGCGATTTGGTTCATGTTTTGCGATAGGCGGGAAGCACCTAGCTGACCAAGCAACTGACCGAGTAGCTGCCGGTCAACAGTGGGTGTTCGTTTAGCCTGTTTCGGCACAGCATCACAACCAAATAGTCGAGCCTTAATAAATGCACCTAAGGCGACATCACCTCTGGCTTCGTTAAGCCTAGTGCGCTCGTCGGGCGACAGACGTAAGGAAAATGGAGCTGGACGTTTTGGTTTTTGAGTAGCTCGTTTGAAGTCCGAATGGATGTACCGGCTGGTCATACATCCAGCTCCGGTAGAGCTAGCCTTGTATGCTTCAGTTGCTCTTCCCAGTTGGCGAGTTCATCGAAGAGCGCGTCGGAGAAATCTCGGCTGAGGTTCGAAGAAACTTCTCCGGGGTGCGCCATCGTTTTTCGTAGTATGATTACCGGATCGTGCATTCAGCGATTTGTTAGCAAACCAGCGCCGCTGTAATAGGCAGATCTTGAATTGTGCACCTGCTTAAGGAGTATTATCGCATATGCTATCCTTGATCGCAGGCCTGATCCGAAAATCAACTGTTACCTTGAGCATACTCGCTTGCCTGAATACTTCTGGATGCGGGCTCAGCGGTGACCCGGACGCTGATAATAATCACCATCTCGTCGAATTGATTCTTGATGACGACCCGATTGTGATTGCCGGTGCTAAAGATGTCCTAATCAACAAGCTGCAGGGGCTGGATCTAAAAGCCGCACAAGAGAGCGGGCGCGGATCCGAGGCCCAGTATTTGAGTATGCTCGGCCGCGAAAACCTCATCGCCGAGACACACAGGGATTATTCTGAAATCGTCTGTGAAGAGTGGGACGTATCCAAGGACTTGATCTCCGAAATCAAGGAAAAAGCTGCCCGCACGCGTATTGTCATCATAACCGAAAGTCATTTTCGCACTCAAACTCGGGCTATCACAGCTGACATTGCTGAAGAGCTCGCTCCGTTAGGATATGGCAGTTTCGCGGCTGAAGCGTTTCGCAATACAGACATATTAGAAGGCCCGGCACCGGTGACCGAGAGTATGGGGCTTCCTTATCCGAAACGCGACGACGGTTGGTACGTTCAGGAAGCCGCATTTGGCCGAATGTTACGGCACGTGAAGGCTCTCAACTATAACCTTGTTCCTTATGAGGCCGTGAGCAGAGCTTTTGATCCAACCGAAGATTTTGCAACACGTCAGAATCGGCGGGAAGACGCTCAGGCACAGAACCTTGCGGACTATTTGAATGCGAACCAGGGCTCCCGGCTTCTGGTCCATGTCGGTTACAGTCATGGCTCCGAGTACACCGCAGACATAGACCAGCCGATCCGGCAGTTAATGGCAGCGCGGCTAAAGGACAAAACTGGTATCGACCCGCTCACAATCAATCAACATCACTGCCGCGGGAATCGGGAGCTAGACTCGCCCATACTTGTTAAGAAACCTGAGCAACAGCCTGATGGTGCCTTTGATCTGTATGTAGATCTTCCACGGGACAGCTTTGAACGATCCCGTCCCGCTTGGAGACTTCGACGGGGCGATCTGGCCGTAGATATTCCGTCGGAGTTGATACCGGAGGACGGATGGGCAGTCATTGAAGCGCGACGACTCGACGAACCAGAAGAAGCTGTTCCAATTGACAGCGTTGCGATACGTCCCGGTGAGGACGTCGCTTTGATGCTACCTCCGGGACGGTATCGCGTACGAGCCGTCAGACCGGCACCTTTTGAGTGAGCGGCGGTTTTTGTTCGCTGCTTCCTATAAAGCAACCTCATTCCGGCTTTAAAAGCGCTACGGCGAAGAGATCTTGCTCATCCGTCCAGATCTCACCGACCGACCAGCCCGCTTGCCCTGCGAGGTCGCTGAACCGATCTGTGGTGTATTTGTGTGAGTTTTCTGTGTGAATGGTCTCGCCTTGAGAGAACTGAATACGCTTCCCAGCGATGCCCACTGTTTGTGATCGCTTCGAGACCAGATGCATTTCAATTCGGCTGTCTCTCTTGTTCCAGCGCGCTTCGTGTCGGAACGCCGCTGTCTCAAAATCAGCCCCAAGTTCTCGATTAATGCGGACCAGTAGGTTGAGATTGAACGCAGCCGTCACACCCAATTCGTCGTCATAGGCTCTCACCAAGGTGCATGGATCTTTGACCAGGTCGAATCCAACGATGAAATCATCCACGCGCTCAATCTGACGGCACCGGGTTAGCAGCTCGACTGCACCCTCAGGTTCAAAATTGCCGATCGTTGATCCAGGAAAAAATAGAAGCTTCGGGACGTTCGACAGGTCCTTCGGCAGCGAAATGTCTGATGTAAAATCGCCTACGATCGGCCGCATCTCGATCAGCGGGTAATCCCTGGCCAGGTCTGCGGCTGCCGCCAGAAGATGGCTCTCGGAAATGTCCACCGGCACATACGTGGACAGTCCAGGAATGTGCTCAAAGACAAGGCGGGTTTTTACGCTGGAACCGCTTCCAAGCTCCATCAGAGCTGTTCCCGGCCTGATCTGCGGCGCAAGCTCGCCCAGCCCGCGCTCCAGAATCTCAATCTCTGTTCGGGTCGGATAATAAGCATCCAGTTCGGTGATCTGATCAAACAGGTGCGATCCCTTCGGATCATACAGCCATTTGCTGTCAATCGTCTTCTGCTCTGCTTGCAGGCCCGTCAGGATCGACTGAAGAAATGTCTGATCCGCGCGAATGCTCTGAGACAGCGTCTCAGCAGGTATGGAGGTCATATTAGGAGCTTTCTAGTTGTCGTCTGCCAGTCGAATACCGAGCATTTGCCAACGCTGATGCGGATAGAAGAAGGTTCTATAGGTCGGTCTCATCTGCGCTTTCGGGGTTACGCAGGACCCGCCGCGTAGCACCATCTGATTGCACATGAACTTGCCATTATATTCGCCGATCGCGCCGTCTGGTGGTCGGAAGCCCGGATAGGGCGAAAACGCGCTCGACGTCCATTCCCAGACGTCGCCCCAGAGCTGATCAACTGATGCGCTCTCAGCGGGCAGAGGTCGATAGTGGCGGTCGTCCAGGAAGTTCCCTGCAATTGGTCGATCTGCAGCGACCGCTTCCCATTCAGCTTCCGTCGGCAGGCGTTTGCCAGCAAAGCGCGCATAGGCATCGGATTCATAATAACTGACATGACAAACCGGTGCGTGCAGATTGACCGGCTGCGGACCACGCAACGTATAGGTCCACCACTCGCCGTCCTGCTGCCACCAGTAAAGCGGGGCTTCCCAATTCGCTCTCTGGGACTCAGCCCAACCATCCGAGAGCCAAAGTTCCGCACGTTCATAGCCCCCGCCTTCAATGAACTCGATCCATTCGCCGTTAGATACGGGTCGGCTCGCGAGCTTGAAGGGGCAGAGATAGGTTTTGTGCCGCGGGCCTTCACAATCGAAGGCAAACCCGCGTCCATCATGACCCATCTCGACCACGCCGCCCGGATGGTCGATCCAGGAGAGCGGCATAGGCGTCGTCACAGGCATGGGCTCAGCGCGCTGATAAACCGGCAGCAAAGGGTTATGTGACAATCCATGCAGAAGGTCCGTCACCAGCAACTCCTGGTGTTGCATCTCATGATGGCAGCCCAGCTCAACCAAATCCGTGATCTTTGAGGCATCTGGCGTCCCGGCGCAGAGCAACTGTTCGATTTCAGCTTCAATGTGGGCGCGGTAGGCGAAGACCGCTTCGACATCCGGAGAGGACAGCAACCTCCTCTGATCGCGCGCGTGTCGTGGTCCAGCCTGCACATAGTAGGAGTTGAACAGAATCGAGAACCGCTCATCAGGGCTGACATAGTTTTTTGCAAAGGGCTTCAGGATAAATTCCTCAAAGAACCAGGTCGTATGCGCCAGATGCCATTTGGCCGGGCTCGCATCCTCCATGGACTGAAGCATCATGTCTTCGGGGGTCAGGGGCGCGACCAGGGCCTCAGTCTGACCTCGAACGCGTTTGAACAAGTCAGCACACTCGCTCGACGATACGGATTTCTGTTCCGGTTGGCTCAAAACGGGCCCTCCTTTCCGCATACCTAGTAAGTCGAGACCACAACCTCAAGTAACAAGACTTTGACAATACTGAAACAGGGGTTGTCTGCGTGACCCGTTCGCCATCTCGCGCTAGACAGACCTGATGACCGACTCGCAAACCACGAATCTGCCAGAACAGACCGTCTCGGAACTCTCGGCTTCGCTGAAACGAACCATCGAAACGGCCTATGACCAGGTGCGTGTCCGTGGAGAACTGGGCCGCGTCACAATCGCCCGCTCCGGCCACATGTACGCAGATCTCAAAGACGACAAAGCCGTGCTGAACACGATCATGTGGAAGGGTCAGGTCTCCCGGCTACCCTTTCAGCCCGAGGAAGGCCTGGAAGTCGTCGCGACCGGTCGATTGTCCACCTATCCCGGTCGTTCCAACTACCAGCTCATTGCCGACATGCTCCGTCCAGCCGGTGCCGGCGCGCTTATGGCGCTGCTGGAGGAACGGAAGAAGAAACTCGCGGCAGAGGGACTGTTTGATCCAGCCCATAAGAAGCTCCTGCCCTTCTTGCCCCATACTATTGGCGTCGTGACGTCTGCAACAGGCGCTGTGATCCGCGATATCCTCCACCGCGTTCAAGATCGCTTTCCGGTCCGCGTCATTCTTTGGCCCACCTTGGTTCAGGGCGACACAGCGGCCTCGCAAATTGAACGCGCTATTCGCGGCTTCAACGCCCTACAAGGCGAAGACAGACCCGATGTTCTGATTGTTGGGCGCGGCGGCGGTTCAATTGAAGATCTATGGCCGTTCAATGAAGAAGCGGTAGTGAGAGCCGCTTTTGAAAGCGAAATACCGCTGATTTCTGCGGTGGGTCACGAAACAGACACGACGCTGATCGACTATGTTTCGGATGCCCGCGCGCCCACACCGACCGGTGCGGCCGAGATTGCTGTCCCGGTACGTGCCGATCTCACGCTGGCGTTAGATGACCTCGAGATACGCCAGAAGCGGGCCTTGACCCGTTTCACCCGTCGGCAGGGCGATCGCCTCAAGGCCGCACGCCTGCCCCGCCCCGAACGCCTGCTCGCGGCAAAACGTCAGGCCCTCGATCTATCCTCAGCCCGTCTGGCCGCAGGATTACAGCAGGCCACTGCCAAAAAACGCATCGCATTTGTCCATGCAGCATCGGGGCTTAGACCAGAAGTGCTGCGTACGGATCTACGCCGTACCCGACAAGCACTGCGCGACACAGCCGTCCGCGCGCGTCCGGCCTTGAGACGGTATCTGGATCAGCGGACCCAAGCCTTGAATGCGAATGGTAAACTGTTGGAGACACTGTCGTATCAGGCTACGCTCCATCGTGGTTACGCTCTCGTTAAGTCAGAAACTGGGTCGCTCGTTCGGACAGCGCGCGACGCGTCGGCGCTTCAATCGGCGATACTAACCTTCGTGGACGGTGAGATTGATGTTTCGATTGATGGAACGCCCGCCAAGATTTCAAAGCCAAAGTCTCGGGCGAAGCCTAAGAAGAAGGCGGCGAGCAAACCTGCCGCCGCCAACAAAAAGAATGAACAGGGATCTCTGTTCTAGGCTGGATTACCATCGAGCGGATCGGCGGCGCCGGACAGCGCCTTAGACCGGGCGCACCTTCAAGATATTGCCAACCGTATCCTCGACAACGACACCGGTTCCAGAGCTCAAATTCGAGCCATCAAGCGACTGGGCACTCCAGACCGTGTCGCCCAGCTTCACCCGCCCAAGACCGCCATTGAAGTCATCTTCCACGACAGCCCGGGCCCCGACTGTGCTGGCCATGCGCTTGTTCAAGGTCGGATGCTCATCGACCGTTTCACGCAAACGCTTGAACACGGTGCGTCCGAGGACAAACAGGCCGACTGACGCAATCGCAAAGACGACAAACTGGCCCTGAACCGTTGTCAGACTATCCGGGGCAAAAGCGGTAAACGCAGAGGTCATGGCCGCCGCAATCGCGATCCACAGGAGATCAAACGTCCCGACCGCCATTTCGATCGACAGCAAAATCAATCCAAAAGCCAGCCAATGCCAGGCCGTTGGAGGCCACATCGTAAGTTCCAGACCTTCCATGACTAGCTCCCTTGTCTGGTTGGTGGGACGGCCCCGCCCCCGCGTTGAAGGTCTTGAGCTGCATCCGTCAGACCGCGGATTCCTTCAATGGTTCCAAGGATAGAGCTGAATTCCGCCGGAATAATGACCGTTTTGTTGCCGCCAGCCGTCGCCAGCTTCTCGAACGCGGTGACATATTGCTGACCCAGGAAGTAATTGATCGCGTTGACGTCGCCTTTGGCAATCGCCTCTGACACAAAGGCTGTCGCCTTGGCTTCAGCCTCACCCTCGCGCTCACGTGCCTCTGCATCTCGGAAGGCGGCTTCCCGACGCCCTTCTGCTTCCAGGATGGTCGACTGCTTCTCACCTTCTGCCCGCAGGATCGCAGACTGCTTCTCACCTTCAGCGGTTAGAATTTCGGCGCGTTTCAGGCGTTCAGCTTTCATCTGGCGAGCCATCGCTTCGGTAATGTCAGCCGGTGGCGACAGGTCCGCAATCTCAATCCGCGTGACTTTGACGCCCCATGGGTTCGTCGCTGCATCGACGACCGACAGCAGGCGCGCATTGATATCATCCCGATTGGACAAAACCTCATCCAGATCCATCGACCCGACCACCGTACGAATATTCGTCAGCGACAAGTTGGTGATGGCGTTCTGAAGGTTGTTCACCTCGTATGCCGCTGCCACCGGATCAATCACCTGAATAAACACGACGGCGTCACACGACACCTGCGCATTGTCTTTGGTGATCACCTCCTGGGTCGGAATGTCGAGCACCGACTCCATCATATTCATCCGCCGTCCGATCCGTTGATAGAACGGGATGATGAAGTGCAGGCCTGGGTTCAGTGTCGTCGTATAACGTCCAAAGTTTTCAACGGTGTAGTTGAACCCCTGTGGCACGACTTTGACCGCAGACGTCAGCAGCACCAAAGCTGCGACGACGGCAAAACCGATCGCGATGAATACAGGATCCATTTATTCCCTCCTTATGTTACCTGACATTCATGTGGGAAGGAATTTATCGTTTTTCAATACGCATACCAAAAACGGCACATCCCTATCAGGCATGTGCCGTTCTCTCACGATTCCGTCGGGAATAGGAAAACCCTAGATCTGGCCGAGCAGATAGTCGGCGCTTGAGACTTCAAAACCACCGCCTTCTTCAACGTTCAGCTCTGCGACAACGCCATCCTTGACCAACATGGAGTAGCGCTGGGACCGTGTTCCCATGCCGAAGCCGGATCCGTCCAGTTCAAGGCCAAGCGCTGCCGCAAAAGCCCCGTTGCCATCAGCCAACATACGCACTTTCCCGTCGGCGCTACTGTCCTTACCCCACGCGCCCATGACGAAAACATCATTGACAGAAGTGCAAACAATCTCGTCAACGCCTTTCGCAGCCAAATCGCTCTGTTTCTCAACAAATCCAGGAAGATGTTTAGCCGAGCAGGTTGGCGTATAGGCCCCCGGCACCGCGAACAGTGCGACAGTCTTGCCTGCAAACACGTCGGCTGTGGATACGGGCGCCGGACCGTCAGCCGTCATCTCCATAAAGGTTGCTTCGGGCAATTTGTCGCCAGTCTTGATTGTCATTGGGCTCATCCTTCTCATTTGTTTCTGACCAGATAGACGCTTTAACGCGTTCTTCAAACAGACAACTTGCCAAGCGCGCTTTATTCACCCAATCTGCTCCTTGGAGACGAGAACATGGCCTCACTCACCGGACAGATTCTGGTCGCAATGCCTGGGATTGGTGACCCGCGTTTTGCACGGTCGGTCATTCTTGTATGCGCCCACAGCGATGATTACGCGATGGGGCTGGTGCTCAATAAACCGATTGATGATCTGAGGCTCCCCGAACTCTTGAAACAACTTGATATCGATCAGGATATTCAGCTGCCCGATGCCTATGTACTCAATGGCGGCCCTGTCGGCACAGATCGCGGATTTGTTGTCCATAGCGGAGACTATTTCAGCGACGGGGCCACGGTGGATGTCGGCGACGACCTCTGCATGACCGCCACTCGAGATGTCCTGAAGGCCATCGCTGGCGGCGGCGCACCGCGCCAGTCGACCATGACGCTTGGCTATTCCGGTTGGGGGCCAGGCCAGCTCGAGCACGAACTTGCAGAAAATGCCTGGATCGTCGCCAAACCCCACACCGATATCATATTCGGCATCAACCACGCCGAAAAATGGGAACGCAGCCTCACCCTCATGGGCATCAACCCCGCCCACCTCCACAGCGGCGGCGGATCAGCCTAACCAAGACGAAAGTGGTGCCCCCACACGGACTCGAACCGCGGACCTACTGATTACAAATCAGTTGCTCTACCAGCTGAGCTATAGGGGCACTGGAGGGCTCATCTATCGCGCAATTTGGTAAAGGGCAAGTTGCCATTACAAGATCATGCAGTTGCCACAATTGTCTTCAATTTCGGCACGTTCTTGCCCCGGACGCGGTGTCTAGTTCAGACATCAAGAAGGATCGAGAGACATGTTCAAAACCATTTTCACCGCAAGCGCGTGCGCCCTGTGTTTCGCTACGGCGCAGGCAGGCCAGAATATCCCACCGCCGCCCCCGACCGAAGTCTATATTGCACCGGCTGTAACGGTGTGCGATCCAGTGTCCGTTCAGATCTATTTTCGTAATGGTGAAGTGGTCCTGAGCGAGTTTTCCCGCACAACCCTGTCGGCCACACGCGAACGCCTGGATGGCTGCAAGATTGCCAGCGTTTCCCTCGTTTCAGAGACTGCGGACGGAAGAACTGCCAAGGAAAACGCCTCACTCGCCGATGCGCGCGCGCAACTGGTACTGTCTGCCCTGGATGACAAGGGTTTGATGGCCGATGAAATCTCAACCGAGCTCAACATTCGATCTGACAAGGCCACCGCACGGCGTCCGATCGCACGCCGCGTCGACGTCACACTCGCCGCCTATCGTCCCGACATCGGCTAGTCTGACTGTTCAAGTTCCTCCCGAGGTGCTGCTTATCCCACCGCAGCACCACAACTTGCCCCCGGATCACTTGCAGCGTGATCCGGGGTCTTTTTCTCAGTCAAACAATGACAAGACACAGCAAGCCGCGACAAAGCCCACAACTGTATGTGATCCATCAACAAGAAGCCCTGCAATCGAATGCCAGGGTCCGTACACGGTGTCATAAGCGGCCAGTGGAACTCCGATCAGCAGACCGAGCCAGAGGCCGAACAACGCTGCGGTGCCCATCTGGGTGATCCCCTTCTGTTTCATATGCCAGCCGAGACCGAAGGCAAGCACAAGCGACAGAACAAATCCCGCCAGCATGATCATGGGATCCGCTGCCGCCTCCTGAACCTGGATCCCATCTGATGTCAGCCATTGCAGCTGCGTCTTCGCCTCATCGGCCCAGAACAATCCGTTCGCTTCCATCCATGGCGCCTGAAACAACAGGCCGTACCAAAGGAAGCCAATAAAGAACATGGCGATCGCGGCCGCGACCACACCGATCAAACTCACTCCTGCAATTCGTGGCATAGTTTCCTCCCAAGGATATTTCTTTTCTGCCAAGTCGCGCTATGAGAAGCCCCTGCGCGACGCGGGCAGGATGCCCGTTTTCGGCGAATGATGGAAGATTGTATGCAACCGAAAGAGAAACGCCGAATTCTGATCACCTCGGCCCTGCCCTATATCAACGGCATCAAACATCTCGGGAATTTGGCGGGATCTCAGCTCCCCGCCGATGTGTATGCCAGATTTCAGCGACTGCGGGGCCACGAAGTTCTCTATATCTGCGCAACCGACGAGCATGGCACACCTGCTGAACTCGCCGCTCAGGATATGGGGATCAGCACGCAAGCTTATTGCGATCGCTATCATGAAATTCAAAAAGAGCTGGGTGAAGGATTTGCTCTCTCTTTTGACTGGTTTGGTCGCTCCTCCAGTGATGAGAACAAAGCGCTGACGCAGCATTTTGCCCACGCGCTTGAGGCCAACGGCCTGATCGAAGAACGCACCTCGAAACAGGTTTACAGCGTCGACGATGGCCGCTTCCTGCCGGATCGCTATGTTGAAGGAACGTGTCCGCATTGCGGTTATGAGAAAGCGCGCGGCGATCAATGCGATAATTGCGGGCGCTTGCTGGACCCGGTTGACTTGAAAAACCCCTATTCGGCAGTTTCCGGTGGAACGAATATCGAGATCAGAGACACCAAACATCTCTTCCTTCTGCAATCGAAGATGCAGGGGGAGATTCGAAACTGGGTCGAAGCCTCGACCGATTGGCCACAGCTTGCCCGGTCCATCGCTTTAAAATGGCTGGACGAGGGTTTGCGCGACCGAGCAATTACCCGTGATCTCAGCTGGGGTGTGCCGGTTACGCGCCCCGACGGCTCTGTTCGCCCCGGCTTTGAGGACAAGGTCTTCTACGTTTGGTTCGACGCGCCGATCGAATATATCGCGGCGACTCAGGAGTGGGCGAGCGCTGCGGACGGCGACTGGGAAAGCTGGTGGCGCACCGACCAGGGCGCGGCAGACGTCGAATACGTTCAGTTTATGGGCAAGGACAATGTCGCCTTCCACACCGTCTCCTTCCCGGTCACCATCTTTGGCTCTGGCGAAGACTGGAAGACGGTCGACAAACTGAAGGCGTTCAATTGGGTCACCTGGTATGGCGGCAAGTTCTCGACATCGAACAAACGCGGCATCTTCATGGATGCGGCGTTGGAGTTGCTACCGGCAGATTATTGGCGCTGGTATCTCATGGCGAATGCGCCGGAGGGCTCTGATGCCGGCTTTACGCTGGAAGGATTTCAGGCGGCTATCAACTCCGATCTCGCGAACGTGCTCGGCAATTTCGTCAATCGCATTACAAAATACACTGTCAGCAAGTTTGACGGGGCCCTGCCGGCAGCGGGGACGCCCGGTGATGACGAAGCCTGGATGGCGGCAGAATTGAAGAAGAGCCTCGCTGAAATCTCAGCGCATTACGAGGCGATGGAGTTCCGCAAGGCTGCTGCCGAAACCCGTGCGCTATGGGCGGCCGGAAATGAATATCTCACCCGCGCTGAGCCCTGGGTAAAGTATAAATCCGACGTGGATGCAGCCGCGATTGGCGTGCGAACAGGCCTCAACCTCGTGGCGCTCTTTGCGATTGTCGCTCAGCCGCTCATTCCCAACACGGCCAAGACGATCCTCGACACGCTCGGCGTGCCGAATGAGAACCGCAACTGGCCATCACCTGATGATGACAATCTGCTCGATGCCCTGCCCCACGGTCTGCCGATCACCGCACCGCCAGTCCTGTTTCAGAAGATCGAGGACGCGATGGTCGAGGAGTGGACGGAGCAGTTTGGCGGCGAACCGATCGAAGCTTAACGCCAGTACATTCTGGGCTCGACACGGCGAGGTCGTAAGGAAAGCCATTATGCCACTTCAGAATCGCGTTGATCCGTTTTCACGCTTTCATGCGGTCGATATGCGCGGCCTCTTCACTGGCAATCGGGGTATCCTGCACGATCCGGAGACTCAGACCATTCGGAAAATGAGCTGGGCCACTGTAGGTTGGGTCATCTGCACGCTTGAACCTTTGCCGGGTCAACAAAAGCGAACGCGGCTAATGAGCAAAGGGAAGTGGACGGAGCTTTTCTTCCTTGACGAGGCGACAGGCTTGGCGGCGGGCCATCGGCCCTGCCACGCATGTCGAAGGGAGGCGGCAATCACCTTTCGAGATGCTGTCGGCACCCAAAAGATCAGCGATCTCAACACGCTGATCAATACCGAGATGAAGCCGCACTTACGCGTACACGCACCCGTCGATCGCGCAGTGTGCAAGCCATCCAAATTGCCGGATGGAGCAATGTTTGCAATCGGGGATGCGTCCTACCTCAAATGGCAGGGCGCGGCTTATCCGTGGTCATTCCTTGGTTATGGCACCCCCGAAAAGCTGCCCGGGGCGGCTTTGCGATTAACCCCGACAGCCTCCTGCACAGCACTCCACAACGGATACGAACCAAAGCTTCATCCAAGTCTGAGCGCCTAGTCGACCGGACGCAGCACAATCAGCTCATTGATCCGGCGCGCTTTGCGCTTGGCAAAGAAAACATTGTGCAGCTCCCACACTTCATTGTTCGGGAACTGGATCTCAATATCGCCCGTGATGCCGAGACCGATCATACGGTGACGTAGGAAATCGTCTTTCTTGTAGGTACACCGAGCGCTGGCCCCACTTTCCGCACGGTCGCCGGTGCCCCAGATCACACGCTGATGAACCTGACCCGGTGCAATGTCATAAAACGTGACCCGGTCAAACCCGAAAATCATGACAACCCAGATCAGGAAAACAGAGATGCCCATAAATCCATAGAATGAGGCACTCATCCGAATATCCAACTGGCCGATAAAGTCTGCGATCGGCCCCCCCAGATTCGCGGTGCCGAGCAGGATCGCTCCGATGGCAAGCAACAGGCCGAAAATCACCGAATTAGCGCCGCGAAGACGAACTGTGGTCGAGAAAATCACGAAGACTAGAACAAATACGAATGTCAGTCCCTGCCAACGCGCTGATGCATCTGTGGTCTGATCACCAAGCCCAAATCCGGTTAACACCCAGAAGATAAGACCCAGCACCCAAACTGGCCACCAATACAGGATCGGAGAATGCGTATAGGCCCTCAACGTCGCCGAATGACTACCGGTCGCTGCTGCAATTGCCGGTGACGATGCTGGCGCTGATATTGTTTCGTCATTCATGGCTTCCCTCCATCCATGGCGTTCGCCTGACCATAGCGTGGTCGCTGACATCCACAAACAAAAACAAATCACCGTCCGGGTGCTGGTATTGGCTAAGACACATCCGCAAAGGCCGGATAAAGGGAGATAGACGCATGCCACGCAGCCAACACCGCGGCGTCGACGCGGCTACACCCGCGCGGTTGAACGGAACCGTGCTCTACCGCCACGACACCCCTTTTAAGGCCACATGACAGGCTCTAACTCTTGTCCCAAGAGACTGGGAGGCATTTCATGGACGTTTCAACCGCCGTCAAACAGCGCATTTCTACGCGAGCGTTTCTGCAAACACCTCTGAAACAAGAAGACGTTGCGGACTGGCTGAACAGCGCACAGCGCGCTCCATCTGGTGGAAATGTTCAACCCTGGCGCGTCATTGCTGTAACCGGCGACGCGCGGCAGGCCGTGATTGATCTCGCCACGCGTACGCTGATAGCCAATCCAACCGGAGAACAGACAGATCGCCCGATCTATCCGCCAGGCCTAGGCGAGCCGTATATGGCGCGGCGCCGGCGCGTTGCGGCGCAGATGTATGAAAAAGTCGGCATCGCTTATGACGACAAAGCCGCTCGCATGGCCTGGATGGCAAAGAATTTCACCTTCTTTGGCGCCCCTGTCGGTCTGTTCTTCGTGATCGATGAAAGCATGGGCCACGGTCAGTGGGCCCATACCGGCATGTTCATGCAGACGCTCGCCCTGCTTGCCGAAGAACGCGGTTGGGCGACCTGTATGCAGGAATGCTGGGGCATGCTCCGTCCATCTCTGAAGGCTCATTTCGGCCTCGGTAAGACGGAGATGGTCTATTGCGGCATGGCAGTCGGTTATCCAGACCGTGACCATCCGGTGAATGCGCTTCAATCAGAGCGAGCGACTTTGGACGAGTTTGCAGAATTCCGCGGCTTTTAAGGCGCATTCCCGCCACACTGCTCCAGCATGTTGGGTCTATGACCTTAACCCGCCGCACAAGCCTGATCGGACTGCTGTCTCTCCCGCTCTGGTCAGTCGAAACGCTGTCCGAAGTGCCGCACACCTCGAAACTTCTGCTCGCCGCGCGCAATCAAATCGGCGTCACGACACGCTATGACCCGGCCTATGTCCGCTTGACCTATCCGGGCGGCGATGTGCCCAGAGATCGCGGGGTTTGTATTGATGTCATCATCCGGGCCTACCGTGATGCCTTCAACTTCGACTTCCAGGAGCATATTCACCGCGACATGCGCGCCAATTTCGGCGCCTACCCCAGAATCTGGGGGCTGACCCTTACAGATCGGAACATTGATCATCGCCGCGTCCCGAACCTTGAAACCTGGCTTGTCCGACAAGGGCATGAACAAGCCGATCTGAACTGGCAGCCCGGTGACCTGATCACCTGCCGGGTCGGTGACACGCTGCCTCATATCGGAATTGTCGGGGATAGAAAAACCCAGCACGGCACATATCGGGCCATCCACAATATCGGTCTCGGCACGCTCGAAGACAGTCGGATCTGGGCCTACGGCCACAAGCGGCGTTTCCGGTTTCTGCCCGGGGCTGCCTAGCTCAGCATCATCCGCAGACGCAGCAGGTGCTCGTCCCAGCCCTTGTCATGGTCAGCAAGCGCACCCAGTGCCATCATACCAGAATGGGTCATCGTTAGCTGAGTGCCATCTTCGACAGCCACCAGTTCCCAGGTAACAGTGGTGATGGCACCCTCAAGCCACTGGTGCGTAAACGTATGGACGAGCTTGTGAGGCGGATCGACCTCTAACACCTCGCCCCACATCAGTTTGCGATCTTCCTTGTCATCGTGAAAGCTTAGGTACTGAAAAGGGGTTTTGCTTGTGAGGTCGCGGTCCACTTCATGAAACCAGAGCGCGATTTTCTCCTTACTGGTGATGAACCGCCAGACTTTTTCCGGGGCAGCTTTCAAATAGATGGTCTTGATCATGACAGGCTCAGTCATTGTCGGCCTCCACAGCGCGTTTCAGGTTGGACAGCTTGTCGTCCCAGAACTGGTCGTAATAGCTGAGCCAATCTGCGACGGTTTTCAGAGTTTCGGGGGTCAGCGAGTGGATCCGCTCTCGACCGTGTTGCCGCACACTGATCAGCCGACCGTCTCGTAGGACTCTGAGATGTTTGGCGACTGCCGGTCGTGTCATATCGAAGTTATTGGCAATTTCATTCAGGTTCATGTCGCGAGTGGACAAAAGCCCCATAATCTCCCGACGTGTTGGATCTGCAATCGCCCGAAAAACTGCTTGTTCAACCATTATGACACCTTTCGGTTTCATTTATACGAAACCTAGAGGTTTCATGTCAAGCCCAAATCAACTACTGGCGCTTCAGACGAAGCGCGCTAAACAGAACGCATGAAAATCGCGACGTGGAATGTAAATTCGGTCAAGGCCCGCCTGCCCACCGTGCTCGAAGTCCTGAAACAGATCGATTGCGACGTGATCTGTCTGCAGGAAATCAAATGTGAAACCGATGCTTTCCCCTATCTGGAAATCGAGGAGCTTGGCTACAATTGCAGTGTCCATGGACAGAAAAGCTACAATGGTGTCGCCCTGCTTTCAAAGCTGCCTGTTGAGGATGTCCAGACCGGCCTGCCCGGTGACGACGGAGATGATCAAGCGCGTTATGTCGAAGCGCTGATCCTAAGCGAAAGCCCGGTTCGCGTCGGGGGGCTCTACCTTCCCAATGGCAATCCCGCGCCGGGTCCGAAATTCGACTACAAGCTCGGCTGGATGGATCGGTTGCTGATCCACGCGAACGACATGCTCAAACAGGAAGAGCCCTTTATCCTCTGCGGCGATTACAATGTGATCCCTCGCGAAGAAGACTGTTGGGATGCCGCAGTGTGGGAAGGCGACGCCCTCGCCCGACCGGAGAGCCGCGCCGCGTTCCGGCGCCTGAAGCATCTTGGTCTAACCGAAGCCTTCGAGGCCGCCGACAATCGCGCCCATCAGTATACGTTCTGGGATTATCAGGGCGGTGCGTTCCCGAAAGATCACGGTATACGGATCGACCATCACCTGCTCAGTCCGCAGGCCGCAGACCGTCTCGAAGGCGTTGATATCTATCGAAAAGCCCGCGAAATGGACAAGCCGTCCGACCATGTACCCGTCATTACCACACTGCGGGATTAGAGCATTCAGTCGGCCGGGACGCAGCGCGCATTGTATTGCACCACGCTCTGGGTCACCATGCGGTTCTTGGACTGAAGGGCCGCGTCCAGCTTCATGAACTCAACCTTTTGCGCGTCGTAGATCGCTTTGCGTTTGTCGGCTTCGACGGCATGAGCGGTACTGGCATTGCGATGAATCTCGACATCGTCCCACTGCTCGCCCGCCAGTTCGACCGTTTCCAGCGCCCGGTCACGTTGGGCCAACATGGTCTGAACCTCGCCCTGGCGCACGCGGATGCTGTCTGCCATCGCTTTGCATTCACGCACTTCGGCTTCTGTCATTGCAACCGCTGGCAGGGATGCTGAAACCAGCATGGCGAGAGCACCGAGGAAAGAGACTGTCTTGATCATAGCGCTTTTGTCTCACGAAGTATCTGAAGCGTGTCTGAACGGTGTCGCCCAAATGCAGCCACCTGTCGACACAATTACACAAGCACAAAGATCATCGACCGTCATCAAAACTGTCGATCAAATTGAATACAGCCGCAAAGTCGTCTAGCAAATCGCGAATACGATCCGGATTATCAAGCGGGGTGAACATGCTGCCCGGCTCAAACAAGTCGGCCCCCTCCAGAACGATCTGCAACTCCCCATCGACAAAGGCACAGCGCAGGCCACTGCCTCTGAACGTGTTTTCAAGATCCAGCAGTCTTTGCATCAGGTCCGGCGTCAGGAGATAGCGCGCTTCGACCTGATCGCTGGTGTAGACTTCAAACGTATCTTCAAAGTCAGGCGATTCCAGCCGGGCCCGTTGCAAATCCCGCACGCTGCCAAAACGGTTCAAGATCCCGGCATCCCGCAGCACCAGCGTGCGTCCATGAAACCGCTTGTGAAAGTCAAACCGCAGACACTGTCCGCGAAACACCGTCACCCATCGCGTCCGCGTGCGTCCATTTCGGGTGCGGGTCGTGCGGCGTTGCTCCAGATGAGCTTCGAAAAACTCAAACGAGATCCCGTTTCGCTCGCCCGTAATATGGTCTTCATAGTCAGATCGGTTCCAGCTCGGCAACAAGCCTGATTCCTGGATCACTATTGCAGATCGAACCGGACCGGGCCGCGCGACATGGTCCAATCCAAACTGCTGAGCGACGGGCTGGACCAGCAGACCTTTCGCCTCCTGCGCCATTTTTCGAACAGGAGCTCGCCCTGCACCGGCAACCCCGAACCCGACGATCGCTGCCACCATCGCAAACGGCGGCGCACGAAACACCAGCAGCCCGATCACAGCACCAAATGCCGCGATGGTCCAGCCCAGCCATGTAGCTTGCGTGGCCCGGCGGGCAATTCTCAACCGGCGCGCTTCGCGTTGGCGCAGTTCCGGCTGAAGCGTCTCTTGATACACGCGTCCGAAGCCCGAAAAATCCGCCGGTAAGCCCTCAAGCGCATCCAATATGGTTGGATCTATGTCCGGTCCGTTGTCTGAAGATCCATCAGATGTCGGCGTAGACATGGCGTTCTCCGGCAAACCCTTCATGGGTCGTCGCCCCAAGATGTGCCGGTCCCACCAATTTGGCAAACTTGGACAAGGTGCCCGATCCGTATGCCGTCTTCCGCGGCGCCCATTTGCGCTTGCGATCTTCAAGCTCAGCGGGCGTCAGGCGAACGTCAATTGTCCCCTTCTGCGCATCGATCGTGATCATGTCACCATCTTCGATCAGGCCAATCGGGCCACCCTCCTGCGCTTCTGGGCCGACATGCCCGATGCAGAAGCCACGCGTCGCGCCAGAGAAGCGCCCATCGGTGATCAGCGCGACTTTGTCGCCCATGCCCTGGCCATAGATCGCGGCCGTGGTCGACAACATCTCCCGCATCCCCGGACCGCCTTTCGGCCCTTCATAGCGGATGACCAGAACATCGCCTTCATTGTACTCACGATTGGTCACAGCCTGAAAGCAGGCCTCTTCGCCATCAAACACCCGCGCAGGGCCGCTAAACTGCAACTTCTCAAGCCCTGCCACTTTCACAATCGCCCCATCCGGCGCCAGCGAGCCCCACAGCCCGACTACACCCCCATCGGGCGAGATCGGTTTGTTGGCGCGATAGATCACTTTCTGATCATCATCAAAGACCACGTCTGCGAGATTTTCAGCGACCGTCTTCCCTGTGACTGTGATGCAATCGCCGTGGATCAGACCTTCATCCATCAGCGTCCGCATCAGCATTGGCACACCCCCCGCTTCACCGAAATCCTTCGCGACGAAGTTCCCGCCGGGCTTCAAGTCCGCGATGTAAGGCGTCTTGGCGAAGATCTCCGCGACATCTTTCAGGTCAAACTTGACGCCGCACTCATGCGCCATGGCCGGAAGGTGCAGTCCGGCATTGGTTGATCCGCCGGTCGCTGCGACCACAACAGCTGCGTTCTCAAAGGCTTCACGCGTACAGATATCCCTAGGCCGGATATTCATCTCAAGCATTCTCATCGCCGCTTCACCCGACGCCACCGCATATTCATCCCGGTTCAGATACGGCGCTGGCAGCGCTGAAGATAGCGGCAGCGCCAGCCCAATCGCTTCGGACACACAGGCCATTGTGTTAGCCGTAAACTGCCCCCCACAGGCCCCATCGCCCGGACAAGCGAGTTTCTCAAGCGCCGCGAGCTTCTCATCACTCATATCATTCGATCCGGCCGCATGCGCGCCGACCGCTTCAAACACGTCCAGCACGGTGACGTCCTTGCCTTCGAATTGTCCCGGCAAGATTGATCCACCATACAGAAACACGCTCGGCACGTTCAGGCGTAACATGGCCATCATCATGCCCGGCAAAGACTTGTCACAGCCAGCCACGCCGACCAGCGCATCATAAGCGTGGCCGCGCATGGTGAGCTCAACAGTGTCAGCAATCCAGTCCCGACTGACCAATGACGAGCGCATGCCCTCATGCCCCATCGCAATTCCGTCCGTAACGGTGATCGTACAGAACTCCCGGGGCGTGCCGTCCGCTGCCTTGACCCCATCAGACACCGCATGGGCCTGACGCATCAGCGCGGTATTACACGGCGCGGCTTCGTTCCAGCACGAAGCGACGCCGACAAAGGGTTTCTTAATGTCCGCCGTCGACAGCCCCATCGCGTAGAGGTAGCTGCGGTGCGGTGCGCGTTCAGGTCCTTCCGTAACATGGCGGGAGGGCAAGCGGGATTTGTCCCAGGTTTTGGTCATAACTCTATCCTAAAAATCGCTGCAGAGGCTTAGCCTCTGAGCCCAATCCTGTCACCTCGGTGATTGGTTCATTCTGCCTCGAAAATCGCTGTTTCGAAGCCGTTCGGGTCAATCATGCCTCGATACATACCGGCTGAGTTGAAAACATACTCATAGTGTCCGTCAGCATCCATGACGATTACACCACCGTCACCGCCGAGTTCAGCCACCTGATCAAGCGCGGATTGGGCCGCATCTTTGGCACTCGCGCCGGCCAGTTCCATCTCGGCACAAATCGTCTTGGCGACCGCGACCCGAATGAAATACTCGCCATGGCCCGTGGACGAGACCGCACACACGCCGTTCTGGGCATAGGTCGCCGCCCCGATCAGCGGCGTATCCCCCACCCGGCCCGCCGCTTTCGCCGTCATACCACCTGTGGTCGTCGCGGCTGCCAGGTTACCTTCGGCGTCGACGGCAATGGCGCCAACCGTCCCGTGACGGTCGGCATCTGTACGTTCACGCGACTTCAGCACTTTTTCCAGCGAGCGACGTCGGCGGTCTGTATCAAAGAAATCATTGTTGACCAATTCCAGCCCGACTTGGGCCGCAAACGCATCCGCGCCTTTGCCCGCAAACATCACATGCTCTGATTGGTCCATCACCGCACGTGCCGCGAGGATCGGGTTCTTGGTATATCTAACCCCGGCGACAGAACCGGCATTGCGATCACGCCCGTCCATGATCGACGCGTCCAGTTCATGTTCAGCGGCAGCGGTGAACACAGCGCCAAAGCCCGCATTGAACAGCGGATTATTCTCCATCGGAATGACCGCCGCCTGCACAGCATCCACCGCGCTGCCGCCTTCCCGCAACACCGCTGCGCCCCGCTCCAGAGCCACTTCGAGCCCGGCGCGATAGGCCGCTTCCTGCTCTTCACTCAGGTTTTCACGCAGGATTACCCCGGCCCCGCCATGAATCACCAGACGCCATTCCGACGTTTCGGTGGGCGCCTCTTGTGCACTTACCGGCGTAATGAGAGCGGCAGCAAGTCCAAGACTTGCCAGAACAGAACGAAACATAAGGCCTCCTTTACAGGGCGGCGAGTTGATCCCGCGCCGCTGACAGTTTTTCGATCATCTGCCCCAATTCGGTAAGCCTGCGCCTTTGTTCGTCAACCACTTCCGCAGGCGCTTTCGCCACAAAGGCTTCATTGCCCAAGCGTTTCTCAAGCCCGTCGCGCTCTTTGCCGAGCTTGCCAGTCTGTTTGTCCAGCCGCTCAAGCTCCGCGCTGGTATCAATCAGATCAGCGACTTCGAGAACAATCGTCGCCTCATCGACCACGCACTTGACCGATCCGGGCGGTGCTGAACCTGCGGTGTTGAGGGAGTCCAGGCGCGCCATACGCATGATGACGCTCTTATGCGCCTCCAATCGCTCGGTCGTCTGCTTAGACGCGTCAAGCACGCTGACGGGCACTTTCGCCGCTGCACCGACACCGACATCTGACCGGACCGAACGGATCTCAGAAATGAACCGCATGACCCAGTCGAGTTCGGCAGCCGAATCTGTATCGGAGAACCCTTCCTCCATGCCCGGCCAGCTCTGCTGCATCAGGAAGTCTGAGCGCTCTGCGGTTTGTTCCCAAAGCGTCTCTGTGATGAACGGCGAGAACGGATGCAGGATCTTCAAGATCTGTTCGATCGTCCATCCGAGAACAATCTGGGTTTCCTCTCTGGATTTCGCATCCTCGCCCTGGAGGATCGGTTTGGACAGTTCCAGATACCAGTCACAGAAGATATCCCAGACGAAGTGATAGACCGCGCCAGCGGCATCATTGAAACGATAGTCTTCAATCGCTTCGGTTACGGCGGCAGCGCACTCGTACACACCGCCGACAATCCATCGATTGACAGGAAGCTGTAATGAATCCGGGCGAATCGACTGTCCGAACACAGTTTCGTTCATTTGTGCGAATCGTACTGCATTCCACAATTTGGTACCAAAGTTCCGATATCCGGCGACCCGGTCGACAGCCAAATTGATGTCACGCCCCTTCGTCGCCATCGCCGCAAGTGTGAAGCGCAAGGCATCTGCCCCAAATGCCTCAAAGCCTTTCGGGAAGCGTTTGCGCGTCTCTTTCTCAACCTGCGGGGCTTTCTCTGGCTGGCGCAATCCCGTGGTGCGTTTCGCGACCAGGCTGTCGGCATCAATCCCATCAATCAGGTCCACCGGATCGATGACATTGCCCTCCGACTTGGACATTTTCTTCCCGCTCTCATCGCGAACGATGGCATGGATATAGACATCCTTGAACGGCACTTCCCCGTCCATGAACTTGATCCCCATCATCATCATCCGGGCCACCCAGAAGAAGATGATATCAAACGCCGTAACGAGCACAGCGCCGGGATAGAAGGTCTTTACGTCGTCCGTCTCCTCCGGCCAGCCTTGTGTGGAGAAAGGCCACAGCGCAGAGCTAAACCATGTGTCGAGGACGTCGGGGTCACGCGCTAACTCAACAAAGTTGACCTTGCCATCCTCGTTCAATCCATCACAGCAGGCCGTATCGTTTTCAGAGGTATTGATAACGACTCTGACACCCTCGCCATAATAGTCCTTCGCCTGAGCAAGCGCATCTTCACTCGAAACAGCGGCAAATTCCTTAAAGGGCCCAAGGCGATCCGCCTCTATCTGCTCAATGGTACGGGCATACCAAACCGGAATCCGATGGCCCCACCAGAGCTGGCGGGAGATACACCAGGGCTCAATATCCCGCATCCAGTTGTAATAGGTCTTGTCCCAGTTCTCCGGCACGAAGGTCGTGTCGCCCTGCTCGACCGCTTCAATAGCGGGCTTGGCGAGGGTTTCGGCATCCACAAACCATTGGTCGGTCAGCATCGGCTCGATGACTACTTTTGAGCGGTCGCCGAAGGGCTGCATGATTTTCTTTTTTTCTACATAGGGGATCAGTGGCGCATCGGATTCGCTTTCACCCTCCCCCGGCTTCCATTTTGGGTCGGGGATCATCACGGCCAACCCCTCTGCGGTGATGTCAGCGACAACACGTTTGCGTACCTCAAACCGGTCCAGCCCGCGATACTCGTCTGGGACGAGATTTATGCGGGCGATTGTTTTTTCATCGAAGTCGAGCTTGCCCTTGGCAATCTGCCGCGCTTGCTCCGCCGCTGAGGCGTATCTGCGACCATCGCTGCGCATCTGCGCCTTCTCGTCCATCAGCGCATACATCGGAATGCCGCCGCGCTTGGCGACCTGATAGTCATTAAAGTCATGCGCGCCGGTAATCTTCACCGCGCCGGAGCCGAAGTCCGGATCGGGATACTCATCCGTGATGATCGGGATCAGGCGGCGATGCTGTTTTGGCCCTACCGGAATTTCGCACAGCTTCCCGACAATCGGGGCATAGCGGGTGTCGGACGGATGCACGGCCACCGCGCCATCGCCCAGCATCGTCTCCGGACGTGTGGTGGCAATAGAAATATAGTCGCGCTCTTCCTCCAGCGTGACATTACCATCCGCGTCTTTCTCAACATAGGTGTAAGTCTCACCGCCCGCGAGCGGATACTTGAAGTGCCACATATGTCCGGGCACTTCGAGGTTCTCCACCTCCAGGTTGGAGATCGCAGTCTGGAATTGCGGGTCCCAGTTCACCAGCCGCTTGGCGCGGTAGATCAGTCCCTCATTGTAGAGATCGACGAAGACCTTGGACACCGCCTTGGACAGGTCCTCGTCCAGCGTAAACCGCGTATTGTCCCAATCACACGATGCGCCAAGTCGTTTCAGCTGGTTCAGGATCGTCCCGCCAGATTCTTCCTTCCACTCCCAGACTTTCTCGATGAACGCCTCACGGCCCATCTCGCGGCGACTCGGCTGTTGATCAGCCGCCAATTTGCGTTCCACCACCATCTGAGTCGCGATGCCAGCATGGTCCATACCCGGCTGCCAGCGGACATTCTTGCCGCGCATCCGCTCGAACCGGCACAGTATGTCCTGGATCGTATTGTTGAGCGCGTGCCCCATGTGCAGGCTGCCGGTCACATTCGGGGGCGGGATCACGATACAATAGGGCTCGGCCGCCGTCTCCATACTCGGCTTGAAACAGCCCGCTTCCTCCCAGCGCTTATAGATGCGCTGTTCATGGGCTTTCGGGTCAAATCGTTGGTCGATCATGAAAACGTCCGGTGGTCTTGGTCCATTGAAAAAGGCGCGCCAGTGACGGCGCGCCTCGTTCCTTACTCAGTCGTGTGGCGTGGGTCTAGCGTGCCATGCGTGCGATACGGGCAACTTCTGCTTCGACATGCTTGTCGACAATGTCCTGCAGATTCTCGTCCAGCCATTCTTTCAGCATCGGACGAAGCAATTCTCCGACCAGCGCATCAATTGTCGTTGCGCCGCCCGCTTCTTCACCAAACTCAACTTTTGACAGCAGCTTGCTCAACGACCCGGCTGCCGCAGAAACAGTCGCCGAATCAGTCAGAGGTGCAGCGCTGCCGATCGGCGCGGGAGCAGACAGTTCCGGTTCAGAGACGGTGGGAATATCGTGCAAGACCGGCATATCTTCCACGAACTCCTCTACCTCTGCCTCTGCTTCCAATGGCTCAGGCAGTTCAAATGATTCTTCGGGCTCGGCATAGGTCTCCTCGGCGAGCATTTCGCTCTCCTCAACCTCTTCCTCAAACACATCCTCGGCAGTGTCGACCGACTGCGTGATCGCGGCGAGCACGTCTTCTTCTGTCTCAGGCAGCTCCATCTCGAGCGGGCTATCGTTGAGGTCGAGCTCTTCGAATGTTTCTTCTTCCGCCACGCCAACGTCGAATGACGATGCCGTGTCAGGTTCCACGACCGCTGAGCTGTCATCTGCGATAATTTTCCGGATAGAAGACAGGATTTCTTCCATCGTTGGTTCTTTTTGGGCCTGCTCCGCCATAAGCCTTTTCCCCGGATACATGAGTTGATCTAAGACTCGGCTATGCCGTGTCGGTTAATAAGCCGTTACATGAGCCCTCTATACGTTAGCACATTCCGCTTTAAAACTAACCAATTTCGAGCGTTTCAAGCGTCAGAACACCCATAGCGCGCAGAAGTTCATGCGACGCCACATACGCATCACGCTCGGCGTTAATCAGCCCCAATCTCGCATCGAGGAGTTCCTGTTCCTGATCCAGCACGTCCAGCGTCGTACGTGTGCCCACCTGCAACTCGGCCTGCGCGCCTTCATAAGCGATTTCAGCGGCTTCTACCTGCCTTTCGGAAGCATCGATCGACCGTTCGGCCGCGAGATTATTGAACCAGGCCTGCGCAACTTCCGCACGAATACGACGACGCGTGGTTTCGATCTGCAGTTTGGCCTGTGCATCTGCAAGCTTCGCCTCACGGACCTGGCTTTTCAGGATGCCACCAGAAAACAGCGGCACCGTAGCTTGCGCCAGAGCGGTGACCTCTGTGTCGCGAAAATTCTCGTCAAACGTTTCCTGGTGTGACGCTGTGCCGACAATCGATACGCTGGGCCGCAAAGCCCCACGGGCAACGCTGACCGCTTCCTTGGTGGCTTCCTGATTGAATTCCAGCGCGGCCAGATCAGGATTCTCATTCAGGGCGAGCGCCAACGCGTCGTCAAACGTCGCCGGTAGCGCAGGTGCGGGCGGCACCGGAGCCAGATCGTCCGGCAGATATCCAATCAAAAAAGCAAACACCGCGTTCGACCCTTGCAGAGCGGCCTCGGCGCCTGCCAGTGCCGCGTTTGCGCCCTCCAGTCGAGCTTCGGACTGGGCCACATCGGTTCGCGTCACAACACCGACCTCAAAACGGTCTTCGGCCGCACGTAGCTGCTCGGTAAGCAGCGCAACACTGTTCTCCCGGATGGCAATCGTCTCGCGATCCCGCAGCACGTCGACATAGCTGACAACGACATCCAGGATGAGATCCTGGTTAAACCCGTCCAACTGCGCGTTGGCCGCGCCGAGTCCTGCTTGTGCCTGACGGATGCCTGCACTGATCTGTCCGCCGGTATAGACGGGTACGGATGCTTGCAGGGCGGCGTTCGCAAGTGGTCGTTCGCCGACATTCCCCGCAAAGGGACGATTCGAGTCGATTGATTCGAAACCCGCGCTCCCCGACAGATCGACTTGCGGGCGTCTCTGTCCTCGGGCCTGATTCAGGGTCTCCTGCGCAATCTCGGCACCGCGTCGCTGGGCTTCAATGTCAGGATTGTTGATGTAAGCGAGGCGAATAACGTCCTGCAGTGTTTCAGCTGAACTCGGCCCGTTCAGGCCAATACACAAAGATAACGCTGCCAATGCAGCCACCCGTTTCAACATTTTGAGAACTCCGTACGCTTTTTATTCGTCTGAAATAGTCGCTTGCGCTAGAAAGTGAACACTGTTCACTCAAATTAGATCCAAGGTGTGTATTTTCGGTTTCAGACGCGTCCTGTTTGCACCCCAAGCATGACACATACACGCCGCGCAAAGCCATTCCGGCGATCTGATTTGGCCATGGGGCGCCGCAATCGAAAGTGCGCGATGGCCGGACGGATCTGGGTTGGCGCTTTTGATACGACCGGACCGAATCCGACTTTCTCGCCGCGGCGAAGCGCAGCAACGTGCGGCGCGACCTGATCAATGGCGTCTCGCCAGCCATGCGCCGGAACGAGAATTCGCGCAGCTGTGGCCGCCAGATGTGCTTCCGGCTCAAGCGATCGATCACCCTGCTCCAGCGCACGTTCATGTCCATCTACCAGAAGCTGCAAGGAGGGGATTGAGACCTGTTCAGACTGGATTGCTTGCTTGAGCCCTGCCAGCAGGTCCAGTTTTGCCGGACCCTCTGTCGCCAATGACTCAAGGTTTTCTCGCCACCATTGGAACCTGATCGGGCGCAGTCCCGCTTCTGTCACCGCCAACCTGATCCGCGCCAGTTCATAATTCAACAAATACAGGCATGTGAGCGCCCGGCGGTCTTTAAGAGCCGCATATCGACTCGACAGCCAGCGATCCTCGTCGACTCTTTGCAGCCGCTGATCGAGGTCTTTCCATTTTTCGGTTGAAAGATTACTGGCAGTTTGATTCATGGGACCCATATGTGATCCAGGCAAGCTGCTGAAAAATTACAATTGATAGACAAGGACATGATCATGGCATTCGAACTACCAGAGCTCCCTTACGGCCGGGATGGCCTTGCCCCCCATATCTCAGAAGAGACACTGAATTTCCACCACGGGAAACACCACAACGCGTATGTCACCAATCTCAACAAGCTGATCGACGGCACGGATATGGCTGACGCGTCTCTGGAAGCGATTGTCAAAGCCTCTTCCGGTGATCCATCAAAAGCCGGTCTTTTCAACAATGCCGCTCAGGTCTGGAACCACACATTCTACTGGCACTCCATGAAGCCCGGTGGCGGCGGCAAGCCGCACGGTAAGATTGCCGAACTGATTGACCGCGACTTCGGCTCCTATGACGAGTTCGCGACGCAGTTCAAAGCGGCCGGTGGCACTCAGTTCGGATCTGGTTGGGCCTGGCTGGTCCTGAAGGATGGCAAGCTCGCCATCACCAAAACCCCGAATGCTGAAACGCCAATCACCGAAGCGGGTGTTACCCCCCTTCTGACCATGGATGTCTGGGAGCACGCCTACTATCTCGACTACCAGAACAGCCGTCCAAACTATATGGCGAGCTTCCTCGACAATCTGGTCAATTGGGACTTCGCCAACCAGAACCTCGCGGACGCTTCCTAAACGTCTGAATGTAACGAGATGGAAAGCCCGCCTAGATTGGCGGGCTTTTCTGTTATATGTGCACCGCATCAAAGCGGCCGGCGTAGTGATTCTGTCGGCATTGCGGCCCATGGGGGGCTGCCCGACACAACCACCCGGACCTGAACTTGACTGACGAACCAAAGATTACTTTTGCTGAGCTGAACCTTGACCCGCGCATTCAAAGCGCGATCGACAAAACCGGCTACACCCACCCCACCCCGATCCAGGCCAAAGCGATCCCGGTCGTAATGAATGGCGGCGATGTCACAGGCATCGCCCAGACCGGCACCGGGAAGACGGCCGCCTTCGTGTTGCCGATGATCCATCGCCTCACCAAAGGCCGCGCCCGGGCGCGCATGCCGCGCAGTCTCATCCTCTGCCCGACACGCGAACTGGCGGCCCAAGTCTCTGAAAACTTTGAGCAATATGGCGCTGACCTGAAATTCACGATGGCGCTTCTGATCGGAGGCGTCAGTTTCAAGGAGCAGGAACAGAAGCTGATGCGCGGCGTCGATGTTCTGATCGCTACGCCAGGGCGACTGATCGATCAGTTCGAACGCGGCAAGATCTTGCTCACTGGTCTCGAAGTCTTCGTGATCGATGAAGCCGACCGGATGATGGACATGGGTTTCATCCCGGACATTGAGAAGATCTGCAAACTCCTGCCGCCTCGCCGCCAGACCCTGCTTTTCTCAGCGACCATGCCAAAGGAAATCGCGCGCCTCGCCGCGACCTTCCAGAAAGATCCGGTCCGAATCGAAGTCGCCCGGCAGTCGCAAACCGCCGAGACGATTGCCCAGCATGTCGTCAAAATCCCCCGCGGCGATGACAAGGCCAAGCGCACAGCCCTGCGCCGCGTGATTGAGAGCCGCGAGGTCGTCAACGGCATCGTCTTCTGCAACCGCAAACGCGAAGTCGACATTGTCGCCAAGTCTTTGACCAAGCATGGCTTTGATGCCGCCCCGATCCATGGCGACCTGCCCCAGTCCGAGCGCATGAAAACACTGCAAAAGTTCCGCGATGGGGAGCTGAAATTCCTCGTAGCCTCCGACGTCGCCGCCCGCGGGCTCGATGTCCCCGATGTCGGCCACGTGTTCAACTATGCTCCGCCGGTCAAAGACGAGGATTATGTCCACCGCATCGGCCGCACCGGACGCGCCGGACGCTCCGGCGAGAGCTTCACCCTGGTCTCTCCAGCTGATGAGAAAGCCTGGCGTGGGGTAATGATGCTGATCAAGAAGGACGTCGAAGACTACACGGTCGACGGCCTGAATGACGAATTAGAAGAGCTTCCAAAAGACTCTGATCGTCGCGGTGGTCGGGATCGACAGGACAGAAGCCGTGGGCGTGGCCGAGACCGGGACCGCCGAGGTCGCCGCCGCGACCGCGAAGACCGCAGCGAAAAGCCCGAAGCAGAACGCGCAGAGCCTGCAAAGTCTGAAGAGCCTGCCCGCCCTAAACGCGAGCGCTCAGACCGTCGCAGCAGAGACCGCAAACGCGCCGATGACGATCAAATCCTTGCCCCCGCCGACGAAGGCGTTAAAGGCTTCGGCGACGACATTCCGGGCTTCTTGAAATAGCGCGCCCGCGCCTATTTCTTCATGCGCCCGGCCACCTGCTTGCGGAAGGCATCGGTGTATGGCGGACGGAACATGGCGAGGATTTCTGAACCCGTCTGCGTGTAGACCGCCTTCTTGTGGCTGAACTCCAGGAAGCCGTCATGGCCGTGATAGGCCCCCATGCCAGCGGGTCCAACGCCGCCAAAGGGCAGCTCTTCCTGCGCGACGTGGAAGATTACGTCATTCACAGTCACACCGCCTGACGTGGTATTATTCAGCACCATATCGCGCTCACTCGAGTCTTGCCCGAAATAGTAAAGTCCGAGCGGGCGTGGATGATCATTGATATAGGCCACCGCATCTGAGGTCTGCTTGTAGGACTTCACCGGCAGGATCGGTCCAAAAATCTCATCCTGCATGACTTTCATCTCGTCGGTCGGGTTCATCACGATGTGCGGGGCCATCTTATGATGCGGCTGCTGGCTGAAATTCTCGCCCGCCGGATTGATTTCAATCACCTCAGCGCCTTTCTCACGCGCATCATCAAGATAGGAATTCAGGCGATCATAATGGCGCTGATTGACCACAGACGTGTAGTCATCATTGTCCTTCATGCCGCTTGGAAACATCTTTTCCACCGCGCCCTGAGCGGCACCAACGAAGTCCCGCGCGCTTTCTTCCGGAACGAACGCATAATCTGGCGCAAGACAGATCTGGCCTGCATTCAGCGTTTTGCCAGCCATGATCCGGCTCGCCGCCTTGTCCATATCTGCTGACTTGCCCAGCACAACCGGAGACTTGCCGCCGAGTTCCAGCGTCAGCGGCACCAGATTATCCGCCGCCGCGCGCATGACATGTTTCGCCACTGACGTCGCGCCGGTGAAAATCATGTGATCAAACGGCTGTTGCGAGAAGGTCGCGCCGACATCCGGGCCGCCGGTGACGACCACAACTTCTTCGTCTGTATAATATTTCTCGAACAGCTCCTTCATCAGCTCCGATGTCGCTTCGGTAAATTCCGAGGGCTTGATCATCGCCCGGTTCCCGGCGGCGAACACATTGGCGAGCGGTGCGAAGGTCAGGTTCACCGGGAAATTCCAAGGACTGATAATACCGACAACACCTTTCGGCTGGAACTGGATATAGGCCTTACTGCCCAGAAGATTCAGTGGAAACTCGACGCCGCGCTTCTCCGGGCGCATCCATTTTTTGACATGTTTCTTAGAGTGTTTCAGCGCGCCGATCGAACTGCCAATGTCGGTGAAATTCGACTGATCAATGGACCGATGCCCGAAATCATCTGCCATGGCTTTGGTGAGTGCACCCGCATGCGTCGCCAACAGATCAATCGACTTGTCCAACCACTCAATGCGCTGCTCCGCAGAAGGAATGCCATCACGAATATTCGCAGCCTTTTGTTTTGCCAGCGCGGCTCCAAGCGCGTCGGCGCTCACCATGTCTAATGCCATCTCGTCGTCCTCCGATTTTGTCGTTGTTTCTGCAAGCATACCTGATTTCCAGACTTCGGCCAGTATATCCCACTTGCCCTTGGGTGACGCTTTCGCTCCCGCATGATCGCGCTAGATTGTCGCCAATGGAGGAAAAACGATGAGCTTCGACAAGATCACCTACAGCGTGACGGACGAGATCGCGACAATCACGTTCAATGATCCCAAGACGATGAACGCCGCCGGCATCGACACGGTCAGCGAACTGGCGCTGGCGTTCGAACAATCCGCTGATGAGGCCCGCTGTACGATCCTGACAGGCGAAGGTCGTGGCTTTTGCTCCGGGGCCAACCTCAATCCAGGCATGACCGATGGCAGCTCTAATCGCGGCAAACCTGACGCGGGTAAGGCGCTGGACTCCCACTACAATCCCTTGATCAAAATGATGAAAACGCATCCTCACCCGATCATTACGGCGGTAAACGGTGCGGCTGCCGGTGTCGGTTGTTCCATCGCACTGATGGGAGATTTCATCGTTGCCGGTGAGAGCGGCTATTTCCTCCAGGCGTTCAGACGGATCGGACTGGTACCAGACGGCGGCTCAACCTTCCTGTTGACCCGTATGGTGGGGCGCGCGCGCGCGATGGAAATGACCTTGCTTGGCGAAAAGCTACCAGCCCAAAAAGCGCTGGAGTGGGGCCTAATCAATCGCGTGGTTCCAGACGCCGATCTTATGAGCGAAGCCGAAACCTATGCCCGCGCGCTCGCCGATGGGCCAACACAAGCCCTCTCCCTGATCCGCGAACTGGTCTGGGAAGCTGAAGACAACGACTTTGACAGCCAGCTTCAAGCCGAACGTTTCGCTCAGAGAACGGCAGGCCGTCAAAGCGACTTCAAAGAAGGTGTGACCGCTTTCCTCGAAAAGCGTCCGGCGAATTTCAGGGCGTCCTGACAGCGACGACTGAACTCAGAAGGGATGACGGCGCGGTGATTTCACTTTCGCGCGGCGAGCTCGCATGGCCACATCGAGCGCCTGACGACCGAGTTCTGAGATCTCGTTTTCATTCTCAAGCGCGTTGACCGGCACAGAGACGTAGCTCATTTTCATCGTCGTGCCGGTGGACGGATTGGTCCAGACGAATGGGGCACCGCCCTGCTCTTCCAGTTTTGCCTTCAGGTCGTCATCGGCCTTGATATAGACGTTCTCATCGTCCGCCAGCGCGAACATGTCTTCACCGCAATAGATCCCGGTGCCGCCAAACATGGTTTGCACACGGATATTGCCGATCGCCGCAAACAAGTCTTCGACGCGCTGCTGAAAAGGCTTTGATTGCTTCATGTGTATTCCTCCTGTTGAGCCGCTCATTTTTGACTGTCCCGTCAAATAATAAGCTATCGCGGGGGAAGATGACGCCATTCAGGATTTTGGCAAGCCTGACAACGCTGCCAATTTTGCAACATTGCGAAAAATTTTGCCGGGTGCAGACGAACCGGGGCTGATACTTGAAAAATCACCCCAAAATTGGCCTTTTCCCTACCAGTCTATTGCGGCGTAGACCAATTGCTGGAATTGCGGGCGGATCGGATAACACCCGGATGGCATCATCTGTGTGGCCTGGATCGCGATGATTTCTTCAACCGGATCAATCCAGAAAAACGTATTGGCAAGACCACCCCAGCTGAACGTGCCGGGTGACCCGGGGGTCAGTGTTTCGGCAACATCAACTGTCGTCGAGCCGCCAAGCCCAAACCCGTTACCATCCATGCGCGCTTCAGAAAATGTTTTGTCTCCCATTTCCTTGATGGTTTTGCCGCCCGGCAAATGGTTCATCCGCATGAACTCGACCGTTTTCGGGCTCAGCAGGCGGGTTCCTTCCAGACTGCCCCCCTGAAGCAGCATCAGGCAAAATCGGTGATAATCCCGCAGCGTCGACACCAGACCGCCGCCAGCATTCAACAGCTTCGGTTGTTTGGTGTAATCGGCGCTATCAGCACCGGCACCATCGGTCATCGTCACTTCGCCGGTGACAGGGTTTTTGCCATAACACGCCATCAGACGGCCAAGCTTATGCTCCGGCACATAGAAATCGGTGTCCGTCATGCCGAGGGGGCCGAAAATCCGCTCCCTGAAAAACACATCCAGCGACATACCGCTCGCAACCTCAACAACCCGGCCGAGCAAATCGGTGGAGTGTCCATAGTTCCATTGTGTCCCCGGTGAGAAGACCAGCGGCAGTTTCGCAATCCGCGCGCACATACTCTCCAGTGTTTCTGTATCACCATCCCCAAGACTTCCGATCTTCTCGCGGCGATAGAGCGCGTCCACTTCATGCTGAAACAGAAACCCGTAAGTGACGCCGGTCGTGTGGGTGAAGGCGTCGCGAAGCGTCATCGCGCGATCCGGCTTTCGCGTCTTATAGTCCTTGAGATCACCCCCGTCCCAAACCTCGGTTTCGGCAAATTCCGGAATATAGCGCGCAATCTCGTGATCGAGGCGGATAATCCCCTCATCATGCAGCATCATCGCCGCCACAGATGTGATCGGCTTGGTCATGGAGTAGATCCGGAAAATCGTATCGGCGTTGATCGGATTTCCGCCGTCCAGGTGCGTGTTTCCGCGGTAGGCCTCGTGCACGATCTGCCCGTTGCGAGAGACCATCGTCGCCATACAGGGCAGTTTGCCGCTCTTCAGATAGGCCTGATCGAAATAGTCCGGAATATGCGCCAGCCGCTCTGCATTCAGCCCAACATCCTCAGGCGCAAAATCGTGTTCGGTATCGGCCATCAAATCTCTCCCCGTTTTGCGGCTCGGCTAAGCTCGCGCGCAATAATGATCTGCTGGATCTGCGTCGTCCCTTCATACAGGCGAAAAATCCGCGCATCGCGGAAGAACCGTTCCACGCCATAGTCGGCGACATAGCCCGCCCCACCAAACACTTGCACCGCCCGGTCAGCAATCCGGCCCACCGCCTCCGACGCAAACATCTTACAGCATGAAGCCAGCATGGTCACAGGCTCCCCGGCATCACGTTTCTTGGCCGCGTCGAGGATCATACAGCGCGCCGCATAGGCCTCAGCCTGGCTGTCGGCGATCATCGCCTGGATGAGCTGATGCTGCATAATCGGTTTCCCGAACTGCTCGCGCTCCAGCGCATAATTCACCATCTCACTGATCAATCGCTCCATCATGCCGGTACAGACGGAAGAGATGTGGAGCCGACCCTTATCCAGCACGCTCATCGCAACCTTGAAGCCTTCGCCTTCGCCCGCCACCATCATGTCCGCACCCACACGGACATTATCGAAGTTGACGTCACAAATGTGCGCACCCTGTTGACCCATTTTCTTTTCCGGCTTGCCGACAGAAAGCCCAGGCGTATCGCGCGGCACAATAAAGGCAGAAACCCCCTTGCCACCCGGCTGATCAGGATTGGTCCGTGCCATCACTGTAAACAAGTCAGCGACATTCGCATTGGTGATGTAGCGCTTGGCGCCATTCAGAACGTAAGCGTCACCGTCCTTGGTCGCTCTCGTGCGCAGGCTGCCTGCATCCGATCCGGCCTCCGCCTCAGTCAGGGCAAAGCTCGTCACAATCTCTCCACTGGCAATCCCGGGCAGATATTTTTCCTTCTGCTCTTGGGTCCCAAACAGCACCAGCGCCTGCGACCCGATGCCGATATTGGTGCCCGCGGCGGAGCGGAATGCCGGTGACGTCCAGCCGAGCTCGAAACCAACCAGGCACTCAGTCTCCATATCGAGGCCCAGACCGCCATACGCTTCCGGCACGGCCAGACCAAACAGGCCCAGCCCTTTCATTTCCTCGACCAGTTCGTCCGGCACTTTGTCCTCAGCATCGACTTGCGCTTCGGCTGGCACGCACCGCTCGCGCACAAATCGGCGCACCTGGTCAATCAAAGCCTCACGAATTTCCGGATCAAAGGCCATGGCGACTTCCTCCTGTTTGATCAGATCATAACCCAGCCTGCGGGCCTGTCGAACCCTGACGCATCGTCAGCACTGGAGATTGTATCACCGAACGCTATGACTGGCTCGAAAGGAGGGCAGATCATGACACCAACAAACGTCAAAGACGGGGAGTTTGCCGGCTGGCAAACCTGGCCGAATGAACCCTTTGAGTATGCAACCGCAGGGCCCTTCTATCTTCGCGAAGATGATAAAGGCATGGTGGCGGCCTTCCGCGCACAGCACAAACACATGAACGCAGGCGGCGTCATGCATGGCGGCTGTCTCATGACGTTTGCCGACTTTGCCCTGTTTGCCCTCGCCCATACCGGAGAAGGCGACGGCTATGGCGTCACGGTCGCGTTCACGTCGGAGTTCCTCTCCGGTGCCAGAGAAGGTGAGTATATCGAAGCCCGCGGCGAGGTTGTCGGCGGCGGACGCTCGATCACATTCGTCCGTGGTTTGGTCACGGCAGATGGCCGCCCGGTGCTCAACTTTTCGGGCACAATCAAGAAGCGTTCACCGAAAGCGACAAGCGATTGAGAACCGCAAGCTAGGGCACAACCGGCGCATCGCCATCCATCTCAACCAGCCCCATACGGTTCCCTGCCGGGTCCTTGAACAGGCCGAGCACCACAACCCCCGGCACTTCAAACCGGGGCACATCGATTGTTCCACCCGCCTCCTCAACGACGGACAACGTCGCCGTCACATCTGGCACACCCACGTAGAGCACTTTCTCAGCCGGATCCTGCCGGATGGCCCCATCCAGCTTGGGCAGATTGCCTGGCATAAAGTTCCCCGGCTGACCACAAGGCCAGTCGAATACGTGCTCATAGAACGCTCTCAAAGCCGTCTCATCCGGCCCGGCGAGATCAAAAAACACAATTGGCGCTGACACAGTTCACCTCCCACAGTCTGTCCCGGTCAGGACTGTACTGCAAAGCGGTGTGTCTGCGAAGCGGCGTGAGATGATCAGTACGACTTTGGCAGGCCGAGAACGCGCTCTGAAATGAAATTCAGGATCATTTCGCGGCTGACCGGCGCAATCCGCGCCAGCATCGCTTCGCGCATATAGCGCTCCACATGATACTCTTTGGCATAGCCCATGCCGCCATGCGACAGCACCGCCGTCTCACAGGCCCGGAACCCCGCCTCGGTGCCGAGATACTTCGCAGCATTGGCTTCTGCACCGCATTCCTGGCCGAGATCGAACAAGGACGCGGCTTTGTAGGCCAGTAATTCCGCTGCACTGAGTTCAGCCCACGCCTTGGCAAGCGGATGCGCGATGCCCTGGTTCTGGCCAATCGGTCGCCCAAACACGACCCGCTCATTGGCATATTGAGTCGCCTTTTCCAGCGCAGCAAAACCCAGCCCGATACTCTCCACCGCAAACAGCACACGTTCCGGATTGAGGCCCTGCAACAGATACTTGAAGCCTGCCCCTTCCTCGCCGATCAGATGCTCTTTCGGGACCTCCAGGCCATCAATAAACAGCGTGTTGCACTCCACCGCCTTGCGCCCCATTTTCGGGATTGGATTGGCTTCAATCTTCCCGCGATCAAGGTCGGTGTAGAAGAGTGACAGGCCATGATACGGCTTGGCGCACTGATCTTTCGGCGTCGTCCGTGCGATGATCAGGATCTTGTCGGCGCGCTGCGCCCCCGTTGTCCAGATCTTCCTTCCATTGATCGTATAGCCGGAATTGGTGCGTTCCGCTTTGGTCTCCAGTGAAGACGTATCCAGACCGGAATTCGGCTCGGTGACCGCAAAACACATCTTCTCTTCGCCAGAGATGATTTTCGGCAGGTTTTCCTGCTTCTGTTCCTCGGATCCGAACTTTTCCAGCGGTTTCGGTCCAAAGATATTCAGATGGATCGCCGACGCGCCTGAGTATCCAGCACCAGACCGTGTGACCGTCTGCATCACGATTGAGGCCTCAGTCAGACCAAGCCCCGCACCACCATATTCCTCCGGCATGGCGACACCCAGCCAACCGCCATCCGCCATCGCTTTGGTAAAGGCTTCGGGCCATTGTCCGGTCTCATCCGTCTTGGCCCAATACTCATCGTCAAACTGCGAACATGTCTTCTCGACCGCGTCCTTGATCGCAAGTTGGTCCTCACTTGTCGGGGCAATGGTGTGCATACGTCATTCTCCTGTGCGCCCAGACTTATTTCGCGGACGTGCACCCGTCCACACTGCCTCTGCGTCATACAGGCTGCGACGCAAATCGCTTTGCCGAGAATGCCTCAATCAGTTCCGCCGTGTGATCATTGAGGATCATATCCGCTAGAGCGACTGCGGTGATCGGGGCGAGCAGGATCCCATTTCGATAGTGCCCGGTGGCTGTATAAATTGGCGCCTCGCCCAACCGACCGATAATCGGCGCGTGATCAGAAGTTCCCGGCCGAATACCGGCCCAGGACTCGCGCACTCTGGCTGCACTCAAGCCGGGCCAAACCTCAGACGCAGCCTCTAATAGCTCATCCAGCACAACCTGATCAGTCTCCCGCGAGACCCGTCCCGGCTCAACACTCGCCCCGACAACAATCCGGTCAGCCTTGGGAACGATGTAGACCGGTCCCCGGCGCAGACTGTGTATTGGAGCCGTCTCGCCCTTTTCAAGGATAAGCAATTGACCGCCAACGGGCCTGATCGGAGCGAGCTCGCTGCCGAGTTTTACCGATTCCCATCCGGCAGCACAAATGACCGCATCATGATCGCTCAACAGGCTCTTCGGGTCGGAAACATCCACGCCAATCTTCATCTGAACATTCGATCGTCGTTCAAACACCTTAAGCAAGGCCTTGATCACGCGCCTATTATCAACCTGACCATCCTTGTGCAGCACCAGACCCATCTGAACCGTATCGCTCAGGCTTGGCTCCAATTGGATCAGCTGCACGCGGTCCAATCGCTCAAACGGGACCCGATTGCACGCCAACGCGGCCTCAATGTCCAGCAGTTGCGCTTCGTGCTCAGGATGACAGGCAACCGCCAGAGATGGCCCGGCAGAATACCCAACATCCAGGCCCGACTCCAACTCCACACGGCGCGCGAAACTCGGCCACACGTCCCCACCCCGTCGGCACAGTTCAAACAAGTCCGGGTGCTGTCCTTGGTGTCCGGCCGCTTCGTAGGCTGGCGCCAGCATACCGGCGGCCACCCAACTGGCCCCGGCCCCTGGCTGCCTTCGGTCATAGAGTGTGACCTCAGCCCCCCGCCGCGACAATTCCTCAGCGCAAGCCAGACCAATAATGCCGGCCCCGACAATAGCGACGCTCACGTCTGGTCCATTACGCTTTGAAACTGAGGAAGCTGAACTCATGCGCTATGTTCTAGGCGCGTCGCCGCCCCAGGGCACGCGTAAATCTCACTTGGTCGCTCAAGACCCGGGAGTCTTAGGCCGCCTCTCGTTTCGAGCGGTGCCAGAAATCCATGAATGCCCGCGCCCAGTCCTTGTCCTGAAAGGTCACTGCCTTTTTCATTGTGCCATCTGGCGAGCACACCGTCTTGATCATCACATCCGGCGCGTCCTTGTCCGAATCTGATGCCCCAGCCTCGCTACTTCGAGCGACAAATGCATACACCGCGCGCGCAAAAGCGTCTTCTTCGATGGCATTGCGGAGCCCAAATTCCAAGACCATTTCTGTCATACTATAATCCCCACCACGTTCTGCAGTGAGACAATCCTTACTCAAAAGTTTCGTCCCGTCGACCCCTTGCATTTCCTGTTCCATAAAGTTTTTTGCCGTGCGCAAAATCGCGACAGTTTGCGCACCCGCGATATTCTAGTTGCGAATGCTTCGCATTTGTGAGAAGGCGGGGCTATGAGACATTTTTCCCTCCCTCTGGCCGCCAGCCTGCTGCTCGGACTGGCCGCTTGCGCCCCCGCCTCCCAGGACACTGAAACCTCTGTCGCGGAACCCGAAAAACGCCTGACTGTCTACAGCGCGCGGCATTACGACTCTGACAAGCTGCTCTACGCTGCCTTCGAAGAGCAGGCCGGGGTCACGATCGACGTGCGTGAAACCAATGCCAGTCAGCTGCTCGAAACCATGAAAGCCGAAGGCGAAAACAGCCCGGCTGACGTCATCATCGCCTCAGACGCCGGGGCTTTGTGGCGGTTCGAGGATGCCGGGCTGACCCAGGCCTTTGATGCAGACCTGATTACCGCCGATGTCCCGGCCTCACTGCGCCACAGCGACAATCACTGGATTGGTCTCGCCAAACGCATTCGCCTCGTGGCCTATGATCCGGAACTGGTCGACACCGCAAACATTGATCAGTGGACCGATCTCGCAGACGAGGTCAATCGCGGTGAAATCTGTGTCCGCTCTTCTTCTAACATCTACAACTTGTCGCTGATGGCGGAAATGATTGACCGCGTGGGCGAAGAAACAGCCTCTGCCTGGGCCGCTGGCGTGAAAGCCAACATGGCGCGAAATCCTCAGGGCGGTGACACCGATCAGATCAGAGCTGTGGCCGCTGGCCAGTGCAGCATTGCCATCGTCAACCACTATTATTGGGCGCGCCTGTCGCAAAGCGACTCTGAGGCTGATCGTGCAGTCGCCGAAAAGACCCGTCTGATCATTCCGAGTTTCGACGATGGCGGCGGCGCACATGTGAACATTACCGGCATCGCGCTGTCGAAGACCTCGGAAAACCCTGATCTGGCAGCCGAGTTTGTGAACTTCCTGCTCACGAAGCAGGGACAGGAACTGCTCACCTTGGACACTCAGGAACTTCCGATCCTGGCGGAGGCGGATGCGCCAGCCGGGGCAGTCGACGTCCCGCCTTATGAGCGCTCGGACGCATCGCTCGATGTGTTCGGAGAAAATCAGGCCGAGGCCCAGCGCCTCTATGATCTGGCAGGCTGGAACTGATTGAACCGTCTCCGCCCCAGCATTAAGCCCCGCTTCCTGATCTCGGCGCCAAAGCCTGTCCCCATCGTGATCGCCACATTGTTGGCGATCCCGGTGATCATGGCAGCATGGTTCGGGGTGAGCAGTGGCGGGTCAGAGACGTGGGACCATCTGCTGAACAACCGCCTGCTCGAGTTTACGACAACGACCCTTGGCGTCCTGGTCCTTGCCGGTGCGCTTATGCTCCTCATCGCCGTGCCCAGTGCGTGGCTGGTCAGCTTGTATGAATTTCCCGGACGCCGGATTTTTGACTGGGCGCTGGTCATGCCGCTCGCCATGCCGGGCTATGTCATGGCCTATGCCTGGGCGGATCTCGCCGGGATTGCCGGGCCTTTACACAACACCTTTCGCAGCCTGACGGGCCTGTCGGCAAGGGACTATTGGTATCCCGACTTATTCACGGTTCCAGGCCTGTCCTTTGTCCTCGGCGCAACGCTTTTTCCTTACGTCTACATCACTGCGCGGTCGGCTTTTCTCAATCAATCGCTATCCACTTTAGAAGCGGCCAGAAGCCTTGGCGCGTCCGATTTCAGGCTGTTGCGCGCGATCGCCCTGCCTGCCGCCGCGCCTGCCATTCTGGCAGGTCTCTCACTCGGCCTGATGGAAGCCGCTGCCGACTATGGTGCGGCCGATTTCCTCGGCATTCAAACGCTTGGGGTCGGAATCGTCCGGGCCTGGGCCTCGTACAATGAGCCCGCAGCGGCGGCTCGCCTCGCGCTTGTGCTGGTCTCGATCGCGTTCACCCTGCTGATCGCCGCGCGCTTTCTACAGCGCGGTTCAACCCAGGAAACAAGTCGGCGTTGGCTGACCCCCAGCCGACAGGCACTCGGCACATCCTCAAAATGGCTCGCTTTTGCGTTCTGCCTGTTTGTCTTCGCCATCACCTTCACCTTGCCCGTCACGCGCCTGATCTGGCTCAGTGTCGAAACCGCTGCCGGGACCGGCGACATTTGGGAGCCGCTCCAGAACAGTCTGCTGCTCGGCACGCTTGGCGCCAGCCTCGCCTTGGTGAGCGCAGTGCTCATCGTCCTTCATCATCAGGATGCGCCTCAGACCGCCTGGCTTACCCGTCTTGCCTCAGCGGCCGGTTATGCGGCCCCTGGGGCGGTCCTTGGTTTGGGCGGTTTGTTCATCCTCCAGGTCACCGGCCAGTCACTGACCGGGCTCGTGGCCCTTGGCATACTGGTCTGGATCTATGCCACACGCTTTACCGCAGCCGGGATCGAACCGATTGCAGCCACCATCGCGCGAACACCCAAATCCCTGGCCATGGCCGGACGCAGCTATGATGTGTCTTGGCTCTACCGGTTCCGGCGGGTTGAGTTTCCGATTATGCGGCCAGGCATACTCGCAGGCGCGCTCATTCTGTTCGTCGAAACCCTGAAAGAACTGCCCGCCACCCTGATGCTTCGCCCGGCCGGGTGGGATACCTTGGCCATCAAGGCGCACAACTACGCCACCGATGAGCGTCTGGCGCAGGCCATGTTGCCGTCTCTTCTGATCACTCTGGCAGGCCTCTTGCCCGTCTTGCTCCTCTCTCGACAGATGAACCGAACCGGTCACAAGATCACGTGATGGCAACCAACCTCCCCCTTACCGCAGACCATGTCAGCAAGGCCTATGCAGGCGGCACCGTTGTGGACGATGTCAGCCTGACACTGCTCCCCGGTAAACTCACTGCGCTGATCGGCGGATCAGGTGCGGGTAAGTCAACCCTGCTGCGCCTGTTTGCCGGGTTCGAACGGGTCGATTCCGGTGAAATCCGATATGGAGAACAGCTGCTCTCGTCCCGCCGAAAACTGGTCGAGCCAAAGCACCGACATACAGGGCTGATTTTTCAGGACTTCGCACTCTTCCCGCATCTGAATATCATTCAGAATATCATGTTTGGCCTCACCGCAATGGACAAGCAGGAGCGCCTCAAGACTGCTTCGGACTGGGTCTCCCAGATGCAGTTGGACCATCGCCGCGAGGCCTATCCCCATCAGCTCTCGGGCGGCGAACAGCAACGCGTGGCCATCGCCCGCGCCCTGGCACCGGAGCCGCGGGCCATTCTGATGGACGAGCCATTTTCCGGGCTCGATCCGTCACTGCGTACTGAAACCCGGCAAATGGCCCTGAGCGCGGTGAAGCAGGCCCATATCCCGGCGCTGCTGGTGACCCATGATCCCGCCGAGGCGCTGCGTCATGCAGACCAGATCGCCGTCATGTCTGGCGGAAAACTGCTACAGTCCGGCACGGCGGAACACATCTACTTCGAGCCGGAGAACGAGACCGTCGCAAGTGCCCTTGGCCCCGTCTTCAAGCACGAGGTCAGCACGCTGCCCGCCCCGTGGCAAAGTGACTTTAGCGGTCGCCAGCACATCTATTGGCGTCCGGAGGCACTACAGCCAGATCCAGACGGGGCGGTCCAAGCCCGGGTCACGAGCGTTGCGGGCGTCGGCTCAGCCGCCGTCATAAATGTCAAACTGGGTCCATTTGAGTGTCAGATCAGCCCACAAACAGCCCGTCCGGCCGTCGGCGACCAGGTGCGACTAGCGCTTGATCCGCGGGCGGTTTTTGCCTTTTGAGGCCTAGAATCCTGACATTTCAGTCATATTCTCATTTGAAAGCTCGCCAAACCCTCCGCATCCGCCTAGCTTACACGAAACACACAGGACCAAAATGAAGCGATTTTTTGCATCCGTCGGTTTCGCGTTCGTTCTTTGGCTCGGCGTCGCACAGACTGTTCTGGCTCAAAGCTTGATCCGCGATGCGGAAATCGAGCAAATTCTCCGCGATTATACTGATCCGATCCTAGAGGCAGCGGATCTGGTCCCCGAAGATGTGGGCCTGTACATCATCAACGACCCGAGCCTCAACGCGTTTGTAGCGCTGGGGCAGCGTATTCATCTGCATACCGGACTGATCATCGAGTCTGAAACGCCCGGCCAGTTGAAGGGCGTCATCGCCCACGAAACCGCCCACATCGCTGGCGGACATGGCGCCTTGAGAGCCCGCGACGCACGGATCGCTTCCCGTCCGGCCTTGCTGTCCATTGGGCTTGGCATTCTCGCCATCGCTGCCGGTGCTGGCGACGCAGGGGCGGCCCTGATCGCCAGCTCGCAACAGTTCGGGGCCCTGAATTTCTTCACCCATACCCGCGTGCAGGAAGCCACAGCCGACCAGATGGCGGTCGATTACCTGACAATTACCGGGGAATCGTCCCTCGGCCTGATCGAGTTCTTCGAGAAGTTCCGCTACCAACAGGTCCTGTCTGAGGCGCGCCGCTACCCTTATTTCCAGAGCCACCCGCTGGCGTCCGACCGGATCCGCAGTTTGCGTGAGCGCGCAGAAGAAACCGGCTTGCTCGACGTCCCCGCCAACCCCGAAGATGTCGCCAAACTGGACATGATGCACGCCAAACTGATCGGGTTTCTCGAGCCTCCGGTCAAAGTGTTTCAGCGTTATCCACCGACCGATATGTCAGAGCCCGCGCGGTACGCCCGGTCCATTTCGGCAATGCAGTCAGACGATATCAACACGGCGCTCCGAGAGATCGATTCGCTGATCGAAGACTCACCCGAGAACCCCTACTATCACGAACTGAAAGGCCAGATCCTGTTCGAGGGCGGGCGCGCCGCTGAGTCCGTTCCGCCGCTTGCCCAGGCAATTGAACTCCTCCCTGACCACCCGCTTCTGCTGGTCTCCTATGCCCGATCCCTGATCGCGCGCGGCGAAGAAGGCGATGTCGAAGCCGGTGAAAAAGCCCTCAGAGACGCGCTCATCGTAGAGCCTCGCAATGCGTTTGCCTGGGCCCAGCTCGCCATCGCGCTCGATAAGCTGGACCGTCGCCCGGAGGCCCAGCTCGCCACGGCAGAGTCGGCCTACAATGTCGGCGATTTCCCGCGCGCTTACTCTTTCGCCAGCCGGGCCGCGCTATCGCTGGAGCCAGGCACACCGGTTGCCCGGCGCGCCGCGGACATTCGCAACGCAACCGATCCAGAACTGCCGGAGAACGCCCCCTATTGGCGTCGGCGGCGTTGAGCTGCTTCACACAATTGTCAGAAAGCTTGGTGTGAATTCACTGGGAAGAAACTGATTTTGTGCCACTTAGGATCAAAGAATTAAACAGGGTCCCATCAGATGAACCGCACTTTTCTATATGCAGCCGCTGCTGCTTCGCTCCTCCTGACCCCGGCTTGCGCACAGGAACAGATTAACACAGCCGACAAAGCCGAGATCGAGAACATCGTCCGCGAGTACATTCTGGAGAACCCGGAAATCATCGAAGAGGCACTGATCGCGCTCAATGAGAAGCAGCAGCTCGCTGAGGCCGAACGCGTCGCCGAGTTGATCGCTGAGAATGCCGACGCGATCTACAATAACCCCCAGGACTACTCGATCGGTCCGGCCGATGCGCCGGTCACCGTGGTGGAGTTCTTCGACTATCGTTGTGGCTATTGCAAACGCTCAGCCGAGTGGGCGAGCCAGCTGCCAGAGAAGTTTGACGGCCAGGTTCGCGTCGTCTTCAAAGAGTACCCCATCCTCTCGGCTGAAAGCGAGAAAGCCGCACTCGCTGCCATTGCAGCCGGCGAACAGGGCAAATATCTCGAAATGCATCTGGCTCTCATGGCCCTCGACAATCGTGAAGGCATGGACACTGATACAATCAACCGGGTGGCTGAAGAGGCTGGCATTGACGTCCTGAAAATGCGCGCCGACATGTCCTCCATCGCCGTGCAAAAGACTGTAGCAGATTCGAAAAGCCTCGCCCGCAAGATCGGCGTGTCCGGCACGCCAAACTTCCTGATCGGCACCGACATCGTCCCTGGCGCAGACACCGCGGCGGTTGAACGCCTGATCACCGCGGCCCTCGCGGAAAGCTGAGCCTAGATCAGTCCAGCCAGCGGCGACGACGGATCGGCATAGCGTTTGCGCGCCATCCGTCCGGCGAGATAGGCCTGCCGACCGGCGATCACAGCATGCTTCATCGCCGAAGCCATCAGGATCGGATCCTTAGCTTCGGCAATCGCGGTATTCATCAACACCCCATCACACCCCAGCTCCATCGCCTGAGCCGCATCAGAGGCTGTGCCAACGCCTGCATCGACAATCACAGGCACCCGCGATTGCTCGACGATCAAGCGAATATTCAGCGGGTTCTGCACCCCAAGGCCAGACCCGATCAGGCTGCCCAGTGGCATGATCGCACAACAGCCCGCATCTTCCAGTTTACGCGCATAGACCGGATCGTCGGAGCAATATACCATCACTTCGAACCCATCCTTGATCAGCGCCTTGGCGGCGCTCAGCGTCTCTTCCATATCCGGATAGAGCGTCTTCTGATCGGCCAGCACTTCCAGCTTGACCAGATCCCAACCGCCCGCCTCGCGCGCCAGGCGCAGCGTGCGCACCGCCTCATCGGCGGTGAAACACCCGGCGGTATTCGGCAAATAGGTGAACTCATCCGGTGACACATGGTCCTGCAAGCGATCTTCGTCCGGATTGGAGAGGTTCACACGGCGCAGTGCCACAGTCACCATTTCCGCCCCGGCCGCCCGCGCGGCCTCCGCGTTCTGCGCATAAGACGCATATTTGCCGGTTCCAACAATCAACCGAGAGGAAAAGGTGCGTCCGGCCACGATCAGCGGCTTATCCGTAAGAGTATCAGTCATGGCGCTCGATTAGACGCCGCTGCCGCTCGCGACAAGTCTCGTTCTGGCAATTGACCCATGCAAAGAGTTTCCAACCGCCACTACAGCTCCATTTGCGGACAGATCAGGAATTTCTCGCCCGTCACCTTGGCATTGTAACGCGCCACGACATCCGCCTGCAGGGCCTCCGACAGTGAGATTTCATCGGTATAGTGGCTCGCAAAGGTCGTCTTGAGCTCATTGGCGACGCGCGTGCGCAGGCGCACTGCCACCTCCATGCCAGCCTTGGCGAGGAAGTTTGGCAGCAACCATCCCCCAACGCCCCAGGCCATGCCATAGCCTCGGCTCAGGGTCGTTGGCGAAGTATCCAGCCCGCCATAGAGATAAACCTGTTTATGCGCGACGGAGCCATAAATACTGTAAGCGCCAGGCGTGCGCGCCGCCGCGCCCTCCATGGCCGTCAGAATATTGGACGCCAGCGAGCCGCCACCGGTCGCATCGAAGCCAAGCGTTGCCCCGGTTGCATGGATCGCATCGGTCAGATCCGCCATGAAACTGTCTTCACTACTGTTGATGACATATTTCGCGCCCATGCCTTTGAGCAGATCGACCTGCGCCTGCTTGCGCACGATGTTGACCAGCTCGACACCATCCGCCTGACAAATCCGGACCAGCATCTGCCCCAGATTTGAAGCCGCCGCCGTATGTACAATCGCCGTGTGTCCCTCCATCCGCATCGTTTCCAGGAAACTCAACGCAGTCAGTGGGTTCACAAAACTAGAGGCACCGTCTTTTGCGGTATGCCCTTCATGCAGCGGCAGCGCCATCATCGCATCAACCGCGCGATACTGGCCATACATCCCGCCGCCCATCACCGCGACAGTCTTGCCCATCAGGCTCTGTGCATATTCGCCGCTTCCGGCTGCCACCACTGTCCCGGCGCCTTCATTGCCAACCGGCAGGGCTTGTCCAATCCGGGCCTTCATCACGCGCATGCCTTGCTCCGGCACAGGGGCTTTCAGCACCGTACCAGCACCCGATCCAGACGTGCTGGCCGCTGTCATATCCGACCAGCCAAACATCACACCATGATCGGAAGGGTTTATCGGGGTGGCTTCGACCCGCACCACAATCTGATCCGGCTTCGGCTCCGGCATTTGCTTTTCAACCAGTTCCATCCGCAACTGCCCCTCCGCAGTCACCGTCGAAACCATTTGCAGATAGGTGGCGGGTAAAGTCATGTCAGGCTCCAGAAAACAGAATGGATTTCAATCGTCTGTTGATCTGACAAGCTCTATCGGTATTGGGCAATCATGCCGTCGCGACAAGAGGGTCAACCACCGCCGACAAATTGCACAACTTCCAACCGGTCACCCTCTTCCAGGATGACCGTTTTATGTTCAGCCTTCGGAACAATTTCGAGATTTCGCTCAATCGCAATCCCGCGTGGATCATCCGCGATTTGACGGACCAGGTCTTCGAGCGTAAGTCCCGGCGAAATTTCGCGCGCTGTTCCGTTTAAAAAAACCTGCATCGACCCGGCTCCTTTACCGATAACGGACTTGCCTTCCACGGCGTTCCACCTCAAGACCAAATTCAAGATGACGCAACCTATATATGTCCTCAACGGTCCGAACCTCAACCTTCTGGGCACGCGTGAGCCCGAGATTTACGGCGCAGACACGCTGGACGACATCAAGGCCCGTATGGAAGCGGCCAGCCCTTCAAGACCGATTGAGTTTCGCCAGACAAACTCCGAAGGCGAATTGGTGGATTGGGTCCAGGAAGCCTCGTCCGCGACAGATATTTTGATCCTGAATGCCGGGGCGTATACGCACACGTCTGTGGCGCTTCACGACGCGTTGCGCTCCTGCGACGCCCGGATCATCGAGGTTCACATCTCTAATCCCGCCGCGCGCGAAGCCTTTCGCCATACCAATTATGTCAGCCCTTGCGCAGCCGCGACCATTGCTGGTTTCGGTCCACAAGGGTATCTCATGGCGCTAGAAGCCGCCCTCCAGATGAAAGACTGAGGAGCCTGAACAATGTCTACATCGAAAACAACACTGGATGCCAAGCTCGTCCGCGAACTGGCCTCCATCCTCAGTGAGGCCGACCTAGGCGAAGTTGAAGTCGAACATGACGGCCTGCGCATTCGGGTCAGCAAAGCGACATCCATGGCGCCTCCGCCAGCCCCGGTCACGTATGCCGCCGCACCGGCCCCGGCACCTGCGGCGCCCGCCGCGGCGCCTACGCCGGCTGCCGCACCAGCGCCCACAGCAGAAGCCCCGGCCGCCCCGCAGAACGCCATCACCAGCCCGATGGTCGGTACCGTCTATCTTGCCCCCGACCCGGACTCAAAGGCGTTCGTGTCCGTGGGCGACAAGGTGAAGGCCGGTGACACACTGATGCTGATCGAAGCCATGAAGACCTTTAACCCGGTCGAAGCGACAGCGGACGGCACCGTGAAACAGATTATTGTGGCTGACGGCCAGCCTGTGGAATTCGGTGAGCCACTCATCGTCGTCGAATAAGGGGGCGAACATGATTGAAAAAGTTCTGATCGCCAATCGCGGCGAAATTGCCCTGCGCATTCACAGGGCCTGTAAGGAAATGGGCCTCTCGACGGTCGCTGTGCATTCAGAGGCTGACCGCGACGCTATGGCGGTGCGCCTTGCCGATGAAAGCGTCTGTATTGGCCCCGCCCCCAGCGCGTCGAGTTATCTGAAAAAGTCCCAGATCATCGCAGCGGCTGAGATTACCGGCGCCGATGCCATCCACCCGGGCTACGGCTTCCTGTCTGAAAACGCGCAATTCGCTGAAATGGTCGAGGCGCATGACCTGATCTTTATCGGTCCCACCGCGGAACACATTCGCACAATGGGCGACAAGATTGCCGCGAAACAGGCCATGATCGATGCGGGTGTGCCGGTCGTGCCTGGCTCTGACGGTGGCGTCAGCTCGATCAGCGAAGGCAAGAAGATTGCCAAGAAGATCGGCTATCCGGTTCTCGTCAAAGCCGCTTCTGGCGGCGGCGGGCGCGGCATGAAAGTGGCTGAGACCGATAAGGACATCGAAAACGCGATCAAGACCGCCAAAACCGAGGCGAAAGCCGCCTTCGGGGATGACGCGGTCTATCTTGAGAAATATCTCGGCCAGCCACGGCACATTGAAATCCAGGTCATCGCCGACACGCACGGCAATGTCTGCCACCTCTGGGAACGTGACTGCTCGCTGCAGCGCCGCCACCAGAAAGTGTTCGAAGAAGCCCCTTCCCCAGCCCTCAATCAGGCGCAGCGCGAAGAGATCGGCATGATCGTCGCCAAGGCGGTCAAGAAACTCGGCTATCGCGGCGCGGGCACGATGGAATTCCTCTACGAAGACGGAAATTTCTATTTCATCGAGATGAACACAAGGATCCAGGTCGAACACCCGGTCACCGAAATGATCACCGGCATTGACCTCATCCGCGAGCAGATCCGTGTCGCCGACGGCAAGAAACTCTCTTTCACACAGGATGACGTCATCCTGGTCGGGCACGCCATCGAATGCCGGATCAATGCTGAGCACCACGAGACTTTCGTGCCTTCACCCGGAACGATCACAGACTTCCACCCGCCCGGCGGCATGGATGTCCGTCTCGATAGTGCCGCCTATGCCGGTTATACGATCCCGCCGCACTATGACAGTATGATCGGCAAGCTGATCGTTCACGGCCGTACGCGAAATGAGTGCATTATGCGCCTGCGCCGCGCCCTCGGCGAAATGGTCATCAATGGCGTCCACACGACGCTGCCGCTCCACCAGAAGCTGGTGGAAGCCCAGGACGTGATTGACGGAAATTACGATATTCACTGGCTGGAGCGTTTCCTCGGTCTGAAGTAAACTGCTGGCATGTCAGATCGGTTCACCACATCAGATCTCCTGAACTGCTATCGCCGCGGTGTCTTCCCCATGGCGGACTCGCGTGAGGATTTGCGCCTGTTCCTGATGGATCCGGATCAGCGCGGGATCCTGCCCCTGGATGGGTTTCATATCCCGCGGCGTCTGCGCAAAACCATTCGCCAGGCGCCCTACACGATCACAGTCGACACCGCGTTTAACCGCGTCATGGAAGCCTGCGCCGAACCTCATCCGAGCCGACCCGTGACCTGGATCAACACCCCGATCCTGAACCTCTACGCCGCGCTCCACCGCGAGGGCCATGCCCATTCCGTCGAATGCTGGTCAGCTGAAGGCGAACTCGTCGGCGGACTATATGGCGTGTCGATCGGCGCCGCCTTTTTTGGGGAAAGCATGTTCTCGCGCGCGACAGACGCCTCGAAAATCGCACTCGTCTATCTTGTCGGACGCCTCATCGCAGCTGGTTACACGCTGCTCGACGCCCAGTTTCATAACCCGCATCTTGAACAGTTTGGCCTGCTTGAAGTCCCCCGCGACGACTTCCGCCAGCGACTCTGGTACGCCTTGCGCCAGGACGCCGACTTCTATTCAGAGGCCGCGTCAGCCGTGACCGCCACTTCTGCGGTGCATTTGATCACCCAGATGTCGTAGACCGGGTGTTCCAGCGCGTTCAGACCCGGCGATGACGCAAACATCCAGCCAGAAAAGCGCACGTCGGCATCTTCGCCTTCGGTGGCAGCTCGGTCTTCATCCGTGATCGGGCGTGGTACCGCCATGCTCTGTACCTGTTTAGATGTCGCGGAGCTGATGCGCAGAAACGCGACGCTTTCCGGTGGCTCTTCGGGTGGCGTCTGAAAACACACCTCCACATCGACCCGAAGTGAGCCGTAGATTTGCGGCTCGCCTTTGACGAGCTCAAAGTCCGTTGACCGTCCGGTAATTTTGTCGAGCGCCCGCAGGGTTACGGTTTCTGTCTGAACATAAGTTGGCGACTGCGCAGGCGCAGCCATCGCCAGCCAGGCGGCCACCCCGGTCAATATCGCCGCACGGATCATTCAGTCGTCTCACCACCATTGCCGCTGGCAAAGGATGCAAACAGGGTCAACAAGTCGATCGAGCCCTGACCATACAGGATCTCACCGCATCCCGACCCGTCAAACAGGGTCTCACCATTTTCGCACATGATAATCTCACCAAACCCTTCACCCGGTTCGAGACTGATATAGCTCCCGCCGAGCAGGCTTTCAGACTGGACCCGCGCCGTGGTGCCATCCCCCATAGGGACAAGGCGGCCATCCACCACCATCGTCACCATGGCTTCGGCCCGATCGACATCCAGCGCGATGTCCCGCACTGTGCCAACTTTCACGCCGGCGAGACGCACATCGGTGCCACGATCGACCCCGCTCGCAGAGTTGAACCGGACGCCGAGTTCAACCGAATCGGCAGCTGGCGCCGCATCCCCGCCGCGTGCCAGGGCAAACCAGAGGAAAACACCGGCAACCAGCAAGACGGCCAGACCGACAAGAGTTTCAAAAATAGATTCACGCATCTGGTGTCCAGGCCTCATAATCTGAATCAGCTTCACGGCGTTGACCGCCTTCACGCAAGGTCCCTTTCGGGCGATAGGCAAACACAGTGCCTGTCATATTCGGTGTATGGTCGGTTTCCCACGACTTCTGTTTGAGCGGTGCCTCAGTCGGCGGCTCTTCGAACGTATAGTGCAGCCATCCGTGCCAGTCTGCCGGTACTTTCGACGGCTCCGCCAATCCTTTGTAGATCACATAGCGACGTTTGCGGCCTTCCACAGACACTTTGCGGTCCTGGAAATACCGATTGCCGTATTCGTCTGTGCCAACATGTTCGCTGCGCCGCTTGATATCAAACAGGCCACCCGGCGAGACGCCATTCCACCATGTGAAGAGTTTGAACATGTTTTGACTCCTGCCAACGATCTAAGGCGGGATTATGGCGCTGACGCAGCCCCGAATCCAGTTATCACAGCCAACACATCATGTCGCATCCAGCGTCAAGACCATTGCTGGGAATTAAGAAAGGGCTGAACGCCATGACAGAGCGCCGGGAAGAGCTTCTGAATGCAGGCGTAGAGGCTGGATTGATCAGCACTGTGATGCCGCTATCACAATTGTGTGCAGCGCCGCTATCTCACTCCATGTCTCTCGAAGCGGCCGCATCACGCGTGGCCCAACAGCAGGTTGAACAACAGGGACGTCTGGCCCTCGCCGAACTGCTGGACTCTCTGGGTGACCAGCCCCGCAATGCCGATCTCGCCGAAGCCGTCGCGCGCGGCGTCCCGGCGACCCTGATCGAAACCGCCCTGAACTCCGGCAAGGGATTTCAGTCGCTCGCCGACAGCTTTCGCGCTCAGGGATTGAAAGCGTCGGCCGCTCCCGCGTGCCGCCTGAATGTAGAGCAAGGCAGCGAAACTGAGATGTCTGAGTTGCGGAAGTCCGGCATCAGCCTGTCGGTCTGCGCCGACACCGATCTCGATCTCAACATGCCAGCGATGGCGATCGATATCGCGCGCTTTGTCACACCTGACGGTATGGATCTACTGGTCCTGCGCGATCTCGTGGCCCTGGCGAGCACAGAGGGAGGCACACTCGCACTGGTGCCGTGTGGCATGACGGCAGCGCTTATGGCGCTTGGGGCTCCCTATAGTGAAGACCAGACCGACGGTGTAGCGGCCTTGCTCCGTCTCATTCGCGCCGCCGCCGCGGGCACCAAAACAGAAGAGGCGGACGAAACGCGCTTCGCCATCGATGGCTTGGCCGACGCCGATGTGAGGCCAGAGGTCAAGCTGCTCCTGCTGCCCCTCTCGGCGGGGGCCTTGTCCACGATCACGCCGACCAGTCAGGGGCTCACACCCTTCGTCTCTGTCCTGCAGTCTGGCAACGATGGCCGGTTGGAGCTCTCCAATATCGCTCGTCTGGGGTTGTCGCGGGTCGCCCCAACCGAATTACCGCAACTATTGACCACGCTTGCCGAAGCCGCCGACCTTGAACAAACACCGCATTTTTCCGGCGAAACTCTCGCCACACGCGGGTTTACCAACGAAGCTATCGCGAAGATTAAGAGCGCGCTGGGCGAAGGTCTTCCTCTGAATGCGGCCTTCTCGCGCTGGGTGCTCGGGGACGAGATCATCTCCAACGATTTACGGCTCGCACCGGAGAATTTCGACACAGACGGCCGCGAACTGCTGAAAACCCTCGGCTTTTCACGCAAACAGATCGAGGAGGCGGAAGCCGCCATCGACAACCGCCCGCACGCTCTGGTCGACACCGCGCTCACCGAAGCCGGGCTCACCCAATCCTTGCCAGCAGGCGCGCTGACAGACCTCGCGACACGGCTGAGAGACCATGTCGATGCACCGATCATGCTGACCATCAGCGAAGATGACCCGGCTCTGATTGAGGTCTCCACCGCCGCCGGTCTCGACCTTTGGCTGCCGGCACTGGATCAAGTCGTAGACCGTCTGACCTCAGACCGGATGACACAGATCATGTCGCTTGCCGAAGACCTCGCAAACGAGGACCAAACCGGTGAGTACCTGCCTGTTTCTGACCCGCAAGCTGCCGTCAGTCGCACCCGTCTCCCCGACCGCCGCAAAGGCTATATCCAGAAAGCCACTGTCGGCGGCCACAAAGTCTATCTGCACACAGGCGAGTTCGATGATGGCTCGCTCGGAGAGATCTTTATCGACATGCACAAGGAAGGCGCCGCCTTCCGGTCCTTGATGAACAATTTTGCCATCGCTGTATCGCTGGGTCTGCAATATGGCGTGCCGTTGGAGGAGTATGTTGATGCCTTCGTCTTCACCCGGTTTGAGCCGGCTGGGGAAGTGACCGGAAACGACCAGATCACGCGTGCCACCTCCATCCTTGACTATATTTTCCGCGAGCTTGCCGTGTCCTATCTCGCCCGCGAGGACCTCGCTGAACTGGGCGATGTCACCCATGATGGGCTCGGGCGCGGGCTTGGCGATGGGATTGAGCGCAGTCACGCCCAGCCGCTGCCGGATGAAGCCGCACAACTGATTTCTCGCGGCTTTTCCCGCGGACAGATCCCGGACAATATCGTTATTCTGAACAAACATCGCGAAGAGAAAGAAGCCGTGGACGACACCGGCGAGGCGGAGGCCTCGACCTCTGGCGAGGATCAGACACAACCGGACTACCTGCCCGACGCCTGCACCAATTGCAGCAGTTTTACTCTCTATGTCGAACCAGCCGATGGCCTGGTCACCTGCGATACGTGCGGGTTTGTCCGCGAAACCGGCACCAGCGATTAACGATTGAGAAACCATCTGGCCTGGCCCTTGCGATGATCTCGGCACTCGAAGATCACAGCACAGGGCGATTGTCCCATGATGAAACGAATTCTTGCCGCCGCTTTTGTCGCAGGTGTGCTCTCAGCGACCGCACAGGCCCAGAACGCAGATCACATTGCCACCGTTCAATCCGGAAAATCCTGCGCCGCCTGCAATCTGTTTCAGGCTGACCTGTCTTACCGGGACGCCGATCACATAAATCTGGCGAGTGCCCGCCTGCGCCAGGCCAATCTCTCCCTCGCCACCTATGACGACGTGGTGTTCGCCAAATCAAATCTATCCATCGCCAATCTGTTCGGCGCCCGGTTCAATCGCTGCGACTTCAAAGACGCCGACCTGACGGATGCGATCGCCGTCGGCACCTATTTCGGATCATCAGACCTCTCTGGCGCCACACTCGCCGGTCTGAACCTCTCCGGCGCCGACCTCACAATCGCCCGTGGCCTGACCCAGACGCAGCTGAATTCCGCCTGCGGCGATACCTCGACGAAGCTTCCAAAAGGCCAGACCATACCGTCTTGTAAGTGACACAGACAAACCTGCGATTTTCTGGCAACACAAGTGACATTATTTGCAGTTCTTACCAGAATTTCAGTTCGACGCAGCGTAAAAGCGCGTTACGACATGGCATGGCAAAAACTTTACTGAAATATGGCATTGCTGCCGCTTGCGCGTCACTCCTGCCGCTTTCGGCCACCGCACAGGACACAGCGCAGGACGTTGCAGCTCGCGTGTCATGGGCACCGTCGCATAGCGGCTCATGCACAGACTGCGCGCTCGCGGGGCGCAGCATGGCCGGGTGGAACCTGTCCAAGGCGCATTATCCTGGCGCGGTGCTCTCCAGTGCGAACCTGCGCTCCGTCATCGCCCACAATGCGAACTTCGACCATGTCAAAGCCGATCGCGCCGATTTTCGTAGAGCTGACCTCACCTCCTCCAGCTTTGTCGAGGCGGAGCTGAACGGCGCGCGCCTGCAGGGCGCCAACTTCACCGGCGCCAATATGCGCCAGGCCTCCTTCCTGGAGACCTTTGTTGTCGGCACAAAATTCATCGGCACGACACTGGATCATGCGAAATTTCACGGTGCGATTGCGGTCCGCGCGGACTTCTCCGCAGCAAACCTCACCGGCGCGAATTTCGAAGGCGCAAACCTGTCCGGCGCGATCTTTGATAATGCCGTGCTGAGTGGCGTGGAGTTCAAAGAAGCAAGCGTCTCCGACGCCAGTTTCCGTAATGTCCGCTTCTCTGGCGCAGATCTACGTTTCGCACGTGACCTTGAGTCGGCAAACTTTGAAGGCGCCTGCGCCACCGCGGAGACGCTGATGCCGGACACGCTCGTCCTTGCCGATTGTATCACCTACGACACTGAGACAGATTAAGCGGTCGCTTCTTTCTCTCGTTCTTCGGCTTTCTTCTCCATCATTGAGACGATCCAGATACTAACCTCGTACAAGCCATAGACCGGCACGGTCAGCATGATCTGTGAGATCATGTCCGGTGGGGTAAAGAAGGCAGACACTGCCAGAATACCCACAAGCGCATATTTACGTCCCTTGCGCAGTGTGGAGGACGAGACCAGTCCGGCTTTACCAAGCAGACCGAGCACAACCGGTAGCTGGAATGACAGCCCGAACGCAATCATCAGCGCCAGAGTCAGTGACAGATATTCCGACACCTTGATCTGTGCTTCGATCGTCACTGTTGCGATATCGCCGGACTGCTGCTGGCTTAACGCAAACGTCATGACCAGCGGCATCATAATGTAATGCACAAAGGCCGCGCCGATCCCAAACAGAACCGGAGATGATACGAGAAACGGCAGAAACGCATGTTTCTCCTCGCGGTACAGTCCCGGCGCGACAAAGGCATAAAGCTGCCAGGCGATCACCGGGAAGGACACAAACAGTCCGGCGAACAAAGCGATCTTCAGTTTGACGAAAAAGAATTCCAGCGGCGCGGTATAGATCAGATTGGGATCTTCCCCGATGCCCTGACTGACAAAGGCATCAATGAAAGGCTGAACCAGAAAATTGAAAATCGGAACGGCCACAAAGAAACAGGCAATCGCGCCCACGGCCAGCGCCAGCATCGCCCAGATCAGCCGCGAGCGCAGCTCCGTCAGGTGCTCGAGCAGGGGCGCCCGGCTCGCCTCCATCTCATCGACAATGTCTGGCTTCTGATCGCTCGGCAGCTCTTTGGTCATACCGGATCAGTCTTCGGCTTGGCGTCAGCAGCAGGCTCAGAGCTTGGAGACGCTGTTTCCTCCGACGATGCGGTATCTGCGGCTTCCGTCGCGGGCTTCACAGCCGGCGTGCTCGCCATGACGGAGGCGTTGATATCCCGTTCGGCTTCTTTCAAGTCCTCAACGGCTGCGGTCACGGCATTGTCGCGCTTCAGATCTTCAATTTCTTTGCGCAGCTCGTCGAGTTCAGCCTGTTTCGCAATATCATCAAAGGCGGCTCGGAATTCACCAGCCATGGCACGGCCCTTAGCCACGAACTGCCCCAACCGGCGCATCATGATCGGCAGGTCCCGCGGCCCGACAACAATCAACGCGACAATAGCGACCAGAAGAAACTCTGCGAGTCCGAACTGAGGCAGCATCTCAAAGTCTCTCCGCGATCACGAGTTGGAGGACTTGGCCTTGTCCTTTTCAGGCGTGATATTCACCATATCATCGTCCTCGACCGCCTTTTCGGCGTCTTCTTCCTTCAAGCCCTTGCGAAAGCTTGTAATGCCTTTGGCCATATCGCCCATGATCGACGAGATGCGGCCACGCCCGCCAAACAGAAGCAGCACCACAACCGCTACGAGAAGAAGTTGCATCCAACTTGGGGCCATAATCAGGTCTCCGGGTAAAACTCTAACCCTATAAGTAGCCGCACCGGCACGCGGTTACAATGGCCAAGACCGGCTTGGGGTCAGTCCGGCTCCTCACCGCCCTCAAAATCTGTCACGAACGCCTGTTCTTCAGGCACCGGCTCGGCCTCGACCTCCGTGGCCTCACCCGCCCCTGTAAATAGATCGTCCTGCGCCTCAAACCCGTCGGGCACGACATCAGACAGCAACCCTTCTGCCTCTAGCTCGGCCCGGCCCGGCAGCAATTCCAGACTTTCCAGCCCGAAATGCTCCAGGAACTTGTCTGTGGTGCCAAGCGTCACTGGCCGGCCCGGTGTTTTGCGGCGGCCTTTGATCCGGACCCATCCGGCTTCCATCAGCGTATCAATTGTCCCGCGAGACACCGCCACCCCGCGCACCGCTTCGATCTCGGCGCGCGTCACAGGTTGGCCATACGCAATAATCGCCAGCGTCTCCAGCGCCGCCTGCGACAGTTTCTTCTGCTCATGGCGATCTTCGACAAACAGAAAGCCCAGATCTTCCGCGGTCTGGAACCGCCATTTCCCGGCGACTTCAACCAGATTCACGCCGCGCGCCGCATATGTCGACTTCAGCGCCATCAGAACACCCGGCACATCCACGCCCGGCGGCATCGCTTCGGCAATCTGACTGGCTGACAAAGGCGCCCCGGCGGCAAACAGGATCGCTTCGGCCCGGCGCACCGCGTCCGCCATCGCGTCATCCTGGACCTCGTACAGGGTCGAGGCGGACCGTTTATAGGCAAAAGACAGCTGCTGGACCGCTTTGCGAATGTCTTCAGGGGCCTCCTCAAGAGGCTGCAGAGGTTTGGCTTCTGGGGTCATTGGACATGATCCTCCTGTGGCTGCGGCTTCCCTCGCAAGTAAAGTGGGCCAAAATGCGTCTCCTGACGCACATCCACTTCACCGTCACGGGTCAGCTCCAATGCGGCTGAGAACACGCTCGCGGTTACCGATCGCGGCGGTATGTGATCCTCAGCATCGCTTATTCGGGTGCGGATCTGGTCGAGGCTCGCCCATTCCGTCAGCTCCAGCTTCAGACGGCGCAATCCATCACGCGCACTTTCCAGCGGCAGGACATACTGATTTTCAATCGTGTGCGGCGCTTCCATCGCCTTGCGCTGGCGGATGCCGCCAAAGGCTTGCGTCAGGTGCCACAGGGTCGTGTCATATTCTGTGATCTTCACGACTTTGGGCCGCTCCGGCGCACCGCGTGTGAACACATCCCGCCCGAGGATTGCGCTGTCCATCAGCTCGTCGCCGGCATGGCGCATGGCGTCCAGTCGCCGCAGACGGAAGGCGAGTTTGGTCGCCATTTCTTCGCCGTCAGGTTCGCCATCCTCAGTCGCTTTCGGCTTGGGCAGAAGCAGTTTCGACTTCAAAAAGGCGAGCCAGGCCGCCATGAGCAGATACTCAGCCGCCAGATCGATCCGCTTGTCGCGCGCATCTTCAATGAAGGCGAGATACTGGGTCGCAAGATCCAGGATCGACACATGCAACAGGTCGACTTTCTGCCGCCGTGCCAGGTCGAGCAGCAGATGTAACGGTCCTTCAAACCCTGTAATATCAACCGAAAACAGATCTTCCGGTTCAATCTCCTCTTGGGGCATCAAATCTGGCGTATCGGCACGCATCAGCTCATCCCCTCCATGACCGGTCCCATCAATTCCCGAAAGCGTGCCCATGAGGCCTCAGGATCGAGGTCGTCTACGTCCTTGCACGCGCCCTCAGCCTTTATCGCTCTCTGCAGAGAGAGGCCAGACAGAGTTCCAGCTGCACTCGCAATTTGCTGCATTTCGCTCAATATGGCCTCAGGCTCGCTCAAAAAGCCTGAACAGTGCAGCAGCAGATCGCATCCGGCTGACAGCGCCCTGTCGCCGCGATCGGCAAGTGTTCCGCCGAGCGCATTCATTCCAAGATCGTCTGTCATCAGAAGGCCTTCAAACCCGATTCGGCCCCGAATGATGTCGGAAATCACCGTAGCCGATACCGTCGCGGCCTCACCCGGCGCGATTGCTGTATAAGAGACATGCCCAGTCATCCCCATCGGGCTTTTCTCGGCAAGTGCTGTGAAAACCGAAAAATCTGCATCCAGATCCGACAAAGGCGCCTCAACGACGGGCAGACTGTGATGGCTGTCGACGCGGGCGCGCCCTTGGCCCGGCATATGTTTCAGACATCCAGCCACGCCCCCGGCCGAGAGTCCGTCCAGCGCGGCACCTGCCAGCTGACCAACCGCCTCGGGTTCATAACCAAAAGCGCGATCGCCAATCGCGTCATGGGTATCCGGCTGTCGCAGATCCGCGACCGGCGCGCAGTCAGCGGTGATCCCCAGCGAAAAGAGCTCGCCCGCAATCAGCCGATGCCCCAGCCGGCACGCTTCAACCGCCACCGCAGGATCGCGTTCATACAATTCGGCATAGAGACCCGCGGCCGGAAACCATGGCCATTCCGGCGCTTTCAGCCGGGCCACACGTCCGCCTTCCTGATCAATAAAGATCAGCGCGTCGCGCCCCAGAGCCGCTTTGATTTCACCCGTCAGCGCCCGCACCTGCTCCCGGCTCTGACAAGACCGCCCCATCAGGATCACACCCCAGGGGCTAGCGTCCTTCAGGAACGCGCGTTCATCCTCTCGCAGAACCGGACCAGAAACACTGGTAATGCAGGCGCCTATCCTCATCCAACAGCCTTGGATGTAACGATACAGTCGCGCCCTGCCGCTTTGACGTCGGCACAGAACCCTTTTGCAGAATCTCGCGTTTCAAACCCGCCAACCCGCAGGCGATAGAACACCCCTTTTGCGCCCAGATCAGCGCGTTGCAGGTCGAGTTTGGCTGCCCCGAACAGTTCCGGGTTGCCAGCCTTGATCCGCGCCCATTCTGACTGCGCATTCGCTTCACTGCGCACGGCCATCAGCTGCACCTGAAACGCCCCGGTCTCCACAAACTGCCAGGCCTGAGGAACCGGCGCTGGAATTGGCTCAGCCAGCTGCGGCGTGCTTTGCGGCTCAGATTGGACCGGCACAGGTTTCAGCGACGCTGTCTGCACCGGGCGCAGCTCACTTGCTGCGGTCCTGCGCGCATCCAGCACATCCAGATCGACATTCGACTGCATCGGCTCAACATCAATAACCTGAACTCGCTGAACCGGCGGGAGATCCTGAGCGACCTGATCAGGCCCACCGGCCAGACCTCTCAGCGCTTCTTCAGCTGGCGGGGTCACCGGGGCCGGCTCAACGTTCACCTCGTCGGCGCGCCCGTCCATCATGTCGTAAAACCCTTTATCCTGACCCGCGACAGTCAGTCCGCCGCGCTCATCCGGCGCGCGCTTGTACGGCGCCGAATTCTCGGCAATCACCGGCAACCCGCCTTCAGACGGGCGCACGCCTTGACGGTACGTGTTCCACACCACGCCCGCAAAAATCAGCAGGACTCCCAGTGCCAGCACCAGGATCATGGGCCCGCGACCGGAGTCCTCATCGCTGAGTTCAAAGCCGCGATATTCATCTTCATAGGGGCCGAAATCCACATCGGGGCCCAAACCAAAACGACTCATACTTTCACCTGTACACTGAGGGTTCGGTTAACAATAAGGCCCGTTTCGTTAACGATGTTTAAATCGCAGCCCCCAGTTGCAGCTCAGAGCATGCTTTCCATGCTGAACAGTCGCCGGTGCAGATCAATCGCGTAATTGTCCGTCATCCCGGCGAGATAATCGCAGACAATCCGCGCGCGTCGTACCGCCGGCGCCTGCTGGGCATCCAGCCGCCAGATATCCGGCAAGGTTTCAGGCTCTGCCATGAACAGATCAAACAGCTCATTCAGGATCCGTTTCGCCTGACTGCGCATGCGGTTGACCTTGTAATGCTTGTACATCCGCTCATACAAGAACGCCCGCAGCGCGCGCTGATCCCGCTCCAACCCGTCCGAAAACGCCACCAGCGGCACCGGCATCGCCCGCACATCCGCCGCAGAGCCCGGCTTATACGCGCCCACACGCCGCTGCGTTTCAGCCGTCAGGTCGTCAATCCAGTGTCCGATCAGACGGCGCACCGCCTCATACACCCACTTTTCCCGATCAATGACCGGATAATCTTCCCGCACAGACTTAAAGATCTCGCCCACCAGCGGCAGCTCGATCAGGTCCTCAATCGTGAACAGACCCGCCGTGACCCCGTCATCAATGTCGTGATTGTTATAGGCAATATCATCGGCGAGCGCCGCCACTTGCGCTTCCGGCCCGGCAAACTGATCCAGCTCCAGCGCTTCCAGATGCGCAAAGTCACGAAACGCAGCTGGCAAGTCTGCCACACCATTGTCCGCCGTCAGCAAAGGCCCATTATGCTTGACGAGCCCTTCCAGCATCTCCCAGGTCAGGTTGAGCCCGTCAAAGTTCGGATACCGGCTCTCCAGCTTGGTCACCACGCGCAGGGTCTGCGCATTGTGATCGAAGCCGTCATAATCGGCCATACACGCATCCAGCTGATCCTCGCCAGCATGCCCGAACGGCGGATGGCCCAAATCATGCGCCAGCGCCATCGCTTCAGCCAGATCCTCATCGAGGCCCAGCGTGCGCGCCACAGACCGCGCAATCTGCGCCACTTCCAGCGAATGGGTCAGCCGCGTGCGGTAATGATCCCCCTCATGGGCGACAAAAACCTGCGTCTTCTGCTTCAGACGGCGAAAGGCAGACGCGTGGATAATCCGGTCTCTATCCCGCTGAAACGGTGTCCGCGTCGCTGAATGCGGCTCTTCAATAAAGCGCCCGCGAGACTCTTCCCACAGTGTGGCAAACACAGCCCTCTTTTCAGGAATGCTGGGTGTCACTATCTTATGGCCCATGAGCAATGTGACCCTTTCCGAATCGGCTGCGAAGCGGATTACCGCGATTCTAGCGAAACAACCCGATAAGTCCTACTTAAGGGTAAGCGTCGAAGGCGGCGGCTGCTCGGGCTTTTCCTACAAGTTCGACCTCGACGACACCGCCAATGCCGACGATCTGGTCGTTAGCCGCGACGGCGTCAGCGTCCTCATCGATGAAATGAGCCTGGAATTCATGGACGGGTCCGAAATCGACTTTTCCACCGAGCTCATCGGCGCCGCCTTCAAGATCAACAATCCAAACGCCACCGCCGGCTGCGGCTGCGGCACGAGTTTTTCAGTCTAGGCGGGGTACTGCTTCACACGTCAGGCCGAAGTCGGTAACGACCGTCGGATGGATCAGCCGCATATCAGCATCCGCCCCGCAACGCCGCAAGATGTGGACGTGATCGCTGCGATCACAAAGGCCGCCTACACAAAATGGATCTCGCGTATCGGGCGTGAACCGCTCCCGATGACCGTCGATTATAAAGCGGCTTTTCTCAAACATCGCTTCGATCTCGCCATATCGGAAGGCGAGATCGTCGGGCTCATCGAAACCGTACCAGCTGACACCCACCTCTTCATCGAAAACCTCGCCATCTCGCCAGACCACCAGCGCAAGGGGATCGGTAAGATATTGCTCCACCACGCCGAACACCTCGCCACCGCCGCCGGACAATCAAAGCTCCGCCTGATCACCAATGAATGGTTCGATGGCAATGTCACCTTCTATGAGAGACATGGGTTTGTCGTGACAGGCCGAGAGACGATCAACAATGGCGTCAAAGTCGACATGGCGAAACGGGTTTAGCTACTTATCGCCGCCAACTCCAGACTAGCGACGTTTACCATGTTTGTTTGGGTTGCGAGAGGGGATCAGATAAATAAGGTTTGACCGCAGTCGTGTTGTGTGTGTCGAGTGATGAACTGACAACTCCACAGGCGATTATTGATCGATGGACAAAGAACAAAAAACACAACGTACCGCTGTTAGAGAACGGGCTAATGCAATCAAAGAATTCCGCTGTAAGAATTTGATTGCGGTCATCGAGAACCCGACGAACATAGGAAACATCGGCACGGTTATCAGGAACGTGAACGCCTTGGGTGTCGAGAAAGTCTATGTGATAGATTTTCGAGGCTCTCTTCCCGATGATTGGGAAGAAATGAGAGAAAGACGCTCATTAACCAAGACGTCTGCATCAGCCGTAAAGTGGACTTTTGTGAAGCGTTTTGAGAGCACCGAGTCTTGCTTGGATCATCTGGAAAAGAACGGTTTCGTTTCCGTCGTCACATCGCCACACGTGAAAGGCAAACAGAGCGTTTACCTTCACGAGGGCGACTACACAGAGCATGCAAAGCTCGCGGTATGGTTCGGGAATGAAACACGCGGCATCAGCGACATAGCTGTAGAGCGGAGCGAAATGTGCATAGCGGTTCCCATGTTCGGAATGATAGAAAGCCTGAACTTGGCGACGTCATCGGGTATTGTTTTGTATGAAGTGACCAAACAACGGCGTGCATATCAGAGTAAATATCGACGCAGTAATGAGAGACGACCACGCAAAAAACCGCTTCCGACGATCATGCCGCGAGAAGGCTGAAAAGACGCTCAGAGCAAATAAATCAATCCGACCGAATTTGCGCCCATGTCACCCTAACGGGCATGGATATTCGCTTCACCCTTGCCGCTGTACAGCATCTTCCGGTCTATCTCTGGCCGTGGGTTTGGTGGCAGCTGTTTGCGGTGAAGCGCTGGTGCCGGATCAATAAACGCAAAGTCCTCTGGCAAGCTGACGAAAACGGAAAAGTCTGGGTGACGTTCGTGTCGGATGATCCGAAAGATCTCACGGCATGGTTCCATCAGCAGAACGACATCTACCGTCCGCACTGCTACGCCATGTACAATGAGTCCGGCGAAATGCACCTTGGCGCGATCCATTTCTGGATGGGCCGGATTATGGAATGTGGCGAGCGGTTGATGCGCCGTGTCGTGTCCAGAGCAGCGCGGGTTTTGCCGGACGTTCAGGACAGCAGCTAAAGGTTGAGTTTGGCCTCGCGCTAACGCCCTTCGGGCGACGCGAGGCAGAAGCAGGTTCCGTATCGCGCCTTCGGCGCTCACATGAACCAGGCTGAGGGCTCCCCGAACCTTAAGAAACTCAGCCCTGAGCTTGGTTCATCGGAGGAGCGCAGCGACGATCGGGAACCCGTTTCCACCGCGTGAGGCGAAGCCTCTTAGCGCGGTGAAAAAACTTCCATGGACACCCGCCGACGCGGGTGTCAGCGGAAACTCCCAAACCATAATTCACTCACCCCTCCGCCGCATCCGCGGCCGCACGCGCTGCCCTCGGACTTGACGTTGTGCCCAGCCTGACTGGGTATCCGAGGGTGCTGGCCTAACCCTAACTCTTCGTCCGCATCGTTACGATTTCCTCCGCGATCGTCGGATGCACCGCGCAGGTCTCGTCAAACTGAGCCTTCGTCACACCGGCTTTCACCGCAATGCCCAGCATCTGGATCATCTCCCCGGCATCCGGCGACACAATATGCGCGCCGACCACGACATCATCTGACTGCCGCACGATCAGCTTCATGAAGACCCGCTCGGACTTGCCATTCAGCATATTTTTCATCGGTCGAAACCGGGTCTTGTAGATATCCACAGCGCCAAATTTTTTGCGCGCCTCGCGTTCAACCAGGCCGACGGTTCCCACTTCGGGTTGGGTGAACACCGCTGTCGCAATCATATCGTGCTCGAACGTGCGGGGATGGCCGCCAAACTCGCTATCGGCAAAAGCGTGCCCCTCGCGCAGCGCCACCGGAGTCAGTTCCACCCGGCGCGTCGCATCACCAACCGCCCAGATATGCTCGACATTGGTTCTGGACTGTTCATCGACGGTAATTTCTTCCCGCTCACCGACCTGCACACCTGCATGTTCAAGCCCCAGCCCGTTAATGTTGGGGCGCCGTCCCACCGCCATCATGATCACATCGGCATCAAGGGTCATGCCATTGGTCAATTTCAGGTGCAGTGGCGTTTCGCCCTCGCGTTTTTCAATACTCTCAAACACCGTATTCGTGATCACACGCACCCCGGCCTCTTTCAGGCCTTCGTGAACCACTGTGCGAACGTCCATATCAAATCCGTTCAGCACCGTTTCACCGCGATAAACGAGACAGGTCTCAACCCCCAAGCCAGCAAACACATGCGCAAACTCGCATGCGATATAACCACCGCCCGCGATGACGATATGTTTGGGCAATTCTGTCAGCTGAAACACACCATCCGAGGTGATCGTATGCTCCACACCCGGCAGCTCTTCCGGGTCCGGTCGCCAAGGCGTTCCCCCCACCGCAATCAGGATCTTGTCCGCAGTGACGGTTTTACCGGACTTCACCAGTTTCAGCGTGTGCGCATCAACAAACTCCGCGCGCTCTTCAAACACATCGACACCGGCATTCACCTGCCCGCTCATGTAAATGCCGGACAGGCGATCCACTTCGGCATGCAGATTGGCCATGAACGATTTGAAATCGAACGCACCAACCGAGACGTCCCAGCCATATTTCTGCGCTTCTTCGATCTTGCGGCCATAATCGCTGGCATAGACCATGAACTTCTTCGGCACACAGCCGCGGATCACACAAGTCCCACCCATGCGATACTCTTCGGCGAGCGCAACTTTGGCGCCGTGGCCCGCTGCGATTCGCGCCGCACGAACCCCGCCAGAGCCTCCGCCGATCACAAACAGGTCATAGTCATACGCGTGATCGGCCATTTCCAGCTCCTTTTTTGGGGGGAAGTTTTTTCATCAGCGCCGCATATGGCGATCGTGATCTAATATTCAAATATGGTCGCGCCGTCTGGAGCCCCGATAATCACCACGCGGCACTTGTTAATGAACAAGCCGTGCTCAACAATGCCGGGCACATTGGCCAACAAGGCCGCGGCTTTTGGCGGATCCGGTATCACGCCGCACTGGCAGTCCAGAATGAAATTGCCACCATCAGTCACAATCGGTTGATCATTCGCCCCGGTCCGCACTTTGATCATCGGACGCAGAATGCCAGCCTGACACAGGGCGTCATAGGTCTTCTTGGCTGTGATCGTATATCCAAACGGGGTAACTTCGACCGGCAGGGGAAACTGGCCGAGCGCTTCGACGTGTTTGGAACTGTCGGCAATCACCACCATCAGATCGCTGGCATTGGCGATGATCTTCTCGCGCAACAGCGCCGCACCGCCGCCTTTGATCAGCTGCGCGCTCTCATCAACTTCGTCGGCGCCATCGACAGTCACATGAATGCGATCCACCTGCTCCACATCAACCAGTGGGACGCCCAGCTCTTCAGCAAGGCGCTGCGTTTGCAGACTGGTCGGAATGCCCCGAACAACCAGGCCCTCTGCGATCTCTTCGGCCAGCAATTCGACAAAATACTTCGCCGTTGATCCCGTTCCGAGCCCAATCGTCATGCCATCTTCGATATAGTCGAGCGCTGCAGCTGCGGCGTTTTCTTTTTCCAGTTCGTTCGCCATTCGCGTTTCGATCAGCCCTTTTTCTTTGCCGCTTTGATCGCGGCCATCTTGTCCCTGAACCCCGTTGCCCAGTTTGATTTCTGCACAAGGCGCCCGCGCGCTACAGCCAGCGCGTTGGGTTCAATATCCTTGGTAATCACAGATCCCGAGCCAATCATAGCACCTTCCCCAATTGTGACGGGCGCAACCAGCGCTGAATTGGAGCCAATGAAGGCCTGTTTGCCGACTTTGGTCCGATACTTCAGGAAACCATCATAATTACAGAAGATCGTCCCTGCCCCGATATTTGCGTCCTCGCCCACTTCCCCATCACCAAGATAGGCGAGATGGTTGGCTTTGGCGCCTTTTGCCATACGCGTATTTTTCACTTCGACAAAATTGCCGATTTTCACGTTGGCCTCCAGCCGTGTGCCAGGGCGAAGCCGTGCATAAGGACCGACGATAGCGCCGCCGCTCACCTGTGCGCCTTCAAGATGCGAAAAGGCGCGGATCGTTGCGCCGCTGCGCACATGAACGCCCGGGCCGAAGACGACGTTCGGTTCAATCTCAACATCGCGCTCAATGATCGTATCATACGACAGAAAGACCGTTTCAGGCGCGGCCATGGTGACACCACTGACGAGCAGTTCGGCCCGGCGCCGGATCTGAAACGCGATCTCCGCTTCCGCCAGTTCGACGCGCGAGTTTACACCAAGCACATCCTCCTCTGAACACTTCACCGCTCGACACAGGCCATCTGATTGTCTCGCCAGCCGAACAATGTCGGTAAGATAGTACTCCCCTTTGGCATTATCATTTGTCACCTGCCCCAGCAGATCGAACATGGTCTTTGCCCGGGCAGCCATAACGCCGGAATTGCAGAGCTTGATAGAAAGCTGTTCAGGGCTCGCCTCCTTGGCTTCGACAATCGCTTCAAGATCACCCTTTGTGTTTGTCACCAGGCGGCCATAGGCCCCGGGCATGGCTGCTTCGAAGCCCAGAACTCCGACTTTTGCCCCGGCCTCCAATTCTTCAAACAGCCGCTCAACAGCGATGGCGGGGATGAGAGGTGTATCGCCATAAAGCACCACCACATCGCCTTCGAAGCCATCCAGCGCCTGTTTGGCGGCCAAAACCGCATGTCCGGTTCCCAGCGGCGGATCTTGGATCGCAACAGCTTCCGGCCCAAGCGCCATCTCGACATGATCCTGAACCCCCTGCCCATCAGCGCTGGCGACGACGATAATCCGCTCACAGCCGATCCGCTTCGCCAGATCGATCGACCAATCCACCATGGCTCGACCTCCGACTTGGTGGAGGACTTTCGGGAGTGAAGACCGCATCCGGGTGCCCTGCCCGGCTGCCAGGATTATCGCTGCGCGTGCTGTCATGGCATTCCACCTCGCCCTGTTGCCAAAAACGCCCTAAACCATCACGCGAGTCTATGCGAGCCTTTAAGCGAACGGGAATGGCCATGACCACAGATTTTGACGGCTGGACACTTCTTTTCGATCTGGATGGGACACTGGTCGAGACCGCGCCGGATCTTCACGCCGCTTTGAACCACACTTTGGAGTCAAAGGGGCTTGAACCTGTTTCGATTGAGACCATCCGCATGATGATCGGGGATGGGGCGAAAGCGCTGATCCGAAAGGGGCTCAGCTGGAATAATGCGCCGGTGGATGAGCACGAGGTGGACGAAATCCTGTGGCCGCGTTTTCTCGACCACTATATCGACAATATCTGCCGCTTGAGCCGCCCGTATGACCAATCGGTCGAAACACTGGGCTATCTTCAGGACCAGGGCGCGCAGCTCGCGGTGTGTACAAACAAGGCACAGGATCTCGCGGAGCGCGTCCTTGCCGGATTGGAACTGAGTGGATTCTTCTCAGCAACGCTTGGCGGCGATGCTGCAACCTCAAAGAAGCCGCATGCCGCACACATTGAGGAAACGGTGAACCTCGCGGGCGGTCGGATGGATCGCGCGATCATGGTAGGCGACAGCCATACAGACGAAAGGGCAGCCCGCAATGCGAAGCTGCCCTTTGTCTTCGTAACGTTCGGTTATGGGGCGCTGACCGGTGACCCTTATGAACCCCTTCGATCGGTTGATCATTGGTCTGAAATGGCAAGCGCTCTCAAAACGCTCAGACAGAAAGTCTAGTCTGGGCGATACTCGTTGCGCAATTCGTTTGCGTTCACCAGTTTACGACGCGGCATACCATTGACCATGTTGCTACGTACGTCTGTTCTTGCACTGCGCATGGCTGGGACAAAACCGGCATCGACCAGATCGACTTCGACTTCGTAGCCACGCTCAGTCCAGTACTCCGCAATTTTCTCACGCAGGCGCTTTGCGCCATCGTCGTTACACCAATCTTTCATTACTCACTCTCCACATCTTGATTGTCCGCCGTCATCCGCGGCGACTGCTAAAAGATGTCCTTCACTGCTAAATGGGGCTTGCGAGCCCACTTTCGATGGTTCGTAGATGCCCGTAACAAAACCGACATACAAGTCTTTTTTGAGATGAAGTTTTCGTATGGTTTTCAGATGAACATCCATTCATAATGAACAGCTGTTCATGTTAATGATATAGTTACGCATTCATTCACTTTCGGCTGTTTTCTGTTGAAAATGCAGGGGTCTCGACAGTTCCACCTTCATGTTACATATTCACAAACGAAAACGAGTTGAGCGAATAACAACTCCTCACAACCGCTTTTCTGCATATTAGACATGCATTAATGCAGTTTTAGGAGTCGGCCTGACTTCACGGTTTGCAGACTTTTGCATAGTATTTTCCGGTCGAAATCCACGAATCAGTCGCGTGCGATGAGCAGATTTCCCCAAACAGCCAGCGTCCCAAAACGCGAATTCTGCCATCTGACCTAGACCTGCCCCAAAAAAGAGCCACATTGCAGACGGAGATTAAGGATCCCAATCATATGAGCCTAGACAGTCACGCTTTGCGAGAGACACTTGGATTGTTCGTGACTGGCGTGACCATCATCACAACGCGCGGCACAGATCAGGAGCGGATCGGCATCACGGCCAACTCGTTTAATTCTGTCTCACTCGATCCCCCACTGGTCCTGTGGTCGGTGGGCAAGTCTTCTCGCAGTCTCCCCCATTTCGAAGCGGCGACGCACTATGCCGTACATATTTTGCGGGATGATCAGGCCGAACTCTCCAAACGCTTTGCCAAATCAGGCCCTGACAAGTTTAACGGGCTGAACACCGAGCCGGGCCTCGGGGATGCACCGCTTCTGCCTGATTGTGCGGCGCGACTGGAGTGTTCGCTATATGGGCAGCACCCGGCCGGTGACCACACGATCTTTGTCGCTCGGATTGATCGTATGCAGTCGGATGCGTCTGCACGACCGCTTGTTTATCATGGTGGGCGGTACGCAGAACTGGCCGATTACTAAATCCCTAATCGGGCCATCAAAACTCGAAAACAATCTTAGCTGGATGTAATATTTTCTCTGTCATGACTGCAGCACGAGGTCAAAAAGGCCCGTCCGTAGCACTCTCGCTGCAAACCCATGGAGAAATTAGATGAGCTTCCGTAAACTGCTTCTTGCTGGCGCTGCGCTGGCCGTAAGCACCGCAACGGTCGTTGCCCCTGCACAGGCTTCGATCATTGACCGTCCACACTTCAAAGTTCTTGGCGTTGTTATCGTCTGGGGCGCTGACGATTCTGACGGTTCAACACCAATCGCCACCGATTTTGTTATCGATGACGTTAACGATACTGACCTGATCGCTGCTGATGGACGCACCGTTCTGACAGGTACGTTGAACGCAACTGCCGGCTCATACGGTGGTTTCTCTGCGCTTAGCATTGGCACCACCGAGATCGGTGACGGCGATGGTGATCTGGACGACCTGGACTCATTCGGCGCGTTCGACGTAACGACTGCATCTATCACCGGCGATGCAATGTCCCACGATTCAAATTTCTTCGTTGCGTCAAATACGGCTTTCGGCATCACGGCTGAATTGACTGACTCAACTGTCAGCGGCGACTTCCTGCTGTCTGATGTCAGCTACTCTTTCGGCATGACACCAAACGGCACGAACGGAACGCTGACTTTCGGTGGCAACGCTTTTGACGATCTGGCGCCAAGCATCACGAACCCGCACACCACACTGGATGACATGGACGCAGCTGGCGCAACCACTGTGTATCAGAGCACGGTTCGGACCGCTGAAACCACCGGCAACATTGTCGGCCAGTCTGTTCGTTTCGACGCGAGCTACAGCCTCGGCCCTGCGGCAGGTTATGACCTGTCTCAAGGTGCTGGTGTTGTCGAAGCGACCGTAACTTACACCGCTTTCGTGCCATAGGCTTCGAAACAGTTTAAGACCTTTATCGAGCGCCCGGGTTCAAATCGAACCCGGGCGTTTGTGCATTCGGGCTTTGCGTGTGCAGCTCAACCTCGCTACACGCGTCTGCAATGAAATCGGTCTTCCGCCACCCCATTGTCACCAGTCTGCTGGGCTGGATTATCTGGCTCTACATGGCCATGTGCAATCGCACGATACGCTGGCAGGTCGAGGGCGACGAGGAAGCCCTCAAAACCTGGCTCGCCCACCCGAACATTATCGTTGCCGCATGGCATTCCACAATCCTGCTCCTGCCATCGGGCTGGAACCGCATCATTCAAAAATGGCCGCAGCAGAAGACCCGTTCGGCCATGCTGATTTCGCTTTCGAAAGATGGCGAGGCGGTAGCCAAGGCGATCAAGCATCTCGGACTGGAGGCGGTACGGGGCTCATCGACGCACAAGAAGAAGAAACGGGACAAAGGCGGCATGCGCGCGCTTGCCGAGGCGCTGAAGATCCTCAAGACTGGTGGCGGCATCTGTATCACCCCAGATGGTCCGCGCGGGCCGGCCGAGATCGTGCAGAACGGCCCGATCATTATGGCGCAACGCAGCCAAGCGCCGATTCTGCCTTATGCGATCGTGTCTTCACCCCGCAAGCGGCTTGGCACTTGGGACGGGTTCCGCATCCCCTACCCGTTCACGCGCGGTGCCCTTGTGTTTGGACAGCCGGTCATTCCTGAACCCGGCCTGGACCGTGAAACACTGCGACAACAATTGGAAATCAACTTGAAGCGCGCCATGACCCGGGCGGAGACCCTGGCACAAAAAAAGACCGCCCATAGGAGCGGCCAGGTAAGCAAGAAGGACGTCGAATAGAAAGGAAAGACATCCATCTCTCTTCGACAAAGACTTTATACGTTAACGAACATGAACCAGATCCGATTTTGAGTGTCGGGTTCGTTCATATTCGGGCGGTGTCAGCGCCAATTCTGAATGCCTATTCATCCACGCGGGTGAAAATAGCCTCCAGACTGCGTAAATTCATGCCGTTCTTTAAATAATTCTGAGGTGTCAGGTTCACCGCTTTGATGAGCGCGCGCTCGATCCTCGTATTTCCCTGCTCGTCCGGCACCAGATCAAAATCCAGGATATTGATGCAGCCGGTGTCCTGTTCGAATGCCGAAGAGGATCCCAATGGCGCGCCGATGGCCCAGGACAGGATCATGCGGTTGACCACTTCATGCGCTACGATCAGCCCACTCGCCCAGCCTGGCCGAGACAACAGCCCTTTCAGACCATCCTCAATCCGAACCATCGCATCTTCAAACTTCTCACCCCCCTCCAGGAATGTCGCCCCCGGCTGTCCGGCCTGTTCGAACTGAAATGTCATGGTCGCCGCGAGATGTTCCGCGGATTTGAAGTCAATGTACTGACCAGAGCGCAGTTCCTGAAAGCGCTTGTCGAATTCAAGCTCCGGAGTCTCAAGTTCGTGTTCCGATAGCACGATCTGAGCGGTTTCCTCCGTTCGCCGCAGCCCGGTGTGAAAGGCGATATCCAGCGCCACTTCCGACAGCGCAATCCCCGCCGCGCGCGCCTCCTGGCGTCCAACCTCTGTCAAATAGGCGATGGACGGATCTTGCGCCGCCCGTACTTCGGGCGAGGTATAGTCGACAAAGCCGTGGCGCATCAGGTAAATGCGTCGACGGCCGGTTGTGCCGGGTAAAGCCCCCATTCGATATCTCCAGTACTAGAGCGAGGCCCCTAGGCCGAAGCAATGCCCCAATCTGCCAGCACTTCGTCCTGATGTTCTCCGATTCCGGCTGGCCTACGCTGAATTGCGCCAGGTGTCTCGGAGAATCTTGGGGCGGGCGCAGGCTGGATAACACCTTCATATTCAACAAAGGTCTCACGATCCTTATTGTGTTTGTATTCGGGGGCTTCCGCCATCGATAGGACGGGCGCAAAGCAGATGTCGGTCCCTTCCATAATCTCGCACCACTCATCGCGGGTCTTGGTCTTGAAGACATTCATCAGTTTGGCTTTCAGCTCCGGCCAGGCGGTCCGATCCATCTGTGCCTGAAACGCCGGGTCATTCAATCCGGTCTTTTCCAGCAGCAGGGCATAGAATTGCGGCTCGATCGATCCGATCGACACCCACTTCCCATCTGCACACTCATATGTGTCATAGAAGTGCGCCCCACCATCGAGCAGGTTCGCCTCTCGTTCATCGGTCCACAGGCCCATGGCGCGCATACCATAGAACATGGTCGCAAGAGATGCCGCACCATCCGACATCGCACAATCAATCACCTGGCCCTGGCCGCCATTCTTGACGTTCAAGATCGCAGAAACCAGTCCGAAGGCGAGGTAAAGCGCCCCACCGCCAAAATCTCCGATCAGATTCAGCGGCGGACGCGGACGGCCTTTCCCATCCCCCATGGCATGCAATCCACCGGTGATCGCGATATAATTCAGATCGTGTCCAGCCGCGTGACTTAGGGCGCCATGCTGTCCCCAGCCGGTCATCCGTCCATAGGCCAGTTTCGGATTACGCGCCAAAGCGACATCGGGCCCAAGCCTATTTCGTTCCATAACGCCCGGGCGAAAGCCCTCAATCAGCCCGTCCGCCTTCTCGATCAGTTTCAAGGCCGTCTCGACATCAGCGGGATCTTTTAGGTTGAGCGCCACGGATCGACGCCCGCGACTGCCTACATCTTTCGGGTTGCCGGGCCGCGGATTTCCAGCTCGATCGATTCGCACAACATCCGCGCCAAGGTCGCTCAGCAGCATCCCACAGAACGGCCCCGGCCCAATTCCGGCAAATTCCACAATTTTTACACCTGCCAAAGGTCCCGATGCCATCTCGCTCTCCCGTCTACGGCACGCCTCGCGCGCAATTATGGTCAACCAGACATTAAGACTCCGGTGCGCAATGAAAAGACGTGACCCAACGTCCGCGGAGCGCCAAATTGCCCTTGCCAGACTATCGTTTCGACGCCCCCTCTATCGAGGTCCTGTCTGCCAGTCCGAGACTGGAGATGCTGCAGATCCGACTCCGCAAGGCTGGACTGCGCCCGGTTCGGGCGGAGCACGGCTTTGATCCACGGCTTACCCATCCCATTTTCATCGATGCAGCAACAGCTTCGTCGCACAGCCTAAGCGGCCTTGCGAAACTCTGGCATGAGGCGCAATCGAGCCGGCTGCTGATTGTGTTGGGAGATGTGCCGCAAGCGCTTCGACCCTTCTCACCTCTGCACTTAAGCGACATCGACCAGATCAACGCGCTTTGTGCCCGCGTCGCGATCCGAAAGCGGGAGATTAAGCGCCGGTCCGAATTGGCGCTGCGCGCGGAAACGCAACGCAAGCTTGGTGGCGGCCCAGACATCGATCCTATGACACCGCGTGCCCGCCTGCGCGTGCTTTATCTGGGCGGTGGAACTCCGGAATTTGTGTCTTTGAAGTCTGCCCTTCACGCTCAAGGCATCGACCTTCTCGCCGCCCTGAGCGCCTATACGGCGAAAGACTATCTGGCGACCGGTCAGTTCGGGGCGATCCTTGTGAAACCGGAGGAAGATGGTGACCAGGGTTCGCGCTTCCTGGAGGGGTTTCGTGCCAGTGACTATGATGCGCGGCTGGCGCTGATCGTCCTGGAAAGTGGTCGCGGCCAACACCCGCTCCAGCAAAAGCTCGCCGAAAAAGCACATATGCTGATCGGTGCATCTGAACGACCGGAAACCGTCGCAGAAACGCTATCGGCCTATCTCAATGCCCCGCCTACGACCGGGTCACCGCGCCTGACTTCGGCCATTCACGATCTCAAGACCGGGCTGTACTCCCGGACCTTTTTTGAAGCGCATCTTCAAGCCCAGATGGATGAGGCGGACGTTTCCGGCGATCCGCTGTCTATCATTCATCTGCGCCAGCGAGGCGCTACAACCACGTTGAAAGACATCGGAGAAGCGCTGAACAGATCGCTGCGGGAAACGGACATCGCTGCAGCCATCAGCACAAATGAGATCTGCATCTCCATGCCCGCCACAGCTTATCGCGGGGCGATTGGTTTTGTTCGACGAATGGAACCCGAGCTGGGGCCGTTGGTGGAGTGGAAGGCCATAGAGCGCAGGAAGTTCCACACGTTGAAGTCTCTGATGGTTGGTTTCGCCCTGCCGCCACAACGGCGTATGCTGAGAGAGGCTTAAGCCGCTACCGTCGCCGTTGCCTCAAGCTCGCCCAGCAATCCCTTGACCATGCGCACCCGGGCTTTGGGGTCTGAGGGCACACCAATGATCACCAGCTTGCTGTCCGGTCGCAGCTTCATCTTGCCAGGTCGGGACCGAACCAGTTGCATCAAGGCCATCGGATCGACCCGCGTATCGTCCCGGAAGGTGACCACAACCCCTTTGGGCCCGGCATCCAGTTTGGCAATACCGAGCGCTTTGCACACCACTTTGACGGCCGTGACATCCAGAAGCTGACGCGTTTCCTCCGGCAACGGCCCAAACCGATCAATCAGTTCCGCTGCAAAGGCCTCACGCTCCTGCTCAGTCGATAGGTCGGCGAGGCGACGATAGAGGCCGAGCCGCACGCCAAGGTCCTCAACATAGCCTTCGGGGATCAGCACTGACATGCCGAGATTGATCAGCGGCGACCAGTCATCGGCCACCTCGCCCGCTTCGGACGCACCTGCCTGCAATGCGTTTACGGCACCTTCCAGCATGGATTGATAAAGCTCGACACCCACCTCGCGCACGTGCCCCGATTGCTGATCTCCAAGCAGATTGCCGCCGCCACGTATATCCAGATCATGGCTCGCCAATTGGAACCCTGCCCCCAGACTGTCGAGCGATTGCAGCACGCGCAGGCGGCGCTCAGCGCTGGGCGAAATCACCCGATCCGCAGGCGTTGTGAGATAGGCATAGGCGCGCAGTTTTGAGCGCCCAACCCGGCCCCGTAACTGATAAAGCTGCGCCAGACCGAACCGGTCCGCTTTGTGGACCACCAATGTGTTGGCGCGCGGAATATCAAGGCCACTTTCAACAATGGTTGTCGACAGAAGTACATCATACTCGCCCTCATAGAAGGCGGTCATCAGGTCTTCGAGTTCCCCAGACGGCATTTGCCCATGCGCGACACAGAATTTCACTTCCGGCACATTCGCTTTCAGGAAATTCTCAAGATAATCCAGATCGGAAATCCGTGGCGCAACATAGTAGCTTTGTCCGCCGCGATACTTCTCCCGCAAGAGCGCTTCGCGGATCGTGACCGCATCAAACTCGGTCAGGTAGGTACGCACTGCCAAGCGGTCGACCGGCGGGGTGGCAATGATGGAGAGGTCACGAATGCCCGTCAGCGCCATCTGCATGGTGCGTGGGATTGGCGTCGCGGACAGCGTCAGCACGTGCACATCGGCTTTCAGCTCTTTCAGCCGCTCCTTGTGCTTCACGCCAAAGCGCTGCTCTTCATCCACGATCAGCAGCCCAAGCCGCTTGAACTCGATGTTCTTGGCCAGCAACGCATGCGTGCCAACCACCACATCAATTGTCCCAGCTGTCATGCCCGCTTTGGTTTCGCTCGCCTCTCGAGCCGACACAAATCGTGACAGCGGCCGAACTTGCAGCGGCCAACCGGCAAATCGCGCCGCGAACGTGTTGTAATGCTGGCGTGCAAGCAATGTGGTCGGCGCAATGATCGCGACCTGCATGCCCGCCATCGCGGCGACAAACGCGGCGCGGAGCGCAACCTCGGTTTTCCCAAATCCAACATCGCCGCAGACCAAACGATCCATTGGCTTGCCGGAGGCAAGATCACTCAACACGTCTTCGATCGCGTTTAGCTGATCGTCGGTTTCTTCATACGGGAAGCGCGCGGCAAACTCCTCATACATGCCATCGCCGGACTGCACCGCTTCGGCGCGTTTCAGCTCACGAGCCGCGGCAATCGCCATGAGCTCTGCCGCCATTTCAAGAATGCGCTTCTTGGCTTTGGCCTTTCGGGTTTGCCACCCGACCCCGCCGAGATGATCAATCGCGCTTTCGGAATCCTCGCTGCCATAGCGGCTGATCAGGTCAATATTTTCTACCGGCAGGAAGACCTTGTCGCCTTTGGCATAGCCAAGCTCCAGACAATCGTGTGCCGCACCGGCGAGGTCCAGTGTTTTCAGACCTTCATACCGCCCGACACCATGATCAACGTGAACCACGAGGTCCCCGGGATTGAGCGATCCGGCTTCTGCAATGAAATTCGCGGCCTTGCGTTTTCGGCGTGGTGCAGCGAGCCGGTCCCCAAGGATATCGGGTTCCGCGATGATCACCAGATTGTCGGACTCGAACCCGGTTTCGAGTGGCAGCTCCGCGATCGCCATTCCGGCCGCGCGCGCCGCGTCCAGCGAGTAGACCCGGTCGACGTCTTCCAGATTATGGTCCGCTAGAACGCCGGACAAACGCTCGGCTGAACCCTCCGTCCAAGCGGCAAAGACGACCGTTTTCCCAGCATCGCTCAGCACTTTGGCGTGTGCACCTGCTGACTCGAATATATTGATCTCCGGGCGTGCACGTTCCGGCGCGAAATCGCGACCGACTTGGCCGCTCAGGCTCAATCCGTCCTGATCCTGCGAGGGATTGAATCGAGCCACACTGCGCCACGACAGCGCGGCGTCAAACTCGGCCTGGTCGAGATACAGCGATTTTGGCGGCAAGACACGGACCTGACGCCCCTCCCCAGCCGCCTCCAGTCGCGCCCCATAATAGTCTTCCGCCTGTTTCATACGCTCACACGAGGCTTCACGCGACAGGTGTCCAAAGCCGATCAGAACCTCATCTTCGAGATAGTCGAACACTGTATCCAGACGGGCATGAAAGAGCGGCAACCAGATCTCGATGCCTTGCCGGCGGATCTCCGCGCGCGCGGCTTCATACATCGGATCCCCGAGCGGCGAGCCCAATTCTTCCAGATACCGTTCCCGGAACAGGCCGAGCGACTCTTCATTGAACAGGATTTCGCTGACCGGAGCCAATGCAACAGAGTTCAGAGTGCGGGTCGATAACTGGGTCTCCGGATCGAACGCCTTGATGGTTTCGACTTCATCACCAAACAAGTCGAGCCGGACCGGCTCCGCGCCTGTAGGCGGATAGATATCAACCTTGCCCCCGCGGATCGAATATTCGCCCTTTTCCGAGACCGTGGCGGTGCGCACATAGCCATTCACCGAGAGGTATTTGGTGAGTTCATCCTGCGCCACGCGGCCGCCGACTTTAACGGCGAAACTCGACGCGCGTAGGGTTTCGACCGGCGGCACGCGTTGGACCATGGCAGAGGCGGTCGTGACCACCAGAAGTGGTAATGTCTCGGTGTTGGGTTCAGTGCTAGACGATCGTCTTTGCGCGAGTTCGGCAAGCGCTGCACACCGCGCCGCCGCCACAGCCGGGGACGGACTCACCCGATCATAGGGCAACACATCCCAACCCGGCAGCCAGATCGTCTCCAGAGCCGGGTCAAAGAATTGTGCGAGCTTCAACGCAGTCGCGGCCACTTTGTCGTCACGCGCAATGTAGAGGCCCACTCCGCGACGAGCCACAATTGCCTTTACAAAGCACAACAGGTCATGGCCGAACGGGGCGCCAGACACAGTTGTCGGCGCAGAAAGCGTATTAAGAAAGGAGGTCGATACCATTCGGCCGCCCTGCGAAGCTAGAACCCTTGATCGGCGCTACATAACGTCCGCATCAGCGAAGGGTAGTCCCAAGCGGTATTCTCTTGTTGAATTATCGATGTCGTGTCCGGCGACTAGTACAGTCGGTTCAACACATACTCGATCGGTTGACCACGCACCTCAAATGCGAGCTTCACCCAGCGCGACTGGTCATCATACCAGAGGTCAACCGTTAGATCAGAGACCAGGCGGTAATGCGTCGCGTCGATCGTCTGCTCACCGACTTGCACGCTTTCTCGACCAATGGTCTGCACATCCATTTCGATGATCTCGCCGGACTCGGTCGACAACATGCGATCGGAGTAGACCTGCATCCGGTTCCAGTGGCTTGACGGGATTATCGTCGCAGGCGCTTCTCCTTTGAACTCCGTCCCGTCGACGTAGAGGCCGTCTCCATTGGCCTGGACGGTAACCGAATCCTTGCGGCCGTCATTATTGGTTTTGCCGGTTAAGCTGACCAGTTTCCCGTCGATCCAGTTCTCAACACTGTCGAGGCGATATCGAAACGCTGTGATAGGCCCGATTTTCACGCGCAGGTCCACATCGGAGGTGACCTCCAGAAGGCCGGCTTCATTCTCTGCGAAAGTCAGCTTGTGCTGTCCAAAGGGCCGCCCTTTGCGCAACACGGTGAAATCGATCACAGCGCCGTCATAAGCCGTCCAGGGCACGGGAATGCTGGTCTGCTGTGCAGATGTTTGCGCGAAACTGGCTTGCGCGGTCGACAGCATCAGCCCGAGCGCCAGCGCCAATATCCTGATCAACTGAACCTCCAGAACGGCAATCGTCCTTTTGCAACATAACACATGCAAGTCTGATCGCCATGTGCAGCTGGCCGATGGCGCATGCCAGGGCGTCCTAAGACCAAGTCGCCGCGCGAATATATGCCATGTCCGTCGGCAAACTCACCGGACAAGACGACGGTTGCTTCCAGGACAGAATGGCTGTGCTCCGGTGCAGATTGACCGGCATCAAGACGCATCAGCTGGCCTTTACCTTTACCCCGTTTGGCATAGTGCACACCTGACAGGCCGCGTTTCCAGGGAATGGTCGCTGCATCCGTTGTTGCGAGCTCAAGTGCCTCTGGCAGGAAGACCCGCTCATCGGTTCGCTTGGCCATCGCATTTGCTGTCGCATGCCAGATATCTGCTGCCTGACGCGCGCCTTGGTTCAAAAGCACGTGCAATTCTGCAGCGACGGCCATGTCGGGTGACAGGGATCCGGCCGTGTAGTCCAGCATAAACGCGTGATAAACATCAGAATTCATTGAGCATTACTCGATTGACTTTATACTTGGAGTGTACGCACCCCACCCTCAAATGGATCACATAGGGCACAGTTGAATTACAGCCGCTCTAAGCCTAGCGTGCGATCGAAATTACAAGGCGAGTTATGACCATCAAATCTTCCGTTCTGGATCTTATCGGCAATACGCCGCTCCTGCGTCTCAATCAGCTGTCTGAGGAGACGGGGTGCGAGATCCTGGGCAAGGCTGAGTTTCTCAATCCCGGGCAATCTGTGAAAGACCGACCGGCGCTCGGTATGGTGCGCGATGCAGAGGCCGCGGGCACCCTGCGCCCCGGCGGGACGATTGTCGAAGGCACAGCCGGAAACACGGGGATTGGCCTCGCCATGGTCGGTGCCGCCCTCGGCTACAAGGTTGTGATCGTCATGCCGCGCACGCAGTCGAAGGAAAAGAAAGACGCGGTGCGCAACTATGGTGCAAAACTAGTTGAGGTGGATGCTGTCCCCTACGCCAATCCCAATCACTATGCCCGCTATTCGGGACGCCTCGCCAAAGAATTGAATGAGAGCGAGCCGAATGGCGCGATCTGGGCCAACCAGTTCGACAATACAGCCAATCGGAAGGCCCACTATGAGACGATGGGCCCGGAAATCTGGGAACAGACCGGCGGCAAAGTCGATGCCTTTATCTGCGCGGTCGGCTCAGGCGGCACGCTTGCCGGTACCGCACAGGCCTTGCGCGAAAAATCCGGGGGCCGGGTCAAGATCGGGCTCGCTGATCCGGGCGGGGCGGCGCTTTACGAGTATTACACATCCGGCGAGTTGAAATCAGAAGGCACGTCCATCACCGAGGGTATCGGCCAGGGCCGCGTGACGGGAAACCTCGAAGGTCTGGACGTCGACTATGCATACCGTGTGCATGACCGCGATGCGCTACACGCCATATATAACCTCATCCAGAACGAAGGTCTGTGCCTCGGAGGATCAGCGGGCATTAATATGGCAGGCGCGGCTCGTTTGGCGAAAGAACTCGGCCCCGGACATACAATTGTGACCATCCTCTGCGACTATGGAAACCGCTATCAGGACAAGCTGTTCAATCCGGAATTCCTGCGATCCAAGGACCTGCCTGTACCCCCATGGATGGAAGGATCCGCATAATGTCGGGACAGGATCCACTCGTTACTGCAGACTGGCTTCAGGCCAATATCGCCGCGCCTGATTTACGGGTCGTCGATGCGACCTGGGTACCAGGCTTTCTGGTTGGGCGGAAGACAGGGATCGAAGAGTACAATGACGGCCATATTCCGGGCGCGGTTTTCTTCGACATCGACGATATTGCCGATCCAGATGCGACCGTCCCGCACATGCTGCCGGACGCAATCCGATTTTCATCGAAAGTCCGCAAGCTCGGCCTCGGCGATGGTCAACGCATCATCGTCTATGACGCCAATGGTTTCTTTGCTTCGGCCCGCGCCTGGTGGATGCTGCGTGCAATGGGGCACAAGGATGTCCATGTTCTTGATGGAGGGCGCAGCGCATGGGTCAAATCAGGCGGTGAACTGGAAGACCTCCCACCCGTCCCTGTCGAGCGCCATTTTACCGCGCGCAAACGAACAGACCTGGTCAAGACGATGGATCAGATGCACGACCTTTCCAGTGCGGGGAATGTTTCTATTCTTGATGCTCGGACACAAGGCCGGTTTGACGGCACCGATCCAGAGCCCCGAAAAGACCTACCGTCGGGCCATATGCCTGGGAGTTTCTGCGTTCCATCGGGGAGTCTACTCAATGCCGATGGCACGATGAAATCAGCGACCGATTTGCTGCCTCTTCTTCAGCCCCATGTCTCCGGTCCGGTTGTCACCTCGTGCGGCTCAGGCGTGTCGGCCGCGATCATCTCTCTGGCGCTGGCCCGGCTCGGCAACTGGGACGCAGCCCTTTATGACGGATCCTGGACCGAATGGGCCTCGCACGCTGATAATCCGATTGAGCGCGCATGAAGGACGAAACCCGGCTCATCCACACAAGAAAAGGACGCGGGGACCGCGAGACCGTCAATCCGCCGATCGAGCGCGCCTCAACCGTCCTGTTTTCGACGCGTGAAGCCCTCTACGGCGACCTTCCGACTTATGGTCGCATGGGCCTGACCGTCCACCGCGAACTTGAGGCCGCCCTTTGTGGTCTTGAGCATGCGACTTATGCCAAACTGACGACGAATGGCCTGCAGGCCTGTGCGCTGGCGGTCGCGAGCGTCGTAAAAGCCGGCGATCACGTTCTGATCACTGATAGTCTTTACGGGCCAACCCGCCGGTTCTGTCAGCGCCGCCTGAGAGCGATGGGGATCGAGTCCACACGCTTCGATCCGCTGATCGGGAGTGAGATTGGAACCCTTATTCAACCCAACACAGCGGCGATCTTCCTGGAGGCGCCGGGTTCACTGACGTTCGACATCAGCGACACGCCCGCGATTGTCAAAGTCGCAAAAGATCGCGGCATTCTTACGATCCTGGACAATACCTGGGGCGCAGGCGTGCTCCACAAACCGCTTGATCTCGGCGTCGATATCTCAATCCAGGCGCTGACCAAATACGCCGTTGGACACGCCGACAATATGGGCGGGGCTGTCATGACGGCCTCTAAACGTCTGGAGACCAAAATCGAGGCCTGCTCGACCGATTGGGGCATCTCCCTATCGCCGGAAGATGCTTATATGGCGCTTCGCGGGCTGCGCACGCTGACCACACGATTGAAACAGCATGAGTCCGCAGGATACACGATCGCAAATTGGCTAAAGACCCGCCCCGAAGTGTCCCAAGTGCTCCATCCGGGGCTCGAAAGCCATCCCGAACACGAGATCTGGCAGCGCGATTTCACGGGTGCCAATGGCCTGTTCGGCGTAGTTCTCTCAGAAACCAGTACCGACCAACTCGACCGGTTTCTTGAAGCATTCAAACTGTTCGGCATGGGCTTCTCATGGGGTGGCTATGAAAGCCTGCTCATCCCGTGTTGCGATCAGCTCAACCGCATGAAGGAGGATCGCATTCACGATCGCAGCGGGCCGCTGCTGCGCATCCATGTCGGTCTCGAACACCCGGATGACCTGATCGAAGACCTGAATCAGGCTTTTCGCGTCTTGAACTAGTGGGCCTCTTGAGGCCCTGCAGCGATCCGCGCCATTGCAATCTCGTCCGCCACAACATTGGTCGGTTTGCCCTGAGATAAAGACACATCCAGCACCTCACCAAGCGTGTCCATCAATGTCGCCAGCTTGTCATAGACCCAGGTCTTCGAATAGGCGCCTGAAATCTCAGACGCGACATTGATGATGCCCCCGCCATTGATGACGTAATCGGGTGCATAAATGATGCCCGATTGTCGAACCAGCTCCCCCATCTCAGGTGTTGCGAGCTGATTGTTCGCCCCGCCTGCGATCACTTTAACCTTGAGGCGTTTCAGCGTATCGGGATTAATGACCGCGCCGAGCGCATTTGGCGAAAACACGTCCGCCTCAACGTCATAGATCTCATCAATTCCGACGATTTTCGCATCACAACGGGCCGCTACTCGGGTCAATGCCTCTTGATCCATGTCGCAGATGACCAGTTTCGCTCCAGCGTCCGCCAAATGTTGACAGGCATAGCCGCCCACCGAACCGACGCCCTGCACCGCAACAGTGCGCCCTGACAGGTCATCGGTCCCAAAAGCGCGCAAAGACGCCTGCTTAATCCCAAGAAAAACGCCTTTTCCGGTCACCGGCGACGGGTCGCCACTGGCAGCGGCCCCAAATGTCAGACCCGCAGCATACTTGGTTTCACGGGCGGCAATCTCGATATCGGCGGTGTCGATGCCGACATCTTCAGCCGTATAGTACCGCCCTTGCAGGCTTTCGACGGCGCGCCCGAGGGCCAGGAACATGGCTTCGGATTTGTCGGTCTTTGAGTTCCCCCAGATCACGGCTTTGCCGCCGCCATGCGGGATGCCTGCCATGGCATTCTTGTAGCTCATCCCCTGGCTGAGGCGCAGCGCATCTGTCACCATCTCCGCGCCCGAGCTGTAATTCCACATCCGCGTGCCGCCGGCGGACGGCCCCAATGCGGTCGAATGGATCGCAATGATACAGCGCAAACCGCTGTCTTGATCATGGAAAGCATGCACACCCTCATGGGCGTCAAAGTCTGGGAGATCGAACATCACAAAGCATCATTGTTGCACTTGAAATCAAGCACGCCGTCTAACGCGTGAAATCTCTACGTCAATCGCGACCGGGGACTTCACCGACGCCGCTCGGCAACTCGGCTTCCGCGTCTTGCAGAAAGGCAAGCACGTCTGCAAACACCGTTTCGGCCTGCAAGTCGCGCAACAGCATATGATAGCCATCCGGATAGTAAGCCGTCCGTACGTGCGGGGCGAGTTTCCGGGCCGTCCGACGCACGCCCCGCTCAGGGATCACGATGTCTCTGGCACCATAAGTCATAAGCGTCGGGACATCGCCGGTCAGGCGCGGCGCTGCCCGGTGGGCATTTTCCATCAGCGACACCACGCCATGAACCTGTTCAATCTTATTGTGGCGAATGCCCAAAGGGTCCGTCCACAGGCGCCGAAGCATTTCAACATTATCGGACGGCTCGATTTTCACAAATCGCGGGGGTCTGACCACCCAACCCGGCCGCACCCGGACAGAGGTCCACAGCGCAACCCGTTGCACTAGCGGGATCGTACCCCAGCCGCGAAGCCCGGGCCCGCTTAAGACCAGGCGATCAACTCCTTCCGGCGGCCGGTCCGATCCAAAGGCCGTCATCGTCATTGCCCCGCCCATGGAAATGCCGACCACGGCGAGCGTGACTTCCGGATGCGCTGCGCGGGCAATCTCAACGGCTGTGCGCAAATCCTCGCGCATCAATTCTTCTTCGGGCCAGTCGCCGCGTCCGACTGATCGCCCAAACCCTCTCTGATCGTAAGCGTACGTCTTCACACCATGCGCGGCCCAGAACGGCGCGGCCATATGAAACGCGTTGGCATAGTCATTCATACCATGCACGCCGACAATCACGATCTCGGGATCGGTCTCCGGCGCCCATACGGTGAGACCGAGTTCGGCACCGTCAAAACTGACAAATCGGCTGGCTTCGGGCTCAAATCTTGGCATGGGGGGAGTCTCATAAGTCAGGGCGGAGAAGGTCGCGGGCGTGACACAGGCACCAAGCAGCCCGAACCCGGACAGCAACGCTATAGCAAAGACCGCACACGCTTTCGCAAATCGGGCAGAACGTCTGTTTCGAACCATGGATTCCGTTTCAACCAACCGGTGTTTCGCCAACTTGGGTGCGGCGTCACGAAGATGCCGTCGGTCACATAATCTGTCCAGCGTGCAACCGTTGCGGTCAGTGTTTTTTCCGCCCGCGACCCGAGATGCCACTTTTGCGCATATCCCCCGATCAGAACGATCAGCTGAATGTTCGGCAAAGACTGCATCAGGCGCGACCGCCACGTCCGCGCACATCGCTTAAACGGCGGCAGATCCCCGCCCTTGTCATCATAACCCGGAAAGCAGAAGCCCATCGGCACCAGAGCGATCCGGCGCGCATCGTAGAATTCATCCTCGCTGACACCGAGCCAGGCGCGAAGCCGAACGCCGGACGGGTCCGTGAACGGTCGTCCGGAAACATCTGCGAGATTTCCGGGGGCCTGACCGGCAATCAGGATCTTGGCCTCGCCTGAGACTTGAAGCACAGGATTTGGCGGACGGTCCATATCGTCAGCGCACAGTCTGCAAGCGCGAATTTCGGTCGTAAGCTTGTTCAAATCCTCAGTCATACCAGTTACCAGTCAAACAGATGACGAATTGGAGCAATGGGCATGTCCGACCTGATTGAGCAAATCATTTCACCGCGAGCCAGAGATTTGGGCGACGGCTTCAAAGTCCGGCGCATCCTGCCTTTCCACAATCGGAAAATGGTCGGACCTTTCATTTTCTTCGACCATTTTGGTCCGGTTGACTATGCTCCGGGACAGGGATTCGACGTTCGCCCTCACCCCCATATCGGGCTTGCCACCGTCACCTTCCTGTTCAGCGGTGCGATCGCCCACAAGGATACACTCGGCAGTGACCTTGTCATCCGCCCTGGCGCGGTAAACTGGATGACCGCAGGGCGCGGTATCTGCCATTCGGAACGCACACCGCCGCCGGAACGCGCGGCAGGTCAATCTCTGCATGGCATTCAGACCTGGGTAGCGTTGCCGGAGGAGGACGCCGAAACGGCTCCGGACTTCGTCCATCACCCGGCCGACACTTTGCCTGAGTTCGATCTTGGCGGCGCCCAGGCCCGCGTCCTTGCCGGTACCGCATTCGGTCATACGTCCCCGGTCGAATATCCACATCCGATCTGGTATGTCGGCGCCGAAGCACCCAAAGGGGCGCAGTTCACAATCACCGCAGACGAGGCGGTTGAACGCGCGCTCTATGTCGCGGAAGGTCACGCTTCCATTGGCGGACAAGACGTCAACGAAAGCGAACTTGCGATCCTTGTGCCGGGCACAGATATCCCCGTTCAAATCGCATCCGGCTCACGATTCATGCTTGCTGGTGGCACCCCGATGGACAGTCCACGTCTGATCGACTGGAATTTTGTCGGAACCGATAAGGCCCGGATTGAGCAGGCAAAGGAGGATTGGCGCCGATCTGCGGAGCGTGAATGGATCGATACGCCCTTCACGCTGCCGGAAGGCGAAACCGATTACATCCCCCTCCCCTAGCCTCCCGGCAGAGCTGCAGACGGCGACTCCGATTCATTGAACTGGGCGGCGGCGTATGCCACACACGCGCCAATCGACACCGCGCAGGAGGGACTCAAATGCGTCGCCAGATCATCGCAATAACCTGCTTTCTTGGCCTCGCGGCGTGCGCGGCCGACACATCCGGTTCGTCGAGCTCAGACAGCGCAACTGGCCCTATCGTGCAGAGCGTTGACTTGCCCCTTTTGCTGCCTCTGCCCGACGCCACGTCTGCTGCCATCAAAGCCGAAGACCTTGCGGTGCGAATCGAAACGCTTTCAGACGACGCCTTTGAAGGGCGTGGCCCGGCCTCTGAGAAAGGTGAAAAGGCCGCCGACTGGATTGCAGCAGAAATGGCCCGGGTCGGCCTCAGCCCCGGCGGCGAAAACGGCACCTGGTTTCAGACGGTAGGCATGGTTGAACAGACCCTGGATGAGGCTGCTTCGTCACTCTCCTTTTCAGGCGGATCGTCAGGGGCGGTCATGGATATGGTTCTGGGCGAGGACGCCGTCCTCTGGTCCAAGCGCCAATCGACGAGCGAAATGCGGTTCGACGAGTCCGAGCTAATCTTTGTCGGCTACGGTGTGGTTGCACCTGAATATGGCTGGGATGATTATGCAGGTCTCGACGCCACGGGTAAAACCGTGGTGATGCTGGTCAATGATCCGGGATATGCCCGCGAGGACGCGCTGTTCAACGGCAAGGCGATGACCTATTATGGACGCTGGACCTACAAATTCGAGGAAGCTGCCCGCCAGGGTGCCACGGGTGCGATCGTGATCCATGAAACCGCCCCCGCCTCTTATGGTTGGGATGTGGTCGCGAACTCTTGGACAGGGTCGCAAGCCGATCTGGTGCGCAAGGATGCTGGCGCCAGCCGGACCCTGTTTGAAGCCTGGATCACAGAAGAGCAGGCGCGCGCCTTGTTTAACGAGGCGGGCCTTGGTTTCGACGACTTGAAGCACAAGGCCAAACAGGAGGGTTTTCGACACGTTGACCTCGGCGGCGTGACCGCCAGCGGCTCGATTGTGCAATCCGTCACTCAGACAGAATCCCGCAACGTACTCGGCATTCTGCCCGGGCAGACCGCTCCCGAAGAGCATATCCTGTTCACCGCCCACTGGGATCATCTGGGTAGGAAAACTGGCGAGAAGGCAGGCGGACCGACGCAGGACTTCTATCGCGATGAGGTGTTTAACGGCGCGGTTGATAATGCGGGCGGCATTGCAGCGATGCTGGAGATGGCCGAAGCGCTGGCGGCTGAAGAGCTCGAGCGCTCTGCCCTCTTCCTTGCCGTCACGCTCGAAGAGTCCGGTTTGCTCGGCTCTGCCTTTTACGCTGAAAACCCGACAGTTGAGATGAACCAGATTGTTGCGGGTGTGAACATGGATGCCATGCTGCCGATCGGCCCAACCCGCGATATGATTGTGATCGGCTATGGGGCGTCAGAACTTGAAGACCTGCTCAAGGCCGAACTCGCAAAAGATGACCGGGTCGTGGTGCCGGATCAGAACCCCCAGGCCGGGTCTTACTATCGCTCCGATCAGGTCTCTTTCACCCGCAAAGGCGTGCCTATGCTGTATGCCAAGAACGGGATCGACAGATTGGATGGCGGTGTCGCGGCCGGTCGCGCCTTTGCCCAGACCTATACGGCTCAGCGCTATCACAAACCCATGGACGAATTCGAAACTGACTGGGACCTCTCAGGTATGGAGCAGGATGTAATCGCGATGTTCAATGTCGCCCGGCAGATCGCCCAGTCGGACGACTGGCCCACCTGGTATACGGGCAATGAGTTTGAGGCCATTCGGCAGGCCTCGCTCGCGGCGAAAGACTAACCGGCAATGCTGTCCTATCAACATGGCTTCCATGCGGGAAATCGCGCAGACGTCCTAAAACACGCTGTGCTGCATGCTGTGTTGCAGGCCGAGGCCACTGACAGCGCCCCGCTTCTCTATGTCGAAACTCATGCCGCGCGTGGCGTCTATGATCTAACCAGTGCGCAAACCACGAAAACCGGGGAAGCAGCTACTGGTGTCCTGGCGATGCCGCCTGCCGACGTGGCGCCAAAAGCGCTTCGGCCCTGGCTGTCACATGTGCAACGCGCTGGCCCCAAAGCCTATCCCGGCTCTCCCGCGCTCGCGGTCCAGACCCTGCGCAAGCAGGCGCGGTTCGTGTTCTTCGAAAAACATCCGACCGAGCACAAGGCGCTGGTCAAAGCTCTCGGGGGCGAAACCCGCGCCCAGATCAAGAAAGAAGATGGGTATCGCGGTGCATTGCGCCTGCAGCCCCGGCGGGGCGAGCGGATGCTCGTCCTACTGGATCCAAGTTACGAGACCGAGGCCGACATGGATGCCCTCGCAAACTGGATTCCCCGGGCTATGCGCCGTTGGCCGACAGCCCGTTTCCTGATCTGGCTGCCCTTGTTCGCCGACGGGCGCGAAGGTGACTTTGGGGCCTATCTCTCTTCTCTGGACGAGGGATTTGTCGCCGGCAGCCGGTGGGATCGCACCCCCGAGGATGCCTCATCACTGGAAGGCTCAGCGATGATTGGGCTACGGCTTGGAGGTGCGGGCGCAAAACGCGCCTTCGCGATCGCCGCTGAACTCGATAAACTCTGGCAAACAGCTTAAGCCGCGATCTGTTTCTGCTCAGCGGAGTCCGGCAAATGCGTCTCTTTCGGCAGAACGAACATCGCTGTCGTGCCGACACCGACACGGCTCTTGAGGACAATCTCACCATCATGCAACTGGGCAAGATGACGACACAATGTCAGGCCGAGGCCCGTGCCCCCGTTGCCGCGATCAAGGCCATTATCGCTTTGATAGAAAGCATCAAACACCCGTTCCAGTTCCTGTTCCGGAATACCATTTCCAAAATCGCGCACCGCCACAAAGGGACATCCCTCACTGTTCAGACCGGCACGTACAATAATCCGTCGATCTGAACCGCGGAACTGAATCGCATTGTTCAGCAGATTCATGATGATACGCTGGCACACCGCCTCATCCGCACGAATACGGCCGAGGGCTGGAGATACCTGAACATCAAAGTCGGAAAGATCCTTGATATGTTCAAAATTGGCTGCAAGGGCCACGGTTTTTGACAACAAGCTTCGGATATCCACCGGCGCAGGCTCGAGCAGGAACCGATCCAGACCCACTTTTGAATAGTCAATAATATCATCGATCAGGTGCAGAAGGTGTGTCCCACTCTCATTGATGCTGTCGGAATACTCCGCCACTTCATCCCAGTTCAGCTTCACCTTGGAATCGCTCGCCATCAGTCTGGAGAAGCCAAGAATAATGTTGAGCGGCGTACGCAACTCGTGGCTCATGGTGGACAGGAACCGGCTTTTCGCCTGATCCGCCTCTTCGGCTTCTTTCCGCGCCTCGACAAGTTCGCGTTCCCGCATTTTCAGCGCGGTAACATCGGTATGCACCAGCACTGCCCCGCCTTCAGGGATCTTGTGCCGCGATTGCAGCAACCAGCGCCCATCCCGCTTGATCGTATCCACACCATAAAAATCTTCGCTTTGGGCCTGCAAAGCTGGTCCCTCACCAATCAGATCATGGTGGCGCTTATTGGCGAGGATGAGTTCGCCATCATCCGCATAGAAGGCAAACGCATCATTGGTGGCTTCAATCGCATCCACCAGGTTCTTGCGGGCGGTCAGGCTCTCGCGCGTTCGACGAACTGTGGCGGTGAGCATTTTGTAGCTGACAAAACTGCTGTTCAGCAACGCAAACAGGAAGACCGTCAGCATGATCGAGGTCACGACGATCAGTTCCCCTTCCGAATAGAGTGGGCTCAAAATTGTCGGCAGCAGGCAGGGCAGAATGAAACGCAGCACATGGCGCGGCAGTGGGGTCAGCAAGCTCACGACACCGGCCGACATCCCGCCTTGCATAAAGTAGAAAAAGTGCTGCTGGCCATTGTCGCTTCCGGAAAACAGAACCGCCGTCATCCCCCATACCGTTCCGGCGATCAGACAGCCCCATTCGCTTTTCCTGAGATAACCACCACTCACCCGTTCCGGCTCATCGAGTTTGCGGTACTTCATCCAGCCAGCCAACTGAAAGACGCTTCCAACAAAGATGAGCGAGAACCAAAGCGCGCAGGTCATTATGTTCACGTCGCGGAACACCGCTGCAATGACGAGCAAGCCTGCAAACATATTGATCAGGCCCATTGGCAGCAGCTGCCGCGTCAGCAACATATGCTGTTCACGATAGATATCAGCTTGCACGTCATCTGACGGAGGCGGGAACCGACCGAACAGAGACTGGAGAGTGCCGGAGGGATCGACGGGACGGCTCATGACTTTGTCAGTGTCACAATCTGTTTAACATACAGCAAAAAGTCACTTGTGAATTACTTGCGTACTGCCTAGCCTTACTTATAGATTGCGCCCCATTTCCCCTCCCCTTTTTGGGCGCGAAATCAGCGGTTAAGGTTGATCCATGTTGCAGCAAACGATTCCGTCCAAAGCGCCCCAAAGCGGGCTGGCGAGTCGCATCGGAATCATTGGTGGCGGCCCGGCGGGTCTCAGCATGGGACGCCTGCTCAAGGAACAGGGCTTTGAGAACATCACCATCTTTGAGGCGCTACCTCAGGTCGGCGGCAAATCGTTTACGGCGCAATATGGTGACACCCTGGTGGAAATGGGCACCGCTTATGCGACCTATTCACACCGGATTACAAACCGCTGGACGCGGAAGCTGAATATGAAGATGGGCCGTCTTGGCATGGTCCGGTTCAACGGCGCCGACTTCATGGATTATGTAAAGGCTGGTTCCGGTCCTCCTCTTTTGCTGCAGATCTGGCGATATCTGAATGCCAGACGCAAATTGATGCGCGCTCTGGATCGACCCAATCCCCCTCAATGGGCAATCGATCAGGCTGCCATGCCGATCCTTGATTGGCTGGGTGAACGCAATCTCGGCAAAATGGAAAACTTCATGCATCGTTCGACGACGAACCTTGCCTATGGTTTCATTGATGTCCTGCCGACAGTTCAAGCCCTGCGCTGGAATGACTTTGAGCTGATGCTGTCTGGCGCGCTCGAGCAGTTGAAGTTTCCCGTCGATGGCTGGGCAGAGTTCTGGGCGCGGATCGCAGCAGATCTCGATGTCCGCTTGAATGCGAAAGTGGCCCGGGTTGAGCGGCTGGACTCGACTGTAACGCTGTCAACAGAAGCCGGTGAGACGCATGAATTCGATCTGCTCGTGTGTGCCATTCCGGTCGACGATTTTGTGAAGCTGACCACACCGACCGCAAATGAAACCATCGTCAACGCCTCCATCGACTGGAACGGCTACACGACCACGGTTCTCGTCGTCGAGGACTGGTTCGACGACACCCACGTCGACTCGTTCAAGGAGGCCGTCATACCGGGCGCCAAACTGGGACAGATGCTCTCGGTTCGATACGAAGGCTATGAACCTGAACTGGGCGGTCACGTCTATCTTACAGGACAGCTCACCGGCGACTATACAGGCCCCGAACTGGTCGAGCTTCTGAAGGCCGATGTTGAGAAACGCGGCGGCAAAGTGACCAATGTTGTCCTGCAGAAAATGTGGAAATACCATTCCCAGTACAAGCCGGAAGCCATTCATGACGGGTTGCTCACCCGCCTCGAACAAATGCAGGGCGAAGCGCATACCTGGTATACCGGCGCGACCTTCTCCCACGAGGTTGTTTCACATATTGTGAACTACAACGCGAAACTGGCGCAAAGACTGCAGAAGGCTGTTGTGACCAAGTAGGAGTTCACTGCCTTGAACCTGTTCTTACGCCTCATGTTGATGTTTCTTGAGGCCACATTTTCAAAACACCGGATCGGGATGCTTGATGATGTGACACGTTCCTATCGTGTCTGGCTGACCGATCAGGATATGTTCGCGCATATGACCAACAGCCGGTATCTCTCTTTCGGAGACCTCGGCACGCTCAATTACATCATCCGTAGCAATTTCTGGCCCGGATTGCGCAAGAATGGCTGGTTCCCAGTCATTTGCGGTCAGACCATGGTGATCTCAAAGATGCTGCGCACACCGCAGAAGTTTGACGTCGTCACCAATGTTGTCGGCTGGGACGACACTTATGTCGGCTTGCGTCACCGCTTCATGAGAGGCGACCGGCAACATGCGGAGGTCCGCGTCATCGCCCGTTTCGCCAGCAGCAAGGGCGGCGGTGTGTCAACGTCGACCGTGATGGATGCCATGCCCTTTCACTATGACAGCCCGGACTTTCCGCCTGAGTATTTGGAGTTGATTGCCACTGTGGAAGCGGCGCGACCTCCTGCGCGGAAAAAGCCCAAAGACCCACAAGACTAATCAAGAAAAAAGCAGCACCGTTTTTCTATTTTTAGTTGTTTTTATGCCATATAAGTGCATTATTCTCTCAACAGTTGAACTGGTGACGTGAATGCGCGATTTGAGACAACCCAATATAGAGTTCCAGATTCGGGTTCTCGCCAATGCAATCGACATCATCTCTGCGCGTTTAACTGGGCCAGAAGCGGACAATCCGAGTGTATTTATTCAGCGCGAAGCGGTACTCGCTATTGATGAGTGTCGCTCCGCCATCACAGTTCTCCAGGAATTGGTCGAGCGTGACCGCGCTGCGATCGCAAACTCAGACATCTATCGGAAAAGCGCCTGACGCGCAGCCGCAGCGTTGCCGCCCTAAAGCAGTTCCGGATCCGTGATCACCTCAATCAAAGACGGGCCATTATGTGCGATCGCTTTCGCCAGCGCGTCATCAAGCTGGTCGCGTGTCTTGACCAGCTCACCCATGCCGCCGCAGCTGCGGGCAAATCCCGCAAAGCTCGGATTGACGAGACTGGTCTGCCAAACGGCCAGCTCTGCGGCTTTCTGTTCCTTGGTGATCTTGCCGAGCTCGGAATTGTTCATCAGCACATGGGTGATGTTCATTCCGTATTTGACAGCCGTGGTGAACTCCATCGCATACTGACCAAAGCCACCATCGCCAGAGACTGAAATCACTTTTCGTCCTTTGTAAGGCCCCTCTTCCTGCGTCGCGGCCCAAGCCCCCATCGCGGCAGGAAAGCTAAAGCCGATAGAGCCGAGATACCCTGACATCAGGACGCGTTGCTGTCCGGTTGGTTCGAAGTATCGACCGAAGGAATAGGTGTTGTTGCCGACATCAACCGGCAGGATCGCATCTTTCGGAGCCTGCCGGGTCAGCGCTTCAAACAAAGCCGCCGCGGAAACACCATTGCCATTGTCTTCCAGAACCCGCGTCGCTTTTTCAGCACGCCACAGCCGCCAGCGTTCGGCGATCTCGTCGCGAAGATTGATCGCGGCCTGCCCTTTGGCGAGGCCCGCGGCCATCCGCTCAGCGGTAACCGCAACATCTCCCATAACCGGCACGGTTACCGGATGACGCTTGGCGAGCCGCATCGAATCCGTATCCACTTGGATGGTCGGCGTGCCCTCATAAATCCCGGTATGATCCGAGAAGGACGCCCCAAACACCAGAAGCAAATCGGCTTCATTCATAAACCAACTCGCGATCGGTGTTCCCGACCGACCCATCACCCCGGCAGCCAGCGGGTGCGCATCGGCGATCTGCCCCTTGGCTTTAAAAGTGGTCGCGATCGGTGCATTCAGCCGTTCAGCCAATTCGATCACACTGCCCATGCCCTCAAGCGCACCATAGCCGACAATGATCATGGGACGCTTGGCTCCGGATAAGAGCGTTACAGCTTCGTCGAGCGCCTCTGCGGGGGGTCCGACCCGCAGATTCGCCATTCGGCCAGCGGGGCTTTGCACTTTCGCCCCCTCTGCCGCCTTTTGCGGCTGTACATTATCCGGAAAGACCAGATGCCCAACCCCACGCTTCAAGATCGCTGTCTTGATCGCCTGGGTCATCAGCAAGGCATGATCCGAATGGGTATGCACCGTTTCAGAAAACTCCGCCACAGCCTCGAACGCAGCCTCCAGATCAATGTCCTGAAACGCATGCACCCCGACCACCTGGTCCTGAACCTGCCCTGTAAGAGCGAGTGCCGGGGCATTATCGACCTTGGCATCCCATAAGCCGGTCAGAAGATTGGTCGCCCCAGGCCCGGCAATGGTCAGCGCGGCTGCCGGATGCCCTGTCAGTTTGCCATACCCGGAGATCGCAAAGGCGGCCGCGCCTTCATGGCGAATACCGTAATAGGTGAGTTTGCCTTCGCTCTCCTGCACCCGAAAGGCGTCGGCGAGCCCAAGATTGGAATGCCCTACCATGCCGAACACGGACGTGACCCCCCAGTTCACCATCGTCTCTGCCATCACATCAGCCACAGACCGATCGCGCGCCGGGAGTTCGGGGACACCAACAAAGACATCGTCGCCCCTTATGTCGACCTCAAACATCTCCTGGCCGGTATCCTCATGCCCGCCCGGCGGCTTCCCGGTCAGCGGATCGAAATCCCAGCCATGCCAGGGACAGCGCAACCAGCACTGATCATCAACGCCTTCCTCAATCGACCCTTCGCCCAGCGGTCCACCCTGATGTGGACACTTATTATCCATCGCCGCCCATTCGCCTCTGAAATGCACCAGTGCAATCGATTGCGCTCCAGCCGTCACCGATTTGACCCGACCGTCTTCGACCTCATTTGTCGTGGCGACTTTGTGCCAAATCAGTGTGGTTTTTCCCTCGGACATGTGCCCTCCTCATGCGTTCTCGGCGGTCGCTCTAACCAAAGCATGTTGCACAGGCACCTCACAAGCGTTCATATATTTGTCAGGACGCGTGATTGGCGTCGATACAGCTGGCTCGCCTATGCAGCGATCAGCAAAGAGCGGGGAAACCATGAACAAGATACGTGTCGCAACCTGGTCAAAGCTTGAGGACCGGCAACCCGCTTATGCCTTGGTGGGTGAGGTAGATCTCGTGGTTGTGCGCTTTGATGATCAGGTCTCCGTCATGTATGGTCGCTGTCTTCACCGCGGCGCTCTCATGGCCGATGGCCATGTTGACGCCAATGACAATCTGATCTGCGGCGTCCACAATTGGGACTACCGCCTCGACACCGGCGTGTCTGAGTATGAAAATTCAGAAAAACTGCCGAAATTCTCGGCCTGGATCGAGAGTGACCAGGTGCTCGTCGACTCCGACGAAATCGCCGCCTGGGCCAAAGACAATCCACAGCCCTACAATCGCGACGAATATCTCGGCCTCTACCAGGACCCGAGCCACGAGGCCCATCCCGAGCCGCACAATAAGCTGATCCAGCAATATGCCCGCGATGGCCTCTCCAAAACGGGACATCACGGCATCACCGCGTCCATGGGCGTCCCGCGAGACCAGCTGCCAGACTGGGACGACATCCAGATGATCACGGCGCAGCTCAGCAGAATGCCGCTGCTGGATGACGAGCCGGTGGACGCCTCCGTCACCATCGGCCCGAAGGCGAACAAACCTCTCAAGCTCAATATCCCGCTCTTTGTGTCTGATATGAGTTTTGGCGCGTTGTCTGAAACCGCCAAAGTCGCGCTCGCCCGCGGCGCTGAACTCGCGGGCACTGGCATCTGTTCCGGCGAAGGCGGCATGTTGCCGGAAGAACAGGAAGCTTGCTCAAAATACTTCTACGAACTGGCCTCCGGGCGGTTTGGCTTCTCATGGGACAAGCTCGACAAGGTTCAGGCCTTCCACTTCAAGGGGGGGCAAGGGGCGAAGACTGGCACCGGCGGTCACCTCCCCGGCAACAAAGTGAAGGGCAAAATCGCCGAAGTCCGCGGCCTGACCGAAGGCGAAGCGGCTATCTCCCCTCCACGCTTTCCGGACTGGACCAACTGCCTCCAGGTCAGGGACTTCGCAGACGAGGTGCGCGAGCGAACCGGCGGTATCCCGATCGGCTACAAGCTCTCGGCGCAGCATATTGAGAAAGACATCGATGCCGCGCTGCTGGTTGGGGTCGATTATATTATCCTTGATGGCCGCGGCGGGGGCACGGGGGCCGCGCCGATCATCTTCCGCGACAATATCTCTGTGCCGACCATTCCGGCCCTTGCCCGCGCCCGGCGCCACCTCGACCGCCTCGGCCGAAACGACGTCTCGCTCGTCATCACAGGCGGCTTGCGCAAACCGGCAGACTTTGTGAAAGCCCTCGCCATGGGCGCTGACGCGATTGCCGTCTCCAATGCCGCGATGCAGGCGATCGGATGTGTGGCCATGCGGGCCTGCCACACCAATAACTGCCCGGTCGGCATCGCGACGCAAAAGCCGCATCTTGTTTCAAGGCTTCTGGTTGAACCATCGGCAGAGCGGCTGAAAAATTTCTTCGAGGCGTCGACAGAGCTGATGAAAGTCATGGCGCGCGCTTGCGGGCATCACAGCCTGTCGGACTTCAACATAGAAGACCTGGTTACATTCAGCCGGGACATGTCCGACCTTGCCGGGATCACCTATGCAGGGGTGGGTCGATGAGTGAGCCCCTCGCCAACCTGATTGTCACCGCGATGGGCGTCTATCTTCTGATCGGGCTCCTGGTCGCGCTGGTGTTCGCCTTCGAAGGTGCCGGACGCATTGACCCCGCCGCTCGAGGCAAAGGCCTGCCCTTGCAAGCGCGCTTGCTCATTCTTCCCGGTGTGATCGGCCTGTGGCCCCTCATGCTCACCAAGCTCTTCACCCAGAAGGAGCCACCGGTGTCATGAAACGCGCCCACCGAAAAACGCATTTAGTGATGTGGCTGGTGCTCGGACCCGTCATGATCGCCACCCTCCTGATCGCGGTCATGTATCGCCCGGCCGAACCGGTGAATGACGAATTGCCGACCGTCTTGCTCGAGGAGGCCAGGTAATGGCGCATGATTACAAAGCCGTGCAATGGACCCCGTTCAAGACCCGGTTCGATCTCTGGATGCTCGGCGGCATCACGCTCTACCTGGTTGTATTTGTTGCAATCAGCGCGGTGGCCCAACCGGCAGGTGAAGCCTTCGCACCGGTCCAGATCCTGATCCGGGCGCTCGGCACACTCGCCTTCCTGCTGCTGACCTTCATTCTCTGTATCGGCCCGCTTGCGCGCCTCACAGATCGCTTCAAGCCGTTTCTCTACAATCGCCGCCATCTTGGCGTGACGACTTTCCTGATCGCTCTGCTGCATGCTGCGCTCGTGACGCTCTGGTATCACGGCTTTTCGGAAACCAATCCCTTCGTCTCGCTCCTGATCTCCAATCCGCGCTACGACTCCATCTCCGGTTTTCCGTTTGAAAGCCTGGGTCTGATCGCGCTGATCATTCTATTTCTGATGGCCGCGACCAGTCATGATTTCTGGAACGCCAATCTAGGGCCTGGCCTGTGGAAGGCACTGCATATGGGCGTCTACGTCGCCTACGCGCTGTTGATCGCCCACATTGCTCTCGGCGCCATCCAGTTTGAGCGCCACCCACTTTATGTGACCTTGCTTTGCGCCGGGTCTGTCACAGTAATCGGGCTGCATCTCTTCACCGGCCTTGCGAGCTTGCGCCCCGCCCACCGAACCGAGCACGAAGGCTGGCTGAAAGTTGCGGATCTGACCGACATGCAAGACGGCCGCGCAAAGATCGTCCGCCCGAAATACGGTGAAGCGATCGCCATCTTCCGGGACGGCAACACGATCTCAGCCGTCTCCAATGTCTGCCGCCATCAAGGTGGACCGCTGGGCGAAGGCAAGATTGTCGACGGCTGCATCACCTGCCCCTGGCACGGCTTCCAATACCGTATGGAAGACGGCCAATCGCCGCCGCCTTTCACGGAAAAGATCGCGACCTACGCCACCCGAATTATCGATGCCACCGTCTATGTGAACCCAGAGCCGAACGCGCCCGGCACGCCGCAACCGCCCAGCCTGATTGTAGACCCAGCATGAGTCAGGACGACTTCTTTATCGGCTGGGCCGACACACCCAGGACGGACAGACGGTTCTTCCTCGGCGCCGGTCTCGCTTTGCTCGGCGGGACGGGCGCGATTGCAGCGGCTGTGGCTTCAGCCCAAAATCGCCCCGGGCCCGGCACATGGGCGATGGGGGATGTACGCGAATGGCGCGGGTTTGCCAGCGCAGCCCCCTACCCGATCCTTCGCCTCGGAACCGCCGATGACCCGCCAGACTTTGCCCTGCTCGGCTGTCAGGGAAAATGCGGCGTCAGCGCCCGCATTGGCTCGCATGCAGGCACGCCCGTGATCGTCAAAGGCTCTCTCATCGAGCGCGGACCGTACAAGATGATCGCGGTCGTCGACGGGATGGACTGGATCCGGGCAGATGAGGACACGACCGATGCCGCGGCTCCCTTGCCAGATCTCGAAACGCTTGGCGAGGTTACTCTGAGAGGCGAGATCCTCGACAGTAAATGCTGGTTCGGCGCGATGAGCCCCAATCAGGGCAAAGTCCATAAAGCCTGTGCCAGTCTCTGTATTCGCGGCGGCATTCCGCCAGCCTTCTATGTCCAGGATCGTCGTGACCAAAAAGCCCTGATGATCATGACCGATAGCGGCCTCGCCCATTCCCGCGACCTGTTGGAGTTCGTCGCTGATCCGGTTGAGATCGCAGGAACGCTTCAACGCCAGGGGCCGTTGTTCCTACTCGATAGCCCCGTCTCGGCGATCCGCCGGGTTTAACAGATCGTGCAGAACGCCGCGCATTTCAGAGATCAGATCTTGCGCGATCAGACCCGCACCGATTCTCAGAGACGCTTCGCCATGCATCCAGACCGCCGCCTGCGCCGCCTCGAAACACGGCATGCCCTGCGCAACTAGACCCGTGATCAAACCGGCCAGGACATCGCCAGTGCCAGCCTTAGCGAGATAGGGGCTGGCATGTTGATTGATCGCGTGTCGCCCACCCGGCTCGGCGACAATCGTCTCCGCTCCCTTCAACACAATCACAGCGCCGGAATGTTTCGCAGCAGCACATGCATTGCCGAGGCGCTCACCTGACAAATCCGGAAACGCGCGGGCAAACTCCCCGTCGTGAGGCGTTAGGACGAGGCTCTCGGCCGCCAGATCCTGATGCAACGCGATGGCCTCTGCATCCAGGACAAGAGGTCGGTCAAGCGGGGCCTGCAACAAGGCAGCCCGCCCTCGCTCTGATATCCCTCCACTGCCGGCAAGCACAGCCGACACCCGCGCTGCAGACATCGTCTCCAGCCCCTTCACCATGATGTCGGCTGGCAAGGTCATGCGATAAATGTCCGCGGCCTCGTCGGACAGGACGCTGACCAGTCCTGCACCGACGCGAGAAGAGGCCGCCGCCGCGAGCCGGGTTGCACCGGTCAATTCTGTTGCCCCGACGATCACCGCATGCCCGCGATGATATTTGTGTCCCTCCTCCGATGGGCGAGGCAGCAAAGACGTCCAGTTGTCGGGATGGTTCAACATGATCTCATTTGCACTGGATTTGATCCCTTAGATCAAGTCCAGAGTATGAAGCAGGTTGAACCTGCCTTGTGTCGGAGAAGTGATACGGCAAACTTAGGAATCATTTTGATGCGAAATTTGATCCCCCGGATCAAAATTTTTGCGAAGCAAATTGGAAAAGAGCAGCCCTGAGCGCGATCCATCGCGAAGGCTTAGCCGAAGCGGGTGATCAAACAAAAACTCATTTTGCGCTGGATTTGATCCCCCAGATCAAATCCAGAGAGCAAAATGGTGGGCGGTAACGGGCTCGAACCGCTGACCCTCTCGGTGTAAACGAGATGCTCTACCAACTGAGCTAACCGCCCTCGGAGGACGCTATTTGCGACACCCGGGCCGGAAATGCAAGACGGCCTCTGCCAGAAAAGACAGAGGCCGCCGCTTTTAGGCTAATATTCCGGGTTTAATGGCGGATTGGCTGACCATCGCTGCCTGGGGTAGCGCGCCCTGACAGGGTGGCAGCAAGCGCCTGCTCATCCTCCTCAGACCATTCAATCGGCGTGAGCGGACGCACCAGGGCCCGCGCCAACACTTCATTGATATCCGAGACCGGAACAATGGTCAGCGCTTCCTTCACATTGTCCGGAATGTCAGCGAGATCTTTCTCATTCTCTTCCGGGATAAGCACGGTCTTGATTCCGCCACGCAGCGCCGCAAGCAGTTTCTCTTTCAAACCGCCAATCGGCAGGACGCGGCCTCGGAGAGAGATCTCACCCGTCATAGCCACATCCCGGCGAACCGGGTTGCTGGTCAGCAAAGACACCATTGCGGTCGTCATAGCGATACCGGCCGACGGTCCGTCTTTCGGCGTCGCGCCATCCGGCACGTGAACGTGAATATCGGTCGTGTTGAACGTGGTCGGCTTGATACCGAGCAGAACCGCACGAGAGCGAACCAGTGACCCAGCAGCCGAAATCGACTCCTTCATAACGTCTTTCAGGTTCCCGGTGACCTTGGTGTTGCCCCGTCCCGGCATGGAAACCGCTTCGATGGTCAACAAATCACCGCCAACTTCGGTCCAGGCAAGCCCGGTGACTGCACCGATCTGATCCTCATCATCGGCGAGGCCGAAACGGAACTTCCGTACACCGGAGAATTCAGCCAGATTGAAGCTGTCGATCGTGACGGTAGTGACGTCATCTTCACCCAGCTTGCGCACGGCTTTGCGGGCCAGACGCGCAAGTTCACGCTCCAGAGACCGCACACCGGCTTCGCGCGTATAATAGCGCAGAAGGTCGCGGATCGCGCTCTCTTCAACCACCCATTCTGCTTCTTCCAGGCCATGATCGGCCCGAATTTTCGGCAGCAAGTGGCGCACAGCAATTTGCAGCTTCTCGTCCTCAGTATACCCTGCGATCCGAATGATCTCCATCCGGTCCAGCAAAGGCTGAGGCATATTGAGGCTGTTTGCCGTCGTCACGAACATGACATCAGAAAGATCGTAATCGACTTCCAGATAATGGTCGTTGAACGTCGAGTTCTGCGCCGGATCCAGCACCTCAAGCAAAGCCGCAGACGGATCGCCGCGATGGTCCATCCCCATCTTGTCAATCTCGTCCAGCAGGAAGAGTGGGTTGCCCGTCTTCGCTTTTTTCAAGCTCTGAATGATCCGCCCCGGCATCGAGCCAATATAGGTCCGGCGGTGACCGCGGATTTCGCTTTCATCGCGCACACCACCAAGCGATACGCGCACGAAGTCCCGACCGGTCGCTTCAGCGATCGACTTCCCAAGTGAAGTTTTACCCACGCCAGGAGGTCCAACGAGACAGAGGATCGGACCGCGAAGCTTGTTGGTCCGTTTCTGTACCGCGAGGTATTCAAGGATACGCTCCTTGACCTTGTCGAGACCATAATGGTCATCGTTTAATTGGTTCTCAGCAGCCTTGAGATCGGTCGAGATCTCCTTGCGTTTGTCCCATGGCAGGGCCAGCAACCAGTCAAGATAATTGCGGACAACCGTTGACTCGGCCGACATCGGGCTCATCTGGCGGAGTTTCTTGACCTCCTGCTCAGCTTTCGCGCGCGCCTCATCAGACAGACCGGATTCCTTGATCTTGTCTTCAAGCTCGCCCACCTCGTCGCGCTCACCTTCGGCCTGATCGCCAAGTTCGCGCTGAATCGCTTTCATCTGTTCATTCAGATAATATTCGCGCTGAGACTTCTCCATCTGACGCTTGACGCGGTTTTTGATCTTCCGCTCCATCTGCATCATGCCCATCTCGCCTTCCATCAGCGACAGGACTTTCTCCAGACGTTCCTTGGCTTCTGACAGTTCCAGAAGGCCTTGTTTCTCAACCAGTTTTACCTGCAGTTGCGAAGCCACCGCATCTGCCAGCTTTGCCGGATCGGTGATATCGGAAATGGTCGACACAGATTCCGGCGGGATTTTCCGGTTGAGTTTGGCATAGCTCTCGAACTGCTCGCTCACCGCACGGGTCAGCGCTTCCAGCTCGCCGCCTTCAGAAGGCGCGATATCGATCAGTTCAATCTCGGCATCATAATAGTCACCGCGATCAACCAGCGCATGCACTCGCGCGCGTTGCCCGCCTTCCACCAGAACTTTCACAGTGCCGTCCGGGAGCTTCAGCAATTGAAGAATCGTCGCCGTCGTTCCGATCGTATGGACATCATCGCCGCCCGGATCGTCCGTGGCGGGGTCGCGTTGGGCCACCAGCATGATCTGGTTCTCGCCCTCGTCCACCATTTCAAGTGCACGAACCGACTTGTCTCGCCCTACAAATAGCGGCGCGACCATATCCGGAAAAACAACGATATCGCGCAGTGGCAATACGGGGAGTGTTTTCGTGGTCATTTATTTCGACTCCTTAGTGACAAGGCCCCGCTCAGCGGCGACCTTCACCCTCACCCGATCTGCGGGCGATTTGGGCTTCTCCATCATGTGATGCGATCAATATGGCACTTCAACCGCAAAACTGCGGCGAAACGCGAAGAATACCTAATTAAATTTGTGAGCTTTAGGACGCTTCGCTGGGTTGCGACTGTTTCGCGTGCACGTAAAGCGGCTTGGCATTGCCCTCAACCACTTCGCCATTGATCACAACTTCGGACACACCGCGTAGGCCGGGCAGCTCAAACATCGTGTCCAGCAAAATGCCTTCCATGATCGAGCGCAGGCCACGTGCACCGGTCTTCCGCACGATCGCTTTCTTAGCGACGGCGGTCAGCGCGTCTGGTGTAAATGCCAGATCAACATCCTCCATCTCGAACAGCTTCTGATACTGTTTGACCAGCGCATTCTTCGGCTGGGTGAGAATGGTCATCAACGCGTCTTCGTCGAGATCTTCGAGCGTCGCCAAAACCGGCAGACGGCCGATAAATTCCGGGATCAGGCCATAGCGCTGCAGATCCTCCGGCTCAACGGTACGCAGGATATCACCGACTTTGCGGGCTTCCGGATCTTTGACGTCGGCGCCAAAGCCAATCGTCGTGCTCTCACCGCGCGACGATATGATCTTGTCGAGGCCGGCAAATGCACCGCCGCAGATGAACAGGATATTGGTCGTATCCACTTGCAGGAATTCCTGTTGCGGATGCTTGCGCCCGCCCTGTGGCGGCACGGCTGCAACGGTGCCTTCCATCAGCTTCAGCAAGGCCTGTTGTACGCCTTCACCGCTAACGTCGCGGGTAATCGACGGGTTGTCGGACTTGCGTGAAATCTTGTCGATCTCATCGATATAGACGATGCCCCGCTGCGCCCGCTCGACATTATAGTCGGACGCCTGCAGCAGTTTCAGAACGATATTCTCAACGTCTTCACCGACATAACCCGCTTCGGTGAGCGTGGTCGCATCCGCCATCGTGAATGGCACATCCAATACGCGCGCCAAAGTCTGCGCCAGCAACGTCTTACCGCAACCCGTCGGACCAATCAGCATGATGTTCGATTTTGCGAGTTCTACGCCATCTGCACCGGCGGGATTTGCCAGACGTTTATAATGGTTGTGCACCGCGACCGAAAGGATCCGTTTCGCGTAAGGCTGCCCGATCACATAATCGTCCAGCACGTCGCAAATCTCTTGCGGGGTCGGCACCCCTTCTTTTGCTTTGAAGCCGGAGGCTTTGTTCTCTTCGCGGATAATATCCATGCAAAGCTCAACGCATTCATCACAGATGAACACCGTCGGACCGGCAATGAGTTTCTTCACCTCATGCTGGCTTTTGCCACAGAAGGAACAATAGAGCGTATTCTTCGAATCGCTGGAGCCATTTTGCTTTGCCATGGGCAACCTCAATGACGGACATGGATTAACACGCACTGAACACCGTGCGAAATGCCCGATTCACTTTACAACATTAGGACGCTGAGAAATCCGCGCAAGCCTTGCTGCGCAATCCTCGTGCCACATACTCGAATTAGCCATCGCCTTCATCAACGCGGTGCTCGAATACCTGATCGATAATTCCAAATTCCTTCGCTTCTTCGGCGGTCATGAACGTATCTCTGTCGAGTTTGGCCTCAATCGTTTCATAATCCTGGCCTGTATGCTTCACGTAGATATTGTTCAGACGCTTCTTGAGGTCGAGAATCTCTTCCGCGTGGCGCTCAATGTCGGTTGCCACACCGCGATAGCCGCCGGAAGGCTGATGCACCATCACGCGCGCATTTGGCAGCGCAATCCGGCTACCCGGTTCACCTGCGGCGAGCAGCAGCGAGCCCATGCTGGCGGCCTGACCGATACACAGCGTCGAAATCGGGCAGCGGATATATTGCATCGTGTCATAGATCGCGAGCCCGGCCGTGACATAGCCGCCAGGGCTGTTGATATACATCGCGATATCTTTTTTCGGATTTTCTGATTCCAGAAACAGAAGCTGCGCCGAGACCAGAGAGGCCGTCGCATCATCAATTGGACCCGTGATGAAAATCAGACGCTCTTTCAAGAGCCGTGAGAAGATATCAAACGCCCGCTCTCCACGGCTCGTCTGCTCAATCACAGTGGGGACAAGGTTCAGGGCAGTTGTACGCGGGTCAGACATGGGAGGCTCTCAAGACTATTTGTGCAGTGTGCATGGCAGAGCGGTAGATATTTGTCCATTCGCCCGGTGATGCAAGATGTGGATGGCGGTTAATCCCTCAAAGGCAGGGTCAGGGTCAGAATATCGATCTGCGGCGGCCTGCGAAATCGCATCGGCAGGCGAACCATGCCCGTTCCCGGCGTGACATAGACCAGATTGCCTCTCGGCATCACATGCAGCCCCCAATCGAAGGGATAGACCGTTGGTATCGATCTGCGCTTCAGCCCGGGAATCGGTAAGAGGATCTGCCCGCCATGGGTATGCCCCGCCAGCATCAGGTCATATTTAAACGTTCTGGGAATCTGCAAAGCCGCATCGGGATTGTGGCTCATATAGATGAGCGGCAAGTCAGTTGGCAGATGCGACACGTCCGGAAGGTCTGCCCGGCGCATCCAGATGTCCGCTGTTCCTGCTACAATCAGCGGGTGCCCTCCGAGTTCGACTTCAAGGGCCATGTTCTCGATCAGAAGGACGCCATGCTCTTCCAGCGCCCCGGTCAGGACCTCGCCATAAATCGGGCCGGGAAAACCAACATCATGATTGCCGCGCACTGCGAATATCGGAACAGTCAAATCGCTCAGCGCGGCGAGACTGTCGGACACATCCTTCTTGTAGATCTGATAGAGAAAATCACCGGCGACAAAGACGGCATCCACATTTTCGCGATTGATCCTGCGAACAATCCGCTCCATCGAGATGGAATTTGTGAACACGCCGTAGTGCATGTCCGCGACCAGCGCGACACGAATCGAAGGCCCGGGAAGGGCATCCCGGCTAAGGTCGATCGACGTTTCTTTCACAAAGAGGAGCTTTGGTTCAACGAAGCGCGCCCAGGCCAGCGGCAGGGACAAGACCAGCGCAGCGGCGATAAGGAACCTTAGTCTGCCGCGAAATTTCCACAGCCCAAACGCACACGCCAAGACAAACGGAAACCAGATATAAGCCCCCCAGATCATTGCAGATTTCATGCCTCAGCTCCCCAACGGACCGGGTATTTCCTGCCGCTCGAAGAAAGGTCGTTCAATTTCACGTACGTTCGATCGCAAAGTGGCAGAGAGGACAGAGTATCACAGGTCATATCAGATCCTTCATCTGCAGCATTGGTCTACGTCAAGCACACTTAAAACAAGAAAGCGCCGGAGCCCTGTTTAAGGCTCCGGCGCTTCTCGAACGTTAATTCGACGTGAGGCCTATACCTTATAGTACATATCGAATTCAACCGGGTGAGGATGCAGCTGAAGACGCTCAACTTCTTCCATCTTCAACTCAATATACGCGTCAATCTGGTCATCATCGAACACGCCGCCTTCTTTCAGGAAGCCGCGGTCGGCATCCAGAGCTTCCAGCGCTTCACGCAGCGACCCACATACTTGTGGAATAGATTTCGCCTCTTCTGGTGGAAGATCATACAGATCCTTGTCCATCGCATCGCCCGGATGAATCTGATTGCGGATCCCGTCGAGCCCGGCCATCAGCAGACCCGCAAAGGCGAGATACGGGTTCGCCGTTGGATCCGGGAATCGTGTCTCGATACGCTTGGCTTTTTCGCCCGTTCCGAATGGAATGCGGATCGAAGCAGAGCGGTTGCGCGCTGAATAGGCCAGCATCACCGGCGCCTCAAAGCCTGGAACCAGACGCTTATAAGAGTTGGTGGAGGCATTGGTCAGCGCGTTCAGAGCCCGCGCATGCTTAATGATGCCACCGATATAGTGAAGGCACGTCGTAGACAGGCCGGCATATTGATCACCGGCAAAGGTCGGCTGTCCATCATTCCAGATCGACTGGTGAACGTGCATGCCTGAGCCGTTATCGTTGAAGTATGGCTTCGGCATAAACGTCGCCGTTTTGCCATAGCTCGCTGCAACATTGTGGATCACATATTTATAGAGCTGCAGATTGTCCGCCATCGTGACCAGCGTATTGAACTTCATGCCAAGCTCATGCTGCGCGGGCGCCACCTCGTGGTGGTGCTTTTCGGGCTCAAGTCCCAACTCACCCATCACCGACAGCATTTCGGAGCGCATGTCCTGCTCACTGTCGACAGGCGGCACAGGGAAGTAGCCGCCCTTTGGACCCGGACGGTGTCCCATATTGCCCATCTCATAGGATTTGCCGGTATTGGCAGGCAGTTCGGTCGAGTCGAACGAGTAGCCCGTCATGTGCGGCTCTGTGGTCCAGCGCACATCGTCAAAGACGAAGAACTCAGCTTCAGGACCGAAATACGCGGTGTCGCCGACACCAGTGGATTTAAGATAGGCCTCGGCCTTTTTAGCAGTGCCACGTGGATCACGGTTGTACAGTTGACCTGAAATCGGATCGACAATGTCGCACATCACAGCCAGCGTCGTCTGCTGGAAGAACGGATCAATTTTCGCTGTCGCCACATCAGGCTGCAGGTTCATGTCAGATTCATTGATCGCTTTCCAACCGGCAACAGATGAGCCGTCAAACATCTGGCCGTCGGTAAAAAAGTCGTCGTCAACCATGCTCTTGTCGAACGTGACGTGCTGCAGCTTGCCGCGTGGGTCTGTAAATCGCAGATCGACAAACTCCACATCGTTCTCTTGCATCATTTTAAGTACATTTTCGGCCATCAAGCCCTCCTGGATCGTACAGTTTATTTAGTATGGTTGTATCTATAGAGCACCGTCGCCGGTCTCGCCGGTGCGAATTCTGACCGCTTCGCCAATATCGGACACGAAAATTTTTCCGTCGCCGATTTTTCCGGTCTGCGCGGCTTTGGTAATCGCGTCAATCGCCCCAGCGACCGCACTGTCAGCTACCACGACTTCGACTTTCAGTTTCGGCAGAAAGTCGACCACATACTCCGCTCCGCGATAGAGCTCTGTATGCCCGCGCTGACGGCCAAAGCCTTTCGCTTCGACCACCGTCATGCCCTGAACGCTGACCTCGTGAAGTGCCTCTTTCACATCATCGAGTTTGAACGGTTTAATTATGGCCTCAATTTTTTTCATGAGCTCACGCCTTTATGTTTTGAGTTTGACACCCGCTTAAAGTGCGCCTTGCCATCCGTGGAGAGGAAGTAACCATAGGACAGCTTGACCTCACCCATCTGCTTAAAACTGGTGCAGCACTGCCAGAATTCTCATCACCCCGCGCCCCGAAATAAGTGACGCCTGCGTCATTGTTTCAAATCCAGCCGCGTGCTAACCTTAGGTGAAAAGAGGAAACCCAGCATGCCTCAGCCTGACATCTATATCGATCCAAATCGGCCGCGTCCTCACCGCAAGCCCCTCAAAGCGTGGCGCCACATGCAGAAACTGCTCGCCGACAAGGAAGATACAGAGCAGGTGTTCTATATCATTCAGGCCCTGAACGGGGATTCTCTTCGCCGCGACCTGAACCGGTTCGCGACGACCGAGAATGGCAACAAGCTCCTGAAAGAACGCTCTTTTTTACCAGACATGCTGGACGATCATGGGCCGCTCGAACAGCTTCCAGACGGCAGTGTCGGGCGCGCTTATGTCGACTTCATGCGCCGAGAAGGTTTGTCTGCGCATGGCCTGGTGGAGGAAAGCTTGAAACAACGCCGCGCCCATGACCAGTTCGACGACGACCTGTCCTGGTATGCTGATCGCTCCAGAGACACGCATGATCTTTATCATGTCCTGACCGGCTATGGCCGCGACAGTCTCGGGGAAGCTGCCCTCCTCGCCTATACCCATCAGCAACATGGCGGATTTGGAATCCAGTTCATCGCCTATATGGGACAGCGCCAGATTACTAAATTCGCGCCAAAATCGGCGCGCATCGCAGAGGTCATGAAAGAAGCACGCGCTCACGGCAAAGCCGCAACACCCGTGATTGATCAGGATATTCCCGCCCTGCTTGCTGAAAATCTCGAAGAGGCCCGGGCCCGGTTGAACATCGCACCACCGTCTAAATATCGCGAGGCACTGCACATTATCGAGGCAGCCATTGCAGAGATGGACAGCTCGGAAGCGTTCGCCGCGTGATCTTCCTTGTGCGTCACGGCGAGGCGGCCGCGAGTTGGGGCGAACACCCCGACCCCGGTCTGTCAGACAAAGGCGCCGCGCAGGCCAAACAGGTTGCTCAAAACCTCCATCGCGAATCCATTTCTTCGATCATCAGCAGTCCGATGCAACGCTGCCAGGACACTGCCGCGGCGTTCTGCGATGTCTCTGGCCTGGCGTTGAACACCCATCTTAATGTCAGCGAGATCCCCACGCCCGGAGGCATCAAAGACCGGGTCAGTTGGCTGCGCACACTGATGGGCGGCACCTGGACAGAGGCCCCGCCCGTGGTTCAGGACTGGCGCACGAATCTGATCGAGACGGTCGAGGCCCTGCCCGATCAGACCGTTGTGTTCTCTCACTTTGTAGCAATCAACGCGCTGGTTGGGCATCTTGAAGGCTCGACCAATGTCACCGTGTTCCGGCCAACCCATTGCTCCGTCACCCGCCTCAAGCGCGATGAGAACGGTCTGAATTTGGTGCAGCGCGGCAGCGAAGCGACGACTCAAATCCTTTAGCTTGCAATTCTAAGCCAATCCCCCACTTTCCGGGATCTGAACAAAGACGCCATACAGGTCACGATCTGTGCTGCCGTCATTAAGAGACGAGTGTATGGCGGCCAAGCAGGCAATATTTCTGGAAGGCAATCTGATGCGCCACATCATTGTGATGTCGGCATCCGCAAGCATCGGACTCGTTTCGGTCTTTCTGGTCGACTTTGTGGACCTGCTCTTCATCTCGATGCTCGGTGAGGCCGAATTGGCCGCAGCGGTCGGGTTTGCCGGCACGCTCCTTTTCTTCACATTCTCGGTCTCGATCGGCCTGACCATTGCCGCAAGCGCACTGGCGGCCCAGCGGATCGGGCAAGGCGTGATGGATGAAGCGCGCATGATCACCTCTAGCGTGATCATTTTTGGACTGGCGATCAGCCTGGTCGTCGCGACTTTGTTTTGGACCTACGCCCCGACACTGGTCGACTGGATCGGCGCCAGAGGCGAAACTGCGGAGCTTGCGGTTCGGTATCTGCGCATTGTAGTTCTCAGCATGCCGATCGCAGCGCTTGGCATGATGGCTTCGGGCCTGTTGCGGGCTCATGGCGATGCCCGCCGCGCGATGACTGTCACGCTATCTGCCGGAGCTGTGAACGCGATCCTCGATCCGATCCTGATTTTCGGGTTCGGTCTGGGCCTCGATGGGGCCGCCTATGCTTCCGTCGCCGCGCGCTTTGCCATGGCCGCCACCGCGCTCTATCCGATCTTCAAACACTATGGCGGCTTTGCCCGGATTGGGGTCCGCCGATTGGTCAGCGACCTCAAACCCATCATCGCCATTGCGGCCCCCGCCATGCTGACCAATGTGGCGACCCCAATTGGAAACAGCGTCGTCACGCGGACGATTTCAGAGTTCGGTGACAGCGTGGTGGCCGGATATGCGGTCGCCGGACGGATGACCCCGCTTGCCTTCTGCGTGATCTTTGCCCTCTCCGGTGCCGTGGGTCCGATCATTGGCCAGAACTTTGGCGCCAAACAGTTCGGGCGCGTCCGGGGCACGCTGATCAAGGCTGTCCAGTTTACAGCCCTCTATACACTTGCCGCCTGGATCCTGCTCTTCCTGCTCAACGGCTTCATCTCAGACCAGTTCCAGCTCACCGAAGAAGGCCGCAATCTGATCTTCTGGTTCGCCGCGGCAGTTGCGCCGCTCTTCATCTTCAACGGCACGCTGTTCATCTCGAACGCAGCCTTCAACAATCTCCGCCGCCCGCTGCTTTCGACTGTATTGAACTGGGGCAAGAACACGATTGGCGTGATCCCTTTTGTGATCATAGGGGCCGATCTTGGCGGTGCTCCGGGGGTTCTGATCGGACAAGGGATCGGCGGCATTGTGTTCGGCGTCCTCGGCTTCTGGCTCGCCTATCGGCTCGTCAATAAGTACGAAGATGGCAGCGCGGACCCCGACAAGGGCTTCAAATTCCCGGTCCTCAGGCGCCGATCCGACGCGTCACCCTTCTCCTCGCCGCGCGGATAGAGTTGGATTCTGAACATTTGATCCTAACCGCAGCGCAGCCTTGAGCGCGATCCACGTGAGCGCGACAGCGCGATACGGGAACAAACAAAGATTCATTCAAATCGTAAAATCGATCCCCCGGATCGATTTTTTGAGCGGATCTCAATCCGATTTGAATGGTGCATCATACCGATGCGTCATTGAACCAATTCTTCGAGACACTATCAGATTGGGAAAGCCAGCTTCAAGGAGAAAATATTGATTTTGAGGAGTTGGGCCTATGAGAAGACCCGGCACCAACAAAATCTACCAAACGTTCGAAGAAGCAAGCACGCCTGGCGGTCTTGTGCGCTCCTCGCGAAGATCCACAGCCAATCGTGAAGCTCCATTTTCCTTGCGGCTTTCGGCAGAAGAAAAAATACGCCTAAAGGCCGCCGCCGGGAACATGACGCTGGGTGCCTACATCAAAGCTCGGCTATTCGAAGATTTACCTGCTGTGCCGCGGCAACGCGCACCGAGTCGTTTTGACAAAGTACTCTTGGGAAAATTACTCGCGACGCTTGGACGTTCTCGTTTGTCTTCCAACCTCAACCAAATCGCCCATGCAGCCAATATTGGCGCGTTACCCGTTGATGATGAGCTATCAGCCGACCTAAAAAGCGCGTGCACCGATGTTCGTATTATGCGTAATGCTCTGCTGAAAGCGCTGGGGCAAAGAGCGCCCAAAACATGATCCTTCACGGTAATGCACGGCGCTCTGAAGGATTGGCGCATCATCTATTACGAGACGATGAGAACGACCATGTGCGCGTGCTAGCCGTGGAAGGCTTTGCCACCGACAATATGTATGAAGCGTTTGAAGAGACACGCGCAATTGCTTCTGGCACGCGGTGCGAGAAGTATCTCTTCTCTTTATCGTTCTCCCCGCCTGAGGGCGCGGATACAACCGACGAGCAGTTTTTTTCGGCAATACAAAAAGCGGAAGAACGCCTCAATCTTGTTGGTCAGCCCCGTGTGATTGTCGTTCATGAGAAAGGCGATCATCGGGATTCACATGCGCATGTGGTGTGGAGCCGAATTGATGCGGTTGAGATGAAAGCCATTCCCATGCCGTTCAACAAACTGCGGATGAAGGAAGTCAGCCGAGAATTATTTGTTGAACACGGGCATGAGATACCGCGCGGTTTACTCAATCGCGAAGAACGCAACCCTCTCAATTACACGTTCGAACAATACCAGCACGCCAAACGCATCGGCAAAGACGCCAAGGCGATAAAAAGCGACTTGCTGGATGCGTGGTCACAAAGTGACGATGCAAAATCATTTAATGCCGCCCTTGAGCACAAAGGCTATCGCCTCGCGCGTGGGGATCGCCGGGGCTTCGTCGTGCTTGATATCGATGGTGAGGTTTACAGTCTGCCAAAGTGGTTGGGCATCAAAACCAAGGCTGTGCGTGATCGCTTGGGCGAGGAACGCGTTCTGCCACGCGTTGATGAAACCAAAGCTGACATTGGCCGTGCCATGTCAGCCAAAATGGATGAACATCGTGCTGAACTGCGCAGCCGGAATGAAGACAGAAAGGCAATGCGGTCTGCACAACGCAAGGCTCTTGTCGAACGTCAACGCGGAGAACGCAAAACCGCCCTTGATGTAATTGCGGCGCGACAAATTGAAGAAGCCAAAGCGCGGCAAGCGAAGTTCCGCACCGGACTATCCGCCCTGTGGGATTGGGTCCGCGGTGAAAACAAACGGATTAAAGCCGAGAATGAGGTGGAAGCGGCTAAGTCGCTGGCACGCGATCAAGCAGAACGTGAAGCCCTAATCCTCAAACAGCGTGAACAACGGCACTGGCTGGCAACCCGCCAAAAGGAACAGGCTCAAAAACTCCGCTCTGACTATGAGCAAGTCTCGGAAGATCGCACTCGCTTTGAAGAAATGGCTGTGCAAACTCAGCGCGACGAGGATGAACGCCGCGAAGCCTTTAAGCGCAAACGCCGCCCTACTTCAGCACGCAAGCCCCGGCGCAGCCGAAATAAAGGCCCTGAGCCTGATCTCTAATATGAGACCCATAAGAGGTGTGTTGCTTCGGATGGGATCAAAACGGCCTTCACCCCGTGTCGAGGCCGTTTTCAGCACAGCCGCCAACACACCGGGCAGTGATGCACCACACTCGCCACACGAACACCTACCCAAGTGTTGCTTTGGAGGGTTCAAAATGGCCCTTCGCGCTCAGCTCAAACACTCCTGCACTCAGTTTGATGCCGACAAATCAATCCAAATAAATCTCACCTATTAGACTTGAACGAATAAAAAAAAGCTGTCTATTGAGCTGTTTTTGGTGGGGTATTTAGTTCATGAGCTTTCGGGTCGCTGTATCTGACGGTACGAAAATCGTGCCGTTCCAAGAATTGTCAATTTCGCTACCAGCGCCTCTAGCGTATCTGCACACGTCTTATTTTGAGATTCATGATGGCCAGAAAGACTGTTTGATCGGCTTAGGTTTATTGGTTTGGGACCACTTGGATGAAGAGAGCATTTTGGAAGCTCATCGGCGTATGTTGGAGGCAAGTGAATCAAATCTGACAAAGCGCAGCCCTATTCAGGTGCAACGATTGACGGCCAGTGATTTCTTGATCTTGGATGGCAACTCAACTGCGGCGGTCGCCAAACTCAGCGGGTGGGATGATATCCCATGCGAGGTCATAGAATGAGGACGGTTCGGCGGGAGTCACGGCCCACCTTTGAGCAGGGTGAGGTAATTGATACATCAAGCCCCACTCTCAATTTAGATCTGGCTTTGTTAGCGTGTGACCAAATCAGCCTACGACTAAATCATTTAGCAAATGCTGTCGTTCCTGGCTTTTCAAGAGACATTTTCTATACTCGCTCTCGGGTAAAATCGAAACAAAGCATATTCGAAAAGGAGGCGCGCAAAAGCCGCGAATCCAAAGAAGAACCGCCCGTTCCCTACAGTTATCGAGATATGACAGATCTCGTCGGATTCCGTATCGTCACGCTTTATGATGCTGGTTTGGAAAGAACGATCGATTTCATTTTAGCAATGATCGAAGCGGGAGCATCCGACCCCAACCCGTTGTTTTCGCCGTTGGCATTTGGGGACACTTTTCAAGAAGCAGATTTTTACACCAGAAGCGATATGAAGCGGAAAGATGTGTACTCTCGGTGTGAGCAAAAACTCCATGGCGACTTACTCGATCGAATATCTGCACCTCTAGACGGTCACAAAAAACTAAACAGGCACGCCGTGAAGAAATTTCTCACATCTCAGATATCTTCCGGCAGTAAAGACGATACCTACTACTCCTCAGGGCGTATGATCTTTCAAGCCAACGCGTTTATCGACGATAAGGTTGTTAGACTGCCAATCGAGATCCAAGTCAGAGCAGCAATTGAAGATATTTGGGCGGAAATCAATCACAAAGCGCTGTACAAGCTTCAAGCCGGTCCAGCATGGAACGTCACGTCGGCGCGTCACATCAGGGAAATGGAACAACGTTCGGATTCCTTGAAAAGGGCGTTCGATATGATGTCCGAGTCCATGACAACGTTTGGAGAAAATGCCGAGGACGCTAAGAATGGCCTCAGGAATTTTCGATATATCGATGGTGACCTGAACAAAGAAAACGAAGTAGAAAAGTATTTCAAAAATCTCTTCATTTCTTATCATTTCTTCAAAGCGGGCGATGTTCAAGAAAGAAGGTATATCAAGCTATTTGACACCTATTCAAAATTGGCTTCGGGGTTGCCGGACGGTAGCCAGTCACAGATATTCAGCCGGATACTCGACTGTGAGGCTGCTCTAGAAAAAATCAAAAAAGAAGTTGTTTCAGATCTCAACAAGAGCTTCGGCAGCGACTTATTGAAAGTCAAAGATACTTTTCTAAGCGATCGCGTTCGATCGTTAAGCAATCAAATTCAGGAACTAGATCGAAACGAGATCATACCGGCAGAACTGAGTCGACAACGTTTTTTCATTCTGGAGTTCGAGAGAATTCGTCTGAAAGCTCTGAAGCTCTTGGTAGGTGACGACGGCGTGGTCAAGCTAGTCGCTTCTGACCTATCCGAATCGAAGAAAGAGGCGCTATCAAAAATCTTCAAAACATTTTGTAGTTTAACGGAAATTGAAGAGTTTCAAGTAAAGTCGATGACGGTAGTGTACTTCTGGAAGCACATGATGATGTTTCACCTCAATCAGGATGCCGCTTTTGATTTCCTCGCAAGGGCAAACGACACGATGAAACAAGATCCGTCGCTTCCCGAAGGCTCAATTTATCGCGTGTTAGTGCAGCGGGAACGCGCCAGCAGAGAATTTTCTAAGTGTCATGAAATAGTGTCGGTATTTGATCCCGATGCCCTCAAAACGGCAGGAATCAACTTATTGGGTGATGAAACGCAATCACCTGAACACGACGAGATCACAAGCCAAGACACAGAAAGCTCGAAATTGCCGAAAAGTCTTCTTCTGCGCGCATATGGCCTGCTGGAGCGCGCTTTCGCATATTCGTTAAATGCTTGGGAGTGCAAAATCGAAAATGGACGCTCTAACGGCGACCTTTGTTTCGGACTAACAGACCTCGATCAGGTGATCGATGCATCCACGTGCCAACATCTAAGAGAGTATTCGATCCGCGCACTAAGCAGAGACCCGATTAAACACAACAAAGGATTTGCTCAAAGGATGTCACAACTAAATAACTATACTCGACTACACTGAATCTGTATTATAATAATATTTACAAAAGAAATTACCTACAGGAGCCTGCATGTCAAAACAAAACGACCAAGACGAACCACCAAAACAAAAAACACCGGGATTGGACGAAAACCCTTTTGCCGATTGCCCTAAACTCAGCAAGCTGTTTCAGGAATACAAAGACAGTATTCCTAATTGGCCCGAACCATCGCCCGTTCCGACTTTTTACAGAAGTATATCGATCAATATCTGAAACCTGGTGAACGTATATAGATCGAGGCTCCAACCAAATTCGTAGCATCAGATGCACAACTGAACGAAAGTCGCCTCACGTCAAAAACGGCTACTTCTCCACTCCTGCGAGAGTTTCTGCTTTCTCCTCAGTTGATGCGCTCCCCTCGGTCTGTGCCACTCCCGACTCTGGCAAGTTTAGAGCCGCAAGGCCAAACATCACCGCGAACATAAATATAACCATGCAGAACAGCGTGATGGAGCTGAACCTGTAAGTGGCAGGGACCTTTTCCGGCCCAAGGTCGGGCATATATTCAGGAGCAAAACTGAGGATTTTCTCGAAAGTTGCTCTTTGATGCCACTCGATCATCTTAAGCATAAAAATGATGAACACATTGACGATGGCACCTAGAAACAAAACCGCCCGTTTTGCCCATGCGTCCTCGACAATTTGACCTCCTGCAACGGCCAGGATAGCTCCATCTATAGTAACCGTCACGAGAATGATCTGTGTGCTCATTTTCATGAGGTCACTCAAAAATTTCTGATTAAAATCGAACGCGATTGTCTCTCGATCAAAGTTGCGTGACGATGAATCGCTGTCCGAGTCTTGGGTGATGCTCGGATTAACGTTGACCCAGCCCCGTAATTTCCGGCCATGAATTTGCAGAGTCCTCGAAAACGAGGATGCAAAATGAGAAGATCACGTTTCAGCGAAGAACAGATCATACGGATGATCAGGGAGCACGAGGCAGGTGTGCGAGCGGC